>CAWCHF010000007.1:0-56600 GCA_963795265.1 uncultured Actinomycetota bacterium | reverse complement strand
GGGAGATCACAAACTACCGTTACCACGGTCTTCTGCACCATCAGGCTGCGGCCTTTCACTGAAGTCTTTTAGCTAGCTAAAGATATACCACCTCGTGACGGGTTGACAATTCAAGATTGCCGTTTAGGTATCGGTGATGTGGTGGCAGGCCCGAACAATCCGAAGGTCCGCAGTAACTCAGTGTAATCGCCGGTACTTACCCACCACCGGAAGCGGACGAAGTACCATGCCCATCTGCCGTGCTATCTGGATCGGAGTCTTCGAAGTGCTCGGCCGGAAAAATACTGGCAGCCCGATCTTCGCGTCCCCGCTGCGAACGGCGCATCTCATGCCGCAGGAACGCGACAATAGCGAACACCACTACAGCGCCCATCAGCAGCGGCGGAGTTAGTACTGACAGGTCCTTCATCAGGTACTCCTTCGGTATTGCAGATACGGGCGGGCCGCCGGTGCGGCGAGCTATGCACCCGTCGCGCGGCTTGCCCTCCCACGGCGTGGCCGCGCCTGCCGACGGCCTGCCTGCCTGCCGCTGCCTGCCGACCGCCCTGCCTGCGCCCGCAGCCGTTGCTGCCCGTGAGCCGGGCCAGCCGCGCCGGACCACCTGGCCGGCCACCGGAAGATCGCCTGAGGACTCTGGCTGGCGTTCACGCTATGGCATCACGCTGGCGATCTCGCGAGCCGGCTTGACCAGCCGGCGACGGCTCATGCCGACGTTACGCGGCTTCTTATCATCTGATTGTGCCGCAATGCGGTTGCGTTCTTGAAGTCGGGACCGGCGAACGTTACCGGGCGCATGCCAGTCGCTGGTAATCAGTACTTTGCGCGCTGCGCGACTACGCGCGTTTGTCACCAGTCACGGGACGGCGGCCGCGTTCTGCCGCACTCCCAGCAAAGAGTAATCCTGGCCTCGCCCATATCACCGCGCCGTTTCTTCCTCGACTGACCCGGATTGGCCGGCCTGGTCGCTGATGGGGTAGCTGCCGTGCCGGATTGGTTGCCGTTGCCAACGGCTTCGGGCGGATTTCTCAGACCCTGTTTCACATATGCACTTGAGCTGAGAAAAGCCGCTGCGTTCGGTCTATCCGCTTAGTAAAGCACGATACGCATGTCCCAGTTCGCAACGTGCATGTCAATGGTGCTAGCTGGCAACACGCCTGGCCGGCCCCGGGCCACCGGCCATCATCGCGACCACGATTGCCGCTGCCGATCACAGTCAATGGTCGTAGTCATGGGACTGACCGCGGATCGAGTGGCCGCTGGCCGCCGGTACCCGTGCGCGGGCACTGGCCTGGTTCAGATTGGTTGCGAATCAGCGGACCTGGAACCTGTCGTCCGGCGAGCGCAGTCAGATCCGCAGCAGCATCCGGGTGTTACCCAGCGTGTTTGGTTTCACCCGGTCGAGGTCGAGGAACTCGGCCACGCCTTCGTCATACGAGCGCAGCAGCTCGGCGTAGACGTCGGGAGTAGCCGCCTGCCCCTCGATCTCGGTGAAGCCGTGGCGGCGGAAGAACTCGACCGCGAAGGTAAGCACGAATACGCGGCTCACCCCGACGTCGCGGGCACGCGTCGAGCAGCGTCAGGACAAGCTGACTGCCGATGCCCGATCCCTGATGCCCATCCGCGACAGCCAGCGTGCGGATCTCCGCGAGGTCTTCCCACATCACATGGAGCGCGCCACAGCCGAGGATCTCGTCCTCCTGGCCGCTCGCCACCCAGAACTCCTGGACGTCCTCATAGAGTGCGACCGTCGCCTTGTCGAGCAGCCGGCCGGACTCGGCGTTGGCATCGATGAGTGCCCGGATTGCTCGCACGTCGCGAGTCCGCGCGCGCCTGATCGCGAAGTCCATCCGGCTGTCACCTCCGCTACACCCACCGGCCAGCCGGCGCCGCGGGATGAGGTCCTCGGGGCTCCGGGTGGTATCCCCAGGGCAGGTTAGCTCCCTCAGGGGGATTCGGGGGACGTCCCCCCGGATGTCAGCATGTCAAACGAAGCCGAGCCATGGCAATACGGCCGCGCACTGACTGTTACGACGCCTGCACATTTCGCTGCGACTTGGGGCCCTGTACTTATCCATGCAGATCACGCGCAGATCACGCAACGCTACAGAGCGCCATGACACGCCGTCTGACCTGCGGAAACGACTACATTCACGGCGGCCGCGCGCACCGACCGTGGACTATGTATCGTGACCGCGATAGTCACCAACGGCAATGCCTGAAGATAGGTCTCCGGGATAGCGCCCGAAGCAAAAATCTTCGCTGTTTTGCCTCGCGGTGCGGAGGGTCTCGATTAACCTCCATCGCTGTTAGCCGTTTGCGACCGGCCGGACAACCGGGCGGCGCGCGGCACCCGCCGAGTTCCTGTCTGGCGCACGCCAGCCAGGGAGCCGGGGACCCAAGATCCCCGGGGTGAATCGGCAGGCCCACTCGGCGGATGCCGCGAGGGCCCGCCGTAGGGCTTCTCCGGCCCGAACCCGTCAGCTAACCCGGTAGGCGGATGAGGAGAGGAGCACGCTACGTGAAGCACATGCCACTTAACAGGCATGTAGCACCGCAGTGGCTGGCACCGGGTATCGCGACTTCCCGCAGCACTCGCTGGCGCCGGGCGGCCGTCCTGGCCAGCTCCGTGGCCATCTGTGCGTCGATCCTCCCCCTCGCGACCGCCGACGCCCAGCCCGCCTCCGGCAATCCGAGCCTTAAGGCCACGCTGGCCGAGGCCAATAAGCTATCGCTGCAGATCGACAGCCTCGGCCAGCAGTACGACGGCCTTAAGATCCAGCTCAAGCAGGCGAAAGCCGACGTCATCCTGGCCAAGGAGAGCGCAGCCAGGGATCTGCGCCTGCTCGCGCAGGATCAGTCGGCAGTCGGCGCGATAGCGGTCGAGGGCTACATGACCGAAGGCATGAACCCGTCCCTGCAGCTCCTGCAGAGTTCCTCGCCGCAGAACCTGCTGAACCGTGCCTCGATCATGACCCAGATCCAGCAGGAGAACGGCGCGAAGCTCAGGCTAGTCGAGACCGCCGCAACCGCGGCCGCGCGGGCGCAGGAGGCGGCTGTCCAGGAGCAGCAGCGAGCCCGGACGCTGTCGGCGCAGCTAGCCAAGAAGGTCGCGGCAATCCAGCGCAAGGAGAGCTTCTTCAACAGCCAGGCCTACAAGCAGGCCGAGGCGATCTTCCAGCGGACCGGCCAGTACCCCAACATCAAGCTTCCTGGTAACTCGGTCGGCGTGCAGGCGCTCAGGGAGGCGCTGACCAGGCGCGGTTACCCGTACGTCTGGGGCGCGGCCGGCCCCAACGCCTTCGACTGCTCGGGCCTCGTCGTCTGGGCTTACGCCCAGATCGGCATCAGCCTCATGCATTACACCGGCGACCTGTGGAACGAGGGCGAGCACGTCTCCCGAAGCGAACTGCAGCCCGGCGACCTGGTGTTCTTCTACCCCGGCATCGAGCACGTCGGCATCTATATCGGCAATGGCCTGCTTATCGACGCGCCGACCTTCGGTCAGGTAGTGCAGGTACAGCCGATGTCAGACTTCGCACCTTACTACGACGGTGCCGTCCGGATCATCGGCTGATGCAGCCGACCGGGCCAGACGCCGCCCGGTCAGGCTCAACTTAATGAACTCGGCTCTCCCCGGACTGCCCGGCCAGATCCCCCCCTGGCCGGGCAGTCGCCATTCTGGCTAACCAGGCTTGACCAGCGGGAACAGTATGGTCTCGCGAATGGGCGCGCCGGTCAGCATGATCAGCATGCGGTCAATGCCCATGCCCATGCCGCCACTGGGCGGCATGCCGTACTCAAGAGCCCGGAGGAAGTCCTCGTCAAGCTGCATCGCCTCCGGGTCACCGCCGGCCGCGAGCAGCGACTGTGCGGTCAGCCTCGCCCGTTCCTCCACCGGATCGACCAGCTCAGAGTAGGCCGTGGCGATCTCGGTGCCGAAAGCGACCAGATCCCACTTCTCGGCCAGCCGCGGATCATCACGATGCTGCCGGGTAAGCGGTGAAACCTCGACCGGGAAGTCCCGGTAGAACGTTGGCTCGACGGTGTGCGCCTCGACCAGCCGCTCGTACAGCTCAAGCAGCACCTGCGCCCGGTTCCAGCCCGGCTGGAGCTCGATCTGGCGAGCCGCGGCGAAGCTGCGCAGTTCCTTCTCGTCAGTGTCCGGTGTGACCTCAGCGCCCAGCGCCGCAGTGAGCGCACCGTGCACCGTGGCCTCGCGCCAGGTGCCGCTGATGTCGACTTCGGATCCGTCCGGCCGGCGCGCGACCTGGCTTCCGTTCGCGGCCTCCGCAGCTGCCTGCAGCAGTTCCCTGGTCAGCGTGGCCATGGTGTTGTAGTCGCCGTAAGCCTGGTACACCTCGAGCATGGTGAACTCAGGATTGTGGGTGGCGTCGGCCCCTTCGTTGCGGAAGATGCGGCCTATCTCGTAGACCCGCTCGATGCCGCCAACCACCAGCCGCTTCAGGTACAGCTCCAGCGCGATCCGAAGGTAGAGGTCCAGGTTGAAGGCATTGATATGGGTCGTGAAGGGCCGCGCGTTCGCGCCGCCGTGCAGCGTCTGCAGCACCGGCGTCTCGGCCTCCAGGTAGCCGCGCACGTGCAATTCCTCCCGGACCGCTCTGGTGACTGCGGCCCGCACCTGCGCGGCCTGCCGAGCGGCTGGATTAGTGAGCAGGTCCAGGTACCGCTGCCTGACCCGGGATTCGGCGTCGGTGAGGCCCCTGTGCTTGTCCGGCAGCGGCCGCAGCGCCTTGGCCGTGATGGCGAACGAGTCGGCCAGGATAGACAGCTCGCCACGCCTGGACGAGATGACTTCACCGGTGACGCCGACATGATCGCCTAGGTCGACGTCTTGCTTCCAGGCAGCGAGCGCCTGCTCACCTGCCCGGTCGAGGGAGATCATTACCTGTATCTCGCCGGTGCCGTCCCTGATGGTCGCGAAGCAGAGCTTCCCGCCGTTGCGGTACAGCACTACCCGTCCCGTCACGCCGACCCGCTTGCCCGTCGCGCTGTCGGGCGGCAGCTCCCCGAACTCGCTGCGCACTTCGGCGATCGTGTGAGTTCGCGGGTAGCCGACCGGGTACGGGTCGATGCCAGCGGCGCGCAGCCGGTCAATCTTGGCCAGCCGCACCTGCATCTGCTCGGGTACGCCGGCCGCGGCAGCCGCGGCTGGGTTCTCGTCCTCCGTCATCTGCCTGAGGCTACCGGGGCCGGCATCAGCCGGTCACCGCAGTATCCGTGCCGCGCCCGTCGGCCAGGTGCCGGTCGCCCCCATGACCGTCGCCAGCATGATGGTCGCCAGCATGATGGTCACCTGCGTGACGGTCGGCCGTGTTGCGCTCGTAGGTAAGCCGCAGCCCGATCAGTGTCAGCCACGGCTCGTACGCGTCGATGACGGAAACCTCATCGATCACCAGCGGGGCAAGGCCGCCCGTCGCGATGACGGTAACGGACTTGGGATCGCGTGGTGCCAGCTCCGCGGCCATCCGGGTGGCAATGCCCTCGATCTGGCCGGCGAAGCCGAAGATGATCCCGGACTGCAATGCCTCGACCGTGCTCTTCCCGATCACCCGGCCGGGCCGGGTGAGTTCGACCTTCAGCAGCTGGGCGGCGCGGCGCGAGAGCGCATCCACCGAAATCTCGATGCCCGGCGCGAGCGCGCCGCCGACGAACTCACCCCGCTCGCTGACGGCATCGAAATTCGTCGACGTGCCGAAGTCGACCACGATCGCGGGCCCCCCGTACAGGTGGACAGCCGCGACCGCGTTCATGATCCGGTCGCTGCCGACCTCCTTGGGATTGTCGTAGCGCAGCGGCACGCCGGTCTTCACGCCGGGCTCCACGATCACCGCGGGCACGTCGCCGTAATACCGGCGGAACATCTCGCGAAGCTCGTGCAGCACGGACGGCACAGTCGAGCAGAGCGCGATGCCGCTGACATCCGGCTCGGCGAACAGCGTGCTCTGCCGGAGCAGGCCCTGCAGCAGCACGGCGAGTTCGTCGGCGGTACGCACCGGGTCGGTCGAGATCCGCCAGTGCTCGACCACGTCGGCGCCGTCGAAGACGCCCAGCACCGTGTTGGTGTTCCCGACGTCAATGGTCAGCAGCATGTCGCTCCCGCACGCTAGCCGGCCTGGACCAGGTCCAGGCCGATGTCGAGGGCCGGCGCCGAGTGCGTCAGCGCCCCTACGGCAAGGTAATCCACTCCCGTCTCCGCTACGGCCCTGGCTCCGGCCAGGGTAAGGCCGCCGCTGGCTTCCAGCACCGCCCGGCCGTCGGCCAGCCGTACTGCTGCGGCCATGTCGGCCAGGCCGAAGTTGTCCAGCAGGATGAGGTCGGCTCCGGCCGCCAGCGCCTCGGCGACCTGTGCGAGGGTGTCGCATTCGACCTCAACCGCGAGACCGGGGGCACCAGCCCGGACAGCAGCGAATGCAGCGCCCACCGACCCAGCCGCCGCCACGTGATTGTCCTTGACCAGGGCGGCATCCGATAGCGACATCCGGTGGTTCACGCCATGCCCGCAGCGAACCGCGTACTTCTGCAGCGCCCGCATGCCCGGCAACGTCTTGCGGGTATCCCGGATCTGCGCGCCCGTGCCCTCGATCGCGTCCGCCCACTGCCTCGTCAGCGTGGCTATCCCGGAGAGATGGCAGAGCAGGTTCAGCGCGGTCCGCTCGGCGGTGAGGATAGCGGCGATCGGGCCGGAGACGGTGAGCACGGCCTGCCCGGCGGATGCCCGGTCACCGTCGGCCGTCAGCGGCACGGACTCGGCGGTACCAGGCAGCGTCCCGCCGCTAAGGCCAGGACCGTTCGCGGACACCAGCCAGAATGCTGCCTCGGCCACCGGCAGACCGGCTATGACCCCGGCGGTCCTGGCGACGAGCTCGGCGCGGCCGGCTGCCGACGGCGGCACCGTCGCGGTGGTGGTTACATCGATTCCGCCAGCCAGGTCCTCAGCTAGCGCAGCCCGGACGAAGGCGGCCACCATGGCCGGATCGAGTCCGGCCGCTGTCAGCCTGTTGGCTATCGGCGCGCTCAGCGACGGAACGGGGCCTGTCCCATGGGCGGCCGCAGCTTCAGTCATCGAGCACCGGCTCGAAGACCGAGCTCAGCCCGGACGAGCCGAGCGAGACGATCAGGTGGCCGCGCCAGGCCGGGCTCTCGTCGCCGAAATCCTCGCGCCAGTGGCTACCGCGCGTCTCTTCTCGTGCTCGCGCCGCGGTCACCAGGGCCGACGCCACCAGGTGCAGGTTGGTCGCCTGCCACGCCTCCGCGTCGGGCTTGTCAGACTCGTGGCTGCCGAGTTCGGCCAGTCCGGCGGCCGCGGCAGCCAGTCCGCGGCCCGACCGCAGCACGCCCGCATTCGTCGACATCAGCTGCTGAAGCGGCTGGACGATTGCCGGGTCCAGCAGCCCGGCCGGGCGGGCGTCATGGGCGGCGGGCTCGGCCGCTGGCGGCAGCCCGCGGCCGAGGAAGGCAGCGATGCGCTCAGCGAAGACGAGCCCTTCCAGCAGCGAGTTGGAGGCCAGCCGGTTAGCGCCATGCACACCAGTGCAGGCGGTCTCGCCACATGCGTACAGGCCCGGCACGTTCGTCCGCCCGTGCAGATCGGTCCTGACCCCGCCGCTGGCATAGTGGGCGGCAGGCACAACGGGGATCGGCTCGGTCACCGGATCGATGCCGTGCTCTCGGCAGCTGGCCAGGATGGTCGGGAACCGGTGCTGCCAGACATCGCCGCCTAGCCCGCGGCCGTCCAGGTACACGTGGTCGGTGCCGCTCGCGATCATGTCGCGCATGATCGCCTTGGCCACTACGTCGCGCGGGGCCAGGTCGGCGAGCGGATGCTGGCCGGCCATGAACCGCCTGCCCGCGCCATCGACGAGGACAGCGCCCTCGCCCCGGACTGCCTCGGAGATCAGCGGCTGCCGGCCGCGCGAATCCGGTCCTAGCCACAGCACTGTGGGATGGAACTGGACGAACTCCAGGTCTGCCGCGTCGGCACCGGCCCGCAGCGCGAGTGCCACGCCGTCTCCGGTCGACACCGGTGGGTTCGTCGTGGCCGAGTAGATCTGGCCGAAGCCACCGGTCGCCAGCACCACCGCACCGGCCTGCACGGCACCCACGCCGTCGGTCTGGCCCTCGCCGAGCACGTGCAGGGTTATGCCCGCCGCCCGGCCGTCCGGCGTCAGCAGCAGGTCAATGGCCAGCGCATGCTCGATCACCTCGAGCTCCGCGCTAGCTCCGGCCGCCGTTAGCGCGGCAAGCAGCGCGCGCGAGACCTCAGCCCCGGTGGCATCGCCGCCAGCATGCGCGATCCGCCGCCGCAGGTGACCACCTTCCCTGGTCAGGGCGAGCGGTCCGGATGGCTCGCGGTCGAACTCGGCGCCGATGCCGATCAGCCGCCTGACCGCGTCCGGGCCCTCAGTAACCAGGGCCCGGACGGCGCGCGGGTCGCTGAGGCCGGCGCCAGCGACGAGCGTGTCCGTCAGGTGGTCAGCGGGCGAGTCACCCGGGCCGAGCGCTGCAGCCACGCCACCCTGCGCCCAGCGGGTAGAGCCATCGTCGAGGACGGACTTGGTGGCCAGCAGGATGCGCGCGGCAGGCAGCGCCCGGCGGATGGCCAGCACGGTGGTCACGCCCGCGACACCAGAACCGACGACGACGACGTCGGCATCCCTGCGCCAGCCCGGTTCCGGAGCCAGCAGCCGACCGGGGATCACGAGCGCCGTCCGGAGACGTCGAGGGTGGTGTTGTCGATCAGCCGGGTGCCGCCCACCTTGGCCGCGACCAGCAGCAAGGCCCGGCCCTGGTACTCCGGCCCGACGTCGGCGAAGGTGTCCGGGTCGGCCAGCACCAGATAGTCCAGTTCTACTGGCGGGTTTGCGGCGGCCGCCAGGTCGAGCACGGCGCCGGCGGCGGCGAGGGCCGCGGCCGCACCCTGACCGGCGGCCGATGCTGCGGCCGCAAGTGACCGCGGTAGCGCGAGCGCGGCGGCCCGCTCTGCTGCGGACAGGTAGGCATTCCGGCTCGAGGTTGCCAGCCCGTCCGGGTCGCGGTGCAGCGGCGCGGCCAGGATCTGCACTCCGAGGTCGAGATCAGCGGCCATCTGCCGGATCAGCGCCAGTTGCTGGGCGTCCTTCTGGCCGAACACGGCCGCGTCAGGAGCGGTCAGCTGGAACAGCTTCAGTACGACAGTGAGCACGCCGTCAAAGAAGCCTGGCCGGGACTTGCCCTCCAGCACCCGGCCAGCAGCTCCCGGGTTGACGGTGACCTGCGGCGGGTGCGGGTACACCTGGGTGCCGTCCGGAGCGAACACGAGGTTCACGCCCTCCTCAGCGCAGATGGCCAGGTCCTGGTCCAGCGACCGGGGATACCGCCCGAAGTCTTCCGACGGCCCGAACTGGAGCGGGTTCACGAAGATCGACACCACCACGCTACCGGCTGGGCCGGCCAGCTCACGCGCCAGCCGCAGCGCCGAGCGATGCCCGTCGTGCAGGGCACCCATCGTCGGCACCAGCACGACAGGCCCGGCCAGCGTGGCCCTCGCGGTTGCTACCCCCTTCCTGGTCCTGGCCAGCATGGGCATGGGCACGGCGGCAGGCCGCCCGGCCGCCGTCAACGCGACCCCTCCGCGAGCACGTCGAGCAGTCGCTGCGCATCGGCCGCGTGTCAGCGTCCCGGCGGCGAGCGCCCGGCTGGCAGTCAGCCTGGCCATCGCCAGGTAAGCACTAAGCGCCTCCGGCGCAGCCGCTCGGAGCGCATCGAGGTGACTGGCGACCGTCTCCGCGTCGGCGCGCGCAACCGGCCCGGTCAGGGCGGCATCATCGAGCCGCAGCGCGTTATCGAGCGCGGCCGACAGCAGCGGCCCGAGCATCCTGGCCGGCTCGCGCCACGCCGGCCTTCGTCAGCAGATCCGCGCCCTGCACCACCAGGGTCACCAAGTGATTGGCAGCGCCGGCCAGCGCGGCGTGGTAGAGGCCGCGATCTTCCTCCGCGATGAACACTGGCTCGCCGCCCATCTCAAGCACCAGCACTTCGGCCGCGGCGCGCAACTGGTCCGGTGCCGTGACGCCGAAGCTGATGCCGGCAATCCGGTCCACGTCATCCGGTCGGCCGGTGAACGTCATCACCGGGTGGAGCGCCAGAGGCAGCGCACCCAGCCGGGTAACCGGGTCGAGCACTGCGAGGCCATGCCGGCCGCTGGCGTGCGCGAGCAGACGGCCGGTCACCGGGGCACCGGTTGCGGCCAGCCCGGACACCAGTCCGCCGAGCACATCGTCAGGCACCGTCAGGAGCACTAGATCCGCGGCGCCGATAACCTCTGCTGGCTCGAGCACCGGCGTGCCCGGCAGATACCTGTCGATTCGCCGGCGTGACTCCGCCGAAACGGCGGCCGCCCCTGTCACCCGGTGGCCTGCCCGGCTCAGGGCTACCGCCAGCGCCGTACCGACCCGACCAGGCCCCACCACGCCGATGTCGAGCTGAGCCGGGTGCTCCTGACCAGCGGACCCCGCTTCAGTCTGCATGTGCCGTCCGGTCCGGTCGGCCGAGCCCGATCATGGTTGCGCACCGCCTTCTCGTCTGACGCCTGCCGAGAATCCTCTCTGACCTGGCTGAACTGAGCTCAGCCGGGGCTGTCAAGAATGCCATCGCCAGTCGTCACGCGGGTCGTGCGACGGCTCGTCGTCGTCGGGCGGGTTCGGATCCCGGCAACTGCGCTCCAGGTACGTCGCCGCGGCGAGCAGCGCCACTGCGGCGGCCAGGGTCACGCCTGCGACGCGCGCATCACGGGCCGGCACCGTCTTGTCGAGCAGGCCAAGCACATAGGCGAGGTAGCCGGCGGCGAGCCCGCCCAGCGCGGCGGCGGCAGCTGAGCTCGCCTTGGCGAACGCCACTAGCCTGGCCACCACGAGTGGCGCGACCGGCTTGCCGGGGCGTCGGCCGGTCAGCCGGCCGCGGATGCTCCGGGCGACGACCGTCTCCGCCAGTGCCAGCGCGGCTAGCGCCGGAATCGCGGTCACCGGCAGCAGCGGCAGGTTCTCGAAGGTGGCGCGCACCGCGAGCCAGGCGAGCAACGTACAGCCAGCGAAGATCACCGCAAGCGTGCCCGGCCGAGTCAGGTTCACCTGGCCGCAGCCTCCTCAGCCGCGCCTCCGGGCAGCGAGAGCCGCAGGTGCGGCTGGCGGCGGACCCCGGACGAGGTAGCAGCAGGCAGCCGCGCGATCCGCCCGTATGGCGGCAAAGTTGCATCCGGCGCGATCTCAAGCCACGGCACGAGCACGAAAGCGCGCTCATGCGCCCGCGGATGGGGCAGCATCAGCTCCGGCCGCGAGCTGACCTCTGCACCGCAGGTAATGATGTCTACGTCAAGCGTCCGGGGACCCCACCGCTCCGCCCGCACCCGGCCGGCGGCGGCTTCGGCTGCCTGGCAGCGCGCGAGGATATCGCTGGCCGGCAGCGCGCTGCTAGCCAGCAGCACCGCGTTCAGGTAGTCGTCCTGCTCGGGCCCGCCAACCGGTTCGGTCTCGAA
The DNA here is from genome assembly GCA_963795265.1 of uncultured Actinomycetota bacterium. Lineage (GTDB taxonomy): Bacteria > Actinomycetota > Actinomycetes > Streptosporangiales > Streptosporangiaceae > JAJYUU01. The sequence goes on along the minus strand of CAWCHF010000007.1, from coordinate 45,070 downwards.
CACGCTGGATACCGCACCGCACCCTAGCCCGGCGCCACAGAGCACGGCCAGCCCGAGCTGCAGATGGCCGAGGCGGTCGCCGAGGTTACTCCCGAGCGAGAGCACTACGCCACGGCTGATTGCTGGCTGCATCCCGGTCACGCCCGGCTCCGCCGGATGGTGACAGTGATGTCGTCAACCTGCTGACCAACCGGCGCCTGCGGCTTGTGCACCGTCACCTCGGCGACCTGAACCGCCCCGTCGGCCAGGCATGCCGACGCGAGGCGGCCCGCCAGGGTCTCTATCAGTGCCACCGGCTCGCCGGCCACGATGTCTGCAAGGCGCGCGGCGACATATCCGTAGTCCGCCGTCAGCGCCAGCTCATCAGCGGCAGCGGCCGGCCTGGTGTCCAGCCACAGCACTGCGTCGATGACGAAATCCTGGCCGTTGGCGCGCTCATGGGAGAAGACGCCGTGCCGACCGCGGACGCGAAGGCCCACGATCGAGATCCTGTCCAGTGCGGCGGGTTCTGCCATCGGAAGATCAGCCGCCATCGCCCGCGGCCGTGCTCTCCCGCCGCCACCGGGTCGCTACCAGGACCGCGTCCAGGTTTGCGGGCACTGCGTGTACCCGGACGCACCAGGCGCCTGCGGCTACCGCCAGCGCCGTGATAGCGACGGTCGCATCGTCGCTGCCAGAAAAGGGCCGCTGCTGGCCGTGCGGTCCGGCCAGCAGCTTGCCCAGGAAGCCTTTCCGTGATGCCGCGATCAGCACCGGGAACGGCGCCTGGTAGCCAGGCTGGTGCGCGATGGTGCCGAGGTGGGCCAGCAGCTTCCAGTTGTGGTCTGGCAGCTTAGCGAAACCCAGGCCTGGGTCGAGGATGAGCTGAGCCGGGCTGGCTCCAGCCGCGACGAGGGCCTCGACCCGCTGGCTGAGCTCCTGCCTGACCTCCGCGACGACGTCGGCATAGACAGCCGGGCCGTACATGTCCGAGCTGTGACCGCGCCAGTGATTCACTACGTAGGGCACGCCCGTCGTCGCCACTACCCCGACCATGCCAGCATCGGCGAGGCCGCCGCTCACATCGTTGATCATCACGGCGCCTGCCGACACCGCGCGGTGCGCCACCTCGGCCCGCATGGTGTCGATACTGACCCGGCACCCGGCCGCGGCCAGGGCTGTCACCACGGGCAGCACCCGGCCGAGTTCATCGGCCACCGGCACTCGCTGCGCGCCGGGCCGGGTTGACTCACCGCCGACATCGATGATGTCGGCCCCCTGACTGGCGAGTTCAAGACCGTGCGCGACGGCCTTGTCCGGGTCGAGCCAGCTCCCGCCGTCGGAGAAGGAATCTGGTGTGACGTTGACAACGCCCATGACCAGGCACCGTGACGCACCCATCAGCAGGTCACCTTCGCTGGTCATGACAGCCAATCTAGTTCGCGGCCAGGACACCCGAGCCGGTCTCCCCCGGTCTGCCGGTGTCAGCTGCCTGGCTGACGCTGCCCTGCGCTGGCCCCGATTCGGCGCCGCCGCCCCAGGCCCAGCTTGGTAGCGATCCGGCCGGCCCCGATGGTCGGCCAGACCAGGAAGGCCTCCGCCTCCAGGGCAGCAAGGCCGATCCGCGGCGCGTCCGTGGTGCCAGGGAAAACGAGGAACCGTGGCACCCATTCCGGGCTGAACTTGGCGTTGAACTTATACAGCGACTCGATCTGGAACCACCTGGACAGGAAGATCAGCACCCCGCGCCAGGCGCGCAGCACGGGCCCGGCACCGATCCGCTCGCCGCGTTCGAGCGCAGCCCGGAAGACGGCGAAGTTGAGCGAGATCCGCTTGACCCCCAGACCGGCGGCTGCCTTGACGGCCTCGACGATAAGGAAGTCGTTAAGGCCTGGCGCGGCAGACCGGTCCCGGCGCATCAGGTCCAGCGAGAGACCGTCGGCACCCCAGGGCACGAAATGAAGGACCGCGCGCAGCACGCCGTCCTGCGTGGCGGTCGCCACGACGCACTGCCCGTCTTCCGGGCCGCCCACCCGGCCCAGGGCCATGGAGAAACCGCGCTCGGTCGGGCTGCCGCGCCAGCTATCGGCCTGGCGCACCAGCCGGATGATCTCGGCCTGCGGAATGTCCTGCACCCGCCGGACCTCCGCCACATACCCCTGCCGGCAGACCCGGCCAACCATCTGCCGGACGTTCCGCATGGCGCGGCCCTCGAGGCTGAAGTCGGCCACGCTGACGACCGCCTCGTCGCCGAGCTCGAGCGCGGTCAGGTTGCCTTCCCGGCACCAGACCTCCGCGCCAAGTTCGCCGCAGCCGATGACCGCGGGGACCCAGGCGTGCCTGCCCGCCTCATCGAGGAAGGTATTGATGGCGCCCGGCCATGCCTCCGCGTCCCCGATCGGGTCGCCACTGGCCAGCATCACTCCCGACAGCACCCGGTAGCCGATGCAGGCCTTCCCAGACGGCGACCAGATGATGTTCTTGTCATTCCGTAGCGCGAAATAGCCAAGGGAGTCCTGGTCACCGTGCCTGGCGAGCAATTCCCGGATGCGCCCCGCGTCCGCGGCCGACATGCGGCTGGCCCGGCGGGCCGGCCGCAGGAACATGAAGGCAGCGACCACCAGGGTGAACAGGCCCAGCGCGCCGGTGACGAAAGCGAAGTGATCCGCTCCGCTCGCGGCCCTGAACTGAACCGGCCCGGAGAATCCCACCAGGCTGAACACGACTGACTTGATGCGCTGCCAGGGACTGTAGTCGGTCAGCAGGCCCCGGCTTACCGAGATGTAAGCCAGCCCGATCAGGACGTCGGCCACCGCGAGGTAACACAGCACCCACAACGCCCGCCACCGGGTCCGCGGGTCGCCGACCGCGTAGAACTCGCGCCGGAACCAGATCAGCGCCCCGATCAGCAGGACGGAGATAGCGGTGGAGAACGGCCGCAGCGGCGGCGCGGCGCCGTCCCGGTCAAAGGCGATGAGGCCGGTCACCAGGTGCACGAGCAGGCCAGCGCCGAGCAGCGCGACCACGGCCTGCCAGGCGCGACGCTTGCGCCGCCGCAGCCCATGGGACACCATCAGCAACAGCAGGCCGATGATGATGTCGGCGGTGCGGGTCACGCTGCCCAGGTAGCTCAGGCCCCGCAGGCGCCGCTCAGTCAGGCTGGGATTCACGCCGACCACGATGTAGCCGATGCCGATGAGAAGCGACATCACGCCTGCCGTCAACGGCACCCAGCGCCGCAACTGCCTCCGGTCGACCGCACGGCCGGCAGGCTGCTCGTCGTCACCGGTTCTGGGCTCTGCCGGGCCTGGCCCGTTATGATCTGTCATCTCGGACAAGTAGGTCAGGCCCCGGCTCACGGGGCATCAGCGTAGTCATCGGGGCCTAAAGACCGGGGGTAAACCCCGGCATTGGGTCACATGCTTGTCAGCGGCGGTCCGTTAGCAGGCTCATTGCCTCAGCCCTGGTGCTCTCCGAGCTAAGGAAGCAGCCGCGGACAGCAGATGTGACGGTCTTGGCACCAGGCTTCCGCACTCCGCGCATGGACATGCACAAGTGCTCCGCCTCAATGATGACGATAACGCCACGTGGCTCCAAGGTGTTCATCAGGGCATCGGCGATCTGGCTGGTCATGCGTTCCTGTACCTGCGGTCTGCGGGCGTAAACATCCACCAGCCTGGCCAGCTTGGACAAGCCGGTTATCTGTCCCTTTTCATTCGGGATATAGCCGACATGAGCCCGGCCGATAAACGGCACCAGGTGATGCTCGCACGTCGAATACAGCTCGATGTCGCGAACCAGCACCATCTCGTCGTGATCTGCGTCGAACACCGTGGTCAGCACGTCGGCCGGGGTGAGCAGCAGGCCGCCGAACTGCTCGGCCATGGCTCGCGCCACCCGGGCCGGGGTGTCCCGCAGGCCATCCCGCTCCGGGTCCTCACCGACGGCGAGAAGGATCTCCGTGACCGCGCGCTCGATCCTCGGCAGATCGAAGCCGTCGCTCAATGACCCTCGCCGTCGCCGGTGCCGGCATCGTCCGGCCGTTCCGTCCCGGCCGGGTCGGTACCGGGCTTGGTATCGAACGGGTTCCCGCCGCCGAGCGGATTCGCCCCGCCGAACGGGGTCCCGCCGCCGAGCGGATTCGCGAATCCGCCAGCCTGCGGCGCGGGCCCGGCCGGCAGGCCGGTAGCACTGGCGCTCTGCCCGTTGCCCAGCGCCGGCGGCAGGTCGCGGCTGTCCGAAGCCGCGGTCAGGGCCAGCTCCTTGGGCGTCAGGACCGGCGGCCGGTCGGAAGGCAGCCGCTTGCCGTAGCCGGTGTAGGAACCGCGTGACGGCCGCTTGTGCACCGGCGCGAAGATCTCCAGAACCTGCTGGCGGGACAGCGTCTCGTGCTCCATCAGCTGAAGCACCAGGTTGTCGAGCACATCACGGTACTGAACCAGGATCTCCCAGGCTTCGTCGTGCGCCGACTCGATGAGCCTGCGGACCTCGTCATCAATCGCCGACGCGATCTCCTCCGAGTAGTCGCGCGCATGGGACATCTCGCGGCCGAGGAACGGCTCACCATCCCCGGTGCCGAACTTACGCGCACCGAGCCGCTCGCTCATGCCGTACTCGGTGACCATGCCGCGGGCGATCGAGGATGCCTTCTCGATGTCGTTCGCGGCGCCGGTCGTCGGCTCGTGGAAGACCAGTTCCTCGGCGGTGCGACCGCCGAGGAGCATGGCTAGCTGGTCCATCATCTCCGCGCGGCTGACCAGGAACTTGTCCTCGGCCGGCGCGGCGGCCGTGTAGCCGAGCGCGCGCCCGCGCGGAATGATCGTGATCTTGTGAACCGGGTCAGCATTAGGCAGCGCGTGCCCCACCAGAGCATGACCGCCCTCGTGGTAGGCAATGATCTTGCGCTCCTTCTCGGCCAGGATGAGGCTCTTGCGCTTCGGACCAGCCGTCACCCGGTCGATCGCCTCCTCGAGCGAGGCCATCTGGATCTGGGTCTGATTGGCCCGCGCTGTCAGCAGGGCACCCTCGTTGATGACATTCGCCAGGTCAGCCCCCGTGAAGCCGGGCGTACGGCGGGCGATGACATCCAGGTCGACGTCAGGACCAAATGGCTTGCCGCGAGCGTGCACCCGCAGGATGCCCTTCCGCCCGGCCAGGTCTGGCTGTGCGACCACGATCTGCCGGTCGAACCGGCCGGGCCGCAGCAGTGCCGGGTCCAGAATGTCCGGCCGGTTGGTGGCGGCGATCACGATGACCCCGCCCTTGGTGTCGAATCCGTCCAGCTCGACGAGCAGCTGGTTCAGCGTCTGCTCGCGCTCGTCGTGGCCACCGCCGAACCCAGCACCACGGTGGCGGCCGACGGCGTCGATCTCGTCGACGAACACGATGGCAGGGGCATTCGCCTTCGCCTGCTCGAACAGGTCACGAACCCGGGAAGCACCGACGCCGACGAACATCTCGACGAAGTCAGAACCGGAGATCGAGTAGAACGGCACGCCGGCCTCGCCGGCAACGGCCCTGGCCAGCAAGGTCTTGCCGGTGCCCGGCGGACCGTAGAGCAGCACGCCCTTGGGGATCTTGGCGCCGATTGCCTGGAACTTGCCAGGACTCTGCAGGAACTCCTTGATTTCCTGGAGTTCCTCGATTGCCTCGTCTGCTCCGGCTATGTCAGCGAACGTGGTCTTCGGTGTGTCCTTGGTAATGAGCTTGGCCTTGGACTTGCCGAAATTCATCACCCGCGACCCGCCGCCCTGCATCTGGTTCAGGAACACCATGAACAGCAGGAAGATGATCAGGAACGGCAGGTAACTAAAGATAAGGGTCCAGAACGAGCTGCTCTTAGGCACCTTGACGGTGTAGGCGTTCTTCGGCAGGGTGCCAGCGTTGACCTGCTTCTGCAGGTCGCTGGCAATGATCGTGCCCTGCGCGCCCACCCAGGATGCTTCCCAGTTGGCCCCGCTCTTGGTGGTGAGCTGAATCGTCTGATCGACGTCGGTCAGCGTCACCGACTTCACGTTGCCCTGCTGGATCGCGGCAATTGCTTGCGACGTCGGCACGAGCGTGTACTGAGGCCCCGTGTTGACCAGCTTGTACAGGATCACGAGGATGATGGCGACAAAGAGGATGGCGAGCACCCAGCCGCGGAATATGCGCTTCAGATCCATCGATGAACGGCCCACAGGTCCGGCCGGTCCCTCCTGACGAGCCTCGTGCCCCGCCGACCCGCGGCAGGACTACCTTGCGTTCCAGCGCTAATGCGCGGCTAATTCTTCCCGGGCCGCTAGGCACGGGAATACTCGACGGTACACCGCGTCCACCGTGACCGGCACGCGGCAGGGCCGCACAGGGGCAATGGCGGCCGTTCTTACGCCTCTTACCCCCGGTTAACGAAAATCATCGCCGTACCAGTTCCCGAGCCCGCTGCTGATCCAGTCGTCACGGAGCGGGGTTATAGACGTGCTCGGCGAGCGTGCCGATGAAGGGCAGGTTCCGGTACCGCTCCGCGTAGTCCAGCCCGTAGCCGATAACGAATGAATCGTCGATCTCGAAGCCTGTGTACGCCACGTCCACGTCCATCCGGGCTGAGTTCGGCTTCCGCAGCAGCACGCAGACCTGCACCGACGCCGGGCCACGCGACTTCAGGTTGCCTATCAGCCAGGACAGCGTCAGCCCGGAGTCCACTATGTCCTCGACCACGAGCACGTGCCGCCCGCTGATATCGGTGTCCAGGTCCTTCAGGATCCGCACCACGCCGGAGGACTTGGTGCCCGAGCCGTAGGAGGAGATCGCCATCCAGTCCATCTGCACGGGCAGGTGCATGGCTCTGGCCAGGTCGGCCATCACCATGACTGCGCCCTTGAGCACGCCGACGAGCAACAGTTCGCGATCAGCGTAATCCGCGTCGATCTCGGCGGCCAGCTCGCCGATCCGCTGGTGCAGCTGGTCCTGCGTGATCAGTACCTGCTTGAGGTCGGCTGCCACGTCATGTGCGTCCACCTAGGTCCTCCGATCCCGGCGCGGTCCCAGCACTGGGGTCGACCCCCGGAAGCCCCGCTGTGGTGAAGAGCAGCCTGCCATACCGGCGCAGGCAGCGGATGCCGCCGGGCAGGTCCGCCCAGCGCTGACCACGCCAGCAGGTAACCAGCTCGTCCAGGCGCTGGATGTGCCGCTGCGACAGCGCACCGGCCGGGCACCCGGCTGCCAGCGCGGCCCGTCGCAGTACGCGCTGCCTGATCGCGGCTGGCAGGTCCGCGAGATCAGCGACCGGCAGGTCGCTGAGCCGGATGGTCTCCGCCGCGGCCAGGTCGTCCAGGGCGTCCGCGTCGGCGCGCAGCAGTGCCGCTGTCCTGGCCAGTGCCTCCGCGGCGCCCGGGCCCAGCACCTGCTCGAGCACCGGCATCAGCTGCCGGCGAACCGCCACCCTGGTGAAACGCGGATCCTCGTTATGCGGGTCAGCCCACGGCTCGAGCCCGAGGACCGCGCAGGCAGCTTCGGTGTGCGCGCGGCGGACCGACAGCAGCGGACGCACGTACCGGCCGGAACTGGCCGCCATTCCCGCCAGCGACCGAGCGCCGGATCCCCGGCCCAGCCCGAGCAGCACGGTCTCGGCCTGGTCATCCAGCGTGTGCCCGAGCAGGATCACGGCCGCGCCAGTCTGTTCCGCCGCCTGGTTCAGCGCCGCGTACCTGGCATCTCGGGCGGCTGCCTCCGGGCCCGCGTTCCGGTCATCTGCGGACCCGCCGACGGTGACCCGGACGGCCAGCACCGGGTCGAGCCCTAGCCTGGCCAGCCTTCCGGCAACCTGGGTGGCGACTTCCGCGGAGCCCGGCTGCAGGCCATGGTCGACGGTGACCGCACCGCATCGCAGGGCCTGCTTCGGCGCCTCGAAGGCAAGCGCCGCCGCCAGCGCCAGTGAATCCGGCCCGCCCGAGCAGGCTGCCAGCACCAGGTCACCGGGTGCGAGACTGGCGATCGGCGGCGCGGACGGCGTGCCGGACTTCCGCGACAGCCGGGTGCGGCCCCGCCACCTGGCTCAGTCCGCGGCGCTCGCCGCGGCGCCTGCGGCCGACACGCTCCAGCCAGGACCGCGGGCTTTGCAGCTCATCCTTGGTTGGCACGGTCTCGGGCGAGGTCCAGACCTTGTTGAAGGTCTCCATCCCGGCTTCCTCCACCACGGCCTTGACGAAGCGCGAGCCCTGCTCGTACTGCTTCATCTTCAGGTCGATGCCGAGGATCCGGCGGATGGCCTGTTCCATCCGCCCGGCCGAACCGCGCCGTGCAGTGAACTTCGCCCTGATCTCGGCGACCGACGGCACGACAGCCGGGCCGACCGCGTCCATAACGTAATCCCCGTGCCCCTCGACAAGCGTCATCACCGACGTCATCCGGTCCAGGATCTCCCGCTGACGCGGGTTCTGGATGGCCTCGATCAGGCTCTCACCGTCACTTCCGCGGACAGCGCCGGCGACCGCGTCGGCCGCGGCGCGCAACCGGTCCAGGATGGACGCGGGGTCGAGTTCTGAGGCCAGCAGGAAGTCAGTCATCAGCTGCTGCACGTACGGCCGAAGCCATGGAACCGAGGTGAACTGGGTCCGGTGCGTCTCTTCGTGCAGGCAAACCCACCGGCGGAAATCATGCGGATTGACGCCGAGCTCCTGCTCGACCATCACGATGTTAGGCGCCACCAGGGTGAGCCGCCCGGCCGGCGCTTCGGCCGCAGGCCCATCCGGGTCTGGCGGCAGGAACAGCTCGTACTGGCCGAGCACGCGGCCAGCCAGGTAGGCCAGGATCAGCCCGGCTTGCATGCCGGTGACCCGCGAGCCGACCGCCGTGATGACCGAGCCAGGCTGCGGCATCGTGCCGCTTTCAGCCATCCGCTGCACAAGCGGGTCGAGGACGACACGGAAACCGTCCACGTTGGCCCTGATCCAGCCCGGCCTGTCGACGATCGCGACATTGCCGTCATCGGCGGATCCAGGCAGCCCGGTCAGCTCGCGGACCGGTTCTGCCACGGCCGCGGCGAGCTGGCGCAGCTCAGCGACCACCTTCCTGGCGTCGGTCATGTTGACCTGAGGGCCGGGCCGGACCCAGCGAACCCCGGTAGAGGTGGCGACCTGCCAGTCGATCATCTGAGAGCTGCTCACCCCTCCACCGTACGTGGACTCAGCCCGTTCCGTCGTGGCCGGCCGTCACGGACAGCCGGGCGGCCGTCAGCGGCAGCCGCAGCGAGCGAGCACGGTCGCCATGCTCGTCATGCCGGTGGCGGCGGCGGCCAGTGCACCGGCGTGCAGCTTGTCCGCCATGATCGCGAATGCGAGCAGCTGCCCGTCCCGCGCGTACGCGATGCCCGCAAGAGCTGCCACCGTGTCCAGGTTTCCGGTCTTGGCCCGCACCACGCCCCAGGCCGCAGTGCCGCCCGGGCCGAACGCACTCGCGCCCGGCAGCAGCGTGCCGGAAAAATTCGCGACCGGCAGCCCGGTCAGCACCGTCCGCAGCTGCAGCCGTCCGGGCCGCCAGGCTGACCAGCTGTACCAGCGCGGCCGGGGCGATCCTGTCGTCGACCGAGAGGCCGCTGCCGTCGTACAGCTGAATGCCCGTGACGCCAAGACCGCGCAGCACCGATTCGGTGGCAGCGGCACCGCCGCCGAACGACGCCGGGTGACCTGTCGCGATGGCGACGTGCCGGGCCAGGTTCTCGGCGATCACGTTGTTGCTCTCCTCGAGCATCCACTGCACGATCTGGGCCAGCGGAGGCGAGTCGACAGCCGCGAGCGTTCGCGCCCCGCGGGCAGCGGTGACGGGGACGGGCGTGCCATGCACCGGGATGCCATCAGCCGCCAGGAAGCGAGCAAAGACCGCGGCAGCCCGACCGGCTGGGTCGGCGGACCGCGGCAGCGCATCGGCAAGGTCCGCGTCTTGCGGTGCGCCGGCGGCGGTCAGCCTGCCCTGATCGACCTCCAGCGGGGTGATGACCGAGACATTTCCGCTGCTGATGTAGCTGGGCGACCAGCCGACCGCCGTGCCGGGACCGCTGTAGAGCGACGCGTCGTACCCGAGCTGCACAGTGCGCAGCCCGCGGTCCCGCAGCGCGCGGGCCGTCCGCTCGGCCAGCTGCGCCAGCGTGGCCGGCTGGGGGTAGTCAGCGGCTGGCGGCCGTCCGGCCGCCAGCGTCGGATCGCCGCCGCCTACCAGCACGATGGCCGCCGGTGACGAGCCGGTCACCACCGTAGTGCGGAACCTGGCGGCCGGGCCGAGCACATGGACTGCGGCAATCGCGGTAGCGAGCTTAGTCGTGGAAGCCGGCGCGAACACCGCGGCAGGGTCGACCGAGTACAGCACACGGCCGGTGGCCAGATTGGTCACCAGGATGCCGAGGTGCGGGCCAAACACGCCTGACCCGGTAATCGGGCTCAGCGCCGTAGCCAGGCCGGACGGGCTGATCGGCGGCCCGGCACTGGCAGTCCCGGCCGCTGCACCCAGCACCTGCGGTGCGCCGGCCAGCTGGCGGGCAGCTACCTGCGGCGGCTGCCAGAGCGCTAGCCGACCCGGCAGCAGCCGGACGACGGCAAGCCCGGCCGCAATGGTGAACACGCAGAGCAAGGCCACGGTTGCCGCCATCAGGCGGGTGCGGCGATGCAACGGCTGGCTCCCTTCGCACTGTGCGGCGTCCCCGCGTTAGGTTCCCAGTTGAGCAAGCAGCACTGCCTGATGCGACACTCCGGGCGACAAGCTGGCCGCTATCGGGTAGACATCAGCCAGGCAATCGGAGCTATTCATCTAGGCGCCAGGGGGCCAACCGTGGAGTTCGATGTAGTAATCGAGATTCCCAAGGGGCAGCGTAACAAGTACGAGATGGATCACGAGTCGGGTCGGATCAGGCTAGACCGTATGCTTTTTACCTCAACTCGCTATCCGGCTGATTATGGATTTATTGAGGACACCCTGGCCGACGATGGTGACCCGCTGGACGCGCTTGTGCTGCTCGATGAGCCGACGTTCCCTGGCTGCCTGATCCGGTGCAGGGCGATCGGCATGTTCCGGATGCGGGACGAGAAAGGCGCCGACGACAAGGTCCTGTGCGTGGCGGCGACTGACCCGCGGATGGCGCACTTCCGGGATATCAGCGACGTCTCGGCTTTCGATCAGCTTGAGATCCAGCATTTCTTCGAGGTCTACAAGGCGCTTGAGCCAGGCAAGGAGGTCGAAGCAGCAACCTGGGTAGGCCTGAGCGCCGCCGAGGATGAGATCCTCGCCTGCCGGGCCCGGCTGGCAGCAGCAGAGCACCACGGATGACCTGGCGCAGAACTGGGCACCACACTGTAGGTATCACCCGAGGAGGGCTCATGGCCAGCGCCGATGATGTTCTCAGAGAGACACCGCTGTTCGAGTCGCTCAGCGAGGAGGACGCTGGCGCGCTGCGAGCAGGGGTTATCGACGTACGGCTGGATCGCGGTGAGCGGCTGTTCTCCGAAGGAGACGCCGGCGACAAGCTGTACATCATCCTCGACCGGGAAGATCAAGCTGACGAAGGCAGCGCCCGACGGCCGGGAGAACCTGCTCAGCGTGCACGGGCCAGGCGAGATGTTCGGCGAGCTGTCGCTGTTCGACCCGATACCCCGCACGTCCAGCGCCACGGCAGTAACGAGCGCGAGACTAGCGGGCCTGGCCCATGACGACTTGCGCAGCTGGCTGTGCGCCCGGCCCGAGGTGGCCATGCACCTGCTCCAGGCGCTGGCCCAGCGGCTGCGGCGGATCAACGAGGTGAAGGCGGACCTGGTATTCACCGACGTGCCGGGGCGGGTAGCCAAGGCGCTGCTCGATCTGTCCGAACGGTTCGGGGTGCCGACGCCCGAAGGCATCCAGGTCAATCATGACCTGACCCAGGAGGAGCTGGCCCAGCTCGTCGGTGCGTCGAGGGAGACGGTGAACAAGGCGCTGGCGGACTTCACCGCGCGCGGCTGGATTCAGCTTGCGGCCAAGTCCGTGCTGGTCACCGACACTGACCGGCTGCGCAAGCGCGCCCGGTAGCCAGCACTGCGCAAGCGCGCCCGGTAGCCAGCACTGCGCATTCGCGCCGAGCGAGCTCCGCCGAAGCGCGGCAGCCAGCCCCGGCAGGTGCCGTTACCAGCCGACGTCCGGTGGGACCTCGCCGCGGCCGACGCAGGTAGTCAAGCTGGGCGCGCACCGAGAATTCCGCGAAGGGCCACAGCGCCGGGTCCACGGCGGCGTAGACCCTGGCGACTATCTCGGCCGGGTTCTTGTCCCCGGCCGAGAGCGCGCCTTGTACTTCGGCCAGCCGTTCGGCCCGGTGGGTCAGGTAGAAGTCAAGGACTCCGGCCGGGTCGGCGAGCAGCGGGCCATGGCCCGGCAGCAGCGCCGCCAGCCCGGTCTCCTCGGCGAGCGCCCGCAGCCGGCCGCAGCGAGTCCAGGTAGTCGGCCAGGCTGCCATCGTGGCCGATGACCGTGGTGCCGCGGCCGAGCACGGTATCGCCGGTGAGCACCGCGTCATCGGCCGGCAGGTGCAGGCAGACCGAGTCAGCCGAGTGGCCGGGCGTCGCGATGACCCGGACCACGCAGCCGCCAGAATCCAGTACGTCTCCGGCGGCCAGCCCCTCACTGCCGAGCCGGTGCGCCGGGTCGAAGGCGCGCACCGGTGCACCGGTGAGCTCGGCGAGCCTTGCCGCGCCCGCAGAGTGGTCGGCGTGGCCGTGGGTGAGCACGATCAGCTCGACGCGCTGGCCAGCCGTGCCCGCGACCGCGCAGATCCGCTGCAGGTGCCCTTCGTCATCCGGGCCCGGATCCACCACCATCGCGGCAGCCGAGTCCGGCGCCGCTATCAGCCAGGTGTTGGTGCCGTCCAGCGTCATCAGCGATGGGTTCGGCGCGAGCACACACCGCGCCTGGCGGGTGCCCGATCCGTCTATGCTTCCGTCCTGCTGCTCCGTCGTCACGGCCGGGAACCTGGTCCGGGGTAATCCGCCATACCCGGCACCGTCAGCCAGACCGCGCCGTCCTGAATATGCACCTCCGGAATGATCGGCGCCACTGTGCGCGGGCCGGTCAGCGCGGTCGTTATGTCGCCGCACTCGGCTAGCTCGGACAGCGTCACCGCCGTCGGCGGGAACAGCAGGATCTCGCGGCGGTTGCCGGCCTCCAGCGCCGCCGCGGGCACCACCCAGGCCACCTCACTCGCCTCGCCGCCAACGTCCCTGGTGCGCTGGCCAGCGGGCAGCGCGGCGGCGAAGAACCGGGTATCGAAGCGCCGCGGCTCCACCACTGGCGTTATCCACCGAGCCCACGGCCGGAGCAGATCGGCGCGCAGCACCAGCCGACGGCGCCCGAGCAACTCGGCCAGCGAGATGGAACGGTTGAGCAGGGCGTGCCTGTCCGCCTCCCACTCGTCGCTGGTGGTGTCCGCCACCACTGTGTCCGCGGACTCCCCGGCTAGCATCACGCCGGATTCCTCGAAGGTCTCCCTGACCGCCGCGCAGACCAGTGCCCTGGCCAGCGACGGCGGCGCATCGAAGATCTGACCCCACTCGGCGGCGTCCGGACCTGTCCAGGCAACCTGCTCGTCGGCGTCCCTGGCATCGACCGACCCGCCGGGGAACACATAGGCGCCGGGCGCGAAAGCCATCGACGACTTGCGCCTGAGCATGTACACCACGAGTCCGGCTGACGACTGCCTGAGCAGCATGACGGTGGCTGCGTCCTTCGGCACGGCCGGCGGCCTGCTGCCCGCCAGAATCTCGCGGGCCGAGTCGGCCAGGTCGCCGCTGATCCGGACCGAGGCAGTCTTCGCACCGTCGTCTGCCACCAAGGTCCTCCTGCCCTCGCTGATTCCTGGCCGTCTGCGGTACCTGCGGTCGGCTAGCTGCTGACCTCGACGATCAGCTCGATTTCCACCGGAGCGTCGAGCGGCAGGACAGCCGTGCCAACGGCGCTGCGTGCATGCCGGCCAGCGTCACCAAACACCTCAAGCAACAGCTCACTCGCGCCGTTGACTACCTGAGGCTGGCCGGTGAAGTCGGGGGCGCTGGCCACGAAGCCGGTGAGCTTGACGATCCGCCGGATTGCGGACAGGCCCCCGGCCGCCCCGGCGGCAGCAGCCAGCGCGTTCAGCGCGCAGGTGCGAGCCAGGGCAGCCGCTTCGGCGGCGCCGACTTCCGCGCCGACCTTCCCGGTGGACAGCAGCTTGCCGTCCACCACTGGCAGCTGTCCGGCGGTGTAAATGAGCGAACCAGAACGCACCGCAGGCACATAAGCCGCGATCGGTGCGGCAACCGGCGGCAAGGTCAGGCCGAGTGCCGCGAGCCTCTGCTCCGGGGCTGACGCTGCCACGGCGGGCGCGGCAGCGGACGGTGCGGCGTCGGGCTCGGTCATTCTCTGGCTCGCTTCAGGTAGGCGACAAGCTGCTCCGGGTTCGGCCCGGGCACGACGGCGACCAGTTCCCAGCCGTCGTCACCCCAGCCATCGAGGATCTGCTTGGTCGCATGTACCAGCAGCGGGACTGTCGCGTACTCCCATTTCGGCATAGCCGAACCCTACAGCCGGGGCGCCGGGTCCTGACTGCGAGGCGTCCGGCCCGTAGCCTCAGGCCGGACCGTCAGCCTCCCCTGAGCGAGCCGCCCGGCTCATCGTCGGCACCGACATCTGATTGGGTTTCGCGCCCGGCCGCGGCCTCGCCGCTGGCAGCTGCGGGAACGCCGACACCTGGACGACCGTCGTGATGGACGGTTCCGATCTCGCCCTTCTCCGCCGGAGACAGCTCTGGAATCGCTGGCACCTCCGGGATCTCCAGCGGCGTCGATTCGGCGCTGCCCAGTTCTGCATCAGCTTCACGGGTCAACTTGGCGATGTCGCTGAAGTCGGCCATCGACGCCGACCTTTCCGGCCCGCCCGACGAGCTGGGGTTGCCCCTGTCGAAGAACCTGAGCAGCTCGACCGGAATCGGCATGACCAGGGTGCTGTTGCGCTCGGCCGCGACCTCGACCACGGTCTGCAGCAGTCGCAGTTGCAGCGCCGCCGGGTCCCGTGCCATGACGTTCGCGGCGGCTGCGAGCCTCTTCGACGCCTGGAACTCGCCGTCGGCGGTGATAATCCGGGCCCGGCGTTCCCGCTCGGCCTCTGCCTGCCGGGACATCGAGCGCTTCATGCCCTCAGGCAGTGACACGTCCTTGATCTCGACGCTCTCCACCTTGACGCCCCAGGGGATCTCGGTCCCCTCGTCGATGATCGCGGCGAGGCGGCGGTTGACGGCGTCCCGCTCGGCGAGCAGCTCGTCCATTTCTGACTGGCCGATGATCGACCGCAGGGACGTCTGAGCTCGCTGCGAGATCGCGTTCTGGTAGTTGAAGACATTGATCGATGCCTTGATGGGATCGACCACCCGGAAGTAGACCACCGCATCTACCCGGACGCTCACGTTGTCCCGGGTGATGCCCTCCTGCGCGGGCACGCCCATGGCGATGATCTGCTTGTTGACCTTCACCAGCTTGTCGCTGATCGGGTTGATCCAGTGCAGCCCCGGTGCGCGGATGCCGGGGAGCACCTTGCCGAACCGGAAAATGATCCCGTCCTCATACTGCTGCACCGTCTTGATAGACCGCGCCGCGACTATGGCCGCGATCACGAAAATTGCCACGAGCACGCCGACTATCGCACCCATGTGCTGACACCTCTTCCCTGTGTCGCCGGGGACCATGGCGGTCTCCACCACCAGCCTAGTGACCTGAGAACCTCGCCCTGCGCGGGCCGAACGCGGCCGATGCCGGACATGTCATGCCAACGCCATCCAGCAGCCTCGCGGCGCGGGGCCGGCCGTGCTGCTCGGCCGGCGCGGATAACCTCCAATCGTGACCACTCTTGACACCGACTGGGCCGGGGTGCGGCTGCACGTTGTCACGGGCAAGGGCGGAACCGGCAAGACGACCGTGGCCGGCGCGCTGGCCCTGGCGCTAGCCGCGGGCGGCAAGACGGTGCTGCTGATGGAGGTCGAAGGCCGCCAGGGCATTGCCCAGCTCTTCGACGTGCCGCCGCTGCCGTACGCCGAGCGCCGGATCGCGGTCGGTCCAGGCACCAACGGCAGTCCCGGCGGCGACGTGTATGCCCTGGTCGCCGACCCGGAATCGGCGCTTATGGAGTACCTGGAGATGTTCTACAGCCTGCGTCATGCCGGGACCGCGCTGGCCAAGCTCGGTGTGATGGACTTCGCCACGACCATCGCGCCGGGGCTGCGGGACGTGCTGCTGACCGGGAAGGCAGCCGAGGCGGTCCGGCGCAAGGAGGGCGGCCGGAACCGCCGGTACGACGCGGTAGTCATGGACGCGCCGCCGACCGGGCGGATCGGCCGTTTCCTCAACGTCACCAGCGAGGTCTCTGACCTGGCCAGGGTGGGACCGATCCGCGGCCACGCAGACACCGTGCAGAAGGTGATGCGCTCGCCCGAGACAGTCGTGCACTTCGTCACGGTCCTGGAGGAGATGCCGGTCCAGGAAACGCTCGACGGCATCGCCGAGCTGCGCGGCCTTGGCGGCCTCAGAGCCGGCGGCATCATCGTGAACATGACCAGGCCACTGGCGCTGCCAGCGGGTCAGCTCGAAGCCGCCGCGGCCGGCCAGCTCGACCAGGCCCAGCTAGCCCTCGGGCTGAAGGCGGCCGGGCTGGAAGACACCGCGACCCTGGCCACGGCACTGGCGGCTGAACTGGCCGAGCAGGCCCGCACGGCGCTGGGTCAGCAAGCCCAGCAGCAGCGGCTGGAGGCAGCTGGCCAGCCGTGCTACCAGCTGCCGTGGATCAGCGGCGGCATCGGGCTGGCCGGACTGTACCGGCTGGCCGCGGCACTGCGCGAGCAGAGGTTCGCCTGATGACGCAGCGGCAGCCGCCGGAGCTGAACGTGGACCGGCTGATCGACGACCGGCGGACCCGGATCATTGTCTGCTGCGGCTCTGGTGGAGTCGGCAAGACCACGATCGCGGCCGCGCTAGGCCTGCGGGCAGCACAGCACGGCAGGCACGTGGTGGTGCTGACGGTCGATCCGGCCCGGCGGCTGGCCCAGTCCATGGGGCTGACATCACTGGACAACACCCCCAGGCTCGTTCATGGCATCGCGCCCGACGACGAGGCGCTCCAGGACGGGAACGAGGCCGGAATCACCGGCAGCCTGCACGCCATGATGCTCGACATGAAGCGGACCTTCGACGAGATAGTGGAAGCGCACGCTGACCCGGACCGGGCCGCCCAGATCCTGGCCAATCCCTTCTACCAGTCCCTCTCCTCGAGCTTCGCCGGCACCCAGGAGTACATGGCGATGGAGAAACTCGGCCAGCTCCGGCGGGCCGAGGAATGGGACCTCATCGTCGTGGATACCCCGCCCAGCCGGTCCGCGCTCGACTTCCTCGACGCTCCGCAGCGCCTCGGCAGGTTCCTGGACGGCAGGCTGCTGCGCATGCTGGTGGCCCCGGCCAAGGTCGGCGGCCGGGCTTACCTGCGGGTGCTGAACGCCGGCTTCGGTGTCGTCACCGGCGTGCTCACGAAAATCCTCGGCACTCAGGTGCTCAGGGACGTGCAGACCTTCGTCAGCGCGCTGGACACCATGTTCGGCGGTTTCCGGGAGCGCGCGGAGTACACCTATCAGCTGCTGCGGGCGCCAGGCACTGCGTTCCTGGTCGTAGCCGCTCCCGAGGACGACGCACTGCGGGAAGCGTCGTATTTCGTGGAGCGGCTCGACACCGAGCGGATGCCGCTGGCCGGCCTGGTCCTCAACCGGGTGCTGCAGCTACCCGCCACGCAGCCTGTCTGCGGCGCGCAGCCTGGCCGCCGCCGAGGTGCTGCAGGCCGCGAGCAGCCCGACGTCGTCGTCACCGTCGGCCGAGCCGGACGCGACATGCGCTCGCCATTGCCGCACTGAGACTGCACGCCCAGCGCATGGAGCAAGCCGCCGTGCAGCGCCGCACGGCCGAGCACTTCACGGCCGCCCACCCGCTGGTTCCGGTGGCGGAGATCCCGGCTCAGGCCGAGGATGTTCACGATCTTGACGGATTGCGGCGCATCGGGGCCGCCTTCGGCACCAGTCAGACTGGCTAGCCCATCGCGGCCCGACCCTGCGCCGGGACCTGGCGCGGCAGGTCCCGGCGGCAGCTAGCCTAACTCGCGACGAGTTCGTCGCCGGTCCGCTCGTAATGGTTGCGCGCGTCCTCCAGCAGGTCGCGCCAGGACGTGACATCGGGCCTGCGGCGCAGCAGCGCCCGGCGCTCACGCTCAGTCATGCCGCCCCAGACGCCGAACTCGATCCGGTTGTCGAGAGCATCCGCGAGGCACTCTGTCCGCACTGGACAGCCACGGCAGATCAGCTTGGCCCGGTTCTGCGCCGCGCCCTGGACGAAGAGCTCGTCTGGGTCAGTCCCCTTGCACGCGGCACGCGCAGTCCAGTCCGAGATCCACATGTTGGCCCAGCTCCTCTGAATCGTCACGCCCGCGGGGGGTTGATCACGCCCGGGTGGCGTTCAGTTGCGGTCCGGAGCCGACTCATGGCGACCGACTCCGGCGAGTGATGGTCGCGGAAGAGTAACTTACGGAAGTCCGGCGCGTAGCGCTAGACCCCAGCCGGCCCATTTCCTGAATAGCCCAGATGAGCTATAGAGACGCACGTGACTTATGGCTACACTGCCGGCACAATGCGGAGCGGGCCGGGCACACTGGGCTGGTCTTGCTGATCTCGCGATGGCCTCCGCGGCGGGTGGCGGGCTGCTGTGTCGCAAATAACCGCTGCCTATCTCTGCTACTTGCCGAAGCAGCGTAACCTGTTCAGGTGCTGAATCCCTGGCGCCGCGCCGGCGCGAAGTACGGCGCAGCGGGTCGCCTCATCGTGATGACGCTCGTCGCCGCCGTGCTGTCGGCCGCGGCGGTGCTCCCCGTCATCGGGATAGTCGGCATCGCCGCCCGCGACACCGCCAACACCTTCAATACGCTGCCGGTCGGAACGCTGGGCACCGCGCCGTCGCGGTCGGTGATCTACGACTCGCAGGGACACGTCATCACCTACCTGTACCCGAACAACACTTACCGGGTGCCGGTCAGCTTCGAGCCAGATCGCGCCCGTCATGCGCAACGCGATCGTCGCCATCGAGGACGCCCGGTTCTATAGCTCAGGGCGCCCTTGACCCGCGCGGCACGGTGCGGGCCCTGCTGCACAACTCAAGCGGCGGCGGGCTGCAGGGGGCTTCGACGCTGGCGCAGCAGTACGTGAAGAACGTGCGCGAGCTGCAGGCCGGCAATAACCTGACCGCCGTCAACGCGGCCATTTACCCGGACCTCAGGCGCAAGATTCAGGACCTGCGGATCGCGGCGGACGTCGAGCATCAGATGACGCAGGACCAGTTGCTGGCGGCCTACCTCAACGTCGCGTACTACGACAACCACGCCTGGGGCATCCAGGTGGCCGTCGCAGGTCTACTTCAGCGAGCCCGCTTCCAAGCTGACCTTGACGCAGGCAGCGCTGCTGGCCGGCATCGTGCAGTCGCCGACGGACTACAACCCTGTCGCCCACCCCGGCGCTGCGAAAGTCCGGCGCAACGAGGTGCTGGCCACGCATGGCGAGCTAGCACTACATCAGCAACGCCACGGCGGCAGCCGCCGAGGCGAGCCCGATCGTGCTCAAGATGTCCGCGGCGCCGCTGAACAATGGCTGCGCAAGCCCGCCGGCCAGCAAGGTCGCTTTCTTCTGCGACTACGTCCAGCACGTCCTGGAGATCAACTATCCGCCAGGTGTGGAAGCAGATGAACATTACCGGCGGGCTGGCGATCCACACGACCCTGAACATGCGCGACCAGCTGGCGGCCGATCACGCCGTCGACTCGGTTCTTCCGGCGCATAACAACGGCCTCAACCCTGGCCATCTCGCGGACACTGAAGTTCTGATCATCGCCGGGCAGGGCAAGGTACGGGCTATCGCGGTCAACCGGCACCTTCGGCACTCAGGACTCGATCGACTACGCGGTCAACACGCAGTACGGCGGCGGCCAGGGCGTGCAGACCGGCTCGTCATCGAAGCTCTTCACGCTGATCACCGCGCTGGAGCAGGGCTACCCGTTCGGCCATCAGATCACGATCAAGTCGCCTGCAGTTCGTCGGGCCCTACGCGAACTGTCACGGCGGGTACGTGCCGGGCTTCCTGTTCAACAATGCCGAAGGGCGCCGCGGCCGGTAGCCAGGTCTGGCCGCTCTACCTCGCCACCGTCGACTCGATCAACATCTACTTCGCCCACCTGGAGCAGCAGGTCGGCCTGTGCAACGTGGTCAAGACTGCCGTCAAGATGGGCATGACCCGGGCCGACGGCAGGTCGCTGCTCAAGCCGGACAAGAGCCTGGCGTCAACGGCTCTCCGGCCGACAACCTGCCGACCTTCACCCTCGGCTCGGTCAACGTCTCGCCGATGAGCATGGCCGCCGCCTACGCATCAGTAGCCGCGCGCGGCTGGTACTGCAGCCCACAGGCCCTTCAGTCAGATCGTGGTCATAGCCAGCGGCAAGCAGCTTCCGGTCAGTAAGGCGAACTGCTACCGGGACATGCCGAAGGGCGTCGCCGACG
Organism: uncultured Actinomycetota bacterium; assembly: GCA_963795265.1. Lineage (GTDB taxonomy): Bacteria > Actinomycetota > Actinomycetes > Streptosporangiales > Streptosporangiaceae > JAJYUU01. The sequence continues at coordinate 24,504 of CAWCHF010000007.1, read as the reverse complement.
CGGCCAATTACATCTTGTCGGGCGTGCTCACGGTGCCGGGCGGCACCGCCTACGGCCGCACTATCGGCCACTACGCCGCAGCCAAGACCGGCACGGCCAACAGTGGCTACTACGCGGCCTTTGCGGGCTATACCCCGACGCTGGCGGGCTACGTGTCGGTGTTCAACCCGCTGGATCCGACGAGCCCAGCCGGCCAGATGCTCGGCACGAACGCCTGCTACGTGGACAACCCTGTCGGGATTCGAGTGCCCCGGCCAGATGTACGGCGACAACGCTCCCGGTGCGACCTGGCAGGAGACCTTCGTTCGCGCAGACCTCGGCCCGAACGTCAACTTCGTCGCTCCCGCTGCCTCAATACTTCAGGCAGGGCAGCGGGACCTCGGAGCGCCGAGCAATCGGTCCCCCAAGAAGAAGCACGGCGGAGGCGGCGGCAACGGCGGGCCGCCGCCGAAGAAGCACTAGCCAGACAGCTTCGCCCGCACCGCGGCGGCGACCCGGCTCCCTTCGGCCCGGCCCGCCACCCTGGGCGTCAGGATCTTCATGACCTGACCCAGGGCAGCCGGTCCCGACGCGCCCGTCTCGGCGATCGGCCGCCGTCACCAGCGCTGCGAGGTCATCGTCGCTGAGCTGGGCGGGCAGGTAACCGGCTAGCACCTCTTCCTCGGCGCGCTCCGCCGCCGCCTGGTCTTCCCGGCCCGCCTCGGCGAAGGCGGCAGCCGCCTCCCGCCTGCGCTTGGCCTCCCTGGCCAGGATCTTCAGCACCTCATCGTCGGTGAGGTCATGGGCGACAGCGCCGGACACTTCCTCGTTACTTATCGACGTCAGGGCCATCCGCAGCGTCCGCGTGCGCGTCTGGTCACGGGCCTTCATCGCGCTGGTGAGGTCTGCCCTGAGCTGATCCTTGATCGTCGGCATGAGGCCTATCCTGCCGTCCCCGGCTCCGCTCTGCGCTGCGGGCGGGCGTGGCCACTACCGCAGACGTGGCACCATGTGTGGATGCGAGCGCGATCCCTGCTGACGGCTACTGCACTGGCCGGCGCGGCCGGACTCGGCTATGCCTCGGTCATCGAGCGGAACTGGTTCGCCCTGCGCCAGCAGACTGGTGCCGGTACTGCCCGCTGGCGCGGCGCCACTGCGCATCCTGCACATTTCCGACGTGCATCTGACGCCTGGCCGTCATCGGCTGATGTCCTGGCTGCGATCACTCGACGCGCTTGAGCCTGACCTGGTCGTCAACACCGGCGACTCGATCGCGCACCCGCAGGCCGTCGGCCCGTTCCTGACGGCCCTCGGACCGCTGCTGGACCGGCCGGGCGTGTTCGTCTACGGCTCCAACGACCTGTACTCGCCGATGGTCCAGAACCCGGCCCGCTACCTGTGGCGCACCAGCGCGGACGATCACCGGCGGCACCATCCCGACCTGCCCTGGGAGGCACTCGGCGAAGGCATGGAGAGCGCGGGCTGGCTGAACGCCAACAACCGGCGCGGCCGGTGAAGGCCGCCGAGCATGACATCGAGATCGCCGGCGTGCACGATCCGCATATCCACCGGGACCGCTACGACGAGATCGCCGGTACCGCCGATCCGGCAGCGGACCTGCGGCTCGGCGTGCTGCACTCGCCGGAGCCGCCGGTACTGGACCGGTTCGCCGCCGACGGGTACAACCTGCTGCTCGCCGGTCACACGCACGGCGGCCAGGTCTGCCTGCCCGGCACCGGGACTCTGGTCACCAACTGCGGCATCTCGCGCGAGCTCGCCAGCGGGCTGCACCGCTACCCGGGAACGGGTGCGGACAGCGAGCCATGGCTGCACGTATCGGCTGGGCTGGGTACCTCCCCGTACGCCCCGGTTCGCTTCTGCTGCCGCCCAGAGGCTACGCTGCTCACGCTGGTGCCCGGGATCAGCTAGACTTCTCGGGCGGTCAGCGGGGTGTGGCGCAGCTTGGCAGCGCGCTTCGTTCGGGACGAAGAGGCCGCCGGTTCAAATCCGGCCACCCCGACCAGCCAGAGGCCATCTTCAACTGGAGATGGCCTTTCTTACCCGTGCAGCAGCGAAGTACCGCAGCGGCGACGAGGCGGGCTGCTTGCTGAGATTAGCGCCTGAGGTTGAGTACCGGTCCCGGCACCGACCAGGTCTTATGTTCGCCCGGTCTGACCAGATATGTTATGCCGCGTGGATGCGGCGTTGGCAACTTTGGTGCTGGCGAACGCTGCCGTCGGCACTGTCGCGGCCGGAGTGGTCACGTTGGTCCGGAGAATATGGCCGACCCGGCGGAAGCCTGCTGGCGCGCTGGCGGTTGTGCTGGCCGGGCTGGCGGCTCTAGCCCTGGCCACCACGGGTAGGCCCTTGCCGGGTGTTACCGCGGCCGTGCTGCTGGCCGGAGTGCTCGCAGCCCGGCTGATCGCTAAGGCCCGTCAAGCCTGGTCCCGGGTGTGCGCCTGCGGCTGGTCCGCGCTCCGCCCGCGACGGAAGGCCCCACTCGTGAGTCATGCCTACATCTGGGCCGATGGTGTCAGCTCTGCGGTCATGACCGCCTTCATCGCGCGGCAGAACCTCGCGTCGTGCGCGATAGCCGGGATCGGCGGACTTCTTGTTCCTGTCGTCCGCAGCGCGAAGCTGGGCAGGGAACCACGCGGAAGCAGGATCGCCGTCTGGACCGGGACCCGGCGCATAGCAGCGGCAACATATGAAGGCCCCCGGACAGCAGCGGTCAGAACCCGCAGCTACCGCAGTTCGCCCCGAAGCAGGCTATAGATCACGCTGTCGCGGCGGGCTCCCTTAAAAGGCACGTGGGAACGAAGTAGTCCCTCGCGGGAGAATCCGCAGCGCTCGGCGACATGCTGCGACGCCTCGTTCTCGGGACCGCACGTCAGCTCCAGCCGGGCCAGTCCCAGCTCGCCGAATGCCCACCGGGCGAGCAGGCGAACCGCATGTGTGGCGGCACCCCGGCCACGGCCTTCGGGGGCGAGCCAGTACCCGACTGCCGCGCAGCCCTGATCCAGCCGAACCTCATACAGCGAGAGGCTGCCGAGCACCACGTCCTGGTCGTGCGGCTCAACCAGCGCGAAGTTCAGCTCATCGCCACGCAGGCGGGCCGCTTCCTGCTCAGCGAGGTAGTCACGCGCATCAGTCTCGGTGTACGGAGTCGTACGCCAGGAGAACCGCTGCATCACCGGATCACTGAAGGCCAGCACTATGCCCCGCACGTCGGCCTCGCGCCAAGGGCGCAGCAGCACCACATCACACGCCGGCGCCGGTGCCGGGAACCAAAGCTCGGCCATGTCGAGATGATCTCGCTTAACCAGAGGCGAGGCATCGTCGGGTCCGGTCCCTCCCGGCAGCTGCGCGCTCAGACGCCCGATAGCCGCGACTTATTACCAGCACGGGCAGGCGCTGGTCCAGGCTGCACGCGCGTAGTGGTGTCGCCGCATCTCTCGGAGAAGATGTCAGTCCTCGCCGGAGAACCGCTCCCATGCGGCCTGCTTCGACACGCCGAGCGCTTCGCCGATGCGGGTCCAGCTGATGCCCCGGGCGCGCAGCATGGAGACGTGATCATGCACGGCCGCGTCAGCTTGGGCGACGGCGGCCTGAATCCGCGCGAGGCTCGCCAGCATCTCATCGTCCGGGTGCTCCAGCCATGAGCCGAAATCGGGCTTGAGGTCCTGAGCGATGATCAGGCCGCAAAGGCCGACGCACTCGTCGCAGATGTACACGCCCGGCCCGGCGACGAGTTTGGCGACCTCATCCTTGTGTTTCGTGCAGAACGAGCAGCACAGGGTCTGGAGTCGGCCAGCGTCCGACGGCGAAAGCTCGGGATGCGTCATGCCGTCAGGGTAGCCTTGACGCATTCCTGCGTCAAGGTGACCCTGACGATGGTGTCACGCGGCCCCGATGACGTTCAGCTGGGGCTGGGCTGGATCTTCCAGGACGTTCCGTTCCAGTGCTCGATCAGCGTTCGTGCCGGGTTAAGGGCAGACCCCACGGCCCATGCGTTCGACCGGGACGTCGCGGCCACCGCCTGCAGCCTGCTGCCGGTGCCCACGCTCGGACTGCTCACCAGCGCCCAGGTACTTCCGTTCCAGCGCTCGATGAGTGTGTCCGTGACGACTCCGTTGCCGTGAATCCCACTGCCAGGGCAGTCGAAGCCGAGGTAGCCACAATGCCATTGAAGGCGTTGTAGGCTGCTGGGCTTTCCGAGGACTGAACGGACCACCCCGAGCCGTTCCACCCCTCGATCAGGGTGCTATCCCCGGACGAATACCCGTAGGTGCCGACGGCCCAGGCCGTCGTGCCACGGGCGGCCGCGGCCGCGCTCAGCGTATTGCCCAGGGAGCCCGGGCTGAAGCTGCTCTGCACGCCCCATCGGTGCCCGTTCCAGTGCTCGATCAGGGTCAGCTCCGCTGACGTCGAGGTCACGTACGTTCCGACAGCCCAGGCGCTCTTCGCTGACGCCGCGGTCACGCCGAAAAGGATCGGGTCACTTCCTGGGTTCCGACTGGACTGAACAGTCCACTTTCGCCCGTTCCAGTGCTCGATGATGGCGTGGCTGGCGCAGCCTCCTACCGCCCAGGCGTTGCTGCGTGCGACCACTGCCACGCCGTGCAGTGTCGCGGTACAGGTGCCGGTCTTCGGGCCAGGCTGAAGGCGCCATCTGTGCCCGTCCCAGTGCTCGATGCGGCTGCCTACCGCCCAGGCATCCGCCGGGGTCAGGGCCGCCACCGCCAGGAGTTGGGGCCGCGTGATTGACGTTGTCGAGCTGGGCAGGGCAGCGAGACGGCCGAGACTGGCGGCGTAACTCGGACTGGCCACTGTGAGCAGACCACCCGCGAGGGCAACAGCGACGCCACCGACGGCAGCCCGGCCACGACGTGTTGACGATCTGGTCATGACTGCGCCTCTCCGGGCTGGCTGCCGCCGGCAATTTCAGCGCCGCATACGTACTCAGGCAGGCCGCGCCGACGGTAGTAAACGTTATGACGCATCACTGCACGGCTAGGGCGACTCGTCGTCGAGCAGATCGGCGCGGATGGCCTCGGCACGTACGACCGGCCAGACCGGCAGGCCAGCATCGGCACCTAGTGTCGTCATCAAACGCACCGCCTCCGAGACAGCATCGGCAGCGCCCTCTGCCTCCAGGCTCACGGTTACGATCGACCGCGCTGGATCGCCGCCTGCACTCACCTTGCCGCTGTAGGGCCGCAACAGGTCAAGGAACGTGCTCATAGCGGCGCCGTCGACCGGGCCCGGTCCGCCGGCTCGGGCTTCAACGCTGACGCTCCACCAGTCCATTGCGGCTCCCATTCTTCCTGGCGCATGTGGGGGGCGCGAGGTCCACCCCTTGCGCCTGTGCCCGCTGAGCGCGGCGCTGACACCGCCGGGATAGCTGGCGGCGAGTTTGCCGGGCTCGGTGCTCACGTGGAGCGGACGCGGCGGATTAGCGCGAACGGAGCGCCGACAGCCAGGCGAGTAGTCAAATTTGAGCACTCGTGTTTTACTTGTCGGCGTGAACCCCACTCGCCTGTTCATCCTCGGAGCACTGGCTAAGCACGGCCCGATGTACGGCCACCAGCTCCGCAGGGACGCCCGGATCGACCGAACCCGGCTGTGGTCGGACGTGCAGCCCGGCTCGCTCTACGGTGCGCTGCACCGGCTGGCAGCCGAGGGACTGATAGAGCCACTGCGAACCGAGCAAGACGGCCAGCTGCCAGCCCGGACCGTCTACGGGATCACCGCCGAGGGCCAGCGAGAGCTGCGGGTGCTGCGCGCTGAGGCGTTTCAGGCGATGCGAGTCCAGCCCGATCCCGTCGACCTTGCGCTGGCCATGAGCGCCGAACTGGCCGAGGAAACGCTGCGCGGGTACCTGGACGACCGGCTCCGCGCGCTGTCTGCTCAGTCGGCGCAGCTGGACCGGCAGCGCGACAGAGCCTGGCCGGATCAGACCGTGGCCGACGACCTCGTCGTCGAGCATGCCCGCCTCCGCATTCAGGCGGAGATCGACTGGCACCGGCTGGTGCTCGATCAGGTGGGCAAGCTGACCAGCGACAGCGAGGCCTGCAGATGACCCTCAGGGAGCTGCGCTTGCTCGGCGACCCGATCCTCCGGACACGATCGGAACCAGTGACACGGTTCGACGACGCGCTGGCCAGGCTGATCGCCGACCTCATGGACACCGTGCAGGAACCGGGCCGCGCGGGCCTGGCGGCCAACCAGATCGGCTCCGGACTTGCCGCGTTCTCCTATCACGTCGACGGTCAGCTGGGTTACGTCATCAACCCCAGGATCGTTCACCGATCCGGCGAGCAGCAGGGGCTGGAGGGCTGTCTGTCCATCCCCGGAGTGGTCGCCGAACGGCTCCGGTCCGCGGCCGCGGTGGTCGAGGGCGTCGACCGGCACGGCGAGCCGGTCACCGTGGCAGGCACGGGGGAGCTGGCTCGGTGCCTGGAGCACGAAACCGCGCATCTGCATGGCGAGCTGTACATCGACGGACTCGAGGACTCCGAGCGTCGGCGCGTCATGCGGCAGCTCTATGCCGGCCAGCTCCGGACCGGTGCGGCAGCCGGCGCTCCGCGACGATGAGCGCATGACGACGCCGGAAGCCGAGCATGCGCTCGCGGGCGGGAATGTAACCGCCGACGTGGTCAGGGTCGGCGGCACTGTGCGCAAGTCCGCCGGGTCCTGGACACCGGCCGTCGAGTCGCTGCTGGCGCATCTGGAGGCGACCGGGTTTACCGGCGCGCCCCGCACGCTGGGAAGCGACGAGCGCGGACGTCACGTGCTCGAGTACGTTCCCGGTGTCATGGCGCACGACCTGCCGCCCCTTGACGCGCCGGGCCTGTACCGGGTCGGACAGCTTATCCGGGGCTTTCATGACGCCAGCCAGAGCTTCAGGCCAGCCGCGGACGCGCGGTGGCAGACGCTGATCCGGCCCGATCGCGAGGACCTGATCTGCCATCACGACCTCGCGCCCTGGAATCTCGTGGTGGGCCCGGACCGCTGGGTATTCATCGACTGGGACGGCGCCGGGCCAGGCTCGCGGCTGTGGGACCTGGCCTACGCCATGACCGGATTCGTGCCGCTCGCCAGCGGCGGCGACCCGGCTGCGGACGGCCGGCGGATCCGCGCGCTCGCCGACGGCTACGGCCTCAGCCAGGCTCAGCGGCGCGAGTTGCCGCCGCTGATCGGCGCTCACACCCGCGGCATGTTCGACGTACTGCGCGGCGCCGCGGTCACAGGAGAGCAGCCCTGGGCACGGCTGCACGCAGACGGTCACGGCGACTACTGGGGACCAGCTGCCGACTACATCGAGCTGCACCTCAGCACCTGGGTTACCGCTCTGGGCGGCTGAGCGCAGGGCGTTAGCCCACTAGACCGGGGTCAGCGCCGGGCAGGCCCCCGGCTGGCGGCAACGTAGGGCTGAGGTGTCGCTGGCACGGCAGCGCAGCCACATTCGTCGGCAGAGATCAGGGCAGGAGCCGCCGATAGCGGACTTCGTTCAAGACGAAACCGTAGCTTCTGTCCTCTTTGACAGCACCATCAGGCTGGAAACCGGCCGCGTCGTAGAACCTGCGCGCCCGCTCGTTGCCATCAAGCACCCAGAGCATAGCTAGCCCATAGCCCATGGCCGCCAGAGCGCCGACCGCGGCCGCCATCAGTTCTCGCCCGAAGCCCTTGCCCCACGCATAGGGCGCCAGGTAGATCGCCATGATCTCGCCGACCAGACGCCTGTCATCGTCATCCCGGGTCGGCCCGAAGCTGGCGAAACCGGCCACGCCCGAGCGGTCCTCGGCGACGAGCACTCCGCCTGCGGACCAGTCGACCAGCGTGAGGTTCTCCTCCCACCTAGCCACCCGCTGCGCGGGCTCAAGGCCGTCCAGGTAATCCTGAGGAATGAGGCCGCGATATGCGCGCTGCCAGGAGCATACGTGCGCCTCGGTTATCGGGACCGCATCAGCCATCGTGGCCCGCCGTATTGTCACCATGCAGCTCGCGTCCAGTCCCCGGCTAGGGCAGCCTGCCGCCGCCGACAAGCTCCGCTGCGCCGCGCACGTCTCCGGCTTGCCGCATTGCCGTTAGCTGGCCGGCCTGACCGGCCACATAGTGATTGAGGAAGTCCAGCGTCACCTGCACGACAATCGGCTCGGGCGCGCCGTGACCCTGATAGGGCGTGAAGTGATTGGCGCCGAACAGATTGAGGTAGTAGCGGATGCCGGTTTTATCCGCTTCGTAGAGCTGAACACTGAGCTGCGGTGCGTTGATGGGGTCGGCCGAGCCCTGGACGAACAGGACCGGCGCGGTCGGCCTCGCGAACCAGTGCTCGCTGCCCCATGGCCATTCGTTGCCTGCGAACACGACCGCGGCGCGGATCGCATGGTCCACACAGCAGCTTGCTCCTGCCATGGCCGCTGCCAGGTTGCCGCCGTCGGAATGACCGGCGACAGCGATCTTAGCCGAGGCGATTAGTCCCGACAGTGGTCCTTGCGGACGGCCCGAGAACAGGATCAGCCGCCGGACGACGAAGGCGACGTCAGCGGGCTCGTTGGACAGGTCTGGCTCATCCGGCTTGACGTTGTGGCAACTGGTCAGCGGGAAATCCACCGCAGCCACCACGTACCCAGCGCTGGCCCACTGGCGCAGCAGGTGACGATAGGCGCTGCTGCATTGCATGTAGCCGGGCGCGAACGCTATGAGCGGGAACGAACCGCCGGCCGGATGGCTGCTCACGAGGGTCGCGGGAATGACCGGAAAATGGACGGTGACCTGCAGGACGCGTGGCCCGTGCAACTTGGTGGCCGGTTCGGTGAAGGTGTAATACTTCTCCGCTACGTGGTAGTAGCCCAGCTGCCCGACCGGCGGCGGCGGCGGTGGCGGCGTCGGGCTCGGACTGGGCGACACGGTCGGCTTGACAGACGGCCCGTCGGTCGTGCCTGCGCTCGCCGTCCGTCCCGCGAACGTCTGCACCGCGAGGTAGGCCCCGGCTCCTAGCACGGCAACGACCACCGCGGCAACCACGGCGATCAGGACTCGCGGACGGCGATCGGGCCGGCCAGCACGGGCATGCCGGTTCACCCCGGCATCGTACCGGGAGCGGGGTAGTGCCGTGGCTCGGCGCGATACGTCCCGGTGGCGGCCGCCATGTGACTGCCTTAGGGGCTCACGCTTTCTTCATTCAGCCTGGCTTAGTTTCATGAATTCTTCATGAAACCGGCCTCTTTACTATTTCTAGGCAAGTTTCTCACCGAAACTGAATTGCTCCAGCTTGGTGGTCGAGTCGTGCGCACATTAGCCTGCCAGAATGACATCAGAGAAGGAAGCTGACCTCGACTCCCCGGCCGGCCGCGAGCGGCCCGCGAGCGGGCTTGCCCGGCTGGCTACCCAGCGCACCACCCGCCGGCAGCGCCGTGTGTGGTCCGGCCGGGTTGCGAGCTGGGATCAGCACGGCTCAGCGGGGCTGACCAAGGTGACGGCCGCGGTGCTGGCTGCCGCTGCTGTCGGACCCGGTGACATGGTCGTTGATCTCGGCTGCGGTAACGGTCAGATCAGCATTCCGCTCGCCGAGCGGGGCGCCGAGGTGCTGGGTATCGACGTCAGCCCGGTCATGGCCGAGCAGCTCCGGTCCGAAGCCAAGCGCCGTGGACTGTCAACCCTGGATGCGATAGCGCTGCCGGTGGAAGAGCTGGACCTGCCGCCGGCCAGCGCTGACCTCATAGTCTCTAGCTACGCGCTGCACCATCTGCGTGATCCTGACAAGGCGCGTCTGGTCGAGACGGCAATCACCTGGCTGCGGCCCGGCGGGCGGCTGCTGATCGCCGACATGATGTTCGGCCGCGGCGGCACCAGCCGGGACCGGGAAATCATCAAGCTGAAGCTCGTCACGCTGGCCAGGAAGGGACCTGGCGGCTGGTGGCGGATCGCCAAGAACATCACCCGGTACCTCGTCCGGGTGCAGGAAATCCCTATCTCGATGGAAGCCTGGGAGACGCTCTTCCGGAAGGCTGGCTACACCGCCGTCTCCGCGTCCGGCATAGTCGCTGAGGCTGGCCTCATCTCCGGCCAGCGACCAGCATCGCGCGACGGGGCCGCGCCTGAGGCCGCGACACGTGCTCGATCAGCGCCGGCGCCCGGATGAGAACCCGATTCGGCGGGGTCGGCCCGCGCGGCCTGGCGCTGCTAGCCGTGGCCGGGCTTGTCGGCGTGCTGCTAGCGGTGCATGGCTGGTCGGTGCGCGGCAGCTCCGCCGCTCTCGGCTCGATCGGGAGCGGGCCGGGTTCGGCTCAGCCTTCGGTCAGCCCGGCACACGCGTCGCCATCGACCAGCGCCAGGCCTACCTCGGGACCAGCGCCGAGCACAGGTGCATCGGGCAGCACGCCCGGGCCGCTGCTGAGCTCGCAGTCATACGCCTCGTACGCCTTCCCGATCTGGCCGGGCACCCAGAGCCAGGCCGCGAAGGCCGCGCTTACCGGGCTCAGCGTGACCGTGCACCGGCAGGGCACCGGCATCTCGGTCACCGCCGGAGTGAACGGGCAGGCAGCTGGCGCGCCGCATTTCTACCCGGCCGGCGCGCGCGTCTACGTGGTGGAAGCGTCGATGGGCGACGACTCGGGCAGCAGCGACTATAACCTGGGTGACGACGGCATCATCGTGACGGATGCGCACGGGAGGATCGTCCAGTGACGGCTCAGCGTAGCGCGCAGGCGGCCCGGAAATCCGGCGTGAGCCGGGCTGTGCGCGGCTCCTCCACCAGGTCCGTCACGGCGTCTGCCCAGGACCCCCGAGGCGGCGCTCTCGGCACGGCGGCCGGGCTCGCCGCAAGCTGGGGACCCACGATCGGGCGCGTGCTGCTCGGACTCGTACTGGCCTGGTTCGGCTACCACGAGCTGGTTCAGCCCGCTCAGTGGACCGGCTACATACCGGGCGTTCACTCGGCCTCGTCATTCGCGATTCTGCTGGTGCTAGCGCACGGCTGGCTGCTGCTGGTGCTGGCGGTGGCGCTGGTCGCCGGGATCGCGTACCGGCTCGCCGCAAGCCTGGCGGCGCTCTTGCTGCTGCAGATCGTGGTGTGGCTGATCATCAGCGCCGGGCTCTCTGACCTGACGATGCGCGACGTCGGCGTCCTCGGGCTGGCCGTCTGCCTGATGGGAACGAGCGACCAGCGCCTCACGCTGACGAGCTAGGCGAATGCCGATCTCCGGGCCGGCCGCGGCGTCACTGCTCGACTGGCGTCGACGGGTGGCGGCGATCTATGCCGCGGTCCGCGCGTCCCCGGACCCCGCCGTGGCTCATCGGTTCTGGCAGGACGCCAGGAACGAGCTGCTGGCGATGCACCCGCAGTCGCCGGTCCCGGCTGCTGACCGGGCCAGATTCCGCGGCGTTCCGGTAGCCCCGTACGAGCCGGGGATGCGGTTCACTGTGCCGCTCGACTCCGATGTCGAGCCCGCCCGCATTGAGGTGAGCACCGGCACCGATGGTACGGTCCCGTTCGAGCGGGCTGGAGTAGTCCATCTGGACGGCGTCGGCGAGCTTGATGTCTGGTGGCTCGCCAGTTACGGCGGCGGCCTGTTCGTCCCGATCCGGGACACCAGGTCTGATGGCGCGACCTATCCGGGCGGCCGGTACGTCCTCGATACCGTCAAAGGCGCCGACCTTGGCGCAGACGGCAGCCGTGTGGTCATTGACTTGAACTTCGCTTACAACCCGTCCTGCGCCTATGACCCGGCCTGGGCCTGCCCGCTGGCACCGCCCGGTAACACCGTGCCCGTGCCGGTGACCGCCGGCGAGCTTATGCGGCCAGGTTAGTCGCCGCCGGGGCTGGCGTGGCTACGACGAGGCAGCGGGCTGCCTGCGTCCGCTGGCCAGCTGCGGCGCCAGCAGCTCGGCGATCTGGGCGGCGTTGAGTGCGGCGCCCTTGCGCAGGTTATCGCCGCTGACGAACAGGTCGATCGCGCACGGATCGTCCAGGCTCTGCCGCACCCGGCCGACAAGCGTCGGGTCCGTGCCGGCCACATCGGCTGGCGTCGGGTACAGGCCGAGCGCCGGATCGTCCACCAGGCTGACGCCCGGAGCTTCGCGCAGCACCTGCTGCGCCTGGTCGCGGCTAACCGGCCGGCTGAAGACCGCATGCAGCGCGAGCGAGTGCCCGGTGATCACCGGGACCCGGACGCACGTCGCGGTGACCTTGAGATCCGGCAGACCCAGGATCTTGCGCGTCTCGTTCCGGATCTTCAGCTCCTCCGATGACCAGCCCTCGTCTCGCAGCGAGCCGGCCCAGGGCACCACGTTGAGGGCGAGCGGAGCGCCGAACGGGCCGCCAGTACCGACGGCCGCCCGGACGTCACCCGGCTGCTGCCCGAGCGTCCGGTCTCCGGCCACCGCGGCTAGCTGGTCATAGAGCGCGTCAGTGCCTGCCTGGCCAGCCCCCGATGCCGCCTGGTAGGACGCCGCCACCAGTTCACGCAGGCCGAATGCGCGGTGCAGCGCGGCCAGCGCAACGATCAGCGAGAGGGTCGTGCAGTTCGGCACCGAGATGATGCCCTTGGGCCGGTCTCCGGCGGCTGCCGGGTTGACCTCAGGCACCACCAGCGGTACCTGAGGATCCATCCGGAATGCCCCGGACTTGTCGATGACGACTACCCCGCTGGCTGCGGCAACCGGCGCCCATTGTGCGGACACGTCATCGGGCACGTCAAACATGGCGAGGTCGACGCCCTCGAAGACATCCGGCGTCAGCTCGCGGACCTCGACCTGCTCGCCCCGCACTTCCAGCTTGCGGCCGGCCGACCGGGCCGAGGCAACGAGCCGCACCTCGCCCCAGATGTCGGCGCGTTCCGACACGATTGCGCGCATGACGGTGCCGACGGCTCCGGTTGCACCGACGATCGCCAGCACGGGCCGCCCGGCTGCCTGGTCCGCGCGCGCAAGCCTGCCGGCGCTCATCGGCCACTCCCGCCGTAGACGATTGCCTGCTCCTGCCCGTCGCCCAGATCGAAGGCTTCGTGCGCGGCAGTGACCGCCAGCTCGACATCGTTCTGGTCCACGACTACCGAGATCCGGATCTCCGACGTCGAGATCATCTCGATGTTGACGCCAGCCTCGGCGAGCGCGCCGAAGAAAGTAGCGCTAACGCCGGGATGGGAACGCATCCCGGCACCCACCACCGAGACTTTCCCGATCCTGTCGTCATATAGCAGAGAATCGAAACCCACCTCGGCCTGCAGCTGGCGAAGTGCTGACATGCCGGCGTGACCGTCGTCGCGCGGGAGCGTGAACGAGATATCGGTGCGGGCAGTCGCCGCTGCCGACACGTTCTGCACGATCATGTCGATATTGATGCCGGCCGCCGCGATCGCCCGGAAGATCCTGGCCGCCTCGCCGACCTTGTCCGGCACGCCGACGACCGTGATCTTCGCCTCGCCCCGGTCCTGGGCGATGCCGGAGATGATCGCCTGCTCCATCGTCTCGCCTTCCGTTGCCGGCGCCGGGTCCATCACCCAGGTGCCTTCCCTGCTGGAGAATGATGACCGCACGTGGATCGGGATCTTGTACCGGCGTGCGTACTCAACGCACCGGAGCATGAGCACCTTGGTCCCGCAGGCGGCCATCTCCAGCATTTCCTCGTAGGAGATGCGCGGTAGCTGGCGAGCGGTGGGCACGATCCTCGGGTCCGCAGTGAAGACGCCGTCCACGTCGGTATAGATCTCGCAGAAGTCCGCGCCGAGAGCGGCGGCCAGCGCGACCGCGGTGGTGTCTGAGGCGCCACGGCCGAGCGTGGTGATGTCCTTGGTGGTCTGCGACACTCCCTGGAAGCCCGCGACGATGGGGATCGCACCGTCTTCGAGTGCAGCCTCGATCCGGCCGGGTGTGATGTCGATGATCCGGGCCTTGCCGTGGCTGGAATCGGTGATGACCCCGGCCTGCGATCCGGTGAACGACCTGCCCTCCAGGCCCAGGTTGGCGATGGCCATGGCCAGCAGCGCCATCGAGATCCGCTCGCCCGCCGTCAGGAGCATGTCAAGCTCGCGGCCAGGCGGATTCGGGCTCACCTGATCTGCCAGGTCCCTCAGCTCGTCCGTCGTGTCGCCCATGGCCGACACGACCACGACCACTGAGTTCCCGGCTTTCCTGGTCGCTACGATCCGCTGCGCGACGCGCTTGATGCCGTCCGCGTCAGCGACCGAGGATCCACCATATTTCTGCACGACCAGGGCCACGGCTATGCCTGCACCTCCGTACTGGCTTCGTCTGTACTGGCTTCGCGTGTACTGCCTTCGCCGGGCTGGCCACTCGCGGCTAACAGAGCCCGGCCTGGCCGGTCGTCGGCCAGACCCGAGTCTATCGAGGCCGGCGCCGTGTCAGAGCGTCGCCGGTTCGTCAGCGACATCGAGCCTGGCGTGCGCGACCACGGAATGCAGCGCACGCAGCGCGGCACCGCCGTGCGTGCCCCAGTGGTTCACGTAGGAGTACTGCCACCACCAGAGCGCCTCGGCGACCCGGCCGGCTTCGTGGTGCTTCAGGCCGTGGATCAGGTCTGCGGCGACAGCGGCCAGGTCATCAGAGAGCCGGAAGGGCGTCGCCTGAGTGTCGGCATAGGGGTCAAAGATCTCGGCGTACTCATCGAAGCCGGCGAACCTGGCAGCCAGCCCCGTGCGTAGTTTGTCCAGGTCGACATCCGGGTCAGCGCCGATGTCCGGCTCCCAGTTGCTCGGCAGGATGACGTCCTTGCTCGCGCCAAGCTGGGCGCCGGCGAGCATCATCTGGGCCATCTCCAGGAGCAGCAGCGGGATGGTCTGCTCCGCGCCCTGGCCCTGGGCAACTGCCGTCAGCCCGTCCAGGAAATCCCTGGCATTCCCGGCAATCCGGTCTGCAAGCGGCCGCCACTCTTCCGGCGGCTGGCCAGGCGCCAGATCGGCAGAACCGCCATTGCTCAGCGGGGATCCCCTGCGACCGCCCGGTGAATCAGACATCAAGCAACCTCCGTCCCTCGAACGCCCTGCCCAGCGTGACTTCATCGGCATACTCGAGCTCACCGCCGACCGGCAAGCCGCTGGCCGGCCGGGTGACCCGTAGGCCCATCGGCTTGATCATCCGTGCGAGGTAGGTCGCAGTAGCCTCGCCTTCCAGATTCGGGTCCGTGGCCAGGATGATCTCGGTGACCGCACCGTCCGCCAGACGCGCCATCAGCTCCCTGATCCTGAGGTCGTCCGGCCCGACGCCGTCGATCGGGCTGATCGCACCGCCGAGTACGTGATACCGGCCCCGGAACTCGCGGATCTTCTCGATCGCCGCGACGTCCTTGGGTTCCTCAACGACGCAGATCACCGACAGATCCCGGCGCGTGTCCTTGCAGATCCGGCACTCGTCATCCTCGGCGACGTTGAAGCAGATCCGGCAGAACTTGACTTTCTCGGTGACCTCGATCAGGACCGCGGCAAGCCTACGGACATCGTTAGGATCCGCGGCCAGCAGGTAGAAAGCGATCCGCTGCGCGCCCTTCGGGCCAACACCGGGCAGTTGGCCGAGCTCTTCGATCAGGTCCTGGACGACGCCCTCATACATCGCGGGCTCGCCTCAGTTCTCGTCGTCGTCGGCGTCGCCAGCGGCCGGGTCGGCATTCTGCGGCTCGCCCGGTGCGGCCTGACCTGGCAGGCCAGGAATGCCGCTAAGGCCAGGCAGGTCCAGCACCGCCCAGGCCTGCGCCGCCCAGGCCCGCGCCGCCGAATCCGGCCGCGAACGGCGCCATCGTCTCCTCCTGCAGCTCATCCACCAGCCGGCAGGCATCGCGGTAGGCGGCCAGCAGCAGGTCAGCCAGCGTCTGCGCAGTTTCCTGCGGATCGCTCGCGTCGATGGCGGCCGCGTCGATCGTGACGTCCACTAGTTCGCCCTGACCATTGACTGTCGCCGTGACCAGCCCGCCACCCGCGCTTCCTTCGACTTCGGTGTCGGCCAGTTCCTGCTGTGCACTCATCAGCTGGCTCTGCATCGCCGCGGCGGCGGCGAGGAGCTGCTGCATGTCAAGCTGGCCACCCGGCTCCACGCGACCTCCCTGGTTGGCACTGGCTTGTTCGCTACTGGACTTCCGAGCCTACGGCCTGCACGCTGGCCGGGCGCGCCGCGGCCCGCCGGGTAGCGCTAAGGCTTCTCGATCTCCTCGATCACCCGGCCGCCCAGCTCGCGCTCGATCAGGTCAGTGCCGGTCAGCACTTCAGGAGCAGCCGGATCGCCGGGTTCTGGCTCGGCGTCGGCAGCGGACGGCGCACCGCCGGATGGCGCACCGGCAGACGGCATGCCGCGCCGTGCGGACACGTCAGCGCGCGCGGCGGCAGCCGGTCCCGGGGGCCGCTTGACTGCGCGGGACTGGCTCACGTCGTCGGTGCCCTGCTGCGGTGGCGGTTCGTTCTGGCGCGCCCGCGGCTGGCCTGACTGCGCCGAACTGTTTTCCGGGTGCTGGCCGGACCCGCCATTCGCTGCGACTGCGGTCCTGATATGCGGAGTTATGCCGTAGAGAGCGGACAGCACCTGGCTCAGATCCTTGTCGTACCCGCCCGTCAGGAATCCTTTCTCGATCCCGGCCTGGGCAAAGGTCAGGGTCAGGACGCCGTCGGCATACGAGTCAACACTGGCATGGCTGAGCTGCATCCATGCCACCCGCTTCCGGCCTTGCACCGCCTCCAGCACGTCCGGCCAGCGGGCCCGGAGCGCCTCGGTGTCAGCCGGCGCCGCCCCCGCTGACTGTCCCGCAGGCTGAGGCCGGGCCTGATCGCGTCCGCCGGGCGCCGGCCGATCCCGTTCCGACGGCGCTGGCCTGCCCACCGCGGGCACTGGCCGAGTCGGCGCCTGCGCGGGCGCGGACGGAGCAGCCGCCGGCACTGGCTGGGTCGGCGCCTGCGCGGGCGCGGACGGAGCAGCCGCCGCGGACGCCGGGCGGACCGGCGGGGGGCGACCGGGCCCGGCCCGGTCAGCTGCGGGCCGGTCAGCTGCCGGCCGGTCAGTTGCGGGCCGGTCCGGATCGCGCCGCCCCGGCGCAGTTCGTACTGGCTGCGATCGGTCGGCCGGCCGGAATCCGTGCTGAGCTTGCGCTCAAGGCTGTCCAGCCGGGCTGCCAGGCCGGCCGGATCGGCGGCAGCGGCCGGCAGCAGGACTTGCGCGCACATGAGCTCGAGCAGCAGCCGAGGCGAGGTAGCCCCGCGCATCTCTACCAGCCCGGCGCTGATGATCTCCGCTGCCCTGGTCAGCCCGGCCTGCCCGATCGCCGCTGCCTGGCCGCTCATCTGGTCGAGGCGGTCGGATGGCGCGTCGAGCAGTCCGGTTGTCGCCGCGTCAGGAACCGCGGAGATCACGATCAGATCACGCAGCCGGTCCAGCAGGTCCGCGGCGAAGCGGCGCGGATCATGACCTGCCTCGACCACATGGTCGATGGCGTGGAAGACGCCGGCACCGTCGGCAGCCGCGAAAGCGTCGATGACCTCATCCAGCAGCCGGTCGTCGGTATAGCCGAGCAGCGCAATGGCACGGTCGTACCGGAGGCCGGCCTCGTCCGATCCCGCCATGAGCTGATCGAGAACCGACAGCGCGTCACGCACCGAGCCGGCCGCGGCCCTGATGACGATCGGCAGCACCGTCGGTTCATAGGGCACGCCCTCGCTGGCCAGGATCTGCTCCAGGTGATCCCGCAGGACCGCGGGCGGCACCAGCCGGAACGGGTAATGATGCGTGCGAGACCGGATCGTGGCGATGACCTTTTCCGGCTCGGTCGTGGCGAACACAAACTTCAGGTGCGGTGGTGGTTCCTCGACGAGCTTCAGCAGCGCGTTGAAGCCCTCCCGCGTCACCATGTGGGCCTCGTCGATGATGTAGATCTTGAACCGGCCGGCGACGGGTGCGTAAAAGGCCCTCTCGCGCAGGTCCCTGGCATCGTCGACGCCACCGTGCGACGCCGCGTCGATCTCTATTACGTCAATGCTGCCTGGCCCGGCCGGCGCAAGCGCGACGCACGATACGCACTTACCGCAGGGCTCCGGGGTAGGCCCTTGCTCGCAGTTCAGCGACCGGGCCAGGATCCTGGCGCTCGACGTCTTGCCGCAGCCACGCGGACCGCTGAAGAGGTAGGCATGATGCACCCGGCCGCTGCGCAGCGCCTGACGAAGCGGCTCGGTGACGTGGTCCTGACCCTTGACCTCGGCGAAGGTTCCCGGCCGGTACCTGCGGTAGAGCGCGAGCGGCGCGGCTAGCACTCCTGACGGCGGGATGTCCGCAGGGTCAGGGCTTAGCTCGGGACCGGGGGCTTCGCCTGCCATGACCTCATTCTTGCCGGGATTGCTCTCCGGTGGCGGTAAAAGGACCCCCCGCACACCCGACAGAGCCCGCGTACCCTTGCTGCCTTCCGGCCCTGGGGGAGTTGGCGGGATGAACGCCGTGCGAGGGGTCTGCGAGCCAGTCTAGCGGTGGCCGGACGCGCCCGCGATCCGGTAGCCCACGCCGGGCGTGGTGGCGATGACCTGCGGTTCGCCTAGCTTGCGGCGCAGACGGCCGATAGTCACCGTCACCGTGTTGGTAAACGGATCAGCATGCTCGTCCCATACCTGCTCAAGCAGGTCCTCGGCCCGCAGGAAGGCCGGCTCGGCGCGGAGCAGCGCCTCAAGCACGCCGAATTCCTTGACCGACAGGTCCACGTGCCGCCCATCGCGGCTGACCGTACGACGGACCGGGTCCAGTTCTATCCCGGCCGCCCGCAGGATACGGCCACGAGCTGACGGCTGCCGCCGGGCCAGCGCCCGGATCCTGAGCACCAGCTCGGGAAAGTGGAACGGCTTGGGCAGGTAATCGTCTGCGCCCAGGCCAAGCCCGCTGACCCGGTCACCCGGCGACCCGGCTGCAGTGAGCATCAGGACCATCGCCCGGTGGTCGCTATCGGTGATCATCTGGCACAGCAAGTCGCCATGGATGCCGGGCAGGTCCCGGTCAAGCACGACCACGTCGTAGGCGTTAACCCCCAGCTTGGCCAGTGCCTCCACACCGTCGTGCGCGGCGTCAACGGCCATGCCCTGGTCGCGCAGCCCCTCGACCAGTACCTCGGCCAGGGATCGTGAGTCCTCGACTACCAGCACCCTCATGCGGGCACCCCGGTCAGCGCGGGCGGCCCGGCCGCGTGGCCCCCGGCCGCCAGCGGAAGCGTCACGGCGACGCTAAGGCCGCCGCCTGGCCTGGCCCGCAGGTCCAGCGTCCCGCCATGCGCGGCAGCAATGGCCGCCACGATCGAAAGTCCGAGCCCTGAACCGCCGTCGGACCCGGTCCGGTCCGCGCCCAGCCGGCGGAACGGCTGACCGAGCTGCGCTACCTGCCGCTGATCTAGCTCTGCGCCGCCGTTCTCCACCGTCAGCCGGGCCGTGGCCAGCGCGGTGTCAGCAGCCGCGGACACCGCTATCCAGCCCGCATGCTGGTTGTGCACGATCGCGTTGTCGATGAGATTGCCGGTCAGCGTGCTGACCAGGGCATGACTCCCGGCAATGATGGCCGCCCCGGCGGGCAGGCTGGACTGCACCGTCAGCGACCTGACCGCAATGGCGCTGGCGCGATCGGCTACCGCGGCCGACGCGACCTCGCTGAGCGAGAAGACCGCGCTGTCGGGCAGTGCGCCGTGCTGGGCCCTGGCGAGGACCAGGAGCCCCTCGAGCAACTCGTCAAGCCGGTCCAGTTCGATCTGCAGCCGCCCGGCGAGGGCGATCGTCTGAGCGGGCACCGGATCAGGCTTGGCCATCGCCACGTCTACGGCTGCGCGCATGGTGGTCAGTGGCGTGCGCAGCTCATGCGAGGCGTTGGCGATGAACCGGCGCTGGGCGCTGAACGCTTGCTCGAGTCGTTCCAGCAGTCCATCGATGGTGTCTCCGAGATCCTTGAGCTCGTCCGCGGGGCCCGACACGGCCAGGCGCTCGTGCAGGTTGTCCGCCGAGATGCGCTGCGCCGCTGCCGTCATCTCGCGGACCGGACGGAGCGCCCGGCCGGCCATGACCCAGCCTGCGGCGACAGAAGCCACCGCCATGATGCCCAGCGCGATCCCAGACGCCATCAGCAGCTGGTGGGACACCGACGAGGTATCCCTGGCGGCCAGCTGGGCCTGCAAGTCGCGGACCTGAGCTTCGGCCTGGCTCAGCGCCGTGCCCGGATTGCCGGTGGCGGCGCTGGAACCGGCCACCCTGGAGGTACTGCGCGAGATGGCCAGCCCGCTGGCGATCGCCAGCAGCACCGCGCCGGACAGCACGAACAAGACTCCGTACAGCCCCGTCAGCCGCAGCCGCACGCTACGGCGGATGAGGCGGTTCCTGCTCACCAGTCCCTCCCCTGACGGCTCGCCGCGGCCGTGATGCACCGTCCTGACCTGCCCGCCCGATTCGAGCCGCGAGGACTGGGATGCCGCGGTCCCGGCCTTTTCAGCATGCCTGGCCCGGCCTAACGGCGGGATAACAGGCTTAGTTCGGCCCGTGTTACCGGCGCTGCCATACAACCAGGTCGCAGGCAGTTCCCGAACCATGAAGGGCAGCAGGGTGGACGCAACCATCGAAGTGGCCGAGGTGCGCAAGCACTTCGGCAACGCCGTGGCGCTGGCTGGAATGTCATTCGTCGTGGCACCCGGACAGGTCACCGGCTTCGTCGGGCCGAACGGGGCCGGCAAATCGACAACCATGCGGGTGATACTCGGCCTGGACGCGCCCGACTCTGGCCAGGCGCTCGTGGGCGGGCGGCCGTATGCGAGCCTGTCGCACCCGATGCGCTACCTGGGCTCGCTTATCGACGCGGCGGCCCTGCAGCCGAGCAGGTCGGCTCGCAATCACCTGCTCTGGCTGGCGTACTCGCAGGGCCTGCCGGCAAGCCGCGTCGATGCCGTGATCGAGCAGGCTGGCCTGCGAGAGGTGGCCCGGCGGAAGGCCGGCGGGTTCTCCCTGGGCATGCGGCAGCGGCTTGGCATCGCGGGAGCGATGCTCGGCGATCCGCAGATTCTGATGCTGGATGAGCCGTTTAACGGACTCGATCCGGAAGGGATCGTGTGGATGCGGGGCTTCCTCAGGTCGCTGGCCAGCGCAGGCCGGGCGGTGCTGGTTTCCAGTCACCTGATGAGCGAGTTGCAGGACACCGCTGACCATCTGGTCGTCGTCGGCCGCGGCAAGGTCGTCGCCGACACCAGCGTGGCCGACCTGATAGCGGCAGCATCCGGTGACAGGGTCACGCTGCGGACCACGGCGCAGGCCGACGCCGCGCGTGCACTCGAACACGCGGGCGGTGCAGTGGCCAGCGGCGGCAACGGCACGCTCACCGTTACCGGCCTGGCGGCCGCCGACGTCGTCGCGGTGCTCGGCCAGGGCGCGGTGCCGTTCTCCGAGGTATCGGCTCACCGCGCCACCCTCGAAGAGGCCTACATGGACCTCACCAGGGATCAGGTCGAGTTTCGCGCCAGGCCGGCCGGCGAGGTGGCGAGATGACAGCCAACCTCACCGCACCCGGCCGCACCAGCGTCACCGATCGCGGTGACGGCTTCGGCCAGGCGCTGCGCTCGGAGTGGACGAAGTTCCGGACGGTACGAGGCTGGGTAGCCGGCATCGTGGTGGCGGGCCTGCTCACCGTGCTCATAGGGTTCCTGGCAGCGGAGGGCAGCCAGTTCGGCTGTTCGATTAACGGCGCACCCTGCCACATCATCCATCCGGTCGGGCCGGGCGGCGAGGCGGTCGCCGACAGCTTCTATTTCGTGCACCAGCCACTGACCGGCGCCGGCAGCATCACGGTGCGGCTGACGTCGCTGACCGGCCTGCTGCCGCCGGCCAACGGCAGGATGCATGTTCAGGCCGGGCGCAACGCCCAGCAAGACATGCGCAGCGGGCTGGAGCAGTGGGCCAAGGCCGGGCTGATCGTCAAGCAGAGTACCGCGCAGGGCTCTGCCTACGCTGCCGTGATGGCGACCGGCAGCCACGGGGTGCGGTTCCAGTACGACTACACCCACGACGCCGCGGGCAGTCCGGCCAGGGTGACCGCGGCCTCGCCGCAGTGGCTACGGCTTACCCGGTCAGGGGACGCGATCACCGGCTACGAGTCAGCCGACGGCACGCACTGGACCATGGTGGGCAGGGCCAGCCTGTCCGGCCTGCCCTCGACGGTCCAGGCCGGCCTGTTTGTCACCTCGCCCCAGTACACCGCGACCACGCTGTCGTTCGGCGGCGGTAGCTCGGCAGGCGGCCCGACCCTGGCGACCGCAGACTTCGATCGCCTGACCCTGCGCGGTCCCTTGTCGGCCGGTTCCTGGACCGGCACCGCAATTGGCGGTGGCCCCAGCTCCGCGTATGGGTCGGCCGGTGGCGGCTACCACCAGGCGAGCGGTGTCTTCACCGTGACCGGTTCCGGCGATATCGCGCCTCTGGTGGCCGGCCCGCTCGGCGGCGGGACGCCAATCGAGCAGAGCCTGATCGGCATAGTCGTCGGGCTGATCGCCGTGGTGGTGGTCGGAGCGCTGTTCATCACCTCGGAGTACCGGCGCGGCCTGATTCGGACCACCTTCGCGGCCAGTCCGCGGCGCGGCCGGGTGCTCGCCGCCAAAGCCGTGGTGATCGGCGCGATCACCTTCGTGGCGGGGCTGGCCGCGGTCGCCATCGCCATGCCACTCAACGGAGGCATCGAGCAGGCCCACGGCAGCTACCTGTATCCGGTGACAACCCTGACCGAACTGCGTGTCCTGGCCGGGAGCGCAGCGGTACTCGCCTTGGCGGCAATCCTGGCCGTCGCCATCGGCGCCATGGTGCGGCGCAGTGCCACGGCCGTCACCGCCGTCATCGGCGTGATCGTGCTGCCGTACTTCCTCGCGGTCCTGAACGTGCTGCCGCCCGCCGCCGGTGCATGGCTGCTGCGGCTGACCCCGGCCGCGGGCCTGGCCATCCAGCAGAGCGTGCCGACCTACCCGCAGGTGAACAGCGGATGCATGGCAGCGACGGGCTGCTACCCGCTCCCGCCGTGGACAGGCTTCGCCGTGCTCTGCGGCTACACAGCAGCCGGCCTGGCCCTGGCGACCGTCCTGCTTCGCCGGCGGGATGCATGACCGGCCAGCACGCGCCGGGCCTGGGGCTGGCCGGCCGGTCCGGGCCGCCTGGCGGCGTGGCCGCCGGGGCGGCCATACCAGCCTCGGGATGGGCGGACCTGCGGGAAGCGCTGCGCGCGGAGTGGGTCAAGCTTCGCACCTCGCCAGGCAATGCCTGGCTGCTGGCCGGAGTCGCCGCGCTGACTGTCGCCATCGGCACGGCGGCAACGGCTGCGAGCCACTGCCCTGCTGGCCAGTCCTGCCCGGTGGACACCACCAAGCTCGGCCTCACCGGCGTCCAGTTCGGCCAGGCCATCGTCGCGCTCTTCGCGGCGCAGTCGCTCACCAGCGAATACAGCACCGGGATGATCCGCAGCACCTTCGCGGCACTGCCGCGCAGGGAGGCAGTACTGGCCGCTAAGGCCGCCATCATCGGCGGCCTGGTGCTGCTCGCCGGGTCCGTCGCCGTGCTCGGATCGGTGCTAGCGGCGGCGTTGATCCTGCCCGGACACGGCTTCACCGCGGCCCGCGGGTTCCCGCCCGTGTCGTTGTCTGACGGCCCCACGCTGCGCGCCGCCGCGGGCTCGGTGCTCTACCTCGCCCTGATCGCGTTGGCCAGTATCGGCGTGGCCGCGCTAGTCCGGGACTCCGCGGCGACCATCGGCGTCCTGCTCGGGCTGCTGTACCTGTTCCCTATCGTCGCCGTCTTCATCAGCAACCTGACCTGGCAGCGCCGGGTCGAGCGGTACAGCCCGATGGCGGGGCTGAACATCCAGGCGACGACCGGCCTGAAGAACCTGGTCATCTCGCCGTGGGCAGGCCTCGGAGTGGTCGCGATCTGGGCCGCGGCGGCATTGCTGGCCGGCGGGCTGGTGCTGCGGCTGCGTGACGCATGAGGCGGACTGAATGTGACAATCTCATCATGGCGGATGTTCGATGAGCGCGCTGTCGTCCTGGCTGGGCCGACGACGATGGCCGTTGCTTGCCACCGTGGCCGTGATTGCCATCGGCATGGTCGCGACCACTGTTGGCGGGCATCCTGGCAAGCTGCCGTGGGCACTCCCCGACGACTTGTGGGGAACGATGGCCGCAGCCAGCCGCCTCCTGCATCTCGATCTCGGCGGCCTGTACACCCCGCCAACCAGACTGATCACGCTGCCGGGTGCCGCCGTAATCCTGGTGCCGGTAACCGCCATCGCCAGCGCAGCAGGCATCTCGCTCGGGGCACCGGGCCCGCACCACATCCATCCCGCTTCGTGGCTGCTCGCCGGGCCTTATGAAATCGCGCTCTGCGGCCTGGCACTGTTCGCCGCCGACGCTCTGGCCGAGCGCCTCGGGGCGAGTCAGCTCAAGCGCGCGATGCTCGCGATCGCCGGCGGGGCGGTGTTGTCGAGCGTCGCGGTCTTGTGGGGTCATCCGGAGGACGCGGTAGCGGTGGGGCTGCTGCTGTACGCCATCCT
>CAWCHF010000006.1:0-61962 GCA_963795265.1 uncultured Actinomycetota bacterium | reverse complement strand
ACGTCGTCACGGGAGGCGATCGCAGCGAAGAGCGCAAGCAGCGCATCGTCGTCGAACCTGTCGGGTCCCCGACCTGATTTCGTCACGGATACAGACTGCCCGATCTGGAACGCGGGCGCTCCCGGGCAGGCCCGCGCCATATCGGCGGCTCGGTACGCGCTTCTCCCTGAACTCCTCCATCGCTCAGCGTGGTGCCGTCTGTCAGCACAGCTCGATGCCCGGCTGTCGACCGGGTGCGACATGGCTTTGCTGGGAAGTCGTGGTAGGACGAGTTTCACGCCGCCCGCGAAACGAGAGGCTGAGGCCTGGGCGCAGAACCGTCATAATTGACCGCTGATCGACGCGTTGATCGAGCGCATGACGGAGCTCCTGGAGCCGATGGAAGCCGCTAACGATCCGA
The DNA here is from genome assembly GCA_963795265.1 of uncultured Actinomycetota bacterium. Lineage (GTDB taxonomy): Bacteria > Actinomycetota > Actinomycetes > Streptosporangiales > Streptosporangiaceae > JAJYUU01. Next base: position 61,562 of record CAWCHF010000006.1, on the reverse strand, counting down.
AGCGGATCTTCCACGCCACCTACCTGCGGACCACAATCGCCGTCGCCGAGGAGATTAAGCGTCCGGGCGGCTTTGCCGACCCTCAGTGGACCGAGCGCTGGGACGTCGCATTCGCCGACCTGTATCTCGAGGCACTGGAACGCCTTCAGGCCGGAGGGCAGCCGTCACGGCCCTGGGCGATCGCCTTCGGCGCACGGCGCGGGCTGCCCGTCCTGAACCGGCTGCTGCTCGGCATGAACGCGCACATCAACTACGACCTGCCGCAGGCCCTCCTGGCGGTGATCACCGACGAGGAATTTGATGATGCGGAGCTGGTCACCAGGCGCGAAGCGGACCACAAGGCGATCGACGACATCCTCGCCTCCCGGGTGTCGGCCGAGGGCGACGAGCTGATCAGCATCGACGGGCCGGGCTCGCTGCTGAACCGGATGCTTAAGCCGTTCAATCAGAGCGGCACCAGGCGTTTCCTGCGCGAGGCGCGCCAGAAGGTCTGGGCCAACGCGATCAGCCTGAGTCAGGCGCGGCGCACCGGCGCCGGGGCCTACGCGGCCCGGCTCGCCGAACTCGAGGAACTCGGCGCCGCCAAGGTGACTGAGCTGCAAGCGCCGGGACAGGTCCTGCTCAGGCTCGCGGTCAACGGCTTCGGCGTTCGCCTGCCCGACCACCCGGCGACCTGAACAGCAGACTGCCGGGTTCCGCCGGTGTGCCCCGCCTGGACGCGAAGACCAGGGCATGATCTTCCAGTCTGGCCAGCCGCAGCGGTGCGGTCGAGACGGCCGCGGTTCGGCCGGCTGAGGTCGGGGCATCATGCGACGCGTGGGTCAGGCGAGCGACGGGGGCGCGGCGGCCGGTGGGCGGGGCCAGATCGTCAGAAGCCGCGCAGGCGTGGAGTGGCCGCGGAGATCAGGAGTGCCGTCACGCTGGCTGCTGCCCGGCGCCGGAGTCGACGCCGCGCGCACGATCGCGTACTTCGCCGGCACCAACGTCACCACCGACCTGCTGGTCATCAGCGGCTCGCGACCGCTGGACTGGCCGTCACCTGTGGTGTTCCTGACCGGCCGCCCGCTGATGACGGCCCCGGGCCGGCCCGCCACCGGGGACTGATCTGCCCAGTAGGCCAAGGTGGTGAGAACTGGAGTGATCACGGTACCCAGGCACGGAACGGATTGGAGGGAGCAGTCATGGCCAAGGATATTCGGAGCTTCCCAACGAACTGGCACGGGGGGCCGACGGCGTCGACTACGCCTATCGCGACACCGGGGACAGCGAGCGGGGTGGGGTGCCGCTGGTGCTGCTCCAGCATTTCCGCGGGAATCTCGACAACTGGGACCCGGCGCTGATCGACGCGCTCGCAAGCACCCGGAGAGTGATCACGTTCGACAATGCTGGCGTCGGCGGCTCCAGCGGCGCCACACCTGACACCGTCGAGCAGATGGCGCGCGATGCCCTGGCGTTCCTGGCGGCCATGAAGATCAGCCAGGCCGACCTCCTCGGTTTCTCGATCGGCAGTTTCGTGGCACAGGAGATCGCGCTGACACGCCCGGCGATCGTGCGCAAGCTGATGCTAGCCTCCGCCGCGCCGCAGGGCGCCGCGGGCATGCATGGCTGGGCACCTGCCGTGATCGGCGCCGTGGGCGCCCCGCAAACCGCTCCCGAGGGCTACCTGGACGTCTTCTTCACGCAATCTGCCGCCAGCCGCCAGGCCGGCCAGAGCGCGCTCAAGCGCATGTACGCCCGGACGGAGGACCGGGACGCTGCCACCACCTGGGCCACCCGAGAGGCCCAGTACGACGCCGTGTGCACCTGGGGCATTCCAGATCACGGCAAGCTTCAGCGGCTGGCCGCCCTCGACATGCCGGTCTTGGTCGCCAACGGGGACAGTGACCCGATGATCCTGCCGCACTACTCCTACCTGCTGGCCGGCCTGATCCCGCAGGCGCGGATCCGGATCTACCCAGACGCCGCCCACGGGTTCCTGTTCCAGCACCACGCTCAGTTCGCCGACGACGCCGACGCGTTCCTCACCGAGGCACGCTGACGGGCGCGGTCAGGCAGGGAGGCCAGGAGATAACCGAGTCCGGCGGGCCGCAGGGGTGTATTCGCGGGCCAGAAGTGACGGTTGATACCGTAGTGGCTTCCCTGCGTCAACCACAGGGAGGCGTCTATGAGCACGATCGAGACCGGTGCGAGCCGTGAAATTCGAGAAGGCTACGCCGATATCGGGGACCAGCGACTGCATTACGTAGAGGCCGGCGAGGGACCGCTGATTGTCCTGTTGCATGGCTTCCCCGAGTTCTGGTACGGGTGGCGGCGGCAGATCGAGCCGCTCGCGGCGGCGGGATTCCGGGTGATCGCACCCGATATGCGCGGCTACAACCTGTCCTCGAAGTCGGACGGCGTCGCGGCCTATGACATTGACAAGCTGGCCGCCGACATTCAATATCTCATCCGCGAGCGCGGCGCCGAGTCCGCGCTGCTGGTCGGTCACGACTGGGGCGGCAGTATCGCCTGGGCCACCGCGATGAGCCACCCCGAAGTCGTGGACCGGCTGGCCATCCTCAACGCGGCCCACCCGCGGAAGCTGTCGCAGGGGCTGCACCACCCGGGCCAGCTCCGTAAGTCATGGTATTTCTTCTTCTTCGATCTCCCGGACCTGCCTGAAAACGTCGTCCGGTCCGACGACTGGCATTTCTTCCGGCACTTCCTGCGCGACGCCCATCCGGCCTATACGGCGGAGGAAGTTGACCGGTATATCGAGGCATGGTCGCAGCCGGGAGCGGCGACGGGCATGATCAACTATTACCGGTCGTCGGTGCGAACCTCGCCTAAGCGGGCTGAAGCAGCGCTGCGCCCGATCAGCGCGCCGACGCTGGTTATCTGGGGGCAGCGGGATCGCTACCTCGGCGAAGAGCTAGCCGAGCCCGACCACGACGACGTGCCCAATCTCGATCGCGTCGAGCGCCTGGCCGACGGCTCCCACTGGGTACATCACGACGAGGCTGAGCGCGTTAACCAGATGCTCGCTGACTTCTTCGCTCCCGCTCTGCAAGCCAGCAACTGAGCAGCTAGCTCGACGGGGCCCGGAGCACGGCTAGGGCTGTCGCGGTGCCAGGCTTCGGGCCGATGTCGTACCGAGCCGCTGAGGACTCAGCAGCACCGGACGCTACGGGTCGGCCCGCAGGAGTCTCTCGATCGGCAGTAGCGCAAGTCCAGGAGGACGAGTCTTAATCCGCCGACGGAGGTCAACATGAGCACCACCCAGACCAGCACCCCCACCCAGAAGCCCGAGGTCGGGACAGTCGACATGAAGCTGGAGGTCGTCACCGTTCCCGTCTCCGACGTCGACCGGACGAAGGAGTTCTACCAGAACCTGGGATGGCGGCTCGATGCTGACATCGTCGCCAGTGACGCCTTCCGGGTAGTCCAGCTCACGCCGCCGCACTCGGCATGTTCGGTCGCTTTCGGAAAGGGCGTCACGACGGGTGAGCCGGGCTCGGTGCACCGCCTGATCCTGGCCGTTGACGATGTCGACGAGGCCCGCGCCGACCTCCTCAGTCGCGGCGCTCCGGTCGGCGAGGTGTTCCACCTGGCCGGGGGCCGGGTTCCAGGCCACGACCCGCAGAATCGCTCCTACCAGACCTACGCCGCCTTCAGCGACCCCGACGGGAACGAGTGGCTGCTGCAGGAAATCAAGACCCGGCTGCCGGGCCGGGAATGGGCGGACTGACGACGTTAGCGGGAGGCATGCATGACATTGACACCTACCTACGTAGGGAGCGGCGACCCGGCCCGCCATCGCAATGACTATTACCCGATCTGGCTGGACGACCTGGCCGATGACGTAACGCTGGAAGCCTCGGCCATGGACGGTGCCGCACAGGGACCGGAGGCAGTGCGGTCCATCATCCTGGCCGTCAAGTCGCTGTATCCGTATCAGGAGATCGACTACGCCGGTCCCTACGGCGACAACGACTTCATCGAGATCTACACCACCGAGATCCAGGGCGAGCCGCTCGGCGTTGCCGGGGTCGTCACCCGCAACGCCGCCGGGCAGACCCAGCACATCGTGGTGAACCACAGGCCACGCAGCTCGGTGCTCCTGCTGGCTCGCCTGATGGGCCAGGCGCTCGCCGGGCACACCCTATGGTGAGTACTTCCTGGCCCGCGATCCCTGAACCGACGACAGGTGCAGAGGCCAACGCTCGCCTCCGCCCGATCTTCCGCTGCTATTTCGTGCCGCGACCTAGACCGACAAGGTCGTTCTCCTGTGGCAAGGACGTTCTACGTCGGCAAGCTCGGCGTGACACCGGCATGAGCAGCCGGACCGCCTGCTCTAGCGGGACGACTACGGCACCGAGATCCTGCTGTTCGAAAGTAGGGCATCCCATCGGGCGGCCACGACCAACTGCGCTTCAGCGTCGCTGATATCGGCCCTGAAGTGCGCAACCTGAAACACCGCGGCGTGCGGTTCGAGGAGTACGCCCTGTTCGGTAGAGCGCCAGCTTCGCGTCGGCGGCCGGGCCGTGACCCGCTCGGAGCGCAAGTTATGCACCAAGCATTGCCTCAACGATCGACTCAACTGCGTCGAAGGGCGCACGCAGGGAACCCTCGATGTGGAGCCGCTCGGCCATGAATCCCGGCGAGTTGTAACTCACCGATACTGCTCCGTTCCCGTCCTCCCAGACCAGGACCTTGAGCGGAAGATCCAGCGCCGCGAGTGGTGCCGCGAGCATCACCGCCGCGCCCTTTGCCGGGTTTCCGAACATGACAAGTTTCGAGTCGGGCATCTGTACACCCACTCCTTCGGCTGTGCCGCTGTGATCGATGACCCTGAACAACGTAAAGCCCCGATCCGCGATGAAGCGTTTCAGCCGGTCGACGGTCTCTGCGACGGATCTGCTGCTGGACTTGGTGATAACCGAAGACTGCGCGCTTTCCGACATCAGGATTCCTTCCTCCGCTAGGGATTTCGTTCGGGCGAAGCAGCCAGACTGCCCGATCCGCGGGGCCTATGGTCGAGAAGATCGCCATTCGGCCGTGGCGACAGACCGACGGATATGCGAGCAAGCGATCAAGCACCGTTCGCTCCACATCGCCGAACGCAGAACTGCACCCTGACGTGGTACCCGGCAGACGGGCCGATCAGCCCAGCCAGGCACGCCTGGTTGGCCAGCTCCAGGATGGGCTGGCGTCCGACGGACGGAGCCTCGGGATCGCTGCGGGACTCCAAGTCCTGAGAACCGGCGGCTACATCGGAGCACATCACCTGCCGAACGAGGCGGTTCAGCCTCTAAGCGACATACGATTGTGTTATGACTCAGCTGGATGAGGCCGAGGGTCTGCCGTCGCCGTCGTCCGCGCTCTTGCAACTGGCCCGGCTCAAGGCCGACCTGACTCAGCGGCAGCTAGCCGAGCGCGCTGAAGTCCCGGTCACGATGATCTCAGCCTACGAGCGGGATCAGCGGCAGCCGACTCTGGGCATGCTGCTGAGACTGCTGAGCGCGGCGGGCTTCGACCTGCGCCTGCACCTGGCTGCACATGATCCGCATGACGAGATCCTGGCCGGGCTGGAAGCCGGCCGCTCCGAGGCCGAGCGGCACGATCGCTACCGCCAGCTTCAGGCGTGGCGCGACGCGGTGCCCGTGGACGGTGCCGCGTGAGCGACGCGGACACTCCCGGCGAAGCACGCTCATGACCAGCTCAGGGACCTGGTTTGTCGTTGCAACACTATGTATGGCATGGCTACGCGATTGAATGAGCCGACTGAACGCCGGACCCCGCTGCCGTTGACCGCGCGCGACCAGGCGGACCTGGCGAAACTCAGGGAACCTGGGCCCGAGAGGGACGCATTGAGCTCTCTGGCCGCCGCTCTGCCCGAGGGTGACGTCAGTGAAGCCTTCTTGGTGCACGCGGTGTTCGTAGCAGGCCTGCGTGCGGTGCGCGAGGCCGCTGAATCAGCATCTTATGAAGCTGATGCCGCTGACCGGCACGCCCGCGCTGACGCGGACCGCGCCACGGCGCGACGCAGACGGCCGACCTGGGCCGGCGAGGACTAGCCGATGCCCGGTACGGACCTAATGCGGGGCCGGGTGTACGGGGCCAAGATGGAACACGTCGACGACGGGCACGAGAAGTACTACCTCGTGGTCTCCAACAACCGGCGTAATGGCGCATTCCCCCAGGTTCTCGCGGTCCGCCTCACCACAACCCCTGTCAAGAGCCCCCGGCCAGCGCTCGTCGAACTAGACCACCGCGAGGTCTTTAGCGGCCGCGGCCCGCGGCCATCATTTCGAGGGCGGTGATCCGCCCACACGCGCAACTTCACGTGACTGTTCCGCTACGCCGCACGCGTGACACGCACGGTTGCGGTGTCATCGGCACGCCGATGCGGAAAGAATTCCGTGGACCGGCCAGTCGCTGACCCGAAGAATGCCCTCATGCGCGTAGAGACCGAACGCCTTCTGCTCGTGCCGATCGGCCCGGAGCACGCTGACGACCTGTACCGGCTCCACAACGACCCGTGGGTAGCCACCTGGAATGCCGGGACGTGGACTCGCGGCGACGCGACAGCGTTTGCCCGCTCATGCGCCAGGTCGTGGATCAGCGACGGAGTCAGCAAGTGGATGGCCTACGAGAGATCCAGCGGAGACCTCGTCGGTCGTGGCGGGTTGTCGCGCCTGCCCGCGAGCGCGTCATCCACGGCGCAGATTGACGCCCTGCTGGACGACCCCCGATGGCGGGCCAGCCGGCTCGAAGTCGGGTGGGCCATGCTGAGCAGCTTCCGCGAAAGGGGCATGGCAACAGAAGTCGGAAAAGCCGCCCTGTCCTTTGCTACCGACGAACTGACAGCGAGTCGGGTCATCGCATTTACTGAGCGGCACAACCTCGCATCCCGCCGGGTGATGGAGAAGCTGGGACTATCTCTCACCGGCGAGATCCGCGCCCGGGGGCTGGTCCAGGGCCAGGACGAAGAGCAGGACGACGCCCCGTTCGTCGTCTACTCCACATAGCAAACCTGACCCGGCGGACATGCCTCCGCATTTCCTCCGCAACGCGCCGGAAGCCTGTCAGTTCAAACAGCGGTTCACTAAGACAGCACGATGGCCAAGCAGACTTAACGTCAGCTGAAGCGGGACTGTCCAGGTGCAGGAACGCGCACCCGGACAGCCTGCGTGGGTGAGCAATCGCGCCGTCCCGATCGGCACTGCTGCGCGTCGCTGCCGCACTCGCTGGGCTGTGTCGAAGTAACGGTGGGCTAGGTGAACACACCTGGCGATCTGGCTCCAGGGGATCGTGGGTTGGGTGTCAAGCAGGTCGGCGGGCAGCGCCTTGACGGCCTCGCCGATCTCGAGCAGCCGGATCCGGACAGCGTCGAACACCAGGCCGTCGGCGAGAGTGCCTCGCTGCAGGTGCGAGCGGATCGCGTAGATGGCGGCCTGGATGTCGGATAGTCGTTGGCGGTCCCGGTAGCTCACAGGTAGACCAGGTCACGGCCAGCACGCTTGCGAACCTCAGGCTTGAGATCGGCGGCCGGCACCAGGTCGACGCGGGTGCCGACGATGACTTCCAGTTCGGCCTGCAGGCGTGCCAGGCCGAAGAGGCTCATTCCGGCAGGCAGGTCGGCGAGCAGGTCCACGTCGCTGTCGGGGCCGTCTTCCCCGCGGGCTACGCTCCCAAAAACCCGCAGCCCGGAAACTCCATGGGCGGCCGCTGCCGCAACCAGGTCGTGCCGCCGCCGGCGTACCCGCTGGCCTACCGGCCCTGACAGCATCTTCAGGCGCCGCGGCTGGCGCCGCACGGCCGTCGCGAGCTCAAAGCCAGTTGCGTCGATCAGCGTGGCCAGCGTCGGCAGGGATGGCTGCCGGTGCCCGGACTCATAAGCGCTAATGACGCTCTGGGTGACGCCCGCCCGGGCGGCCAGCTCTACCTGCGACATGCCCGCGCGCTGACGGGCCTGGCGTAAGAGGCCAGCGGCAGTCAGATCCTCGGAAGCCACCCCAGTTAATATAGCGCATTGTCGATATCCAACCCATCCCAATACCAACCGCATATCGGCCAGATTGGTGACTTGCAGCGCATAAGAGGTCGGCGACGAACGGGTCATGGCCGCCGAATGAGACCGAATGAGACCGTGCCAGGTGGCGGCGGTTATCTGACCGACGCCGCCGGGGATCGGGCGACGGCGCTTATCACGCGCACCTCCCCGGTCCTCCGCAGCCTGAAGACGCGAGAGGATGCCGAAGGAGCTCAAGGCCGTTCAGCGAGCTTGTACATCGCCGAGACCAAGCAGAACGGCCTCGACACAGCTGCCTACGACCTGGGTGCCGATCAGGAACAGACCTCCGCTCCTATGGCGGCTGGAACCAGACCCGGCGATCTTCCACCAGGTTGGATGCCATCACTGAACGATCAGAACTCCGCGGGATCAGGCCGCACGCCTGCCGCCAGGCCCCGGTGGTCCTGGCGGGTGCGGCCGTTGCCCTCCCGGAACGGGTACAGCGCGTTGACGTCGGCGAGTCACTCCGCGGTCCTGTCGATGAACTGCTCGCGGTTCAGGCCACGCAAGCGGGCCGCCGCCGCCAGCCGGCCGAGGACATCGGCTGCGGCCGTTGGCAGGTGCCGCGGGTGGCAGAACAGCGATCCCTTGGCGATGGATACGGTTCGCAAATCGCCAGCCCACCCGAAGACATCGCCCAGGATGTAACGGTGGAACGCCCGCAAGTGATCCAGGTCGTAATGACCCGGCAGCCTGCGTCGTTCCAGGTCGATCAGCCGTGACGCCGACAGCGCGGCTTCCACCTCGGACAGCTCGCCCAAATCGGCGATGCCCAGCAGGTTGCGCAGGACTCCGCTGGCCGGGTCAGCATACGGATCCTGGCCGGTCGCGCCGGTCGCGCCGGTCACCGGCGGTAGCGCGCCAGGATCCGGCCCCGCAACTCGTCGGTGGTGATCTGCCCGGCCGCGACATCCACGAACAGGGTCAGATCCTCTGCGCTGGGCTCGAGACCCTCGGCCCGGACCGACGCCAGCGCCGCCGCGACTGCATGCTGCCGTTCTGAGGCCTCCAGCAGCGCCTCATACTGATCTACGGACACCAGTACCGCCTCCGCCCTGCGATGGGACCCCACATAAACCGCGGCACCCGGCGACTGCCTGACCCGGTCGAGTACCCCAGCAAGCCCCGCGCGGAACTCCCGGACCGACATCACTGCCGGAACAGACACCCGTCGGGTGTACACCAATGCGTACACATCCCGGCCTGCATGGCCGGACCCGGCCAGCATCCCGACTCCCGGAAACTTGGGGCCCATCAAGGCCTCGGAAACTCCGGGCGGTTCAATGTGATGCGCGGATCCGGTGGGCTGCGGGAAGAGAGGTCATCATGGCGCGACCCAGGCGGCTGTGGGATTGGATGTGGAGGCACGGGTGGCGGCGTCGCTTCGCTGTTGCGGGCGGGACTGCCCTGCTGCTGGGAACGCTCATCGGCTTGCTGGTCAGGCGGGCTGGGCTGTACATCGCCGAGGCAGGCTGGGTCCTCATCGGGGTGGCGTTTATCTGGTACCTAGTGACCAGTGTCAGGGACGGTGTCAGGAAGGCAATGTACGCGGCGAGGCCGGTAGCTCGTTTCGTAGCCAGTGTTACGGCGCTGGCCTTCATAGCGGGCTTCCCGCTGCTAGTGGTCGTGTTAGCGACGCCATCCGGCGGCAACGGCAGCGCCATCGCAGCGCTAATCAGGAACCAGGGAAGCAGCAGCATTGCCGGTGAGGTGGGCGGAGTTTTCGTGCTCGCCGTCCCGGCGCTCGTGGTTGCCGTCCCCGAGATCCTTCGCAGGCGGCTGCCCTGGGATGGCACCGCGGACCGGGCCGGGGAACTTGTGTCAGCGTGGCTCGCAGTCGGTGCTGCGATAGCGACATGGGCATATTTGTTCCTGCTCCGCTTCGGCGGACAGGCGCTGTCAGGCCAAGAATCCTTGAACACCCTGGCGGTAGCTGCAGTTGCGATTGGTGTGGCGGTGTTGCTGGCGCCGCTTTACAGGATCGTCGCGCGGTCATGCTGGAAACACGGGATTGCCGTGATTTTCGACCCTGGCCCAGATGGATTGTGTCGCAAAACAGTGTGCGAAGTTAGGTGCGCCTTCGTGTCGCGCGCTGCGATTCAAACGGCACACCGGTCGGCTACAGACGCACTTGCAGATGCCGGGCCGCAGGAATGCTCTCCACCACCTGGCACCTGAGTCGCCGCATGCTCGGCAGGGCCAGCACATGCAACGGCCCTGTCCAGCGATGGACAGGTCACAGCCATCCCTGTTCGACCCCGCCGCATCAGCCATAGTGCCTCCATCCCCAAGCACGTTCACCCACCACCGGTCTTATCAGGTGGTGGGGGTCGCCAGGCCGTGCTGGTAGGCGTACCGGACGGCTTGGGCGCGGTCGCGGGCGCCTGTCTTGGCGAAGATCCGGTTGATGTGGGTCTTCACCGTCGCGTTGCTGAGGTAGAGGCGCTGGGCGATCTCGGTGTTGCTCAGGCCAGAGGCGAGGAGGGTGAGCACTTCGGCTTCACGGGCGGTGAGCCCGTCGGGCGGGTTCTGGCTAAGACCGGACGGACCTGCGGCCGCCGCCGGATCGATGACGGCCGCCACGAGGATTTCCTGGACGGCAGGGTCGAGATGGGTCTGGCCGGCGTGGACCGCGCGGATGGCGGCTTCGATCTGCTCAGCGCTGGCGTCCTTGGTCAGGTAGCCCCGCGCTCCCGCTTGCAGCGCGGGGAGGATCGCGTCCTGGTCGGCGTAGGTGGTCAGCACCAGCACGCGGGCGGCAGGCAGCCGCTGGCGCAGGTCGGCGGTCGCGGCGATGCCGTCGGTGCCGGGCATGCGCAGGTCCATCATGATCACGTCGGGGTGGTAGGCCTCGGCGAGCCGCACCGCCTCGGCTCCGTCGCAGGCCGTGCCGACGACCTCGACCCCGTCGATGAGCGAGACCAGCATGCTCAGCCCCTCACGCAGCACCCGCTGGTCGTCGGCGATCAGGACCCGGATCGTGCCTGGCCCGGGCGCGGCCGTCATGCGGGCACCTCCAGCTCGACCCGCCACCCGTCGGCGGTCGGCCCGGCCCGGGCGGTGCCGCCCGCACGCTGGGCGCGCTCGCGCATCGCTGTCAGGCCGTGACCGCCGCCCGCATCGGCGAGCACGGCGGCGGCGCTGGGCGGCCGGGCTGGTGCCGGCCTCGGCGGCCGCGGGCGTGGTTCTCGACCGTCAGCAGGGTGCGGCCCGCCTCGGTAGCGCACGGTGACGGTGGTGGCCGCGCCGGGTGCATAGCGGGCGATATTGGTCAGCGCTTCCTGGGCGCCGCGGAACAGGGCCAGGCTCGCCTCGGCGGGCAGCGCCCGGCGGGTGCCGTCGATCCGCAGCGTGGCTCCCGCCCCGGTGTCGCGGCGGAAATCTCGACCAGGGCGCCCAGCTGGTCCAGGGTAGGCAGCCGGTCGCCGCGCAGCGCGCCGACGGCCTGCCGCGCGTCAGCGAGTCCTGCCCTGGGTCAGTTCGGCTGACCGCTCGATCGCGGCGCGCAGGCCGGCGCTGACCGGCTCCCGCTCGGCGAGCTTGCGCGCGCCCTGAAGCTGGATCGCCAGCCCGGACAGCGAGTGGGCGAGCACGTCATGCAGCTCGCCGGCGATGCGGCTGCGCTCGGCCAGAGCGGCGGCGGCTGCCTCGGCGTCACGGGCGTCCTGGAGCTGGGCCAGCAGCAGCTCGGTACGGTCCTGGCTCTCCCGGCCGCGGCGGATGAACTGGCCGGTCACCGCCAGCAGCAGGCACACCAGCGTCGCGGTGATGGCCGACTGGGCCGCCGGGTGCTCGGTCAGGCCGACCGCCAGCGCGAGCGCGGCAGTGATCGCTCCGGCGGTGGCGGCGGCCGGAGCCGGGCGGCAGCCGGACCGCGGCGATCCAGACTGCCACCGGCGCCGCCAGCTCAGCCGGCCCGTGCGGCTGCAAGACGGCCAGCACCACCCCGGCAGCCGCCGATCAGCCCGATCACGACGGCCTGCGCGGCCAGGCCGCGCCGCGCCCAGCGCACGGTTACCGCGGTGGCGACCGCTGCCGCGTAGACCGCCAGGACCAGCGTTACCGCCAGGCCAGCTACCCTGCACACCGGGCGCGGGATGAGTTTGCGCGCTCGCCGTCACCACGATCGCGATGAACCCCCAGCCCAGCGGCCGCAGCGCCTGCCGCTGCCGGTCAACGCGCTCGCGGGCGCGAGACCGGGCTTCCGCTACCCGGGCCGAAGCGGGCTCACCGCCCCCAGCCGCAGGAGGGGGCGGATCAGGACCGCCCGGCGCCATGAAATAGGCCCGCCGCTACCAGCCGTGCCTTCATGGACACAGTCTGGCCCGCGGCGGGCGGGGACGGAAGGTCAGCCACTGCTGCCGGCCGGGATGTGCGCCGGGTTGGAGGCCGCGCCAGCGGCCAGCCGGCGGCCACGGAAGTAGACCACGACCAGCCTGGTCAGCACGTCGGCTAGCGCCATCATGACCAGCGCCGCCACCCAGGCATCGGATCCGGTGATGTGGTGGGCGATGCTGAAGCGTGCGATCGCCGGGCCCGCGCCGTGGGCGGCGGCGAATGCGAAGGCCATCCGGGCACCGACGCCGGCGACCCACATGCTGGCCGCCAGCCAGCCCGCGCGGCCCAGCGGCCGACCTTCTGCATCGCGGCGCAGGCGGGTTGCCAGGCCACCCACCGCGCCCATGGCAGCCCCAGCCGACACGCAGAGCAGCTCCAGCGCCATGTCGTTGCCGCCGCCCGGCACCGAATGCAGGAAGAAGACAGCTGCGCAGCCCACTGCCAGCACCGGGACGGCCAGGGCCCGCAGGTCAAGCTGGTGCTCGCGGATCTGGCGGACGACCATCAGGACGAGGATTGCGTTGATCACGTACATGTTTATGTTCATGCCGTCACAGTGCACCGCAGCACCCATCGGGAGCGTCGGCCCACGGGTGGGAGTCCGGGTTGATACCGAACTCCACCCCCAGGTTGACCAAGGCCTATTCACAACATCATGGCCGCACACGCGGATCTGCGAGCCTGCCCGTTTTCCGCACGGGCTGATCAAGGTGCCTGGAGAAGCGCGGTCACCACGGCCGCTTCACCTGGAACGGCAGTGACCTGCTGCCGGTCGATGCGGCTTGCCCAGTGCCCCACCGCGGAGTGCCACAAAGTGATGCCCATCCGCTGATCCAGTTCCTGGATGTGCCTAGCGGTCGGCGCGCCAGCGGCTGCCGCTGCTCGGTGATGCAGAGTGACTGGCAAGCTCGTGCTCGGGGCGGTGGCCTACGAAACCAAGGTCATCACGATCTGGGACGGTTCCGCGGGTGGCTGCGCGTTCAGAACGCCGGGAAGTTCTGGGCCCGGCGGGAGGGCCGGAAATGCTCACCGCCACTGGTCGGCGGGACGAGCGCGCGTTTCCCGCGGACACGTCCTGGCGGCTCCGTTACTGCGTTTTGTCGCCTTCTTCGTCATTCGGCAGGGATGCGTCTATGGATTGGATAGCACACTCGAGTTCTGGCAAGTCGTTGTCGACGGTGGCCTGCAGTATGGCGTGGGCTGTGTCGAAGTAGCGGTGGGCTAGGTGATCACGCATCCTGGCGATCTGGCTCCAGGGGATCGTGGGCTGGGTGTCGAGCAGGTCGGCGGGCAGCGCCTTGACGGCCTCGCCGATCTCGAGCAACCGGATCCGGACAGCATCGAACACCAGGCCGTCGGCGAGAGTGCCTCGCTGCAGGTGCGAGCGGATCGCGTCGATGGCGGCCTGGATGTCGGATAGTCGTTGCCGGTCCCGGTAGCTCACTGGTGCACCATTCTTGTGTCGGTAGCCGCGAGGCTGCTGATGCACCCGAGGTGCCGCCAGGCCACCGCCCCGCTCGCTTGACACAGGTGATGTCCACTGTGAGTTCTGCGGGGCCTGTCGGTTACCCGGGACGCGCCGACCGTCGACAGGGCTGAGCGCCATCGAGCGCCGATCAGTGAGCGAACCGGCAGCCGCGTCCTGGCACCGCAAGAGGGTGCCTCCCCACTGGGTCTAGCAGCGAGGAGGCAGGCTTGAAGTCTGCCATGAATACCCAGGCCGAAGAACCGCCCGGCGGCGTGACATGCGGGATCGACTGGGCGCGTGATGATCACGCAGTGTCGGTGGTCAACGCCACGGGCCGCGAGATTCACCGGTCCTCCGTCGAGCACAGCAGCGCCGGCCTGCGGGAACTGGTTGCCGTGCTCGCCCGCCTCGGAGCCCGGGAAGCCGCGATCGAGCGGCCCGACGGGCCCGTGGTCGATGCCCTGCCCGGCGCGGGGATCACCGTGGTCGTGATCAGCCCGAACCAGGTCAAGAACCTGCGCGGCCGGTACGGCTCGGCCGGCAACAAGGACGACCGCTTCGACGCCTACGTCCTGGCCGACACCCTGCGCACCGACCGGGCCAGGCTGTCTCCCCTGATCCCTGACAGCCCGGCCACCGTGACCCTGCGCCGCGCCTGCCGGGCCCGCAAGGACCTGGTCTCCCACCGCGTCGCGACGGCCAACCAGCTGCGCGCTCACCTGCGTAACGCCTTCCCGGGCGCGGTCGGGCTGTTCGCTGACATCGACTCGCCGATCAGCCTGAAATTCCTGGCCCGCTTCGACACCCAGGACCGCGCCAGCTGGCTGTCGACCGCTCGCCTGGCTGCCTGGCTGGCCAGCGCCGGCTACAGCGGCCGCACCAGCCCGCCGTCCTGCACGCCCGCCTGGCCGCCGCGCCCCGCGGCGCGACTGGTGACAACGGCGCCGCACAAGCCCACGTCACCCGCGCCCTGCACGCAGTCCTGACCACCCTGGCCGAGCAGATCAGGGCACTGTCCGAGCAGATCGGCGAGCAGCTTGCCTTGCACGCCGACGCGCACGTCTTCACCTCGCTGCCCCGCTCCGGAACTGTCCGGGCCGCACGCCTGCTCGCCGAGATCGGCGACTGCCGCGCCCGCTTCCCCAGCCCCCAGGCCCTCGCATGCCTGGCTGGCGCAGCGCCCTCCACCCGCCAATCCGGCAAAATGCGAGCCGTCACCTTCCGCTGGTCCTGCGACAAACAGCTCCGCGACGCCGTCACCGACTTCGCCGGCGACTCCCGCCAGGCCAGCCCCTGGGCCGCCGACATCTACAACCGGGCCCGCGCCCGCGGCCACGACCACCCCCACGCCGTCCGCATCCTCGCCCGCGCCTGGCTCTTCGTGATCTGGCACTGCTGGCAAGACGGCGTCGCCTACGACCCCGCCCGCCACAGAGGGCTCCAGACCCTGCTCCAGCAAGATCAACAAGCTGCAGCTTGACACAGGGCTACTCACAGGTAGACCAGGTCACGGCCAGCACGCTTGCGAACCTCAGGCTTGAGATCGGCGGCCGGCACCAGGTCCACGCGGGTGCCGACGATGACTTCCAGTTCGGCCTGCAGGCGTGCCAGGCCGAAGAGGCTCATCCCGGCAGGCAGTTCGGCGAGCAGGTCCACGTCGCTGTCGGGGCGATCTTCTCCGCGGGCTACGCTCCCAAAAACCCGCAGCCCGGAAACTCCATGAGCGGCCGCTGCCGCAACCAGGTCGTGCCGCCGCCGGCGTACCCGCTGGCCCACTGGTCCCGACAGCATCTTCAGGCGCCGCGGCTGCCGTCGCAGGGCTGTCGCGAGCTCAAAGCCAGTTGCCTCGATCAGCGCGGCCAGCGTCGGCACGGACGGCTGCCGGTGCCCGGACTCATAAGCGCTAATGACGCTCTGGGTGACGCCAGCCCGGGCGGCCAGCTCCACCTGCGACATGCCCGCGCGCTGACGGGCCTGGCGCAAGAGGCCAGCGGCAGTCAGATCCTCGGAAGCCACCCTGCTACTATAGCGCATTGTCGATATCCAACCCGTCCCAATATCCAACCGCACATCGGCCAATAGGTGACTGGCGCCAGGACCGGTGCCTGGCCGGGCTCGGTCCAGGCGCCCGGTTCGTCGCTCTCACATTGGCTGCCCGCGCTTGTGGTGTGGCTCTCATTTGCCTGCGCGGACCGGGTGCCGCCAACATGAGGCCTCCAGCATCGCCCCGTACCGCTCTACTGACATCAGCACCGCCTCCGCCCGGCGATGGGAGCCGCGGCACCAACGTCACCACCGACCTGCTGGTCATCAGCGGCTACGCGACCGCTGGACTGGCCGTCACCTACCTGGTGTTGTTCCGGATCGGCCGCCGTTACACACCAAGCACTGCCTCAACGATCGACTCAACTGCGTCGAAGGGCGCCCGCAGGGCACCCTCGTGTGGAGCCACTCGGCCATGAATCCCGGTGAGTTGTAACTCACCGATATTGGTCCGTTCCCGTCCTCCCAGATCAGGACCTTGAGCGGAAGATCCAGCGCCGCGAGCGGTGCCGCGAGCATCACCGCCGCCCCCTTAGCCGGGTTCCCGATCGTCTGGCTGGCCAACTCCAGGATGGCTGGCGTCCGACGAAGGGAGCCTCACGGTCGCCGCCATCGCCCTCGCGCTCGGTGACGTACTGCTTGATCGGCGGATGATCGTTCACCTGGACAGGTATCCGGACGTGCAGGTCGTTCGCTGCGCGGCATGGGGACGATTTCGTGCCAGAGCCTGGACCCGGCCTGAGCCTGATGCGCGACCGCCGCTGCGAACCGCTGCGCCGACCGCTTGCGTTGTCAGTGGCCGGGTAGCAGCGGGCGCATGAATGTCCGTTCGTAACGCAATACGCAGTTGCTCTCGTCCCGGATGCGGTCGGCGTCGATGAAGTCGGGATCGGCGCCGAACAGGGCACGGTATTGCTCGTAGGCAGCGAGGCTGGGGAAGCTGAACAGGGCGAGGGCCTTGTCGCTTGCACCCTCGGCCGGAAGGAAGTAGCCGTGATGCGTGCCGCCATGCGAATCGACCAGCTGGATCCACCGGCGGCCGAAGCGCTCGAAGGCCTCGATCTTCGCAGGATCGATCACGTACTCAACGACGCAGGTGATCACACCTCAGCCTAGCGACCAAGGTTCGCCAGTCCGCTCGCACCGTTACAGGACGCTGGCGCGAGTGCGCCCGGCCGACATCTCAAAGGCGATCGTCTGCCGGTTCCCGAGCAGGCGCGGTGTGAGACTTGGATCGCCATGCCGGCCGAAGCGTGCCTCACGTCCAAAAAGTGCTCTGCGGGCCCGGTGGCGCGGAGAATCTCGGGCGTTACGCGACCGCCCTCCTCTGCCGACCCGTGGTCTGCCTGAGCCAAGCCTGCTCAGCGGATGGTCTCTCAGCGAGCGTCATGGTTGTAATCATACAGAATATGGTCTTATCTTCCATAATGAGTACTCCTGGGATCGCTAATCACCGGGCATTTCGGAAACGATATAGGCGATTTGACCGGTCAGGACTGCAGGTAGCGCAGGACGGCAAGCACCCGGCGGTGGTCGGCGTCCGACGGTGCCAGGCCAAGTTTGCTGAAAATGTTCCCGACGTGCTTCTCCACGGCCCGCTCGGAGACCACGAGTATCTGGGCGATCGCGCCGTTGGAGCGGCCTTCAGCCATCAAGGCCAGCACGTCGTGTTCCCTGGCGGTGAGCGTGCCGAGCCCGTCGGTGCGGCGGCTGGCGCCCAGCAGTTGCGTGACGACTTCCGGGTCCAGGGCGGTGCCGCCGGCGGCTACCCGGCTCAGCGCCTCGACGAACTCCTCGACGTCGGCGACCCGGTCCTTGAGCAGGTACCCGACACCCGCGGCACCGCCGCCGGACGCCGCGCCGAGCAGGTCGGCCGTGTAGCGGGTCTCGATGTACTGGGAGAACACCAGCACCCCGGTCTTGGGATGGGCCCGGCGGAGGGCGATCGCAGCGCGCAGGCCCTCGTCGGTGTAGCCGGGCGGCATCCGCACATCCACCACGGCGGCGTCTGGGTGGTGCTCGTCGACCGCAGCTAGCAGGTCGTCGGCGTTGCCTACGGCAGCGACCACCTCATGGCCGCTGTCGGTCAGGATTTCGGCCAGCCCGGCTCGCATTACGGCCGAATCTTCGGCGATCACAATCCGCATCGAGGGCTCCGGTTGGGTCAGGCGTGCGACGGCAGCTCAACGGTGACCACGGTGGGCCCTCCGGGCGGGCTGCTGAGCTGTAACCTGCCATCGACGGTCCTGACTCGGTCGGCGAGCCCGGCCAGGCCGCCGCCGGCCTCGACGCGGGCGCCGCCGGTGCCGTCGTCGCTGACCTGTATCCGCAGCAGGCCGGGCACGTGGACTGCCTCCAGCGTTGCATGCCGGGCCTCGCTGTGCTTGGTCACGTTGGCGAGCAGCTCGGCGGCGCAGAAATAGGCGATGGTCTCGATCGCGGCCGACGGGCGCTCAGGCAGGTCCATGACCAGCTCGACCGGCGGGTCGCTGCGTGCGGCGAGGGTGGTGAGCGCGATGCCCAGGCCATGGTCGAGCACTGGGGGGTGGATGCCGCGAGCCAGGTCACGCAGCTCGGTGACGGCGTCCTTGGCCCCGCGGTGGGCGGCGGCGACCAGCTCCAGGACCCGGTCCAGGTCGGCCTGCCCGGCCCCGTCGGTCATGCCGCTGAGCTTCTTCATGGCCAGCCCCAGCTTCATGGTTACCGCGACCATCTGCGCCTGCGCGCCGTCGTGCAGGTCCCGCTCGATCCGGCGCAGCCTCGCGGCCGAGTCGTCCACCAAATGGGCCCGGGACTGCTCCAGCTCTCGCACCCGGTGGACACTGTCCTGCTGCAGGCGGTAGGCGGTCCAGAAGATCAGCACCGCTCCCGCCAGCGGCACCACCCCCAGCAAGGCCACAGGCCCCAGCCAGTGGAAGGAAGCGAGCAGAAGGACGCCAAGAAAGAGATTCCAGACACCAGCGGTAAAGCGGAAGACCACCCAGGGACGGGGGTGGCGGTATTCCCGTGACCTGACCAGAAACCTCATCAGGGCCGGCTGCGCGGAAGGGACCTCATCAGTCTGTGCGCGCATCGGGGTGCCTCCAGTGACCTGCGCTGTGGTGGCCACTCCGGTCACCGACATCGCAATGCTCGCCAGACGTGCAAAGCCTGGGAAAGACCGGTGTCAAGCGTGACTATGCCCAGCGCTGGCACCAGAAGGGTGGACTGCTGGCCAGTCACCGGCACGGCGCTCTTACTGTTCATCGCGCTCAACGGTAACCACATCCGAAAGCGGCAGCATCCCCCGAGCGGGACGAGGGCTGACCGATCCCGCTACCGACCGGGAGATGCTGCCAGGCTAGCTCCGGACACTGTCCTGCTGCAGGCGGTAGGCGGTCCAGAAGATCAGCACCGCTCCCGCCAGCGGCACCACCCCCAGCAAGGCCACAGGCCCCAGCCAGTGGAAGGAAGCGAGCAGAAGGACGCCAAGAAAGAGATTCCAGACACCAGCGGTAAAGCGGAAGACCACCCAGGGACGGGGGTGGCGGTATTCCCGTGACCTGACCAGAAACCTCATCAGGGCCGGCTGCGCGGAAGGGACGTTGTCAGTCGGTGCATTCATTTGGATTACCTCCGGTGAGCTACGGTGCTCGGCCACTCCGGTCACCTATATCTCAATGCTCGGCGCGCGCGAACAAGACATCCACCGTGCGGACACCCGTACCTGAGGTAGGGCTAGCACGGTCCCGGAGGCAGCACGCAGACGACGCCAGCAGTTCGCATCCAAAGGACCAACCGAATCGCGAGGAAGGTGATCAGGCACGCCGCCGCGCGAGCCGTATCGGCCGACGACCAGCTCGCCGCCCGCTCCGTACCCGTCCCCCCAGACCAGGACCTTGAGCGAAGATCCAGCGCCACGAGCGGTGCTGCGAGTAGGGAGTGCCGCAGCGCCAAGCAGCGCACGGGGATCAGGGCTCCGAGCGGGGCTATGCCCGGAGTGAGATTCCTGCTACGCCGGCCCGCGGTCAGGTCAGAGGGGCTGGCAGGACCCCGGACAACCTGCCCTCCCTCACGGCAAGCGAATGTGGTCTGGTGGGCATCGGATCGACCACGATCCCGCATCAGAGCTTCAGCCACCGACCGTTACCGAGTCGGCCACAGTTTTCACTGGAAGAGGTACTCACACGCACTACCGTCCGCTGGGCCGCACTGGCGTCCAGGTCAGCCCCCTATGCCTCGGGGCGATGATGTTCGGCCCGTGGGGCAACGACGACCGCGCCGACGCGACCCGAATCATCCACCGCGCCCTCGATGCGGGCATCAACTTCATCGACACCGCCGACGTCTACTCCGGCAGCGACGTCGACCTGCCATTCGGCGCAGGGGAAGTCAGCCTGCATATCCCTGACCAGGTCCGCGCCGAGTTCGAGGTCGAAGTTGACGGCACTGAGGTCGAAGTCGAGCTGGAGTTTAAGTGGTCGACTGCGCGGCCCGATGCAGAGACACGCAATGACCCGAAGGAGGCGTCCAAGGACCATCCCCGGAAGCCCGGCGGCACGCGCCGGTCAGCCAAGGCGCAGCGACCGGCGCAGCGACCGGCGCAGCGCTAGTGCCCGCGCCGACTCTGGGCTGAGTAGAGCGGCCGGACCTATACGCAGGGGCGCTGCATCCGGCTCGCGGATCCGGTTCTGCCGTTCCAGCAGATCGACCGGGTCCGGGAGATCCAGGCGCCGGCGTCCATCGCGAGTCAATGCGGCGGGGCGCGCGCACCCAGGGCCCTGGCTTCGCGGGCTTTCCGCTCCTCGACGCTCGGACGCCTGGTCCGCGCGCGTAGCGTGCTTGTCCTCGGCCTGCCACTTCGCTCCGGCAGCGGACGACCTGCCCGGCGCCGCCGCGCCAGCTAACACTGCATCGTCTTGGCGCGCTCGCTGAGCACCCTGGCATGACGCTCATCGGCATGGCGATCGCATTCGTGATCAGCCACCCGGGTGTCACTTCCGCAATCGTCGGACCGCGGACGATGGACCAGCTCGAGTCGTACCTGCCAGCCGCGGACATCGCGTTGCCGACCGAGATCCTCGACCACATCGACAAGCTCGTCGCCCCCGCGTGACCCTCAACCCCAACGACAACAGCTTCGGCGACCGCGAGCTCACCCCAGCCGCGCGACGGCGCTGGAGCCCAGCCGCTCGAGTTGCGTTAAAGGCCTGCCTATCGACCAGTAGCGACCACTAATCTGATCATCACTGCGGCCCGACGGGCTTCCGCGTCCTGTACCTGAGGTGCAGCTCAGCCGGACATGCCCCCACCCGCGCGATCAGTTTCGTGCTGCGTGGGAGCCGGTCCTTGGCCCTGATCCGTCGTTCGGCTGCCAGCCTGGCCGCGCTGGCCAGCAACGGCAGTGTGGCTGAGGTCATGTTCGAGCAGATGCTGCATGATCAGGGGCTGCGGCCATCACCGAGCGAAGCCCGTTCATGGGATCGGAGCATCCCGGTGCTCGCGCACGACCTGGTCGAGGCTGGCCTGGCCGACATCGAGGTCCTGCTCGAGCACAGGCTTCCCCTCAGCAGTCGCCGGGTCGACGCCATTCTCGCCGGACGTCACCCTGTCAGCGGAACTGCGTCCTACGTGGTCGTCGAACTCAAGCAGTGGAGCGGGGCCGAACTCTACGAAGATGATCCGGCGATGGTCCGTGATCGACGGCTACGGCCACCATCCGACGCTGCATCCGCTCGAGCAGGTCCGGCGCTACTGCGAGTACCTCGTCGACTTCATGCCGGTTCTGCAGGACGATGCCAGCGCCGTCTCCGGCGTGGCCTACCTGCACAACGCGACCGAGCATGGCGTGGCCGGCCTGCGGAACTTCGCCGAAGTCGGACTTCGCGCGGATGTTTACCGGGGAGCGGCGGTCGGCTTTCCTCGACTACCTGCGTTCCCGCTTGTCGCCCGGCGTCCCCGGCGCACCGTACGCAGACGCTTTGCTGAGCTCTCGTGCCGCTCCGAGCCGACAGTTGCTCGCGGTGGCTTCGAGTGAGATTCAGGAACGCGAGCAGTTCATCCTCCTGGACGAGCAGCAACTGGCATACAGCCTGGTGCTGCACGCGACCGAGGCTGCCAGAGCGGGTGATTCGAAGACCGTTGTGATCATCACCGGAGGTCCAGGCAGCGGCAAGAGCGTGATCGCGCTGTCGCTGCTCGGGGAACTCGCCAGGCAAGGACGTACTGTCGTGCACGCGACGGGTTCCAAATCCTTCACGCTGACTCTGCGGAAGGTTGCCGGCAGGGGCTCGACCCGGACCAAGAACCTCTTCAAGTACTTCAACCAGTTCGTCGATGCTGACAGGAACGGCCTCGAGGTTCTCATCCTGGATGAGGCCCACCGGATCAGGGAGACCTCTGCCAACCAGTACACCAGGGCTCAGTTCCGTACCGGCAGGCGTCAGATCGACGAACTGCTCTCGGCAGCGAGAGTTCCGGTCTTCCTGCTCGACGAGCATCAGGTAGTTCGCCCGGGAGAGATGGGGACGGTCGCCGAGATCGAAGCCCACGCGCAAGCACTCGGACTGGCCGTTCACAAGATCTCGCTCAACGACCAGTTCCGCTGCGGCGGAAGCGAGGCTTACCTCCACTGGGTGCTCCGACTGCTAGGCCTGACGCCCGGCGCACCCCAGCACTGGGGCGGTGATCCTGCGTTCGAGGTTCAGGTCGCGGACAGCCCTTACGAGCTAGAGCATCTTCTCCGCCTGAAGCTGGAAGCCGGATACGGGTCACGGATGGCAGCGGGATTCTGCTGGCCGTGGAGTGACCCTCGCCCGGACGGGTCGCTGGTCTCTGATGTGGTCATCGGGGACTGGTCGCGGCCCTGGAATCTCCGCGGCGACCGCGCGATAGCAGGAGCGCCACCGTCCTGGCTGTGGGCGACTGACCCTGCGGGATTCGGTCAGGTTGGCTGCATCTACACCGCACAAGGCTTCGAGTACGACTGGAACGGCGTCATCCTCGGGCCCGACTTCGTATGGCGCAATGACAAGTGGATCATCGTCCGCGACGCCAACAAAGACCCCAGCCTCCGCAACCGCTCGGCCGTTACGGATCACGAATTCGAGCGGCTCGCTCGCAACGTCTACAAGGTGCTGCTGACGCGCGGCATGCTCGGCACGGTCATCTATTCTGTCGATGCGGAAACCAGGGAGATGCTCCGCAGCCTCGTCCCTGTAGCGCCAGGGCACTAAGCGACGAAGCATCCTGACCACGACTCGACTGCGACGATCATTGTGGATCACCGCACGCTGCATCCCAGTGGGACCAGGGGCTAATGTCCGTACCGGACGGTAAATGCCTCGGAGCGCGCTCCGATCAGGCGTTCAGTGTGTCGGCGCTTACCCCGACCATCAGGATCGCCGCCAAGAGGTCATCTACCAGGGACGGCAGTTCGTCGATGCGGTCGGCAAGGATCCGGCTGAGCACGACCTCGTGGATGCCGCCGACAATCGTTTCGGCGGCGAGAGCCGCCCGTCGGCAGCCGGGGATGAGTTCGTGGATGTTGTCTTCGATTATCTCGGCGAACATCTGCATAGCCTCGGCACGCTTCGCCATGGCGCGCGGGCCGGCCGCGAGGACCTCGACGATGCACATCCGCGCCAGGCCGGGCTCACTTGCTATGAACTCCATGTATGCCCTGATGCCCGCGCGCAGCCGCTGCTGCACCGTCGTCTCTTCGAAGTACGCACGCCGGATGTGCCTGGACTGCTGGCGGACCACGGCGTCGTAGGCGGCCAGGAACGCATCTTCCTTGTTCTTGAAATGCTGATAGAAGGTCCGGCGCGACACGCCCGCACGTGCGACGATCGCTTCCACGCTCATTTCGGCGTAACCGAGCTCCGCTGCGGCTTGACCGACTGCGGCCGTGATGCGTTCTCGCTGATTGGCGGCGACGAAGCTGCGCAGCAATCCGTGTCGTCCACTGGGCAGTTGATGCGGGCGCCGCCTCGGCTCTCTTGAAGCCTCAGCCTGCTCCCTGCCACCTCGCTGCCTTGAGTCGGAAGGCAACCGTCCTGGGCTCATGGCTAACTATATACGGCCGTGTTCCTGGACCCGCGCCCTCCGGCTGGACCGTCGGTGCGTGTCCGCTGCTGCCCTACGTGGGAACGGCTTGGCGCTCGGCAAGGCGCTGACCTGGCCGCCGAGACTGCCAGTTGACGTCGGTCCTGTTACGCCGAAAACGACCGGTTCGCAGGGGTATTGACTCCGGGAGCGTCGGGGCATACGGTCCAAGTAACCCAGACACATTTATGTTTCTCATTCTTGTGTGGCTCGCGTACGTGAGAGAAGGGAGCTGCTCAAGGCGCAGGTACCGACATGAGGTCAGCGGTCGGAAGGCCACGGCGCCCATGCAAGACGGCACACCCTCATCTCGGATCCGGCGAACTCGTTGGCCAGCGTGGGTGTTACCACCGTTGCGCCTAATCGGCAGGGATCGAGATCGGATGTGGGTGACACGACAAGGAGGCGTGCATGAAGGTGCCCAGTCAGTGGATTCGCCATGCGATCCTGTTGAGCGCGACGGGAGTTACCGCGGCGGCGATGGTTCTTGTCGGTACGTCAGCGCAGGCCGCGCACACGACCACGCATGCGGGTCACAGCCAGTCCCCGATGGTCTCCCAGTACAAAGGGCCGGGCTATCCGCCGCCTAAAGGCATATACAAGCCATTCACCAACTGCCCGCTACTAAACCCGCTGATGCAGGAATCGGTCCCCGGCTCAGCGACCGGGTGTATCGCAGGGAATGTCAGCTCGGGCAAAATCAAGATCGGTAACATCACGACAACGATTAAGCCTTCGGCAAGGGTTACGCACCCGGTAGTTGTGCAGTTCGGTGTCTGGGATCCGCCGAACGCGGGGTCCAATCAGTTCACCGGCGGGATCCTGCCACCACCGAACGGCCTTTCGGCGCAACTGCTATCGTCCCCCCGGTGGGTGCCGGGCGGGCTGCTCAAGGCGCTGGGTTGCCCGAACACGAACCGCACCGTTCAGAAGCTGTGCAATGAGGCCACGAAGCGTGGCGGGAAATATCTCCAGATCCATGCTGTGGCCCAGTCCGCCGGCCCGATCACCAATTTCCAGCTCGCTACCTGGACACAGCCGCTGAAATTCAATCTGATCAATCCGCTGCTCGGCACGTGCTGCGATATCGGGTCCAACGACAACCCGGTCGTGGTCAATCCCATGCTCGCCGGCACCTTGGTCCAGGAAAACGACCCGCACCCGAAGCAGCATCCGAACACCGCTGTCCTCAAGATCCAGGGAGCCACGGCCACGGACACCACTTTCGTCGCGCCCGGCGTCACCGGCTGCGGCCCGGGAGGAACGGCCAACATCGCAATCGACGAAGCGATCGATACTTCGGTCGGCCTGCCGTCGATATCTGGCGCCAGCAGCCTCACCCTCAGCGGCGTGTTCTACTTTGCTGCCTGCTACGCGCCTAAGTACATGGCAAACACCCTGCTGTCCGCCTTCAAGGCGAGCACGAGGAATGGCGGGACGCAGCCAGCTGGTCACCGCATCACTATGGCCAGTCTCCGCGACGGGCATTACGGCATCAGGCGGCAAGGCTGAGGCCGACGATCGATCGGGCGGCATCCCCGCTGACCTGACCACCATAATTGCCCTGATCCAGTGACGCAGCTAGGGCCGCGCGGGATGCCGCGCGGCCCATCGCATTGATGTGCCGTCGAACGTCACAACGCTCCCCATCAGCATTGGGCCCGCGGGGCGGCCCGGATGGGCATCGGCCTGATCCAAGAGTTCATGCCAGTCAGCTGAGCAGCACCGCTAGCGCCTTAGTGAGCAGCGGATGCCAGCATTGCAGATCATGGTTGGAGGCACCAGCGACGACAACGCTGACGATCCGGGGCCTGGATCCCCAGACGCATGCACTGCTTCGTGTCGAGGCAGCGCGCCATGGACGTTCGATAGAGGCCGAAGTGCGGGCAATACTTAACGAACGACTGGCTCCGCGTTCCGTTATGCGCGGCCTTGGCACCAAGATCCACGAGCGCTTCAGAGCCATCGACGGCGAACTGGAGATCCCTGACCGCAGCAGCGAACTGCCTCGCGCAGCCAGATCGCGGCCATCTGCCGCGCGGCGAGCGCGACACTAGCCACGCGCAACACTGACGATTTCGAGGAAACAGGAATCGAACTGATCAACCCGTGGAAGCTGGCGTGATCACATGGAAGCACTGCCGCGCCGCTTCCGGTGCTCAGGCCGCACGCGGCCTTGCGCTCCGGGTCGGCTTGCCAACACGGACCTCGGGTTCTGTCAGTCACCGGCGGGTGTCGCGGACCGAGGCTGTCCCGAACGTTTCGGCATCCGGCACTTCTTGTCGTCGTTCCGCGTAGTTGCAGACACATTCAGGTCCGGCTGTGGAAACTGCTGATTACCGTCAGCAGACACTGCGTCCGCAGAGGGTCGGCGGATCGAGTTCGAACAACAACTCCGCCCTCCGGACGATGTTGGACTGCGTCCGCGCAGCCGCGTTAGGGCTCAGCGATGACCTTCGCCTTGAGGTGCTCGAACTCCTCACGCGACAGCAACCCGTCCGCCAGCAAGGACGCGAGCTTGGCCAGCTGGTCCGCGATTGTCGCCGAGGCTGGCTCCGCTGACGGCCCCGCACCGCCCCGCGGGGCGGTGCGAGCGTCCGCTATGGCCGTGAGCGGGCCGGACAGTTCTATTCGCACGTCATCGGGGGCCATCTCGGTGGTAAGGAAGAACTCGGCATCCCGGCCCCGAAGCCGTACCGTCGACTCGGTGTTGGCTGAGGCGGCAGTAGCGGCGGCGCCTATCAAGCCGAAGATCAGGGCTCCGAGCAGTAGACCGACTAGGCCGAGAATGAGGAGCCCCAGCAAGGCGCCGGCCAGGCCCAGGCCCAGGATCACCGCAACCTTCTCGCCGGGAGTCTTGCCGCGGGCGGACCCGCTGACCTCTACGGCCTCGACATCCCGGTACGGCATTTCGACCACCGGGGTAGCCGAAGCGGGCCGGCTAAGGACAAGCCGATCGCCAAGGAAGCGCAGGTCGTAGGCTCCGCCCCGGGTCAAGAGCGAGTCATCGGACCCGCCCTTATACGTCGAGCGCCGCAGGCAGCACATAGTGCCAGCATCGAGCTGAGCGAGCGCTGCCGCGGCGCTCTTGCGCTCCCGCGCCGCCGCCAGCATCGCAGCGACCGCGGCGGCGGCCTCGGCGTCCAGGCCGGACAACGTCCGCCACGCGCTCTCCCACCCTTGCTCGGTAAGCGGAAAGCGCGAGGTGACTTTGACTGTGTCAAGCCGGCCCAGCCGGACTACCACGAAACTTGGGCCGGCCCTCCAGTGGTCCTGCCATCCCAGGCTGTGACGGGGCCCCGATTCCACCAGCAGCTTGGGACCGCCCCGGTACAGCAGCGAGCGTGCCACCGTCGGCATCGCCGGAATCGAAGGCGGCGGGCCGTCGTCGGCTGGCTCGGCGCGCGGCATGCTCTCACTGCTCAAAACCGTCCACCTCTGATCTCGCGCATAAGGGGACAATAGTAGCGCCCCGCACGGCGCTTTCCCAGCGAACGGAGCCGGTTCGAGCTCGAGCAGCAGCTGCGCTCCCAGGACGATGCTGGAGGTACATCAGAGCGTTAGACCCGTCCGCCAGCCCGAAGAACTGGGGCTGCCAGACTTGGCCCGCGGCGCAACTTCGGCAACGGATGTGACCTGACTTCCTAGGAGCGGAACATGACACCAGAGCGCAACGGCGGGACCAGGATCGTCGTCGGCGTGGACGGATCACTGTCCTCGCAGCAGGCGCTGCGGTGGGGAGCCCATTTCGCGTCGGCCTTCGGCGCCCAGCTCGACCTGGTCACCGCCTGGGAATACCCGCCGTCGTTCGGATGGGCCGCCGTTGCGCCAGACTGGAATCCTGCGCAGGACATGCGGAAAGTTCTCGATGACACCGCGCAGGCTGTGTTCGGTGATCAGCCGCCGCCTGGCATGCAACTGCTCGTGCACGAGGGCGTTGCTGCCAGAGTGCTGCTCGACGCCTGTCAGGGCGCGACCATGCTGATTGTCGGCAGCCGCGGCCATGGCGGGTTCGCCGGACTGCTGCTCGGCTCGGTGAGCGCAAACGTCGCCGAGCACGCGGACTGCCCGGTGTTCATCGTCCACGGCGACCAGCCCCCTCCCCCGGTGCGACCTGCCTAGCCTGCGGGCCGCCGGCCGAACTTCGGCACGGGCACGGATACTTCCGGTCCGGTCGTCGCGCTGGCGCTGACCAGCGCGACGACCGGGGCCGAACCTGCTAGTCCTGCTGTCGCGCCGCCGTCAGCAGGTCAGCAAGTCTTGGTGCTGCACGTCCAGAACTCCGGGTAGAACATGTTCAGCGGGTTCTGCGTGACGTGGTGCAGGTTGACGCTGACCGCCTGGACGCCGGTGTTCCACGGCATCCAGAGCACCGGGACCTGAGTCGCGGTGTAGTTGGCGTACTGATGGAAGGTGGCCAGGCTGTTGCTGGTGTGGGTGGCCTTGATCAGCGCGTCCATCGTCGGATTCGAGTAGCTGCCGGAGTTGTTCGGCACGCCGGTCTGGTAGAGCGCATCGCCGGTCGGCTCGAAGCCCGGCCCGTTGAACCCCCAGCCGCCCAGGTACAGGAACGTCCAGTTGCAGCGCGACTCGCTCGCAGTACAGGGCGCGGTGTAGCCCAGCAGCGTGTTGAACGTCTGGGCGGTGAGCGTGAGCTGGATGCCTGCCAGCGCGAAGCCCTGACTTCAGGACGTCCGCCATGTCGGCCTGGATCGCGATGCCCGAGCTGTAGAGCATGGCGAACTTGGCCTGCGTGCCCTTGGCGATGCCGGCGCCGCAGTTCGACGCACCATAGCCCGCGGACTCGCAGGTCAGCACCCCGCCCACCTTCTGCCAGCCGTGCCCGGCCAGCAGCGCCTGCGCCCTGGCCGGGTCATAGGGGTAGGGGCCCTGGCCGCCGTTCTCCGTCATGTCCGAGGACACCCACTGGCTGACTGGCTCGGGAGGCGCGCCCGCCGGGGTCGGGTACCAGTAGCCGCGGCCGACAACCTTGGACATGCCGGCCTGGTTGTCCAGCTCCATCAGCGCCTGCCGGAAGTACAGCTGCCGGAACAGCGGGCCGTAGGTCGGGTTGTTGAAGTTCATGTAGGCGAACCCGGTACTGAACTCGTAGGCGGTCTGCAGTACATAACCGGCCGAGGCCAGCGGATTGGACGGCGGCAGGAACCCTTTCCCGGCCGGCGCCAGGTCATTCGACGGCACATCGGTCCCGTTGGTCTGCGCGCCGCCGGTGCTCAGCGCGCCGGTCTTCAGCGCCTCGTAGACCGCGGTGTCGGAGATGTAGGTCTGAAACTTCAGCTCCGCGATCGACGGCTTCGGGCTCCCCGAGTAGTCCTTGTTCGGCACGAAGGTGTAGTTGCCGTCGACGTTGTAGCTCGCGAGCTTGAACGGGCCGTCCACGACCTGCCACAGCGGATTGGTCGCATAGGTCGAGGTGTCCTTGTTCTGGGAGTCGAGGAACGTCCAGACCGCCCTGCACTTCGCCCACCCGTCAGCCGCGCTGTCGGTCGTGCAGCCGCCGCTGCCCTGCGCCGCGCCGGCTTTGGAGACATCCAGCGCCATCGGGAACGGGGTCAGCACGGCCAGCTGGTTGTAGGTGAACCAGATGCTGGAATAACCCTGCTTGAGCTGCAGGGTCACCTGGTCCGGCCCGGTCGCCGAGTACGACGTCATGTTGTCCGGCAGCAGGCCAGGGGTGTAGGCGGCGTAGTTGGCCTTCTCCGCCTCCAGCAGGTTCAGGTCGAAGACCAGGTCCTTGGCGTCCACGCTCTCCCCGTCGGACCACTTCCAGCCCTTCAGGTTGATGACCACGGTCTTGCAGCCGTCGCTGTACTTCGGCGCGTTAGCCGGGGACAGCGGGTAGTTCACCGAGATCGAGGTGTTGCTGTTACCCCCGAACATGTACAGCGGCCGCACCATGAGGTACTCGAAGTCCTCGTAATTCGTCACGCTGTAGCACTGGTTGGTCTCGAACTGGAAGATGCAGTTACCGCCGGCGCCATTGAGGTTGGCCAGCGTGGCGACCGCGCCCTTGACGGAGGCGGACGAAGAAGACGGCGAAAGAAATCGCCCGACCCCAGGAGCCGGATCTCCGGCACCGAGCGCGGGTCGGTGAGCAGACCCCGCAGCAGCAGCCACTGCCGGTACCGGCTCGCATTCACCTCGCTGGTCCGGGCCGAATGACGGGCCAGGGAGACCTGCACGACGAGGTTAGGCAAGCATGCCAAGGCCACGAGCGCCAGCATCGGCGGCCAGATGGAGATCAGCAGGCCGGCGAAGCTGACGACTACTGTCCCCGCCCTGGAGCACCGTGGCCAGCATGTCAGTCAGGGCAGCCGGAACTCGCTCGGCGGATTCTTCCGCCAGCCGCAGCGAATCCTGGAAATCAGGATCGTCAAACCTGGTGAGCCCGCTGATCGAGTTGACGGCCCGGTACAGATCCGACGCCACGGCCACTGACATCCTGCGCTGCGCCGCCGCCGCCGTCAGCGTCGACAGGCTCCCCAGGCCCAGGCTCAGTCCCTGCAGCATGACGGTCGCGGCCGCGAGCGCGGCGACCACTATCACGCTCGGATCTGGCCGGGTCAGCGCGTCCACCGCAGATTTGAGCAGCCACGCACCTGCGGCGTGAGAAAGCCGGCAGTCATCGCGAGCAACACGGTCCCGACCCAGATCAAGCCGCCAAGCCGCCAGGCCAGGCCAGCCGCTGCCGACACGAGCGGTGCCCGCCGCCCGAGCAGGCTCACTAGGCGCTCACGGGGTCCAGCACGTTGAGCCGCACGCCGGACGCGCGAACGACGCCGTCCTCGATCTCGAGAACGGTCGGATAGCCGGTGATGCCGAATGCGGCCGACACCTCGTCATCGGGGGACACCAGGCCCGCGCGTGATCCGGCGGGCAGCCGGGGCAGCAGCGACCGGGCGTAGTCCTCATCATCGGCCCCGTTGATGAGGACATACAACGGCGAAGTACCCTGCCATTCCGGCTGAGCCGTCAGCTCGCCAAGCATGGCTTTGCACGGCTCGCAGGACGGATGACGAACAGGACCGATGCCCGCCCGGCGTCCAGGTCCGCCCGGGTGAGGCGGCCGCCCGTAACCAGCTCGGCGGTGAAGTTCGCGACCTTGTAGCCGATGGCCGGAGACGGCTCGGCTCCGGCACCCAGGTCCCGGACCTGGGCCTGCAGAGTGGCCAGCCGCCGTACCACCGCCATGCTCAGCAGCAGATCAGCAGCAGCCACCACGCCGACAATTACGACAACCGCTATCAGTACTGCCGTCATCGCCTCATCGTGCCTTCCTGTCAGCGGACCACGATTCGTCGTCAGAATCGTTCGCCTCGCGCGTGGCGTCTGCGTTGCGTCAGCGCCACCAGCGCGCCACGCGGCGGCGGCATCCTGACCTTCGGCGTGTCACGTGTCTCACGTGGACAGGAAGCGTGATCGCGCGTGGCCAGGAAGGAGTGAGCATGAGGAAGACGATGCAGCGCGTCGGGGACGCCGTCTTGCAGCGCCTGCTACCGCAGCTCGAGGCGGGCGCGTGCGTCCCCGAGAACGGGCAGCTGTGCAAGTGCGACCACCCGTGTGGCGTCAACTGGTGCACCCAGTACCGCTTCAACTGCCACGGGGTCTGCTACGCGAACGGCCGCTGCTAGTGCAGGTCGCGGAGGCCGGGGCCGCTGGCCCCCCTCCCGCGGGCGGACGATGAGCTGCACCCTCGTCGCAGCCGCCGGTCACACGCGCTGCATGCAGGTACAGCCCCTGTCGGAGCGCCCTATCCTCGCGCCGGCCGGAGGCGCAGGCCCGCCATGCCGCCGTCGACGGCCAGCGCCGTGCCGGTCACTGCGGCAGCTGCCGGGCTGGCGAGGTATCCAATCGCCGCAGCGACCTCCTCGGCGGAGACGAGCCGGCCCATCGGCTGGCGAGCGACGAGAGCCGCGCGCTCAGCAGCCGGGTCCGGCGCGGCGGCCAGTAGCCTGGTGACCCACGGTGTATCAGCAGTGCCCGGACTGACGCAGTTGACGCGGATGCCCTCGGCGAGATGGTCGGCTGCCATGGCCAGCGTCAGCGCGAGCACCGCGCCCTTGGTGGCCGAGTACAGCGCACGCTGCGGCAGCCCCGCTGTCGCTGCGATCGAGCACGTGTTGACGATCGCGGCGTGCGCTGACGCGCGTAGCCAGGGCAGCGCCGCCCGGGTGGTCCGGACCATGCCGACGACGTTTACGTCGTAGACCTGGTGCCACTCCTCGTCGGAGTTATCAGCCACTGTGCCGGCCGCGCCAATGCCGGCGTTGTTGACCAGGATGTCGATTCCGCCGAGCCGTTCCGCCGCGGCAGCTATCGCGGACCGCACGGACCCATCGTCGGTTACGTCCGCCACCAGGCCGATGATCGGGTCAGCAGCCGTCCCGGGGCTGACATCCATCACAGCTACTGCACCGCCCCTGGCGGCGAACAGCCGCGCTGTGGCCAGCCCGATACCGGAACCGCCGCCAGTGATGACCGCCCGCAATCCGGCGAAATCGCTCATCGGTGCCTCCTCAGCCGAACTCGATGCCGCAGCCGGCGGCGACGCTGGTGACGTGGGCGAGCGCCGAAGGCACATCGCCGGCGCCCAGATGCTCGACGATCAGCGTGGCCGGCGGCGGCAGGAACCGCCGGCACGCAGCCAGCACCGAGGGCAGGTCGAGCACGCCGGTCCCTGGCACCGTCTCGGCTATGTGCAGCACCAGCT
This sequence comes from uncultured Actinomycetota bacterium, assembly GCA_963795265.1. Classification (GTDB taxonomy): domain Bacteria; phylum Actinomycetota; class Actinomycetes; order Streptosporangiales; family Streptosporangiaceae; genus JAJYUU01. The sequence goes on along the minus strand of CAWCHF010000006.1, from coordinate 28,841 downwards.
CGGCCTCGACGGCCACGTCCTTGATGTGCGCGGCAGGCGCGAGTCTCGGCTGCAGTACCCGGGCCGCGTGCTGTGCGGCCGCGCCGGAGCTGTAGACCGCGCGGACAGAGCCGAGGAAATTCACCGGGTCGAAGTTCGCCCGGATCCACGGGGAGTCGACGGCATCCAGAATTTCGCGGACCGTTTCCGGCGACTCGAGGGTCGTCAGGCAATGTGCTTCCATGGCCAGCATGGTGCCCGTGTCAGCCGCGCGATCCGCCAGCTCGACCAGGCTCGAGACCAGCAGATCGCGGCTTCGCGCCGAATAGTTCTCCGGCGACGGCCCGTACGGATGGTCAGGATGATGCGAACCGCAGCCGGTCACGACCATGTCAGCGCGGAGGAACGCGGCCGTGCGGAGGAATTCGCCGATCTCGCGGATGCTGTCACGGCGCCGGACCGCATCGGCAGTGACCAGATTGGGCCGCAGGCCGCCGTACTGGACAATGCCGAGCCCGGCGTCAGCCAGTACCCGGCCGAGCCGGTGACCGCGGATCCCGCGCATGTCGGCCGCAGGTACCTCGAAATGCGTGACGAGTGCGGTGACACCCAGGGCCCTGATCCGCGCAGCCACCGCAGGCGTCAGCTCGTCCGGGCTGGCGGGCACGATCTGGGCGAGGCCCAGTCGCATCTGGGTCATGGCGACGCCACGTGCGGTTGCGTCCACACCGTGCAGCCGTTGAGGCCGGGCCCGCGAAACGCGGCCACGAACAAGACAACGTCGGCTACCTCATCAGGCCGCTGGAACCTGCCAGTGACAGCCGACTCCAGCCGGTCCCTGATGACCTCGCTGACTTCCCGGCCCTCAGCGGCCGCGATCCGCATGCCTACCGCGGGCCAGGCGGCATCCTCGACGTCGCCCGGATAGACGACGGTCGTGCTGATCCACTGGTCGCCCCACGTCGCAGCGGCAGACCGCGACAGATGATTGAGCGCGGCCTTGCTGGCACCGTAGGCGGGCACCAGGCGGCGCCCGGTCTCGGCTGCTTCCGAGCTGATGTTGATGAACTTCCCGCGGCAGCCCGTCTGCGGGGACCGGTCCTGCGCGAGCATGACCGCCGAAGCCTCCTGCATCAGCTGCAGGGGGCCCTCGACGTTGACGGCGAAGGTGCCGCGCCAGGTCTCCAGCGCGGTCTGGTCCAGCGACTCGACCGGCACGATGCCCGCGTTATTTACGACCACGTCCAGGCGGCCCGTCAGCTCAGCGGCGACGCGAACAAGCCGGCGGACGTCGGCGCTATCGCGCACGTCCGCCTGCACAGCCGTCGCCGGTGATCCGATCTCGCGAGCCGTGTCCTGCCCGGCCGACTGGTCGATGTCGGCGACGATAACCTGCGATCCAGCGCGGGCAAGGCGGCGGCACACCGCGGCGCCGATGCCCCGGCCCCCGCCCGTGACGACAGCCGCCTGGCCTGCCAGGCTGCGGTCCTGCGCTCCGGCGGGCACGGGCAGTCCGTGGCTTAGTAGATCTTGGCCAGCAGGCCGCCGTCGACGACTATGTCGATCCCGGAGATGTAGGACGCCTCGTCCGACGCGAGGAACACCGCGGCGTTACCGATGTCGCGCGGTTCGGCGAACCTGCCCAGCGGATAGCGGTCGGTGATCTGCTTGCGGGCCGCCGCCGGGTCGGGCTGAAAGTCGAAGAACTCCGTCAGCAGCGGCGTCTCCACGTCGCCCGGGCAGATGGTATTGACCCGGATGTTCTCGGGCCCCAGCGACGCGGCCAGCGAGCGGCACATCGCGCGCAGCCCGCCCTTGGTGGCGCCGTAGGCAGGCAGATCGGGGTCTCCCACGATGCCCAGCACCGACGCCGTGATGACGATGGCGCCGCCACCGCGGCTGCGCATGAGCGGAACGGCTTCCTTGATGCCGAGGTACACGCCACGCAGGTTCGTCGAATGCAATCTGTCCCACTCAGCTTCCGGCGTCTCCTCCAGCCGAGCCATGAACTGGATTCCGGCGTTGGCATGCAGAATGTCAAGGCCGCCAAACCGGTCCGCGGCGAGCCGGGTCATCGCCTTGTTGCCGTCAGCAGTAGCGACATCCGCCACGACCGGCACTGCCGTTCCGCCGGCAGCAGCGATCGTCTCCGCAGTCTGCGCCACCTTAGCCTCGTGCACGTCGACGCAGACGACGCTGGCGCCTTCTTCGGCGAAGCGGATGGCAGAGGCCTCGCCAATGCCCTGACCTGCTCCGGTGACGATTACGACCTTGCCATCAAGCCTCACTGCGGCCTCCCTATCACCTTGTCGGCTGGCTCATCTGATCGGCTGGCCCTCAGGGTCGAACCCGCGGATCGCCGTCGTGGTCGCGAAGCCGATGATCCGGGTGTCCGCGGTCAGCGAGTCGCCGGGCCTCAGCTGACTCGCACGGCCCGCCTCGACCGCGGCGGCCAGCGCGGACGGGAAACCCGTCCACGGTTCGACGGCGACGCAGCGGATGCCCCGCCAGCCACCGTCCACGAGCCAGACCCAGACGCACTTGAATACGTCGTGCGGGAACGTCATGCCGAAGCCCGACTGCCACCGGGCGTCCCATGCGGCCAGCCATCCTGCCTCCAGCTCGGTGGCATAGTGCAAGTCCCAGGTACCGCCCGGCGTTTCGGCTAGCTCCGTCAGCTCTTGCCTGGGCCAGGGGTAGGTGGTGCCGGGCGCGCCGAGCCGGTCCTGTGGCCAGGACTCATCGATGACCCCCAGCCGCGCCGGAATCTGGATCCTGGTCGCCGGGCCGACCGCGAGTCCCGGATGAATCCCCCAGATGAAACGGAACGGGGTCGTTCCGGTATTGGTCAATTGATGGCGCATCCGCACGAATGGCTCACCCGGCCGCAGCTCCATGATCCGCTCGATGTGAAATGGCGTGATAACACCGTCACGGCGGAACGCGACCGCCGTGGCGCTCAGCCGCTCCGCTGACCACGGCATCGACCAGGTCTCGCCGAGGTAGGGCAGTTCCTCGCCGTCGACCACGCACGGTGCGCCGGTGGGCACGCACTCGTCGATGCCGCCGGTCCACCAGTTGTCGACGTTGACCCCGAACACGGGCTTGCGCACCTCGACGCGCGGGTGATGAAACAGCAGGTCACGGTCGGCCGGCTTGAAGATCATCTGATGGATCTTCGCGCCGACCTCGGGGAGCACCGCGACCCGCAAGATGTCGTTTTCCAGGACGCATGCCGGGAATCCGCGGTAGGACCAGTCGAAGGAGATGTCAGTGCCGCGCACAGATCGGCTCCCCTGCCTGCATGAGATCGGTCAGCCTCGTCGAACAGAGCGTCGGTAAGCGCAGTCTCATTAAATGAGACTTATTGAATTCAATAATAGAGACAAGTTAAGATGCCCGATACGCCGTGTCAAGGACGTTTTCGGCAAGGAGGCGGCCGGTGAAGATCACCGATGTCCGGGCAACGACCGTCGCGATTCCGCTGGACCAGCCGCTCCGCTATGCCCAGGGCGTGCATCCGGGCCGGCTCATCAGGACGCTCGTCGAAGTCGACACCGACGAGGGCATCACCGGTCTCGGCGAGATCGGCGGCAGCGGTGCCTCGAGTGATGCACTGATCGCAGCCCTGCGCAGCCGCGTGTGCGGACACGATCCGTTCCGCCCGGAGAGGCTGAGATGGGCTGCCTACAACCCGGTCGAGGGTGCCTTCTATGAGGATCTCTCCCAGGGCTTCGCTGCCATCGAGTTCGCCTGCCTGGATATCCAGGGCAAGGCGCTCGGCCGCCCCGCGCATGAGTTTCTCGGCGGCGCGATCAGGGATCGCGTCGACTTCTGCGCGTACCTGTTCTTCCAGTACCCCACCGAGGAGCGTCCGCCGGTAGCCACTGTCGAGCAGATGACCGCGCACGCGCGTGACGTCGTCAGCCAGTACGGGTTCAAGACCATCAAGATCAAGGGCGGGGTGTTCAGGCCATCTCACGAGGTTGCCGTGATGGAGGGCCTGCGCGCGGCCTTCCCGGACCATCAGCTGCGGCTGGATCCCAACTCGAACTGGTCGGTTGAGGACTCCATCAGGTACGCGCGGCCCCTCGAAGCAGTCGGGCTGGAGTACTACGAGGACCCGTGCTGGGGGCACGCGGGCATGGCCAGGCTGAAGTCGAGCACCTGGCTTCCGCTGGCAACCAACACCTACGTGACCAAGCTCGATCACATCCCGCAGGCCGTCGCGATGCGGTCGATCGACGTAGTGCTGACTGACCCGCACTTCTTCGGCGGCATGCGCACCGCGGTAGCGGCCGCCACGGTGTGCGGCACCTTCGGACTTGGCGTGGGCATGCACTCCAGCGGCGAGTGCGGGATCTCCCTGGCCGCGATGCTGCACGCCGCAGCGGCCATGCCCGAGCTGGCGTTTGCCGCCGATGCGCATTACCCCTACATGACCGACGACGTCATCATCGGCGGCAAGCTGGCCTGTCACGATGGTTCGTTCGCGGTGCCCACGGGCCCCGGACTGGGCGTCGAGCTCGACCCGGACCGGGTAGGGCGGTACGCCGAGCTCTACCGGCGCGAGGGTGGCTACGCCTACGTGGGCGACCCAGCACGGCCTGGCTGGATCCCGATGATCCCGGAGCAGGATTGGCCACTGCCGTGACCGTCGCGCAGCGGGATGCCGCTACCGAGGTCGCCGCGCTGGCGAGCGGAATCGATCATCCGGAGGCAGTGTGCTGGTGGGACGGAGCGGTATGGTGCGGCACCGAGAGTGGCGACCTGATCCGCGTTGACCCAGCCACCGGCGCGGCCGAGGTGGTCGCCAGGACCGGCGGGTTCCTCCTGGGGCTGGCATTCGATGGTGACGGATTCTGCTACGCGTGCGACTGCGGGCTAGGCCGCGTGCTGCGCATCGCCCCGGACGGCACGGTCGGCACACTCGCCGATAGCGTCGCCGGGCGCAAGCTAACCTCACCGAACTACCTGGTGTTCCGGTCGGACGGCACCCTGTACGTGACCGAGTCGGGCACGGGCTGGGAGGCGGACGACGGATACCTGTTCCGGATCAGGCCGGGTCGCGACCCGGAGATCATCAGCGAGGAATGCCGCGGATTCCCCAATGGCCTCGCCATGTCCGCGGACGAGCGGACGCTGTACGTGGTGGAGTCGCGGCAGCCTGGCGTGGTGACCTTCGAGCTCGACGGTGACACGGTCGGGCCCCGACGGGAGTTCCTGCAGCTGCCGCGCACCGTACCGGACGGTCTCGCGCTGGACGCGTCCGGTGCGCTGTTCGTGTCCTGCTGGCGCCCTGACCGGGTCTACCGCGTCGCGCCCGGCAGCAACGAGCCGCAGGTTTATCTCGATGACTGGACAGCCGAGTACCTCAACAGCCCGACCAACCTGTGCTTCGGTGGTCCGGACCTGTCCACCATCTATCTCGCCGGCCTGTGCGGCCAGAGCATCTCGCGCATAAGCGCCGACGTGCCCGGCCAGCCGCTCGCCTACCCGGCAGTTCCGCGGTAACGGCGGCCCCGATGCTATCCGAGGAGATGCTCGCCAGAGCCCGCGGCCGCGGCCTCGAGCTGCTGGCTCACGCCGGAATCGTGATCACGGCCGCCGAGCAGCGGGACATGGACGTGGCCGACTTCGGCCTGGACGACTTCCTCCAGACCGGCCTGATCGAGATCGTCTACGTCAACAACGACTCGTACTGCGCTAAGGAGCTGCTGCTCGCAGCCCGCCAGACCTGCCCGGAACATCGTCATCCGCCGGTCGCGGGACGGCCGGGTAAGCAAGAGACCTTCCGGTGCCGATCCGGGCGGGTGTTCCTGTACGTGGCAGGGGAACCGCATCCGGCTCCCCAGTGCCGCCCGCCGGCCGGGAGTGAGCCGTACTACACGGTCTGGCGTGAGATTGAGCTGGCGCCCGGAAACCAGCACACGATCACGCCAGACACGCTGCACTGGTTCCAGGCCGGGCCGGACGGCGCCGTCGTCTCGGAGTTCTCCACGGCCAGCCTGGATGAGACAGACGTGTTCACCGACCCGCGCATCACCTGGGCACCCCAGTAACCGGCGCGGCTAACGCGGCGTGCGCGACGGCGGGCGGCCAGCCCGCAGTTCCCGCAGGTCGATGTCGTATCCGATGCCCGGCGCGGCCGGTGGCCGGATGAAGCCATCACGCTGCACGCCCGGCTCCACCCTGATCGGATTGGTCAGCACCATGGCTTCGTAGTAGGTGTTATTGCGGACGGCGACGGCCAGGTGAATGTTAGGCAGCCCGCCGCCGTGCACCTCGGCCGTCATCTGGAAAGCATCGGCCAGGTGCGCCACGCGCATCGAGCCCGTTATCCCGCGGAAGTCGGTACCGGTCCGCACCATGTCCGCCGCTCCGGCATGGATGAACTCGGCCGCGATGTAATGGCAGCCGTCGGCTGTCTCCGGGACTAGCACCGGGATGTCGAGCGAGTCGCACAGCCGCCGGTACGCCGAGATGCTGAACTCGCGCATGGGCTCCTCGAACCACCGGTAGCCAGCCGCCTCGCACGCCCGGCCGACATACAGCGACTCGTAGGGGCTGAAGCCGGCCGACCCGTCATACATCAGGTCGATGTCGTCGCCGACGTGATCGCGTACTGCCTGGCACAGCGCCGCGTCCTCGCGGGCTCGCCCCCATGCGTGCAGCTTGATGGCCCGGAAGCCGTAGTCCAGGCACTGGTCGATGACGTCGAGATACTCCGCAGTCGTCGCGAATGTCGCCGTGCTGGCATAAGCCGGGCACGCCTGCGGCGTATCCGCCCAGCAGCACATGCAGCGGCAGCCCGGCGACCTTGGCGGTGATGTCCCACAGCGCGATGTCCGCGAGGCCGAGCAGGTAGATCGGCAGCTCCTCGATCCGGTCGAGTTCCCAGACCTGATGCCACAGCAGTTCCTTGCGCAGCGGGTCCTGACCGATCAGCAGCGGCGCCAGGCAGCGGCTGATGATGTCTTCGGCTATCGGACCGCGATCCACGAACGAGTACCCGTCGACTCCCTCGTCGGTCACGATGCGCAGCCAGGTAATGATCTCGGTGTCAGGACTGCCCGGCAGCCCGTCGCGCCACGCCCAGGAGGCGGTCACCGGCTCGGTAACGGAGTAGGACTCCACCGCAACGATCTTCACGCCTGCCTCCTGGTGGTGCGGATCACCGGGGTGACCGGGCCAGCGCCCGCCCCGGTCGCCGCCAGCGCCTGGGTGATCCGTGCCACGATCTCCGGCGGCAGCGGCTGCGAGCCGGCGCCTGACCAGCCGGCGAGCTGCTGCGAGGTTCTGGCGCCGAGAATCGCCGCCGACACCCCAGGCCAGCTCAGCACCCATCCGCTGGCCAGCTCAGCCAGGGTCCGGCCCAGCTCGGCGGCCACCGGCCGCAGCCGGTCGACGAGCTCCAGGCAATCGCCAAGCTGCGGGCCCGAGAAAATCTCCGGGCGCTCGAGCCGGACGTCGTTAGCCGGCAGCGCGGCCGCCCGCTCGCGGGTAAAGCTGCCGGCCAGCATGCCGGATTCGAGCGGGCTATAGGCGAGCACGGCAGTGCCGTGCTGCTGGCACCACGGGATCACGTCGACTCCGGCAGACCGCCGCAGTAACGAGAACGGCGGCTGCACCGTATCCACATGCCGGATCGCCTCACACCGTTCGAGCAGGGGCGGATCAAAGTTAGAGACGCCGATCCAGCGCGTCATGCCCGTGTCGGCCAGCTCCGCCATCGCGCTCCAGGACTCCTCCACCGGTGTCCCGCCGATTACCGGCCAGTGGATCTGGAGCAGGTCAAGCTCGGCGACGCCCAGCCGGCGCATCGACATTTCGCACTCGCGCCGGATGCTGTCGGGTGTCAGAACTTCCCACGACGGCTGGTACGGGTCGTCCCATGCCACTCCGCACTTAGTGAAGACCAGCGGGCGATCACCAGCCGGAAGTGATCGAAGGGCGTCGCCGATGACTTCCTCGGCGTGGCCGAGACCGTAGTACGGGGCCGTATCGAGCCAGTTGACGCCGGCCTTGACGGCGCGGAAGATCACCTCCCGCGAATCGGCGTCGGACTGATCTCCGAGCGTGGCCAGGTAGCCGCCGCCACCCATCACCCAGGTGCCGAGGCCGACCCGGCTCAGGCGCTCGCCGTCGAGAATCACGTGCTGCATCACACTGCGCCCATCAGCCCGTCACCGCCGTCGACGCGGAGCGACACGCCCGTCATGTGCGCGGCTGAGGCCAGGAAGAACACCGCGTCCGCGATCCACTCGGGCCTGGCAATGCCGCCGAGCGGATTGGTCCGCGCGTAGCTTGCCAGCTCAGAGTCGATGGTGTCGCCGTAGACGCCGCGGGTGAGCGGGGTGTCCACGCCGCCTGGGCACACCATGTTGACCCTGATCCGGCGTGGCGCCAGCTCGGCCGCCAGTGCCCTGCCCAGGCCGATGAGAGCGATCTTGCTGGCGGCATAGACGGCCGCGCCCGGATGGGCCAGCAGGCCCGAGTCAGAGGCCGTGATCACGATGGCGCCGCCGTCGCGGACGCGCGGAACCGCTGCCCGCAGCGTGTTCACCGTGCCTTTGACGTTCACCTCGAGGATCCGGTCCACGGTGGCCGGATCGGTTTCGGTGAGCGGCCGCTCCGGCGGGCAGATCCCGACGTTCGCGTGGACGACATCGAAGCTGCCCAGTGCGCTGGTCGACGCGAACAGGTCGGTGACTGCGCCAACGCTGGTGACGTCGGTCGGCACCGTCAGTACCTGGCGGGCACCCAGGGCGGACAGCTGCGCGCCCACCGCGGTCAAGCCCGGTTCGTCGATGTCGGCGAGGACAAGGCGCCAGCCAGCCACAGCGAAACAGCGAGCGGTCGCCGCGCCGATCCCGGACGCGGCACCGGTGATGAGGATGAGCTTGTCGTCAGCCATCGGCCTGCCTTTCAGAGCGCGGCCCGGCCGAGCCCGGCAGGGCAGCCGGGACAGCACAGGCGAGCTCCTCAGGCAGCCGGTGCGAGTGTAACCGCGCGGTCCCGCCGTTTACAAGCCATGGAAATGGCGGCCACCTGGCAATGATCGCGACCATACCGGGGCCAAGGAAACTGGCCTTGACACACCCGGAGCTATCCGTTAAACCTGACTCAACCTCAGGTAGTGAGACACGTAAGTCTCAGTTATTGAATCAGCTAGCTCACCACTGCGGCCTGGCGATGGGAGGTCAGGATGTCAGCTCGGACCCGCAGGATCATCCCGATAGCGGTGCTTGCCCTGGTAGCGGCGATGACCGGATGCAGTGGCGGATCGACGGCAACCGCCACCAGCGGACCGGTGACGCTCACCATGTGGGACTGGGGCAGCCCGGGTGCGGCGCTTGCCTCGCTCGTGAAGCAATGGAACGCGACGCACCCCAGCATCCACATCAACCGCGTCGTAGAGCCGTTCAACACGTTCTTCACTCTCGAGCGCACTGCCATTACCGCGCACAAGGGCCCCGACATCATCGAGAACTACGCCTCGCCCTTCATCTTCAGCTTCTACCAGGGCATGGTTGACCTCAGCAGCTACGTGACTCCCCAGCAACGCCAGCAGCTGACGTTCTGGAACCTGGTCAGCCTGGGCCTGAAGAACACCGGTGCGCCATACGCGCTGCCCTGGGGCGAGCAGAACGTGCTGTTCTACTACAACAAGGCGCTGTTCGCGAAGGCGGGCATCAAGAGCCCGCCCACGACCTGGGCGCAGTTCCTGGCCGACTGCGCGGCGCTGAAGGCCCACGGGATCGTACCGATCTCGGCTGGCTGGAAGGACGGCTACTACGGCGAGTGGTGGGCCAGCATCTTCGCCCCGCAGTTCATGACCGCGCAGCAGCAGACCGCGTTCATCGCCCATCCGAACTGGTCAGACCCGTCGATCATCAAGGCCCTTGGCTACATGAAGGAGTTGTGGCAGAAGGGATACATGACCCCGCAGGCGCCAGGGCTGACGCTGTTCCCGCAGGCCATCAACAACTTCCACGCCGGCAAGGCAGCCATGGTCCTGTCCCTGTCTGCCAACAACGCGAACTTCTCCGAGTACGCCTCGATGGGCAACAACCTCGGCGCGTTCCTGCCCCCGGTGCTGCCAGGCTCGATGCTGAGCTCACCGGAGCTTGAGGCCGAGGGCGGCGTGGCCTGGTCCATCACCAAGTGGTGCAGCGATCCGAAGGCCGCCTTCCAGTTCATCTCGTTCCTGGCGCAAGCCAGCAGCCAGGACACGGCCTTCAAGATAAGCGCGTTCGTGCCGAACAGCTCGGGTGCGACGACCAACACCAAGAGCCAGGCCGGGGCGCAGATCATCAACTGGGTGACTCATCAGCCCCACTTCACCGGAGTCGTCGACATCGCCTTCCTGGCGAACGTCGAGCCGGCCTACGACAAGGTCATCCCGGAGATCATCAGCGGTGCGCTCACACCTGCCAGCGCGATGCAGCAGGTGCAACAGGCACAGGCGCAGGCACCAGCGATTCCCGGCACCGGAGGCTGACCTCCTGCGGCTGGCCGCCGCCGGCCTCCGGGCCGGGGGCGGTCAGCCGCCAGGCGAACTGGCCATTTCAGGAGAGCGGAAGCACTAGTGGAACCTACGACCGTGGCTGGGAACGCTCCCGCTATGACGGCGCCCGACCTGGACCTGCTGGACCGGTACGCAGCGCTGCGCAGCGCTGTCGTCTCGGACTGCCTGGACCAGGTGGGCATCCGGACCAACGCCATGGCCGCGCGGCTGCGGCCGGTTTACCCGTCGGCGCGGCTGGCTGGCTACGCGACGACGATCTTGCTGGAGCTGGTGACCGAAGCGCCCGCCGACAAGAGCCTGTGGTACAAGGGCGAGCTGGAGGCGATCGACAGCCTCAGGCCGGGCGACGCAGTGGTCGTGTCCACCTGCCCCGGCCCGATCTGGGGTGAGCTGCTGGCCACGGCGGCGCGCGCGCGAGGGGCCGTCGGCATCGTCGCCGACGCAGGCGTCCGTGACACGGCCCAGCTGACGGACATGCAGTTCCCGACCTTCACCTCCCTGATCACCCCCACAGATGGCCTGGGCAGAGCCGATGTAGCGGCGCGCGGCGTCCAAGTGACGTGCGGCGACGTCCTGGTCTCCCCTGGAGACATCATCGTCGGTGACGGCGACGGCGTTGTCGTAGTGCCGCGGGACGCGGCCAGTGACGTGCTGCGCCTCGCCGAGGCCAAGGCGGTGAGCGAGGACGTGGTGCGGCACGAACTGGCCCGCGGTGACTCAGCCAGGGAAGTGTTCCGCCGTCATGGAGTGCTCTAGACCCCGGCGGATGAGGGCATGCCAGCTTCTGCGCACTCCGGTCTGACTTTCGGCGCCAGCGCCGTTGAGACCTGGGCGCGGCTCGTCCTTGAGCGGTCAGGCCTGACGTCGCAGGACGCCGGCGTCGTCGCTCGCAGCCTCCTGCACGCCGACAGCCGTGGCATCTCGACTCACGGGGTTGCGCGGATCCCGCTCTACGTACTGAGGCTCCAGCGCGGCGGCATCGTTGCCGATGCCCGGCCTGGCATTGTGGCCGATTCGGGCGCGTTGTGCGTCCTCGACGGGCACGGTGCGGCCGGGGCTGTCACCGCCATCGCCGCGGCCCGACTGGCGATCGAACGGGCTCGCAGCCACGGCACCGCGATCTGCCTGGTCCGCGGCGGCAACGACTTCGGCGCCGCCGGATACTACGCCAGCGTGATCGCCGACGCAGGCTGTGTCGGCCTGGCAGCCTGCAACTCCGACGCAGCCATGTGCGCGCCCGGCGCAACGTCACCAGTGCTGGGCACCAACCCGCTGGCGATAGCCGTGCCAGGGACGTCATTGCTGCTCGACATGGCGACAAGCGCCGCAGCACACGGCAAGATCGCTCAGGCCGCAGCGGAGCACCGGCCGATCCCGGTGGGCTGGGGAGTTGATCATGCCGGCCGCGATACCACTGATCCCCAGCGCGTGCTGGACGGCGGCTGCGTGCTGCCTGCCGCCGGTCCCAAGGGATTCGGCCTGGCGTTCATGATCGATGTCCTGGCTGCGTTGTCCGGCGCGCGGACCAGTCCTTTCATCCCGAGCGTCGACGCTGAGCCGCAGCAGCCGCAAGACCTCGGCATGGCGTTCCTTGCTATCGACCCGCCAGCCACGGCCGGCCTGCCGGCATTCCTGACCAGCCTCGCAGCGCTGACTGACGCCGTGCACGCGTCGGTCATGACTCCCGGCCTGGCCGCGATGGTGCCCGGCGAGCCAGAGGAAGCCCGCCGGACCGGGCTGGCCGGGCTGATCAGGCTTCCCGGCCACCTCGTCGCTGACCTTGTCACAGTCGGTCAGCAGACGGGGACCCCGTTCCCTCCCCAGCAGAACCCGGCTACGTCAGTCAGCAGCGAGGAGGGGTCATGACGCTCGGCAGGAAACTCGCCGTGTCAGCCGGCCGCGACGAAGCACTCCCGGCCGGTGCTGTCCGGCCGGGCGGCCGGGCCGCCCGGTCCTGGCGTGCCACTCGTGAATCCGCCACCGAACTGCTCTTCGTGCTCCCCGTGACAGCGATCATCGGCGTCCTGCTGGTGGTGCCCACGATCATCGCGATCGTTCAGTCCTTCACGAACTGGAACCCTGGCTACGCGAGCCCGTTCATCGGGCTGCACAACTACATCGCACTCGCGACGTCCCCGATCTTCCACACGATCTTGCTGAACGAGGGCTACCTGCTGCTCGGCCTGCCGCTGTGGGTCGGCGTACCGCTGCTGCTGGCGTTCCTCATGTATGACAAGGTCCCGCTGGCTGGCACCCTGCGCACTATCTTCTTCTTCCCGGCAACGGCGGCGCCCGCGCTGATCGGCATCCTGTTCACCATCATCCTGGGTCCGCAAGGACCGCTGAACGCCGGGCTGGCCCTGCTCGGCTGGCACAATCCCCCGGACTGGCTGGTCAGCGCGGGCTGGGTCAAGCCGATCCTGATCTGCGTGCTGGCCTGGGCAACCGTGGGCACGGGCATCATGATCTTCGCAGCCGGGCTGACCGCTATCCCGCCCGAGCTCTTCGAGATAGCTCAGATCGACGGCGTCGGCTGGTGGGGACGGCTTCGCTACGTCGCGATACCGTCGCTGCGCCGCATCACCGAACTGTGGACGGTCATCCTGGTGATCACCGTCTTCGTGGCCATGTTTCCGTGGGTCTACACGCTCACGCTGGGCGGGCCGGGGTACGCCAGCACCACGATTGACTACGACATCTACCAGAACGCGCTGACCAACGGCTATTTCGGGCTCGCTGCCGCGGAGATGGTCTACATGCTGATCCTGATCGGCCTGGTGCTGCTGACCGGCTGGCTGCTGTTCTCCCGGGCCGGGCGATCGGAGGCCCGCGATGCGTAAGTTCAGCGCCTCGAAGACCGCAATCGCGGCAGTCTGCACGCTGCCGATGCTCTACCCGTTTGCGTTCCTGGTAGGCACCGCGCTCAAGTCGCAGTCGAACTTCACGTCCGACGCGGCAAGCTTCCCTCAGCAACTGACCTGGTCGAATTTCAGCTACGCATGGCATACGGCGGACCTGGGAGCGGCCGCCGTGCACTCGCTGATTGCCGTCGGAGTGGGCGTCGTCGTCACGGTGACGGTATCCGCACTCGGCGCGTTCTGGTTCTTCCTGCGGAAAGGACGAGTCGCCCGCGCACTCCGGATCGTGCTCATCGGCACCATGGCACTGCCGCCGCCTATCTTCATCATCCCGCTGTACGTACTTCTGTCTAATGCGAATCTGACGAATAACCTCGTGATACTCGGCTTCGTCTACGCGGCGTGGAATAGCAGTTTCGGCCTGTACCTCATTTACGCCAACCTGCAGCGCGGCCTGCCAGCCGAGATCCTCGAGGCCGCCCGCGTGGACGGGGCGGGCATGTGGCAGACCTTCCGGCGCATTGTCGTGCCGTTGCTGCGCCCGGCGCTGGCAACCTTGTCGGTACTGACGTTCGTCTGGTCCTGGAGCGATCTGCTGATGGCGCTGGTGATCATTCAGAATTCGGGCGACCGCACCCTGATTCCGGCTACCGCACTGCTCACCAATCACTTCAACACCGATATCCCGGGGAACGCTGCCGCCGTCGTGATAGCCCTGATCCCGATGCTCGCGGTGTTCCTGTTCGGCCAGCGGTTCTTGCAGCGCGGCATTCTCGCCGGCGTAGGCAAGTAATCACCAGTGACTGGCCCGCGTATCGCCAGGGGGCCGCAGGCAATAAACTCACAAGCGATTCGCGGCGTGCGGCCGCCTGATCGTTAGGAGAATGTGCTCGTGACGCCGGGCGCCCGGAAGACAGCAGTCACGCTGTCGACGCTTGACCACGGCCTTGCCGTGCTTGAGTACCTGGCGCAGCACGGGCCGTCGTCACAGGCCGAGATCCAGGCGCATCTGGGCGTATCGCGGGCGACGGCTTTCCGGGTGATCGCGGCGCTGCAGGATCGCGGTTACGCCGAGCACCTGCCGACCTCACATCGATACCGGCTCGGTGCCGCACTGCTGGAAATGATCAAGAATGCGGAGCTGTCATCGGTCGTGGAGCAGGCCGTTCCGGCAATGACAGAGCTGAGGAGAGCCACCGGGGAGACGGTCAATCTCGCCATTCTGCGGCAGGGACGCGTCACCTACGCCGCTATCTTCGAAGGCAGCTTCGCGCTCCGCATGCAGGCCAAGGTAGGTGACGAGGTACCGCTGCATGCCACCGCCATCGGCAAGGCCGTGCTGGCCGCGCTGCCGGCCGGCGAGCGAGCCGTATTGCTAGGCCCGGAGCCGTATGTCCGGTACACGCCCAGCACGCTGATCCGGGCCAGTCAGCTCGACGGTGAGCTGGCCCGGGTGGCGCTGCAGGGCTTTGCGGTTGACGATCAGGAAGTCGAGGTCGGCGCTGGCTGTGTGGCGGCGGCGATTATCGGCTCGCACGGGCGCCCGATCGGCGGTATCTCCGTGTCAGCGGTGGCTGCGCGGATGCCCAGTGGCGCGGCCCGGCGGGAGCTGGGCGAGGCGATTGCGAAGTGGTGCGCCAAGATCGGCACAGAGCTGCCGTGACTGTCGCCCGCGGCCAGCCGCGGTCTAGCCGGGCGTCCGCCCGATCCGCTCGTAGTCCTCGGCCCGGGCGTATCGCGGCTGCTTGTAGATGTACCAGGCGGTTGACACCGCACTTGCGGGGTCGTCATCGTAAAGCACCGGCCGGAGCGGATAGCCGCGATCCTCAGCTGGCCAGTGCTCCAGGTACAGGCTGCAGTGGGTGCAGTACCAGGGAACGCCCGTCTTCCCCCAGGTATACGGCTGCGGCGTCCGGTTCAGTCCGGCGGTCGGCCATGGCCCTTCGCCCGTCTCGGGATCGCCGTACCGCAGCATGCCGCCGGTTCCGCAGGCGGCAAACTCCATGCAGTACCGGTCGCCTTCGTCGCGTACCACAAACGCCCCGTCCCGAGCAGGACCACCGAAATGCGTGCGCATCCCCTCGCAGGACAGCTGGAGCTTCTCCTCAGCGGACAGGCTCTCCCAGCCCCGGTAGCGCTCTCGCCAGATGGACTCATAGGGGCCGCGCAGCGCCTCGATAGGTGCATGCTCGCCGAACTGCTCGTCAAGGACAGTCAGGATGTCCTGGATGAACCGCACCGTCTCGTCGTTGATGGTCTTCATGACCCGGCGGGTGTGGTCGAGCAGCGTCGACGCGGTGTCCGCGTCGCCGGCCCGGATCGCCGCTATCGCATCCTGCTGGAATGCCACGGCGACCTGGTAAAGCGCTGCCCAGACGTGCGTGCCCGGCACGCGCAGTAGCAGCGACGGCAGCCCGAGGCGGCCCTCCAGGTGCCCGGTGAGCTGAGCCAGCCAGCCGTTGAGCACCGTTTCGGACACCAGCTTGAATTCCTCCAGCATGTACTCGGCCAGGCTGACGGCCAGCTCGGGATCGCCGCGCCGGGTGGCCTCGACGACAAGGTGCTGGCTGGGAATGCCGAGCTGCACCGGCGGGTCCTGCCGGATCCGCCTGCCGAGGATCGCCGAGTACCTGAGCACATCGACCTGCAACGGCGTCGCTGGGGCTGGCTGCGGCGACATAGATCACCTGCCTCCGGTCCGGTGCCGCCGGCCAGTCCGGCTGGCGTCCGGGGGTGGCGCGGTGGACTCCCGGACGACCAGTTCCATGGGGCCGGACACGGTCTCCCGGATAGGCGCGGTCGCCTTGCGCTTGGCTAGCAGCGCCAGGGCGCGGGCACCGAGGTCTGCCAGCGGCATCCGGACGGTTGTCAGTGGTGGCGACATGTACGCGGCCAGGCTGAGGTCGTGCAGGGTGACCACGGAGATGTCGGCCGGGATGGCAACGGCGCAGGCAGCCGCGGCGTGCAGGGCGCCGGCGGCGGACGTCATGTTGGCGACGAAGACCGCAGTGGGCCGCGGTCGCAGCGACAGCAGCGACGTCATGGCCGCGAAGCCGCCTTCCGGCGTGTAGTCAGCGTGTATCACGTGCTCCGGTGGCGCCTGCAGGCCTGCGGTCAGCATTGCCGCCCGATAGCCGGGCTGCCCTGCGGATAGCGGTGTCGGCCGTCTGCGGGCCGGCGATATGCGCGATGCGTACGTGGCCGAGACTGACAAGGTGCGAGACCGCAACGTCGGCGGCCTTCTCGTCATCCAGCACGACGTACCGGTCGATGCCCGGCGCCCGGCGGTTGACCAGCAGGAACGGCACGTTAATCGATCGCAGCGGGGCACTCGGCACGCCGTCGGCCTCGGTATCAGCCAGCAGCAGGCCATCGACCCTGCCGCTGGCAAGATGGGCCGCGTAGTGCATCGGAAGCAGCCCGGAACCTGCGGTGCTGCCGGTCAGCAGCACGCAGCCCATGTCGACCGCGGCAGCCTCCGCGCCCTCAATGATCTTCGCGTAGACGGGGTTGTCGAAGTTCGGGATGATCAACCCGAAGGCATCGCTGCGCGACAGCCGCAGGCCCCGCGCGGTCGCATTGGGCCGGTAGCCCAGGTCCGCGATAGCGGCCAGCACCCGCGACCGGGTCTCGTCCCGGATGGACAAAGCCTGGTCGTTGTTGACCAGCCGGGACACGACAGCCGTGCTGACCCGGGCGCGCCGGGCTACATCCGCGATCGTCACGGGTCCGGACCGCGGCGGTGATTCCTTCATGACCCGGCATGCGGCGCGGCGCCGGCGGCTCGCCAGTCACCGACCGCGTTCGCGACAACGCGACCAGGATCACCCACGTAATCCGCCGGACTCAGCTCACTGTCCAGCGCGCCGAGCGCGGCTGCCGGGGCGGTACGGCGCAGCACCGCTATCAGCCGCTCATGGCGCTGCCTCGCCTCGACGGCTGCGTTATAGACCAGCTCATGCGCGCCGCCGCGGCCCAGTACCGGCGCGAGCTTCATCATGTACGCCTCCGCCATCAGCAGGTCGCCGTCAGCGGTGAGGTTCGCCCGCATCCGGTCCGGGAAAACCTGCAGGCCGGCGGCCACGTGCGCGGCGGTCAGCAGCGCCGAGTTCGCCAGGCAGACGACTTGCGGCAGCGCTTGCCACTCGGCCTGCCACTCGCCGGCCGCGCGCTCGTGACCAGCCTCCATGGCTCGCAGCATGGCCGCACTCATGGCCTGCGCTGACACTGCCAGGCCGATGACTGCCTCGGACCCGATCGGGTTCCGCTTCTGCGGCATCGTCGAGGACGCCCCCCGCAGGTAGCCGTCGGCCTCGGCGATCTCCGCGACCTCGGTACGCGACAAGTCGATCACTTCCCTGGCGAACCGCGCGCAGCTGGCGGCCGCGCTGGCGCAGGCCGACGTGTACGCGGTCAGGCTATCGCGGGCCACATGCCAGGCCACGTCGGCCGATCGCAGCCCAAGGCGCCTTGCTACCCCGGCCCGCAGCGCACCCGCCTGACCGCCGTAGCCGGCCGAGGTGCCGCCCGCGCCGAAAAGCGACACCACGCAGGCGTCATGGGCCGCCACGGCGAGCCGCGCCCGCTGCCTAGTCAGCTCGGCCAGGTACACGGCGAATTTTGCGCCGAGTACGGTCGGCACGGCCTGCTGGGCATGGGTCCGAGCGGCAATGAGCGTGGCCGCGTGCCGCTCGGCGAGCTCGGCCAGGCAATTCCCGAGGTCCTGGATGAGCACAGCCTGCCGGGCGGCTGCCGCTTTCAGCTGCAGTGCAAGGCCGGTGTCCATGATGTCCTGGGTGGTAGCGCCGAGGTGGACGTCGCCGCGATGCTCGGCTGGCAGCGCGGTCTCGACTTGCCGGATCAGCGGAAGGACCGGGTACCCGACATTGCGTGCCTGGGACCAGAGCGCTGGCAGGTCGATCGCCGTCACAGTAGCCGCCGCGGCGATGGCATCGGCAGTCGCGAGCGAAATCAACCCGAGCTCTGCCTGCGCTGCCGCAAGGGCTACCTCCACGTCCAGCCACGCCTGAACGGTGCTGGCCTCGGAGAATATCGCCGAGGTGACCTCATCTCCGAACAAGCAGGTGAGGAGCTCGAATCTGGCTGCGGTCACGTCGCCTCGCCCCAGGCCATCCGCCGGACCCTGGCGACGATCGTATCCGCAGTCGGCATGACCGCCGACAGCAGTGACGGCGCGGCCGGTATGCGCACGTCCGGGGCGCCGATGCGGACCGGCGGGCAGTGCAGGCGCGCCCCCGATTCGATGACGCTCGCCACGACTTGCGCGGAGAACGATCCAGTGAGGTTGGCCTCGTGCGCGATCACGAGCCGCCCTGTCTTCCGCACCGAGCGCAGCACCGCCGCATAGTCGAAGGGACTCAGCCAGCGGGCGTCGATGACCTCGGCCTGCACGCCGTCCGCGGCCAGCCGGGCTGCCGCCGCCAGTGCCTGCCCGACCATTGCGCCCCAGCTCAGCAGCGTCACGTCAGAGCCCTGCGTGCGCACGGCTGCCCCGCCGACAGGCTGAATGGCACCACCGGCCTCGACGGCGTGGCGGCCGGCGAAGTACAGAGTGCGATTCTCGATTACCACCACCGGGTCGTCGCACCAGATCGCCGACAGCAGCAGGTCGTACGCGTCCTGCGCGGCAGCAGGCATGCACACTCTGATACCGGGGATGTGCAGCAGCAGCGCCTCAAGGCTCTGCGAGTGCTGTGCGCATGCGCCCGGCTGAGAACCTTGCTGTGTGCGGACTGTGAGCGGGGCGGAGAGCCGGCCGCGCGAGGCATACCGCGCATTGGCGGCCTGATTGACGAGCTGGTCGAAGGCAACGAGCGCGAAGTCCATCCACATGACCTCGACGACTGGCCGCATGCCCACCAGCGCGGCGCCAACTGCGGCACCGAGCATCGCGGTCTCAGAGATCGGTGTATCGAAGACCCGCCGGCCGTACTCGCGGTGCAGTCCCTTGGTCACGCCGAAAACGCCGCCCGGCACGGCGACGTCCTCCCCGAATACGATGCAGTCCGGCCGCTCGTCAAGTGCCCGCCGGAGCGCGGCGTTCGCGGCCTCGGCGTAGGTGACACCGCTAGCCGGCATACACGTGCTCCGCGGCGCTCGCCGGGTCAGCGACCGGGGCTGACAGGGCCGCGGTGGCGCAGCGCTCCACGCGCTCACGCTCGCCGCAGGCAATGTCATCGAGCACACCCGCGGCGATCCCCGCACGGGCTAGCTCGAGCCGCGTCACGACCAGCGGCTCGCGGGCGGCGGCGTCGGCCACCTCGCCGGCCGCGGTAATGCTCGGGGTCGCCGATGTAATGGCCTGCGAGCCGCTCGGTCATCGCCTCGACCAGCGTGGGTCCCAGCCCGTCGGAAGCTCGTTCCCTGGCCCAGCGGATCGCGTCGGTGACAGCAGCCGGATCATTGCCGTCGATGCGCAACCCAGGGAATCCGTAGGCGGCCGCGCGCTCGAACAGATTCGGATTGCCCACCATCGCCATCGTCGGGGTCATCTCGGAGTAGGTATTGCTCTCCACGATGAAGATGACCGGCAGGCTCATCGCGGCCGCCAGGTTCATCGCCTCGTGCACCGCGCCCTGATTGAGGGCACCGTCTCCGAACGCGGCCACGGCAACCCGGCCGGAATGATCGTAGCGACTCGCGAGCGCCGCTCCTACCGCGTGCGGAACCCCGGCCCCGACGATGGAATTCTCCCCGTAGAAGCCGCGGTCGGGATCGGACAGGTAGGCAGAGCCGCAGCGGCCTCCGTTGATCCCGGTCGACCGGCCGAGCAGTTCGGCGAGCAAGCTCGTCAGGTCGGACCCGCAGGCGATGGCCCAGCCATGACCCCTGTAGGTGGCGAACACCACGTCACGGGCCAAGTCAAGCCCGGCCACGGCGCCAACCGGGATGGCTTCCTGGCCACTGCACAGATGCACTGAGCCCGCTATCTGGCCGGCGAGCTTGAGCTCGGTTACCTTGCCCTCGAACAGCCGAATCCGCCACATCGTGCGATAGTGCGCGAGCAGGGTGGCTGTCGCGGCGGATCCGGCGGGCTCTGCCAGCATCCCGCGGCCCTCTGGCTTCATCGCGGTTCACTACCTCCGGTCTGATGTCGAGCAGGCTCTACCACCGCGCGCCGCGCGTGAGTCGCTAGTTCGGGTAACGGTCTTGGGGCGGGGTCAGGGCCAGGGTCAGGCATCCTCGAACGCGGTGACTTGCTGCTGCAGCCGCTGCGGAGCCGACAGCCGCAGGTAGACGACATAGGCGATGCCGAGTGCCACCAGGATCATGCTGACCAGGATGACGCTCCGGCCGGTGCGGAATCCGGCTGACCAGAGGGACTGGAAGAAGCTCTTGTAGATGAGGTAGCCGTCCAGGCCGATGCCCGCCACCGGCACGACGCCGTTGAGGAACCAGTTGAATTTGTCGCGCGCGAACCGGGTGAAGTACACCAGGTTCGCCAGGTTGACGAACACGTAGGTGATAAGCGCGAAGAACACGATCGGGCCGGCCCACCAGACGAACGCCGTCAGCGCGTTGCCCAGCGCTGCGACCAGCACGATGATCCCGATCAGGCTGGCCGCGTACACAACGTGCATGGCGTTCGTTGGCACCTTGTACTTAGGATGCAGCCTGGCCAGCGGTGCGGGCAGGGTGCCTTGGCGCGCCATGGCGAACAGCGCCCTGGATGCGCCGACGACCGTCGCGATGTAGACCGCGGTGGCAGCGGTCATGGCCGTCAGGATGACGAAGATCTGGCCCCAGCCCCAGTACTGCTGAGCGATGGGCACCGCAGGCGTCAGGCCTGACGCGGTCAGCTTCTGCACTTCGCTGACAGGCACGGCGATGGAGAACATCCAGGAGTTCAGCGCCCAGAAAATGCCGACGCCGATGCATGCGATGAGAGTGGCCTTGGGCAGCAGCCGACGGGGCGCATGCGCTTCCTCCGCGACGGTCGAGATGACGTCGAATCCGGTAAATGACAGGATGCCCAGGATCATCGCGGCCCAGAATGCCGAACCGCCGCCCATGATCTTAGAAGGATTGAACGGTGCCACCGAGAAGTGGTGATGGATGATCGTGCTGCCCGCAATGGTCAGCGAGAGCGCCACCACCACGAGCATCTCGAACATGATGAACATGACCGCTGACCTGGTCGACAGCTCGATCCCGCGGTAGGTCAAGGCGACGACGAGGATGGTGACCAGTGCGACCCCGAGGGCAAAGGTCCATAGACCCGGATTCGACAAGCCCCAGTACTGAAGCAGGCTGTTGAAGAACAGCCCGAAGAGGATGGGCTGCAGGATGACCGCCACGGTGTAGTAGAGCGTCATCATCAGCCCCACCCAGGTGCCTACCGCCGGTGTCGTGGTTTTCCAGGCCCAGGTAAATGCCGACCCCGCGGACGGGTACTCGCGGTTGACCAGCGCGTAGCTCACCGCCGTCGGCAGCGAGACAACCAGCGCGCCGAGGAAGACCAGCGGCGTCGGAAGCCCGACGATCGACGCCATCGGTCCCCAGTTGCCGTAGATGCCGAGCGCCGGGGACATCATCACGGCGCCGAGCGTGGCAAGCCCGATCAGCCCAAGCGCGTTAGCCCGGAGCGAGGTAGTTGCGTTCTGCTTGCTGGTAGTGAGGTCCATCGCGCTGGTCCCTTGTCGTCGTCGCGGTAAGCACAGTGCTGATGAGCTCAGTGCTGACGAGCCCAGTGCTGCCAAGCTGGTGTTGACAAGCTGAGGTAAAGCGATTTAGTAAATCGTATTAGCGCCGTTTCCGCAGTGTCAACGGCCGATTGCCCGTGATAGGAGGGAAGTCTCAGTGCGGGCCAGGCGGCCGCCATTGGGCCGGCTGCGGTTATGCCGGAAGCTGCCCGAGGCTGTCTGCGGCCGTCCGAAAGGAGAATTAATGGCGGAGAAGGTCGCTCTTATCACCGGCGGTGCGCAGGGCATCGGCATGGCGGCGGCCAGCGCGCTTGCCGAGAAGGGCTACCGCGTCGTCGTCGCGGACGTCACCGTCACTGAGCCGCCAGCGCCGCTGGCCGCGGTCCCGAGTATGGTGGCCGCGCACCTCGACGTGACCAGCCGGCCGAGCGTTGACCGGCTGGCAGCCTGGCTGTCGTCGGAGTTCGGCCGCCTGGACTGCCTTGTTACCTGCGCCGGAGTGACGGGACAGCATCCGTCGGCGACGGTGCCGGAACAGTCGTGGTCGAGGGTGCTGACCACGCACGTGGACGGCACATTCCGGTGCTGCCAGGCGCTGTATCCGCTGCTGACCGCAGCCGGCGAGGCGGCGATCGTCACGGTCTCCTCGGTCGCGGCGAGCCTTGGCCTGCCAGGACGGCTCTCCTACGCCACCGCTAAGGCGGGTATCGAGGGCCTGACGCGGACGCTGGCAGTGGAGTGGGCGCGCGA
The DNA here is from genome assembly GCA_963795265.1 of uncultured Actinomycetota bacterium. GTDB lineage: Bacteria > Actinomycetota > Actinomycetes > Streptosporangiales > Streptosporangiaceae > JAJYUU01. The sequence continues at coordinate 6,060 of CAWCHF010000006.1, read as the reverse complement.
TGGTATCCGGGTGAACGCAGTAGCTCCCGGCTGGACCATGACGCCGCCAGTAGCGGAGGCTATCGCGTCCGGTGTCGTGAGCGAGGACAACTTGCTGGCCCATATCCCGATGGGCCGCCTGGCGATGCCGGCCGAGATCGCCCGAGCCATCGTCTTCCTCGCAACCAGTGAGTCGTCCTACGTGAGCGGTCAGGTGCTCGTCGTAGACGGCTGTGCATCCATCGCCTTCAGTACCTAGCTGCCGCGTGGCGGTATTCAGCGGCTGAACGGAGGTCTGCGTGACTGGCTGGCCGGCGGATCTTGACGCCTTGCAGACGTGGCTGCCGGGCTGGCCCGAGCCGCCATGGCGGATGCGCGGCGTTACAATCACGGCCTGGTTCGTGCCACCCCGCCAGCTAGTTGGCGCTCTGCTCGGACCGCTGCGCGATGACTCCGCAGCCAGGTGGGCGCGGGTGCGCTTTTATGACGTCCAGTTCGCCGGGCGGAACCGTAACCCCAGCGTCGCTGCCGATGGCGAGTTCCGTGAGGCCGTCGTCGCGTTCCCGGCGCGAGTCGGCAACGTCCGGGGCGAAGTGTCCGCCTTCATGTGGACCGATTCCGACACCTATCTGACCTGGGGCCGCGAGGCATTCGGCTGGCCCCTGCAGCGAGCGAGCTTCGAGCTGACCGGCGGAGCGTGGGCTGGCAGCGGGGATACCGGGGCCGCGCGCGCCACGTTCGCCGCCGGGACTATCGCGCTCGACGTGACTGGCCCGGCGCCGGATCAGGACCGGAGTTCAGTTGCTGGCTCGGGGACCTGGATCACACCGCGCGTGATCATTCCGTCCGATCCGTCCGGGCCGGGCCAGGTCAGCATCAACGCGGTGACGCCCCGCATCGTCGCCGCGGGCGTCACGCGGCCGGTGCGGGCGGCCGTTCAGTTGTCGCTAGCCGACGGTCATCCGCTGCACAGCCTGATGCCGCGGGTCGTGCGCGCGGAGCTGCACTGCGGCTTTGAGATTGTCGTCGGCGAGTCTGTTCGCGTACTGCGGACATACTAGGGCGCGACGGTCCCGCCGCCTGTCCGTGCTACTGCGAGAGGCAGTCGGTTCAGTTCGGCAGGCTTCTAGCAACATCGAGTTGATGAAGCACAACAGGTCGGTCCCGCCAGCGACTGTCGTACCCGTGGTGCTCTACCCAGACGTGCGGCCGCGGTGGCGTGGCTGAGCGCAGCGCACGCAGCGCGCGTGCTCGGACCGCCGACGGATCGGGAGTACGGCGAGCGGGACTGCACCGTGGAGGATGTGGCAGGCCATCGATCGCAGTTCCCCGAGACCGTGCGGGACGTGGCGCCAGAAGACCATGGCTGCCAGACCATCGCGCACTGGCCCGGCCGGGCTGGCGCCTGACCGGAATGGCGCCTGACCGGAATGGCGCCTGACCGGACTGGCGCCTGAGGGCTTCGCCGATACCGCGCGACAGTGCGGCCGGCTTGATCGTCGGCGTTGACAAATCGGTCATTCCGCTCCTACCATCGGCTCGTCTCTCTTACAGATCGGGGGCCGGGTGTTCAAGAACGCGGACGAGAGGGCGGCCGGCCGGCGGAACCGAGAGGCCCAGCAGGCACAGGAAGAGGCCGCTCGCGCGGAACGCGCTGCCGCCGCCGAGGAAGAGCGGAAGCGCGCCGAGTTCCTCGCCACGCCGGTCGGTGCCGCGACTGCCGCGCGGGACGCCGGCCAGGAGTTCTTTGAAGTCCAGCTTGAGGTCGGCGCGCACACCGGCACGGCCAGCTTCGGATCCGCTCAGGGTCGGCGCACCACGAGCAGCTCCGCCGGCATACTCGGCGATATCGAGCAGGTGGGCTGGCGGCTGGAGCACGCGGGCTACTTCTACATGCTGACCGGCGAGAACAGCACCGGGAAGTTCCTCGTCTCCGGAGATCAGACTGTCGTCAGCGGCGTGACGGTCGGGGTATACCTGTTCCCGGCGGAACGCCTGGTCGTGTCGACTCGAGTGGCCCTCGCCGCACCGGCGCCCCGCTGGAATCGGGTCCGTTTGCGCTCCTTGGGTGCGACCCCTCTGTCTCTTCCCCTCGTCGCTACGACCTTCGAGGCTCGGGCCACGGATGTGGCTTCTCTGATGCCCGGAGACGCGCTGGTGACACCGAAATGGCCTCTGACGGCCGGGACCGAGGGCGGTTGGGCAGGGCCACTTTGGCTTGCCGCTCCTTCGGGCGCGATGGGGATGACTTGCGTGGTCAGCGACGATGGGCGTCTCGTGCTACGCGGCGAGGCGGAAGCGCTCTGGATCCGAGAGGCGGAGATGGACGAGTCTGAGGAAAGTAGCGCGCTCGTGACGGCGGTCGGCGACGTTCCGGTCGTCGTACGCGTCGAGATTGGCGAGGCGCGAATGGCAGCCCGCGAATGGGCGGACTTCCAATTCGACAAGCACGGCTCGATCTACACCAAGGGCCTGCCCACCTGCACCACCGGCAAGCTTCAGGCGACCACCACCCAGGCCGCGCTCAAAGCCTGCAAACCCGCCCTCCTCGGCAAAGGCAAGGCCACCGCCGAGGTCTACCTCCCCGAACAGGCCCCCTTCTCCGCCCAGGGACCGATGCTGATCTTCAACGGCCCCCCCAAGGGAAAGAACCCGGTGCTGATCATCCACGTCTACGCCGACGTCCCCGCCCCGACCACCTTCGTCACCACCGGGGAGATCTCAAAGGCCCACGGCAAATACGGCACCGCCACCTCGATCCAGATCCCGACCATCGTCGGCGGCCAGGGCTCCTTGACCGGCTTTGAAGCGACGATCGGCAAAACCTGGAAGGTGAAGGGCAAGAAGCAAAGCCTGCTGAAAGCGGACTGCCCCACGGGAAGCCTCTTCGCCCACGGCGAATTCGACTTCACAAACGGCACCCAGATCTCCGGCGAAATCGCCAAATCCTGCGGCTGAGATTAGGAGGAAAGAGAAGATGAAGACCAAGACCACCGCCCTGATCCTCGCCACGATGGCGATCTTCCTCTGCGCCGCGGGGATCGCCGCGGCTGAAGTCACCGCAGCCGAATACACCGAAAAGGTCGAACCGATCTGCCACAAGAACTCGATGGCCAACGAAAAGATCCTCAAGAACGTCAAAAAAGACGTCAAGCAGGGCAAGCTGAAGCTGGCCGCCACCGCCCTCGCCAAGGCAGCGGCCGCTCTGGGCAAGACCTACGCAGAACTGCAGGCCGTTGCGCCCCCCACGGCCTCCGAAGCGACGATCGCCAAATGGCTCGGCTACGTCAAGAAGGAGCAGAGCCTTCTGAGCTCCACCGGCAAGGCGCTTCGGGCGAACAAGAAGTCAAAGGCCTCCCACGACGAAACAGAACTGAACCACTACGCCAACCTGGCCAACTCGACGGTCTTCTCCTTCCACTTCCGCTACTGCAAGTTCGAACCGAGCAAGTACACGTAGGGCTCGGCCTTAAGGCTGCGCTGAGGAAGGATCGAGAGGATTCCTGAGGTGAGGAGGAGATTCACTGCCCTGGCGCTGGTTGTTGCGCTGGCCCTGCTCGTGGTGGGCTGCGGCTCGGGGTCCAGCTCTTCGAGCACGACCGCGACGACGCCAGGCACCGCCGCCACCCCGGGCGCCGCCTCGACCCCGGGCACGACTCCCTCCAGCGCCACGACGACCACTCCCCCCACAGCCCCCCAGGGCTCCTCCACCCAATCCTCGCGTTCCTCCCAGACGCCCGAAAACAGCATCCAGACCTACGGCTCCGCCGCCTCCTCCGCCGAGAAGGGCACCCTCGCCGCCGCCGCCTTCTCCTTCTTCAAAGCGATGGCAAGCTCCGACTACGCCAAGCTCTGCGAAGGCCTCTCGGCCTCCAACCGCAAAGAGCTGGAAGCCTTCGACAAAGCCAAACACAAGAAGGCCGGCTGCCCGGCGCTCTTGAAGGCGCTGATCGCGACCCGCGGCCTTCCCGAAGCTCGCAAGGCAGCGGCGGGCAAGCTGATCTCGGTGCGGGTCAAGGGCTCGACCGCCTTCGTCATCTTCAAGCCCAAGGGGGGCAAGCCCTCCTACTTCGTCTTGAAGCGCGAAGGCGGGGCCTGGAAGGCGATCTCCCTGGCGCCGGGGACGCCGCTGAATCCGCTGGCGGGCTTGGGCAGATGAGGGCGGCGGCGCTCGCGGCGGTCGTCTCCTTGGCACTTACGGGCGCCCTCGCCGCCTGCGGCTCATCTTCGAGCTCCACGCCCAGCCAAGGCGCCGCCCCGACCGTGATCTCGACCGCGGCCGCCCACAACCCCAAGCTTCACGGTGCAAAGGTTCTCGTCGACTCCAAGGGCTTCGTCCTCTACGCCTTCAGCAAAGACCCCAACAACACCCTTCACTCCCGCTGTCTGGGAAGCTGCGAAGCGAGTTGGCCACCGCTGATCTTGAGCGGCAGCGCTCCCGTCGCCTCCGGGGCTGCCCTCGGCACCCAACTCGGCGCGATCAAACGTCCCGATGGAAAGCTCCAGGTCGACTACGCCGGTCATCCCCTCTATGCCTACGCGCCCGAAAAGAGGGCCGGCGAGGCGCTCGGCGACGGCGTTTCCTCCTTCGGTGGGAGCTGGTATGCGCTCTCCCCGGCGGGACGGCCTGCGCGGTGAGCAGAGCCCGCCGAGCGCTGCAGGTCTGAACTGCTCAACTACGAGGGTATTTTTGGCTCTCCTGACGTTTCCGTGGGTCAAGTAAGCAACTGAAAAAGAGGCGCACGCCGCTCCGCGCCTAGGTTTCCGGCTGTCAGAAGGCTGGAAATCGAAAGGAGCGAAAACGACGTGCGCAAGGAAAGGGTATGGGCACGCCTGCTCGATGTGGGACAGGCGGTTATCGAAGGCGTCGAGATCGACGACAAAGAGCAGGTAGTGGTGTCGGTCCGGCCACACCACCGGGAGCGCGATCGCTGCGGCGTCTGCGGGCGCCGCGCACCCGGCTTCGATCTCGGCGAGGGGCGGCGGCGCTGGCGGGCGCTTGACCTCGGCACGACCATCGCCTACCTGGAGGCCGACGCTCCCAGGGTGAGCTGCCCCGAGCACGGCGTGGTCGTCTGCGCTGTCCCCTGGGCCCGGCACGACTCGCGCTTCACCCGGGCCTTCGAGCAGCAGGTCGCCTGGCTGGCGGTGAACACCTCGGGCAGCGCCGTCGCCGAGCTGATGCGGATCGCCTGGCGCAGCGTGGGCCGGATCTGCGAGCGGGTGGCCGCCGAGGCGGTCCGCGATCTGGACCTGCTCGCCGGCCTGCGGCGGATCGGCATCGACGAGATCTCCCATCGCAAGGGCCACCGTTACCTGACGGTGGTCGTCGACCACGACACCGGGCGACTGGTCTGGGCGGCGCCGGGGCGCGACACCAAGCCACCGTGGAGGCGTTCTTCGACGCGCTCGGGCTCAAGCGCGCCAAGCAGCTGAAGCTCGTCTCCTGCGACATGGCGGGCTGGATCGAGGCGGTGCTGGCCGAGCGCTGCCCGCGGGCGAAGCGCTGCGTCGACCCCTTCCACGTCGTTCAGCTCGCCACCGAGGCGCTCGACAAGGTTCGCCGGGAGGTCTGGAACGAGGCGCGCCGCCAGGGCCAGGGCGATGCAGCGGCAGAGCTCAAGGGCGCCCGCTACGCCCTCTGGAAGAACCCCGAGAACCTGACCACCCGCCAGCAGTCAAAGCTCGCCGACGTCGAGAAGCTCAACCGCCCGCTCTACCGGGCCTACCTGCTGAAGGAGCAGCTGCGCCAGATCTACCGCCTGCCGGCCCGAAAGGCGATCGCCCTTCTCGACGAATGGCTCTCCTGGGCGCAGCGCTGTCGCCTCAGCCCTTCGTCAAGCTCGCCCGCACGATCACCGCACAGCGCGAGGGGATCGTCGCCGCGATCCGCCACGGCCTCTCCAACGCCCGGGTGGAGGCGATCAACACCCAGATCCGACTGATCGCCCGCCGGGCCTTCGGCTTTCACTCGCCTCAGGCGCTGATCTCCCTGGCGATGCTGAAGCTGGGTGGATTGTGCCCGCCGCTGCCGGGGAGAGTCACCGTTACGTGACCCACGGAAACGTCAGGAGAGTCGTA
>CAWCHF010000005.1:0-71196 GCA_963795265.1 uncultured Actinomycetota bacterium | reverse complement strand
GAATCAGCTCGCAGGAAGCGGTGGCCAAGTTCACTCCGCTGGTCGAGCGCTGCGAGCTCGATCACGATCAGGTGATCCTCGTATGCGGCTCGTCCGAGCACACTGTCGCGTGTGTGGGACAGAGTTCCCGCTTGCGCGTGCCGACAAGGTGGTCGTCGCCGTCGGCGCGTCGACTCTCCGACGGCCAGCGACCGGTGTCCCATGCGGGGGAATGCGCAAGCCTTCGTCGGTGAGTTAGCCTCGGCTACGGCATTGAGCAGTGACGAAATCCTTAGTGGACTGGATGGGAGATCACGGCCCCCGTCAGCACCTTCGCGATCAGGACCGACGGCCACCGCCGCGGCGATATGGCTCGCATGGCTCGCAGGCTGGCCGGACGGGCGGTGGGGGTCGTGCTCAGTGGCGGCGGAGCGAGGGCATTCGCCCATCTCGGGGTGATTGAGAGGCTTCAGAACGCCGGTGTGGTCGTGGACCGCGTCGGGGGCGTGAGCATGGGTGCGTTCATTGGCGGCTTCCTCGCCTGCGGGTATGACAGCCACGCGATCGACGCCTGCTGCTATGAGGAGTGGGTTCGCCGCCAATTCGATCAACGACTACACCCTGCCGCGAACAGCCTTGACCAAGGGACAAAAGGGACGGGCGATGCTCGAACAGGTACTTTGGCGATGTGCAGTAAGAGGAACTCGACCGTGCCTTCTACCTGGCAAGCGTCGAGCATCGCGAACGGCGGCCTCGTGGTCGACCACGACGGTCCCCTCTACTTGGCAGTCGGATGCAGTATGGCGCTCCCCGTGATTGCGCCGCCGGCAACTGTGCACCGAACGTGTGCTGATCGACGGCTCCCTACTGGACGATAGCCCGCTCGCGCCGATGACGCTAACCGGCGAGGGTCCCGTTGTTGCTGTGGACATCAAGGGCGGCGATCGGCGCTTCCGACAGGACGCCGCCAACATCGGCGATCGCGTGCGTGAGAGCAGGGGGAAAGCGAGGCGTGCGCGTGCCAGAGTGACAGTTGCCGGGAACGATATCCAGCATCGCGCTGCTATCGAGCTCCAATACAACCGAGTCCGCGCGGCTGGACGCCGGCTTCAAGATCGAGGTGCGGGTGTTGTTGGTCTTGGACTGCTCGAGTTTCACCAGATCGACGAGGCGCGAGCGGCGGGCCGTCAAGCAGCCTCCGAGGCGCTCGAGGAAGCCCCTGGCTGGCTGCTGCCTGAGCGCGTGCGGATCTCCGATCCCTCCAGCCGGCGTCCGGTGCGTCCGGGTGTGAGCTGGAGAGGTTCGAGGCATTGGCTGGCGCCGAGCACAGCCGTTTGACTCTCGCCCGGCGCTCCGAGCGCGCACGAGCCTCACGCGGTGTGTCGCGGTGCTCGGCGTTGTGCCTCGTCCTGGCGCCGGCCAACGCTCGCGCGGGCACCGCCTACGTCAACGGCATCTCCGACCAGAGCCTCCCGGTGTGGAATGGCTCCTTCGCCGACAGCTACGTTCGCGAGCTTCTTCCGCGCGACGTGGGTCGGTCAGATCACCCTCGCTCGCTATGTCGTGCAGTGGAGCGCGATGGCGGAAGTTAGCGCCGGCGCGAACGCCAAAGGCGATTACCGCGAACGCTTCGAAGCGTGGCTCAAGGACATCCGAGCGCTGGGTCTCGCGCCCGGTTCTCGCGCTGACGAGCTACACGAGCGTCTATCCAACGAGCGCTCGCGAATATCAAGCCGGGCTTGAAGGTCTCCTCGAAGCAGCCGACCGCGCAGGTGCGCCGGGTCGGCTGTGTCGAGCCGTGGAACGAGCCGAACAACCAAGGCAACGAGCCCGCAGCGAAAGCCGCCGGAATCGCTGACTGGGCGGAGTCGGTGTGCGGGCAGCGCGACTGTCAGGTGATCGCGGGCGATTTCGAAGACGCCGTCTCTCTGGCGGGCTACGAGCAGACCTACCTCATTTCGCTGTCGTTCTCGCCGACGATCTGGGGTATCCATCCGTACCGGTCGGTGAAGGCGCGCAGCGACGCGGCGGTCCTGCGCTTCGAGCGGGCGTTGCCGAACGACGGCGCCGGCGCCCAGATCTGGATAAGCTGAGATCGGGGCCTATTACTGCGCGCACGGTCAGGTGCTCGGCGAAGCACCGCCGGCCGGCGGCACGCGCCCTACGTCGTGAACAAGCTGATTCCGGCGGTCGCTCCGAAGCACGTCTTCTTCTACGGCTTCATGGCCGGCGCCGACACGGAAGTGCCATGCGCGGGTGGGCGCGCTTCCGACGGCGAGCTCCTAGGCGCCTAGGGTGAGCCGCGCGCCGCCGCGGGCGTAGTCTTCGCCGGCGCCGACCGACCGCTCGATCTCGAATCGAGCCTGGAGTGTCGGACTCATGCCGTTCGACTAGCCGCTACGCACGCAGGTGCGGATACTCCTCGGTGACGAGATCCGGTAGCGCTCGTAGACCGGCTTGGTGATCGGGATCAGCTCGAGCGCCGCTTTGAGATCGCCACTGGTCTTGACTCGGCGTCGGGCGATCGCATGCCCCAGGTTTTCCCGCCCGTGAAAAAGGCGGTTCGCGGTCTTCGAGGACATCGTCATGCGCACCTTGGGCGACCAGGCCGACCTCGTCGCTCCACTCCCACGCGAGGTTCGACTGCTCGTCCGCCCGCCCGCAGCGGAGCATGGAAAACCAGGTTGAGGTCCTCGAACTCGAACCTGCGTGGCACATCGGCCTCGCGCAGGCGGGGCCCGATCTCCGGGTCCTCGCTCATGATCTGAAACAGCCGGTCGATCACGTCGTGGAACTCCTGCGGCGATGCGATGGACTTGCCATCTTGTGTCTGTTTATACTCGCCCGCCCGCCGGCAACTTCCACGCTCTACAAGCAGGTTATAAAAATGCAGCTGCTCGCGCGCACGCTCTCGACGAGCGTGCCGCCGCGCTTGAGCTCGCTCAGCGCAGCCGTCATCGCGTTCAAGTTCGCAGTCAACATTCGCCGGCCACGGCTTCTGCGGGTGATCGTCGAGCGTCTTCAGGCCATTGCCGGTGATGATCGCGACGACCACGTCATCCGGCGCGAAGCGACCGGCGGCGGCGAGTTTCTCGAGGACCGCGATAGTCATGTTGCCGCCAGCCGGCTCGGTCAGCAGCCCCTCGGTCGCGGCGAGCAGGTCGATGCCCGCGGAAGATTTCCGGATCGCTGGCAAATCCGCCCGTGCCGCCGCGTTTGAGCACGGCATCGATCACCAGGTATCCGTCCCCTGGGTTTCCGTCGCCAGCGAGTGCGCCGCCGTCTCCGGCGTCACCGCGTGGATCTCCGCCTCCTCGGCGACGATCGCCGTGGCGATCGGGTTGCAGCCGCTCGGCTGGGCGATGTGGATGCAGGTCGCGTCGGTCTCGGAGAGCTCCAGCAGCTGCAGCTCGACGAGGCCCTTGGGCAGCCTCGAGGGAGTGTCCCGCCCGCGGCCGCCGTGGTGGATGATGTGGTCGGGCGCCTGCCACTCGAGCTGCTCGACGATCTCAAACGCCGCCGTCTTCGCCCCCTCGGCGTAGAACGGCCGCAGCGTGATGTTGGCGAAGTCCATGCCGGTGCTTTCCGCCAGTTCGCGACAGCGCTTGTTCGCTTCGTCGTAGTTTCCCTCGACCTGGCACACCTTTGCGCCGAGCGCCATGCACGCGCGCGCCTTTGTTTCCTTGAGCCAGTTCGGGGTTCGAGGGTGCACGCGTACCACGCCGGCCTTGGCCGCCATCGAGGCCGCAGCCGTGCCGACGTTGCCTGTGGACACGCAGCCGATCTCGGTGCCGCCGCGCTCGAGCAGTCGCGCCACCGACATCGAGACCACACCGGTCCTCCTCCGAAAGTCTCGTCCATTGCTTTGCAGACTGCCATGGATTGCTCCGGCCCGTCCCGCCGTCGCGTCGTCTGGAGCTGTTTTTCGGTTCTTGAGCACCCAGGATGCGCCGCCGGGCGGGTGAGCCGAGTCATGGACGGTGAGGTGAAGGATCTAGAAACGCCAGGTGCTCCAAGGACACTGGGACTCGGTTTGGTGTTATGGCCCATGGCTCGGGTTGATCGCCATAGAGCGAGGACGAGGCCCTGACCGCAATCCAGACACTCCAAGGTGAGGTCACGGAGACCATCAACTTGTGGGCCCAGCGGTGCTCAAGCAGAGCAGGCACCCACGTGGAGGCGCGCCCGCCTCCTCGCCTCCGCCGCGGGCCTGCCATGTGATGTGCAGCACCCTTAATGATGACGGGTGGCCACGGCGTCTTTGTGTCTCTTTGTAGTTCCGAAGGCCGATGCGCAGCTCCTCCGCGAGATGCGGCGCCAGCGGCGCGAGCAGCTCAGCGAGCAGCGTGAGCGCCTCGACGAGCGCGTCGAGGTTGGCGCCGCCGAGCTCTGGCTCACGTGCCACGACCCGTTTCTCGAAGTCCTTGATGCGGTCGAACAGGCGCATGACGTTGCGCACCGCGCTGTGCATCTCCAGAGGGTTCTCCATGTCATTGGTGATACGTCCCACGCCGGCCTCGCACCACTGCGACAGTTTCAGACGCAGGGGCTCGGTGGTGTCTCTCACGGGCACCTCGCCGTCCACTGCAGCCGGAGTGCAGGCTGAACGCTCCGTCGCCGCGGGCGCGGCCGCCTGGCGAGCGATCATCGCTTGCGGTTCGTCCCACACCTGTGTGAGGAACCTGCTGCAGCGCAGCACCGCCGAGTCGCTCCAGTTCAGCGACTTCTGCGGGCTCGCCGCGCATGGCACGGCCAACCGCACGGTATCGGCGCCATGGCCGCCGCCGCGACCAGCTCGTCGGGGTCAACCCACATTGCCCAGATGCTTGCTGGTGTTGTTCACCGTCGGCCATCAGCTCCATCTTCGTCGAACGGACGGCCCGCGAAGCGGGCCCGCCGTCCGCGAGGAACGCCAGCAGGCCGATATCACGCAGCGCCTTGGTGATGATGCGCTGGTCGAACACGAAGTTGCCGCTGTCGGAGCCCGCGACCAGGCGCTCAGACAGGAGCCGCTGGCGTCTATCCGTCAACGCGAAGATTCTCCTCCTCGAGCGAGTCCTCGCGCTCCTCGGGGGAGACCGCCACCGGGGTGCCCATAGCCACCGAGATCGAGTCGAAGTGGCAGTCGAGCATGTCGGTCTCGCGGCGCGCCGGCCCGCCGGCGCGACGGGCAGCTTGTCCTCTGCGCGGACTCCTTCAGTTGGGCCGGCGGATTGCCGGTGCCCTTCGGGCGCAGGTCGAGCGGCAACAGCACCGGCAGCTGCTCGCGTGGCACGGGCACTGCGCCGCACTGCTCGCAGTAGACGATTGGGATCGGCGTGCCCCACGAGCGCTGGCGCGAGATCGTGAAGTCGTAGGCCCGGTAGCGCACCGCCGGGCGCGCGCCTTGCTTGGCGGGCGCACTGTCCTGCCGGCGATCGCCGTTTGCGCCGCTCGCGGCGGCCGCCCCGCCGCTCGAGTCGCGCTCACCCGCGTCCTCTCGTGGGTTGAAGCCGAGCCGGCGCGCGATCACCTCGTCGGTGCGGTCGTGCGAGGGGACGCCAAATACGACTGTTGGTCCGAAGCGCGAGTCGACCGGCGGCAAGACGAGCACGGGCAGCGTCGATCCCCCGGGGACGCTGAGCACCCGTCCGGTATCGATCACCGGGATCGTCTCCGCCTCGCGGAACTGCGCTCCCAGCCTCCGGATCGCAGCTGCTCGGACTGCTCGCTCACGTCTGGCGCCAACGCCCATGCGTCCGCCTCGGGGTGGCGGGGGGACATGAGCACGAAGCGCGCGTCCGCGAGCGCGTCCGCGTGCGGCGTGAAGACGGTCAGCTGCTCCCAGTCCGGGCTGTGGAGGTCGAACTAGAGCGCCGTCAACGCGGCCGAGCACGATCTCCTGCGACGCGACCGCGACATCGTCCCATTTGCCGCCGGCGGCGAGCTCGGCCAGGCGGCGATCGTTCTCCTCTGTGTAGGAGCTGATCCGTAGGAACCACTGCGGCGGCTGGATCAGCCGCACCGGCCCGTGGCAGCGCCAGCACGTGCCGCCGGGCTCGACCTGGATCGACGCGAGCGTCGTCTGGCACGTGTCGCACCAGTCAACATTGGCGGTGCCGCGATAGATCAGGCCGGCCTCGAGCAGTGTCAGGAACAGCCACTGCGACCAGCGATACATGATCGGGTCGGAGCTCAGGAACGAGCGCTCCCACTCGAAGGAGAAGCCCAGCCGCTGCAGCTGGCCGGTCATGTGCTCGGCGCGGCGGTCGACCCACTCGCTCGGCGGCTCGCCGCCCGCGATCGCGCCGAGCTCAGCCGTCAGGCCGAACGCGTCGAATCCGAACGCGAACAGGACGGCGTCGCCGCGTGCACGGCGGAACCGCGCGTAGGCGTCGCCGATCGAGTAGCTGCGGACGTGTCCGATATGGATGTTGCCCGACGTGAACGGCGCCGATGGCTTGATGTAGATCGGCGTCTGCTCGTCGGTCACCGCCGGCGTCTTGAACGCGTCGCGCTCGCGCCACGCCGCCTGGCGAGCGGTCTCGATCGCGTTGGGCTCATAGCGTGTGTGGATAGCGTCGTTCATCTCATTCGAGCATATCCAAGGGCATTAGCACCGGGAGGCGATTGCTATGCTCGGCGAGGGTCAGGTGCACCGCGCTGCCCACAAGCCCCTGAAGGTGCCCCGCCGGAGCCCCTCCGGCGCCGCCGGGCGCGGGGTGAAGTGGCCCGTTTGCAGTGACGGGGTGTCCGCCAGGAATGCGAGGATGCAGCGATGGAGATAGAGATTGGACGCGGCAAGAAGGGCCGTCGTGCCTACGGCTTCGACGACATCGCAATCGTGCCCTCGCGGCGCACGCGCGACCCTGACGACATCGACATCTCCTGGAAGCTCGGGCCTTACCAGTTCGAGCTGCCGATGCTCGCCTCCGCGATGGACGGCGTCGTCTCGCCGGAGAGCGCGGCCATCATCGGCCGGCTCGGCGGTCTTGCGGTGCTGAACCTCGAGGGCATCTTCACGCGCTATGAGGACGCCGAGAGGCAGCAAGAGCGGATCGCACTGCTGCCGAAGGGCCTCGCGACGCGCGAGATGTCAGAGATCTACCGCGAGCCCGTCAAGCCGGAGCTGATCGCGCAGCGGATCGCCGAGATCAAGGAGCAGAAAGTCGTCGTCGCCGCCTCGCCCGCGCCGCAGCGCGTGCTCGACTACCACGAGATCGCGATGGACGCGGGCCTCGACGTGCTCGTGATCCAGGGGACCGTCGTCTCCGGGGAACACATCCGGACCGTCTCCGAGCCGCTGAACCTGAAGGACTTCATGCCGAGCCTCGAAGTCCCAGTGGTGGTCGGCGGCTGTGCTTCCTACCACACCGGCCTGCACCTGATGCGCACCGGAGCCGCCGGTGTGCTCGTTGGCGTAGGGCCGGGAGCCGCGTGCACGACGCGCGGCGTCCTCGGCATCGGTGTGCCGCAGGCGACAGCCATTGCCGACGTCGCGCACGCGCGCTCTACGCACATGCTCGAGACCAGCGAGTACTGCCAGGTGATCGCCGACGGCGGCATGCGCGATGGCGGCGACGTGTCCAAGGCGATTGCGCTCGGCGCAGACGCGGTGATGATCGGCTCGCCGCCTGGCCAGCGCTTACGAGGCTCCGGGCCGCGGCTTTCACTGGGGGATGGCGACATTCCATCCGAGCCTGCCGCGCGGCGCTCGCGTCGCGACCACCCAGAACGGGACGCTCGAAGAGATCCTCGTCGGGCCGGCGCGTGGGAACAACGGCGCTTTCAACCTGTTCGGCGGCCTGCGCACGTCAATGGCGACCTGTGGCCACAAGGACCTCGCGGAGTTCAACCGCGCCGAGGTCGTGGTCGCGCCGGCGCTGCAGACCGAGGGCAAGGCGCTGCAGCACGACCAGGGCGTCGGCATGGGCGCGACCAACGGGAAGGTAGCCGCCCTCGTCGATGACTGAGCTCGCCGCCACGGCACCCGAGCCGGCGGTCGAGGAGGGGACGGGCGCCGCCCGTCGCGTTCGTCGAGCGATGGTGAGACAGCGTTCGCTCGAGAGACGTCGGTGTCGCCGACGAAGACCGACGAGATCGTGGTGCTCGACTACGGCGGGCGTGCTGCGCAACTGATCGCGCGCCGGGTCCGCGACTGCGGCGTGTTCAGCGAGCTTCATTCCCATCACGTGCCGCTCGAGGAGATCGCGGCGCGCAAACCGCGCGGGATCATCCTTTCGGGCGGGCCGGCCTTACGGTCTATGCCGACGGAGCTCCGCCGCTCGAGCTCGGATTGCTGGAGCTCGGCGTGCCGGTGCTGGGCATCTGCTACGGCATGCACCTGTTCGTACACACGCTCGGTGGGCGTGTCGAGCAGGCTGAGATTGGCGAGTTCGGCCGCTCTGACCTGCACGTCTCCGAGGCGGGCGTCCTGCTGGCGGGGCTGCCGCGCGAGCAGACATGCTGGATGTCCCGCCGCGACACCGTTTACGAGGCACCCGCGGGCTTCACCGCGCTCGCGTCCTCGAGCAGCTCGCCGGTCGCCGCGGTCGAGTCCACCGAGCGCGGCATCTACGGCATCCAGTTCCATCCAGAGGTCGTCCATACGCCCTACGGCCAGGAGATCTTGACGCGCTTCCTCACCGAGGTATGCGGATGCGAGCTGACCTGGTCGGCGGCCTCGATCGTCGAGGAACAGGTTCGACGCATTCGCGCACAGGTGGGGGAGGACGACGTCATCTGCGGCCTCTCCGGCGGTGTGGACTCTTCGGTGGCCGCCCTGCTGGTGCACGGCGGATGCGTCGGCGAGCAGCTGACATGCGTGTTCGTGGACCACGGGCTGATGCGCAAGGAAGAGGGCGACCAGGTCGTGAAGACCTTCCGCGACACCTTCAAGGTGCCGCTCGAGGCGGTGAACGCCGAGACGCGCTTCCTCGACAAGCTCAAGGGGGTAAGCGAGCCAGGAGGCGGAAGGCGCAAGGCGATCGGCGCCGAGCTCATCCGCGTGTTCGAGGAGGAGGCCGGCAAGCTCGCCGACGCGGCCGGCGGTGATTTGGACCCCGCTCGCCCCGCCCGCTTCCTCGTGCAGGGGACGCTCTACTCGGATGTGATCGAGTCCGGTGGCGGCACCGGAGCGGCGACGATCAAGTCCCATCACAACGTCGGTGGGCTGCCCGACGACCTGCAGTTCGAGCTGGTCGAGCCGCTGCGAGCCCTGTACAAGGATGAGGTTCGCGCCGTCGGGGCCGAGCTCGGCCTGCCCGAGCGGCTCGTCTGGCGCCAGCCCTTCCCGGGGCCGGGCTCGCGATCCGCGTCGTCGGCGGCGAAGCCGCCGAGGAGCGCCTCGACGTGCTGCGCGAGGCCGACCATATCCTGCAAGAGGGAGATCCGCAAGGCAGGGCTCTACCGGGAGCTGTGGCAGTCCTTCTGTGTGCTCCCGGACGTCCGCACCGTAGGCGTGCAGGGCGACGAGCGCACCTACGGCTACCCCATCGTCATCCGCGCCGTCACAAGCGACGACGCGATGACCGCCGACTGGGCGCGCCTGCCTTACGACCTGCTCGAAACGGTCGCCTCGCGCATCATCAACGAGCTGCCTGAGGTCGACCGCGTCGTCTCGACATCTCCTGCAAGCCGCCGGCACCATCGAGTGGGATCATCACGGCGACCGCCTCGACGCCTGTGCGCGGCGTCCTCGCTCGCTCGCGTGCGAAGCGCGCTTGGCTCTCTGCGTCCCTGCGAGAACGCCCGATCCGGCCCCCTGGGTCGGTGACGGCTGGACTCCGCCTGTCAGTCGTGGACCGGGTGGCTGTGCCAGTAACCAGGTAGATCTCGCGCGGGTTGCGGAGTCGAATCGCGGCTTTGGCGGCGCTCCAGGTCTCCGCGGTGAAGGTGACCCTGACCACCGTACCCAAGGTGTGTTCGGCCGGAATCTGCGCGGTCACCTCGGCGAAGATCTCGGGCAACGCGGCGTCGTGATGCAAGCGGCCGATCAGAATACCGCCGGTTTCGCGGCCTTAGGCGGCGTGGGTAACCCCGCCGCTTCGTCCAACACATGCTGCGGAATGAAGGCGGGCATGTCGTCGGCATCCACTACGCCGTCTGGCGAGGAACGGCGCTGGAAATCGGCCAGGCTTGCTTCCACGTACTCCAGCCGTCGTAGAACTCGACGGCGACGAGATGACACGGATCATCTGGCAATTCATCAAGGACAAGCTGATCCTGCCTTACCTTGAGATTGACCTTGAGTACTACGACCTGTCCGTGGAGAACCGGGACGCGACGGACGACCAGGTCACGATCGACGCGGCGAACGCGATCAAGCGTCACGGCGTGGGCGTTAAGTGCGCGACGATCACTCCGGACGAGGACCGCGTCACCGAATTCGGCCTGAAGAAGATGTGGCGCTCGCCCAATGGCACGATCCGCAACATCCTGGGCGGCGTGGTCTTCCGTGAGCCGATCGTCGTGTCCAGCATCCCGCGGTTCGTGCCGGGCTGGACCGAGCCCATCGTGATCGGCAGGCACGCGCACGGTGATCAGTACCGGGCGACCGACTTCGTCGTGCCGGGCGCAGGCAAGGTCCGCATCGCCTATCAGCCGGCCGAGGCCGGGATTGCTCCGATCGACCTCCAGGTGGCCGAATTCACCGGCAGCGGCATCGCTCTCGGCATGTACAACTTTGACGACTCCATCCGCGACTTCGCCCGCGCGACCATGCGGTTCGCGCTGGACCGCGGGCTGCCGCTGTACCTGTCCACCAAGAACACGATCCTGAAGGCTTACGACGGCCGCTTCAAGGACATCTTCGCGGAGGTCTTCGAGGCCGAGTTCAAGGCTGAGTTCGAGAGCGCCGGCATCACTTACGAGCACCGCCTGATCGACGACATGGTCGCGCAAGTGATCAAGGGCAACGGCGGCATTCTCTGGGCCTGCAAGAACTACGACGGCGACGTTGAGTCCGACATCGTGGCGCAGGGATTCGGCTCGCTCGGCCTGATGACCAGCGTGCTGATGACGCCGGACGGCAAGACCATTGAGGCGGAGGCAGCGCACGGCACGGTGACGCGGCACTACCGGCAGCACCAGCAGGGCAAGCCGACGTCGACCAACCCGATCGCCTCGATCTTCGCGTGGACACGGGGCCTGGCGCACCGCGGCAAGCTCGACGGCACGCCCGAGGTCACCGCGTTTGCCGAGACACTCGAGCGCGTCTGCGTGGACACTGTGCTGAGCGGCAAGATGACCAAGGACCTGGCGCTCCTGGTCGGCAAGGGCACGCCGTACCTGACCACCGAAGAGTTCCTGGCCGCTCTGGACGAGAACCTGCGCGCGGCCATGGCCGCGTCCTGACCCAATCCGACGAGTGCGGCTTCAAAGGAGAACACGGGAAATGGCCCGCAGAGGAAAGGTAACGGTAGTCGGAGCCGGGTTCTACGGCTCGACCACGGCGCAGCGACTGGCTGAGTACGACATCTTCGATGAGGTCGTGCTCACCGACATCGTCGAGGGCAAGCCCGAGGGCCTCGCCCTGGACATGAATCAGTCGCGCCCGGTTGAGGGCTTCGAGACCAAGGTCACCGGGCAGACGACCGGTCCGGCCGGCGAAGGCTACGAGGCCATCGCCGGCTCCGGCATCGTGATCGTCACGGCCGGCCTGCCGCGCAAGCCGGGAATGAGCCGGATGGACCTGATCGGTGTCAACGCCAAGATCGTCCGGAACGTCACCGAGCAGGTCGTCAAGCATGCGCCCGACGCTGTGCTCATCGTGGTGTCAAACCCGCTGGACGAGATGACGGCACTGGCCGCCAAGGTTTCCGGCTTCCCCGCGCACCGGGTGCTCGGCCAGGCCGGGATGCTGGACACGGCCAGGTTCAGCTACTTCGTGGCCGAGCGGCTCGGTGTGCCAGTCGGCTCGGTCACCACGCTCACGCTCGGATCGCACGGCGACACGATGGTGCCGGTGCCGTCGGCCTGCTCGGTTGGCGGCAAACCGCTGGCTGAGCTGCTGACTGCCAGCGAGATCGACCAGCTCGTCGAGCGGACCCGGAACGGGGGCGCAGAGATCGTCGCGCTGCTGAAGACCGGCTCGGCCTATTACGCGCCGTCGGCAGCGGCGGCCAGGATGGCGCGCGCAGTGGCCGAGGACTCCGGTGCGGTCATGCCGGTGTGTGCCTGGGTCGACGGCCAGTACGGGATCTCCGGTGTCTACCTCGGCGTGGAGGCTGAGACTAGGCGCCGGCCGGCGTCAACAGGGTGGTGGAGCGCGACCTGACCGACACCGAGCTCGCCTCGCTCCGCGAGGCGGCCGCGGCGGTCAGGGCCAAGCAGTCCGACGTTGCCAGCCTGTAGCGGGTCTCAGCCGGCGGCGAGCCGCGGCGCAGGGCTAGCTCGGCGTAGAGCGCGGTGCCGGCTGGAAGCACCGCGTCGTCGAACACGGCCTCGGCGGAGTGGTTGAACGGGGCCGTGCCGGCATCCGCGTCCGGCCGGGCACGCGCCGAGCATCAGGAACGCGCCCGGCACCTGCTCCAGCACGTAGGAGAAGTCCTCCGAGCCGGTCAGCGGATCGGGTGCGGCCACGTACCGCCCGTCGCCGAGCACTGCGGCTACGGTCTGCTCGGCAAACGCGAGCTCGGCCGCGTCGTTAACGGTCACCGGGTACCCGTCCACGAACTCTGCGGTCGCGGTCAGCCCGTGCGCGGTCGCGATGTCGCGGGCAAGCCTCGGCGCGGCCTGCGCGATGGCTGCGCGCGCCTGCGGCGAGAACGAGCGGATCGTCGCCACGAAGTGCGCGTCGTCGGGGATGACGTTGTCGGCGGTGCCAGCGTGGAAGGTGCCCACGGTCACCACCACCGGGTCGAACACGTCGAACTGGCGCGTGACCATGGTCTGCAGGGCCAGCACGATCTCGCAAGCCGCGGGTACCGGGTCGGCCGCACGATGGGGCTGCGATCCGTGCCCGCCGCGGCCGTGCACGGTGACGTGCAGGGTATCCGCGGCGGCCATGATCGTGCCCGCCCGGCTGGCGACCAGGCCGCCCGGCAGCAGGCCGGAGGCGACATGCAGGGCATAGGCAGCGGCTGGCCGGTCGCCCGCCGCGTCCAGTACGCCTTCCTCGACCATGATCCGGGCACCACCAGGGCCCTCCTCGCCCGGCTGAAACATGAAGATGACGTTTCCGGGCAGCTCGGGCTGGTGCGCGGAGAGGATCTTCGCGGCCCCGGCCAGCATGGCCGTGTGCAAGTCGTGTCCGCACGCGTGCATGACGCCGTCGACCGTGGACGCGTAGGGCACACCAGAACGCTCGGCTACCGGAAGCGCGTCCATGTCACCGCGCAGCAGTACGGTCTGGCCGGGCCTGCCGCCGCGAAGTACGGCGGTCACGGAGCTGAGCCCGTCGCCGAGGCTGATCTCCAGCGGCAGCCCGGCGAGGGCGTCGAGCACCTTGCGCTGGGTTCGCGGCAGGTCCAGGCCGATCTCCGGGTCTGCGTGAATCGACCTGCGTAGTTCGGTTAGTTCTGCGGAGATCGCGACGGCCTCGTCGTATGTCCCGGCCACTGCTCACCTGCCCCTTCGTTACCGGTACGAAATGTACTTCACGCTGATGTGCCGTGATAGGGATAAAGGAACTATTTGCCTACAGATCACATCGGTCGGCCGACAGGCTCGGCGAGTACCATCCGCCCCAGCGGGCAGACTGCTTAGACTATTGCAAACTACCGCGCAGCCGAGTTCCGGCTGGTGCCGGTGCGCGAGGACGGCAGCGCTCGCGTAGCCGAATGAACGAGGGTCGGGGATCCGGACGTGAATGGCGTCGGCTGGGATATTCTCCTCGTCCTGGCCGTGGTACTGATAGGCGGCTTCTTCGCCGGCGCGGAGATGGCGCTTGTGTCGCTCCGCGAGGGCCAGGTGCGAGCCCTCAGCAAGCGAGGCAAGCGCGGGCAGCGAACGGCTCGGCTGGCCCAGGACCCGAACAGGTTCCTGTCATCGGTGCAGATCGGCGTGACGCTGGCCACCCTGCTGTCGGGCGCTTTCGGCGCGCGCCTGCTGTCGAACAAGCTGGGCAGCGAGCTCACCAGGGCGGGGCTGCCGCATGGGGTGGCCACGCTGCTGGCACTGATAGCCGTCACCCTGGCGATCTCCTTCTTCACCCTGGTATTCGGCGAACTCGCGCCTAAACGGCTGGCCCTGCAACGAGCCGAGCGGGTCGCGTACGTGGCTGGGCCGGTGGTAGACCGGCTGGCGACGCTGGCCCGACCGCTGGTGTGGCTGCTGTCGAAATGTACGAACCTGGTAGTGCAGTTGCTTGGCGGGGACCCCGCGGCGGGCCGCGGGGTGATGACCGATGAGGAACTCCGCGACCTCGTCGCCGGGCACCAGGCGCTCAGCCCGGATGAGCGGCATATAGTCGGCGAGGTCTTCGATGCCGGGAAACGGCAGATTCGCGAGGTGCTCGTGCCGCGGACGGAGGTGGAGTTCCTGCCAGCGACGATGCCGCTCACCCAGGCGGCTGCCATCGCCGAGCAGGCTCGTTACTCTCGGTTCCCGGTCTACCAGGAGTCCTACGACGATGTCATCGGGTTCGTGCACACCCGAGATCTCCTGGATAACCGGCCCGATGCGGACAGCCGTAAGGTCGGCGAGGTTTGCCGGCCGGTCAAGTTCCTGCCGATCAGCAAGATGGTGCTGTCGGCGCTGTCGGAGATGCGCAAGGACCGGGCGCACCTGGCGATCGTGGTGGACGAGTACGGCGGCACCGCCGGGATAGTCACCCTGGAGGACCTGGTCGAGGAACTGATCGGGGACATCCAGGACGAGTACGACGAGGAAGCGTCACATCCGCGCCAGCTGCACGGCGGCGAGCTTGAGGTGGACGGCTTGCTGAACCTGGACGAGTTCGCCGAGCAGACCGGGCTAGAACTGCCCGAAGGCCCGTATGAGACGGTGGCCGGCTACCTGCTCGCCTCGCTCGGCCACCTGCCAGACAACGGTGAGTCCGTCGAGGTTGGCGGGCGGACGCTGACCGTGACCCAGCTAGACGGGCGGCGTATTTCCCGGGTCAGGGTAAGCCCCGTCGCAGTACCGGCGCAGCTACAGGACCCGGCCAGCCACGCCGGTTAGCCCGGCACCGCCGACTAGAATGCTGGCATGGCGGACGCTGATCGGAATGGCTCGGGCCTGGCATCCGGGCCGGTGCTGGTGGTGGATTTCGGTGCACAGTACGCCCAGCTCATCGCTCGCCGCGTGCGCGAATGCCAGGTGTACTCGCAGGTCGTGCCGAGTACCATGCGAGCAGAGGAGATGCTGGCTCTGCACCCGTCGGCCATCATCTTGTCCGGCGGACCCTCGTCGGTCTACGCTCCCGGCGCCCCGCCCGCCCCGGTCGGCCTGCTCACGGCCGGGGTGCCGGTCCTCGGCATCTGCTACGGCTTCCAGCTGATGGTGCGCGATCTCGGCGGCACGGTGCTGCGCACCGGTACCGGCGAGTACGGCGCAACCCCTTTGCAGGCGGCAGCGGCCAGCCGGGGTGCTGCTGGACGGCCTGCCCGAGGCGCAGCGAGTCTGGATGTCACACGGCGATACATGCGCGGTGGCGCCACCCGGCTTTGCGGTCACGGCCACGACGCCAGGGACACCGGTGGCGGCGGCGGAAGCACCGGACCGGCAGCTGTACGGCATGCAGTTCCACCCGGAAGTGCTGCATACCGAGCACGGCATGGCGATGCTCCGCAGCTTCCTGGCCGCCGCCGGATGCGAGCCGACCTGGACCATGCGCGGGGTCATCGAGGAGCAGACCGAGCGGATCGCTGCGCAGGTCGGCGGTGGTCGCGCCATCTGCGGGCTGAGCGGCGGGGTGGACTCCGCAGTCGCCGCCGCGCTCGTGCAGCGGGCCATCGGTGCCCGGCTCACCTGCGTCTTCGTCGATCATGGCCTGCTTCGCTCCGGTGAGGCCGAGCAGGTCGAGAAGGACTTCGTCGCGGCTACCGGAGTCGAGCTCAAGGTCGTGGACGCGGCAGGCGACTTCCTCACCGCGCTGGCCGGGGTGACCGAGCCCGAGCAGAAGCGCAAGATCATCGGGCGAGAGTTCATCAGGGCTTTCGAGCAGGCCGCTCGCGAGATCGCGGGTGAGCACGAGGACGAGGCCGCGTTCCTGGTCCAGGGCACGCTCTACCCCGACGTGGTCGAATCTGGCGGCGGGACCGGGACGGCCAACATCAAGTCCCACCACAACGTGGGCGGCTTGCCCGATGACCTGAAGTTCGAGCTCGTGGAGCCATTGCGCGACCTGTTCAAGGATGAGGTGCGCGAGGTCGGAGCTGAGCTCGGGCTGCCGGCCGAGATCGTCTGGCGGCAGCCGTTCCCTGGTCCGGGACTGGCTATCAGGATTATCGGTGCGGTGACCGCGGATCGGCTGCGGATAGTGGCGGCCGCGGACGCGATCGCGCGTGCGGAACTGACGGCGGCGGGCCTGGACCGGCAGATCTGGCAGTGCCCGGTGGTACTGCTCGCCGACGTGCGCTCGGTCGGCGTACAGGGCGACGGGCGCAGCTACGGCTATCCGGCCGTGCTCCGCCCGGTCACCAGCGAGGATGCCATGACCGCCGACTGGGCGCGGCTGCCCGACTCGGTGCTGGCGACGATCTCGACGAGGATCACCAACGAGGTGCCGGAGATCAACAGAGTCGTCCTCGACATCACCAGCAAGCCGCCGGCCACCATCGAGTGGGAGTAATCAGCCGGCTGGCTCGCGGTCGACCGAGATCCTCGTCAGGTCGCCGCCGATGACGATCTCGCCGTGGAAGTGCGCAGCCGCTCGTGCCTGCCAGGCGCCTTCGTCGCCTGGCGCGATGGCGGGGATGAAGTGGGTGGGCATGAAGATCCGCACCCCGGCCCGTGCCGCAGTCTGCGCGGCCTGCTCGATGGTGGAGTGGTAAGTCAGGATGTCCATCAGGCGCGCGCTGGCCACCTGCCGGATCAGCTCGGCTCGCATCACCGTCTGGATGTAGACGTCGGCGCCCTGGCACAGCGCGTCCAGCCCGGCGCAGGGCACTCCGTCACCGCCGATGACCACTGCTACGCCGTCGTGCTCGATCCGGAATCCGACCGTCGGCTGTACCGGCCGGTGGTCGGTCGAGTGAACCAGCACCAGCGCGCCGTCGATGTCGAGCGTCTCGCCATCGACGATCTCGGTCACCGCGACGGTCATCGGATGACTGAGCGACGGGTGGTGAGCCTGCCGGTACCCCTGATCGAGAGCCAGCATGTCCAGGATCGCGCTGACGACTCGCTGGGTGCCTGGCGGCCCGATCACCCGCAGCGGAGTGGCGGTCGCGGTCATGATCCAGTGCGTGGTGATGACGTCGTTCAGATCACAGATGTGGTCGCTGTGCAGATGGGTCAGCAGCACCGCGGACAGCCCGACCGGGAACACGCGAGCAGCGGCGAGCCGCATCACGACACCCCGGCCGCAGTCGACGAGCAGCATCGACTGGCCAGCCCGGACCAGCGTCGCCGGTCCGGCGTGCTGGGCCGTCGGCAGCGGGCTGCCAGTGCCGAGGAGCGTGACCTCGGTGCTCACATCGTGAACCGGAGGTTGCGAGCGGCCCGGTCGGCCAGCTCGGCGCTGCCGGTCCAGCTGACCCGGCCATGGTCAATCTGCGCCTGGGGGTCGATACGCCCGCAGGCCAGCTGGATGAACGTGACGGTGTCCGTGGTGAGCTCGACATCGGGCCTGGCCGCCCGATCGACCACCCTGGCTCGCCCGTCGACCGCGACGGCAAGGTCACGGGCGATCGGTCCGGTCAGGTGGAAGACGATGCTGGCACCATCCGGCAGGCCGATCTTCTTCCCGACGATATAGCCGAGCGACCCGGCCACCTCGGCCAGCGCGATCTCGGCGGCCGGGCCGGTGTCGTCGGTCGGCCAGCCAAGCGGGGTGGTGATGTCGCGCTCGTGCACCCAGAAGTCGAAGACCCTGATCTCCAGGAAGCGGCCGAAGGTCTTCGGCCCGACGGGCGTCCACGAGGGTCTGTCGAGGTCCGCATCGCGCAGCTGCGACAGGTCGGCCCGGCGCGCGCTGAATATCTCCGCGATCCGGGCAGCGAAGGACTCGTCATCGAGATTGGCCGTCTCTTGCTCGTAGATCGCGACGCGGTCGAACGGCGGAACATCCTCGACGGTGCCCGGCAGCCAGCCCGTCATGACGCGCTCCATCATGCCCAGGTGGCTCACCACACCGCGAGCGCTCCAGTCCGGGCATAGCGATTGTGCCTGCCATTGCGCGCTGTCCATCCGTGCGCAGATCGACTCGGTCGAGTCGTAGCACTGCGCCAGAGCGGCCCGGATGGTGACGAGATCAGTCACGGCGTCTCCTTCTGGATGGTGATCCAGTCTCGCGCGTCCAGATAGGGCTGGAACGTGGCTGCGATGGCGTGCAGGTCGGCCTGCCGCTTCGGCCGCTGCAGCTCGTACAGGTACGGGAACTCAAGCCAGCCGGTCATCAGCTGCCACAGCCGGACCGCGGCGTCACCGGACGGCGGCGCGATCAGTACCGGGCCGAAGAGCGCCCTGTCGCCGCCGAAGACCAGTGTCGGTACACCCCAGCCGCCTAGGCCGGTGACCTTGTCATGGTCGGCGCGTACCTCCTCGCTCGTCGTCGGGTCGCCGATCGCCTCGCCGACCAGGGCCGGGTCAAGGCCCAGCTGGCCGATGAGTTCCTCGGCGACCTCGCGGCGATGCGGCTTGCGGCCATCGACGTGCAGGGCGGTGCCAGCCGCGTAGTACCACCGGTCGAGCAGTGCCGGGTCGATACGCCGGAGCAGGGCGCCGACCCGCATCATCGACCAGCCGTAGGACCAGTCGCGTTCCCAGGGATGCTTCTTGCCCTCGGCTCGGTTGATCTCCTCCAGGCTGAAGAATCTCCAGCGCACGTCCAGACCGAGCCGGTCGCGGACCTCGCGCATCCAGATCGATGCCTGATAGGCCCACGGGCAGATGATGTCGAAATGGAAGTCCACGGCGTTGATCTGCTCGGTCATGACGCGACCTCGTTCCCTTCCGCGGCAGCTCGCAGGACTCAATGAGCACATCGCATCGCATGACGAGCAGTAGTGGGACCCTAGGCTTCGGGCCGAAGCTACGTCAATAAATTCTGGCGCGCCCGGCGCCAGGTGCTACGTCCGGCTGGCTTGCCAGGAGTGACATGGAACTGATCCTCGACTCGCTGCGACGGCGGATGCGCGGCATGCACTCGCTGTGGGAAGACGCTGTCTCGACGATGAACCAGGAGCAGGTGAACTACGTCGAGCGCGCCCCGGTGCTGCCCATCGCATTCTCCCTGTTCCATGTGACCCAGATTGAGGACGGCTCGGCGACGATACTGGGGGCCGGCCCGATGGTCTACGACGACTCCTGGGCGCAGCGAATCGGGCTCGTCATCGCTGACCACGGCAAGGACAAGACTGTCGCGGAGATGCTGGAACAGCGCATCGGCGACTATGCGGCGTTTACCGCTTACCTGCACGCTGTGTTCGCCAAGACCGAAGCCTGGCTGGCGGTGGTCGATCCGGCGACGCTGGACGATGTGGTCGTCGGGCGTCCGTTCCCGCCGCAGCTCGCCTCGACCTACAGCGCACGGGTGGCCGCCGAGCGCGGCATTACCAGGCTCGACGCCGCCGAGTGCTGGATCTACCAGCATGGCCTGCGCCATATGGGCGAAGTCGAGCACGCCCGTGCCCTGGTCGGGCTGGGCGGCATGACGAGCTGATACGGAGGGAACGGGCTCTGCTTGCGGCCAGTCCGCTGGTCAGGTGACACTCGTCGGCGGCGATCAGGTGACGCCCATCGGCACCGTGGCGATATCGGCGTAAGACTTGCTCGCGGCGATGCCGCGCAGCCGCTCCATTGCCTCGAAGACATCGGTGAAGCTGGTGGTGATCGGCGCGGGGCCAAGCCTGACCCGGTCCGGCACCCGGTAGTCGCCGATCACGCCCGCTCCGATCAGCGCCTGGCTGATCTGCCAGGCATGGTCATGGCGCAGGCTGACGTGAGCACCCCGGCGGGCCGCGTCGTGCGGCGACGCGAGCGCGAAGCCGTGCGGCAGCAGCCATTCGTCTGCCAGCCTGACGAGGTAACTGGTCAGCGCGATGCTCTTGACCCGCAGCCTGGCCATGCCCGCCTCACCCAGCAGCCGCGCGCCCTCTTCGACCGCGACGGTGCCGATGATGTTCGGCGTTCCGGTGAGGAATGCGGCCATTCCGTGCGCGGGCTCGTAGCGCGGTCCCATGGCGAACTGATCACGCTGGCCAAACCAGCCCCAGATCGGCTGCCGCATGCCGTCTTGCAGGTCCGCGCGGACGTAGAGGAATCCGGGCGCCCCCGGCCCGGCATTGACGTACTTGTAAGTGCATCCGACCGCCAGGTCGGCGCCGCTGGCATCGAGTTCGACCGGCACCGCCCCGACTGAGTGACACAGGTCCCACAGCATGAGCACGCCGGCCGAGTGCACGAGCCTGGTCAGGTCCGGCATGTCCGCGAGCGCTCCGCTGCGGTAGGCCACATGCGACAAGCTGACTAGCGCGGTCCGGTCGTCGAGAGCGCCAGCCAGCGCCTGCGCGCTGACTCCGGCATCCATGTCGGTGTGGATCACGCGAAGCTCACAGCCGCGCTGCGCGGCGACGCCCTCCAGCACATACCGGTCCGTCGGGAAATTGTCGTCGTCGGTAATGATGACGTCCCGGCCTGGCCGCGCATCGAGCGCTGCGCAGACGAGCTTGTACAAGTTGATGGTCACTGAGTCGCAGACCAGCACCTGCCCGGCCGCCGCGCCGACGAGGTGCTCGCCGACCATGTCGCCAGCCTCGGCCGGCAGCTGGATCCACTTGTCCCAGGACCGGACCAGGCCGACGCCCCAGTCCTGGTCGACGACCTCGGCGATACGCGCCTGGGTTCGCACCGGGAGCGGGCCGAGCGAGTTTCCGTCGAGGTAGATGAGGTCCCGGTCCTGGTGCACGAACCGGTCGCGAAATGGCGCGAGCTGGTCGGCAGCGTCCAGCGATTCTGCATATGACCGATCTGCCGAGAAAGTCGTCACGCTCACCACCCTAAAGCCGAGCCTGTCTGCGCTCACCGCCTACCCGGCAGAGGTCCGGGTAACACTAAGCTGCCCAAGACGTAAGGCACAGCCAGGAACCCGGCCGCTGCGCCAGCCCCGGTGCTAGCTGCTCCGGCCGCTGTCCGGGCCCCGCTAGGGCCTGCCAGCGCCGTCGGGCGCCGTCCGGGCTGCCGTGGCCAGCGCCGTAGGATCGGAGCTGTGCCTGAGGAAACTGAGCCGACAGCAGAGATCAGCCGTGTGCTCGTCATCACCGCACATCCCGACGACGTCGATTTCGGCGCGGCCGGGACGATAGCGCTGTGGACGGACGCGGGACTCGACGTCAGCTACTGCGTCGTAACCAACGGCGACGCCGGCGGCAGTGACAGATCGCTGTCAAGGGCCGAGATGGTCGCGGTCCGGCAGGCTGAGCAGACCGCGGCGGCGAAGCAAGTTGGCGTGCATGACCTGCACTTTCTCGGCTACCCCGACGGGCGGGTCGAGCCGACGATCGGCCTGCGCCGAGACCTGACCCGAGTGATCAGGTTGCTGCGTCCCGACCGCGTGGTCTGCCAGTCGCCGGAGCGCAATTATGTACGGATGGGCGTAAGCCACCCTGACCACAGGGCGGTCGGATCGGCCGCGCTCGATGCGATCTATCCGGATTCGCGTAACCCGTTTGCCTTCCCTGAGTTGCTCACCGACGAGAAGCTCGAGCCGTGGGT
This sequence comes from uncultured Actinomycetota bacterium, assembly GCA_963795265.1. GTDB lineage: Bacteria > Actinomycetota > Actinomycetes > Streptosporangiales > Streptosporangiaceae > JAJYUU01. The sequence continues at coordinate 49,419 of CAWCHF010000005.1, read as the reverse complement.
GGTCCGCGAGGTGTGGATCGCTGGCAGCCCGTCGCCGACCCAGTACGTCGACATCACCGAGACCTTCAGCCGCAAGCTCGCGGCGCTTGCGCTCGCACGCCAGCCAGATCTCCGACCCGGTCGGGCTCGAGGAGTTCCTGCGCGGCTGGCTGAGCCGGGCCGCGCAGCAGGGCGGGCTGCCCGAAGGGCGACTGGCGGAGGTCTTCCAGGTACTCCAGGCCGGGTAACTTGCCGCTGGCCGCAGGAGGCGTGCGCGCCCTCCCGGCTTGTGCCTGGCAGCGGTGCAGGCGGCCGGCTTGTGCGTGGCAGCGGTGCAGACGCTCGCAGCGGCGCAGACGGTTAGTATCCTTCCGGAACCGGGCGTCCGTAGCGATATCACCTGTTCGCTGCGCGTTCACCTTTTATTAGCTGATCAGAAATACGAGTCGAAGACTATGTATTTCGCCTGAGGCGGCCACGGCTGCTTCATGCTGCGCTGTTACCGGCAGGGGAGGAATGTTGGCATGGCCGTCGCGCTGACCTCGGCTCGGCCAGTGCCCGCTGGCGATGACGTTCCGCGCACGATCGTGTCGAAATCGTCGCGGGGGGATGTCATCTTCCGCATCTCGGTCAAGACGGCCGGATTGTCCAGCTTCATCATCACCGGCATGATCCTGGCATTCCTGATCTACCGCGGCCTGTGGGCGTTCCGGGTCGATGGCCTGAGTTTCTTCACGAAGCAGAACTGGATCTTTGTCGGCAACCAGTTCGGCATCGGCGGGGTACTGCCCGACGGCCTCATCATCGGGCTTATCGCCAGCCTCATCGCGATTCCGGTGGCCATCGCCACGGCCATCTTCATCTCCGAATATGCCCCGGACCGCCTGCGCCGGCCGCTCATCGCCGTCATCGACTTGATGGCGGCCATCCCGAGCATCGTGTACGGGCTCTGGGGCCGTTTCTACCTGATGCCTCGCGCAGTGGGCGTGATGAGCTGGCTGGACCGGCACGTCAGCTGGTTCCCGCCGTTCAGGACGACAGTCCAGGCGAGCTCCTCCACGTTTGTCGGCTCGCCGATGATCGCCGCCCTGGTCGTCTCGCTGATGGCGATTCCGATCATTACCTCGCTGTCGCGCGAAGTCTTCTCGCAGGCCCCGCAAGGCGAGCGCGAGGCTGCCTACGCACTCGGGTCCACCCGGTGGGGCATGGTCAGGACCGTCGTGCTGCCATTCGGCCAGGCCGGCGTCATTGGCGCGGCGATGCTCGGCATCGGGCGCGCTCTCGGTGAGACCATCGCGGTCTACCTGATCGTGACGAGCACCTTCACGCTCAACTGGCATGTGCTGCAGACCGGCGGCAACTCGATCGCCGCCCTGATCGCAGGTAACTGGGCCTCCGCCAACTACAACCAGATCTCAGCCCTGATGGCAGCGGGCTTGACCCTGTTCGCGATCACGCTGGTGGTGAACTCGCTAGCTGCGGTCATCATCAACAGGTCGCGCTCCGGCGCTGCGACACAGGACTGACGTGCGAGTGGCGGCTGCGGTGGAGGGGACAGCGTGACAGCCCTGAGCGGCAATAAGCTGGGCAGCGGTGAGCGCATGCCCGACGTCGCCGACATGCCTTTGCAACTGCGCCGGGTGGTGCCGGAGGACATACTGTCCATCGTCGGCGCAGCGATCGCCTCGCTCGGCCTCACCTGGCTTCTCTACGAGCGGATCCTGCCGCTCACCGGGGCGTTCGGGTTCTGGCTCTGCTGGTACCTGCTGTTCGTGATCTTCTACCTAGGTATCGCCGCGCTGCAATGGAACCGCCTTGTCGTCCGGGACAAGATCCTGGCTGTCCTCGTGAGCACCGGCGGCATTTTCGCGACTGCGGTGGTGGTCGAGCAGATCGCCTACAGCTTCGTTAAGGGCCTGGCCGCGATCAAGCACCCGAACTTCTGGACCCACGACATGGCGAACGCACTGAACTCCGCGAACCCCAACGGCAGGCTGAATACCGGCGGCATCCTGCATGCCGCGGTGGGGTCGCTGGAGCAACTGGCGCTCGCCACCCTGTTCTCGGTGCCGCTCGGGATCACCGCCGCGGTGTTCCTCGCCGAGGTCGGCGGCAGGCTCGAGCGCCCGGTGCGGACCATCGTGAACGCGATGACGGCGCTGCCGTCGATCATCGCCGGCTTGTTCATCTATGCCCTCGCTGTCCTCGCGCTCGGCGTGCCCAAATCCGGATTCGCGGCCGCGCTCGCGATCTCGATCATCATGCTGCCGACAGTCACGCGCGCGGCCGAAGTGGTGCTGCAAGTGGTGCCGGGCACGCTACGCGAGGCATCGTTCGCACTTGGCGCCAGTCACTGGCGCACGGTGTGGCAGGTGATCCTGCCGACCGCCCGATCGGGGCTTTCCACCGCGGTGGTGCTGGCGATGGCCCGCGGCTTCGGTGAGACCGCCCCGGTGCTGCTCGTCGCCGGATTCACGCCATACCTCAACACCGACCCGTTCCACGGCTGGCAGGCCACGCTGCCCACCTACATCCTCAACTATGTCCTCATCTACGGCTCGCAGCCCAACAACGTGACGCGCGCGTTCGGGGCGGGCTTCGCGCTCATGCTCGTCGTCGTCGTCCTGTTTACAATTGCCCGCATCCTGGGCGGTGCGCGGCCGGGCGAGCTATCCAAACGTCAGATCCGCAAGCTGCGCCGTGAAGCTGCGCGCCCATGATCCGCCATAGCCCCGATACCCCCCAACGAGGAAGACGCCCATGAGCTCGCGACCTGCCCGGCTGTCTCGCGCGGGCCGGATACTGGCGTCGGCAGGCGTCGCGTCGATATCGCTCGGCATCGTGCTGCTGCCGTGGGCGGGCGGCCCGGCGTCCGCGGCGCAGTCGGCTGCCGCCGCATCGGCTTCGGCGGCAGGCACGTCGGCTGCCACCCGGCTGACCGCGAGCACAACGGCCAGCGCAACGGGCAGCACATCAGCGACCGCCACGACAACCCCGACCCCGACCCCGACCCCGACGCGGACAGTGACGCCGACGCCTACTCCGACGCGGACGGTGACGCCGACACCGACGCCGACGCCGACGCCGACGCGCAGCCACAAACCCAAGCCCAAGCACCCGGCACCGACCGGCCGCCCGCCGACCCCGCCGGGCGGGGCCGTCTTTCGCGGGCCGCATTTGTGGGACCCCGCCGCGAACCGGAATTTCACCCATCCCAGTTACGTGGCGGTCAGCCAGGTTACCCAGCTGACCAATCAGGTTGTCCGGGTGACGTGGCGGAATTTTACGCCGAGCACGGCCGTCACCTACGACTCTGTCGGGACCAACTACCCGGTGATGGTCGCCGAATGCAAGGGCACGCACCCCACCAGGCAGAGCGAGTGCTTCGGCGCTGACAACGGCGGCGTGCAGGGGTCACTGAGCCCGTTTGGCCCGATGAACACCCAGTACGCGACGACTTCGGCTAACGGCACCGGCGTGGCCGACATCCAGCTGCTCACCGCTGCCCAGCAGCCGCAGCTAGGGTGCAACCGCGGCAGCCCGTGCTCGCTGGTGATCGAACCGGCCCAGGGCGGGAACTTCGTCTCCCTGCCGCCGATCTGCAAGGATCACAGCCAGGACCTCGGGCAGTCGGCCATCGGCCAGTACGCGTTTTCCTCCGCGTACGGCCAGTGCTCGTGGAAAGAAAGGATCATCGTCCCGCTCACGTTCGCGCCGACGCCCACCGACTGTCCGGTGCGCAACCCCAACTTCAGCGTGATCGGCTCGCCGATGCTGGCTCGCGCGATGGAATCGTGGCAGGCGTCGCTGTGCTCTGTTTCCAATCCGATCTATATTCAGTACGACTCGGCTCAGAACGAACCACTGGCCAGGCAGGACTTCCTGGCCAGAACCAACGACGTCGCGCTGACCACGCTCCCGGCCAACGGCAGCGGGAGTTCTGCGCATCCCTTCACCTATGCGCCGGTGGGCATCTCGGCTGAGTCGGTAGCATTCTGGATCGATAACCCCGTGACGGGTCAGCCACTCAATCATCTCAAGCTCGATGCCAGGCTGGTGGTCAAGCTACTGACCCAGTCCTATAACTTCGAGAATGAGGGCTGCGGGCATGGGCCGGTGTCCGCACACGGCCTGGGTTGCGACAACTCGGTCGACAACAACCCGGCCTCGATCTTCGCCGACCCGGAGTTCAAGCAGCTCAATCCCGCACGTCAACACCGTGGGTGACGGCTTCCAGATACCTACGGTGCTGGCCGGCGAGAGCGACATGACCTGGGAACTCACCAGCTGGATAGCCGCGGACAAGCAGGCCAAGGCTTTCGCGGACGGCGCTTTCGACCCCTGGGGCGGGCACGTCAACACTGACTACCTCAACATGACGCTGCCCATCAACACGCTGAACGCGATGGATCCGTTCCCGCCGATCGCGCACCGATATGTCCCGTTCTTCCCGCTGAGTTCGGTGGCGCAATATCAGGTCGATAACTGGTCCCCAGGTACCGAGTGGAAGCCGGACGTGTACGGCAACTACGACAAGCTGCAGCCCGAGATTCCTGGTGCCCGGGCCCTGTTCGCCATCGTCGACCAGGCTGACGCGGCCGCTTACCAGCTGCCGGTCGCGTCATTGCAGAATGCGGCTGGCCGGTACGTGGCACCGACCAGCGCTGGCATGACGTGCTGCGCTCAGTGACATGAAGACCGGCGGCAATCACATCACGCAGGAGCTCAATTTCAGGAACGGCAGCAAGAAGGTCCGCGGCGCTTATCCGCTGACGATGGTGATCTACGCCATGGTTCCGACCAAGGGCATACCGAAGAAGAAGGCCGCGAAGATCGCCCAGTGGCTTGACTTCGTGGCTAACCAGGGGCAGCGACCGGGTTACGCGCCGGGACAGCTGCCGCCCGGCTACCTGCCGCTGACTGCCAAGATGCGGGCTCAGACGCTCGCGGACGCGCAGCTTGTGCTGGCGCAGCAGGGCAACCCGAGCAAGAAGAAGGCGACCGCCAGTAAGTCCGCCAGCTCCAGCACGCCGTCGCCGGCCGCGAGCGCCAGCCCGACGCCAGCCTCCACCGCTACCGGACCGACGGTCAGCCTGGGCTATGACGCGAACCCGCGACGTCCGGGATCGCACGGTATGCCGTACCGGTCCTGCTCGTCGCCGGCGCGCTTGCTCGCCGTGGCCGGCTCGTTCGCGCTGCTAGCTGGCAAGAGCGGCGCGGCCGCGCTCGCTCGCTGCGCCGCAGGCGGCCGCAGGCCTGCGCCTGCCGAAGATCCGGCTGCCGGGGAGGAATAAGTGAAGGCGGGTATGCGCCGCGCTAAGGTGCTGGCGGCGGCTAGGCGGGCTGCTCGCCCTGCTCGGCCCGCTGTCCCCAGCCCTCGCGAGCCAGCGCCGGGAACTACACCGCCATCAGCGGTTCCGGCTCGACCTGGAGCGCTGTCGCGCTGTCGCAATGGGCGCAGAACCTGCATGCCGATGGCATCTCCATCAACTTCAACCCGGACGGCTCTGCCGCTGGCCGGTCGCGACTACATGTCGCAGCAGGTGAACTTCGCCGCATCGGACCCGCCCTTCCGCAACGGCACGGACCCGTTCAACGTCGGCGGGGCCGAGCACCCGAGCGTGGGTTACTCCTACGTCCCGGATACGGCGGGCGGCACCGCGTTCATGTACCACCTGACGTCGGCCGGCCACCTGATCACCAACCTTCGGCTATCCGGCGAAACGATCATGAAGATCTTTACCGGTCAGATCACCAACTGGGACAACCCGGCAGATCACCAAGGATTACGGCGCCCAGCTGCCGAGCATCCCGATCATCCCGGTCATCCGCTCGGACGGCTCTGGCGCGACGTTCTTCTTTACCCGCTGGATGGCGCACGTCTTCCCGGCGCAGTGGGACGCCTTCTGCCGGAAGGTCAGCAACGGCCGGGTGAAGCCGCCGTGCGGGCAGACCGAGTTCTACCCATAGGGCTGGGGTGCGGCGGTCCCGCAGAACGGCTCCAACAACGTGGCGTCGTACATCGCCGCGAGTTACGGGCAGGGTGCCATCGGTTACGACGAGTATGCCTATGCGCTCAACTCGCATTATCCGGTGGTCAAAGTGCTGAATGCGGCGGGCTACTACGTCCTTCCGACCGCATCGAACGTGGCGGTGGCGCTGACCCGGGCCGTGATCAACGAGAATTCCAGCAGCCCCGACTACCTCCAGCAGAACCTGGATAGCGTCTACACCTTTAACGACCCGCGGTCCTATCCGCTGTCGAGCTACAGCTACCTCATCGTGCCGCGTAGTGGCACCACGATCCCGACGAACTTCACCACCGGCGCCGGCGCCACGCTCGAGCACTTACATCGACTACTTCCTGTGCGCTGGCCAGCGCTACGCCGCGGAGCTCGGCTACTCGCCGCTCCCGCTGAACCTGGTCTCCGGCGGGCTGCAGCAGGCCAGCAAGATCCCTGGCGCGATTGCTGCGCCGAGCCTGTCCAGCGGCTGCAACAACCCGACGCTGAAGAACGGTCAACTCATCCTGCTGCAGACGGCCCCCTACCCCAGCAAGTGCGACAAGGTCGGCTCACCGCTGAACAACTGCAACCCGAATGCGCCCGCGCACGGGCCGAGCAGCTCTGCCAGCGCGAGCGCCGCAGCAGGCACCGGCGCTTCTGCCGGAACCGGAACCGGGACCGGCACCGGCGCCAGTCGCGCCGAACGTGACCGCAAGCGCAGGACCGGTGACAGGCGTCGTGGTGAATCTTGCCTCGAGCGATAGCAGTCCGGCCATGCTCGGCGGACTGACGGCAGCAGCGATCCTCATCGCCATCGCCGCCCCGCCCGGTCATCTACGCGCTGCTGCGCAGGCGACGGCGGGTTCCCAGGTGAGTACGCGTTGCCGCAGCGGCTGGAACCCAGGCTGGACAGGCCAGCCCGGCCCGGTTCGCCGCGGCCCGGTGCGTGGCGGTCAGCGTGCTGCTGCTCGCGGTGCTGATCATCGGTTTCATCGGCTACCTGCTCGGCGTGTCCGGCATCCAGGAAGCAGGCGCGCAGCGCCAGGCTGTACGCCACCCTGGCGGGCGAGCTCGGCCAGGACATCGGCCCGCTCGGGCCGACCAAGCCGGGGGCACCCGTGGGCGTACTCGACATCCCGAGGATCGGCATGCGGGATGCGGTCGTCGTCGAGGGAACGTCGCCAGGCGTTCTTACGGCCGGACCCGGGCATCTGCGCAACACGCCGCTCCCTGGCCAGCTGGGCACGTCGGTGATCTTCGGCCGGCGCAGAACCTTCGGCGCGCCCTTCGCGTCCATCGGCCAGCTGCGGCCGGGCGACAAGATCCTCACCATCACCCAGCAGGGCCGGTCCGTCTACAAGGTGGTCGCCGTCGGCGACAGTCAGCACCCGGTGAAAGACCCGACGCTGAACCGGCTGGTGCTGCTGACTGCCAGTTCACCCGACGTCCCCGCCTACTACCTGGAAGTCGACGCTGACCTGGTGTCGACAGTGCACAACGGTCCCGTGCAGATGCCGGTGATCGGCCCGACCGAACGGGCGATGGCCGGAGACAGCGGGGCGCTCGTACTGGCCATGATCTGGGGGTTCGCGCTCGCGTTCACTGGCATCGGCGGCGCGGTCGCGGCCGCGCGCTGGTCACCGTGGCCGGTGTACCTCGTCATCGCGCCCGCGGTGCTGGCGATCCTGTGGAACCTGTACCAAAGCCTCGCGGCACTGCTGCCCAACCTCTATTAGAGCCCCGACCCGACCTCGACCACCATGCCACCACCAAGAAGATGACCAACAGACCACAGCGGAGCTGCCGCCATGACTGACACTGCCGCCGACCAGCCGGGTGCCGACGGGCCGGGCCTGTACCAGCCAGGCGGCTACCCGTCCGGCGAGTTGCCGGCGGCCTGTTCGGGCCATCGCCGATGCCGCCGGAGGTCGATGGCGCGCGCGGCTTCTCCGACCCGGCCCGCCCTGACACGGCCGTGCTCCCGGCGGCCAGATCGGGGCCACTGGTGGGGCTCGAGGCAACCAACGTCTCAGCCTGGTTCAGCGGCCACAAGGTGCTCGAGCGCGTCTCGCTGCATATGCAGCCCGGCCGGGTTACCGCCCTCATCGGGCCGTCCGGCTGCGGCAAGTCCACCTTCTTGCGGATCCTCAACCGCATGCACGAGATGATCAAGGGAGCGCAGCTGGCAGGCCAGGTGATGCTAGCGGATCAGGATATCTATGACCCGGCCGTCCGCCCGGCGGAGATCCGCCGCAAGATCGGGATGGTGTTCCAGAAGCCGAATCCGTTCCCCGCCATGTCCATCTACGACAACGTTGCCAGCGGCCTCAAGCTCAGTGGCATCAGGGTGCCGAACACTTCCGACCTTGTCGAGCACAGCCTTCGCCGGGCGGGCTTGTGGAACGAGGTGCAGCGCAGGCTCAAGTCACCAGGCGGCGCGCTGTCTGGCGGCCAGCAGCAGCGGCTGTGTATCGCAAGGTCGCTGGCCGTCTCGCCGGGCGTGCTGCTGATGGACGAACCGTGCTCCGCCCTTGACCCGACATCCACGCGCCGGATCGAGGAAACCATCGCAGAGATTACCGATGAGGTGACGATCGTCATCGTGACGCACAACATGCAGCAAGCCCAGCGCGTGTCGCATAATTGCGCCTTTTTCCTGGCGGCCGAGGGCACGCCCGGGTACATCGTGGAATCGGGGCCGACACAGCAGCTCTTCGACAATCCCGTGGACTCGCGCACCGCGGACTACGTGCACGGTCGTTTCGGCTGATATTGGGCGCGGACGCGAATTACCCGGTTTTGCGCGGGAGATTCAGGCCGTTCGCCGCAGTGTTGCGACACCAGGGACTGGTGCGCATGAGCCTGCCGTCCTAGGTTTGCTTCAGGCGTATCTGCCATGTCCCGGAGGTGTCAGCGCATGACGCAAATCACCGTCACAGTTGACGGCGTTAGTTATGTCGACCAGGTCGAACCTCGCCTGCTGCTCGTTCATTACCTCAGAGAGGTCGTCGGCAAGACCGGCACGCCGGTCGGCTGCGACACCTCGAACTGCGGTGCCTGCACCGTGCTGATGGATGGCGTCTCGGTCAAGAGCTGCTCGGTGCTGGCTGTCCAGGCGGACGGGTCGGACGTGACCACCATCGAGGGCCTGGCCAACGGCGAGCTGCACCCGATGCAGCGCGCCTTCCACGAGGAGCACGCGCTGCAGTGCGGCTACTGCACCCCCGGCATGATCATGGCGGCCACCGACCTGCTCCGGGATAACCCGCATCCGACCGAGGCGGAGATCCGGGACGGCCTGGAGGGCAACCTCTGCCGCTGCACCGGTTACGAGAACATCGTCCGCGCTGTCAGGCGCGCCGCCGAGGCTGGAGTGACCCCATGACCACGACCACAGAGGCGCCGATCGCCGAGCTCGGCCGGGCCCGGCTGCGCAAGGAAGACGCGAAGCTCATCACCGGCCAGACCAGCTGGACCGACAACATGAGGCTGCCGGGCATGCTGCACATGGCATTCCTGCGCAGCCCGTTCGCGCACGCGAAGATAACCCGGGTCGATGTCAGCGGGGCGCTCAGCCAGCCGGGCGTGATCGCCGCGTTCTGCGGTGCTGACTTCGGCGCCGAGCAGGGCAGCCTCCCGTGTGCCTGGCCGGTCACCCCGGACATCGTGATCCCGGCGCACCCGCCGATGGCGGTCGACGAAGTCCGCTACGTGGGCGAGGCAGTAGCGGTCGTGGTGGCCAGGGACCGGTACGTGGCGGCCGATGCGCTGGCGGCCATCGACGTCGATTATGAGCCGCTGCTGCCAGTCCTCGACATGCGCACCGCGCTCGCCGAGGACTCGCCGAAGGTGCACGAGGCTGGCAACAAGAGCTATGAATGGGTCTTCGCCAACGGCGACCTGGATGCAGCGTTCGGCGATGCCCCGGTGGTGCTGGAGCGCAACTACCGGCAGCAGCGGCTCATCCCGTGCGCGATGGAGCCGCGCTCGGTGGTCGCGCAGTGGATCGGTGACGAAGTCACGCTGTGGTCGGCTACCCAGATTCCGCACGTCCTGCGGTTCGCGCTGTCGGCCTTCTTCGGCATCCCGGAGCAGAACGTCCGGGTCATCGCGCCTGACGTCGGCGGCGGCTTCGGGTCCAAGCTCCAGGTCACCGCCGAGGAGGTCCTCGCGGTGCTGGTGGGCCGCAAGGTCGGCAAGCCGGTGAAGTGGACCGAGTCCCGCACCGAAGGCAACCTGACCGTGCACCACGGCCGGGACCAGTGGCAGCGCATTCGCATCGCGGCCGATCACGACGGCCGGATCCGCGGCCTGTCCGTCGACCTGCTGGCCGACATGGGCGCCTACCTGATGCTGGTGACGCCGGGCGTGCCGCTGCTCGGCGCGTTCATGTACCCGGCCATCTACAAGATGGATGCTTACTCCTTCCGCTGCACCGGCGTCTTCACTACCAAGATGCCGACTGACGCCTATCGCGGTGCCGGCCGGCCGGAGGCGACGTTCGCGATCGAGCGGATCGTGGACGAACTGGCGACCGAACTCGGCATGGAGCCGCTGGAGTTGCGGGAGCGGAACTGGATCAAGCACGAGGAGTTCCCGTACACCACGATCTGCGGCCTCACCTATGACTCAGGCAACTACGAGGCGGCGACGGCCAAGGCCAAGGAGCTGTTCGACTACGACGGCCTGCGCGAAGAGCAGCGGCAGCGGAACGAGCGGGGCGACAAGATACGGCTCGGTATCGGCATCTCGACGTTCACCGAGATGTGCGGCCTGGCCCCGTCCAGGGTGCTCGGATCGCTGTCCTACGGCGCAGGCGGCTGGGAGCATGCGTCGATCAGGATGCTGCCGACCGGCAAGGTTGAGGTCGTGACCGGTTCCAGCGCGCACGGTCAGGGCCACGAGACCGCCTGGAGCCAGATCGTGGCCGATCAGCTCGGGGTGCCATTCGAGGACATCCGGGTGCTGCACGGTGACACCCAGATCTCGCCCAAGGGCATGGACACCTATGGCTCGCGCTCGCTGGCCGTCGGCGGCCTGGCCGTGGTGCAGGCCTGCGACAAGGTGATCGACAAGGCGAAGGTGATCGCCGCGGCAATGCTGGAGGCGCCGCCCGAGGACATCGAGTTCTCCCATGGCGTGTTCAGGTCGGCCAGCGGCAGCGGCGCGTCGAAGACAATCCAGGAGATAGCACTCGCCACCTTCGCGGCTCATGACCTGCCGGACGGCGTCGAGCCGTCGCTGGACTCCGATGCGACCTACGATCCGGACAACTTCTCGTTCCCGCACGGTACGCACCTGTGCGCGACCGAGGTCGACACCGAGACCGGGTTCGTGAAGATCCGCAGCTATGTCGCGGTCGACGATGTCGGCGTGGTGGTCAACCCGCTCATCGTGGAAGGCCAGGTGCATGGCGGCCTGGCTCAGGGCATCGCGCAGGCGCTGTACGAGGAGGGCGTCTACGACGACGACGGCAACCTGGTCACCACGACGCTGGCCGATTACCTGCTGCCGTCTTCGGCCGACCTGCCGTCCTTCCTGACGGAACGGACCACGACGCCGGCCAGCAACCGGCTCGGCGTGAAGGGCGTTGGCGAGGCCGGCACGATCGCGTCCACGCCGGCCGTGGTGAACTCCATCGTGGACGCGCTCCGCACGTTCGGCGTCCGTGACGTGACCATGCCGTGCACGCCCGAGCGGGTGTGGCGAGCGATCCAGGCAGCAACCGAAGGCGCGAGCAGCGGCTCGGCCACCACGAATGGGGGCGCGGCATGATCCCGGCCAGCTTCGACTATGTCCGGCCCGGGTCGCTGGACGACGCGGTCCGAGCTCTCGCTGACGGCGGCGACGAGGCGAAGATCATCGCGGGCGGCCAGAGCCTGCTGCCGTTGCTGCGACTGCGGCTTGCGTACCCGGACCTGCTGGTCGACATCGGCGGCCTGGACGAGCTGCGCGGCGTAACCGACGCCGGTGACGAGCTGCTGATCGGTGCCAGGACCACGCATTACCAGCTGGTCCACGATCCGCTCATCACGCAGCACTGCGGCCTGCTTGCGCAGGCAGCCGGGACGGTCGCCGATCCGGCGGTGCGGCACCGCGGCACCCTTGGCGGCTCGATCGCGCACGGCGACCCGGCCGGCGACCTGCCCGCGGTGGTGCTGGCGATGGATGCGACGATGATCGCCCGCGGGCCTGCTGGCGACCGGGAGATCGCGGCTGGTGACTTCTTCGTCGACTACCTGACGACGGCGCTGACGCCCGGCGAGATCCTCACTGGTATCCGGGTGCCGAAGTTCGACGGCGGCTGGGGATATCGTTATGAGAAGTTCCACCGGACCGCGCAGGCGTGGGCAACTGTCGGCGTCGCTGCGCTGGTACGGCGCTCCAACGGCCAGGTGGCCGAGGCCAGGGTCGGACTGACCAACATGGGCTCGGTGCCGATCCGGGCGTCCGCCGCCGAGGCTGCGGCCGCCGGAGCGCAGGCCAGTGCCGAAGCGCTGCGGGCAGCTGCCGCCGTCGCGGACGAGGGAACTAATCCGCCTGCGGACCTGCACGGGGCGCCGGACTACCGGCGTCACCTCGCGCGGGTGCTGACCGGGCGGGCACTGGAGGCAGCGGCGGGAGTCTGACATATGGAGCTCGAGCACTCATTCACGGTCCCGGTCCCCGAGGATCGGGCGTGGGATGTGCTGCTCGATGTGGAGCGGGTGGCGCCCTGCATGCCGGGCGCCACCCTCGAGTCCATCGACGGCGATGAGATCCAGGGCTCGATCAAGGTCAAGGTCGGGCCGATCAACATGGTGTACAAGGGCACGGCGCGGTTTACCGAGCGCGACCCGGCGGCCCACGTCATCACGCTGGAAGCAACGGGCAAGGAGACCCGCGGCGCGGGCACCGCGTCGGCCAGGGTCCGGTCGATGCTGGAAGCCGACGGTGACCAGACGCATGTCATCGTGCACACCACGCTCAACGTGACCGGCAAGCCGGCCCAGTTCGGCCGGGGCGTGCTGGCTGAGGTCGGCGGCAAGCTCATCGGCATCTTCGCGGCGAACCTGGCGGCGATGCTGGCGGCCGCGCCCGCGGCCGCGGGTCCATCCAGCGACCATGCTGACGGCGTCCACGCTGACCCGGCCGGTAACGAGGTCGCTGATGCGGCCAGTCCGGTGGACGAAGCGCTGCCGATCGACGTGCTCAACCTGGGCTCCAGGGCCTGGAGCAGCCTGCGCCAGGACGGCATCCAGACCCTCGGCGACCTGACCAGGCGCACCGAGCAGCAGTTGCTGGCCATCGACCACATCGGCCCGGCTTCGGTCGCTGACATCCGCGGCAAGCTGGCCGATCGCGGCCTTGAGCTGGCCGGGTCCGCCGCCGCCAAGTCCGGCGCGGGCAGCTCGATGGCGGCCGGGTCGGGCCGGTCCGACGCCAACGGCCAGCGGTCGCCGTCGGCCGAGGCGGAAGCCGGGGTCGCTCCGGTCACGCCGCTTCGGCCGGAGCAGTCGCCGCCGGACGAGCGTGAGCAGCCCGCCTGGCAGCCGCAGGACACCGAGGCACTCGACCTGCTCGACGTCGCCGGCCTGCCGGTGCTCAAGCGCGTACTACCAGCCGCCGGCGGCCTGCTCGCCGTGCTGCTGATAGTGCTCGGCGTGCGCCGCCGCCGCGCCCGCCGCCGCTAGCCACGATCCTGGCGCCGCAGCGCACCCGGGCGGGATGTCGGCTGTGCGCCGCAAGATAATCTGCATGGTATGATTTTCTGCATGGCCGTGCACTCGCGGCGTAGGCCGCACATCGCTACCTCGACCCTTCGGGCGCGCGGGACGATTACGCTTCCCCAGGACGTCCGGGACAGGCTTGATCTGGCCGAAGGAGATCAGCTGATCGTGACCGTCGAAGATGACCGCATCGTGCTGACACCCACCTCCCTGATTCCCGATGACCAGGCGTGGTTCTGGGCATCGGACTGGCAGGCCAGGGAGCAGGAAGCCGATGAGGCAATGGCTCGCGGCGAGCGCGGCACAGTCTTCCAGAGTGGTGAGGAGTTCCTCGAGTTCCTCGACTCGAAATCGTCGGCTGAGCATTAAAAATGCCAACGTTCGAGTGGCAGGCGCTATTCGACCGGGACTGGCAGGCCTTGTCGTCGCGCCAGCAGAAAGCGTTCCGAGCGGCCGTTGCCGAGTTCGTCGCAGACCTGGCCGGAGGTGCCGGATTCCGAAAGGGCCTGCGTGTCAAGAAGATGCAAGGTCGCGATGACGTCTGGGAACTGACGTGGGCACCTGATGGCCGCGCCACGTTTCACTTTGGCGCTCCGGTGCGGCCTGGCGAGGTTCACATAGTCTGGCGCCGCATCGGAACGCATCAGAAATTCACGCGCCCATGATCGGCTGGGTCGCTGAGCCCGGCTGCCCGGGTCGGCGCGCGGCGCGGGCTGTCGCCGGTCGTTGCTAGTCGAGTGATGACATCACGTGCTTGATCCGGGTGTAGTCCTCGAACCCGTACATGGACCTGACTCGTGCCACGTGATGGGAGCTGCATCGCCGAAACGGCGCTGACCTGCTGTTTTGCTTCGGTTTTGGTCGTGTTGTGGTCACTAAGAACCTCGCCGTGCGAGCCTTTCGGGGTGGTCTCGCGGTTCGTGCGCAAGGTTCGCACCGCGTCGGGGGCGGTGGCGGTGCAGGTTGTCACGCGCCGGGGCCGGCAGGTCGAGGGCATCGAGCATGTGGGGTCTGCGCACTCTGATGCCGAACTGGCGTTGCTGCTGGTCGCGGCGCGGGAGCGGCTGGCCGCGGGCCAGGAGGTCCTGGACCTGGGTGAGATCGCCGAGATCCCGCCGCAGATGGCCGAGGTCGCGGATTGGACCGCGCCGCGTGAGCTGCCGCTGCGCGGGCCGGGCGGGCGGCCGGTATCGGTCGCCGGCGGCGGCCGGGTAGTCGCGACGTCGGCTGACCTGCTGTGGGCGGTGCTGACCAGCGCTTATGCGCGGCTGGGGTTCGATGTCCCGGGCGATGACGGGTTCCGGGCGATGGTCCTGGCGCGGATCGTCGAGCCGACGTCGAAGGCCGAGGTCGTACGGGTGCTGGAGGAGATCGGCGCGCCGGGCGTGAGCGTGCGCACGTTGTTCCGGTCGCTGGCCCGCTCCCGGGCCCTGGACTACCGCGGCCAGATGGCCACCGCCGCCCGGGCCCACTCGGTCGCCACGGCCGGCACCGCCGCGCTCGTGCTCTACGACGTGACGACGCTCCATTTCGAGCGTGATGACGAAGATGACCTGCGCAAAGTCGGGATGAGCAAAGAGCATCGCATCGACCCGCAAGTTCAGGCCGGCCTGCTGGTCGACTGCTGCGGGTTCCCGCTGGAGGTGCACCTGTTCGAAGGCAGCAAGGCAGAAACGACGACGCTGCTCCCGGTGCTGACCACATTCGCGGAACGCCATGGTGCGGGCGACATTTGTCGTGGTCGCTGATGCCGGGATGCTGTCGGCGGGCAACCTGAACGGCCTGGAGGACGCCGGGTTCAACTTCATCGTCGGCTCGCGGATCACCAAGGCGCCCTACGACCTGGCCGAGCATTTCGAACGGCACGGCACCTACTTCACCGACGGGCAGATCCTCGAATCGGCCCGGCGGATGGGCACCGGCAAGGCCTCCCGGGACCCGGCGGGTGGTCTACCAGTGGAAACTCAGGTGGGAAAGCATGACAACAAGGCCATCAACGCCATGATCGACCGGGCGGAGAAGATCGCCGACGGCCGCGCCCCGCTGCGCAAGGCCCGGTTCCTCAAACTCACCGACCTGAACGCCGAACTCGACCAGGCCACGATCGACCGGGCGCGCCAGCTTGCCGGGCTGAAAGGATATGTGACCAGCCTGCCCGCCAAGATCATGGACGGCGCCGCGGTCATCGCGGCCTACCACGACCTGTGGCAGGTGGAGCAGTCGTTCCGCATGACGAAAAGCGATCTTCGTGCGCGGCCGGTGTTTCATCATCAGCGCGAGGCCATCGAGGCGCACCTGACCGTCGTGTTCGCCGCCCTGGCCGTAGCCCGCCATCTGCAGAACACCACCGGAATCAGCATCAAGAAGATCGTCCAGACCCTGCGCACCCAGCGCTCGGCCACCATCGAAATCAGCGGCCAGCGACTCACCCTCGACCCCGACCTCACCGACGCCGCCCGCAACATACTTGACGCACTCACCGACGATGGTCCCTAAGCCCAATGGCACGAGTCAGGACAAGTGGCTCGCTGACGAAATGGGTGTACGGGTTGGCTAGCACGAAAAACGGCGTCATCTATCGTCAGGTTGTGCAGACCAGTACCAACAACTGCCTTGAGTGGGACAGGTCCGCCGGATACGTGCGTACGGCTACCTGCGACACCAGCATTGCTTCGCAGTGGTGGTCTCCCAATACAATTAGCCAATATAAAGGCACTCTGGACAACTATTACGGGGCCAGCTGCCTGTCATATATTTCGCCTGACGTCACCCTCGGCCCCTGTGCGAATTTGGCCGCTGAATGGACCTGGGACAACTTCTAGCGAGCCCGCGTCAGCTAGATCACTGGCGAAATCTTGAGTCCTGGATCAGCGTTTCTCCTTGGACTTAGCTCAGACAAGCTTGTCGTCGTCTACTCGCCCTGGTAGAGGCGGGCGAGATCGACCAGTTCAACGTCGGGGCGCCGGGCGGCAAAGCTGACTAGGTCAGCAGAGAATCCCGACCTTCCGAATAGCAGGATCTTCGGAGTTCCAGTCGTCATAGCCGTCGGCAGCAAGCCGCGAACGTGCTCCAGCCGCTCCAGCTGCCCGAGGCCGACCGGCTCGGCCGTCGCCTTTGCCTCGCCTATCGCGGCGATCCTGTCAGTGCCGAACGGGACAGCTTCGGTGACGACGACGTCTAGCTCGTGAGCCTGGCGGTGATCGCGGCATGAGATCTCGGTTGGCCGGACTGTCGACGCCTGGCCGCCAATGGTCTCCTCGGTCGCGTACCGGAGGCACCATCTGCGGGATAGCTCTTCGAAATGCGGGCCGTACACCTTCGCGGCCACTGTGTCAGCCGCTGAACTCCACACACGGCGCGCTAGCCCGGCGACTAGCTCAGGCTCGCGACGGCTCACGATCAGCTGGTGTAGCCGCACGACTGGCTCTGCTATCTGAAAGATGGCGCGCTTCTGCCGCAATGCGTCATCTGTCTGGTCGATCAGGCCGATGTCCTGCAGACCAGACAACAAGTGAGCCAGCGATCCGCTCGGTCGGCCTAGCACTGACGCGATCTCCGACCTGCGACGGTTGCCCGGCGCTGATCGCGGCCAGGATCGCGGTGTAGGACGTCGGATCGGAAATCGACGGCTCCTCGCGGAGCAGCTGACCCCCTTCCCGAAACATGGCAGATGCCGGATTGAGCAGATGCCGGATCACCCACTCATCGAAGCCGGCGATGTCGGCGGGCCCAGTTCCGCCGCACATCTCCAGGTAGGCAGGAGTTCCGCCAACCAGCGCATTTACCTGGAATGCGAGTTCTGGCTTTGTCGCCAGGCGCCAGAAACCCGCTGCCTCTCGGAAGTCGAACGGACGGACGACTAGCTCCATGACCGCCCGTCCGCGCAACGGCGCACTGCCGGCTAGCAGCTGATCCATCGTGGTCAAGGCGCTGCCGCAGAGGATAAGCCTCGTCCGGGTGCTCGTCTTGGCGTGCCCGAGTGGACTGAGTACTTGCTGGAGGTAGGAGGGCAGTCCTGGCGTTGCGGCCACGAGGTAGGGGAACTCGTCGATGACAACTGGCACGGGGTCGCGCTCGCCCAAGCGCAGAAGTTCGGTGAGCGCCTCAGGCCAATGTGCGAACATGACACGCTGCCGGAGTCCGACGAAGTCGGCGTAGGCACCGCCCAGGTCGGCCAGGCTCTGCGCTTCGCTCTGCTGGGTCGCCGCAAACAGGAACCCGCGCGACTGCCGGGCCAGCAGCTCCAAGATCAGCGTCTTTCCCTGCCGACGGCGGCCATAGACCAAGCCGAGGCTGGCCCCAGTGGCCAGCGAAGTGGCGAACGCGGTGAGTTCTCGCCACTCAGTGTCCCGGCCGTAGAGCTTAGATGGTTTGTCCACATTACCTCCATGCCGGATCAATGACGCACACAGCTATGATACCTGCAGCTATCATAGCTGCGCCAATCATTATGAGGCACGGCGATCACGTGAGCAGGCGTGTGGTGACGGTAAACGTGCTCCAATACCTGGCGAGCAAGGATCGCGACGAAGGATCGCTAGCGAAGCTCAGTCCAGCGATGACATCACGTGCTTGATCCGGGTGTAGTCCTCGAACCCGTACATGGACAGGTCCTTGCCGTAGCCCGAGTGCTTGAACCCGCCGTGCGGCATCTCCGCCACCAGCGGGATATGGGTGTTGATCCAGACGCAGCCGAAGTCCAGCTCGCGGGCCATCCGCATGGCACGGCCGTGGTTGCTCGTCCAGACTGACGAGGCCAGGCCGTACTCGGTGCCGTTGGCCCAGCGCAGCGCTTCCGCCTCGTCGGTGAACTTCTGCACGGTGATGACCGGGCCGAAGATCTCGTTCTGGATGATCTCGTCGTCCTGCAGCAGCCCATCCACGACGCTGGCCTCGAAGAAGTACCCGCGGTCGCCGGTCTGCCTGCCACCCGCCACAAGCTGAGCGTGATCGGGTAGCCGGGAGATGAACCCGGATACCCGCTCCAGCTGAGTGGCGTTGTTCAGTGGCCCGTAGGTCGCATCCTCGTTGTCCGGGCCGGCTGTGACCTGCTCTCTGGCCTGCTCGGCGAGCGCGGCGACGAAGTCATCGTGGATGCCGGGACCAGCCAGCACCCTGGTCGCGGCGGTGCAGTCCTGACCGGCGTTGAAGTAGCCGGCGATGGCGATCGCCTCGGCGGCCTTGGCCGGGTCGGCGTCGTCGAACACGATCACGGGGGCCTTGCCGCCAAGCTCGAGGTGGACTCGCTTCAGGTCCGCTGCCGCGGCCTGGGCGACTTCCATGCCGGCCCGCACCGAGCCGGTGATCGACACCATCTGCGGCCGCTTGTGCGATACCACCATGCGACCGGTATCCCGGTCACCGCAGATCACGTTGAGCACGCCGGCCGGAACGAACTCGCTGATCAGCTCGGCCATCAGCAGCGTCGACACCGGCGTGGTGTCCGACGGCTTCAGCACCATCGTGTTGCCTGCCGCCAGTGCGGGCGCCCACTTCCAGACCGCCATCATCATCGGGTAGTTCCACGGCGTGACGGCAGCGCAGACACCGATCGGCTCACGCCTGATGAACGAGGTGAAGCCGGACATGTACTCGCCGGCCGAGCGGCCCTCCAGCATCCGGGCGGCCCCGGCGAAGAACCGGATCTGGTCCACCATCGGCGGTATCTCTTCCGACGCGGTCAGCCCGATCGGCTTGCCGGTGTTCTGCGACTCGGCCTTCACGAACTCGTCCGCCCTGGCCTCGAGCGCATCGGCGATTCGCAGCAGCGCCAGGCTGCGCTCGGCTGGGGTCGAGTCCCGCCAGCCGGGAAACGCATCCGCCGCGGACGCGAAGGCCGCATGGACCTCTGCCTCGCCGGATATGGGCGCAGTGGCGAACACCTCGCCCGTGCTCGGGTTGATCAGCTCGGCGCGCTTGTCGTAGGACATGTCCGTCCACCGGCCACCGATGAAGTTCTGCAGATCATTGACCACGGGATGACTCCGTTCCGGTTTAACGCTGGGGTTGTGATGTCACAGGTGCTCACCGAAGCGCTGGCTGGCGCTCTTCCATCGCCCACGGTGAGCCGTATTCGGTCAGCAGGTCAAGGAACGGCTGCGGCGGGAGCGCTTCCGGGCCGAGCACGCCAGCGCCAGACCAGGCTCCCGAGTCGATCAGCTCAAGTGCGACGACCGGGTTCACGGCGGTCTGCCAGACCACTGCTTGCGACCCGTACTCGGCCATCGACCAGGCGTTGTCGACCACGTGATAAAGGTAGACCTCTCGTGGCCGCCCGTCCTTGCCAGTCCCGGTGACCCAGGTGCCCGCGCACGTCACGCCGGACATCTTGTCGCCCAGCGATGCCGGGTCGGGCAGGCAGGCCGCCACCACGTCGCGCGGCGAGACGCTGGCGCCGCCGGCACTCACAGGGTCCGTCCGGTCCAGGCCGAGCTTGTGCAGGGTCTCCAGCACCCCGATGAACTCCTCGCCAAGGCCGTACTTGAAGGTCACCCGCTTCGCCTCCACCCAGCGGGGCATCAGCAGCACTTCCTCATGCTCGACGTTCACGCACTCGACTGGTCCGATGCCGGCCGGGAATCGGAACGTCTCCGGTTCACTGAACGGCGGGGTGGTAAACCATCCACGCCCGGCCTCCCAGATCACCGGCGGGTTGAGGCATTCCTCGATCGTGGTCCAGATCGAGAACGTCGGGGCGAAGTCATAACCGGCCACCGTGAGGTTGGCGCCATCGCGCACACCCAGCTGGTCGATCTCGCTGAACAGCTCGTCGGCGGCGTGCCGGGCGAAGACATCTGACAGCCCCGGCTCGACACCGATGCCGGCCAGGGCGAGCTTGCCCGCCTGCTCCCACTGCCCGGCCATCGCGAACTGCTCATCGCCCAGCTTGACTCCGGTTCTGGCGTGAGGCTGGTCCGGATGCGGCTGCGACAAGGACATGGCCATGTCCAGGTAGTGCGCGCCGGCCGCCAGCGCGGCCCGGAACAGGGGCATGACGAAACGCGGGTCGGTCGCGTTCATCAGGACGTCACACCGGTGCTCGGTCAGCAAGCCCGCCGTCGCGGTTTCGTCCCTGGCGTCGAGCTGGACCGCCGTGTAAGAGTCTTTGGCAGCGGCCGCGCGCCGGGCCCGGTCCAGGTCGTAGTCCGCGATGACAAGTTCGGCGAACGGCCGGCGGGCGGCAATACGGGCCAGCGCGGTACCTACTCCGCCAGCCCCGACAAGGAGAATGCGCATAGCGTGATCCTAGCCTTGGACCGGTCAGGGTCCTTGACGGGACCAGTTGCGATTCACACACGATGCAACCGAAATCGTTGCGAGACAACTCAATGCGTGCTAGAACCGTTGAGATCGCAGCCGGGCCGCGGCAAGTGCGGTCCGCTCGGTTCCGGTCCGCGGCTTGCACGGTAGCGTCGCGTTACGAGGCTTTCCCGGTCGATGCGCGCCGGGCCCAGGAGGGGAGACGTCATGGCAGCCGAAAGTCAGACTGTCAAGCAGACGGAACAGCCGCTGGATAAGGGGCTGAAGTCAGGGGCGCTCGGGCTGATATCCAGTACCGTCATCGCCACTGCCTCGGTGGCACCGGCCTACAGCATCGCCGCCACGCTGGTGTTCGTGGTGCTGGCAGTCGGCATCCAGTCACCCATCATCGCCATCCTCGCGTTCATTCCGATGCTGCTGACCTCGATCGGCTACAGCGAGATGAACAAGGCCGACCCGGACTGCGGCACGACCTTCACGTGGGCGACCAGGGCCTTCGGGCCGAAGACCGGCTGGTGGGGCGGCTGGGCCATCGTGGCAGCCGACGTGCTGGTCATGGCGAGCCTGGCCCAGGTCGCCAGCCAGTACACCTTCCAGCTGTTCAATGCCAAGGGCATCGGCACGAACCCGACCAGCGGCTGGGTCCTGCTGGGCGGCATCATCTGGATCGTCATCATGACCGCCATCTGCTACGTCGGCATCGAGGTATCGGCGAACTTCCAGAAGATCCTGCTGAGCATCGAGCTGGTCATGCTGGTGGTGCTGTCAGTCGTGGCGCTGGTCAAGGTCGGCAATGGCTCGGCCCCGGCGGGCCACCTGACGCCGCACCTCTCCTGGCTCAACCCGTTCGATGTGCCGAGCTTCAGCGCGTTCGTCAGCGGCATCATCCTCATGGTGTTCATCTACTGGGGCTGGGATACCGCGGTATCGGTGAACGAGGAAACGAAGGACCGCAATCGCACGCCGGGCCGGGCGGCGATCGTCTCGACGTTCATCCTGCTCATCATTTATGCGCTGGTGATCTTCTCGATGCAGTCGTTCGCCGGTGTCGGCACCAAGGGTCATGGCCTGGGCAACCTGGCCAATGCGGGCGATGTGCTGTCGATCCAGGCGAACGCGATCTTCGGAACCGGTACTACCGGCTCGGTCTTCTACCATCTGCTGCTGCTGATGGTGCTGTCCTCGGCGGCGGCGTCGACGCAGACCACGATCCTGCCGACCGCCCGGACCACGCTGTCCATGGCCGCCTACAAGGCCATACCGAAGTCATTCGCGAAGATTCACCGGCGGTACCTGACGCCGACCGTATCCACCATCGTGATGGGCGTGGTCTCGATCCTGTTCTACGCGTCGGTGAACTACGTTTCGAACGCCACTGGCGTGTTCGGTGACGCGGTAACCGCGATCGGCATGTTCATCGCTTTCTACTACGGGCTCACCGGATTCGCCTGCGTGTGGTACTACCGGCGGAACCTGCGCAGCAGCGCGCGGAACCTGTGGATGCAGGGGATCCTGCCGTTCACCGGAGCGCTGATCTTGTGGTTCCTTGGCGGCTGGGCGATCTGGCTCAACTACGACGTGAACACGGCGAACGACTACACATTCTGGACGGTGCCCGGCATCCACTGGAAGATCGGCGGCGCGTTCGTGATCGCGGCCGGCGCTGTCCTGGTGGGCCTGGCGTTCTTCATCTACAACCGGATCGTTTCGCCGGCGTTCTTCCGCAAGGAGACCCTGACCAGGGCGACGCCGACCCTGGTCCCGGACGAGTAAGGGCCACGTATCGCCCGCAGGGCCCGCCAGCGATCGGCTTTGCCGTGGCTGGCGGGCCTTCCGGCGTCATCCGCCAGGCTGTCGGCGGCACCGCCTAGGCTAGGGGCGTGACCGCCTTGGTTGTCGAGTCCCTGCTGGACGGGCTGAACCCGCAGCAGCGCGCTGCTGTCACCCATGAGGGCAGCCCGCTGCTGATCGTGGCCGGCGCGGGCTCGGGTAAGACCCGGGTGCTCACCCACCGGATCGCCTACCTGCTGGCTGAGCGCGAAGTCCAGCCGAGTCAGATCCTGGCCATCACGTTCACGAACAAGGCGGCCGGCGAGATGGCGGCCCGCGCCGCCGCACTGACCGGGGCTCGGGCCCGGTCGATGTGGCTCATGACCTTCCACTCAGCGTGCGTGCGGATCCTTCGCCGGGAGGCGCGCAGGTTCGGCTATCCGTCCAGCTTCTCCATCTACGACCAGGCCGACTCGCAGCGGCTGATGGCCATGGTCTGCCGCGAACTGGAGCTGGATGCCAAGTTCCACCCGCCGAGGGCGATGGCCAATCAGGTCTCGAACCTGAAGAACGAGCTGATCGACTACGAGACCGTGCTGGCCAGGGCCAGTGGCTACCGGGAGAAGGCACTCGGCGAGGCCTACGCCGAGTACCAGCGGCGGCTGGTTGCCGCCGGCGCCATGGACTTCGACGACCTCATCATGGTGACGGTCAACCTGCTCCAGGCGTTCCCGGATATGGCCGCCGAGTACCAGGACAGGTTCCGGCACGTCCTGGTAGACGAGTACCAGGACACCAACCACGCGCAGTATGTCCTGGTGCGCGAGCTGGCCGGTTCTGGCGGCAAGTCGCCGGCCGAGCTGGTCGTGGTCGGCGATGCTGATCAGTCGATCTACGCCTTCCGTGGCGCCACCATCCGGAACATCGAGGAGTTCGAGCGCGACTTCGCTGGCGCCCGCGTCATCCTGCTGGAGCAGAACTACCGGTCGACGCAGAACATCCTCGCGGCCGCCAATGCCGTCGTCTCCCGGAATCCCGGCCGCATCCCGAAGAACCTGTGGTCCGACGCCGGCAACGGACCGCCGATCACCGGCTACGTGGCCGACAGCGAGCACGACGAGGCCGCCTTCGTGGCCGAGGAGGTCGACCGGCTAGCCGACGCTGGCGAGGCCGTGCCGGGTCAGGTGGCGGTGTTCTACCGGACCAATGCGCAGTCGCGCGTCTTCGAGGAAGTTTTCATCCGGTCCGGGCTGCCCTACAAGGTCGTCGGCGGAGTCCGGTTCTACGAGCGGCGTGAAGTCCGCGATCTGCTCGCCTACCTGCGGTTGATCGCCAACCCTGAGGACGAGGTGTCGCTGCGCCGGGTACTGAATACCCCGCGCCGCGGGATCGGCGACAGGGCCGAGGAATACGTGGCCGCGGCGGCGAACCGGGACAAGATCAGCTTCGCGGCAGCTCTGGCCAGGCCGGACGAGGTGCCCGGGCTGGTGGCCCGCTCGGCGCGGGCCATCGAGGGCTTCAATGACCTGATGCGCGGGCTGCGGGAGATGTCGGCCACGGGCAGTCCGGTCGGTGACATCGCCGAGGCAGTGCTCGACCAGACCGGTTACATCGCAGAACTGCAGGCCTCAGCCGACCTGCAGGACGCCAGCCGGATCGAGAACCTGACCGAGCTGGTCTCGGTGGCCCGAGAGTTTGACGCGCGGCAGCCCGGCGGCAGCCTGGCCGATTTCCTAGAGCAAGTCTCGCTGGTCGCTGACGCCGATGAGATCCCCGAGGGTGCACAGCACGGTGGCATGGTCACGCTGATGACGCTGCATACGGCCAAGGGCCTGGAGTTCCCGGTGGTGTTCCTGACCGGGCTTGAAGAGAACGTCTTCCCGCATGAGCGGTCGATGGGCGACGAGCGCGAACTCGCCGAAGAACGACGGCTGGCCTATGTCGGCATCACCCGGGCGATGGAACGGCTGTATGTCACCAGGGCGGCCACTCGCACCTGGTTCGGGCGGCCTGGCTATCACCGGCAGTCCAGGTTCCTGTCCGAGATTCCGGCTGAGCTGATCGACTGGCGCCGCGATGAGTCGGCAGCCGTGCCGCCGGCGTCCGAGCGGCTCGCACGCCGGCCCGGCGTCCGAGCTGTCGGGAACCGGCCGGTCCCGTCCCTGCAGCCCGGCGACAGGGTCACGCACGACTCTTACGGCCTGGGCACGGTGCTCTCGGTCGAGGGCCGTGGCGACGATCCCGAAGCCAAGATCGACTTCGGCGGCGATTACGGCATCAAGCACCTGGTGCTGCGGTACGCACCGATCGAGAAACTCTAGCCCCGGCGATGGCGCAGGGCCGGCCCGCGCGCCAGGCCGGCCGCGGGAGGGAGGCGGCCGGGTGACCGGATGGACGATGATCGGCGTGCCGAGCAGTGCCGGCGCTCATCACGCTGGCCAGGAACTGGCGCCAGCGGCGCTGCGAAAGGCGGGCCTGCTCGCCCGGCTTGAGGCCGCAGGCGTGCCGGTTACCGATGCCGGTGACCTGCCAGCGTCTGAGTTCCGGGCAGACCACGAGCATCCGCGGGCCAGGAACCTGCCCGCAGTGGCGGGCGTGGCCGGCGCCGTCGCCGATGCCGTCGCCGCGGTCGCCGACGCAGGCAGGCGGCCGCTGGTTGTCGGTGGCGATTGCACGATCACGCTGGGCGTGGTCGCCGGGATGCAGCGGCGGTACGGCGATATCGGCCTGGCCTATGTGGACGGTGATGCTGACCTCGGCGCCCTCCGGGCCGACACCTCGGGCATCCTCGACTCGACCGGCATCGCGCACCTGCTTGGCTACGGTGAGCCTGAGCTCGCGGGGCTGGCGGGGCACCAGCCGCTGCTGCCGCCCGGCAGGCTGGCGATCATCGGCTGCGACCCCCGCGAGGTCACCGATTCCGAGCGCCAGCTGCTGGCCGACGCGGGCGTCAGCTACGGCGAGGCCGGCGAGCTTGCCGCCAACCCGCAAGCCGCCGCAGCACGGGTACTGACGGCCCTGGCGCATCCGGCCCGTCCGTTCATCGTGCACTTCGATGTCGATGTGGTCGACTCCGGCGACCTGCCGCTCGGCAACTTCCCGCACTATGGCTCCGGCGTGCGCCTGGAGCAGGCCGGCAGCTGCCTGCACGCGCTGCTTGCCGACCCATCGTGTGCCGCCCTGGTGCTCACCGAAGTCAATCCGACCTATGACCCGCGCGGTTCGCAGCTGGCTCGCTACGTCGCGGCAGTGGTCGCTGCCCTGGCTCCGTAGACCCTCCCGCCGGGCGCGCCGGGCGGCAGGTACGCAACTACCCAGAATCCGGTCGACTTCGCCAGCCGGTTACGCTGAATCGGCTGCCCGCACCGCTGGCAGCCAGCGCGAGCCTGGTCGGAGGAGTCATGAGCAGCATCCGGGTGATCATCGCTAAGCCGGGCCTGGACGGTCATGACCGCGGAGCCAAGGTGGTGGCGCGGGCGCTGCGCGACGCCGGAGTCGAGGTTATCTACACCGGGCTGCACCAGACGCCCGAGCAGATCGTCTCCGCGGCCCTGCAGGAGGACGCGGACGCCATCGGCTTGTCGATCCTGTCCGGCGCGCACATGACCCAGTTCCGCCGGGTGCTGGAACTGCTGAACGAACGCGGCGCGGACGACATCGTCGTCTTCGGCGGCGGCATCATCCCGGATGCTGACATCGCCGAGCTTGAGCAGCTAGGCGTGGCGAAAATCTTCACGCCGGGCGCGACAACCACCGAGATCGTCGGCTGGGTGCGATCGGCGCTGGGCAGCGAGGAGCCGGTCAGCTAGCGTGGCCGGCCCAGGCGGTGCTGCCCGCTGGCCGGCACTAGGCTTCGAGCCGCGGGGCGCGGTGGCGCCGCGACGATTTCCCGAGTGTGAAGGACGGACCCGAGTGGACCTGTTCGAGTACCAGGCGAAGGAGCTTTTCGCCGAGTACGGTGTCCCGATTCCGCGCGGCCAGGTGGCCCGTACGGTGCAGGAAGTCCGCGAGATCGCGGCCGCCTCCGCTGCCGAGGGCAAGCCGGCCGT
Source organism: uncultured Actinomycetota bacterium (assembly GCA_963795265.1). Classification (GTDB taxonomy): domain Bacteria; phylum Actinomycetota; class Actinomycetes; order Streptosporangiales; family Streptosporangiaceae; genus JAJYUU01. The sequence goes on along the minus strand of CAWCHF010000005.1, from coordinate 22,647 downwards.
GGTCATCAAGGCACAGGTGAAGACCGGCGGTCGCGGCAAGGCCGGCGGAGTGAAGCTGGCGGACAACGCCGACGAGGCGGCGGAGAAGGCCGCCAGGATCCTCGGCATGGATATCAAGGGCCACATCGTTCACTCGGTGCTGGTCGCCGAGGACACCGACATCGCGCAGGAGTACTACCTGTCGTTCCTGCTGGACCGCGCCGAGCGCACGTTCCTGTCCATGTGCACGGTCGAGGGCGGCGTGGAGATCGAGGAGGTCGCGCGGACCAACCCGCAGGCCCTGGCCAAGATCCCGATCGACCCGCTGACCGGGGTCGACGCCGCCAAGGCGCTCGAGATCGTGCAAGCTGGCAGGCTGCCCGCGGAGGCGCAGGCCGGTGCCGCCGAACTCGCCGAGCGGCTGTGGGCCGTGTTCACTGACGAGGACGCCACCCTCGTCGAGGTCAACCCGCTGGTCTACACCGGCGACGGCCGGGTGGTGGCGCTCGACGCCAAGGTCACGCTGGACGACAACGCGTCCTTCCGGCAGGACTGGGCTGAGTTCGCCGACCCGACCGCAGTCGATCCGATCGAGGCGCGGGCGAAGGCCAAGCATCTCAACTACGTGAAGCTGGACGGCTCGGTTGGGATCATCGGGAACGGGGCCGGCTTGGTGATGTCCACGCTCGACGTGGTGGCCTACGCGGGGGAGGAGTTCGGTGGCGTCCGGCCGGCGAACTTCCTGGACATCGGCGGCGGCGCCTCCGCCGAGGTGATGGCCAACGGCCTGGACATCGTCCTGTCGGACCCGGACGTGCGCAGTGTGCTGGTGAACGTGTTCGGCGGCATCACCTCCTGCGACGCGGTCGCCAACGGCATAGTGGCCGCCGTGGCCCTGCTGGCAGAGCGCGGTGAGCAGATCACCCACCCGGTGGTGGTCCGGCTGGACGGCAACAATGCGGCCGAGGGCCGCCGGATCCTGGCCGAGGCGGGAATACCCGTGGTCGAGCAGGTGGCCACCATGGACGATGCGGCGCGCCGCGCCGCCGAGCTGGCCGCCGTGGCCGTGACGGGAGCATGAGATGGCAATCTTCCTGACGGCGGACAGCCGGGTCATCGTCCAGGGCATCACCGGCTCGGAAGGCCGCAAGCACGGCGCCCGGATGATCGCTGCCGGGACCAAGGTCGTCGGCGGAACTAACCCGCGCAAGGCTGGCAGACGATCGAGCTGTCGGGCCAGCAGGTGCCGGTCTTCGGCACAGTCGCCGAGGCGATGGCGGCGACCGGCGCCGACGTGTCGGTGGTGTTCGTGCCGCCGGCTGGCACCAAGGACGCGGTTATCGAGGCAATCGACGCGCAGATCCCGCTGGTGATCGTGATCACCGAGGGCGTACCCGTCCACGACAGCGCCGTGTTCTGGGCGTATGCCAGCGCGACCGGGAACCGGACCAGGATCGTCGGCCCGAACTGCCCCGGCGTGGCGTCGCCGGGCAAGTCCAACGCCGGCATCATCCCGGCCGACATCTCCGCCGAGGGCAGAATCGGGCTGGTCTCGAAGTCCGGCACGCTGACCTACCAGATGATGTACGAGCTGCGTGACATCGGCTTCTCGACCGCGGTGGGCATCGGCGGCGACCCGATCATCGGCACCACGCACATCGACTGCCTCAGGGCATTCCAGGACGACCCGGAGACCGATGCGATCGTGATGATCGGCGAGATCGGCGGTGACGCGGAAGAACGCGCTGCGGCCTTCATCGAGAAGAACGTGACCAAGCCGGTAGTCGCCTACGTGGCCGGGTTCACCGCGCCCGAGGGCAAGACGATGGGTCACGCCGGCGCGATCATCTCCGGCTCCGCCGGGACAGCCCAGGCGAAGAAGGACGCCCTGGAGAAGGTGGGCGTTCGCGTCGGCCGGACTCCCAGCGAGACGGCCCGCCTGGTCCGCGACCTGATGCGGTAGCCACCGCCACCGCGACCGGCGCGCGCCTGACCAGGCTGCCCGGCGGCGGGTCCACGTTTGGCGGCCGTGATCCGGCGGCCCTGATCCGGCGCGCCTCCGCCGTGCAAGCACGCCGGATTGCCAGGCTTGACTCTTGTGACTGCATCTGGCCTCGGTGCCCGCCGCGACAGTGCCAGTGCTGCCGCCGTCGCTGCGGGCGCAGGATCGCAGCGGCCATTGCTTGTTACCGGCGCACTCGGTGCGGCGGCGGTGACGGTCTTCGGCCTGGCCGTCATCACGGTGCTGGTGCTGGCCGGCTGGATCACCGCGCCGCACTCGCCGGGCGGTCTGCCGGGCGTGCTGCGGACTGCGGCGGCACTCTGGCTAGTCGGCAACCATGTCGGCTTCACCCTGCGCGGGACGGGCCGGATCGGCCTGCTGCCGCTAGGCCTGCTGCTGCTGCCGGGCTTCCTGCTCTGGCGGGCCGGCCGCTGGGTCGTGCGGGCCGGGCAGGTGCGGCGGCTGCGCAACGTCGGCTATGCGACGCTCGCGCTGGCTGTCCCCTACGCGGTGCTCACCTGCGCGCTAGCGCTGGCCAGCCGGTCTGCCCGCGAGTCGTCGTCGCTGCCGCTCGCGTTTGCCTGCGGACTGCTGCTGCCGCTGGTCGCCGGCGGTCTCGGCGTGCCGCCAGGGCACTGGCGCCATGGTCACAGCTGGCGGCCCTGCTGCCGCAGCGGCCGCGGGCGTTCGTGCTCGGCGGCGCAGGCACGCTGGCGACGCTGTTCGCCGCTGGCAGCGTGCTGGCAGGCTCGGCGCTGGCCGTGCATCTGGCCGAGGCAGCGCGGCTGGAGCGAAGCCTCGCACCGGGCGCTGTCGGCGCGATCCTGCTGCTGCTGCTCGAACTCGGCTACCTGCCGAACGCGATCAGCTGGGCCGTCTGCTTTCTCCCTAGGCCCCGGCTTCGCCTTCGGCGCCTCAACGGTCGTCGCGCCGGCCGGTTCTGCGCTGACGCAGTTGCCCGCGTTCCCGTTGCTGGCGGCGCTCCCGCCGGGGCTGCACGCGGCGCATGCCTGGCTGGCTGGAGCCGACGGTCCTGGCGACTGCCATACCTGGCCGGGATTACCGGCGGGCTGCTGCTGTCGCGGTCGGCGCCCGGCATGCCACTGGACGCCGCGCCACTGTGGGGACTTGCCTGCGGCGTGTGCTGCGGCATCGTGGTCGGGTTGCTCGCGGCGTTCTCGGGCGGTCCGCTTGGCGACGCCCGGCTCGCCGCGGTCGGCCCGTCCGGCTGGCAAGCGGCCGCTGTCGGGGCGCTTGAACTCGGCGTATCGGCCGCTATCAGCGCCGGTACGGCCAACTACCTGGGGCTACGGCGCAATGGCTTGCTCGGGCAGGCGAGCCATGGCTCCGCCTCGGCTCGCGCTGCTGCGGCGGTCCGTGCTGCCGCGTCGACCGGTGTTATGCCGACGGTGCCGGCCAGGGCGGCCGCCGACCCGGCCGATGCCGGGCACGTTATCTACCTCGATCCGTGGGCGGGTGATCGGCAGAGCGAGGCCGGCCGTCGGCTCGCCTCGGGTCCGTCGCTCTGCCGTGAGAGCCACGACGCGGTGTCCTGGTTGGCAAACGCAGGTCCAAACGGCAAGTATCAGATGTTCGCACGAACGTCGCTGATTTCACAGCGGATTCCCAGTATTCCCTGCTAATCGGCGCCTCTGACCTGGTCGTATGAGACCTGGGTCACATCCCATGGGGCGCTGCGATTGCCGCTCTTTCTCATTAAGGCTCCTGACCTGGTGATTAATCCCGCAGACGCCGTATGTTTACCAAGTCATCACATAGCCGCCTAGTAACGTTTCTTGTTGCCCTATTCAGTCTCGTGCATTGTTAGGCGCGGACCGCCACCGATGGCTGGTCCGCGCGAGCAGTCACGTGTTCGTTGGCGCTGAATCGTCTGTGGGAGGGCGCATTGCGCATCATCAATCGTCTGGTAGCCGGGACCGCAGTAGCGGGCATGGCTGCCGCAATGGCAGTGGTAGCCGTGGCTCCGGCCTCGGCTGAGCCGATCAACACTAAAGGCAAGGCGGTAACCCCGGCTGCGTACGACGTCGTCGGCGTCGGGTCCGAGTCGATTTTCGCCGTCACCGACCAGCTGACCTACAACTTCAACCTCACGGTCAAGAAGCACCAGCCGGGAAGCCCCTGGATCCAGAGCTGGGACGCCGTTCCGCCGACCAACCCGAACAACACTACCCAGCAGATCTTCGTCAAGCAGGGCTGCAAGAAGAACCTGCGGCCCAACGGCTCGTCGGCCGGTATCGCCGCGCTGGTCGGCGGCTACGGCACCGTCAAGTACAAGGGCAAGACCTACCAGTGCGTCGACTTCGCGCGGTCCTCGCGGCCACGCAAGACGACCGACCCGGCCTTTGCCCCTGGCGGCGTGGCGTTTGTCACGCTCGCTGGTGACGCTGTCACCTATGCCAGCACGAACCTCAAGGGCGAGAAGACCAACGTCCCCGCCAACCTGAACAAGGCGCAGCTGGCGGAGATCTTCGGCTGCACGGTTCCGGCGGCGCATGGCTTCCCGGCAAACACCTGGGGTGCGCTGCTCGGCGCGACGGCGAAGGGCGCGTCGCAGCACATCAATCCGATTCTGCCGCAGGCAGGCTCGGGCACGTTGTCCTTCTGGGCGACCACCGCCCTCGGCCTGACCAGCACCTCCGAGCCGAGTGCGGCCGTGGCGCGAGCCTGTCCGTGCCGAAGCAGCCGGAGGAGAACGAAGGCAACAACCCGATCTTCAAGATCGGCGGGAAGCCCGACCCGAACGTCATCTACGCGTTCTCGGTCGGCTCGTACGTCGCCCAGGAGTACCACTCCAAGGCGTGCGGCAAGTCGCCCAAGAAGGGCCAGAACAGGTTCGGCTGCAACCAGATCGGCGTGCTCGGCCTCGACGGCATCCGGGTCAACGGCACCAACATCGCTCCGACCACCAAGGTCAAGGGCGGCGCGGTGACCAACGCGGCCTGGAACGCGACGGTGTTCCACCGGTTCCTGTACGACGTCGTCCGCTACTCCACGACCACCTCGCAACCACATCCCGAATACCTGAGCAAGTGGCTCGGCAAGGGTGGCTACTTCTGCAAGCAGGGCGGGGTCCTCAAGGCCTATGGCTTCGAGACCGACCGGCTTCTGCGGCGCCACTTCCTGACAAGCACATCAATGGCCTGACTAACTAGCCAAGCGAATGGCGGGGCGCCGTGCCCGGGATCTCCCGGGCCCGGCGCCTCGCCGCATCCGGGTCCGCACCAGTCCGCAGGCCGCTGCCTTGTACCCTGAGATCTCTGGGTGACCCGCAGGCCGCGAGCAGGCGAAGGAGCCGACCGTCAGTCAGTCACGTGTGCTGGTGCTGGTATCCGGCACCGGCAGCATCCTGCAGGCCCTGCTCGACGCCGTGCGCGGATCCCGGCTTCGGCGCCGCAGATCGTGGCCGTCGGCGCGGACCGGGACGGCACCGGCGGCGTCGCCAGGGCGCAGGCGGCGGGGCTGCCCACCTTCGTCCGGCGGCTGACGGACTTCGCCGGACCGGGTCTCCTGGGACCAGGCGCTGACCGCGGACTGCGCTGGCCTACCGAGCCCGACCTCGTCGTCGCTGGCCGGATTCCTGAAGCTCGTCGGCCCCGACTTCCTGGCCGAGTTCGGCGGTCGCATGATCAACACGCACCCGGCGCTGCTGCCGTCGTTCCCCGGCCTGCACAGCGTCCGGGACGCGCTGGCGCATGGCGTCAAGGTGACCGGGTGCAGCGTGATCCTGGTCGATGCCGGGGTGGACAGCGGCCCGATCCTGGCACAGCAGGCGGTCCCCGTACTGGATGACGACGACGAGGAGTCGCTGCACGAGCGGATCAAGGTGGCGGAGCGCGGCGCTCGTGGTCGACACCATCGGCCGGATGGTGCGCGATGGCTGGACGGCTGCAGGCCGGAAAGTGAGGATCGGCGGGCAGCCGGTCATCGGGTGAAAAAGGTGGCGGACTGGTGACAACTGTGGCGATCAAGCGGGCGCTGGTCAGCGTCTACGACAAGACCGGGCTGGCCGAGCTGGCGATCGCGCTGCATGCGGCTGGCGTCGAGATCGTCTCGACAGGCAGCACCGCCGCCGCGATCGTGGCAGCAGGCCTGCCGGTCACCGCGGTGGAGCAGCTCACCGGCTTTCCCGAGTGCCTGGACGGCCGGGTCAAGACCCTGCACCCGCGTGTGCATGCGGGCCTGCTGGCCGACCTGGCCAAGGAAGCTCACCGCAAGCAGCTGGCCGAGCTGGGCATCGAGCCGTTCGAGCTGCTGGTCTCCAACCTGTACCCGTTCGAGCAGACGGTTGCCAGCGGGGCCAGCCCCGACGAGTGCGTCGAGCAGATCGACATCGGCGGACCCGCCATGGTCAGGGCGGCGGCGAAGAACCACGCCACGGTGGCGGTGGTCACCAGCCCGGCGAGCTATCCGGAGGTGCTGGCCGCGCTGGCGGGCGGCGGGTTCACGCTGGAGCAGCGCCGCCGGCTGGCGGCACAGGCCTATGCGCGGCACCGCCGCCTATGACGCGGCCGTCTCGTCCTGGTTCGCCAGCACCTACGCACCCGACGAGATCGCGGCGCAGACCGGCTGGCCGGATGTGACCAGCGCGCGTCTGGCACCGCAAGGACGTGCTCCGGTACGGCGAGAACCCGCATCAGCGGGCTGCGCTGTACCTGCAGTCGGCCGGCGCGGACGGACTGACCGGCGCACGCCGGCATCGCGTCGGCCGAGGTGCTGCACGGCAAGGCCATGTCCTACAACAACTACGTGGATGCCGACGCGGCCCGGAGAGCTGCATTCGGCTTCGGCCAGCCATGTGTCGCCATCATGAAGCACGCCAACCCGTGCGGGATCGCCCTCGGAGCCGACCTGGCCGAGGCGCACCGCAAGGCGCACGCCTGCGACCCGGTCTCGGCGTTCGGCGGCGTCATCGCCGCTAACGGCACGGTGACCGAGGCGATGGCCGCGCAGATCGCCGACATCTTCACCGAGGTCATCATCGCGCCGGATTTCGAGCCGGCCGCGCTGGACATCCTGACCGCGAAGAAGAACCAGCGGCTGCTGCGGTGCCCGGCACCGAGCCGCCGGCCGCGGCCGGCGCGGCCTTGACTGGCGCCAGGTGAGCGGCGGCGTGCTGATGCAGACCGCCGATGCCGGCAGCCGAGCCCGGTGACTGCAGCGCAGAACTGGCAGCTCGTCGCAGGCCAGCCAGCCGACGCCAGCACGCTGGCGGACCTCGAATTCGCCTGGCGGGCCTGCCGGTCGGTGAAGTCCAACGCGATCCTGCTGGCGGTCGGCCAGGCCAGTGTCGGCATCGGCATGGGCCAGGTCAACCGGGTCGATTCCTGCCGGCTCGCGGTCACCAGGGCGGGCGACCGCGCCGCCGGCGCGGTGGCGGCCAGCGACGCGTTCTTCCCGTTTGCCGACGGGCTGCAGATCCTGACCGCAGCCGGGCGTCCGGGCCATCGCCGAGCCCGGCGGCTCGGTCCGCGACGACGAGGTCGTCGCCGCCGCCAGGGAGGCGGGAGTGGCGCTGTACTTCACCGGCGTTCGGCACTTCTACCACTGAACCCGGTCAGTCAGGGGCCTGGCTGCGCGGGCAGCGCCGACGCATCGGGCAGAATGAGCGCCGATGACAGCGACGATTCTGGACGGCAAGGCTACCGCCAAGGCGATCCGCGCGGATCTCACCAGCCGGGTGGCACGGCTGGCGCAGGCAGGTATCACGCCGGGCCTGGGCACGGTGCTGGTCGGCGACGATCCGGGCAGTGTCGCCTACGTCGCCGGGAAGCACCGGGACTGCGCGCAGGTCGGCATCCACAGCATCCGCAGGGACCTGCCCGCGGACGCGTCGCAGCAGCAGGTCGAGGACGCGGTCGCGGAGCTGAACGCCGACCCGGCCTGCACCGGCTTCATCGTCCAGCTGCCGCTGCCCCCCGGCCTGGACGCGCAGCGGGTACTCGGCCTCATCGATCCGGCGAAGGACGCCGACGGACTGCAGCCAGTCAACCTGGGCAAGCTCGTGCTCGGCGAGCCCGGCCCGCTGCCCGGCACGCCCAAGGGCATCGTCGCGCTGCTGCGCCACTACGACGTGCCGATCGCGGGCGCGGACGTCACCGTGATCGGGCGCGGCATCACCGTCGGCCGGGCGCTGGGCCTGCTGCTCACCAGGCGCAGCGAGAACGCGACCGTTACCCAGTGCCACACCGGCACCAGGGACCTGGCCGCGCATACCCGGGGCGCGGACATCATCGTCGTGGCGGCCGGCAGGCCGGGGCTGCTGACGGCCGACATGGTCAAGCCGGGCGCGGCCGTGCGTCGATGTCGGCATCACCAGGACCGACGCCGGCCTGGTCGGAGACGTCGATCCCGCGGTGGCCGAGGTGGCCGGCTTCCTGGCCCCGGTGCCTGGCGGCGTGGGCCCGATGACGCAGGGCAATGCTGCTAGCCAACGTCGTCGAGTCGGCGGAGGCCAGCCGCAGTCAGGAAGGGGCCGGGCACGAGCCGCCCGGTTAACCGTATCTACCCATCAGTAACATATGCTCAGGTGCGCAGTGGTCGCCAGGTTCGCAAGGAAAGGGTCGGCAGCCGGTCATGAACATTGTGGTCTTGGTCAAGCAGGTACCGGACACCTGGTCGGAGCGGACGCTGCGGGCCGCTGACAACACCCTGGACAGGGATGCCGCCGACGCCGTCATCAACGAACTCGACGATTACGCGATCGAGGAAGGCCTGCGGCTGCAGGAAGCGCATGGCGGCGAGGTCACTATCGTGTCGATGGGCCCGGACAAGGCTGCCGACGCGATCCGCAAGGCACTATCCATGGGTGCCGATAAGGCGGTGCACGTCACCGACGAAGCGCTGCGCGGCTCGGATGGCCTCGTTACCTCCGCGGTACTGGCGAAGCGTGCTCAACCGGACGGGTTTCGACCTGGTGATCCTGGGCTCCGAGTCAACCGACGCGCGGATGGGCACGCTGGCGGCGATGCTGGCCGAGCGGCTCGGCGTGCCGCAGCTTTCGTTCGCCAGCAAGGTCGAGATCGACGGAACGGCGATCAGCATTCACCGGCAGGCCGACTACGGCTACGACACCGTCGAGGCGAACCTTCCGGCGGTCCTGAGCGTGGTGGAGAAGATCAACGAGCCGCGTTACCCGTCGTTCAAGGGCATCATGGCCGCTAAGAAGAAGCCGGTCGAGACGCTCGGCCTGGCTGACCTTGGCATCGACGCCGAGTCAGGCTGGCCTGGCCGCAAGCGCAACCGAGGTTGTCAGCTTCGCCAAGCGCCCGCCGCGCGCGGCTGGCGTCATCGTGACCGACGAAGGTGACGGCGGCGCGAAGGCCGCCGAGTTCCTCGCGGCCCGCAAGTTCATCTGATCCACCCGAGCAAGGTCACCCGAGCAACCCGGGCTGACGCGGAAGGCTTTCCACAATGGCTGAGATCCTGGTACTTGCCGAGCATGACGGCGAGTCGGTCAAGAAGGTGACCGGTGAGCTGCTGACGCTCGCCCGCGGCTATGGCGAGCCGGCCGTGGTGTGGACCGGCGACGGCGTCGAGGGCGGCCGGGCCCGGCTTGCCGAGTTCGGCGCGGCCAAGGTCTACGTGGCTGACGGCGCCGGACTACGCCGACTACGTGGTGGCGCCGAAGGCCGAGTTGCTCGCCCAGCTCGTCGCCGACAAGGCTCCGGCCGCAGTGCTGGTCGCCGCGACCTCCGAAGGTCGTGAGGTGGCCGGCGCGGCTGGCGGTGAAGACCGGATCAGGCATCCTGACCGACGTCACCGGCCTGGCCGAGGGCTGGTCGCCGAGCAGTCAATCTTCGGCGGGGCCATCACCGTCCAGTCCCGGGTTGCGCACCGGCACGCCGATCATCGCGGTGCGGCCGAATGCCGTCACGCCCGAGCCCTGCCGCCGGCGCCGCGGAGATCGAGGCCGTGCACTTCACCGTCAGCGACGACGGCCAAGACCGCGCAGGTCACCGGCCGGGTCGTGGCCGAGCGCGGCGAGCGGCCCGAGCTCACCGAGGCATCGATCGTGGTCTCGGGCGGCCGCGGCCTGGGCTCCGGCGAGCACTTCGCGCTGATCGAGCAGCTGGCCGACTCGCTCGGCGCGGCCGTGGGCGCCTCCCGCGCGGCCACCGATGCGGGCTGGTACCCGCACCAGTTCCAGGTCGGCCAGACCGGCAAGACCGTGTCGCCGCAGCTGTACATGGCAATCGGCATCTCCGGCGCCATCCAGCACCGGGCCGGGATGCAGACCTCGAAGACGATCATGGTCGTGAACAAGGACCCGGAGGCGCCGATCTTCGAGCTGGCCGACTTCGGCGTGGTGGGCGACCTGTTCAAGGTCGTTCCGCAGCTCGTCGAGGAGATCGGCAAGCGGTCTGAGGGCTGACCTCGGCCGCGGCCAGGTTGGCCGGCCGCGACCGGCAAAGCGAGCCGGATCGCGGCTAGGCTGGGCGCATCATGTCAAACGCCGACGCAGTTGCCGGCGCCTGATCAGGTGCCAGCACCGGCCGCCAGGACGGCCCCGGCCTCGCTGGTGTACCTGGATCACGCCGCCACGACGCCGATGCTGCCTGCTGCCCTGGCGGCCATGACCGACGAGCTCGCCCAGCTCGGGAACCCCTCCTCGCTGCACAACGCGGGCCGCCGGGCCCGCCGGGTGGTCGAGGAGTCCAGGGAGCTCATTGCCGAGGCCTACGGAGCCCGGCCCAGCGAGGTGGTGTTCACCAGCGGCGGCACCGAGGCGGACAACCTGGCGGTCAAGGGCCTGTACTGGGCCAGGCGGGCCGAGAACCCGGCGCGGCGGCGGGTGCTGGCGACCGCCACCGAGCACCACGCGGTGCTGGACAGCGTGCGCTGGCTGGCCGAGCACGAGGACGCCGATGCCGACTGGCTGCCGGTCGGGCCAGCCGGGCGAGGTTACGCCCGGCGACGCTGGCCGACGCGATCGAACGCGATCCGGCCAGTGTGGCGGTCATCAGCATCATGTGGGCCAATAACGAGGTCGGCACGGTGCAGCCGATCGCCGACCTGGCCGAGCTCGCCGCCGAGCATCAGATCCCGTTTCACACCGACGCCGTCCAGGCGGCCGGCCAGCTGCCGGTCAGCCTGGCGGCCAGCGGTGCCACCGCGCTGACCATCACCGCGCACAAGATCGGCGGCCCGGTCGGCGTCGGCGCGCTGCTGCTGGCCAGGGGCTCGCAGCCGGTGCCGGTGCTGCATGGCGGCGGCCAGGAGCGCGATGTCCGCTCCGGCACCCTCGACGTGCCGGCGATCCGGGCGTTCGCGGCGGCGGTGCAGGTCGCTACCGAGCACCGGGCCGACGAGGCCAAGCGGCTGGCCGCCCTGCGCGACGACCTGATCGCCGCAGGTCAGGGCGGCGGTTCCGGACGCGGTGCTGAACGGCGCCCCGCCCGGCCCGGGCAGGCTGCCAGGAAACGCGCATTTCTCCTTCCCTGGCTGCGAGGGCGATGCGCTGCTGATGCTGCTGGACGCGCGCGGGATCGCCTGCTCGACCGGCTCGGCGTGCACGGCCGGCGTGGCCCAGCCAAGCCACGTGCTGCTGGCCATGGGCGCCGACGAGGCGCGGGCGCGCGGCTCGCTGCGCTTCTCGCTCGGGCACTCGTCATCACAGCAGGCGACGTGGACGCGCTTGGCGCGGTGATCGGCGAGGTCGTCGAGCGGGCCCGCCGCGCGGCGCAGGTAACCAGGCGGCTAGCCGGCCGGTTATCCTGGAGCGCAGATGACTACTCTGCGCGTGCTTGCCGCCATGTCCGGCGGTGTCGACTCGGCCGTGGCCGCCGCCCGGGCGGCCGACGCCGGGCACGACGTCACCGGCGTGCACCTGGCGCTGTCCAGCAACCCGAGCTCCTACCGGACCGGCGCGCGCGGCTGCTGCACGCTCGAGGACGCCCGCGATGCCCGCCGGGCCGCCGACGTCATCGGCATCCCGTTCTACGTCTGGGACATGGCCGAGCGGTTCCACGCCGACGTGGTGCAGGACTTCGTCGACGAGTACGCGCGCGGCAATACGCCGAACCCGTGCCTGCGCTGCAACGAGAAGATCAAGTTCGCCGCCGTGCTCGACCGGGCCGTAGCGCTCGGGCTTCGACGCCGTCTGCACCGGCCATCACGCCCGGCTGGAGCCGGTCCCCGGCGGCAGCCGGCCTGACCCGGCTGGTCCGCAGCGTGGACGCCGGCCAAGGACCAGTCCTACGTGCTCGCCGTGCTGACCGAGCGCGCAGCTGAGCCGGGCCATGTTCCCGCTCGGTGACACCACCAAGGACCAGGTGCGCAAGGAGGCCGCCGAGCGCGGCCTGGCCGTGGCGGACAAGCCGGACAGCCACGACGTCTGCTTCATCGCCGACGGCGACACCAGGGCCTTCCTGCGCGGCCAGCTGGGCAGCGCGCCCGGCCAGATCGTCGACACGGCGGGCACCGTGGTCGGCACGCCACGACGGCAGCTACGGCTTCACCATCGGCCAGCGCAAGGGCCTCGGCATCGACCGGCCGGCCGCCGACGGCCGGCCGCGGTTCGTGCTCGAGCATCGAGCCGGTATCGCGGACCGTCACCGTCGGCCCGGCCGAGGCACTCGACGTGCGCGAGATCGAGGCCAGCCAGGCCGGTGTGGTCCGGCTGCGTGCCGCCTGCCGGGCCGGTGGACTGCCTGGTCCAGCTGCGGGCTCATGGCGAGGTGCACCCGGCCGTCTGCGAGCCCGGCCGGCGACTCGGTGCGGATCACCCTGCGCGAGCCTGCCCGCGGCATCGCCAGCGGCCAGGCCGCGGTCTTCTACGATGGCGACGCCGTCCTCGGCAGCGCCACCATCATCAGCGCGGGATGAACCGGCTGGCGGCATGAGCGGGCCAGACGTCAGGGGGGCTGCACTCATTTCCGCGGCAGCAACGGTGGCCCAGCCAGGAAAGTGCGCACCGCCGTGCGGCCGAGCTGTCAGCCCTTGTTAGGCAGGGACGCGGTCGGCTCGGCGGCGGATGACGAGTCGCCGATCAGGGCGCCGAGGCTTGCCAGTGCACCGGTCCTGGCCCGGTAATAGACCCACACGCCGCGCTTCTCGCGGTCCAGCAGGCCGGACTCGATGGAGCACCTTCAGGTGATGGCTGATCGTCGGCTGGGACAGGTCGAACGCGTCCGTCAGGTCGCACACGCAGGCCTCGCCTCCCGGGTGGGAGGCCACCAGGGACATCAGCCGCAGCCGCACCGGGTCAGCCAGCGCCTTGAGCAGCGGCGCGACCTGATCTGCCTGCTCAGGTGACAACGGCTCGCGCGACAGCGGCGGGCAGCATGCCGCTGGGTCGGCGGGGCTCAGCAGGACCAGGGACTTCGGCATGCATCTATATTGACAGGTGTCGATGTCTGTGGCAAGCTCGGCCGCGAGAAGACATAGACAGTCATCGATATGTGGAGGTTCCGATGACCGGCCGCGTGCAGCTCGCACTCAACGTCAACGACCTGAACGAGTCCGTCGCCTTCTACAGCAAGCTCTTCGGCACCGAGCCCGCCAAGGTCCGCCCCGGCTACGCCAACTTCGCCATCACCGAGCCGCCACTGAAGCTCATCCTGATGGAGAACCCCGGTCAGGGCGGCAGCCTCAACCACCTCGGCGTCGAAGTCGCCGACACCGACCGCCGTCGACGCCGAGCAGACCCGGCTCGCCGCAGATCGGCCTCGCGTCGACCGATGAGCGCGACACGACCTGCTGCTACGCCAAGCAGAACAAGTTCTGGGTCGAAGGCGCGCCCGAACGGCGAGCAGTGGGAGATCTACACCGTCCTGGCGGACAGCCCGACCTTCTAGGGCGAGGACACGACCGCGGCGGAGCGCTGGGGCGCCAGGCGGCGCGCAGTCATCAGAGCCGCGGCCACAGGCACGAGGTGCTGCTCGGGCCTAGCGTCGCGACCCGAGTGCCATTGAGCGTTGTGTTGCTGGCTGCGGGCCTTGGAAGCCAACTGACCTGGAGGCCTCGCCAGTGAATGGCAGGTGGCCTTCTCGTCGCCAGCGTAACAAGCGGACGCTTCGTGCGTATATCGACCTCGCCGGCGCGGGCCGAGGCGCATGCCTTGGGCAGCAACGGCAATGACGGGCCACGCTGGCTGCCAGGGCCAGCATCAATCGGCGAGGTCATACCCGGAATGACGAGCGGGACAGTGATGAGCATCGCGACGTCGATCGCGGTGATGGCCAGCGCACCCGGCGGCTCCGCCTTGCTGGCCGAGCGGTACCGCCGTCCGAACGCGGCGGCGGCCAGCATTCCGATGATCATGGTGAGCAGCATTACGCCGAGCAAGAGGCGGGCGACTGCCGGGACTGGCCACGTCCAGGCCCGGCGCGGTTGATCAGCGCGTACGCCCAGCATCCGCCGACCACGGGTCCGGCGGCCAGCAACTTGCGGGCGGCACGGCCGTGCCGGGCTCGGGCGGGTGAAATCGGCCAGGATGACGTGCGGATCGCCGAACTCGGCGAGCGCAGCATCGGCGCGGCATCTTCGAGGTCAGTCCGCTACCGAGGTAGCGCTGGTGCGTCTGACCCAGCCCGTCGGCCAGCTCCTCGACCATGGCGCGGGCAGCTGCGCGGACAAAACGGTCAGGTAGTCGTCGATCACGCCTGGGCTGGGCCATGGCCTGCCCTCCAGTGCGCCGCTGATCATGGCGGCGAAGTCATGCCACTCCGACTCGCCTGCCCGTCAGCGCCTCGGATCCGGCCGTCGTCAGCCGGTACTCACGCCGGCGCCGCCCGGCCACCACCGACCAGGACCCGTCTAATCAGCCCGGCCGCCTCCAGGCGGCGCAGCGCCGGATAACCGTTCCCGTCGCCATGTCGAGCCGCCCGCCGGTCGTCTGCCGCAGTGCCTCGATCACCGCATAGCCATGCCGGGGGCCGTCTTCCAGGGCGGCCAGCAGCAGCGCGTCCAGATGTCCCTTCAGCTCCTCCGCCCGCATAAGTAGTCTAACACTTCGCTAGGCGCTTCCCGCCAGGCAATCCGCCGCGTAACGTGGCGCTCATAGGTAGCGTTCGCTACCTATGGAGAAACGCTGCCCCTAGGCGGCGCGAAGGCAGGTGGGATGCTGACGGCCAGCCGTATCCTGGGTGATCACGTGGGCTCCACCGCGCCAGTGTTCCTGGTGTTCCTCGGCGTGCACGTCCTCGCCGGGCTCACGGCCGTCATCACGGGCGCGGTCGCAGCGCTGACGCGCAAGGGCAGCCGCCGCCCACATCCGGGCGGGGCGCGTGTTCTACCGGTCCATGACCGTGGTATTCGCTACCGCGACAATCCTGGCCGCGATGCGCTGGCAGCAGGACTACTACCTGTTCATCGTCGGCGCCATCGCCTTCACCGCGGCGACCATCGGCTACCAGCACCGCAGACGTCACCGCCGCCGGAGACTCCGGCCACATTGCCGGATGGGTACCGCCTACGTGGCCATGCTGACCGCGTTCTACGTCGACAACGGCCCACACCTGCCGCTCTGGGACCACCTTCCGACTGTCGCGCTCTGGCTGATTCCCGCGGCCGTCGGAGCGCCGGTGATCGCCAGGGCCATCGCGCGCGCAGGGCATGCGGGGCGCGTGCCCGAACAAGTAAGTGACACCTGACCCGCTAGGCCGGCCAGGACCGGACAGCACGGTGCGCGGCCATGCGATCGCAGCGCGGCGGGCACCAGCCGGTAGTAGACCCAGGTGCCGCGGCGCTCGGAGTCGATGATCCCGGCCTGAGCGCAGCACCTTCAGGTGATGGCTGATCGTGGGCTGGGTCAGGTCGAACGCCGTGGTCAGGTCGCAGACGCAGACCTCGCCGCCCTGGTGCGCGCCGATCAGGGACAGCAGCCGGATCCGGACCGGGTCGCCGAGTGCCTTGAACACCTGCGCCAGCCCCGCCGCCGTAGCCTCGCTGACCGGCTCGCCGACCAGCGGGATCGAGCACGTCTCCAGGCCGGCTCCCAGCCCGGTTGCGGGGATGAGCGCCAGGTGGTACGGCTGGCCTGCATCGACATGAGTCTATCTTGACGGTGATCTATCCAGGCTGGCAAGCTGGCCGTATCGATAGACGTCTATCGATGAAGGCAGGCATGGCAGCTCTGGCATATAGCCGTCGCGGTCGCTCGCGGCGCAGCCGCAGGACGGGTGCCGCCAGTAATGAGTGACGCGGCACTGTGGCGGCGGCTGCTGGCCGAGTTCCTCGGCAGCGCGTTCCTGGCCGCCGTGGTGATCGGCTCGGGCATCGCCGCGCAGCGGCTGTCGCCGGGCGCGACGGGCCTGGAGCTGCTGGAGAACGCGGCGGCGACCGCGGCCGGGCTGTTCGCGATCATCTTGATGTTCGGCCCGGTGTCCGGCGGTCATTTCAACCCGGTCGTGTCGTTCGTCGATGCCGCGTTCGGCGGCCTGTCCTGGCGCGACGCGGCCGCCTACCTGCCCGCCCAGGTGGCCGGCTGCATCGGCGGCGCGATACTCGCGAACCTCATGTTCGCCCTGCCGGCAGTAAGCATCTCGGCCAAGCACCGGGCCACGCCGGCGCATTTCCTGTCCGAGATCATCGCCACCCTCGGCCTGATCCTGGTGATCTTCGCGCTGGCCCGGTCCGGCCGGAGCCGCGTCCGCGCCCGCCGCGGTCGGCGCCTACATCGGCGCGGCGTACTTCTTCACCTCCTCGACCAGCTTCGCCAACCCGGCGATCACCGTCGGCCGCATGTTCTCCGAACACCTTCGCCGGGATCGCCCCCTCCTCGGTCGCCGGCGTTCGTCGCCGCGCAGATCACCGGCGGCGTGCTGGCGTTCGCCGTCGTCAGGGCCCTGTATCCCGGCGTCACGCCGGCCGAGGCGGCCGACGTCGTCGTGCCCCACCCCGGGACTGGCCGGACGAGGACACCGCGGCCGGCAGCGGCACACAGGCGTCCGCCGACGGGCGGACCCGCCGGTGCCCGGCGGGCTCACGCAGCCGTCCAGTAACACGCGAGCCGAGCGGAGAGCCCATGCACCTGGTCGCCATCGGCGGCAGCGACGCCGGCATCAGCGCCGCGCTGCGCGCCCGCGAACTGGACCCGGCGCCGACGTCACCGTGGTCGTCGCCGACGCCTACCCGAACTTCTCCATCTGCGGCATCCCCTATTACGTCTCCGGGGAGGTGACCCACTGGCGCAACCTCGCCCACCGCACCATCGCCGACCTGGAAGCCACCGGCATGCGGCCTGCGGCTGGACACCACCGCCCGCCGCATCGACGTCGGCGCCCGCAAGCTGCTGGTCACGGCCGCCGACGGCAGCGAGGAGCTGCTCGGCTACGACAAGCTGATCGTCGGCACCGGCGCCGTCCCGGTCCGGCCCCCGATCGGCGGCCTGGCCGGCCCGGACGCGCTGGGCGCCGCCGACGGGGTGCACCTGCTGCACTCCATGGGCGACACCTTCGCCGTCATGCGCACGCTCGAGCAGACCTCGCCGGCCAGCGCCGTCATCGTCGGCGCCGGCTACGTCGGCCTGGAGATGGCCGACGCCCTGACCACCCGCGGGCTGTCGGTCACCCAGATGGAACAGCTGCCCGAGGTGCTGCCCACCGTCGACCCCGAACTCGGCGCCCTGGTCCACGCCGAGCTGGCCGCCCACGGCGTCGAGGTCCTCACCGGCACCACCGTCCGGCGGATCAGCCGGGCCGCGCCGGGCCAGGCCGGACGGCTCCAGGTCGAGGCCACCGCAGCGACGGCGCGGCCGTCACCCGCCTCGCCGACATGGTCCTGGTCGTGGTCGGCGTCCGGCCCGACACCGAGCCTGGCCGCCGAGCGCCGGAGCGGACGCTCGGCGTCCGAAGCGCCATCGCGGTCGACCGGCAGATGCGCACCAGCCTGCCCGACGTGTTCGCCGCCGGCGACTGCGTCGTCACCCACCACCGGCTGCTCGGCGACACCTACCTGCCGCTCGGCACCACCGCCCACAAGCAGGGCCGGGTCGCCGGCGAGAACGCGCTCGGCGGCAGCCGGGAGTTCGCCGGCAGCCTCGGCACCCAGGTCGTCAAGATCTTCGACCAGGCCGCCGCCCGCACCGGGCTGCGCGACCACGAGGCGGCCGCGGCCGGGTTCGACCCGGTCACCATCGGATCGCGAGGCCGACGACCACAAGGCCTACTACCCCGGCAGCCACCGCATCACCATGCGCTTCACCGGCGACCAGGCCACCGGCCGGCTGCTCGGCGTCCAGCTGTTCGGCCACCGGCACGCCGAGATCGCCAAGCGCATCGACATCGCCGCCACCGCCATCTTCCACGGCATGACCGTCGACGCCATCAGCGACCTCGACCTGTCCTACACCCCGCCGCTGGGCAGCCCCTGGGACGCCGTCCAGATGGGCGCCCAGGCCTGGGTCCGGACAGGTTGCGGTAGCAACAGCAACGGCACCACGCGGCTCATAAGGAGGCCACCAGATGGCCAGATACCCACGTCATGACCCAGGCCGAGCGAATGTGCCTGCGCAGCGCGGCCCGCGACCTGCATCAGCAGTTCCGCGGCGTCTTCGGCGAGGAGACCATCGAGATCTCCTGCTCAGACAGCTACGACGACTCGCCTGCCACCGCCACCGTCACCAGTGGCTGGTCATCAGTGCGGAGCGCTTCGCCCGCCAGCGGCTCCAAGCTCTCGCCCACGCGGAAAGCCGCGAGCAGGAAAGCTCCCAGCCGTGCTGTTCCTGTGCGTGCACAACGCCGGCCGCTCGCAGATGGCGCTCGGCTGGTTCAACCACCTCGCCGGGGACAAGGCCATCGCCTGGTCCGGCGGGTCCGAACCGGTCGGCCGAGTCAACCCGGCCGCGGTGGCCGCCATGGCCGAGGTCGGCATCGACATCTCGCGGGAGTTCCCCAAGCCCTGGACCGACGAGTTCGTCCTGGCCGCCGACGTCGTGGTCACGATGGGCTGCGGCGACGCCTGTCCGCTGCTGCCAGGCAAGCACTACGAGGACTGGGAACTCGACGACCCGGCCGGCAAGACCCTCGAGGAGATCCGGCCGATCCGCGACGAGATACGAGGTCGCGTGGCTAGCCTGCTAGACAGCCTGGCCGTTCGCTGACGCACCAGCGAGAGGCTGTGGCCGGGCCGTGCCTCGGTCAGCGGACCCCGACCGGTCCCGCCTGGCGGCAGTTTCCGGCACTAGGCTCTGACCGTGACTCAGCACAGCGACGCGTTCCCGTGGCCGGACGGGACCGCGACCGGCATCGGATCGATGCCTGGCACCGATCCCGCCGAAACCTGCCGGGTGGTTTTCGGTGAGCTGACCGACTTCCCGCATCTGCCGGAGCTGCCCGGCCGCGGGCCGGGATCCGACCTGGCTGGCCGGACTGCGGCGCTGCTCGTGGACCTGCCGGTGCAGACCACCCCGCGTGGCTGGAAGCTGGCCGACCGGCCTGGCCGCGACCTGGCCAGGGCTGCCAGCTACTGGTCGGAAGATCTGGACGCCCTTGATGCGGGCCATCAATGCTCAAGCCCACCAGAAAACGATGCTCCTTCAGAAACTCGCACCATGCCTCATCGAGCAGCGTCGCGTTGGTCTGCAAATCATTTTCGATTTTCTGGAACGGCTTGGCGTATTTTTTCTGGAGGGTGACGACCCTGCGGAAGAAAGGCAGCCCCATCAGCGTCGGCTCGCCGCCCTGCCAGGAAAACACCACCTCCGGCCCGGTCACTCCGGCGATATATTGCTGGATGAATCGTTCCAGCGTCTCGTCGGACATCCGGCCCGTGCCCGGCCGTCGGGCAGCGTTTCCTTGCTCAGGTAAAAACAGTAGCTGCAATCCAGATTGCAGGTGGAACCGCCGGGCTTGGCCATGACGTGGAACCGCTTTCGCCCCGAATTGCCGGGCAACAACGGCAGGTCATATTTGTCGGGCACGGATTCGAGAGCGGTATTCATGGTGCGGATCTTTCCTTGTCCGTTGCCGCAGCATCCTGGACGCAGCGGAAGCCGAGGTGGTTGCTGCCGGTGTCAACGTCCCCTTTGCCGCGCGTGCCCATCATGTAACGGGTGCAATACTGGTCGGTGCAAAGAAACGAGCCGCCGCGCTGCACGCGCTGGGGCTGGTCGTCGCCGGGATTGTAGCTGGCGGGCGGGCCTTGCGGATTGCGCGCCACGCGCCACGCCCGCGAGCTTGAGCCGCGCATAATAATCCGGCCGATACCAGTCGCTGCACCATTGCCAGACGTTGCCGGCCATGTCGTAAAGCCCGTAGCCGTTCGGCGGAAATTGCGCGACCGGCGCGATGCCCGCGAAACCATCCTCGCCCGTGTCCTTCACGGGGAACTGGCCTTCGTAAATGTTCGCCATCCATTTGCCGCCGGGTTTCAACTCATCGCCCCAGGCATACATTTTGCCGGTCAACCCGCCGCGCGCGGCGAATTCCCATTCCGCCTCGGTGGGCAGCCGTTTGCCCGCCCACTTGGCGTAAGCCACCGCGTCGGCGTAGGCGATCTGCACCACGGGATAATTTCCCTTGCCCTTGATGTCGCTGTCCGGCCCGGTGGGATGCCGCCAGTTCGCGCCATGCACGTAACGCCACCATTGATAATAATCATTCAGCGGCACGGCGTTCGTCGTGGGCGTGAAGACCGTGGAACCGGCGACGAGATTTTCCGGCGGCGCGGTGGGAAACTGCTCCTTCGTCGGCGCGATTTCCGCAATCGTCATGTAGCCGGTGGCCTTGACGAATTTTTCAAACTCGTCGTTGGTCACGTCGTTTGTGTCCATCCAGAAGCCGTCCACATAAACGCGGTGGATGGGCTGCGAGTCATTCACCGAGTTCATCGTGGCCACGCTGCAAACGCCTTCGGACGGGGCCATGCCGCCCATCGAGAATTCGCCGCCGGGAATCCACACCATGCCTTCGCGGCGCAGGCGCGGGCGCGGCAGCCTGGGAGGGAATCGTGGGCGCGAAGGCGGACGACCTCAAATGAACTGCGGTGCCGGCACTCGCCGCCGGTTGGGCGAGCGCCGTCGCCGTCATCAACGCGATGATCGCCGCTATCACCGAAGCGATGACGTTTGACGATTTCTTCCTGCCGGTTTTGCTGGCAACGGCTTCACGCGGGGGGACATTTTTTGATTTGATTTGAATCACCGGCCGGGCGGCTGGTTTTGGCGGACGCTTCAAACTCCTGGCCAGGCGCACCGGAACCCGCTTCGCCCTGGGTGTGCGTTCCATTTCCGCTCCAACAGGTTGTCTCCGGCACCGGCAAGCCAGATGATGGCTTCCTCGAAATCATCAAATGCCTGCACGCTCCAGCCATGCTGTTTGGCGATGGCCGCGAACAGCCGCGCGCGTCGGTGCGGGTCGTCGTGGTAAAGCACGGCGAGCCGTTGTTGTCGCTTGAACCCGATTTCATGAAACGTGTTCACCAGCTCCGCCAGATCACCCGGCGAGAAAACCGGCTTTGCACCGGGATGCAGCTCCCGCAGATCCAGCAGCGCCTGATCAATCGCCCGGAGCCAGCACGCGTTCGCCATTTGCGCGAGCACCGCCTTGCTGGCTTCGAAATCAATGTGGCCGTGCGCCCCCAGACGGATGAATTCCCGGGCGCGGATGATTTGAAGTTCAATTGGCATCGTTGTGAAAAATTAAACGTTTAGGTCTTCGGTGTGAATCCAAGCGGTGAGGCGTGTTTGTTTCATGTCGCGGATTTTTCGGTGGTTTCACGGGTTTGGCTCCGCCTGCAACTCAACGCGGGGCACAAATTCGCGGCTTCATCGGTGGCCGCGACGTAGATGTTCTGAATTCTGCTCATCTGATTGAGAGAAAATCATACCATTGGGCACCCCGGACCGGCTACTGCCCTTTAGGGAAGGCATCCCCTCAACGGGTTGGGTTGCTGACATTGGAGATGCTGATCGCCCAACTCTGCGGCTGGTCGCACTTTCCATCGCAGGCTTTGAATTGGCTGCCCTCTGCCAAACCTGCGCGCAGCGTCATGACCATCATTCGTTGTGCGGAATTTTGATGGTGCTGCCGCCAATGAATTCGCGGATGACGGCGTCGCCGGGAATCAAGCTCGGGGTCCGCCACCTGTTCGGGTGTGAAGCCTTCCACGGATTCGAGCAGCGCCTTGACGCGTTCGTAGCGGATGCGCGCGTCGAGAAAGCCGGCGTAGTTTGCAAACGCCTCCGGCTGGCGGCAGAAGTCCTTTCTCGCCGATGAAGAACGGCTTGAGCGCGGGCAAATCAAACGGGAACCCGCCGTTGACGATGTGGTCGGCCAGACCCATCAGCGGGATGATGCTGAACAGTTCGCCGGCGCGGACGTAATGCCAGTGCAGGATGGTGCCGAGCGCGCTGTGGTTGCGATGATGCGCGTCGCGCAACATCCGGCGGATGCAGCCGCACGTCGGTGAAATGCGTCAGCCGCTGGTGCTGCCGTCGCCTTCGTACAGCACGTTCTGCGTCTCGATGAACAGCCGGAACTGCGCCGCGGCGCTGATGCCCTCGGTGATGGGCGGATAAAATCCGTGCAGACAGTCGAGCAGCAGCATTTGGTCGCGCTCCAGTTTCACCGGCTTGGTGCCGGCCGCCGGCCTTCCTTGAAACTGTAAATGGGTTTCTCAATCGTCCGGCCTTCGAGCAAATCGCGCAGATGCTGGTTCAATAATTGGAAGTCCAGCGCTTCGGGCGTTTCAAAATTCCGTGCTGG
>CAWCHF010000004.1:0-21148 GCA_963795265.1 uncultured Actinomycetota bacterium | reverse complement strand
AACGGCCCGCTCCCGAGCACTCGTGCCGCGGCGGCCGGCAGGTCCTCGTCCAGCCTGATGAAGCCGCCGGGCAGCGCCAGCATGCCCGCGTACGGCTCGGAGTCGCGGCGCCAGACCAGCGTGGCCAGCTGGCCCGCCCGCACCGTGAGGATGACAAGGTCGACGCTGACGCGATCCGGGGCACGGTCGTGCCCGGCGGGATCACCCCCGTCGCGTCCGCTCCCGGCACACTCACACTGCGCACGCTAACCCGGGATCGCCCGCGCAGACGGCAGGCCCGCCGCCAGAGGCCCGCGAGCCTGCGCTGTCATCTGCCTGCTGGCACCGCTGTTTTCAGCCGCCTCCGACGCCGGGCGAGCTACTGCCAACGTCGGATGCAGCGCCACGCACACGTCGCCGTCGGACAGGACATGCTCACCAGGTCGATAGCGCCACCGTGTCGTGCCAGTCGGCACCCTCGCGGCGGGATCGGTCGTGGTAAACATCGCGCCCGGCTTGTTGATCGAGCAGGTTGTTCTTCAGGACCACGCACTCCGCCGCGCTCGGGCAGGCGAGCAGGCCGATGGCTGCGCGCCTTCGACACGCGCCACGCGGTGATGCCGCCAGTCGGGTGGGTCGAGCTGAAGAAGAAGCGCGACCCGCATTGTCCTGACCCACCGTTACGCACAGCCCAGCGCTCGGGCAGTCCAGCTTGAAGATCGTGTAGCTGCTGAAGACCGTCGTGGTGAGCACCGGCGCGCTGGCGGCCGGATCGGCAGTGGTGATCAGATCGTGGTCCAGGTGCCCGACGGCCAGGCCGGACGATAACGTGAACTCGGGCAGGTCAGGTCTGTCAGGGCGGGGACTCCGGTGCCCTGCTTCCAGGCCGGTCCACCGCCGGACGGGTTGGTCGAGGTCAGCAAGCCGGTGCCGTCGATGCCCGCGCAGAACGATCTCGTCTGGCAGCTCCACGTCGGACAGGCCGCTCGGCACGCTGATCTTCTGCCAGTCCGAGGCGGCGGCGCCGGCCGGATCTGTCGACGTCAGCAGGTTGCCGTCGCTGCCACCGGCGGCGCAGAAGGTGGCCGTCGGACAGGTGATGCTGGAGATCAGATTCGTCCCGTCGATGTGCGCCGCCCGCCAGGCGCCCGCCCCGCCGGTCGGGCTGACCGAGGTATAAGTCCTCCCCGGCGGTGTCCGCCGCGAGGCAGAGCTTTGCCGACGCGCAGCCTACGTCGGTGATAGGGGTGTAACCATCAACGTTCGAGCTGTTCCAGTGCGGCGACGGAGCCGCCGGACTGGACGTGCTGGCGACGAATCCATGGTCGGTGGCCAGGGCGCAGAAGGACGGCTTCGGGCAGGACACTCCCTCGATCGCATTGCCGTTAGCGACCGTTTCCTGCCACGGCACCGATCCGCTGGTGGGAGTGGTCGTGACGGCGATCGATCCGGCTTTCGCACGGTCGCGGGCGATGCACAGGCTGGCCGACGGACAGGTGATCTCCGTCAGGTTCGCATCGCCCGGAGCCGCGGCGCTGAAGTGCCAGTGCGAAGCACCGCCGGCGGTCGGTGGAGTACGCGATCCTGCCAAGGCCGTCGAAGGCCAGGCAGAATGCGGCTGACGAGCAGGCCAGGTTGGACAACTGGGCGGCGCCGTCGACGTCGGTCACCTGCCAGGCCGACCGGCCGCCAGCCGGATGCGATGACGTGAGCACGTCACCGCCCGCCAGCCCGGCGCAGAACGACGCGCTCGGACAGCTCGGATACCTGATCGGGCGGGACAAGCTCACCACCCGCCAGCTCGGCCGGCGAGCGGCCGGATCTGTCGAGGTGATGACCTTCCCCGCGGCTACGGCCAGGCACAGGTGCACGCTGGGGCACTGGAATGGCCCGATGGGCTGCCGGTAGGTGAACGACTTCCGCCAGGTCGGCCGGCGGCCGCCGGGTGACCCGGAGGTATAGATGGTCCGGTCTTGCCTGGCGGCGCAGAACCGGGTGGACGGGCAGCTGATGACGAGCTGGCGGAACTGCAGCGGCGCCACCGGCGTCGCGGCCGACCACCCGGCCGGGCCGCCAGCCGGGTGACCGGAGGTCAGCACGTTGCCGGCGGCATCGCTAGCCGCGCAGAAGCTAGCCGACGGGCACGAGATGGACAGCACGTTCACGCCCTTGACAAACGGCGCCTTCTCCAGCCTGACGGGCTTGGACCAGACCAGCCGCAGCACGGCGGCGACCGGCCTGCCCGGCGCGGCCTGCGCCGGGCCGGATGCGACGCTGAGCATGCCCACCGCCGCGAGCAGCACCGCTAGGACGGCGACGAGCAGGGAACGCGGGCCCGTATCAACCCGGCGGCTGGACGCAGCGAACCGCATGTCGGCTCCGTTACCTTGGTTAGCCCTAGCCCGATTCTGCTGGAGCCTAAGCCGACGCGGGCGGTGGCCGAAAGGGGAAGCATCCCCACGCTGGCCGTGCGGCCTGTGAACCGACGCGGCTAACCCGGCGCGAGGCTGGAAAGGGCGACGGCGAAGGCCTCGATCGCCTCATCGCTGAACAGCACGAATCGCACCTCGGCTGGTTCCGGTCGGTGCGGCGACGCCTGCACGGCCCGCACCGCGATACGGGCCGCATCGGCCATCGGCCACCCGAAGACGCCGGTAGAGATCGCCGGGAACGCCACCGTGCTGGCGCCGAGGCTCGACCGCGACCCGGAGTGACTCAGCGTAACAAGATGCCAGCACGGCGGATCTGTCCTCGGATGCTGAGTAGACCGGGCCGACCGTGTGGATCACCCACCGGGCCGGCAAGTCGCCGCCGGTCGTCGCGACCGCCTGGCCAGCTGGCAGCCCGCCACCATAGTCGCCAGCGCGCAGGTCCTGGCAGGCGGCCAGGATGGCCGGGCCGCCACGCCGGTGGATCGCGCCGTCGACGCCGCCGCCGCCGAGCAACGAGGAGTTCGCCGCATTGACCACCGCGTCCACGTGCTGCATGGTGATGTCGCCGCGGACCAGGATGATGTCCACTGCCGAGTCTGCCGTCACGGTCCAGGTGCCGCGCCGCAGCACCTGCTGCTCTGGAGTCCTGCCGGGTAGGCCAGTTTCGTCGCAGGTTAGAATTACCGGGTGAACCGACTTGGCGAGCTTGAGCGGGCCATAATGGACGTGCTCTGGGAGGCAGCCGAACCGCTCAGCGTGCGGGAGGTGAGCGGCCTCCTGACCGATCGCGACCTAGCCCACACGACTGTCATGACGGTGCTCGACCGACTCGCCAAGAAGGGCTTCGCCCGGCGAGAGCGCAACGGCCGGGCGTGGCACTACCGTGCGGCAGAAAGCCGGGAAGCATACGTGACCGAGCTCATGCTGAGCGCACTTGACCAGACCGGCGACCGGCAGGCAGCCCTGGCGAGGTTTGCCCGCAGCGTCTCAGGCACCGAGGCAGAGACGCTGCTGCGGGCCCTGAGCGCGCTCGGTGAGGCTCGCCAGGGGCTGAGACCATTGTCCGCCGCTGTCGTCATACTCGCCGCGCGTCGCCATCGGCTGCATCCCCGCCGCCAGCGCGCTCGCGACCGCATCCTGGCCGCTCCGGTCACCTGCGGCGGCGATCGTGCTGTGGCAGGCGATCGGCCTTGGCTGGGGGCTGGCGGCAGTGGGAACGCTGATCGGCATCGGCGCGGCCGCCCGCGGCGGCCGGGTGGCGGGCGGCGCGCTCGACCGGCTCGACAGCCTGGCGCCACGGCGGACCTGGCCGGTCCGGCCGTCGGACGGGCTCGGCGTCGTCCGGCTCGGCTGCCTCGCGGCCGGCGTCGCACTGCTGGCGGTGCTGTGCTGGATACTGCTGGCAGCCACGCGCCGTCGGTACTGCGGGCCAGGCAGCGGCAGCGGACGCTGCTCAGCTTGCTAGCCCACGGCGACCCCAAGGTTCCGGGCGCGCTGGTTGTCGACCATCCGGCGGCAGCCGCCTACTGCCTGCCAGGACTGCGCTCGGCCATCGTGATCAGCGCCGGAGCGCTCAACCTGCTCAATGCGGACGAGCTCGCCGCGGTGCTGGCGCACGAACGGGCTCATCTGCGCGAGCGGCACGATCTTGTGCTACTCCCGTTCACCGCGCTGCTGCGCGCGTTTGGCTGGGCTGGCGTCGCCCGGCAGGCGCGCCAGGCGGTGGGCTGCTCATCGAGATGCATGCCGATGACCGTGCCCTGCGGCACCGGCCTGCCAGGGAACTCGCCACTGCGCTGCTGCGGGTCGGCGCGGCGGGCGGCGGCCCGGCTCCGGCGGGGGCGCTGGCGGCGTCGGGCTCGCAGCTGCCCTGCGAGGTAGCGGCCCGAGTCGCGCGGCTGCTTCGTCCGGCGCCTGGCCTCGGCGTGGCCGCCCGCAGCTCGTAGCGACGTGCGCGGCCATGCGCGGCCGGCGATCCCGGCCATCCGCTGGCTCTGCCTCTTAGGCTGACGCGCCTTAGCTGACTGGCCGGTCCGGTGACGCCGCCGGATGAACTGCGCGGGCACGGGCTAGTCGGCGATGCGGATGCGCAGCCGCCGGAAGCCGCGGCCCTTGTTCTCGATCTTGACGACCTCGATCCGGCCGATGTGCTTCGTGCTGGCCACGTGCGTGCCACCGTCGGCCTGCTGGTCAAGCCCGACAATGTCGATGATGCGGACCTGCTCGACATCTGCCGGTACCAGGTTGGTCGCGGTGCGGATGATGTCCGGCAGTTCGAACGCCTCGGCCCGCGGCAGCACCCGGACATCGATACGCCGGTCCGCCGCTGACCTCAGCGTTGCATGCTGCCTCG
This sequence comes from uncultured Actinomycetota bacterium, assembly GCA_963795265.1. Taxonomy (GTDB): domain Bacteria; phylum Actinomycetota; class Actinomycetes; order Streptosporangiales; family Streptosporangiaceae; genus JAJYUU01. The sequence continues at coordinate 16,384 of CAWCHF010000004.1, read as the reverse complement.
ACCGCGTCCCTGAAGCCTTCGGGAAGCTCGGGCAGGTCGAAGTCCATCCGCGCGACTGAGCGGCTCCATGTTGCCGCCGGTCACCAGGGCACCGTAGTCCCTGAATACGACGCCGCAGAGCACGTGCAGGCCGGAGTGGGTGCGCATGAGTGCCGTCCGGCGGTCGTCCTGAACTGCGCCGCGAACCGTCGTGCCCGCCGGCGGCACTGGATCGCCCTCGGCCGGGATCAGGTAGAGATCGTCACCTTTCCTGGCCCCGGCGATCCGGGTCTGCACGCCACCCCACAGCAGCACGCCCTCGTCCGGTGGCTGGCCACCGCCGCCGGGGTAGAAGGCAGATCGGTCAAGCACGATGCCGTTCTCGCCGGAGTCCAGCACGACGGCATCCCACTCGCGCAGCGTCTGATCGTCAAGCTCCAGGCGGTGCGTACGCCACTGCGACTCGGTCATGATCGATGTCCCGGTCGGGCGATCCGCTGAGATAGCCACCCGCGAGCCTAATGCCCAGATCCGGCTGCGACCGGCAGCGTCATCGCGGGCGAGGCTTACCAGGGACCGTAAGGGCCCTGCCGGGTACCGGGCTTGAGTGCCTTGACCTTGGGCTTCACGTCCACGTGGTAGATCGCCGCAGCGACGAACGCGACGATCGGGAAGATGCTGAGCAACGCCAGGTACGCCGACGGCACCGCCGATGCCGATCACGAACGCGACGCCGAGAATGATCAGCCAGATCGGCTTGGTCTGCTTTCCTGCCGCCGGGAACGCGGCGGCCGGGCGGCGGATCACGTCGAAGAACGCCCAGGCTTCGACCACGAAGGCAGCTAGCAGCAGGACCCAGAAAAACAAGTTGATGACCGACAGGGCTGTCGGGTTCACGATGGTCACGCCGTCACGCTACCTGTTCCCGGCGGGTGGCGGGAACTGATGAATCGTCCCGCCCGGCCCTGGCTCGTCGGCGTCCGGCAGCTGTCCGAACCGGAGCACGTCGCCGGGCTCGTCCTGGCCGAACTCGTCGTCACTCTCGTCGCCGTCGCCGTCGCCGTCGGCGGCGTCACGATACGAGGCGGCGATCGCCAGCCGCCGCGGCCGGCTCGCCAGCGCGGCGGGACCGATGTCCTCGGGCCAGTTCAGGGCGGCGGCGTCGGCCATCAGCCCGGCCTGGTCGTCCGGCACCTCGGCACCGTCAGCCCTGGCGATGGCGGTTTCCTTGCGGAACGACTCGTAGATTTCGATCAGCATCTGCTTCTGGCGCTCGGTGAGCTCCAGGTCAGACAGCACTGCGTCGCGGACGAGTGAGCCGGGCGGCCGATCTTCCAGGAAGCCCGCCTGGACGTAGAGCGCCTCGGCCGAGATTCGCAGCCCCTTCGCGATCTGCTGCAGGATGTCAGCGCTTGGCCGTCGCAGGCCGCGCTCAATCTGGCTCAGATACGGGTTAGAAATGCCGGCTGACTGGGCGAGCTGCCGCAGCGAGATCTTCGCCTGCTCACGCTGATCCCTGATATAGGCCCCGATCGCGCTCACGTTTACCGGACTCATTGGGCTCAGTCTCCTGCCTGGTGAGCTGATGCTCTTGCTAGCTGCCGCTACCCGAGCCTAGCGGCATCGAACCCAACTGCTTGCATTTGCAAACAGTCTAGCTAGCACCGTGACTCCGATCACGTCCGGGATGCGAATCGACCGGGCCGGGCGTTTTCACCAGATGCGGGACCGAGCGGGTGCGACGTCCGTGGCTGCTGCATCACGGCCACCAGGCCGCTGCCGCGATTGGCGTGCCGAAGCCTGCCTAAGCCGCCACATCTGGGGCAGATGGCGTCGGGTTGAGCCCGCTGGACGCCGGCCGACGGACGGACGAGAAGGCTGCCGCTTCGACGACCTCGATGCCAATAACGGGGGAAATAGCATGCATTTTGGCCGGAACCGTCAGCCGACGGCATCGTCGCGCCTGGTCAGCCGGGCCAGGGCCGGACTGCGCGGCATGGAGCGGGCTGTCGTCGTGGCAGCCGTGACCGCGGTGCTGGTCGTGTCACTGGTGGCGGCGGCCGTCGCCGCCGTCAGGCCGGCTGCCAAGGCGGCCAGCTCATCGCGGCACCCGGCCTCCGCAGCGGCCGCATCGCGGTCAACCGCGGCACGGCGGCCAACTGTGGCACGGCGGCCAACTGTTGTACGGCGGCCGGCCGCGGCGCGGCGGGCAACGCCAGCGAAGCGGGCCGCACGGCTAGCGGCCAGCGGCCGCCGGCTGCGTACGTCGTGCACAACCGTGGGGCATATCGGCGACTCGACCTCGGTCGGCATGGTCTCACCGACGTGGCTGCCCGTTGCCGCGCAGCGGCTGGCCGCGCAGTACGCCGATGTCGGCGTCCGGCAGCTGCGGATCGACGCATCGGGCGGCCGGTCCATCGTCGAGGAGATGCCGGCACAGCTCAACGGCGACATCGTGGCCAGCAACTGGCGCGCTGCCGGGTTCCATGGCTGCTGGGTCTTCGCGCTGGGCACAAACGACACGGCCAACGTCTCGGTCGGCTCCAACGTCGGCCGGATGGCCCGGATTCAGGAGATGATGGCGGTCGCCCATGGTGAGCCGGTCATGTGGGTGAATACGCAGACCGACCTGACCACCGGCCCCTGGTCGGAGGCCAACATGCAGCGCTGGAACGCCGATCTGCTGCAGGCCTGCCGCGCCTACCCGAACATGCGCGTCTTCAACTGGGCCGGCCTGGTTCAGCCTGGCTGGCACCTCTCGGACGGCATTCACTACACCTCGGCCGGTTACGCAATCCGGGCTCAGGCCATTGCCCGTGGCCTTGCCAGCGCCTTCCCCGTGAACGGCCACAGCAAGGGCTGCGTCGTCAGCTAGCTCAGGCAGGACTGGCGCCGTGGTGCGGGACTGGCGGTCGCGGGTCCCGATCCGGACATGCCGGCAGTGGAGTCAGCCGGGCCTTTTGCCATGACTTGCGCGGCCAAATCTGCCGCCGATCTTCATTACATTAATTGTGGACCACAATACGTAGTCATTAGATAACGCTGGGTAGTTCCTTGGCACTTGAGGATTCTGTGCCGGGGGGGTAACGTGCCGAAGCCAGTTGGCTCGGAACAGCGCTACATGCCGGGCCTTGACGGGCTCCGTGCCATCGCAGTGCTGGCCGTCATCGCGTTTCACGTGCAATTCGGCTGGGCGCCGGGCGGCCTGCTGGGAGTCGGGGTGTTCTTCACCCTGAGCGGTTACCTGATTACCGACCTGCTGCTCAGCCGCTGGACCAGGTCCGGCCGGCTGCATCTCGCGGAGTTCTGGATGCGCCGCGCTCGCCGGCTGCTGCCTGCGTTGTTCGTGATGCTGGCCGTAGTGACGGCGTGGGTCACGATCGCCGACCGGGTCAGGCTGGCCGGCCTTCGCGGCACGGTCGCAGCGGCATCGACGTACTGGAGCAACTGGTATGTGATCATCAATGGCCAGTCTTACTTCGCGAGGTTCGCACCACCGCAGCCGCTCGACCACCTGTGGTCGCTCGCCGTCGAAGAACAGTTCTACCTGATCTGGCCGTGGCTGCTGCTGGCAGGTGTGTTCCTGATCAGGCGTCGCGGCGCCGCCGCGCTGCGCTGGCTCGCGCTGCCCACGCTGGCCATGGCTGCCGCGTCCGCGGTAGCCGCGGTGGCGCTCTATCAGCCCGGCTTCGATGCGACCCGGATCTACGAGGGAACCGACACCAGGGCCAGCGGGCTGCTGATCGGCGCCGCACTGGCCATGCTGTGGCCGAGCAGCCGGGCCGCCAGCACCGGAACGGCCCGCCAGCGTTTGCTGGACTGGCCCGGCTTCGCCGGGCTCGCCGTGATCGGCCTGATGATCTGGCGGGTGGGGCAGTACTCACCGTTCCTGTATCGGGGCGGCCTAGTCGTGCTCGCCCTGGCCACCGCGGCGGTAGTGGCTGCGGCGGCGTGCCCTGGCACCCTGACGGCAGCGGCTCTTGGCTGGCAGCCGCTGCGCTGGCTGGGCGTCCGGTCCTACGGCATCTACCTCTGGCACTTCCCGGTGATCGTGCTGACCTCGCCGCCGAACAGCACCGAGGATCTGCCCCGAGCCGCGGCGCAGGTGGCCGCGAGCATCGTGCTGGCCGCGCTGTCCTGGCGGTTCATCGAGGAGCCGATCCGGCATGGCGCGATCGGCCGGGCCTGGCAGCACCTCCGGGCCGGCCGTCTGCTCAGGCTGCCGGCGGCCGGACTCGCCGCAGCAGCCAGCGCAGCCGGTGTCCTCGTGGTGGCCAGCGTCGGCCTGGCCGGAGCGGTCTCGGCGCCCGCCGGAGCGAGCAGCGGCGCCGTGCAGGCTCTCGGTGCGAACACCGCCGGCTCGACCAGCTCGGTGACGCAGGTCAAGAGCGGCAGCCAGACCGGGCAAGGGCAAGGTGGCCAGACCGCCAGGACCGCGTCAGACGGCAGTGCAGCGACGGAGCGGATCGGCGCTTACGGCCTGCTGCCGGTCTCGCTGCGCGACCGGCCGCGGCCGCTGAAGACCTCGTGCCAGTCAGTCGTGCACATCGGCGACTCCACGTCCGAGGGCCTGGTGTCGCCGAATTACCTGCCGAACTGGCGACAGCGGATCCCGGCCCAGTACGAGGACGTCGGCGTGCGCACCGTGTACACCAACATCACCGGAGCGCGATCCGTCGTCGAGGTGCTGCCCGGGACCGTCAATGCCTACGACGCGGCTAAGGGCCTGGTCGCGCACGGCTTCCACGGGTGCTGGGTGCTGGCCCTGGGCACCAACGACACCGCCGATGTCGCTGTCGGCTCGAACGTCGGCCTGACCACCCGGATCAACCGGATGATGTCAGTGGCACACGGGGGTCCGGTGCTGTGGATAGAGGTCGTCTCGCTGCTGTCCAGCGGCCCTTACGCCGAGGCCAACATGCAGAAGTGGAACTCGGACCTGCTGAAGGCGTGTGCTCGGTACCCGAACATGCGCGTCTTCGACTGGCCTGCGCTGGCCAGGCGGCCCTGGTTCATCTCCGACGGCATCCACTACACCTCGGCTGGATACGCGGTCCGCGGCCGGGACATCGCCCAGGGACTGGCCAGGGCCTTCCCGGCGGGCGGCCCGAGCAGCGGCTGCGTAGTCAGTTAGCCGAGCAGCCGCGCGGCGGGCCGGATCTCGCCGACGACCCGGCCGCCGCCGGTGACAGGCGCCGTGGCCAGGCTTTCCAGCCTGGCCACGTCCGTGCCTGGCAGATCTTGAGCGCCGAGCGCCTGCAGGACGGCGACCGTCACCGGCACCCGGCCGCGGGCGCCGCCGTCCTCGATCTTGAAGGCAGCAGCCCTGCCGTCGGCCAGCGCGAAACCCTCGACCCCTTCCGCTCCCGACTTCAGCAGCAATCCGGGCACCGCGGCCATCAGCGCGCGCTCGGGTCGGGCAGTTCCCGATGTCCATTCCGGGTACGCCCGCATCGCATCGGCGACCGCCCGCTCCGAAGTGCCGGGCTCGGCGAGTACCAGAGCCCGGAACGCCCGAGCAAGCCCGGTAACCGAGATCGCCATCAGCGGCGCCCCGCAGCCGTCCACTCCCACGTCGGCCACCGGCTCGCCCGCGAGCCTGCCAATGGTCGCCCGGATCTCCTGCTGCAGCGGGTGCCGCGGGTCGGTATAGCTGGCCGTTGGCCAGCCGGCCGCGACGCAGGTGGCGAGCATCGCCGCGTGCTTTCCGCTGCAGTTCATGTGCACCCGGTCGGGTCCGTCGCCGGCCAGCAGCATGGCCCGGCTGGCATGCTCGTCCAGCGGCAGGTCCGGCGGGCACTGCAAGTCGTCCTCGGTCAGGCCCGCCGAGGACAGGATCTGCCGGACGGCCGCCACCTGGAAATCCTCGCCGGAGTGACTCGCGGCGGCCAGCGCCAGCAGCTCGCCGTCCAGCTTCAGGCCACAGCCGAGCATTGCGGCAGCCTGGAACGGCTTGTTCGACGAGCGCGGGAACATCGGCTCAGCCGCCGTCCCGCCGGCGTGCACGATGCTGCCATCGGCAGCCAGGACGGCGATCGTGCCGCGGTGACGTGACTCAGTGCGACCCGACCTGACTACCTCTGCCAGGACCGGGTTGTCAGCGGTGATCGGGCACTCCCAGCAAGTCTCGCGCCTCGGCGGGGCTCATGGCCGGCCGCTGCGCCAGGTCGGCTGCCGCAGCCGCCCGCTCGACTAGCTCAGCATTGCTGGTCACCGGGCGCCCCCTGGCGAAGGTAACGGTGTCTTCCATGCCGACGCGCAGGTGCCCGCCCGCCGCGAGCGCGGCGAGCAGGACCGGCAGCGAACTCCGGCCGATGCCGGTCGCCGACCAGGTCGCGCCCGCTGGCAGCGCTGCCACCGCCGCGACGAGCGTGGCGGCGTCACCAGGCATGCCGCCTGGCACGCCCATCACCAGGTCGCAGTGCACGTGGCCACCGTACGGTTCACCGAGCTCAGCCAGCAGCCGATGGAGCGCGGCGATGTGGCCGAAGTCGAACAGCTCGAATTCCGGCACGATCCCCAGCGCCTGGGTCTTGGCGTAGAGCTCGGTCATGAAACCCCACGGGTTCATGAAGACGTCGTCGCCGAAGTTGACGGTGCCGCACGTCAGCGAGCAAGCGTCGGGACCTGCGTCCAGCACGGCAAGCCGCCGTTCGAAGCTGTCGGTGACCGCGCCGCCAGTGGAGAGCTGCACGATCAGGTCGGTGGCCGAGCGCAGCGCGTGCACGGTGTCGGCAAGCCTGCCGAGATCCAGTGTCGGCCTGGCCGCATCGTCCCTGATGTGCACGTGGATCACGGCGGCTCCGGCCGCGCGGCATTCCTTCGCGGTGGTGACCAGCTCGTCGAGCGTGACGGGCAGGGCCGGCACCGCGGACTTGTCTGACTCCGCGCCGGTAGGCGCGACGGTGATCAGCGTGGCCCTGCCCGCCGTGGCGCTAGTGCGCTTGGTGTCGGAAGTCATGTCCGGTTCTGTGCCTTTCGTGTACCGCGCCGCTGCGGACTACCGCGAAAGTCTATGCGGCCCCGTTCCCGCCCAAATGCGCGGTGACCAGGTACCGGGATGCCGCTGACGGCCCCGGCTCATGCCGGGCATGCCAGAATGCGGACTCGTGCGTGCCGTGGTGCAGCGAGCTAGCAGTGCCAGCGTGACAGTCGCTGGCCAGGTCACCGGGCGGCTTGATGCGCCCGGCCTGGTCGTCCTGCTGGGGGTGAGTCACGCCGATACCGTGCAGACAGCGGCCGCGCTGGCGGCCAAGATCTACAACCTGCGCATCATGGCCGGCGAGCGGTCCTGCGCAGAGCTGGCCGCCCCGCTGCTGGTCATCAGCCAGTTCACCCTCTATGCGGATACCAGCAAGGGGCGGCGGCCGAGCTGGCAGGGGGCGGCGCCGGGCCCGGTGGCAGAGCCGCTGGTGACCGCGTTCGCCGATGCGCTGCGCGGGCTCGGCGGCCGGGTGCAGACCGGCGTGTTCGGCGCTGACATGCAAGTCGCGCTGGTTAACGACGGCCCGGTGACGCTGATCCTGGAAGCTTAGGCCCGGCTGCCCGCACCGGCCGGCTGCGATCCGGCCAGGTGCCGCCTGGTGAACTCCAGCGACTCTGCCAGGTCAGCCTGCCGGTCGCCCATCGTTGCCGCCCGATGCGTGCTGACCTCAAGCACCACGTGCCCGCTGTACCCGGTGCGGTTCAGCCAGCTCAGCAGCTCCGCGCAGGGCTGGGTACCGCGGCCCGGCACCAGGTGCTCATCCGGCAGGCCGGGCTTCGTGCCATCGCCCAGGTGCACGTGCGCGAGGCGGTCGCCCAGCGCCTCGGCCATGGCGAGCACGTCCGAGCCGGACACAGCGGCGTGCGAGACATCAAGAGTGGCCGCGGCCGACTCCATCTCCACGGGGTTCCAGTGCGGCGCGTAGGCGGCAACCTCGGATTCGCCACGGAGCAGCGGGTACAGGTTCTCTATCGCGAAGGCGACGTCGCCGTGCTCGGCCAGGCTGGCGAGGCCCGCCTCGAAGTTCGTGGCGTACTCCCGCTGCCAGCGGAACGGCGGGTGCACGACCACGATGCGCGCGCCGAGCGCCTCAGCAAGTTCCTGCGAGCGCGCCAGCTTCAGCCACGGGTCACGTCCCCAGACACGCTGGGTTATCAGCAGATTCGGCGCGTGCACCGCGACGACGGGAATGCCGTGATAGTCCGACAGCTTCCGCAGCACGGCCGCGTCCTGGCTGACCGGGTCGGCTGTCACCATCACTTCAAGCGCGTCGTAGCCAAGCCTGGCCGCGGTCTCGAACGCGTCCGGCGTCCGCTCCGGGAATACCGACGCGGTCGACAGGGCGACCTTGATGCCTGTCACCTTGGTGACCTGCGCAATCGACGCTCCCTTGTGGCCGGCTGCCTGATGGTCAGCCGATACAGCCAGCTTATGCTGCGGCGGCACCTGACTGCTCGCTGCCGCCCCCGCTAGCAGCCGATTGTCGGTGGCCCCCGGTACCGTCCGGCCCATGGCCAGAACAGCGACTGCCGTCATGTTCCAGTGCTCATCCTGCGGCTGGCGGAGCAGCAAGTGGGCTGGACGGTGCGGAGAGTGCGAGGCCTGGGGCACGATCACCGAAGGCCGCCTGGATGAGCTCCCCGGCCTGGCGGCGCGGCCGGTGCTGCGTGCCAGCGAGCCGTCTGCCGCCGCGCTGCCGATCGGCCAGGTCGACGCCCTGGCTGCGCGTGCCAGGGCGACCGGAATGGGTGAGCTGGACCGTGTGCTTGGCGGTGGGCTGGTGCCCGGCGCGGTCGTGCTGCTGGCGGGCGAGCCAGGCGTCGGGAAGTCGACGCTGCTGCTGGAGGCGGGCGCGCTGGCCGCCACCGCCGGCCGTGTTCTGTATGTCACGGGTGAGGAGTCAGCGGCGCAGGTGCGGCTGCGGGCCGACCGGATCGGTGCGGTCAGCGACTCGCTCTTTCTCGCGGCCGAGACTGACTTCGGCGCACTGCTCGCTCACGTCGCAGCCGTGGATCCGGTGCTGCTGATCGTCGACTCCATCCAGACCATCAGCGCGTCCGGCGTGGACGGGGTGCCGGGCGGCGTCACCCAGGTCCGGGAGATCACCGCCGCGCTCACCGCGCTGGCCAAGCAGCGATCACTGACTACGGTGCTGGTCGGACATGTCACCAAGGACGGCTCAGTCGCGGGTCCCCGCACCCTTGAGCACCTGGTCGATGTGGTTCTGCATTTCGATGGTGATTCGCGTGGCCAGCTGCGGATGGTGCGCGCGCTGAAGAACAGGTTCGGCCCGACGGACGAGATCGGCTGCTTCGAACTGGGCGAGTACGGGCTCATCGGACTGCCGGACCCGAGCGGCCTGTTCCTGTCCGAGCGACATGACCCGGTGGCCGGCACGTGCGTCACGGTGACGCTAGAGGGCCGCAGGCCGCTGCTGGCAGAGGTACAGACGCTCGTCTGCGATGCCGCCGCCGAGCTGCCGCGCCGGGTTGTCTCCGGCCTTGACTCGGCCAGGGTCGGCATGATGATCGCGGTGCTGCAGCGGCGCGCGGCAGTGCCGATCGGCAAGCACGACGTTTTCGCGGCGACGGTAGGAGGCGTGCGGCTGGCTGAGCCCTCGGTCGACCTGGCCGTCGGGCTGGCGATAGCCAGCTCGGTCGCCGACATGAGCGTGCCAGCCGACCTGGTGGCGATCGGTGAGGTCGGGCTGGCCGGCGAGATCCGGCGGGTCACCGGCGTGCAGCGGCGGATCTCCGAGGCAGAGCGGATGGGCTTCAGGCGGGCGATCGTCCCGGTCGGCTCGGGCCTGCTGCCATCGGCGGCCGGCGGCCGGGCGGCTGGCACAGGCGCGGCAGTACCGGGACCGGCGTTTCACGTCACGGAGGTCGCCGACATGCGGTCGGCGATCGCCGCGGCCCTAGGGCGGCACTGAGCCGGTCTGCCATCTGCTCCGCCGGTAGACTGCCGGTTACGGGCCGCGGCGGCACGGCGCACGAGACGGTGCGGCCGAGACGAGCAGGATCCGTTAGGCAGGTGCTTGCGGTGGGCGACGGGCGGGATGAGGGCCGTCGCGATGCCCTTGCCGTGGTGGCACCGGGCACGGCGCTGCGCGACGGACTGGAGCGCATCGTGCGCGGCAATACCGGCGCACTCGTGGTACTCGGCAGCGATCCGGTGGTCGCGGCCATCTGTTCCGGCGGCTTCGAGCTAGACGCCCCGTTCTCGGCGACCCGGCTGCGCGAGCTGGCGAAGATGGACGGCGCGATCGTGGTTGACCGGGACGGCGACCGGATTCTGCGGGCCGCTGTCCAGCTGGTCCCCGACCCCCGCCTGCCCACCCAGGAATCGGGCACCAGGCACCGGACAGCCGAGCGGGTCGCGCGGCAAACCGGGTTCCCGGTCATCACCGTCAGCAAGTCCATGCGCACCATCGCTGTCTTCACCGGAGGGCAGCGATACGTGCTCGAGGACTCATCGGCGCTGCTCGCCAGGGCGCACCAGGCGCTGGCCACCCTGGAGCGGTACAAACGGCGCGCCGACAACGCCGCCGGAGCGCTGACCGCGCTGGAGATCGAGGACCGCGCCACCGTCAGGGACATCGCGATAGCGGCCCAGCGGCTGGAGATGGCTGCTCGCGTCACTGGTGAGATCGCCGGATACCTCGTTGAGCTTGGCACCGACGGCGGCCTGCTGAGCATGCAGCTTGACGAGCTAGTGGCCGGGACTGCCGAGGAGCGGGCACTGCTGCTGCGCGACTACGCGCCGCAGCCGCAGGCCCGGCCGATGCCGACCGGCTGGCCGCACTGCACTCTGATGAGCTGCTCGACCTCATGGCCATCGCCGCGGCGATTGGCCTGTGCGCGGGCGACGGCCTGGACCGCAGGGTCAGTGCGCGCGGCTACCGGCTGCTCCGCCGGATCCCGCGACTTCCGTCCTGGGCCGCCGATGTGCTGGTCGAGCACTTCGGCAGCCTGCAGAAGCTGCTGTCGGCGAGCGCGCTGGACCTGCAGCAGGTGCATGGCTTGGACCGCGGGCTGGCGACGAGCGTCCGCGAGGGCCTGGCCCGGCTGGCTGAAGCCGCGCTGCTTGACCGGTACCCCTGACTCGTGCTGTCAGCGGCCGGCCCGGACCGTCTTGCCGCGCCGCGCCGACGGCTCCGGAACCTGCGGAGTGCCTGGTCAGCCGATCCGGAACGTCAGCGGGCTGCTCGCCAGCGACCCGTCGGTGGCGACGGCGGTGTAACTGCCTGCCGCCGCCGGGGCTCCGGGCACCGGGCAGCCCGGCGACGAACGCTGGCCATTCCAGGCGATCGGCACCACGGTTGGAATTCCCCGGTAGAGCTTGGTGACAAGCGATGCCTCACCTTCGGCGCAGTCTTTGGAAGTCCAGATGAGCTGTGAGCCAGCCGAGATCCGCAGCAGCACGTGGCTGGCACCGATATCGAACGTGCAGGTCTGGCCGGCCGTCGAGACGACATCGACCTCGAATGCGGGCGTCTGCCGCACGGTGTAGCTGGCCTGGCTGGAGAACAGGCTCAGGACCACCTCGTGGGCCGCGCACGGCCGCAGGCCATGGTGCACTGGCCGGCCGCGGCCGGCCGGTTTCGTGCGGGTGGTCAGGCCTGCGGACGGGCTGGTGACAGCGTGGCCGCCGGCACCGGGACGGCCGGGCGGCACCGCGGCACCGTGCGACGGTCCGGGCGCTGGCGAGGAGTCCGCCAGGCTCGGGTGAGATGGCCGCGTTGCCGCCGGACCCGCCGGAGGTGCTGACCCGCCCAGTGCCCCGGCGAACGCCCAGGCAACTAACGCCAGCACGGACAGCCCGATCAGCAGGGCGACAATGCGCCGGCGCCAGTAGATCGCCGCGGGCTGTTCCTTTAGCTGACGGAACGTAGTCATGCCCATACGTTGAGTATGCAAGAGTTCTAGCCCGCGCGCGGGCCAGAACCGCCGCTCGGCCGCCACCGTATCTGCGCAGCCGAAGGTCTTGCCCGCGTTGCTCCGCAGTCCGGGTAAAGGCGCTGAAGATGACGGCCTGGCACGGTTAGCGTCGTGCCAGCGCAATCGCGGCCGGTCGCTCCCGACGACCGGCTCCCCCGGCCCCGGCGGGTGGATCCCGTTCCCCTTGGCCGGCTCATGCGACGATCGGGTGACTATGACGTCGGACTATCAGGAACCGGTGCTGCGCTGGTACGCGGGCAACGCCCGGCAGCTGCCGTGGCGCCAGCCGGATGCTACCCCGTGGTCGATCCTGGTCAGTGAGTTCATGCTGCAGCAGACTCCGGTGAGCCGGGTGCTTCCCGCCCACGCTGCCTGGTTGCAGCGGTGGCCGAGCCCGGCTGCGCTGGCGAAAGCCCGCACAGCGGACGCAGTCCGGCAGTGGGACAGGCTTGGCTATCCGCGACGCGCGGTGCGGCTGCACGCGTCCGCCGGGCTGATCACGCAGGCGCATGGCGGCCACGTTCCCTCGTCAGCTGCCGAGCTGCGCAGCCTGCCTGGCGTAGGTGACTACACGGCCGCGGCTGTGGCGAGCTTCGCGTTCGGAGAACGGACCGTGGTCCTCGACACCAACGTGCGGCGCGTGCTGGCCAGGCTCGTGGCTGGCGACGGCCTTCCCGGCAGCAGCCCGTCGGTCGCCGAGCGCCGGCTTGCCGAGTCGCTGCTGCCAGCCGACGGGCAGCTTGCGGCACGGTGGTCGGTGGGCGTGATGGAACTCGGCGCGCTGGTCTGCACCGCGTCCCGGCCGCGCTGCACCGATTGCCCGGTGGCCGGACGATGCGCCTGGCTGGCTCGCGGCCGCCCGCAGGCCACCCGCCGTCGCGCGGCGGCCGGGTACCACGGTAGCGATCGCCAGTGCCGCGGCAGCCTGCTGAGTGTGCTGCGGGCGGCAGCCGGGCCCGTGCCGGCGGCCGCGCTGACCGCTGCCTGGACCGACCCGGTACAGGCAGCGCGCGCTCTGACGACACTCATCGCAGACGGCCTTGTCACCAGGCTGAGTGACGGCTCCCTGGGGTTGCCGGGCGATGGGTGACCGGGCCGCCGGCCGCTAGTATCAGCTGCCAGCGCGGGCCGGGTCCGTTATGGACCCGGCCCGCGCTGCTGGCTATTCCGGTGTCGGCTAGTCCGTAGCCGTGGCCGTAGCTCCGCTGGCGCCGGCCTTTGTGTCGACTTCGACCGGCGGCGGCGCGTCCGGGACGTCGGCCGGCTTGGCGATACCAGTGAAGACGAACTTCGCGTCCTCGCCGGTACCCTCCGCATCGACGATCACGATCTGCCCGGCCTTGAGCTCACCGAAGAGGATCTTCTCCGACAGGTGATCCTCGATCTCGCGCTGGATCGTCCGCCGCAGCGGCCGGGCCCCGAGCACCGGGTCGTAGCCCTTCTGCGAGAGCAGCGTCTTAGCGGCCGGCCGGATCTCGATGCCCATGTCCCGGTCCCGCAGCCGCTCGTCCACCTTGCTGATCATCAGGTCGACGATCTCGAAGATCTCCTCCTGGCTCAGCTGGTGGAAGACGATCACGTCATCCACGCGGTTCAGGAACTCGGGCCGGAAGTGCTGCTTCAGCTCCTCGCCGACCTTGGTCTTCATCCGGTCATAGGAGCCGCGCGACTCACCGGCGGTGCCGAAGCCCACCGAGACGCCCTTGGAGATATCCCTGGTGCCGAGGTTGGTCGTCATGATGATGACGGTGTTCTTGAAGTCGACCACCCGGCCCTGAGCGTCGGTCAGGCGGCCGTCCTCCAGGATCTGCAGCAGCGAGTTGAAGATGTCTCCGTGCGCCTTCTCGATCTCGTCGAACAGCACCACCGAGAACGGCTTGCGCCGCACCTTCTCGGTCAGCTGCCCGCCTTCCTCATAGCCGACGTAGCCGGGCGGCGAGCCGAACAGCCGCGACACCGTGTGCTTCTCCATGTACTCGCTCATGTCGAGCTGGATCAGCGAGTCCTCGTCGCCGAACAGGAACTCGGCCAGCGTCCGGGACAGCTCGGTCTTGCCGACGCCGGACGGCCCGGCGAAGATGAATGACCCACCCGGCCGCTTGGGGTCCTTCAGCCCTGCCCTGGTCCGCCTGATTGCCTGCGACAGCGCCTTGATGGCATCGTTCTGGCCGATAACCCGGCGGTGCAGTTCGTCCTCCATGCGCAGCAGCCGCTGCGACTCCTCCTCGGTCAGCTTGAACACCGGGATGCCGGTCGCGGTGGCGAGGACCTCGGCAATGAGCTCCTCGTTGACCTCGGCCGGGGTGTCCATGTCACCGGCCTTCCACTCCTTCTCCCGCGCGTCCTTCTTGTCGATCAGCTGCTTCTCGGTGTCGCGCAGCGATGCGGCCTTCTCGAAGTCCTGCGAGTCGATCGCCGACTCCTTCTCGCGCCTGACATCGGCGATCCGCTCGTCGAAATCGCGCAGGTCCGGCGGGGCGGTCATACGGCGGATGCGCATCCGCGACCCGGCCTCGTCGATCAGGTCGATCGCCTTGTCCGGGAGGAAGCGATCACTGATGTAGCGATCGGCTAGCTGCGCGGCCGCGACCAGCGCGTCGTCAGTGATGGTGACGCGGTGGTGGGCTTCATACCTGTCCCGCAGGCCCTTAAGGATCTCGATGGTGTGCGAGATCGTCGGCTCGGCGACCTGGATGGGCTGGAAGCGCCGTTCAAGCGCAGCGTCCTTCTCCAGGTGCTTGCGGTATTCGTCCAGCGTGCTCGCGCCGATGGTCTGCAGCTCACCCCTGGCCAGCATCGGCTTGAGGATCGAGGCAGCGTCGATCGCGCCTTCCGCCGCGCCCGCGCCGACCAGCGTGTGGATCTCGTCAATGAACAGGATGATGTCGCCGCGCGTCCTGATCTCCTTCAGGACTTTCTTGAGGCGCTCCTCAAAGTCACCGCGGTAGCGCGACCCGGCAACAAGTGCACCGAGGTCCAGGGTGTAGAGCTGCTTCTCCTTCAGCGTCTCCGGCACCTCGCCCTTAACGATCTTCTGAGCTAGCCCTTCCACCACCGCGGTCTTGCCAACACCAGGCTCGCCGACCAGCACGGGGTTGTTCTTCGTGCGGCGCGACAGCACCTGCATCACCCGCTCGATTTCCTTGTCCCGGCCGATGACCGGGTCAAGCTTTCCCTCGCGAGCAGCAGCAGTGAGGTTCCGGCCGAACTGATCAAGCACCAGCGACGTGGACGGCGCACTCTCCGACGGGGCGCCCGCGGCGGCCGGCTCCTTGCCCTGGTAGCCGTGCAGCAGCTGGATCACCTGCTGGCGGACCCGGTTCAGGTCAGCGCCGAGACGGACCAGCACCTGCGCGGCGACACCCTCACCCTCACGGATCAGGCCAAGCAGGATGTGCTCGGTGCCGATGTAGTTATGGCCAAGCTGCAGCGCCTCGCGCAGGGAAAGCTCGAGCACCTTCTTGGCCCGCGGCGTGAACGGGATGTGACCGGACGGCGCTTGCTGGCCCTGGCCAATAATCTCTTCAACCTGCTGCCGCACAGCTTCAAGGCTTATCCCCAGAGACTCCAGTGCCTTCGCTGCAACGCCCTCGCCCTCATGGATAAGGCCAAGCAGGATGTGCTCAGTGCCGATGTAGTTGTGGTTGAGCATCCTGGCCTCTTCTTGTGCCAGCACCACAACCCGCCGCGCCCGGTCGGTAAACCTCTCGAACATCTCGTCGCTCCTCACAGCGCGGTCGGTGAGGCACCCGAACTGCCCCGTCCCTTCCGCATGTTAGCCCGTGTGCCGGGCGGCGCCATGGCATGCGGCGCACCGCACTATCCAGAACGTTCCCCGCCAGCAGGGCGTTCACCCCATTCAACCTGGGCTGAAGAGGCAGTGTTCCCAGCTACGCCGGCAGCGAAAGCAAATGTCGCTGGCTACGCCCGAAGCGAACAGATCTGTGACCAGTACGCCCATGAATAGGGTTTACGCGGCTATTCGCCGTTGCCGAACCGCAACGTGCGACGACGGCCGGCGCGACCGCGAGCTGGGCCCGACGACCGCGCGGCCCGACGACCGCGAGCTTGCCCGACGCCGGTGTGGCGCGCACTGACAGAACGGAGCTGGCGCTCGTCATCATGACGAGCGCCAGCTCCGCGCTGCGAGACAACTCCGTGGGCCGGCCGCTTCGGCCTGGCCGCTCGCTAGTGAGTGGCCTCGTATTCCTGAATGATCGACGCCGGAATGCGGCCGCGCTCGCTCACCTTGTCGCCGCGCTCGCGGGCCCACTGCCTGATTTCCGAGCTGCGCTCGCGGCCTGGCCCGCTGCGTGCCTTACGGCGCCGCGCGACGCCGCTCACCCGGCGAGCGTGCTCTACGTATCCACCGAAGATGCCGTGCAGTTCCTTAGCATGCGCTGAACAAAGATCAATCTCGTATGCGGCACTGTCGACCGAGAACGAAACCGTCTCGTTCCCTTCGACCTCGCCGTCGTGG
>CAWCHF010000003.1:0-48698 GCA_963795265.1 uncultured Actinomycetota bacterium | reverse complement strand
AGCAGAGTGATCCGAAGCCGGATCACCCGAGCTGGGGGGTGGTTGCTGGCCCCTGTAGCAGTGCGCCCTGCCGGGCGTCCCGCTCTCTCGGGGCAGGACGAAACATTAGGCAGCAAAGGCGCTGAAGTCAAATCGGGAGACCGGCCGCCGCGGGGCCGGCCGCCGGTGCCCACGGCCGCATCGCCGGCACCCGCCGCTGCGACCTGCGGCGATGCGATTTGTCGCGATAGGTAACCGGCCGGGCCAACCGGACCGCGGACGACCGGATCCGGACGATATGGGTCGCTGGTCGCGAACCATGAAAGAGTGATCAATGCCACTCTTTTTCCGCCGAAGTTGCCGTCATCCATTCGGCGTCCCATTCCCCGATCGCTCGGTCCGCGAGACCCGCACCGCGCCGACGGTGCGCTTCCCGCGGCGCAGCACCAGGAACTCGTCCGTGGAGCAGGTCATCAGCCGACGGCACCGCGTCCTCGGCTGTTACCTTTTCGTTGTTCAGGTACGCGCCGCCCTCGGCGATGGCCCGGCGGGCCGCCGACTTGCTCGCCACGATCCCGGCCGCGGCCATCAGGTCGGCTACCGGCGGCAGGCCGCCGCCTCGCCGGGCACGGCCACCTCCGCATTCGGTACCTCCGCCACTGCGGCCGCGAGGGTCGCTGCGTCCAGCGCCCGCAGGTCGCCCTGGCCGAACAGCGCCTGACTGGCCGCCTGCACCCTGGCCAGCTCGGCCGAGCCGTGCACCAGGGCCGTCAGCTCCTCGGCCAGCAGCCGCTGCGCCTGCCTGGCCGCTGGCCGCTCGGCGATCTCCTGCTCCAGCTCCTCGATCTCCGCCCTGGACCGGAACGAGAACACTCGCAGCAGGCCGGGCATCTCCGCGTCGGCCCGGTTCAGCCAGAACTGGTAGAACGCGTACGGGCTCATCAGCTCCTGGCTGAGCCAGACCGCTTCACCCTCGGTCTTGCCGTACTTGGTGCCGTCTGGCTTGGTGATCAGCGGCGTAGCCAGCGCGTGCACGCTGTCGCCGGTGACCCGGCGGATGAGGTCGACGCCAGACACCAGGTTGCCCCACTGGTCGCTGCCGCCGAGCTGGAGTGCGCAGCCGTACCGGTTGTGAGCTCGAGGTAGTCGTTGGCCTGCAGGATCTGGTAGCTGAACTCGGTGTAGCTGATCCCGCCGGCCTCCAGCCGGGCGCGGACCACCTCGCGGGACAGCATCTGATTCACCGGGAAGTGCTTGCCGATGTCGCGCAGGAACTCGATCGCCGACAGCTGCCCGGTCCAGTCCAGGTTGCTCACCACGATCGCCCCGGCCGGGCCGGGGGTGAAGTCCAGGAACTGGCTGACCTCGGCCCGGATCCGCTCGACCCAGCTCGGCGACGAGCTCGCGCGGGTTGAGCACTCGCTCGGCCGACTTGCCGCCCGGGTCGCCGATCAGCCCGGTAGCGCCGCCGACCATGCCGATCGGCCGGTGCCCGGCCAGCTGGAGCCGGCGCATGGTCAGCAGCAGCACCAGGTTGCCGATGTGCAGGCCAGGCGCGGTCGGGTCGAATCCGCAGTAAAAGGTCACCACCCCGGTGTCCAGCGCCTTGCGCAGATCGTCCAGGTCGGTACGACACGGCGATGAGGCCGCGCCAGCTCAGGTCGTCGATGATGTCGCTCACCGGTGCATCGTCCCATCTCCGGCGTCGCGGCCGGAAACCGGTTTCTGCCTTCGCGGCCGCGGCTTCGACGGACGATAGAGGGAAACGTGGCCATCTCCGGCCACCCAGTACCGCCATGGCCGGTCCGCGGCCTGGCTCACTCCCACGCGCGGCCCGGTGCTGATCTGCCCCGGCGCGGCCGCCCCGGGCGCGGGCGGCCCGATGCCTAGCGGGGAATCCGCCGCGCAGACGTCGGCGCCGTCCAGGGCGCGATCGATGCCGAGTGCCTGGCACAGCCGGGCCGGCCCGCGTGCCAGGTCCCGCTCCCGTACTGAGCGCCACCGAGGTCCGCAGCCGCGACGGCTCGGCGGCCAGTTCCACTCCGCTGAGCACCTGGCCAGCCCGCAGCAGTACCGCCTCGGGCTGCCCGGCGGGCTGGCAGACGAGATTCGCGCAGAAATGCATGCCGTAGGTGAAGTAGACGTACAGCGTGGCCGGGCGGGCCGAACATCACCGTGTTGCGCGGCCGTCTGGCCGCGGAACGCGTGCGACGCCGGGTCGGCACGGCCCTGGTATGCCTCGACCTCCACCAGCCGGACGGCCACCAGGCCCGCCGGGCTGTCGTGCCAGAGCACGCAGCCGAGCAGGTCCGGCGCCACCTCGGTCGAGGGCCGGTCGAAGAACTCGCGCGGCAGCCGCTTCACCTCCAGAGCGTACTGGCAGCTGGCAGTCTCGCGCTCAGCGCTCGCGGCCCAGGCGGCCTGGTCGTGCACGTCCTGCCGCAGCCGTGCCGAGCTGCTCCGCCACCCGGACCGGCGCCGTGCCGCCGCGGCTGGCCCTGGCCGCGATCGCGCCTGGCACCGTCAGCACCTCGCGCACGTCCGGCGTCAGCAGCGGCGACATCTTGCCAGGTCATCGTCGCTGACGTCGGCAAGCTCGCAGTCGTGCACCTGGCACCAGACCACCAGGTGACCCACCACCTCGTGCGCCTCCCGGAACGGGCGTCCCGCGCCGGACCAGCAGCTCGGCCAGGTCGGTAGCGAGGGCATGCCCGGCGCGCGGCTGTCAGCGCGAGCCGCTCGGCGTGGAACGCGAGCGTGCCGATCAGCCCGGCCATGGCCGGCAGCACCGTCAGCAGCGTGTCCACCGCGTCGAAGACCGGCTCCTTGTCCTCCTGCAGGTCCCGGTTGTAGGTCAGCGGCAGTCCCTTGAGCGTCGTCAGCAGCCCGGTGAGGCCGCCGATCAGCCGGCCAGCCTTGCCGCGCGCCAGCTCGGCCACGTCCGGGTTCTTCTTCTGCGGCATGATCGACGAGCCGGTCGCGTAGGCATCGTCGATCTCCGCCCAGCCGAACTCGTGCGTGGACCAGAGCACGACCTCCTCCCCCAGCCGGGACAGGTGCACGCCGAGCAGCGCCGCGATGAAGCAGAACTCCGCCGCGAAGTCCCGGTCGCTGACCGCGTCCATGGAGTTGTCGGCGGCGCTGGCGAAGCCGAGCTCGGCCGCGACCGCATCAGGGTCGAGCGGCAGCGATGACCCCGCCAGCGCGCCCGCGCCGAGCGGGCTGACCGACGTCGCGGGCATCCCAGTCGCGCAGCCGGCTCGCGTCCCTGGCGAACGCCTGCACATGCGCAAGCAGCTGATGCGCCAGCAGGACGGGCTGTGCGTGCTGCATGTGCGTCATGCCCGGCGCGGGCGTGGTGGCGTGCCGCTCCGCCTGGCCGATCAGCGCCAGCTCCAGCTCGGTCAGCCTGGCGGTGATGATCCGCACGTGATCGCGCAGGTAGAGCCGCAGGTCGGTGGCCACCTGGTCATTGCGGCTGCGGCCGGCCCGCAGCTTGCCGCCGAGCGAGCCGACGCCGTTCCAGCAGGCCCGCGCTCGAGCGCCGTGTGCACGTCCTCGTCGGCGCCGACGGCCGGAACTCGCCCGCCCGGCAGGCCCGGCCCAGGTCGTCCAGCGCGACTGAGCATCCGGCCCAGCTCGGTGTCGGTCAGCAGCCCGGCTTTGTGCAGCACCCGCGCGTGCGCGGCCGACGCCAGCAGGTCGTACGGCGCCAGCCGCCAGTCGAACTGCACGCTGACCGACAGCCTGGCCAGCGCCTCGGCCGGGCCGGACTCGAACCGGCCGCCCCACAGCCGCAGTGGCGTCGCGCCTGGTGGCTCAGTTGTCACGTTCGGTCTCCCGGGTATCAGCTCCGCCGGACAATCCAAGCCACCCTAAAGGGAACGGGGTCCTCGCTGGGCCAGTCGCCTGCGTCGCGGCGCGGCCGTATCATCGCGGAGCGCAGGCCCGCCCGGCCCGATGGTCGGCTCGCGAGCGCGGCGTCACGGCCTGGCCGCCAGCTTGCGGTCACGGTCCGCGGCAATCTTGCTCGGCAGCCCGTACAGCTCGATGAAGCCCTTGGCCAGCTGCTGATCGAAGGTGTCCCCGGTGTCGTAAGTCGCCAGCGAGTAGTCGTACAGCGCGGCCGGGCTGCGCCGTCCGGTGACGACCGCGCGGCCGCCCTGCAGCGTCAGCCGCACGTCCCCGGTCACCGGCCGGGACGCCTCGGTCATGAACGCGTCGAGTGCCTTCTTCAGCGGCGAGAACCAGAGCCCGTCGTACACCAGCTCGGTCCAGCGCTGCTCGGCCTGCCGCTTGAACCGGGCAAGGTCGCGCTCCACGCAGACGCTCTCCAGTTCCGAGTGCGCGGCGATCAGCACCATCGCGCCCGGCGCCTCGTAGATCTCCCGGCTCTTGATGCCGACGAGGCGATCCTCGACCATGTCGATGCGCCCGATGCCGTGCGCCCCGGCAACCGCGTTCAGCTCGGTGATCAGCTGCAGCGGCGTGCGGGGCTCGCCGTTCAGTGCGACGGGCAGACCGCCGCTGAAACTGAGCACGATCTCCTCGGCCGGCCGTCCGGCACCGGGATCGCTGGTGTAGCCGTACACGTCGGGCTGCGGCGCGTTCCAGATGTCCTCCAGGTGGCCGGTCTCGCAGCTGCGGCCCCACACGTTCTGGTCGATCGAGTACGGCGAGCGCGAGGTCACGTCGATCGGCAGGCCCTTCTCGGCCGCGAACGCGATCGACTTGTCCCGGGTCATGCCAGAGTCCCGGACCGGCGCGAAGACGCGCACATCCGGCGCCAGCGCGGCCAGGCCCGCCTCGAAGCGCACCTGGTCATTGCCCTTGCCGGTGCAGCCGTGCGCCACCAGGCTGGCGCCGGTCTCCAGCGCGACCCTGGCCAGGTGGCCGACGATCAGCGGCCGGGACAGCGCCGACACCAGCGGGTACCGGTCCATGTAGAGCGCGTTGGCGAGCAGCGCGGGCATGCAGTAATCGGTGGCGAACTCGTCGCGCGCGTCGACGACCTCAGCAGACGCCGCTCCGCAGGCCAGCGCCCTGGCCTTGATGGTGTCCATGTCCTCGCCGCCCTGGCCGACATCGACGGCGAGGGCGATGACCTCGGCCCCGGTCTGCTCGGCGATCCAGCCGATAGCCACCGACGTGTCCAGTCCGCCGGAGTACGCGAGCACGACTTTCGCTGTCACCGGGGCACCTCCTTGCCTTGTGTTTCCATCAGGGGTTGCTGCGGCCGGCTCTCATCGGCGGGCCGCCATGTGGCTGTGGCGCTCGGCCAGCCGCAAGAGCGCCTGCGCAAGCTCCGCACCGCCAGCCGGATCACGCGAGATGACAAGCACGGTGTCGTCACCGCCGACGGTGCCGAGCACCGCTGGCCAGCCGGCGTGGTCGATGGCCGAGGCGAGCAGCTGCGCTGCCCCGGCCGGGGTGCGCAGCACCACCAGGTTGGCGCTGGCCTCGGCGGTGACGAGCAGCTCGGCCGCGACCCTGGTGAGCCGGGTCGCCGGGTCCGCGGCTGACGGCGCGAACGGCCCGCCTGCCAGCGCGGCGCCCAGGCCGCTGCCGAGGCCACCTGGCCCCGGTTCGCCGGGCAGCGCGTACACCAGCGCGCCGTCGGTGCCGCGCAGCCGGACCGCGCCGAGTTCTTCCAGGTCACGGGACAGCGTCGCCTGGGTGACCCGGACACCGCGTTCGCCGAGCCGCTCGGCCAGCTCCTCCTGAGACCGGACCGGTGCCGCTGACTGACCGAGGATGGCCGCGATCTGGGCGTGCCTGGCCGCTTTGGTCATCGGGCTGGTGGTCATGGCAACCTCCCCAGCAGAAAGCACAGCAGCGCCTTCTGCGCGTGCAGCCGGTTCTCGGCCTGGTCCCAGACCAGGCTGGCCGGGCCGTCGATCACCTCGGCCGCGATCTCCTGGCCGCGATGGGCCGGCAGGCAGTGCAGCACCCGGCAGTCCGGGCTGGCCAGCGCCAGCTTCGCCGCGTCGAGGCCGTACCCGGCCATCGCGGCGAGCCGGTGACTTTCCTGGCCCTCGGTGCCCATCGAGGTCCAGACGTCGGTGGCCAGCACATCGGCGCCCTTGCAGGCGTCCAGCGGGTCGGCACTGACCGCTACGGAGCCGCCGGTGCGGCCCGCGATCGCGGCCGCGTCAGCGAGCACCGCGGCGGCTGGCCAGTAGTGCTCCGGTGCGCAGATCCGCACGTGCAATCCGGCGGTGGCGCCGCCAAGCAGGTAGGAGTGCGCCATGTTGCAGGAACCGTCGCCGAGGAAGGTGAGCGTCAGCCCGCTGAGCCTGCCGAAGGCGGCATGCACCGTCTGCAGGTCGGCGAGCACCTGGCAGGGATGGAACTCGTCGGTGAGGGCGTTGATGACCGGCACCGTGCTGACGGCGGCCAGCTGCGCGACGCGGTCCTGGCCGAACGTTCGCCAGACGATCGCGACCACCTGGCTGGCCAGCACCCGCGCCATGTCCGCGACCGGCTCGCCGCGGCTCGCATGGGTGGACTGCGCGTCAATGATCAGCGGGTACCCGCCGAGCTCGGCGATACCGGTCGCGAACGACACCCTGGTGCGCAGCGACGGCTTGTCGAACAGCACGGCCACCGTGCGCGGGCCCGCGAGAGGCTGGTATCCGAGCCGCTCCGACTTGAGCCTGGCAGCAAGCGTGAGCACTTCGGCCTGCTCGGCCGGAGAAAGATCGTCGTCACGCAGGAAATGCCGGACCGCGCTCACGAGTCCCCCCGTCCAGCCACCACGACACCTGCCGCGTCGAGGATCCCGGCCGCGCTCACGACTCCCCCCGTCCAGCCAGCACGACGCCGGCCGCGCCGCAGACTCCGGCCGCGCTCACGACTCCCCCTGTCCGGCCAGCACGACGCTGGCCGCGTCGAGAATCGCGGGCAGCGCGGCGATGAACGTGTCGGCTTCCTGCTCCGTCAGGATGAGCGGCGGCGCCAGCCGGACCGCGTCCGGCTGCACCGCGTTCACCAGGAAGCCAGCCCGCTGCGAGGTGGCGGCGACCGCGGTGCCGGCCGCGCCGTTCAGCGCGATCGCCAGCCACAGGCCGGTGCCGCGCACACCTGCCACCAGCGGATGCTTGAGTCCCTCGATGCCGGCCGCCAGATGCTCGCCGACCGCGCTGACGTGCTCGAGCAGTCCGTCCCGCTCGATCGTCGACAACACGGCGAGGGCGGCTGCGCAGGCGACCGGGTTACCACCGAAGGTGCTGCCGTGGTCGCCTTTCCCGAGCACCGAGCCGCACCGGCCGATGCCGATGCACGCGCCGATCGGCAGCCCGCCGCCCAGGCCCTTAGCGAGCGTCAGCACGTCGGGCACCACCCCGTCACGCTGGAACGCGAACCACTCACCGGTCCGGCCGATGCCGCTCTGGATCTCGTCCAGCACGAGCAGCGCACCGCTCGCATCGCAGGCATCCCTGGCCGCCTTCAGGTACCCGGCCGGGGCGGGCACCACGCCACCCTCACCGAGGCATGGCTCCAGGAAGACCGCCGCGGTGTCGGAGCCGATGGCCGCCGCCAGCGCCGCGGTGTCGCCGTAGGGCACGAACCGGACGTCCACCCCGAACGGCTGGAACGGAGCCCGGATGGACTCCTTGCCGGTCAGGCTGAGCGCACCCATGGTGCGCCCGTGGAAGCTGTTCTCCGCCGCCACCACCACCGGCACGGCTGGCGCCCTGGCTGCGGCGGACTAGCTTGAGCGCTGCCTCGTTCGCCTCGGCGCCCGAGTTCGCCAGGAACACCCGGCCGTCGGTGCCCAGCAGGCCGATCAGCCGCTCGGCCAGCTCCACCTGCCGCTCGTGCAGGAACAGGTTGGAGGTATGCGCGAGCGTGCTGACCTGCCTGGTGACAGCCTCGATCAGGACTGGATGCGCATGGCCCAGCGCGCTGACGGCGATACCGCCGATCAGGTCCAGGTAGGCGTTCCCGTCAACGTCCCAGACCATGCAGCCGGCGCCGCGGGCCAGCGCTACCGGAGGCATTCCGTAGGTCAGCATCATGCTCGCGCCATAACGGTCCTGCAGCAGCTCAGTCGCTGACATCGCGGCCTCTCGTGGTGGGTTTCGGGGCGTCGTCGGTTGTTTTCGGGGGGTTGCCGGGGGGTGGCCCCCCGGCTGCCGGGACAACCATGGTGCCGATGCCGGAGTCGGTGAAGATCTCCAGCAGGATCGCGTGCGGCAGCCTGCCGTCGAGAATGTGCGCCTGCGGCACGCCGCCGCGCACGGCCGCGAGGCAGCCTGCCATCTTGGGGATCATGCCGCCGGACAGGCCGGGCATCAGCGCGGCCAGGTCGTCCGCGGTGAGCTGGCTGATCGGCCGTGCCTGCAGTGCGCTGACCGCGTCCTCGCCGGTCCAGCGCGGGTACAGGCCGGCCACGTCGGTGAGGAAGACCAGCTTGGCCGCGCCGAGCTCGACGGCGATGGCCGCCGCGGCGGTGTCGGCGTTGACGTTGAGCACGCCGCCGTCCTCGCTGCGGGCGACGGTCGAGATGACCGGGATCCGCCCGTCGGCAAGCAGCGCGCTAATCGCACCGGGGTTCACCGCCTCGATCTCGCCGACCCGGCCGATATCGACAAGCTCGCCGTCCACTTCGGCGTGCGTCTTGCGCGCCGTGAGCAGGTGCGCGTCCTCGCCGGACAGGCCGACCGCGAACGGGCCGTGCGCGTTGATCAGGCCGATGATCTCCCGGTTGACCTGGCCGGTCAGCACCATCCTGACCACGTCCATGGTTTCCGGCGTAGTGACGCGCAGGCCGGCCTTGAAGGTCGACTGCAGTCCGAGCCGGTCGAGCTGAGCGCTGATCTGCGGCCCGCCGCCGTGCACCACGACCGGGCGCAGGCCCGCGTACCGCAGGAAGACCACGTCCTGCGCGAACGCACGCCGCAGTTCGTCGTCGAGCATCGCGTTGCCGCCGTACTTCAGCACGACTATCTCGCCATGGAATCGCTCAAGCCAGGGCAGCGCCTCGATGAGCGTGGCAGCCTTCGCCAGGGCCCCGTTCCGGGTATCCAGATCAGCGGTCACGTCGAGTACGCCGAATTCTCGTGCACGTACGCGGCGGTGAGATCAGTCGTGAGGATGCTCGCGGTGCGCGGGCCGGCGCCCAGGCTGACGGTGATCGTGACCTCCCGCGGTCGCAGGTCGACCGCCGACCTGTCCTCGCCGGGCGCGCCGTCCTTGCACACCCAGATGCCGTTGATCGCCACGCTCAGCTGGTCGGGCTCGAATGCGGCCCGGGTGGTGCCGACGGCCGCGAGCACGCGTCCCCAGTTCGGGTCCTCGCCGTGGATCGCGCACTTGAGCAGGTTGCAGCGGGCGATGGCGCGGCCGACCTCGACGGCGTCTGAGCTCGGTCGCGGCACCCGTGACCTCGATGGTGATCGACTTGCTGGCGCCCTCGGCGTCGGCCTGCAGCTGCGCGCAAAGGTCCGCGCAGGCGGCCGTCACCAGGTCGGTGAACTCGGCCAGGTCCGGGGTCGTACCAGCCGCGCCGCTGGCCAGCAGCAGCACGGTGTCGTTCGTCGACATGCAGCCGTCGGTGTCGAGACGGTCGAAAGTAGTGCGCACGGCCGCGCGCAGAGCCTCGTCAAGCCCCGCGGCCGGCAGATCAGCGTCGGTGGTCAGCACCACGAGCATGGTCGCCAGCGCGGGCGCCAGCATGGCCGCGCCCTTGGCCATGCCGCCGATCTGGTAACCATTGCCCGCGATAGCGCAGGTCTTCGGGACCGTGTCGGTAGTCCTGATCGCCTCTGCGGCTGCCAGCCCGCCCTGACCGGACGCCTGGGTTGTCGCCGTCGTGACGCCGGCCAGCAACCGGTCCATCGGCAGCCGCTCGCCGATCAGCCCGGTCGAGCAGATCGCGATCTCGCCCGCACCAACGCCAAGCATCCCGGCCAGGTGCTCCGCGGTCCGGTGCGTGTCCTGGAATCCGGCCGGACCGGTGCAGGCGTTCGCCCCGCCGGAGTTCAGCACGACGGCCCGCACCACGCCGCCGCGCAGCACCTGCTGGCTCCACAGCACCGGCGCGGCCTTCACCCGGTTGGAGGTGAACACGCCCGCCGCCGCGGCGGACGGACCGTCGTTGATGACGACGGCCACATCCGGATCGCCTGACGCCTTGATCCCGGCGGCGACTCCGGCGGCACGGAACCCGGACGGACTGGTGACTGTCATGGGGCGACTCCGAGTGCGCTGAGTCCGGCCGTCTCCGGCAGGCCAAGCATGAGGTTGCCGTTCTGGATGGCCTGGCCCGGCTGCGCCCTTGCCGAGGTTGTCGATGGCGGCCACGATGACGGCGCGGCCCGACCTGCTGTCTGCCGCCGCCTGCAGGTGCACCCCGTTCGAGCCGGCCACCGACGCGGTGGCCGGCCACGCTGCCGTCAGGGAGCAATGTGATGAACGGCTCGCCGTCGTAGGCAGCCGCGATAGCGGCCGCGCAGCTCGCCGGTCGTGACCTGCGGGCCCGCCAGCCTGGCCGTGCAGGTAGCCAGGATGCCGCGCGGCATCGGGGCGAGCACCGGCGTGAAGCTGACGGCGACAGCGGCCCGGTCGTGGCCGGGCGCTGCCTCGGCGAGCGCCTGCTCGACCTCGGGCGTGTGCCGGTGCGCGCCGGCCACCTGGTACGCCGACACCGAGCCCATGACCTCGCTGCGCGAGCAGATCGGCACGCAATGACCGGCCGGCGCCGGACGTGCCGGACGCGGCGACGATCACCACGTCCGCCGGGATCGGCGAGGCCGGCCGCGACCACCGGAACCAGCGCGACCATCGCGGCGGTCGCGTAGCAGCCAGGCGCGGCCACCCGGTCCGCCGCCTGGATCGCCGCTCTCGCGCCGGGCAGCTCCGGCAGGCCGGTGACCCAGCGGCCGGGATGCGGGCCAGGGTAGTGCCGCGCCCACGCCGCCGGGTCGGCGAGCCGGAAGTCCGGCCCGAGGTCCACGACCTTGATTCGTCCGGCAGCGACGCGGCGAACGGCGCCGACTTGCCGGCCGGCAGCGCGAGGAACGCCAGATCGCAGCCGGCCAGCGCTGCCGTGTCATGAGGCTGCAGCGTCAGCTCCGCCAGGCCGGGCGCCCCGGCCAGGTGCGGATGCAGCTGACCGACTGTCTTGCCCGGCGCTGGAGTCGGCCGTCACCGCCGCGATCTCCAGGTCCGGATGCCCGGCCAGCAGCCGCAGCAACTCGCCGCCCGCGTATCCGCTAGCGCCGGCCACCGCCACCCGCGCGCCCATCAGCCCTCCACCTGCCTGGCTCGTCATCGCGCCCCGCTGGCGTGCGCATGACCCTTGTGTGAATGATTATGCAGATGTCTGACTGATTATGCAAACGCTATTCGGGGCGTTCGCCGCAGCCGCTAGGCGCTTGACCGCCGTGAGTGCGGGTTCCGGTCGGTAACCGGCAACTGTCAGATCTGCGATCTGGGTTGGGCCGATACCAGCCGAGACGGCATGATGGGCGCGGAAGGGAGACGGTGCTCATGCAGGTCCGGCGGACTCGCGGCGCGGGCTATCGGCCGTCGGGCAGTCATCTGCCTGGCGGCGTCGTGATCGCGGGCACGCTGGCGCTGGCCGGCTGCGGGCAGTCGGCGCCGAAGCGCACGCGCCACCGACTGCGGGACAAGCCACACTGCCGCGAACGTGCCGGTGGAAGTCGCCGTCGAACAAGGCCAGGTCTCCTGCACGACCGCGCTCGCGGTCGAGAGCGACTATGCCAAGGCGATCGTCGCAGGGCAAGGCGCCGGGCAACGGCGGTGGCGGCCCGGTCACCGTGAACGGCTGGACGTGCCAGGGCTTCCCGACACCCGAGCTGCTGAAGACCGGCAAGACGTCCAAGTGCGTCAAGGCCGGCATCGAGATCCTCGCGGTGCTCAAGACGCCGAGCTAGCCGGCCGCCGCCTGCCAGGTTCGTTACCGTGGCGTGGGGCCGTCGATCGCTATCAGTCCAGTCTCCGCTGGTGGCGACTTCTGCAGGTAGGAGCCAACGCCCCATACCGAGCGGGTACCCGGCACCGCCGTAAGCTGCACTAGTGCTCCAAGGGCGCCGCCGAACGCGGGCCTGAGCGGTGCCGTCCAGGCGCCATGGGCGAGATGCCACAGCAGTTGGCTCGAGCGTTTGGTCTCGGTGATCCCGAGAACCCAGAGGCCGCCGCTGCCATCAGGGACGATGCAGGCTATCGGAAAATCAGAGCTCGGCACCGGCGTCTTGAGGTCGGTGACCTTCCATCCGGATCGGGACCGCTCCGCGATGAAATCGACATGCGAGTAACCGCTCGCGGGGCTGTACCTGGTCCTGTCGCCCGCCAGCCAGATGCGGCCGCCAGGTCCGGCATACATGGCCGTGAGGCCCTCGATCGGCGACGGAGGCAGGTGCGGGGGCTGCACTGCCGATGGTTTCCAGGCTCTTCCGTTCCACTGGACCAGGCTCGGCGTCGGCGTGCCCAAACCTAGGTAGTCATCAGATCCGACCAGCGCAAGGATCTTGCGCGCCGAGAACACCGCGACACTGACAACGAGGCCGTTCCCCGGCACCGGCCGCCTAGCCCATCGCCGCCCGTCGAAGTGCTCGGCGATCGGCTCGATAGGCACCGAACCGGACCGGATCACGCCGCCGAAGACCCAGACATCGGTCGGGCTGATCACCTTGACGATCTGTACCAGCACGAGATGTGTCGCCTTGCCGGACCCCACGGCGGTGCCTGGGATAGTGCCCACCGACCACCTGTGGCCGTCGAGTCTCAGGTAGCGGATCTGCGTGCTGCTACGCGTTGGCCCCGTGGGCGCGGAGCTGACTGCCCAGACGTCAGTGCTGGAGTCGGCGCCCAGCACCGACCCGGACGCGAAGGCATTCCATCCGCGCTGAACCTTCGCCGGCAGTCGTACCCGGCCCCATGATCTGCCTGCCCAGTGCTCGACCAGTCTGAGTCCCGGACTTGCCGCGTTCCGCGCCGGTCGCCCAGGCATCGTTCGCGTTCACTGCCGCGATGCCATCGAAGCTGGCTGCGACCCCATGGCCGGCGGATACCGTCGCCGACCGCCGCCAGCCAGCCGTCGCTGCCTGCGCGGGCAGCACAGTTGCGCCGATGGCCAGCACGCTGCCCAGAGTCACCAGCGCTGTCGCGGCGCGCGCAGCCTGCCGGCGGTTCATCGCGGCGTCGGGCCGTCGATCGCGACGAGGCCGTCCTCGGACGTGCCAGCCTTGAGCGCGCCGACGCCCCAGACCGATGACGTGCCGGGAACCGCGGCCAGCTGGGTAAGAATCCACTGCCGCTTGCCGAAGCCGGCGGTCACCCGCGACCAGGTGGTGCCAGTCAGGTGCCACATGCGCTCAGGCTCGCCCTTGACGTTGACCGCAACAGCAACGCCCCAGAAACCGCCGCGGCCGTCTGGAGCCATATCCGTCAGGCTCCACTTGGCTGCCGATGCTCCGCCGAGGCGGGATCAGCGTCCAGGCCGACGCCGCAGTAGTCCACTTCGCGGCGAAGGCGGTGGTGCCCTTGGCGCTGTTCCTGCACCGAGCCGCCGATCCAGACCGTGCCGCCAGGCTCGGCAACCAGCTGGTCAGGTTCGCTCCCGCTGGCAGTACCGGCTGGACGGCGGCGCGCTCGCCAGCCGCCTCGTGGCGGTCCAGTGCAGCACGAGCGGTCGGGTTGTACCCTGTACGAACGCGGGGCTGACCAGCGTAATTGGGCCTCCCGACGACGGCCCACATGCTGCGCGACGACGCAGCGCTGACCGCCGTGATGGCGCCCTTGCCCGGCAGCTTCTCGACACGTCCACTTGCGGCCGTTGAAGTGCGCCGCATAGGGCTTCGGCTCAGGCGCGGGCTGGCCAGGTTGACCTTCGCCCCCGAAGGCCCAGGCGTCGTCGTTGCCGATGTCCGCAGCAGCCGTGATCTGGATGCCGTTCCCGACGTCGTGCTGGCGCCGGGCAGTGTGCCGGTGCTCCAGCGCGTGCCATTCAGGTGCAGGTAGGCGCCGCTGGAACAGCTCGTTGAACAGCCAGACATCGCGCGCGGACGACGCGGCGATCTGGATCGAAGACCGGGAAGCTGCGCTGTCCCAGCGCCTCGCCACCCTGGCTGACAGCACGACGGAACGCCAGCCGGTACCGGTCCAGTCGCTCCAACAGGGTCTTGAAGGCGCCGTCTTGTTATCCGGCGTTGACACCCGTCGCCCAAGCGTCGCGCGCACTCACTGCGTCGACGCTGAAATAAGGTTGACTTTGGCGCGCGCGTACTGGCGAGCTCGGTGTTGACTCGCCACCCGCGGTCGCGGCCTGGGCCGGCAGCATGGCGGCGGTCAGCGCGATCGCGCTACCGGACAGGACTACCGCGGCACGCCGCGACGACGACTTGATCATGAATCCCCCAGCTTTCTTGTGGCGTTGGACTGCTGACAACTATCAGCTGGCGCATGGCCGGCGAGCCGGCTGCGGGTCCCGCAGGCTATCGCGGCGTCGGGCCATTGATCGCGATCAAGCCGTCCAGGGCCTTGCCGGCCGCCGAGCACGCCGACGCCCCAGACCGAACCGGTGCCCGGCACCGCCGCTAGCTGCGTCCAGGATCCACAGATGCTTGCCGAAGCGACGGCTTGACCGCAGACCAGGTAGCGCCGGCCAGATGCCAGAGCCGCTCCGGCTGGCCCTTGACGTTGCTGGCGAACGACACGCCCCAGGCGCCGCCGCGCCCGTCGGGTGCCAGCTCGCTCAGGCCCCACTTGCCGGATGACGCTCCGCCCAGCCGGGCTAGCGTCCAGGTCGGCGCGCCCGTGCGCCAGGTCGCCGCGAAAGCCGTTCTGCCCTTAGCACTGTTCTTCAGCGATCCGCCGATCCAGACGGTGCCGCCCGGCTGAGCGACGACGCTCGTCAGGGTGCCGCCGACCGGAAGCGACGGCTGGATGGCCGCCTGCTGCCAGCCGCCCGCAGGCGTCCAGTGCAGCACCAGCGGCTTGCTCGGACCCAGGCCAGAATCAGGGCTCGTGGGCGAATACGGCACGCCGACGACCGCCCACATGCTGCGCGGCGAGACCACGCTGACCGCGGCGATCGCACCCTTGCCCGGCAGCGTCTGCGCTGTCCACTTCCTGCCGTTGAAGTGCGCGGCATACGGGACCATCGTCGGCGCCGAGCTGCCAATGCTCGACCTTCGTCCCGAAGGCCCAGGCGTTGCTTGACCCGAGGTCACGTGCCGCCATGATCTCCACGATGCTCACCGCGCCCGGCCTGGCGCCGGGCAGGCTGCCCGTGCTCCAGCGGGTGCCGTCCAGACGAAGGTAACTTCCGCCTAGCAGGCCGTTGAAGATCCAGACATCGCTAGCCGATGACGCCGATACCTGACTGTCGATCAGCAGGCTGCGGTTCCAGCGCTTGGCCACCTTGGCCGGCAGCGGGACAGCGAGCCACCGCTTGCCCGCCCAGTGCCGCAGCACAAACTTCGGGCTTGCATTCGCGTTATTGCGGCGGTGAAGCCTGACGCCCACGCGTCGCGCGCGCCCACCGCGTCGACGCTGGTCATAAAGGTCACACCCGCGCGGACCGCGAACTCGGAGTTGATCCGCCAGCTGCTGCTCGCGGCCTGGGCCGGCAACATGGCGGCGGTCAGCGCGATCGCGCTACCGGACAGCACTACCGCGGCACGCCGCGACGACGACTTGATCATGAATCCCCCGACTAAAGCTGTGGTCAGTAGAGCGCGGTCGGGTTCACCATAGCGGTAATTGGCTATATCAGGCCATGCGTTACTTAAGCGACCATCTCCGGCCACAGACTGTTATTTCCTGCGCTTCTCGTCGTCCGGGTGGCACGCTTCGCCGACGGCTTCGATCGCCTAGCGGCGGGGTTTCGAGTGCTTTGGCTTCGAGGTCTTGGCTGTCGCGATGGGCCGGCTTCTTCGGGCGATGGACCGGCACGACGCTCGCCGTCGGGCCGTCGAGCGCGACCATGGCATCGACCGTGGGGCCGTACCTGATCGCTCCGGCCGCCCACATGGAGTGCGTGCCGGGGATAGCGGCCAGCTGGCCAATCTGCCACACGTGCCAGCCGAACCCGGGCGAGGCCCTGGACCACCTCGTGCCCATCAGGTGCCAGAGCTGCTGGCCATCCGCGTTCTGAGCGGCAATCACCGCCCACAGACCGTCGCCGTTCGCCGCCAGATCGGCGATGCCCCACCGCGCCGAGGATGCCGCTATCGGGCAGCTCGGTGACCGTCCAGGCCGATCCGGTCCAGGTCGCCGACAGCGGGGTCGTGCCGTGCAAGCTGTTCTCAGCCTCGCCGCCCACCCAGAGCGCGCCGCCGCGCGCGGCCATGACGCTGCTCAGCTGGGCGCCGCGAGGCAGCTTCGGCTGTACCGGTGCTCGGCGCCAGCCAGACTGCGCAGTCCACTGCAGCACCGCGGGCATCGCGCCAGGCGCAATCCGCTGCGTCGTAACCGACCCGACCACCGCCCACATGTCGCTGGCGGAGACGGCGCTGACCGAGGTGATCGCGCCCTGGCCGGGCACCGGCAGGGTAGCCCAGCTCTTGCCGTCGAAGTGGGCGGCATAGGGGGACGTCGTGCCCTGGGACCCGAAGCTCTCCGTCATGCCGAACGCCCAGACATTACTGGGGCTGAAGACCTTGGCCGCCGTGATCAGCACCGCTGGCCCGTCTTCGCCGCCGCCGCCTGGCAGTGTGCCGGCGGTCCAGTGCGTGCCGTTCAGCCGCAAGTACCGCGCCGGGCCGTTCATGATGCCGTTGAACACCCATACGTTGGCCGCCGAGGAGGCACCGATCTGGGCCAGGATCGGCGCCGAGTTGTCCCAGGTGCGGGCCAGCGCGGCCGGCAGCGAAACGTCTTGCCAGGTCTTCCCGGTCCAGTGCCTGATCATGGCGGCGACGCCGAGCCCGGCCGGCTGGCACCGTGAAGCCGGTTGCCCAGGCATCCAGCGCGCTCGGCGCGCTGATGCTGGTCAGGTCGGCCTGACCGTGCAGCGCCCCGAACGTGCCGGCGATCCGCCACCAGGTCGGCGCGAGGCTGGCCGGATGGGACGAGGCGGACGGGCTTACCCGATGCGGCGGGCTTGCCTGGAACGCTGCTGCCGGACAGGGCGAGCGCACCGCCGGCCGCGACGACTGCAGCCTGACGCAGAGGCCAACCGAACATGGAACCCTCGTCTGAAGATGGACAGGACCACACCAGGTCAAACTAGGCCTTCCATCATATGCAAGCCAGCCTGAGCGCGACGCCGGGCCGGCCGGGCCAGCCGGGGGCCAGGCCAGGCAAGCACAAACGGCCGGGCAAGCCACGCCGAAGCTAGCCGCCGCGCAGCACAGCTCCGGTCTGCCTGGCTGCCTCCGCCACCGCGGCGTCCCTCGCGGCACTGGCCTCCTCGGCAGTCAGCGTCCGGTCCGGGGCCCGGAACCGCAGCGTATAGGCGAGCGACTTGCGGCCCTCGCCTGCCTGATCCCCGGTGTACACGTCGAACAGCCGCACATCCTCGAGCTGCACGTCGCCGGCGCTGGCCGCGCCCGCGGCTCAGCGCCCGCTCCACATCGGCGGCAGGCACGTGTCTGCGCCACGACGAGCGCGACGTCCTGGACCGCTGGCGGATAGCTCGACAGCCGCGGCGCCTGCACCGGGCCGATCGCGTCGGCGGCAGTCTCGATCACCGACATGTCCAGTTCCATCGCCACCGTCCTGGCCGGCAGGCCGAACGCGGCGATCACCCGAGGATGCAGCTCGCCCGCGTGCCCGGCCAGCCACTCGTGGCCGTCCTGGTTCCGGACGAAGATGGCCGCGCACCGGCCGGGGTGCCACGGCTCATGCTGATCGGCCCGGATCTCGAACGGCACCCGGCTCGCCCGCAGCACGACGCGGGCCGACTCGATGGCGTCCTGCCAGCCGGCCGGCCTGCCCGCGCCCCAGTAACCTGCAGGCTCCGCGTTGCCGGCCTGCACCACCGCGACGCGCAGTGGCTGATCCGGCAGCGCCGCCTCGATCTCAGCGACCTCGTGGACGGCAGGGCCGCGGTCGATCCGCAGTATCGGCGCGACCGGCGCGGCGTCCGGTCTGGGCCGGAAGACCAGCCCGGACTCGTAAAGCGGCACGTCACTGAAGCCGCGGCCAAGGTTGCGGGCCAGCGTCCGCAGCAGGCCCGGCAGCAACGTGGTCCGCATCAGCGGCTCGTCCTCGCTCAGCGGGTTGGACAGCCGGACGGCAATCCGCCGCGGGTCCTCGGCGGACAGCTGAAGCTTGTCGAAGTCGGCCACCGACGTGAAGGGCTGGCTCATCACCTCGACCAGGCCGTGATAGGCAAGGGCGCGCCCGATGGCGCGGCGCAGCCGCTGCCGGGCGGTGAGGCCGCGGCCGCCGACCGCGCGGACGGCGCGCACCGGGATGTTCTGGTAGCCCTCAAGCCGGATGACCTCCTCGGCAAGGTCAGCCGGGTCGCGCAGGTCGGGCCGCCAGGACGGCGGCGTCACCAGCAGCATCACGCCGGATCTGTCGTGCCGGCCATGATCGTTCCTGGCGTGCCTGCTCGGCTGCGCGCCGCGGAACGCCGGCCTGCTCGGCTGTCGCCAGCGACGCATCCGCGGGTACCTGATCGGCTGCCTGCACGATGGTGCAGCCCACCTCACGCAGCCTGGCCAGCACAGTGTCGAGCCCGTACACCAGGCCGGCCACCTGATCGGGATAGTCGGCCGCCATCGCGATGGTGACGGGCTCGATCTCTGCCCAGGCGAACGAGCAGCCTGGCAGCTCGGTGCCACCGCCGAGCGCGGCCAGCATCGAGGCGGCCCTGGCCGACGCCCGCAGCTGAAGCTCCGGATCGACGCCGCGCTCGAACCGGGCTGACGCCTCCGACGCGAGCTTGTGCCGCCTGCTCATCCGGGCGACGCCGCGGGCCGAGAAGTGCGCGGCCTCGATGACCACGTCTCGCGAGCTGTCGGAGACCTCCGTCTCGACCCCGCCCATGGTGCCGGCCAGCCCGATCGGCCCGGACGAGTCGGTGATCAGGATGTCCTCGGGATCGAGCGTGCGGACCACGTGGTCGATGGTCTCCAGCTTCTCGCCGGACCGGGCGCGCCGCACCACGATCGGCCCGGTCAGCCGCGACCGGTCGAAGGCGTGCAGCGGCTGGCCGAGTTCCAGCATGAGGTAGTTGGTCACGTCGACCGCGAGCGATACCGACCGCTGGCCGGCCCTGGCCAGCCGGATCCGCATCGGCAGCGGCGTCGGGCTGGCCGGGTCGATGCCGCGCACCTCGCGCAGCGCGAACCGGTCGCAGCCGGTCGGGTCCTCGATGCTGGCCGGATAGACATCTGCCGAGACTGCGGCGACATCGGCAGGCAGCCCGACGTCCGCCGGATCAGTGAACGGCACCTGGTAGGCGATGGCCAGTTCCCTGGCCACGCCGCGCACGGACAGCGCGTAATCCCTTGTCCGGCGTCACGTTGATGTCGAACACGACATCCCGCAGGCCGGCGTAGCTGACGAAGTCGGTGCCGAGCGGGGCGTCGGCGGGCAGCACCATGATGCCCGTGTGGTCGTCGCCGATCGCCAGCTCGGACGCCGAGCAGATCATCCCTTCCGACACCCGGCCGTACGTCTTCCGCGCGCCGATCTCGAAGCCGCCGGGCAGCACCGCGCCCGGCGTGCGCCAGCGCGACCCGGTCGCCGACGGCGAAGTTCGCGGCGCCGCAGATGACGTGACGCTCCTGGCCGTCGCCGGTGGACACCTGGCAGTACCTGATCGGCTTGTTGAATCCGGTCAGCTCCTCGATGCTGAGCACCTCGGCGACGACCACGCCGCTGATGTCGTGCCCGACCGGCTCGACCGACTCGACCTCCAGGCCGCAGCCGGTCAGCCGCCGGGACATCTCCTGGACGCCGGCGTCGTCATCCGGGGACAGGCCGATGGCCGCGTACTCCAGCAGCCAGGACAGCGGTAGCCGCATCACGCCTCCATTCCGAAGGCACGGCTGAACCGCAGGTCACCCTCGAGGGTGTCCCTGATGTCAGCCACCCCGTCCCTGATCATCACCGACCGGTCGATGCCCAGGCCGAAGGCGAAGCCGCTGTAGCGGTCCGGGTCGATGCCGCAGGCCACCAGCACCCGCGGGTTGACCATCCCGCAGCCGGCGATCTCGATCCAGCCCTGCGACCGGCACACCCGGCAAGGCTCGCCGCCGGGCCTGGCAGACTCGCCCGCGGCAGACGTGGCATTGCATGGAGACGTCAGCGGATGGCTCGGTGAAGGGGAAGAAGTCGGGCCGCAGCCTGGTCTCCAGGCCCTCGCCGAACATGGCGTCCACGAACGCGGTGATCGCGCCGCGCAGATCCGCCATGGTGAGGCCCTCGTCGACGGCCAGGCACTCGATCTGGTGGAAGACCGGGCTGTGGGTGGCATCCAGGGCGTCGCTGCGGTAGCACCTGCCCGGGCTGACCACGTACAGCGGCAGCGGCCGGGTCAGCATCGCCCGGATCTGCACCGGCGAGGTGTGGGTGCGCAGCACGACACCGGACCGCTCGCCCGGCTCGGATCCCGCCACGAAGATGGTGTCCTGCATCTCCCTGGCCGGGTGGTCCGGCGGGAAGTTCAGCGCGTCGAAGTTGTACCACTCGGCCTCGACCTCGGGACCCTCGGCGACCTCGTAGCCCATGTTGACGAACACGTCCACCAGGCGCTCGCCGACGGTGGTCACCGGATGCCGCGCGCCGGTGGTCCGGCGATCCCACGGCAGGGTGACGTCGACCGCCTCGTCGACCAGCACACGCTGGTCGCGGTCTGCCTCGAGCTCGGCCTGACGGCGGCCGATTGCTTCGCGGATCGCCGCGCGAGCGGCGCCGACGCGCTTGCCTGCCTCGGCCCGCGCGGCCGGCGGCAGCGCGCCGATCTCGGCATTGGCCAGCGTGATCGGCGCCCGGTCGCCGGCGTGCGCCAGCCGGGCAGCCTTGAACTGATCCAGGTCAGCGGCGGCAGCGATGGCAGCCAGCGCTTCGGCCTGCATCCGCTGTATCTCGTCGGGAGACAGCATCGCCACCTCCACCGGGTCGTAAGTCTTATTCGGAGCGGACATCGTTCCCTGATCTCCTGCGCTCAACAGCATCAACAACGTCTGGGTGGTGCGGCCGGAGCCGCTTCACGAGCGGCTGCACCGCTGGTACCGCGCGGCCTTAACGAGTCCGCAGCGGAAGGGCAGCGGCCATGCAGCCCGCGACCGGGCGCCTGGTGGCGCGCCGGAAATGCGGCACTGCCAACGGCCCGCCGGCTAGCCGAACTCAGGCGTCCCGGCGGGCATGGTAAATCGGAACTCAGCCCCGCCGCCCGGCGCCTGCTGCACGATGATCTCCCCGCCGTGTGCCTCTACCAGGCCCTTGACGATGAACAGGCCGAGCCCGGCGCCGCCGCGGCGCTTGGCTCGCCAGAACCGGCCGAAGACACGGGGCGCAACCTCGGGCGCGATGCCAGGACCCTGGTCGCGGACCGCTACGGCCACGCCAGGAACCCCGCCTACGACCGTTGGTTCCACCACAGTGGTAACGGTACCAGCACCGTGCCTGACGGCGTTCTCGATCAGGTTCGCCAGGATCTGGTCGACCTTGTCGACGTCCAGCCACATCTCCGGCAGGCCATCGTGCACCTCGACCTGGTACCGGTCGGCGGTGTCGCCGGCGGCCACCCGGCCGGTGATGATCTTCCTGGCCCTGGCTCCGACGTCCACGAGTTCGCGGTGCACCTCGATCCGGCCCGCCTCGATCCGGGAGACGTCCAGCAGTTCGGTGATCAGCCTGGTGACCCGGTCGGCGTCCGCGTTGACCGTTTCCAGCATGACTTTCTTCTGGTCATCGGTGAACTTCGGCCACTTGGCCAGCAGGGTGGCAGTGAAGCCCTTGACGCTGGTCAGCGGCGACCGCAGCTCGTGCGCCACCGTCGAGACCAGGTCGGCCCGGCCGCGCTCCAGCCGGTTCCGCTGCTGCGCGCTGCGCAGGGTGATAGCGATCCGCTGCACGGAGCCGGGTTCGCGCGACCAGCCCTCACGCGGGCCGCGGCCGCGCGGGGCGCGCACGTAGCCGACGCTGATCAGCAGCTCGGTGCCGTCCGGCAGGTAGAGGGTCCGCTCCGGGTGCCGGGTCCTGGTGGCCAGGCCGTCGTACGGCCGGGTCATCGTCCACCAGCAACGATCATCGCCGTCCCGCAGCGGCAGGACCTGCCGTACGTCGCGGCCGAGTGCCTGGGCCAGGCTGATCCCGGTAAGCCGCGTCGCGGCCCGGTTGAAGACCGCGATCTTGCCGGTCCGGTCGGCAACGATAAGGCCGTCCGGCAGATCGTCGGCGAGCACCAGCCCGCTCGCAAAATCGTCGGCCTGCGGGGCGCTAGCAGCCGAGGCAGTGCCGGCGACAGGAGCGGTGCCAGCGGCAGGAGCGGTGCCCGGGCCGGGAGCAGCGGGCACGCCGACGACCCTTGCCGCTGCCTGACCTGTCACGATCCGCTCCACGTGCGTGCCGCCTCCGAGAGGCTCCCGACTCTGGCCCCCGGCAGTACCGCACGCAGCGCTGCAGCGTGGGGCCGCAGCCTGTGCAGGCACGGCGCATCACCGCAGCCACGTCAGCGGACTCGGGGGGAAACCCGCTGTCGTAGCGCCGCTGCGTCAACGGCCACCTGATCCGTAGCGGATCACCTCATGACGCAACGTGATCAGACTCTAGCGGATTCGCATTGATTGCCCGGCACTCCCAGATGCCTCAGATGTCCGGCGGTTGCCAGATCTTGCCCACCAGGGGAGAAAATTTCCGCCCTTAACAATCAGGTTCACACCGGGTACCCGGTTACCTCTAGTGCGCCGCCCGGAGCGCGCGAGCCGAGGCGTACAGGCAGACCGCAGCGGCCGCGGCCAGGTTCAGGCTCTCGGCCTTGCCGTAGATCGGCACCGCGACAACTTCGTCGGCCAGCGCCAGCAGGCTGTCCGGCAGCCCCCACGCCTCGTTTCCGAACAGCCATGCGGTGGGGCGGCCCAGGTCCGGACCGCCATCCCCAGCATCGACGAACTGGCTGGCGCTGCCGTCGGCGGCCAGTACCTGCAAGCCAGCAGCGCGCAGCGCCACGATCGTGTCCTCCAGCGGCGCGCCCGCCACCACCGGCAGGTGGAACAGGCTGCCTGCCGAGGAGCGGACGCACTTGCTGTTGTAGGGATCGACGGACGCGGCCGCGAAGATCACGCCATCGGCTCCGGCGGCATCGGCTGACCGCAGCACGGTGCCAGCGTTGCCGGGATCGCGGACGTTCGCCAGCAGGGTGACCAGCTGCGGCCGGCCCGCCAGCAGCGAGTCCAGCGGCACGTCGACGAAGGTGCAGACGCCAAGCACGCCCTGCGGCGTGATGGTCTGTGCCAGCTCGGTCATCACCTCGCCGCTCACCTCGTGCACGGCGATGCCCTCGCGCTCGGCCTGGTCGGCCAGCTCGGGATGGCGGCTGCGACCTGGCCCGGTGACGAACAGCTCGGTCAGGACGCCCGGCAGGGCCAGCGCTTCGCGGACCGCCTGCGGGCCTTCCGCGAGGAAAGCGCGACCCCGTTCCCTGAATGCGCGCTTGGAGAGCTGGCGGGCAGCCTTAACCCGCGGCGACCGGATGCTCATCGCTCCGATCGCCGGCGGGAAAGGCTTAGCCTGCCTGGTCAACGGCGGCGCGGTAGCGCCGTCACCGGCCCGGCTCAGGCCGCCGGCGCGTTGACGTCGGCAGGCAGTGCTGCCTTCGCGACCTCGACGAGCGCGGCGAAGGCCTTCGGGTCGGAGACGGCCAGGTCGGCCAGCATCTTCCGGTCGACCTCGACCTCGGCCAGCCGCAGGCCCTGGATGAACCTGTTGTAGGTCAGGCCCTCAGCCCGGACGGCGGCGTTGATGCGCTGGATCCAGAGCCGCCGGAACGCGCCCTTCCGGTCCTTACGGTCCCGGTAGGCGTAGGTCATCGAGTGGAGCTGCTGCTCCTTGGCCTTGCGGTAGAGCCGGGACCGCTGGCCCCGGTAACCGCTGGCGCGCTCGAGAACTACCCGGCGCTTCTTGTGGGCATTGACCGCCCGCTTCACGCGTGCCATGTCGAAACACTCTCCCTCGTGGCGGGCCGGGTCACTTCCCCAGCAACTTCTTTATCTTCTTGGCGTCGCCGGGCGCCAGCTCCACGTAGCCGGCGAGGCGGCGCATCTTGGTGCTCGGCTTCCACTCGGCGTAGTGAGCACGGTTGGCACGGCGGCGGATGATCTTGCCAGTACCCGTCAGCCGGAACCGCTTGCCGGCACCGCTGTGCGTCTTCATCTTCGGCATGTCGCCGTCTCTCCGTTTCCTGTCGTGCCCGTTCCTGTCGTCCCAGGGCACGTCAATCTGGCGTGCCGTCCGGCACGATTTCCTCGCCTGGCAGCCTTGCCTGGCGGCAGGTGACCGCCAGGCTCGCTGCTCGGGCCGCGGGTGGCGGCCCTGTGATGGTTAGCTCTTCGCCTCGCCTGACTCCTTCGGCGCTGCCGCGGGCCCGGCCTTCTCGGCCGAGACCGCCTTGTCTGCGGCAACGGGACGGGGTGCCGGAACCGGTCCGTCAGCAGCCCGTCTGGCTGGCCCCGGCTTCGGAGCCGAGCCGCCAGGCGCGGACGTTCCCGGCCTGGCCGCGGCCGAGGTGCCGCGGGGAGCGGTCGGCTTCGGGGCCGAGCCTCCTGCCGGTCCGGGCCTGCCCGCAGAAGCCGGGGTCGTCCGGGGCGCGGTCGGCTTGGGCGCCGCGGCTGGCCGAGGGGCCGGCCGTGGTGCTGCTGCCGGTGCCGCCTGTGCTGCCGGTGGCGTCTGTGCTGCCGGTGCCGCCGGTGCCGCCCGTGCCGGCCTGGCGGCCGCTCGGTCAGCTGCCGGAGCGTCGGGTTCGGCCGCCGCGCCACGTGCCGGCGCTGCACTGGCCCGCTTCGCTGGCTCCGCTGCAACGGACTGCGCGGAGGGCGCCTGGTCCGCGGCCACCTGCTGGCTCGCGGCCTGCTCGGCGGCGGCGTGGCGCGGTCGCCTCGGCCGTCTCGGCTGCAGCCTGATCCCTGGCGGACTCGACCGCGGCTCGCTGCACGGCCTTGGCCCGTGACTCCGTCGGCGGCGCCTCGAACTCACCAGAGTCGTCCGAGACAGCGTCGCGCGCGTGAGCGCGGCTCGCGCGGTCGGCCTTGGCTGCCGCCATCGCGTCAGCCTTACGCTTGTGCGGCCCGATCACCATGATCATGTTCCGGCCGTCCTGCTTCGGCGAGGACTCGACGAAGCCGAGTTCCTCGATGTCGCCGGCCAGGCGCTGGAGCAGCTTGAACCCGAGTTCGGGCCGGGACTGCTCGCGTCCCCTGAACATGATCGTTACCTTGACCTTGTCGCCTTGCTTCAGGAAGCGCTCGACGTG
This sequence comes from uncultured Actinomycetota bacterium, assembly GCA_963795265.1. GTDB lineage: Bacteria > Actinomycetota > Actinomycetes > Streptosporangiales > Streptosporangiaceae > JAJYUU01. The sequence continues at coordinate 23,320 of CAWCHF010000003.1, read as the reverse complement.
GCCCTTCTTAGTGCCGTAGTCGTGCGGGTCGATCTTCGGCCGCAGCTTGATCTCCTTGATGACCGTCTGGGCCTGGTTCTTCCGCGACTCCCTGGCCTTCAGGGCGGATTCGTACTTGAACTTCCCGTAGTCCATGAGCTTGCAGACAGGCGGCCTGGCCATGGGCGCGACCTCGACCAGGTCGAGATCTGCCTCCTGCGCCAGCCGGAGCGCATCGTTGATGGCAACTATCCCGACCTGCTCGCCGGCTGGGCCGACAAGCCGAACTTCGGGAACCCGGATGCGCTCGTTGATACGAGGTTCGGTGCTGATGTGACCTCCTTGTGCCACGGTGCTCATGCGCTGGGACCATCCCTGCGCAGAACAAGCGGGGAGAGCTGGCAATGACGCTGACCGCCAGGGTGGCGGCCGCCGGATCTCCGGCTGCCAAACGCAAAAAGCCCCGCATATCGTGCCTGCGGGGCCACCAATGCGGGACCGCCCGCCTCAGGACGTGCCTGGACGCGGGTATACCCGCGACGCCGCTTACCGATCCGAATCCGGCCCGGCAGCAGGCGTCCGGCCTGGCCAGCCAGCCCGCACCGGGCTGACCGACCTCCAGCTGGCCTGTTACGGCTAGCCGGCTAGATACCCGCCGGCGCTGCGCGGATAAGCATCTCGCTTACCTGCGCCATGCTGGCTAGGTGGGAGGCGGCCGAGGTGGTCCTCCGCTTGCACGCCCGGCAGCTTCTGCCGAGCATTGTCGTCACGCAAGCGTAACTCATTCCGGCAGTACTGTATTCCGCGCAGTCGATCATGCGCGGCCTAATTCCGCCCGATCCGAGCAGCTTGCCCTCACAGGGTATCTCGCGGTCAGCGTCACTGGCGCGCCGCACTGTTTGCGCGGACCCACCGGCGGCGAAAACCTTGAAACCGGGCAAATCATCGATACCGCCGCTCTAGTGCGCAAAGTTCAAGATCAATTCTGCGGACGTTAGTGGCATAGGTGTCGCTCCTGCGACACCTCTCGCCCGAATGTTGCGGGGATTGAGTGCTCCAGCCAATGGCCAGCCTGTGTGATACCGCCGAATGTCGTGGTAGAACCCGCATTGTCCCGGCGGTAGGAGGCGTACCCGCCGTGCTCGTACCGAACGGCGCGGCCAGTCCGCGCGCTTCGCCTGACGATCGGTGGTCAGCTGGTGCGCCGCCGGCCGATTTCAGCCAGGCCGGCCGCGCTCATGGCCGCCAGCGGCGCGGGCCGGCCGGTCATGAGCTCAAATTGCCCCGCAGCCTGGTGCAGGAGCAGCTCGAAACCGGATATTACGGTCGCGCCGGCCGCGGCTGCCGCGGCAGCGAGCGGTGTTGGCCACGGGTCATACACAACATCGAAGACGGCCCCGGCCGCCAGGTCACCGGCAGCGATCTGGCCGGCCACGCCGTCTGCGGCACTAGCCGGAACGGTAGAGATCAGCAGCTGCCACCTTGCCCAGCCGCTCGCGCTCGGTTCCCCGGCCAGCGCGGGCCGGATGCCGGCAGCGGTCAGCACGGCAAGGCGGACTCGCATGCCGAGACGACCGGCCACCTCGTGCACGGGCCCGGCCCTGGAAGCGTCACGGACCGCGACGGTAACGTCGGTCAGGCCCTCTCGGCGCAATGCGGCGAGCGCGGAGCACGCCGTGGCCCCGCCACCGAGGATCAGCACATCCCCGGTAACCTCGGCGCCCGCCTCGCGGAGGGCCGCGACCATGCCGGGCACGTCGGTGTTGTAGCCAGCGCGCCGGCCCGCCCGCAACAGCACCGTATTGGCCCCGCCGACATCGGTCACTAGCTGCTCAGCCTGGTCGAGCAGCGGCAGCACCGCCCGCTTCAGCGGCATGGTCAGCGACAGCCCGGCCCATTCCGGCCCGAGCGAGTCCAGCAGCCGGGCCAGGCCTGCCGCGTCGCACTCGATCGCGTCATAGGACCACCCGCTCAGCCCTAGCTCGCGGTAAGCGGCCGCGTGCAGCACGGGCGAGAGCGAGTGCCCTATCGGCGAGCCGAGCACGGCCGCCCGGATGGCAGCCGTGACTCAGACCCCGTTGGCCTTCGCCAGGTTCGACCAGGCCTGGAACTGGGCGTAGCTGTTCGTGAACTTGGTCAGGCCGTGCTTGTTCACCGTGACGAAGTACAGGTAGCCGCCATGCGCCGGGTGCAGGACCGCGTTGATTGCTGCCGCACCGGGCGAATCGATCGGTCCCGGCGGCAAGCCCGGGTACTTCGTCGTGTTGTACGGCGAGGTCGAGTTGAGTTCGCTCTGGGTGAGGTTGTAGACGTACTTGTTGAAGATGTACGCGACCGTGCTGTCGAGCCCGAGCGTCATTCCGGCGTTCAGCCGGTTGTCGATCACCTTGGCGACCTGAGCGTAATACTGCGGGCCGACCTCGGCTTCGAGCAGGCTCGCGGCGATGATCACGTGATACTCGGAGAACCCTGCCGTCCTGGCCTTGGCAGCCAGGTTCATGCTGGCCGCCTCGGTCTTGAACTGCGTCACCATCGTCTTGAGCATGCCCGCAGCCGTGGTGCCCGGCGGGAAGTTGTAGGTGGCCGGCCAGAGGAAACCCTCAGGATTGCCATGTGCCCAGGACGGCAGCCCGAGTGCGGCAGGGTCCTTCAGCGCCGCCTGGAACTGGCTCACCGGCTTGTGCGTCTGCGCCGCGATGAGTGCAATGATCTTGCTGGCGCGGTACCCATCCGGGACCGTGACGCCGCTCTGCACCCTGGCCTTGGGGTCGTTGAGCATGGCCCACGCCTGGGCCAGTCCCATGTGCATGTGCAGCTTGAACACACCCGGCTGCAGGGAGTTGGGCTTGGTGGCCACGTACGCGGCCCACGGGTCAACGGCCTCGATCACGCCTTTGCGCACGAGCTGTGCGGAGATTGAGTCCCCGGTACCGCCAGGCGGCACCGTCACCAGCACGGTGCCGGTACCCGGGCCAGGCGGGTAGCTGGCGTGCTTTGCCTGATACGAGCTGTAGAAGTGGTAGCCGACGCCGGCGATGCCGAGGATCACCACCACGAAGATGATGAGGGCTATCATCCCGGCGCCTATCCCGCGACCGCGCTTGGGCCGCTTGGGCGGCTTGCGCCGTCGCCCGAAGTCCTCATCGCCGCCACCGCCGCCGAAGCCGCTGAAGAAGTTGTTGTGGCGAGCGTCGTCGGCATCCATCTCGTCTTCTGGCTCGCGCCCGCGGCGCGCTACGCCGGTGTCGTCCACCGGCGCCTGCCATCCGTAATCGTCATCGCGGCTAGGCCCGGCGCCATAGGCATCGGGCTGGTACTGCGGAATCGGCCCGGAGACTCCCCCCGCGCCGTAGTCATGCTCGTCATATCCCCCGCCGTCATCGAACCCGGGCTGGCCGTAACCAGGCTGCCCGGCATACCCAGGCTGGCCGCCATACCCAGGCTGGCCGCCATACCCAGGCTGGCCGCTGTAATCGGGCCGACCAGCGTAGCCGCCATCGCGGCCGTACGCGTCCTGCCCGCTGTAAGGATCCCCCGCCTGATCACCATAGTGATCCGGGCCGCTGTACGCGGCCGGCCCGCCATAGTTGCCGCTGTTGCCATAGCCGTTGCGGCCATATCCCTGGTCGCGAACGTACGGCTCTAGCTCCGCCCGCGGACTGGTTCGCCCGTAAGGATCGGTTCGCCCGCCCGGGTCCGTCCGCCCGCCCGGGTCCGTCCGCCCGCCCGGGTCCGTCCGCCCGCCCGGGTCCGTTCGCCCGCCTGGGTCGGTCCGCCCGTAGGGGTCCTGGTCCGGGTAGGCAGGCTGGCCATAGCCGCCGCGGCCGTCGTATCCGCCCTGTGACTCGTAGCCGCCCCGGCCGTAGCCGTCCTGGTCGTAGCCAGGCTGATGACCGTAGCCGCCGCGACCGTAATCGTCCGCCTGGCCGTGGCCCGCCGGGCTGTAGCCACCCGGCGCCGCGTAGCCGGGATACCCGTTATCGGCATAGCCGTCATCGCGGTACTGGCCGCGGTAGCCGTTCTGGTTGGTAACGCGGTCGTCGTCCAGGCCGCGCGAGTCTGGCACCCACGGTTGCTCCGGCTGAACCGGCCGCGGCGGCCGGCGGCGGCCGTCAGGGCCGTCATACCGGTCAGACTCACCGCGCTGATCGTCGTCCCAGCGCCCGTACCCGTCGCGGCTCATCTGGTCGTGCCTCCTGCGACGGCTACCAGTGCACCGGCTGGATCGCCTGTCGCTCGCTCGGAATCTAGGGCGCCCTGGAGCAGCAGCGCGGCCGCAGCCTTGTCGACCGTCTGGCGGCGCTGCCGCGAACCGTGGCCGCCCTGCTGGAGCGCGGCATGTGCCAGGACGGTGGTGAACCGCTCATCGACCAGCCGGACGGGCACCGGCGCGACCTTGGCGGCAAGCGCCGTCGCGAACGCCCGGCCGTCGGCCGCGGCCTTGCCCTCGTTACCGCGCAGCCCGATCGGCAATCCCACGATGATCTCCATGGCCTCGTGCGCGGCCGCAAGCCTGGCCAGTTCGGCCAGGTCGCCGGTGCCGCGCCCGACAGTGTCGAGCGGAGAGGCTAGCAGCCCGCCAGGGTCGCTGCGGGCTACGCCGATGCGGACCGAACCGACGTCAATGCCAAGCCGGACGCCGGTCCTCACTTCGCCACTCGGCCCGCGACCATCGCCGGGGCGGCGGCGGCAGGTCTCATCTTGGACACGAGCGGGCGTCGGCACGGAATCACCCTACGGCACCAGCGCCCATTATGTCGCTAATAAGTGCACGAACAGCCCCAAACGCCCCGTTGATGGCGTCATTGGCGCCGTCGCCAAGCGGAGCCCCGCCGCCCTGGGCAACATCGTCCTTGCCGCCGCCCCGGCCGCCCAGCGCTCCGGCCGCGGCGAGGACCAGCGCTCCGGCACGCAGTCCCCGCGCCCGGCCCGCGTCGTTGACCGCGACCACGACCGTCGGCCGCCCATCGGACACGCCGATGGCCGCGACGACGCCAGGCCGCTCTGCGGACATCCGGCCGCGGACATCCAGCGCCACTTTCCTGATCCCGTCGGCGCCGACGCCGTCGGGCACCCGGTGCGCGACGAAGCTAGCGCCGCGGACGTCCTCGGCTGTTCCGGCCAGGTCGGCCGCGCCGCCGAGCAGCTGCGCCGACCGCATCCGGTCCAGATCCCGCTCGGCATCGCGCAGCCGGGCGATGACACCGGCGATGCGCTCCGGCAGCTCTTCCCTGCGCGCCTTCAGCTGCTCGGTCAGCTGGCTGACCAGGACGCTCTCCCGGGCCAGGAAGCTTGAACGCGTCGATGCCGACGAGCGCCTCCACCCGGCGGACGCCAGATCCGATCGATGACTCACCGAGGATCTTGACCAGGCCGAGGTTGCCGGACCTGGCGACGTGCGTGCCGCCGCACAGCTCGCGGGAGTAGTCGCCGACCTCGACGACGCGGACCTGGTCGCCGTACTTCTCGCCGAACAGCGCCAGCGCGCCCATCGCCCGGGCCTCGTCGATCGAGGTGTGGAAGGCGTGCACCTCCAGGTCGTTGATCAGGACCTGGTTAACCTCCTCCTCGGCCGCCGCCAGCACCGACGCCGGCACGGCGCCCATCGCGGTGAAGTCGAACCGGAACCGGCCGGGCGCGTTCTCCGAGCCCGGCCTGCGCGGCCGACTCACCAAGCGCGCCGCGGAACGCGCGGTGCACCAGGTGCGTGGCGGTATGCGACCGCGAGATCGCCCGCCTGCGCTCCACGTCGATCTCGGCGTATACCGGCGCGCCGACCACGATCTCGCCGGCGGTCACGGTGCCGCGGTGCACGATGAGGCCCGGCACCGGCGACTGCACATCGGTGACCTCGATCCTGGCTGCCGCACCAGCGACCGCTCCCGGACGCGGTGATCACGCCGTTGTCGGCCAGCTGACCGCCGCCCTCGGCGTAGAAGGGCGTACGGTCCAGGATCACCTCGACCTCGGCGCCCGCGCCCGCCGCAGGCACGCCCGCGCCGCCGGACAATCAGGCCGATGACGTTCGCGTTCCCCGTTACCTCGTCGTATCCGGTGAACGTCACGCCGCCGGATTCCTCGAGCACGCGGGCGAACACGGAGATGTCCGCGTTGCCGGTCTTCTTGCCCGCCGCGTCGGCCTTCGCCCGCTGGCGCTGCTCGGTCATCAGCCGGCGGAATCCGCCCTCGTCGACGGCCAGGCCCTGCTCGGCGCCATCTCCAGGGTCAGGTCGATCGGGAAGCCGTAGGTGTCGTGCAGCTGGAACGCCTGCTCGCCGCGGATCGTCTCGCCGCCGCGCCGCCTGGTTTCCTCGACCGCCGCGTCGAAGATGGCCGAGCCGGTGCGCAGCGTGGCCAGGAACGCGGCCTCCTCGGCGTCGATCACGGTCTGGATGTGCGGCGCGTCCCTGATCAGCTCGGGGTACTGCTGGCCGAGCGCGCCGATCGCCACCGACGTCAGCTCGTGCAGGAACCGCTCCTCGAGCCCGCCGCGCGACCCGCCCGAGCCGCCGGAGCCGCCGCGCTGCGCGCCGGACAGCAGCCGCAGCTTCTGCACGCTGCGGCGCAGGATCCGGCGCAGCACGTAGCCGCGGCCCTCGTTGGACGGGATGACGCCGTCGGCGACCAGCATGACCGCGGTCCGGACATGGTCGGTGACCACGCGCAGCGCGACGTCGGTCCGCTCCTCAGCGCCGTAACGCTGCTCGGTCAGCTCGGCCGCGCGCTCGAGCACCTTCCACATGGTGTCGATCTCGTAGATGTTGTCCACGCCCTGCAGCAGCGCGGCCATCCGCTCCATGCCCATGCCGGTGTCGATATTGCGCGACGGCAGGTCGCCCTGCGACGTCGAAGTCCACCTTGGACCGGACGGCACCGAGCTGGTACTGCATGAAGACGAGGTTCCAGACCTCGAGGTAGCGGTCCTCGTCGGCCTCGGGCCCGCCTTCCCGGCCGTACTCGGGGCCGCGGTCGTAGTAGATCTCCGAGCACGGGCCGCCCGGCCCTGGCACGCCCATGTGCCAGTAGTTGTCGGCCAGCCCGCGGCGCTGGATCCGGCTCTCCGGCACGCCGACGACGTCATGCCAGATCTTGGCGGCCTCGTCGTCGTCGTGCAGCACGGTGACCCACATCCGGCTCTCCGGGAAGCCGAACCCGCCGTCGGACTCCGGCCTGGTCAGCAGTTCCCAGGCGAACGGGATCGCCAGGTCCTTGAAGTAGTCGCCGAAGGAGAAGTTGCCGAGCATCTGGAAGAACGTGCCGTGCCGGGTCGTCTTGCCGACCTCCTCGATGTCCGGTGTCCGCACGCACTTCTGGCAGCTCGTCGCGCGCCGGAACGGCGGCGTCTGCTGACCGAGGAAGTACGGCTTGAACGGCTGCATGCCCGCGTTGACCAGCAGCAGCGTCGGGTCATCGGCTACCAGGCTGGCCGACGGGACCACGGTGTGACCCCGCTGCTCGAAGTAGCTAAGGAAACGGCGGACGATCTCTGCCGACTCCATGACGGCCATCCTTCACGTAGATATGGCCCCGGCTGGACGGGGCCGGGGACAGTTCGGACGGATCAGGGCTCGCGGCGGCCCTGCTGGCTGCCCGGACTTCGGGCGCGGTGTCGCTGCTGAGGGCGCTCCGGTCGTCTGACTCTCCGAGGGTACGGTCTGTGTTCCCCGCGATGCAGATCCCAGTACTCTGCCATGCCCTCGCGCACGTCGCGGACGAACCCGGCGGCGGATGCGATCCGCTCGCCGGAGGCACTCGGCCGTCGCGGCCCGGGCGGCGCCCGGGAGCCCGGCGGCGCCCGAGACCCGGCGGCGCGGCCGGGGTCCGCATGGTCAGCGCCAGCGGTGACCGCCACCGCAGCTGGACGGGCTAGGCTGCCGCGGCCGGACCGCGCACCGCGCCGTCATCGGCCTGACCAGTCAGCATTCGCGCCAGCCGGGTAGCCCGGCGGTAGCCGGTCACGCCCAGGACCGCGCCGGTCGCCAGCCAGAATCCGCGCCGGATCATCGCCGGATCACCGCGCGCCTGGCCGCCGGCTCCGGTGATAGCGGCGCTCGGGCGCGGCGCCCGCTCCGGCAGCGACGGCCGCGCGCGTGCTCCGGTCGGGCGTCGCGACCACGGCCGCGACCTGAAGCGACGCGGCGCACCAGCATCGCGCGCCGCAGCCCGAAGACGACCGCCGCCAGACCCCGGTCAGCGGCGCGCGTCGCCGCCGACGACATGCCCCTGGCCAGCCCGGCCAGGGCGGACACGTGCCCGGACAGCTCGGCCATGTTCGCCGTGACCTGATCCATGCTGGCGGTGATGGCGTCCGTCCTGGCCAGCTGCGCGTTGGTGCGGTCCACCGCCGCCTGCGCCTGCTCGATCAGCAGGTCGGCCCGATCGCGGTACTCGGTCACCATGCCGAGTGACCGCCGACATCAGCCGGGCCAACCGCAGCAGCACGAACATCGCCACGCACGCACAGCACGGCAAAGAATCCGGCGGCGATCAGCGCTGCCAGCTGTCCGGCGGTCACCTGCGCCCGGCCTTCATGTTCGCTCGCCCCTCATCCGCGTGCGATCCTGGCTCGCCTGCCGCCGACCCTATCGCGAACGCTCGCGGGCGCGCCCGGCGACCCGTCGCAGCGCCCGGTCAGCCGTGCTCGCCACGCGGTGCGCGGCGCTGGCGGGCTATCGGCTGGGTCGCCAGTTCCCGTTCATCGTCAGCGATCCGCAGTGCCGTCCAGGATCGCCCTGATCCGCTCCGACCGCTCGGCGAACCGCGCCTCGGCGCCATGCGTCGTCGGCAGGTAATAACGCTTGCCGACCAGTGCCGTCCGGCGCGTACTGCTGCGCGCACCACGCCGGCCGGGTCGTCGTGCGGGTACAGGTAGCCCTTGCCGTGGCCCGAGCCGGGCCGCGCCGGCGTAGCTCGCGTCCCGCAGGTGCTTGGGCACCGGTCCGGCCAGGCCCTGCTGGACGTCGGTGCCCGGCGGCCCAGATGGCCCGGGCGACGGCGTTGGACTTGGGCGCCAGCGCGATGTGGATGACCGCCTGGGCCAGGTTCAGCCGGGCCTCGGGCAGCCCGACGAACTCGACCGCCTGCGCAGCGGCGACCGCGATCTGCAGCGCGGTCGGGTCGGCCATGCCGACGTCCTCGCTGGCGTGCACGATCAGCCGCCGCGCGATGTAGCGCGGGTCCTCGCCTGCCTCGATCATCCTGGCCAGGTAGTGCACCGCGGCGTCGGCGTCGCTGCCGCGCATGCTCTTGATGAACGCGCTGATCACGTCGTAATGCTGGTCGCCGGCCCGGTCGTAGCGGACCATCGCCCGGTCGACCGCGCGCTCCAGCATCTCGACGGTGATCTCGCCGCCGGCCGGCACGCCGAGCGCGGCGGCCTCGAGGTAGGTCAGCACCCGCCGGGCATCGCCGCCGGCCAGCCGGACGAGCTGGGCCTGACGCCGTCGGCGCAGCGTGACCCGCGCCGGCCAGGCCGCGCTCGTCGGTCAGCGCCCGGTCGATCACCGTACGGCATGTCGTCGTCGGTCAGCGGGCGCAGTGTCAGCAGCAGCGACCGGGACAGCAGCGGCCCGATCACGGAGAACGACGGGTTCTCCGTGGTGGCGCCGATGAACGAGACCCAGCGGTTCTCCACCGCAGGCAGCAGCGCGTCCTGCTGCGCCTTGTTGAACCGGTGCACCTCGTCGATGAACAGCACGGTCTGCTCGCCGGTCAGGCCGAGCTGGCCGCGCGCGGTCTCGATCGCGGCGCGGACGTCCTTGACCCCGGCCGACACCGCGGACAGCTCGACGAACCGGCGCCTGGTCACGTTGGCGACGACGTAGGCGAGGGTGGTCTTGCCGGTGCCGGGCGGTCCCCACAGCAGCACCGACATCGGCGCGTCGGTGTCGGCCAGCTTGCGCAGCGGCGAGCCGTCCCTGGTCAGGTGGGCCTGGCCGACGACCTCGGCGAGCGAACGCGGGCCGCATCCGGACAGCCAGCGGCGCGGTAGCCTGCTCGGCCGCCTCAGCGGCGAGGCGTCGAACAGGCTCCGGGTCGAGCCGTCATCTACGCGGGGCACGATGCGACAGTACCCGGCCGGTACGACGGTCTTCGTCCGGTCAGCACGCGGCGGGTGCACGTCACATTGTTGGGAATGATCATGCTCGTGCCGCTGGCCATGGGACTGGAGTTGCCAGCGCGACCCGCGTCAGTCGAGCGGCTGCCTCGAGATGACCTCCGGCTCGCGGCCGGCCAGCAGCCAGCCGCCGGCCGCGGCGACCAGCGGCAGCCCGACCAGCAGGATCAGCACGTCGGTCAGCGGCACGGCGCCGAACATGGCGGACAGGCTGCCGTGCGCCCAGACCAGGCCGGCGACCACGGCGAAGGCCATGCCGAGGACCGCGCCCAGCAGGCCAATTGCGGCCGCGGTCGCCGCGGTGATCGTCCGCCGCGTGGTGGCGCTGGCGCCGGTGGCGGTGAGCGTGCGCAGGTCCCGCGCCGTCTCGCTGCGGATCAGGCCGACGGACGCGGCCAGCACGCCGAGCGCGATGACGATGCCGAGCGCGGTGCCGCCGTCGGCGATCTCGCCGAGTTCCGGCCCGCCGGAGGCGATCTCGAGCGGCGCCTGGTAGGCGAGTGTCGACGTCGCCGGGCGGCCTGATCTGCGTCGGCGGTGAGCGGGGCCGGTGCCTGGATCAGCCACCCGGTCAGCTGAGTCTGCAGGTGGTACTTGCGCACCGCGTACTCGGTGATCACGTGTTCGGCGCGGAGGTGCCGCTGGGCAGGTTGCTGACCGTCTGGATCGCGGGGCTGGCCAGGCAGTCGTTGCCCAGCGTGCAGGACGAACCGCCGTTACCACCGGGTTCGCTTCCGTCGGGCTCGCCGACCGTTGCCGGAGCTCTGCCAGATCATCTGCAGGTGCGACAGGCCTGCCAGCCCTGGCCGCGATGGTGAGGATGTCGGTGCGCGCGGAGCGATCTGGCTGGCCTTGATCCCGTATGTGGCGAGCAGCTGCGGGGTGGCCACGTACAAGCCGACGCCCGGATGAAATTGCCTGTCGCTGTCTGGCGGCACACCGGCCTGGGACAGCGATGGCGGCGGTTTCCAGTGGCACCGCGGACCGCGCGTGCAGGCTGACGGCGAGGCTATTCGAGCCGCCTGCCCAGGCTGGCCTCCTGGGCGCTGGTGAGCGGCATCATCATGCCGGGGGCCGGGCTCCGCCCCGCGGTGACGACGAGCTGGCTGCTGGACAGGTTGGGGCCGGACGGGCTGAGCGGGTTGGCGGTCCGCTCGCTGCCGACGAGGCAGATCACCGTGGCCAGGAACATGGCGAACGTGACCGCCGCCAGCGCGGCACCGGACCGGGCCCGGTAGCGGACCAGGTCACGCAGCGCGATCCGGATCGCGACCGGCAGCCGCGGGCCCGCTCCGGCGGCCAGCACGCTGATGGCCAGCGGGGCGAGCAGGATGACCCCGGCGATCACGCCGACCAGGCCGGCCAGCAGGGGCAGCGCGCTGCCGGGGCCGCCGGCCCCCGCCAGGCGGCCCGGCCGGCCGCCGGCGAACGCCAGGAAGACCAGGCCGACCGCGAACACGATGCCGCCGGGCACGGCGGACCGGTGCACCGCCTTCGGCGGCGCGGGGCGGCCGGACAGCGCGGCCACCACCGGGACCGCGGCCATCGTCTTGCGCCGGGCGCGGGAGGCCAGCACCGACGTCACGATCGCGAACACGGCCCCGTGGCGATCGCCCACCACGGCAGGCTGGCCGCGTCGACCACGTGGCCGGTGGCCCGCTGGAGCGTCGGCGCGTAGGCGAACCAGGCGGCGAGGCCAAGCGCCGCCCCGGCCAGCGCGGCGGCCACGCCGACCACGAGGCCGTTGACGACCATGACCAGGCGGAGGTTGCGTTCGGTCGCGCCGATCGCGCCGAGCATGCCGAGGGCGCGGAGCCTGCGCTGGGCCATCACGGAGAAACTGGCCACCGACAGCAGGCCGATGAACGCCAGGCCGAGTATCTCGAGCACCAGGATGAGCGTGGCCTGCGGGAATCCGCTCGACCTGCTCATTGGGAACGACAGCGTCGCCGCCGGCACGCCGGGAAGCGTCACGTTGCTGGCCGCCAGCCGGCGCGCGGCCGGGCCGAGCAGCATGATGACCTGGCTCGGGTGCCTGACCTGGCCCGGGCGCGACCAGCGCGAACTCGTCCGGCAGGTTGCTCGGGTTCTCCACGATGCCGGTCACCCGCCAGGTCGTGCCGGCGGCCCGCCAGGTGCCGCCCGCGTGCACGCCGTACAGGGCCGCCACCTGGCTGGTCAGCGCGACCTGACCGGGCCCGGCCGGGTATGCGCCGCTGACCAGGCTGAGCAGCGGAGCGTTGAAGTGCCCGTGCGGGTGCTCGGCGCGGAGGTCCACAGACTGAGTGGTGCCGGTAGCGATTCTCTGATTCTCGATAACATCGGCCGGGCCCCAGCGGCGCCGGATGGTGGCGATGTCGGCGGCCAGGCTCGGGTCGCTGCCGGGCAGCGTGGCCGTCGTGGTAGCGGTGCCGTACGCTGGCCAGTTGGGGTTGCCGAGCTGCACGTTCGTGACCACGCCGGCGCCCCAGACCGTCGCCGCGACCGCCACGGTGAGCAGGCCGAGCACGAGCAGCTGCTGGCGCCACTCGCGGCGGAACAGCCGCCACGCCCAGCGGACCATCGCGCGCCGGGCGGGGGCGCCGCCGTTACCTGTCGCCGGCGCGCGGGCGGGTCCGCAGCGGTAGTCATCGGCTGCTGCCCCGAGCAGGGATTCCGGGCCAGGCGCGGGGCCGTCTGGTCGACGACGCGGCCGTCCCGCATGAACACGACCCGGTCCGCCCACGAGGCCAGCTGCGCGTCGTGCGTCACCACCACGCCGGCGACGCCGCGCTGGCAGGCGGCGCGGATCAGGCGCATCACCGCCTCGCCGTTGACCGAGTCCAGCGCCCCGGACGGCTCGTCGGCCAGCAGCAGGCGCCGGTCGCCGACGGCGGCGCGGGCGATCGCGACCCGCTGGCGTTCTCCGCCGGACAGCTCGTCCGGGATAGCGCGACGCACGCTCGGCCAGACCGAGGTCCTCCAGCGCCGACAGCCCGGCTTCGCGCTGCCCTTCCGCGCGCTGATGCCGTCGAGCTCCAACGGCAGCGAGACGTTCTCCGCGGCGGTCAGCCCGGCAGCAGGTTGAAGTCCTGGAACACGTACCCGATCGACTGGCGCCGCAGCCGGGCCCGGTCGTTGCGCGACATCCCCGACCAGGTCCTGCCCGGCCACGAGCACCTCACCGCTGGTCGGCTGCTCCAGGCTGCCGGCGATCGTCAGCAGCGTGCTCTTGCCCGATCCGCTCGGTCCCATCACGGCCACCAGCTCCCCGGCGTCGACCTCGAGGCAGACATCACGCAGCGCGTGCACCTCCGCGGGCCCTCGCCGTAGACCTTTGACACCGACGCAGCTCCAACATGCTCATCGTTGCCGCTCCCGCCGTCCGCCGCAGCTTCGGCAGGTCAGTCGCGACCGCGGCCGGCGACTCGGACGCGGCCCGCTTGATCCGGCCTTCGGCCGCGTCCAGCCATCGGACCACCGAGTCCAGCCGGAACAGCTCGGCGTCAACGGCGAGCGCGAACGCCAGATCGCGATCGGCGGCGTACTCCTTGAGCCGGGTCCACTCCTGCATCAGCTCCACCAGGTAGCGCCGGTGCGCCTGCACGACTTCGTGCACGTCGACCCCCGGCAGGCGCAGCGCGACCAGGATCTTGATCACCAGCTCGTCGCGCGGCGGCGACGACAGGTCCGGCGGCGTCCGCAGCCACGCGGCCAGCTCCTCGTCGCCCTCGTCGGTGATCCGGAAGCGCTTCTGCGGGCCGTCCCTCATCCGATCCGTCGGACTCGACCAGCCGTCGCGCTCGAGCCGCTGCAGCGTCGTGTACACCTGCCCGACGTTCAATGGCCACACCTCGCCGGTGCGGGCCTCGAACTCCTGGCGCAGCTGGAGGCCGTACTTGGGCCCCTCGCTCAACAGCGCGAGCAGCGCGTGCCGGACGCTCATGGCTCCTGCATAGTCATTATCATACTCAGTATGCTACTGAGTCGATCGAGGCGTCGGCAACTAGTTTTACGCGGCGACCGGGGAGCAGGGCGGCGAGCTGACGCCGGAGCCGCTCCCGCGATGTCGCAGCCAGTCCCAGCCGCAGATCAGGGCGATATGCGATCAGACCTACGGATACTGGCAGCGGTACCTGGCGTTCGCGGGAATCGGCGGGGCAATGCCCTGGCTGCAGCCCCGCTAGTGGTGCTCGCAGGCGGCTGGCCGTTGTCAAGACGCGGCCGTTGTCCGTCCGCGGCACCGGGCAGGCCGAGCTGACCAGCTCCGGACGGCGCCCGTGCGTCCGGGCTGGTCAGCGAGGGCGGCACTGCCCGCCTGCAGAGGACAGGCTAGCAGAAGTGTCACATGTGACAACTTGTGAGAAGATGGTTACATGGCAGCACCTAGTGGCCGTCGCGAGGCAAACAAGCAGGCGACCAGGGCCGCACTGCGCACGGCGGCCAAGCAGCTGTTCGCCGGCCAGGGGTACGAGCAGACGACGATCCGGGACATCGCGCAGCTGGCAAACGTTACCGAGCGAACCTTCTACCGGTATTTCGACGGCAAGGAAGACCTGGTCGCCGACGAGTTCCGGTCCTGGCTCGCCATGCTCAAGGATGCGATCCTCGGCAGGCCGCCAGACGAGCCGCCCCTGACCGCGGTGCGGCGGGCATTGCTGTCCGTCGCCCAGCAGGCCACGGCGACATACCGCACCAGGGTCACTATGGCTGGTGACCTCTCCCCCGCTGGCCACCAGAATGTGGCGGTCCACCGCCCGGCCGCTGGTAAGACTTGAGGAGACGATCGCCTCAGCGCTGCTGGCCAGGCCGCCATCCGGCGCCGACGGCAGCGCCGAGACCGGCGCCGGGGCGGACAGCGAGGACGCCCGCCCGGATCGCGACTTCGCCGCGCACGTGATCGCCCGGATCTGCGTCGCTGCCATGCGCAGCGCGATCATCGAGCTCAGGGGCAGGCTAGCGGCCAGCGACGGCGCCATGCTGACGGCAAGCGCCGCCGAGCCTGCGGCAGCCGAGACCGCGGGCGCGGCGGCACCCGCAGCACGAGCGGACTTCGAGCAGCTGCTGACCCGCGCATTCGCGATCATCGGCGCGGCCAGCCGTGCCTGATCGAGCACTTCATCGCCGGCGGGCCGGGCTAGGGCCGCCGCGACCGCTCGCGCGGGCCGACCGCCCCAGCGATCTGCTAGGGGCCGCGTTAGCCCGCATCCGCCGGACCGGGCGCGGTGCCCCGGTCCGGAACCACGTCGATCCCCGCTTCCTTGCGCTGCTGCGGGGTGATCGGCGTCGGCGCGCCGGTCAGCGGGTCGTGCCCGGACGCGGCCTTCGGGAACGCGATGACGTCGCGGATCGAGTCACGCCCGGTCAGCAGCATCAGCAGCCGGTCCCAGCCGAACGCGATGCCGCCGTGCGGCGGCGGGCCGTACCGCAGCGCGTCCAGCAGGAAGCCGAACTGCGACGTCGCCTCCTCCCGCGACAGGCCGATCACGTCGAAGACCTGCTGCTGCACGTCGGGCCGGTGGATCCGGATGGAGCCGCCGCCGATCTCGGTGCCGTTGCAGACGATGTCATAGGCGTCAGCGAGCGCGCCGCCGGGCTCGGACGGCGAACTTGGACGTCCACTCCGGCAGCGGCGAGGTGAACGGGTGATGCACCGCGGTCCAGCCGCCCTCGCCGTCCTCCTCGAACATCGGCGCGTCCACCACCCAGGTGAACGCCCACGCCGACGGGTCGATCAGCCCGCACCGGTGGCCGATCTCCAGCCGGGCCGCGCCCGAGCAGCGCCGCGGGCCTCGTCCGGCGCGCCGGCGGCGAAGAACACCGCGTCGCCCGCCGACGGCCCCGGCGGCGGCGGGCAGCCCGGACCGCTCGCCTTCGGACAGGTGCCTGGCCACCGGCCCGGCGTCGGACACCTGGCCGTCCGGCCCGATCAGCACGTAGGCCAGCCCGCGGGCGCCGCGCGACTTGGCCCAGTCCTGCCAGCCGTCGAGTTCCCTGCGGGTCTGCGCGGCGCCGCCCGGCATCACGACCGCGCCGACGTGCGGGGCCTGGAACACCCGGAACTCCGACTGCGCGAAGTACTCGGTCAGGTCGATGAGCTCGTGTCCCGAACCGCAGGTCGGGCTTGTCCGAGCCGTACCTGGCCATGGCATCGGCGTAGGTCATGTGCGGGATCGGCCGCTGCACCTGGTAGCCGGCGATCTCCGCCCACAGCCGCTCGACCAGGTCCTCGGCGACCTCGACGACGTCTTCCCTGGTCACGAAGCGACATCTCGAGGTCGACCTGGGTGAACTCGGGCTGCCGGTCGGCCCGGAAGTCCTCGTCCCGGAAGCAGCGGACCAGCTGGAAGTAGCGCTCCAGGCCGCCGATCATCAGCAGCTGCTTGAACAGCTGCGGCGACTGCGGCAGCGCGTACCAGTGGCCGGGCCGCAGCCGGACCGGCACCAGGAAGTCCCGCGCGCCCTCCGGGGTGGACCGGGTCAGGAACGGGGTCTCGACGGTCACGAACCGGTGCGCGTCCATGACCTCGTTCAGCAGGTAGACGGCCTTCGACCTGGCCTTGCAGCGCGGCCGCCATGTCGGCGCGGCGGATGTCGAGGTACCGGTACTTCAGCCGGACTTCCTCGTTCAGCTCGCCGCCGGCGCTGCCCTCGATCGGGAACGGCAGCGGGTCGGCCTGCGACAGCACCTCGATGGCAGCTCGCCGCGACCTCGATCTCGCCCGGTCGCCAGCTCCGGGTTCTCGTTCCCGGCCGGGCGCAGCTGCACGGTCCCGGTCGACCAGCACGCAGAACTCGGCCCGCAGGTCGTGCGCCACGTCCTCCTCGCGCAGCACGACCTGCACGATCCCGCTGCCGTCGCGCAGGTCGATGAACACGACGCCGCCGTGGTCGCGCCGCCGCGCGACCCAGCCCGCCAGCCGTACCTGCTCGCCCGCCGCGGACGCCCGCAGGCTGCCCGCCTCGTGGCTGCGGATCATCGCTTGCCCAGCCTCTCTGTCGTCACTCGTCAAGATCAAACATCAGGACGGGAACGGGGCCGTCCCCGCCCGTCCCGCCGCCCGGCCGGTCCGGCCCCGGCGATCGCGCCCGGACCGGGCAGCGACGTCTGCCTGCCCGGCAGCCGCGGCCAGTCGCCGGCCGTCCAGCCCTGCGCTCCGCTCACTAGCGCCGGTCGACCGGGCCGGCCGCTGGCCGGCGTCAGCCCGGCCAGGAACGGGTTGTGCGCCCGCTCCGCGCCGATCGTCGTCCCCGGCCCGTGCCCGGCCAGCACCACGGTCTCGTCCGGCAGCGGCAGGCACACCCGGGCCAGGCTAGCCAGGATCGTCTCGTAGCTGCCGCCGGGCAGGTCGGTCCGCCCGATCGAGCCCGGCGAAGAGCAGATCACCGGTGAACAGCGTGTCAGGATCGGCCAGCGGCCGGCAGCCGGAAGGTCACCGAGCCGGGCGTGTGGCCGGGCGCGTGGTCGACGATCAGGCTCGATGCCCGGCCAGGTCCAGCGTCAGGCCGTCGGCGAGCTCGAGCACGTCATCGGGCTCGGTGAAGGTCAGCCCGCCGAAGAGCTGCTGGCCCGGCGCCGAGGCCCAGCCCGCGGGCCGGGTCGGACAGCAGCGCGCGGTCGTCGGGGTGGATGTAGGCCGGGATGCCCCGGGCGCCGCAGACCGGCGCCACCGACCAGATGTGGTCGATGTGGCCGTGCGTCGCCAGCACCGCGGCCGGCCGCAGCCGGTATCGCTCGATAATTTCCTCGATGCCCTGCTCAGCGTCCTGTCCAGGGTCGATAATCAGGCACTCCTGGCCTGGTCCGGACGCCAGCAGATAGCAGTTGGCCGCGAACGAGCCAGCGGGGAACCCGGCTATCAGCACTGTGCTGCTACTCCCCTCGGGGCTCCGGGCGGAGCCCGGCCGCGGGCGCTTCCCGGTCCGAGCGCTCGCCGCGGGTGCCTCCAGGCTACCGAGAACTGCTGGTCGGCTGGCCGCTGGCCAGTGGTTCTGGGCAGCTCAGGACACGAGTTGGGCGCGGTTGGGACTCGAAAAGTAACGGCGGCGTTACCACTGCCGTCACAACGGTACGATTCGCGAAGTTTCGCAGTGCGCTGCCCTGGGCCTGCCGGCCCTGCGGCGGACGTTGCCAGACCAGGCAGACCGCAGGACACTGCGGATGAGCAGGAGGATCGCACGGGTGGCCACGAAGAAGGAACGCCAGCGCAAGCTCGCCAGGGACGCTCACCAGCGCCGGCATGGAGCGCCAGGCTCGAGCGGGCCAGGCGCGCGCAAGCAGTGGGCCGTCAGCGCGATCGTGGCTGCGATCGTCGTGGTCGGCGGTCGGCGTCGGCGGGGCCGCGATCGCCGGCGTCTTCAGCACGAGCCAGGCCAACGGCCGCGGCCGCCAGCCGCGACGGCCAGTCGCGTCAGCGACGCCGTCGGCCACGCCGTCCGCCACGCCGTCGCCGAGCAGCACCGCCGCCATGGTGGACGGCAAGTGCATCTACACCGCCGAGCGGCACGGCCGCTCGCAAGGTGTCGCTGCCGCCGGCCACGCCGGACACGAAGGCCACCTACATGGCGACGATCGTGACCAACCGCGGCGACCATCGTGATCGACCTGCTGAACAGCGCAGGCACCGTGCACGGTCGGCTCGTTCGTCTCGCTGGCCGGCCAGAAGTACTTCAACAACACCCCCTGCCACCGGCTCACGCACCACCAGGCATCTACGTGCTGCAGTGCGGCGACCCGACCGGGACCGGCACCGGCGGCCCCGGCTACGAGTTCGACACCGAGAACCTGAGCCGGCGCCGACGTATCCCGGCAGGCCACGGCCTGGCGATGGCCAGCGATGGCCAGCAGCGGCCGCGACAGCAACGGCAGCCAGTTCTTCCTTGTCTACAAGAACACTGACCTGCCAGCCCAGCTACACGCCGTTCGGCACCGTCGTCAGCGGACTCAACATCATCCAGAATGTGGCCAAGGCGGGCACGCACGAACTCCAACGGTCCCGGCGACGGGGCACCCAAAGGAGAAGGTCCAGATCGAAAGCGTGACGATCACGAAGACCTGACTGGCGTAATTGCTGGTCAGGTACCGAGCAGGAGGTACGCGGTGAGCACCGCAAGCGATCCGTGGGGCCGGGTAGCCGACGACGGGACGGTGTATGTCCGCACCGCCGACGGCGAGCGAGAGATCGGCTCGTGGCAGGCGGGCAGCCCGGACGAGGCGCTGGCCTTCTTCAAGCGCAAGTTCGACTCGCTGGAGACCGAGGTCAGCCTGCTCGAGCAGCGGATGACCAGCACCGACCTGTCGGCGGCCCAGGCGAAGACCACCATCAGCCAGGCTGACCGCCGCCGTCACCGACGCCCACGCGATCGGCGACCTGGACAGCCTGACAGGCCCGGCTGACGGCGCTCGACGGGCACGATCGAGCACCGCCGGGAAGAGCACAAGGCGGCCCGCGAGCAGGCCAAGAGCGAGGCGCACGAGGTCAAGGAGCGGATCGTCGCCGAGGCCGAGCGGCTGGCGGCCGAGGCCACCCACTGGAAGGCCAGCGGCGAGCGGATGCGGCAGCTGCTGGAGGAGTGGAAGGCCGCGCCGCGCGGCGACCGGGCCGCCGAGGCCGCGCTCTGGAAGCGGCTGTCCGCGGCCAGGAACGCCTTCGCCAAGCGGCGCAAGGCCTACTTCGCCACCCTGGAGGAGGAGCGCGAGGGCATCCGGGCGCGCAAGGAAGAGCTGGTCACCAAGGCCGAGGAGCTGTCCACCTCGACCGACTGGGGCGCGACGGCCACCGCCTACCGCGAGCTGATGCGGTCCTGGAAGCAGGCCGGCCGCGCCGACCGGACGGCCGAGGACGAGCTGTGGACCGCGCTTCAAGTCCGCGCAGGACGCGTTCTTCAAGGCCCGTTCCGAGGTCCTGGACGCCAAGGACCGGGAGCTGCGCGAGCACGTCGTGGTCAAGGAGCAGCTGCTCGCCGAGGCCGAGAAGCTGGTGCCGGTCACCGACGCGCGCGGCAGCCAGGGCCACGCTGCGCGGCATCCTGGAGCGCTGGGAGCGTGCCGGCGCGGTGCCGCGCGACTCGCAGGACCGGCTCGAAGGCGGGCTGCGCAAGATCGAGGAGACCGTGCGCAAGGCCGAGGACTCGCACTGGCGGCGCACGAACCCCGAGGCGCTGTCCCGCGCCCGGGCACGGTCGAGCAGATCCGCACCGCGATCACCCAGCTTGAGCGCCAGCTCGCCAAGGCGGAGACCAACGGCGACCAGAAGGCGCAGCAGCAGGCCAAGGAGGCGATCGAGGCGCGGAAGTCCTGGCTGGCCGAAGCCGAGCGCACGCTGGCGGAGCTGGCGGGCTGATTACCCGCTGCGCATCCCGCGGACGCCCGGGCCGCTCGCGGGTCGAAGTGCTCGCTGGGCAGTGCCGGCTAGCCGTCACGCCCGTCAGCAGTCGAAGACTGACCAGCAGATCTCGTTTCGCAACCGCTGATCGTCCAGGACGAGTTCGCGGATCACATCCGGGAGCTGCTCGCGCTGCCAACGGCACTCGAGCCTGCCGGCGCTCTCACCCTCCCGTCCGGGGGCCGCCGCACGCACGGCCTTGATCGCGTAGGCCGCAGCACCAAGCTCGTGTGCGGCGACGTGCGCTACCACGGCCGCCTGGCCGGCAGCATAGGCGGCGTGCCGAGCGGCTCCGCTCAGCTCTCTTGCCGCAGCCATGGCATGGCCACCCGCCGCTCGGGACTGAGACATCCTGATCTCGCCGCGCGCCCATGCCCGAATCTGCTCGATCGCCTCGCGGGGCCGCGGGTCCGAGGGCTGCACCGACTCGAAGAGGTGCAGAACGTGCTCCGCGCACGCGGCCGCCCACAAAGCCAGGAGCCGATGGTCGGAGTCCGTGAGCGTCCCGCCGCGGCGGATGGTGATGAAGCGGGGGTCGCGATCTTTGGGCAGGATCATGGTGCTGGCGTCGAGTAGCGAGGCCGGCGTTCTGCCCGGCGGCTAGTTCGTCACGCGGTAGACGTCGTAGACGCCGTCGATGGAGCGAACCGCGCGCAGGACGGCGCCGAGGTGCTTGGGGTCGCCCATCTCGAAGGTGAACCGGCTGAAGGCGACCCGGTCCCTGGTGGTGCTGACGGTGGCGGACAGGATGTTCACGTGCTGGTCGGAGATCGACCTGGTGACGTCGGACAGCAGGCCGGTGCGGTCCAGCGCCTCGACCTGGATGGCGACCAGGAACTGCGAGCCCTCGCGCGGTGACCAGCGGACGCTGACCACGCGCTCAGGCTCCGACTCCAGCAGGTGCTCCGAGGTTCACGCAGTCGGCGCGGTGGACCGAGACGCCGTTGCCGCGGGTGACGAAGCCGGTGATCTGGTCGCCCGGCACCGGCGTGCAGCACTTGGAGAGCCGGGCCCAGACGTCGTTGGAGCCTTCGACGACGACGCCCGAGTCGCCGACGGCGAGTCGGCCGCGGTGCCCGGGTGACCAGGGTTGCCTCGGCCCCCTGCACGAACTGCACGTAGTGCACGCTTCCTACGCAGTCTGCGGCGAAGGCGCATAGGCCGTCATCAAGAGGAGGCCGGTCAGCGCGAGGACGCCGAAGCACGTCGCGACGGACGCGGCTATCGCGGAGCCCCTACGCGCTGCCGCCGACCAGGGGTGATCGAGGAGTCGCCCACCCCATGTGCGCCAGGCCGTCCGTTGTGAGCCAGTCTCGATCGTGCGAGCGCCGACATGAGGGGCTCAGACAGGCGCTTTCCGGCGTGCCTTGCCGGAAGCGCTGGAACTCGACGTGAACGAAACCGTCTTCAATCTTGCTCGCGAGGATGTCGAGCCCGCGCGGCGACGGGCCCGTCAGGCGCTCGCCCCCGGCGTCGAACGACGAGTCATGGCAGGGGCAATCGAAGCCGCCGCCGGTCGCGCTCCTGTTCGACGGCGCAGCCGAGGTGAGGGCACATGGTGCTCCACGCGACGACCTCGCGCCCTTGCGGAGCAGCCAGGCCGCGCCGAGCTCGACTTCTTTCTCGAGGGTCCACGCGTCGCGATGGTCGGAGACGAGCGGACGCGCTTGGGCTCGCCTTCGAGCAGGGAGTCGAACGCGACGGTCTTGATCCAGCGTCCCGCGCCCGCCGGCCCGACGCCGGGGCGACGAGGAAACGCACGGTGGGCACGCCGAGCGCGCACGCACGCCGACCGCGCCGCCGACGGCGGCCATCGTCGGAGCGCACCACGCCGGCTGGTCTGGCTTCGTCCGCCACGGGCCGCCTTATCGCAAGAAACGAAGCGGAACGACTTCCGAGCAAGGCTTTGAGTCGCACCGGCACGTGGGATCTCGGCAGGCTCGGCACCCGAGCACGATGCGCGTCCGGGTCGGCACGAGCGGCTACTCGTACAAGGAGTGGAAGGGGCCCTTTTATCCGAAGGACCTTCCCGCCGCGGAGTTCCTTCGCTTCTACGCCGAGCGCCTTCCGACGGTCGAGATCAACAACACGTTCTACCGCATGCCCACGGCGAAGCTCGCTCGAGGGCTGGGCGAGCGAGGTGCCCGAGACCTTCACCTTCGCCGCTCAAGGCGCCGCAGCGCATCACGCACATCGCGAAGCTCGCAGGACGCGGGCGACGCCGTGGCGACCTTCGTCAAGACGGCCGCGGCGCTCGGGCCCGCGCCTCGGCCCGCTGCTCTTTCAGCTGCCGCCGTTCCTGAAGAAGGACGTGCCGCGCCTCGTCGACGTTCCTCGAGCAGGCGCCCGAAGGGCTCCGGATCGCGTTCGAGTTCCGCCACGCGTCCTGGTTCGACGACGAGGTGTGGGCCGCGCTCCGGCGCACGGCGCGTCGCTCTGCGTCGCCGAGGGCGAGTCGCTCGAGTCGCCGCTCGTGGCGACCGCCGACTGGGGCTACGTGCGCCTGCGACGCGACGAGTACCCCGACGCCGTCGTCGCGGAGTGGGCGGAGAGGATCCGCGCGCAGCCCTGGAAGGAGGCCTTCGTCTTCGTGAAGCACGACGACGGCGACGCGCCGAGCGTCGCGAAGCGGCTCATTTCAAGGCTGGCTCAGGGGGGCTGAGCGCGGCGCAGGGGCCCGAGCCCGAGGCCGTCGCATCGCAGCGAGCGCTGGGGCCGCATTCGATGAAGTCGGTCCACCCGTCGAGGGCGGCGTTGCAGAGCTGCAGCACGCTTCCGCTGCAGCGGCGCTGCCCCTCCGCGCATTCGCGGCCGCGCTGGGCCTCGGCGGCTGCGCGGACCGGGCGGGAGCAATCGTCTC
>CAWCHF010000002.1:0-90360 GCA_963795265.1 uncultured Actinomycetota bacterium | reverse complement strand
GTCCGCCATGACGAGCTGCTCCGCCAGGCGATCGCTGAGCATGAGGGGGTGGTGTTCTCGTCGATGGGCGATGGTTTGGCCGTGGCTTTCTCGTCGGCTTCGGCGGCGGTGGCAGCAGCGGGACCGCGGCAACCGCTGTTGGAGGCCGAGACGTGGGCTGGCGCAGCGCCGATCCGGGTGCGGATGGGTATTCACACCGGAGAGGCCGTTGCCCGTGACGGCGACTATTCGGCACGACGGTGAATCGAACTGCCCGCTTGATGGCTATCGGACATGGTGGCAGCTGCTTGCTCGCAGGCGACCGCGGTGGTGGTCGGTGTGGGGGTGCCCGACGGTGCTGTCCTGGTGGATCTGGGGTGAGCGCCGGTTGCGGATTCTGTCCGAGCCGGTCCGGGTGTTCCAGGTTCGCCACAGCGACCTGCGGGCCGAGTTCCGCCGTTGCGGTCGGGCGGACGCGGTAGCGACGAATCTGCCGACGGTCGAAACCCCCGCCCTCGCTGAAGCCGACCGGCACCTCCTGCTCAGCACGCTGCACAGCGCTGGTGAACGGATCCGCAGCCGCGGTGCTGCCGAGCAGCTGCTGCACGGCGAACCGCATCCTGGCAACCTCCTCAGCACCCGTGACGGCCTGCTGTTCATCGACTTCGAAACGTGCTGCCGTGGACCCATCGAGTTTGACGTCGCCCACGTGCCAGCGGAGGTCAGCGCCCGCTACCCGGACGTCGATCAAGTTCTGCTCGCGCAGTGCCTGCGGCTCGTGCTTGCGATGGTCGCCGCCTGGCGCTGGGACATCCGCGACGAATTCCCGGATGGGCACCAGCACGGCCGAGACATCCTGTGCTTGCTCCGCCAGGGTCCGCCGTGGCCCGCACTCGGTACGCTCGCCGCCGAGTAACGGAACGCACTCTGGCTTCGGTGCCGTTCGACGTACTCAGCGGCCGAGGGCACTGCACAAACCTGCGGCACTTGCGCCGGTGCGAGGAGAATTCGCGGCCGCTCAGTCGAGACAGAATTCGTTGCCCTCGATGTCCTGCATCACGAGGCACGACTCGTTAACGCCGTCGGCAGGCAGTAGCCGCACGCGCATCGCGCCGAGCGCGGCCAGTCGGGCGCATTCGGCCTCCAGCGCCGCCAGGCGCTCTGCACCCACAAGGCCGGTGCCGACCCGTACGTCAAGATGCAGCCGATTCTTGACGACCTTGCCTTCGGGGACGCGCTGGAAGAACAGACGCGGGCCGGCACCTGAGGGATCAATGCAGGCGAACGCCGAACCCTGATCCTCAGGCGGCAGGGTGCGATCGAAATCGTCCCAGGTAGCAAAGCCCTCCGGTGGCGGCGGCACGACGTACCCCAGCACCTCGCACCAGAACCGAGCGACGCGCTCAGGTTCCGCGCAGTCGAAGGTGACTTGGATCTGCTTGATCGACGCCATCGGTCCACCATAGAGGCCGGGTCTTTCGTCGTCTCCACGGGTGGGCCGGGCGTCAGCGCCGGCCAGCGGACGTAGATGCGAGTTTGCGATTTGAAGGACGTCCGGCCAGCGGCCGCCGCCAGTTGATCGCGGTGGGCACCTGCGCAGCAGCGAACGGGAGCCCAGATCCTCGCTCACGTCACCGGGATCCCGGATCAAGCCGTTGCCGGGCGGCTCTCCATCTCGGCCAGGAATTCAGTGATCTTTGCCGCTGTCTGAGCCGCACCGCGGCGGGGCAGATGGTGACCGATATCGCTGACCAGCTCAACCCGGGCATTCGGCAGCGCCGCCGCAAGGCTCAGGGTCGCCTGCACCGGGATAAGGGTGTCGTGCGGGTCGGCCAGCAGCAGCACCGGCTGCCGGGTGGCCGGGAGCGTGGCCGTCAGGTTCGGCAGGTCCGCGACTAGCGCGCGCTGCTCGGCAAGGAAACTGCGCCATACCGGCCCGTAGTCGTGATGCGCGTTCCCCCAGATATGCCAGTTCACGTGCTCGCTGGCGGCAACCGGCTGCCGACGCCGCCACGCGATCGAGGCCAGCCGGATCCGGGCCAGCCACGGCGTCAGCCACCAGGCGGCTAGGGCACAGACCTCGCCAGCGACTGGCGCGGCTAGTAGCCGGTCCCAGCCAGTCAGGCAGCCGGGCCCGACGCTGGCCAGCAGCACGAGCGCCTCGACACGGTCGGGTGCCAGCGCCGCCACCGCCAGCGCGACGCCGCCGCCGTAGGAATGACCGACCAGCACCGCCCGCTCGATGCCCTGGGCATCGAGCTCAGCCAGAACGGCCCGAGCGTTGACGGCGAACCCGCCCGCCGGCCGGCGGTTCGCCCCGTATCCCGGCCGGTCTAGGGCTACCACGCGCAGATCAGCCGGGATCTGGTCAGCTACCTGCTGCCAGTCCGAACCCGCGCCCGGCTGGCCGTGCAGCATCACTACTACGCGCCCGCCCACACCATGAGCCTAGGCGCCGACTCGGCGTGTCCGGCAGGCGCGTGTCCGGCAGGCGCGTGTACGCCTCCAGCGTGTACGCCTCCAGCGTGTACGGCAGGCAGCGTGTACGACATGAAGCGCGTCCGCGCGGCACGCTCAGGCACGCCGCAGCGCGGCCGTCCGAAGACGGCCGCGCCCGGGTTGAATCCGCGATCAGAACTTGCCTGTCACGAAGTAGGGCTGCACCGAAGTCACGCCGTGCTGGTTGTGCCCGACTGAGATCGCGATCTTCATCGCGTGCGTCTTCGGGTTGAACCACACCAGCGATACGCCGGGCATGCAGCCGTTAATGCGCTCGACCATCAGGCTGGTGCTGGTGGCGTCCACGATGAGGCTGCTGGCCGCGCCGGGCAGGTTGACCATCTGCTCGCGTCCGTGCGCGGGCTGCCGCCCGATGACCAGGGTGCCGCAGGCGCCGTACCCGTCGACATACAGCCCGCTCGACAGCTGCCACGCGTTGAAGTCCCCCGCATCAAAGCCGGAGTGGCGGACCGGGGTGAGCGCGGTCGGCCTGGCGCCACTGGCGGGGACGAGCCACATCTGCGGGCCTGGCCCGCTCGATGAACAGCTCGCCAGGATCGTGCCCGCACTCCACCACCGGACAGCGTTGCAGCCGAACTTCACACCGGGAACGCGAAGGCTCCTGATGATCCCGCCTGCGTTGCTGATCAGCTCGATGCCTCGGATCGAGCCCGCGGCTAGCTGCAGCCCGCCCGGCTGGTAGGCGGTGCCACCCAGATCGGTGACGGTAGCCAGCGACTTCTGCAGCTTGCCCGCCAGGCTGTAGCGCTGCAGGGTGACCTTGCTGTGCAGGCTGGAGACCATGCCCTGCACTGCCAGGACGTTGAGCCCGTCCGGCCTGGTGTAGCCCTGCGACGTCACGCCCTTAGGCAGGAAGAAACTGGTAACGGCGCCGGTCCGCAGCCGCAGCTGATACATGTGCTCACGGCCGCTGCCCCCGAAGAATGCCGTCGACGCGAACAGCGCCCGGCTGACATCGCCCGACCAGCCCTGCAGGTCCCACCGAGATCTGGCGTTGCGAGCCGACCAGGTGAACAGGGAGTACCGGCCCCCCTGCGGGTCAACCAGGTACAGCGTTGCCGGTCCGGCCTTGGGCTTAATGCCCTCGCCACCCTGGCTTGCCGAGTACATGGCCAGCGCCCAGCCTGGCCCCACCTTGCCCCACGGCACCGCTGCACGCGAGCCAGTCTGGCCAGCCCCGAGCACGCGCGCGGCAGGGCCGGACTGCGCCGCCATCGCCGGCATAGTCAGTGCGACCGCCGCGCCCGCGGCAGCTACCACCGCGGCAGCGCGGAAGACCCGGCGCCGGTGTGTTCCAGCTGAGAATCCCATCGTCATCAACCTCGCCTTACTGTGGCGCGGCGGTGTTGCCGCGTGCTCACGATGGTGCCCGGGCCCTGCGCTCCTGCCTAGGGGAACCGTCCCCAGCTGGGTAGCCCTCCCCCGGAGCGTAATGGCTACAACCGCCGGCCGCCCGACTGTGTCCTGAAAGGTGTGATGCGCCGGGCCCGGCGATGCCGGGCCACGACACTAAGCAACTCGGGCACGCGGCGCACCGGTCGGCCGGGTGCGGAAGCAGGCGGTCAGTTCATCATTGCGGCGCGGCGTGCAGGCCCGGCGCGAGCCACGGGAGCCAGATCGTGGCGATGGCGAGGGCCAGCGCGGCGACACCGGCGAGCCGCCCAGCCAGCGGGACCCCATCGCCAGGTTTTCTCGATCAGCACCAGCGCGGCCAGGCCGACCATGGCGGCGACGTTCATCACGCCCACCGCGATCAGGATCACCATCAGGCCCCAGCAGCAGCCCAGGCAGTATCCGCCGTGATGGACGCCGACGCGCAGGTCGCGGAACCTGCCGCGGATACGAGCCGTAGTGCAGGAGCAGCCCGAGCGGGGAGCGGCAATGCGCGAGGCAGCGGTCCTTCAGGGGGCTCAGCTGGTAGATCCCGCAAACGGCGAAGACCGCCACGGCCATGACGTGTGCGGCGCCGGGATGCTTCCCGGTCAGCCAGCCGGCGAGCCAGGCCAGCCCGTAGGCGGGCACGCCCGCCGCCGCCCAGACCGCGAGATAGCCCACCACGAGCCCGGCGATCCTTATCGCCCGCCTGCCGTGGATGGTCCTGGCGTACAGCGAGGCCATCGGCGACACCGACGGGAGCATCATGGCGGCCATCATCAGCGTCCAAATCGGCACGAACGCGGCCAGGCCCAGCCCCATCGTGCCCGCCATCCCGGCCATCCCGCGGGCGAGCGCAGACTGTCGCCAGCCCAGGCGCCAGCTGCCAGGATCAGCAGGAACGCGACCTCACGGGCCGCCAGGCCGGGCCGCAGCCGGGCGAGCCCGGAGGAGCTGCTCACCCGGCCCAGGAGAACGGCGCGGAAAAGCCGCTCTGCCCCTCGCGCCCCCAGTCGATCCCGAACGTCGACAGGTGCGCGGCATTCGCCGGGGCGACCGTCAGCGTCGTATTCGACGGGTGGAACACGTTCGTCAGCTGGACCGGATCGTGGCCTTCGATGGCGACGAAGTCCTCGACGCCGACGTCGACCGCGTCGCCGATCCGGACATGATGGCCGCGGCCGTCCTCGCTGTAGGTGATGGGCGCCTTCTCCACGCCGAGCATTTCGCTGATCAGCGGGCCGAGCATCGCGGGCGGCCCGCCGAGCTGCCCGGACAGGACCGCCCCGAGCTGCTCGGCCTGGCTGTCGGACGCGGCGTCGTCCAGGTAGACCCCCACCCGCCAGTTGCCCTCGGCCATGACCGGCGGCGTATCCAGGAACAGGGCGAAGCTCAGGCCGCTGACGTCGACACCGTCGATCTCGCCGGACTCGACGTGATAGGCCAGCAGCGCCCGGCACCGGTCGAGGGTCGCTTTCGCCGTCAGCGCCGACCACGTACACGGGCAGACCGCATCGCACGAGCACGACTCGAAATACGTCCCAGCAAGCCGCCAGGCCATAGCCCCTCCAATGGCGCAGTCACTCTTTCGACACAGGCTGGCGCAGCCCGCGCCGGCCGTCAAGAAGAACGGCTCTCTCCGATCGGCGAGGATAACGTGCGGTCCATTGACCGCCGTGGGTTCGGGGCGGCGCTGGGCGGTCGAACACGCGAGCGTCCAGCCTTACCGCCTGCCGCCAATACCGCCGATCACTGGGCACATGGTCGCCAATCGAGGTAATCCGGTCCGGTGGGCTGAGCGTCTAGACTCGGGCATGCCGCCCCGGGCAGCACCTAAGGCACCACGTCGACGATTGGACACGTGACCCGCGATGAGCCAAGCCGGACACTTTCAGTCCCCAGCTGCCGGAGAGCTCTGAATACTCCGCCGGTCTGTATGAATCCCACCGCGAGTTCAAGTCGAGCTTAAAAAATATCGCGAGTCACGTCGTCGGCGGCGGTGCTCCCATGACTTTCGCACTCTACGGGGATCTGGTACCGGAAAGTCAACGGCGTTAGAGTATCTCCAGGGTCTTATCTGCAAGCGGGACAGCAACATCACATTTTCCTGGTGCCAGGCACCGCTGTGGGCGCGTTACCAGGATGAGCGCTCTGCGCTCGCGCTTCAGATCCTCAGAGGAGTGGAGCGCGGCATCCCCGCGAACGTCGCGGACATGCTGGCCGGATTGCTGCAATATGACTTGGGCGTCGCCAGGGGCCAGTCTGAGCGGGACGACTACGATCTGGCCGCCAGTCTGGCCCTGCTGAAGGTGCTTGAGTCGATACCGCATGCCCCTCCAGTCGTCGAGGACTGGATCCGCCGCTCCATCACCCGGGACGGGCCGATTCGTCACGTGGTCATGCTGGACGATCTCGACAGATGCGATCCGCAGTTCGCCGCCCGGCTGCTCAAGGCGACCAATCACTGGACCACCGAGATCGACCACGGCGAGAGCAACGGCGCCTCGATATATTTCGTACTGGCGTGTCAGGAAGACTTCCTCGTCAGCTCGCAGGCCCAGGGCGAGGTTAAGGACCCTCGGCAGTCGCTGGAGAAGTACGTTCACGTCACGGTCAGCATTCCCAGGCTGCTGAACAGGCCCGTCGACGCGGCCAACTACCTGCGGATGCTGGTCAACCGGCTGAGCGGAATGCCGGAAGAGGCCAGGGATCGCCTCACCGCCATGATCGACACGTCGGCCAGAGCTTATCCGGATGGGCTGCTCGCGCCCTTGCTCAGAGTCACCGACAACCTGACGACGCCGCGCGCGGTTAAGACCCGGCTCAATCTCGCCCTGACCGAGATCGATTATGAGCAGCTCGACGACGAGACGCTCGTTAAAGAGTGGATCATCAAGGCCTTCTGGCCAGATTTCTGGGCGAATCAGTACCGCGTGCTGGTGACGCGCTTCCAGGATCCTGGCTCTCTCAGCGACAGTGGCCAGAGTTCGCCGGAGGGGGTGCTGCGCACCGCGGTCAAGACCCTGCCGTCGGACCTGCTGGCTGCCAGGTTCCAGCCGATTCAGGCTGTCGGCGAGCGGCTCAGGGGCCTGCTCGACATGTCCGACGATGCGCTCGCGGAGGCCATCGTCCATGTCGGCGGCGAAGTCCGGGCTGACCTGACCGACGTCAAGCCGCAGCTCGCCATCTACCTGGCCAGTGATCCGCGCTGGCCGGTCGGACCACCTACTGGCACGGGCGGGGCGTTCTCGGCCGATGAACCGCACGGCAGGGAGCGCCGATCCGGCGAGGAGAAGTCGCAGGACCTCGGCGTATCGCGGTCAGGTGTCGATCCTCAGCCCGCGGTGCGCCGGCCAGCACCAGCAGACACCTCCCAGGCCACTCAGGCAGCCCCAACGGGATCCGGCGCGGAACTGCCGAGCGATCCGGATGATCAGATCTTCTTCTACTATCTTGCTGCCGACGCGGCGGAGGACCGCGGCGAGTACGACGCCGTTGCCGACAGCCTGACCCGGCTGACGGAGCTGGCCAGGCGACTCGGTGCCAGCAGCCGCCGCGGCGCGGACATCGGGAATGCCGCTCTCATAGCCGACAGGGTCGGTCTTTATGACATGGCGCTCGAGCTGCACCACCTCGCGATAGCGGCGGAGCCGAATCATTTCAACATTATTCAGAATTATATCGACTTCATACTGGACCGTGAAATTACCGCAGAGTATCCGGAGGCGCGACGCCTGCAGCAGATACTGATCACAGATGGAAAAGATCACTGGCCAATCCGGACGCTGATGATCGGCTTGCGACTTGATGTCGCGACACAAAACTCAGTTCCGGACCTGCGCGAGCGGCTGGAAAAGTTTCTGTCAATGCTCGTTACCGAACCGTCTATTAATCGCCTGATCGATCTGGCCAGCATCCCGGGCAGCGTTATCGGTTACGACACCCTGCGCTCTGCCTGCAAGATTGTCGCGGAGAATGCTACCGACATTGGCGACCGTGTTACGTCGCTGCGAGTGTTCGTGGCGGCCCTGGGCCGGTCCAGAGATGCGGTGCACGAACGTGAGGTCGTCGATGCCGCCCGCTGGATGGTCACCGCCGGCCTCGCCTGTCAGGGCAACGACGGGATATATGCCAACACGCTCTTCAACCTTGCCGTGCAGCTTGGCGCACTTGGTTACCGGTCTGCCGCCACCCTCGCCTACACCGAGGCGTACCGGATGAACACCACATCCCCCGACTACCGGAGAGCACTGGCAAGCTCGCTGGAGCGGATGGATCGCAACGAGGACGCGACTGCGGTCTTGCTGGGCCGACCCGTCAATACCGATGCCATCCAGCCTGAAGTACTGCCAGAGTTCCTGAGCGCACCCGATGGAACCGCTCGCTGGTGGGAGCAGCTTCCGATCCCGGAGACCAAGCCATGCCCGACTAACCTTCCGTGGCTGATACAGCCGAGCCTGGCCGCCGGACTTGACAAGACCGAGAATGCCTCCTGATTCCGAGGGCATGGAGGGCCCGAACTGGTGGCTGGTCGGTGCCTTCACCGTGGCCGGCGCCGGGATGCTCGCCGTCGCCTACGTCGCGTCCTCCTACTGGCAGGGGGTACTGGACAACGGCGGTACCGCGCTGTTGCTCTTCGCGCTGCTCGTGTTCTCCGAGCCACGGCTGGTGCGCCACCTCAGCCGGCCCCGGAACCTCGACGAGGCAGCCAGCCTCGCTGCCCTGGTCGCGCCGCTTGCCGCGGGAACGGTCAGCACGTCCGCTTACATCAGGGAACGAGTGCTGCGTGCGGTCGGCGGAACTGGCTTGCACCAGGACGTTCCTGGCTCGTCCGCGTCGTCGGCGCGGTTCACCAACCTTGGCGGAGCGGTGGAAGTGGAATGGTGCATCGGATGGGACGATAAGGGGCTCCGCCATGTGGTCACGGTAGGGGGCAAATCGATCCCGCGGTCGCTGGGCCGTTGCATTGGCTGGGACAAGAAGATCACGGTCCACGAGGCGCACGTCTACCGGATTCTTTGCTATCTGCTTCGTGACCTGGAGCCGCATGCCTGAGGCATCGCCGCGCTAAGCCGCCCGCGCAGCCTGCTGCCGAGCGGGCT
Source organism: uncultured Actinomycetota bacterium (assembly GCA_963795265.1). Classification (GTDB taxonomy): domain Bacteria; phylum Actinomycetota; class Actinomycetes; order Streptosporangiales; family Streptosporangiaceae; genus JAJYUU01. The sequence goes on along the minus strand of CAWCHF010000002.1, from coordinate 81,385 downwards.
GGCAGCCTCACCCGCCAGGTCACCCGCCGATTCACCCATGCCCTCGCCCGGAACAGGTGAATTCCCTCCCCAGCCGAACCTGCCCGGTTCAGCACGGGTGCCCGGGCGGCCGACGGGAATGCTCCGCCGGGTCCGACCTAGCAGATGCGATCAGGAGAACCGCTGCGCAGCCGGGGAACCGGCAGGCCAAGGGGGTTGTTCCAATGATCCGCAAGGGCCTTGTCATCGTGACGGCCGCCGCAAGCATCGCGTTTCTCGCTCTCAGCACTTTTCCGCCTGACCGGGCCGACGCCTCGCAGGCCGCGCCAGCAGGCGCTGGCCAGCCGCCGCCCCGGCTGGCCAGGCCAGGCATCATCAGCGCAGGGCTCAACATCCAGATGACCCCAGCGGAGGCCACCATCGCGGCCAGGCGGTGCGCTGCCTGGGCGAGCAAAGCCGGATTCGCCAACAACGGGCGCACCGGGCACCTGGTAGTCGCGGTAGCCATCGGCATTGCCGAGTCGGGCTGCGACCCGTCGGCCTGTTTCAACGACACCACCGGCACGGCCTGCACGCCGACGGCCACCGATCGGCGCGACTCCATTGATCGCGGCGTGTGGCAGATCAACAGCCACTACTGGAAGACCGTCAGTAACCGGTGCGCGTTCAGCGGCCTGTGCAATGCGCGCAGCGCTTACCTGCTGGTATCGGAGTACGGCACCTACTTCAAGGCGTGGACTACCTACCTGGTCGGCACCTACAAGCGTTACCTGCCGGAAGCGCGCGCTGCCGTCAGAGCTCTCCGCACCGGCACCCTGACCAGCGCCTACATCGGGTCGTGCGCCGCCTATCCGGCCGACCATCGGGGCGCGAAGGTGCGCATCGCCGACTGCGGCGGCGCGGCCAGGAACCAGCTGTGGACCAGATCCCACGGCGAGCTACGCGCCCGCGGCGGACTCTGCCTGGGCGTCAGGGCCCGCCATTCGGGGCCCGTCACCTTGCAGCGCTGCTCTGGCCGCTGGCGGCAGCAGTGGCGAGCGCGCCCCGGCTTCACCCTGTACAACAAGGGCGCGCGCAGGTGCCTGACCGATCCGGGCGGATCCATCTCGCCCGGTCATGCGCTCGTCGTCGGTCCATGTCACCGGCTCAAGGCCCGAGCGTGGTTCCTGCCGTAGCGGCACTGCTGGCCGGAAAGCCTGCTGCGCCCTCTGCCAGCGATGTGCTTCGATGACGCGCATGGCGCATGACCTCGTCCACCCGCCGAAAGCCCGGCGCGGCGACCACATTGCCGTCCTGTCTCCGTCATTCGCAGCCGCGGGCGCCTTCCCCGCAGTGCACGAGCAGGCGATGCGCAGGCTCACCGAGGTAACCGGCCTGATCCCCGTCGAGTATCCGACAACACGAACGGTGGGGGCTTCTCCGCTGGCCCGGGCCGCCGATCTCAATGCCGCGTTCGCTGATCCGGCCATCCGCGGCATCCTCGCAGTGATCGGCGGAGAGGACCAGATCACCGTCATCCCGCACCTAGACGCCAGCCTCGCCCAGCGTGACCCGAAGCCGTTCCTCGGTACCAGCGACAACACCAACCTGCACCACTGGCTCTGGTCGAACGGCATCGCGAGCTTCTACGGTGGCTCGTCGCAGGTGCACCTCGGTCCCGGCCCCGGCGTCGACGACGTGCATGCGAAGTCGCTGCGAGCGGCGCTGCTCACCGGTGACACCGTCGAGATCACCGAGCCGGGAGAGTCGGAGGATATCGGTATCGACTGGGCCGATCCGCGCGCGCTGACCAGTTTCGGTGCACGCGAGCCGACCGAGCCGTGGACCTGGCACGGCCCGGCACGATCGGTGACCGGCCGTACCTGGGGCGGCTGCGTCGAGGTCATCGAATGGATCCTGACTGCTGGCCGGTTCCCGTTCGAACCCGACGTCCTCGACGGCGGCGTGCTCATCATCGAGACCTCGGAGGAACTCCTGCCCGCGCGCGACGTCGGCTGGATCGTTCGCTCGCTGGGCGAGCGCGGGATCCTCGCGGCGGTCGACGCTGTCCTGGTGGCCCGCCCGCCGGTGTCGGACCTCACCCGCCGGCCGCCCGCCGTAGAGCGCGCCCGGCTGCGCGCCGCGCAGCGTGACGTCGTCGTCGAGCTGGTCGGCAGTTACAACCCCGACGCCGTTGTCTGCGTGGGCATTCCGTTTGGTCACACGCGTCCGCAGTGGATCGTCCCGCATGGCGGCGTTGTCACCGTTGACGGCGCCGCCCGGCGCGTCGTGGCCGATTATTCCTAGCCCGGTGCCAGCTGCCGCGCCTGACGGAGGCGCTGCGGCACCGGCCGCCGTCCTTCGGCCGCGGCTTCGGTTTCGGCTTCGGCTTCGGCCGCAGCGGAGTACGGCACAATCAGGGATATGGACCTGATCACAAAGCTTGTCCCGATCCTGCACGTAAAAGACCCGAGCGCAGAGCGGAACTTTTATGAGCAGCTCGGCTTGCGCACGACCTACGAGGGTCCGGAGTACCCGGGCTTCATCGCGGTCGGCAACGACGCAGTCGAGTTCGGGCTCAGCCGACGGTCAGACGCTGACCCAGCCGCTTCCGGTCTTACCTGGCAGCTTGCGGTGACCGACGCAGATGCGGTGATCGCTGCGTGCGAACGGGCTGGCCTTAGCTTCGAGGTAACGGTGGAACGGCCGCGAGAGGACTGGACGTACCGCGTCGTTAAGGTCCAGTCCCCGAACGGGCTGGAGGTGCTGCTGGAAGAGCAGTCGCCGGCCAGCTGAGCCGAGCCGGACTAAGCCCATGGCCTGGGCCTGGGCCTCGGCCAGCGGGCAGAGCGATCGTCAGCTGATCCGGTCGAAATCGCCGTTCCGGACGCCGCCAAGAAAGGCACTCCACTCATCGGCGGTAAACTGCAGGATCGGACCGGTAACGTCCTTACTGTCACGGATTGCCACGCCATCGCATGGTAGAGCCGCAATCTCGACACAATTTCCATTTGCAGCGCTTAGGGAGCTTTTAATCCACCTTAGGCTGGAAAACGCGGAAGAGGTTGGCGCGTCCATCGTGAAAGGTCCCTCTGTCATCTAGGTAGCCTGGCTGGCTTGACTTGCTCGAAGCTCTCGGTTTGATCCCCGCTAATCACTCTGTGAATCCAGACGGTTACACAGCGTACATGGAAGTTCTCAGGCCCAGGCCTCTTCGGCCCTTCGCAGGATCAGGTCCTGCGATTCGGCGGGCGTAAGCGCGTCCCTGGCGAGACTCTCAAACGCGAGCCGATGCTCGTAGGTACTGGTCTCGCCCTCGACGTAGAACTCGCTCGTGAAGTTCTCAGTCGTCACCACGTCGTGCAGCGTAGCGTCGCCGACAGGACCAAACCGGAATATCACGAACGTAGCCGCGATCACGGACCGGTCCGCGTTGAGTGGCAGCACCTGAAGCGTGACGTTCGGCAGCTCCGCCAGCTCGACCATATGCAGCAACTGAGCATGCATGACCGGGCGGCTGGCGATTTTCCTGAGCAGCACAGACTCGTCAAGGACAGCGGAGAACTCAACTGGCTCTGGCCGAGTCAGCGCTTGCTGGCGGATCATCCTGACCTTTACCCGCCGCTGGATAATTCCCGGAGGTATAGGCACCACGTTCTGGTAACCGACGTGGACCTGGGTGGCGAATTCCTCCGTCTGGAGCAGGCCCGGAACCACGTCGACTTCCCAGTGCGACATTGACGTGGCCTCGGCCTCCAGCCCGATGAAGGTCAGGTACTCATCGGGCAAGGCGTCCGCGTAATCCTCCCACCAGCCCCTCTGACTAGCGTCGTGGGCGAGCGCAAGCAGCTGGCTACGTTCGGGATCGACGACACCGTAAAGGTCAAGCAGCCGTTCGACCTCGGATGGCTTAAGGCCAGTACGACCTAGCTCATACCGGCTGATTTTGGACGCAGACCACCCTAGCTGCCTTGCGACCTCATCGCCGGTGCGACTTCCGCGTAGCCGATGCAGTTCGGCGGCGAGGCGCCGCCGCCGGACCGTCGGACTTCGGGACGTCGTCACTGCCCATCCCCTTCGCTCGTTGCTTACGCGAAAGCTGGGATCAGTGTGCCATATGGGATGCGATCGCTAAGGCAAAACCTGGCAACACGCCCGGTGAAATCTTCATGCCGTCCATTGATGAAAGTTTCATTGGGCATCACAATGAAAGCACCAGCTCAGACTCCCCGCAAGGCAGGGGGCCATGTGATGATTGCCAGCCGAAGGAACCGGCGGGCGCTCTTCCCCGCAGCCGCATCCAGAGCGCGCGGGCCGCCCGCGGGGTCGAAAGCGTATGGGCGCAGAAAAACGGCACGGCCGATAGGCAAGATCGGCCGCGCCAAAGTCCCGGAATCCGGCCCTTGAAGACGGATCAGGAGACCAGCCAATGCTACACGGACTGTCATCGACTGGCTACCCCATACAGCCAAGTCGGGACGGCCGCGTACGGGCGGACATGCCTCCAGTAACGCGCCGTGGCGACAGCGCTGCTCGCGCTGAACCTGGTCTCCGAGTCCGTTTGCCCAGCCGCAATACGGCCACGGAACGTCAGGGAGGGCACCATGCCCGCTGTCCAGAGCCAGCCGCACGACCTCCAGACCATCAGCATTATCGCCATCTTCATCGCCATCCTCTGCGTCATGTACTGGCGCGTCGTGCTGCGAGTTGCGGCGATCGTCTTGGTGGCGTCCGCCATCTACGGCTTCATGCTGATCATGCAGGGACTCCACCACGCGACCGGGTAGCTGACCGGCCTGCCGACCGCGTCAAACGCCGCAGCGAGGTCGGCAGGCCAGCAGGCGACGGCTCGGCCATCGCGCCCGCCTCGCGCTCAGGGCTCAGGCGCGCGCTCAGGCTCAGGCTCAGGGCGCGCGCCCAGGCTATGGCTCCCTCACTGCGCCAGCTGCGCCAGCGTCAGGCCGAAGTCGCCGTCCGGGTCAGTCCAGAACCGCACCGTCTCCAGCCCGGCCGCGGCCAGCTCGGCCTCGACCGTCTCGCGGCGGAACTTGGCCGAGATCTCGGTGCGCATCTCCTCCCCCGCCGCGAAGCGACACCGTCAGGCCGAGATCGCGGATCGTGACGTGCTGCTCGCGGGCCGACCGCAGCCGCATCTCGATCCACTCGTTGGCCGCGTCCCAGACGCGCGACGTGCTGGAACTCCGTCGACGGCAAAGTCGGCGTCGAGCTCCCGGTTGACGACCACGAGCACGTTGCGGTTGAACTCCGCCGTCACCCCGGCCGCGTCGTCGTAGGCGCGCAGCAGCCGGCCGGTGTCCTTGACCAGGTCGGTGCCGAGCAGGAAGGTGTCGCCGGGCCGCAGCGCGGCGCCGACCTGGCGTCAGGAAGGCTGGCCCGCGTGACCGGGCTCGAGGTTGCCGATGGTGGAGCCGAGGAACACGATCATGCGGCGGCCGCCGGCCGGGATCGCGCCCGAGGTCGCTGCTCGAAGTCGCCGACGAACGGCGCGATCCGCAGGCCCGGGTACTCGGCCGCGAGCGCGTCGCTGGCCTCGGTCGAGCACGGCCGGGTCGACGTCGAAGGGAACGAACTCGCGCAGCGTCCCGCCGTCCAGCAGCGCGCGCAGCAGCAGCCGGGTCTTGGCCGAGGTGCCGCTGCCGAGCTCGACCAGCGACTCGCACCGCGACAGCTCGGCGATCTCCGCCGCGTGCGCGCTGCAGGATCGAGGTCTCGGCCCTGGTCAGGTAGTACTCGGGCAGCCGGGTGATCTCGTCGAACAGCTCGCTGCCGCGCGCGTCGTAGAAGTACTTGGGCGGCAGGGTCTTCGGCGTCGCGGTGAGCCCGGCCCGCACGTCGGCGCGCAGCGCGTCGAGGTACCGGCCGGGATGGGCCTGGACGCGGTTGTCCGCTGGCATCGGTCATGCCTCCAGATCGGTGATGGTCACGCCGCGCCGGCGCCGTGACGTCGACGAGGTGGTGGTCGGGGACGTCGGCCCAGCGCGGGTCGTCGTCGTAGGGCTCGCTCGCGACGACGACGCCGTCGTCGGTCGCGCAGGACGCTGAGCGTGTCGTTCCACCGGGTCGCCAGCACCCGCTGCGCCGTCGGTGAGCAGCAGGTTCAGCCGGGCGCCGGGATCGCGCTTGCCGAGCGTCGGCGACGAACTCGCCGGCCCGCTCCGGGCCGAAGTCGAACAGGTGCGCCGCCAGCTGCGCGGAGTCGCACACCGACTCCGCGGCCGGATGCGGGCCGAGCATCGCCCGGTCGACGACGCCGTTGTGCGACAGCAGCCACCGGCCGGACTGGAACGGCGCGGCGGCGGTCTCGTCGAGCGGCATTCCGGCCGTGGCCGAGCGCACCGCGGCCAGCACGCAGGCCGACGGAGATCACCGGCGCCACCGACGCGAAGGACGCATCGCTCCACAGCGGCCGGTTCGACCGCCAGCGGGCCGGCTCCGGCCGCGCCGGCGGCGAAAAACCCGACGCCCCAGCCGTCGGCGTTCATCCGGCCGTGCCGCTGCCGGCGCGGCGCATACGACTGCACGAGCAGCCCGTGCTCGGGCTGCAGCAGCAGCTCACCGAGCGAGCGGGGCGCGCCGAGCCAGGCGAGGTGACGGCACACTCAGGCGTCCCAGGCCAGCCGGACGCCGGTGAAGATCTGCCGCCGGATCGGGTGATCCCAGTTGCGGAACGAGGGCCGGATCGTCGACGGCGCGACCGCCCACGAGCCGCCGCGCAGCACCTTGTAGTCGCCGCCGAAGAACGGCTCGCTGTAAGCGCGGTAGATCATCGGCGTGAAGCCCGGCCACGGGGCGAAGTCCGACGACGTCCACTCCCAGACGTCGCCGATCATCTGCTCGGCGCCGTAGGCCGACGCGCCGGCCGGGTAGGCCCCGACCGGCGCCGGCCGCAGCGCCGACGCCGCCGAGGTTGGCCAGCTCCGGCGGTGGGCGCCGGCGATCCCCACGGCCAGGCCCGCCGGGCCGTCGTGGCCGGATCCCAGGCGCAGGCCTTCTCCCATTCGATCTCGGTCGGCAGCCGCGCGCCGGACCAGGTCGCGAACGCCTCGGCCTCGAAGTAGCAGACGTGCTGCACCGGCTCGTCGGGCGGCACGTCCTCCTCGACGCCGAATCGCCGCCGGGTGCCGTCCGGCCGTCCAGAACTTCGGCCGCTCCAGGCCGGCCTCGATCCGGTGCGCCCAGCCGCGCGCCGACCACAGGTCCGGCGCGCTGGTAGCCGCCGTCGGCGATGAACTCGCGCCACTGCCGGTTGCTGACCGGCACCCGGCCGATCCAGAACGGCGCCGACGTCGACGGTGTGCGCGGGCCGCTCGTTGTCGAGCGAGAACGGCTCGCTGGCCGCGTCGACGCCGAGCACGAACGGGCCGCCGGGCACGAACACGCGCTCGCCGGCCGACCGGCCGGCCCGGCGGCAGCGGCCGCGCGGTCGAGCAGCACCGGCGGTCCCTGCCGCAGCTGCAGCGTCGCGTACATCGTCTCGTCGTGCTGCTCCTCGTGCTGCACGACCATGCCCGGCGGTGAACAGGTCCTCGCTCGGGCGTGCGTTCGAGCAGGTCGAGCACCCGGCCGCGGACCTCGTGGTCGTAGGCCCGCGCCTCGACCGGCGGCAGCAGCGGCAGCGCCGGGCGGTCGGCGCGCCGGTGCTTGAACGCGTCGTACAGCGAGTCCACGTCGGGCGGCAGCATCCCCGGCCGGGCCGGGATCGCCGCCGCGCAGCAGCCAGAGCTCCTCCTGCTGGCCGATGTGCGCGAGGTCCCAGACCAGCGGGCTCATCAGCGGGTCGTGCTGGGCCAGCAGCGTCGGCTCGTCCAGGTCGGTCAGCTGGAGCGTGCGAGCGCGGGCGCGCTCCAGGTCGCGGACGACGTCCTCATGCATGGGCCAGCTCCTCGAATGCGGCGTGCGGCCCGATCTCGCGCGATGCGCTCGGCCAGCAGGTCACCGGGACAGCGGCCGGACTCGACAAGCTCGGCCAGGTCGGCGACGGCGGGCCGAGCTCGGCCGGGAACCCGGCTCGGCGGCGATCGCCAGGCAGCGGCGGGCCGACTCGGCGAGCAGCGGCGTCGCCCAGCCCGTCGCGCGCCGCCTCGGTCCACAGCTGCGCGCGTCCGCTCGGTCGCCTCGGTCGCCAGGTCGGCCGCGACCGGGTCGTCCATCAGCGTGGTCAGCGACCGCGGCGATGGCCGGCCACCACCGCGGCGCGGTCATGTCCAGGTACCGCAGCTCCAGGTAGCCGCGCAGCCGGACCGGCGGGAACAGCGTGGTCAGGTGCGACGTCGAGATCGGCCGCGGTCGGGCAGCCGGCCGCCCAGCGCGGACCGCGCCGCTGGCCCACTGCTCGAACGGGACCGGCGTGCGCACGGCCGCGGCGTCGTCGCCGCCGGTCCGGACGAAGACCACCGGGGCGCGCAGGGCGTAGCGCGCCCAGGCCGACGCCGGGTCGAGGCCGCCAGTCCGGTGCCGGGCTCCGCCGCGACGCAGCCGGGCACCGGGCCGCAGGCCCGCGCGTCCAGGCCGGCTCCAGGCCCGCTGCCGGGCCGACTTCCAGCCCGTGTCGCGCCCGTGCAGCCAGGGCGAGCTCGCCGAGATCGCCACCAGCGTCGGCCCGAGCCGGTACGCGCGCGCGACCCGCTCCGGCCATCCGCGTTCGCGGCCCGGCCTGCAGGTTGACCTGCATGCGCGGCGGTCGAGTTCATCATCACCGCGCCCGGCCGCGGCCCGGCCGGTGGCGGCGAAGTGCTGCTCCATGGCGCGGTAACGCGGGCGCGGGTTGACCCGCCGCGGACGGCCGGAGCGGGTCGGCGCCCGCGTAGGCGACGCCGAGCCTGAGCTCGGCCAGAGCCGAGCCGGGCGCCTAGCCAGTCATGCCGCAGCTCGGCGACGGCGGTCGCGATGTCCGGCTGCCGGCGGGCCGGACAGCTCCAGCTGGCCGCCGGGCTCCAGGGTGACCGCGCATGCGCCCGGCGGCGGCGCGACACGATGCCGAGTAACGGGCTCGACCCGGTCCCAGGCCACCGCGGTCGGCCACCGCGTCCAGGTCGACCAGGTGGGTCTCGATCTCGAGCCCGACGGCGCCGATCAGCGGACTCGGCGAGCGCCGCCCGGTGCGACCGGGCATAGGCGGCATCGACGCGTCAGCGGCTCGGCCTGATCGACGGCGTCGTGGCGCAAGCATGGAGAACGGTCATGACGACCCCTCCAGGTCCGGGCCGGCGGACTAATGTCCGCCGCGGGTCGGTGCGGGGCGACCGAACTGCAGCCGTCCATTTTTTGGTGCAGACGGGCAATGAGCCGTCTTCGCAACCACTATACGTGAGTGGCCGCTGCGCGGTTCAGTGCGTTCGGCCGCCCTGGATGCTGCCCTGATCGGGCCAGCTCATTCATGGCACGCTGAAATTTGCCGGCCAGCGCGGTCAGATCTGGCACTGCGCCGGTGTCAGCGATGATGGTCACGATCAGCGTGCCAGCGTACGAGAGCACGGCAAACGCCACCGTGACGTTGCCCGTCACCGTGTTCAGCGGGATGACCTCGCGCACCTTCGCGCCCGCGAACCAGACGGGGGTGGCTGGCCCGCGCAGGTTAGTGACAAACGTGGTCACCATATGCTGGCGCTCGGTGAACCAGCGCAGCACCCGCAGCGCGGCCAGCAGTCTGAACGTCGGCGCGAACAAGGCAGCTGACGCGCCCCTGGCCCGGCTCTTGCGCAGCCGTGTCGCGTCGGCAATGACCCTGACCCGGTCTGTGAGCGACCCCGCTGTCGGCAGCGGCACTGGCATCACCCCGACCTGGTTGCCGAGCTGCGCGGCGCTGGCCTGCCCACGTCCCGAGACGGGAACCGACGCGACGACATGCGCGGCGTGCTCGCCGCGGGCCGCGAGTACTGCCGTGAGGGCATCGCCCACCGCGGCCAGCACCACGTCGTTGACCGTGCCACCGCAGTCCCGGCCGGCCGCGCGAACCTGGCCAAGCTCGGCGCGCGCGACGGCGAACTGCCGCCCGGCGCCCACGGGCTGGTTCAGCGAACAGCGGGACGCCCGGCCAGTGCTGCCGGGCCGCAGCTCGGCCAGCGCGTCCTTGACCTGGGCCGGCAGGCGGGTGACGTGCCGCACAGCGCGCAGCCTGGCTACTGCTGCGTCGGCGGCAAGCTGCCGCCAGGAGGGCGCCGGCCTCGGGAAGTCCGCCGGCCCAGGCGCAGGGGCACCATCGATCAAGTTCGCCAGCACAGCCAGCCCGCCCATGCCGTCGGCCAGCACGTGATGGAACACGACGATGAGGGCGCTGGCCTGCTCGGCCCGCCCGGTGACCAGGGTGGCTGCCCAGAACGGCCAGGCTGGCAGCGGCCGGGTGACTACGTCGGCAGCTACGGATAGCAACGCTGCCTCGTCGCCAGGCGCCGGCCAGCGCACCTCGTCCAGGTGCTTGTCCAGGGCAAAACGAGGATCGTCCACCCAGACCGGCCGACCGCAACCCGGCGGCCCGAACCTGAGTCGCTGCCGCAACCGCGGGATCCCGCTGACCCTGGCCGCCAGCGTCTCGCGGACTTCGCGAGCATCCGGGCCGGCCCCGGCTCGAACACGAGGATCGCGCCGACCTGCATCAGCGCCGGCCCGACGTCGGTTGCCAGCTCCATCATGTCCAGCGCACTGGCCCTGTCGAGCATCGTCATCTTGCCCCCTGACCCGTCGTCCCGGAGTCGGCAGACTCGGCTCTGGCCTTGATTCCGCGCAGCATTCTGCGCATCATCGGGAAATCGCCGAACTCCATGAGCAGCACGCCGAACAGCGCCGTCAGCGGACGCTGCCAGTCGTACGCCGCGTGGACGCGGGTCACCAGCCGGGTACGGCCGCCGGCGGCAGGCGTGAGCCGCCACGCCCAGGTGCTGTCCGGCTTGGTCCAGAGCAGCCAGCGGCCGACGTCGAAGGAATGCACCCTGAAGGCCGTGCGGTCGGTCGGTGCCGGCGACGGCGACATCGGCACCCACTGGCCGATCTCCAGCCGCTGCAGGTCAGGCACGATGGTTCTGGCGCTCGGCTGACCGAGGTTGTCCAGCAAGTCGTTGCTGTAGAAGCCGGCCCGCAGACAGCCGACCTGTACCAGCCATGGCCATACCGCATCCGGCGGGGCGTCGATGGTGATCGCCCTGGTCGCGATGAACTGAGCATCGGGAACCAGCGCGTCGCCAGGCATCGGCTGCCTGACTTCTGACCGCGTCGCGCCCCAGCGCAGGTGCCAGCTGCGGTAGAGCGGCGCCGTCGGGAAGGCCGGCAGATCACTGGCGACATCCCGCAGTTCGACGGCCAGCTCACGCCGGGTTGGCCGGGCACGGCGGGCAATACCTGCAGGGGCTGCTTCGGACATCGCGGCTGACCTCCTCCCGAGCGCTGTTGCGCTGTCATCCTGGTGCCGTCTGACCGCTGCAGTCAGGGCCGATAGTCCTGGCCAGGGTCCTGTCCTGCCGGTGGTGGCGAGCGGCCGGAACCTTCAGCCAGGCCGCGACAAATCACCCGCTCCGGGTGGAGCTTCGCAACCGCCGCACGACCTAAGTTGCTGTCTACGGGCCGACCCGACCGGCTGAGCTGCTACGGCAGGCCGAGTCATGACGGCGACCCCGTTCCCAGCCAATCGAAAACCGGAGGGCAGATTCTCATGCCGTATCTGACTGTCGGGGCGGAGAACTCGGGCACGGTCGATCTCTACTACGAGGACCATGGTTCCGGGCAGCCGGTGGTGCTGATCCACGGCTACCCGCTCAGCGGGCGTGCCTGGGACAAGCAAGTTCCGGTTCTGCTCGCGGCGGGCCACCGCGTCATCACCTACGACCGCCGCGGCTTCGGCAAGTCCAGCCAGCCGACGTCGGGGTACGACTACGACACTTTCGCCGCGGACCTGAACGCGCTGATGGAGGCGCTGGACCTGCGCGACGCGGTCCTCGTCGGCCACTCCATGGGCACCGGCGAGGTAACCCGCTACCTGGCCACCTACGGCTCCTCGCGAGTAGCCAAGGGCGTGCTGATCTCCCCGATCCCGCCGTTCCTGCAGGAGACCGGCGACAACCCCGAAGGCCTGCCGCAGAGCCTGTTCGACGGATTCGTCGAGGCTGCCAAGGCAGACAGCCCAGCGTTCCTCAAGGGCTTCCTCGATAACTTCTACAACATGGACCAGCTCGGCGGCACCCTGGTCAGCGATCAGGCCTATCAGGCCAGCTTTAACATCGCCACGAGCGCGTCGGCCGCGGCCGCCGTGGCCTGCATCCCGACCTGGGAGACCGACTTCCGCGGTGACCTACCCAAGATCGACGTGCCGATGCTGGTCCTGGACGGTGACGCCGACCGGATCCTGCCGTACGACAAGACCGGGAAGCGGCTGCCGGGAATGATCAAGGACATGGAACTCGTGACGATTCCTGGCGGCCCGCACGCGATCGCCTGGACCCACTCCGACCACGTCAACGGGGCGCTCATGGGGTTCCTCAACTAGGTCGCACCGGGCAGGCCAGCGCCGGGCCGGGTAGCGCCGGGCGGCGGCGCGGCATCGGCTAGCAACCGCCCCGCGGCGGCAACGCCAAGCTGGCGCCGCCGCCCGGTTATCACACCGTCAGCGGCGCGTCCTCGCGGAGCTGTGCCGCCACGGTGTGAGCCCACGTGCGGACCTGGCCAGCATCGCGCCAGTCCCCTGCCACGCGCTTAGCCATGGCACTGGCCGGGAATCCCCTGGCGTACTGCGACAGCCGGCCGCCAAAAGTGACATGGCCGCGAGCGCCGACGCGGCTCATCAGTTCCGCTACGCCTTTCACCGGCGGGATATCACCCTTCACGGCGGAGTCGTCAAGCGGCCCGCTGGAGAAGAAGTAGACCGGCCGTAGCCGCAGGCCAGCGGTGTTCCGCCGGACAAAGTGCCGGGCCGCCCGGTGCCACCGGAACGCATACAAGGCGCCGCCGACGATGACGGCGTCGTAGTCGTCGACGCCACGGACTTCTCCGGCCGGGCGCACCTCAACCGTGCAGCCCATCTCGCGCAGGCCGTCAGCGACCATCTGGGCCAGACCCTGAGTCCCGCCGCGGGTCGAGCCATAAGTCACCAGGACTCGCATCGCGCACCTCCCTTTGCTAACTCCAGCCTCGTCGGCGGTGAGCACCTGACCAGGGGCGATGGTCCTGCGCAGGCGGCCGTCAGTCCGCAGTTATGGCCAGGATGACCGGCTTGGTGAGCGCCCGGCCAAGCTAGCGCACCTACTGCGGCCAGGCTGGCCGGATAACATCAACCGCGCATGATCGACTGCGGCCTTCGTTTAGCGGCGTTGCCGCAGCGCCGACATAAGAACAACGGCGTTGTGAGCGTCACGCTAAACGAACCCTGCCAGCAACGGCACCTCGGTGCCGCCAGACTTGCCGAAAAGCGGCGAACGCCGCGTAGCGGGCAGCCCGACGCACACACAAGCGCAGGTACGGCAAGGTACAAACGCGGGTACGGCAAGCTAGCTGCATGCTGATTGACGCCGCGGCTGCGGTGACCGCAACTCCGCTGGAGATCGAGGCCGCTGCCATCGCGGCCGAAGCTGACGGATACGACGGCTTCGGGGTGCCCGAGACCAGGCACGACGCGTTCGTGTCGCTCGCGCTGGCGGCGCGGACGACGTCGCGTATCACGCTCCAGTCAGCCATCGCGGTCGCGTTTGCGCGCAATCCCATGACCGTGGCCATGCAGGCGAACGACATCCAGCTGATCTCAGGCGGCCGGTTCCAGCTTGGTCTCGGCTCACAGGTGAAGCCGCATATCGAGCGCCGATTCGGGATGCCGTGGAGCCACCCCGCCATCAGGATGGAGGAGTTCATCGGGGCCGTCCGGGCCATCTGGGCATGCTGGGCTTCGGGCGAGCGGCTGGCATTCCGCGGCCAGTTCTATCACCACACGCTGATGACGGATTTCTTCAAGCCCGGCCGGAACCCGGCCGGCCATCCGCCGATCATGCTGGCCGCCGTCGGAGAGCTGATGACGCGGGTAGCCGGCCGGGCAGCCGATGGCATGTTGTGTCACAGCTTCACTACCGAGGCATACCTCCGAGAGCGGACAGTCCCGGCGCTTACTGCGGCGCGCGGGAACCTGGATGGATTTACGCTGTGCCTGCCGGCCCTCGTAGTCCTTGGCAGCGACGAGCGGGCACGTGCCGCAGCCGAGACCGGCGTGCGGGCGCAGATTGCCTTCTACGGATCGACCCCGTCGTACCAGCCCGTGCTGGCGCTGCACGGCTGGGCCGACCTGAGCGAGCGACTCAACTTGCTGTCCCGGCAGCAGGCCTGGGCTCAGATGGGCGACCTGATCACCGATGACGTGCTCGACGCATTCGCGGTGGCTGGCACTCCCAGCGAGGTGGCAGCGCGGCTGACGGCCCGGTTCGGCGACCTCGTTAACCGCATCTCCGTGTACGCGCCCTATCAGGCGGAGCGCTCAGACCTGGCCGCGGTGGCCGCCGCCCTGCGTGCCGCCGGCTCACCCGGCGCATCCTGACCAGCTCACGCTGCGAGGTGGCAGGTTCCCCGGCTGGCCGGCACTGCACGGGTTTCGTGGGTGCGGAGCTAATGGTCGTCCTACCATTCCGGAATGGCCCGGTAATGGCATCGGGCCCGGCCAGCAGCTGTTAGACACCTGCGGAAGTGGCACCAAGAAAGGCAGCATCGCAATGCCTGAGGTCAGCACGCGGGGCGGCGTGCACGCAGCGGGTGATCAGAGTGCTGACTGACCCAGCGTCCGTCCAGCAGCGGGTGCACGCGGAGCTGCGCCTGATCCGGCAGCACGTCACTGGCATACTCGGCAGCCTGGTCGCTACCACTGACGGCTTGCTGGTCAGCCACGATCTGCCTGATGTGGAACCCACTGAGCTGGCCGCGCTCGTCGCCACCAGCCGGGCCGTAGCCACGGCGACGATGGCCGCCACGGGTCGCGGCCACTTCCGCGAGGCGGTGACCCGCGGCAGCAGCGGCTACGTCGCTGTTTACGCGGCTGGCCAGGCGGCCGTCGTGGCGGTGATCGGCAGCGGTGAGCTGAATGCCGGCCTGCTCCAGTTCCAGACACGCGACATCGTCCAGCGGATTGCGGCGCAGGCGAGCGAATTCGCTGCCTGGTCAGCAGAGGGTGCCAGCAGGATGCCGCAGGCTCCTCAGCCCGGCCGGTGGCGCTAGCACAACCGGGCCTGCAAGGCTGCCGGTGCGGCGTCCGCCGGGGCCTTAGCGCTGACGGCAGCGGGCGCAACTGCCGCGCCGTGGCCGGGAAACGGTGCATCCGGACCGACGTCCCGGTTGACGCTGACCTAAGTACCCGACGATGCGGTCCTCGGTCCCTGGTTCCGATAATGGCCCGCGCACGACCATGAGATTGCCGGAGAGGTCCGGCACGCAGTCCCGGAAGCGGGCGAGCGAAAGAGGGCGAGTCTGATGCCGACACCGATCATCCTCACGAGCATCTCGTGGTGGCCGGTGTTCTGGGCGATCGTGGTCAGCGCGATCGTCGCGGTAATCGCGATTGCAGCGCTGCTCGCCGCGGCCGGCAGGTCGCGGCGGGATAGCACTCGTCGCCCGGCTGCAGCGGCACCGCCGCACGGCGGGCCGACCTCCGCTAACGCGGACACCGCGAGGCGGCACGTACTGGCGTGATGCCCCGCAACTCACGGCCCGGAGCGCGCAACTCCGGGCCGTTTCCATGACTGATAGGGGCCGAATGGCCCTGCCGCGGGCGGACTGGCGCCGGTCACGCTAGTAACGGAAAGGGCTGTCGTGAGGTGACGACGGTCTGGAGAGTGAGGGTCCCATGTCGGGAATCGTTGTAGGCATTGATGGTTCGCACAATGCCAGTCACGCCCTGGAGTGGGCGATGGCAGAGGCCGCCCTGCGGAAGGCTCCGCTGACGGTCCTCACGGTCAATCCGGTCACGGCGAGCTACTGGACGGGAAACCCCGTCACGGTTCCAGCTGACGAAGAGCGGATTGTCAAGGTGCGCAAGCTGGCCGAGGAGGCAGTTGCCACCGTGTCAGCCAAGCTTGGCACCGCACAGCCGGCCTCGGTGACGATCACCGCGGTCCACGGCTTCCCGGTCAAGTCGCTGCTGGATGCCTCCGATGGATGCGACCTGCTCGTGGTCGGCACCCGCGGCGGCGGCGGATTCGGCTCGCTCGTTCTCGGCTCGGTCAGCAGCCAGGTCGTGCACCACGCGAAGTGCCCGGTCGTGGTTGTCCCGGCAGGCAAGTAACCGTTCTCGGCTCGGGCCGAGTCCCCTCAGCCCGGGCCGACTCGGGTCAGAAAAGAAAATCAGATAGGGAGAGATAGCAGTGGCTACCCGCATTGGCATTAACGGATTCGGCCGGATCGGCCGCGCCTTCGTGCGGCGCAGCCTTGAGCGCGACGACCTCGAGGTCGTCGCCGTCAACGACATCACCGATGCCGCCACCCTGGCCCACTTGCTCGAATTCGACTCGACGTTCGGCCGGCTGGCAGCGACGGTCTAGCCATGACGACGACTCGATCGTGGTGAACGGGAAGGCTATCGCTGCGCTCAGTATCCGCGAGCCGGCCTCGATCGGCTGGGGCGAGCTCGGCGTACAGGTCGTGATCGAGTCGACCGGCAAGTTCCGGGCACGCGACGACGCCGCGCTGCACCTGAAGTCCGGCGCGCGCAAGGTGCTGATCTCGGCGCCTGGAAAGGGCGCCGACCTGACCGTGGTCATGGGCGTCAACGACTCCAGTTACGATCCTGCCAGCCACGACATCATCTCGTGTGCCTCGTGCACGACCAACTGCGTGGCGCCGATGGCCAAGGTGCTCGATGACTCCTTCGGGCTCACCAGGGGCCTGATGACGACCGTGCACGCCTACACCGGCGACCAGATGCTGCTGGACGGCCCGCACAAGGACCTGCGCCGGGCCCGTAGCGCGGCGGTCAGCATCGTGCCGACGAGCACCGGTGCCGCCCGCACCACCGGCCTGGTCATTCCCGAGCTGGCCGGCAGGCTGGACGGTGTCGCGGTCCGCGTTCCGGTCGAAGACGGGTCGCTGACCGATCTCACTGCCGTGCTCGGCCGGGACGTCACCGCGGACGAGGTCAACGAGGCGTTCCGGGTGGCCGCTCAGGGCCAGCTCGCCGGCGTCCTGCGCTACAGCACCGAACCGCTGGTGTCGCGGGACATCATCGGAGACCCGGCCTCGTGCGTGTTCGACTCCGGGCTGACTCAGGCCGCGGGCTCGCTGGTCAAGATCTTCGGCTGGTACGACAACGAGTGGGGCTACACCTGCAGGCTGGCCGACCTTGCTGGCTTGGTAGGCGCTAGCCTGGCGTAATCTCCAAGGTGAGCTGGCTGTCTGACGGACAAGGCTATGGCCGCCAGGATCGGATCCTGGCGGCCAGCTGCTGTGCGGGACTGCGCGGTGCGGGCCGGCGAGGCTCACATGCGGTGCATGGCACGGAACCGCTGAATGTCGCCCTTGCCAGCCGCTAGCAGCGCGACGCACGCCACGGCCACCGGGATTACCCAGATGTGTCGCTTCATCGCATGCCTCCTTCCGTAGCGAGCTCAGAACTGCCGAGTAGCCACAGCGTCGCTACTACCGGGAGACCGGCCTAGGGACCAAGGTCCGCGATCTGGTCCTCGCCTGGCGGCAGGCCGGTCCGCCCGATGCTGCGTGCGGACTTTCGCCTGTGGCCGCCGGGACCTTGCGCCCTAACCTCGCCATTGGCGCAGCGGGTGGCATCAGCACCATGACGACTATCGTGAACACCCCGGCGGCGCCAGCCGGCCACCATCACGAACTCCCGGCGCCCAGACGCTGGCTTGCGCTGGCGGTGCTGTGCATCTCGTTGCTGATCGTGACGCTGGACAACACTGTGCTCAACGTCGTGCTTCCGACTCTGGTCCGCGACCTGAACGCCACCTCGACGCAGCTGCAATGGATCGTGGATTCCTATGTGATGGTGTTCGCCGGATTGCTGCTCGTGGCGGGCAGCATCGCCGATCGCATCGGCCGGAAACGAACGTTCCTGGCTGGCCTCGTGCTGTTCGCGGCGGGATCAACCTGGGCGGCCTTCTCCGGCTCGGTCAGCATGCTGATAGCCGCGCGCGCCAGCATGGGCATCGGCGCCGCGCTGATCATGCCGTCGACTCTCTCGATCATCACGCACATGTTCTCCGAGCGGGGTGAGCGGCAGCGCGCCATCGGATTCTGGGCGGGCACGAGCGGGCTTGGCATCGCGCTCGGCCCGATTATCGGCGGCGCGCTGCTGGCACATTTCTGGTGGGGATCGGTGTTCCTGATTAACGTGCCGATTGCCTTCGCCGGGCTGGCATTGGCGATTGCGCTGGTGCCCGACTCGAAGAATCCCTCGGCAGCCGCACCGGACGTGACCGGCGCGCTGCTGTCGGTCGCGGGCCTCGGTCTCTTGCTATGGTCCATCATCGAGGCGCCGGTGCGCGGCTGGACGTCGCCGCTGGTCATCGGTGCCGGTGCAGCTGGCCTGGCGGTACTCGGCGGGTTCACGGCCTGGGAGCTGCACAGCTCCCACCCGATGCTCAATCTTCAGTTCTTCCGGCAGCGCTCCTTCTCGGCCGCGATCTCCTCGATCGGGCTCGCCACGCTGGGCTTGTTCGGCGCGCTGTTCGTGCTGACGCAGTTCCTGCAGTTCGACCTTGGTTACACGGCGCTGCAGGCCGGCCTGCGGGTTCTGCCAGCAGCCGGTGCCATCGCGGTGGTAGCGCCGCTGTCCGCGCTGCTGCAGCGTGCCGTGGGAACGAGGTTCACCGCCGCCGCCGGACTGTTCATCATCGGCGCGGGCTTGTGGCAGATCTCGCTGGCTACGACCAGCTCTACCTATCTGAGCACGGTGACGGGGATGGTGATGCTCGGCATCGGGGCAGGCCTGGCCATCCCGGCCTCGACCGCCTCGGTCATGGGCTCCGTGCCGGCCGAGCACACCGGGATCGGATCGGCGACCAACGGCGCGGTGCTGCAGCTAGGCGGCGCGCTGGGGGTGGCCATCATCGGCAGCCTGCTTGCCACCAGATACACCGGACGCATGTCCGAGGCGCTGACTCCGTATCACGTCCCCGTTCCCGTCCTGCACACGATCCTCGGCTCAGTGGGCGGAGCGCTTGAGGTGGCTGCCCGCGTCGGTGGCATCGAGGGTGCGGCGCTGGCCCAGGCTGCCAGGTCTGCTTTCATCAGCGGCATGGACCTCGGCCTGGCGACGGCCGCTGCCGTGGCCGTGGCCGGCGGCGTGGTGGCGCTGGCGACCCTGCCCGGCAGGCGCGCGTACGACGGATCATGACGCCCGCAGGCCGGCCGGGCAGGCCAGGCGCGCCCGACAGCAGGCCGGGCGGGCGCCGCACCCGGACAGCGCGGTGCGACGATGGGAACTGGCCGCCAGCGCCAGGGACCATCGGCCCTAGCCGGTAACAGGCCGGTGCCGGTTCGATGAGCACAGGACGCTCGCGGCGCACGCCGAGGGCGACGGAAAGCGAGGCAGTCACATGGCTGGTAACGAACCGCTCGTCGTGGTCGGCGTCGACGGCTCGCCCGAGTCAGTCGAGGCGCTCAGGTGGGCCGCCGGATACGCGAGCGCTACTGGCGCCACGATCAAGGCCGTCCTGTCCTGGCACTACCCGGCAGCGGCGGGTCCGGCCCCGGTCGGCGTCGCCCCGCAGGTCATATCCGCCGAGGTGCGCGGCGAACATGCAGGTCGCCCTCGACAAGGCGCTGACCGACGTCTACGGGACGACCACCCCGGAGCACGTGCAGACTGACGTCGCCTACGGCCACCCGTCCCAGGTGCTGGTCGAGGAATCGCAGCACGCCGACCTCCTCGTCGTCGGCAATCGCGGGCACGGCTCGTTCAACGGCATGCTGGTCGGCTCCGTCAGCATCCACTGCGTGACGAACGCTGCCTGCCCGGTAGTCGTCGTCCGCGGCCGCTAGATCACCAGCAGCCGGTCAGCCCGACCAGACCCGAGCCAGCGAGCCAGGGAGAGCTATGACGACGGCGACCGAGCGCGACGCACTGACCAGCGACGAGGCAGCGGCGCTCGACCGGTACTGGCGAGCGGCGAATTACCTGGCGGCCGGGCAGATCTACCTGATGGCCAACCCGCTGCTGGCCGAGCCGCTGCGCCCCGACCACATCAAGCCGCGGCTGCTCGGCCACTGGGGCACCACGCCGGGACTGAACTTCATCTGGGCCCACCTCAGCCGGGCCATCACGGTGCACGACGCCAGCATGATGATCGTCATCGGCCCTGGCCATGGCGGGCCGGCCGCGCTGGCCAACACCTGGCTCGAGGGCAGTTACAGCGAGATCTACCCGAGCGTGCCCAGGGACGCCGACGGCATGCGACGGCTGTTCCGGCAGTTCTCCTTTCCCGGCGGCGTGCCGAGCCATGTGGCGCCGGAGACGCCGGGCTCCATCCACGAGGGCGGCGAGCTCGGCTACTCGCTCTCGCACGCGCACGGCGCGGCGTTCGACAACCCTGACCTGATCGTCGCGTGCGTCGTCGGCGACGGCGAGGCGGAGACCGGCCCGCTGGCGACCAGCTGGCATTCGCACCGGTTCCTCAACCCGGCCAGTGACGGCGCCGTGCTGCCGATCCTGCACCTGAACGGCTACAAGATCGCCAATCCGGCGGTGCTGGCCCGGATCGGCGACGACGAGCTCGACGCGCTGCTGCGCGGCTATGGCTACGAGCCGATGTACGTCTCCGGCCATGAGCCAGGGTTCATGCACCGCAAGATGGCCGCGACCGTGGACGCTGCCATCGGCCAGATCCGGGCTATCCAGCGCGATGCCCGGTCCGGCTCACCGCGGCCGGGCGCTCGCTGGCCGATGATCGTGCTGCGCTCGCCGAAGGGCTGGACCGGCCCGGCCGAGGTCGACGGGCTGCCGGTAGAAGGAACCTGGCGGGCACACCAGGTGCCGCTCGCCGAGGTGCGGACAAATCCCGCGCACCTGCGGCAGCTTGAGCGAATGGCTGCGGTCCTACCGGCCGGAGGAGCTGTTCGGGCCGGACGGCAGCCCGCTGCCGGACCTGCTGGCGATGGTGCCGCGGGGCGACCGCCGGCTCGGCGCGACCCCGCACGCCAACGGCGGCCTGCTGCTGCGGGACCTGGACCTGCCGGACTTCCGCGACTACGCCGTGCCGCTGACCGTCGCCGGGCGGCCGCATCTCGGAGCCCACCCGGATCCTGGGCACGTTCCTGCGCGACGTGCTCAGGCGCAACGACGCAGCGCAGAACTTCCGCATCTTCGGCCCGGACGAGACCGAGTCGAACCGGCTCGGCGCCGTGCTGGAGGTGACCGGCAAGACCTGGGAGGAAGCGACGACTGGCGGTCGACATCAACCTGGCCGCTGACGGCCGGGTTATGGAGATCCTGTCCGAGCACACCTGCCAGGGCTGGCTCGAGGGCTACCTGCTGACCGGCCGACATGGCCTGTTCTCCTGCTATGAGGCGTTCATCCACATCGTCGACTCGATGTTCAACCAGCACGCCAAGTGGCTGAAGGTATCCCGGCACCTGCCCTGGCGACGGCCGGTCGCCTCGCTGAACATCCTGCTGACCTCGCATGTCTGGCGGCAGGACCACAACGGCTTCTCGCATCAGGACCCTGGCTTCATCGACCACGTGATGAACAAGAAGGCCGAGGTCATCCGGGTCTACCTGCCGCCGGACGCGAACACGCTGCTGTCGGTCGCCGACCACTGCCTGCGCAGCCGGGACTACGTGAACGTGATCGTGGCCGGCAAGCAGCCGTCAGCGGACTGGCTCGACATGGACGTCGGCCATCCTGCACTGCACCCGCGGTGCCGGCATCTGGGAGTGGGCCAGCAGCGACGGCGACGGCAGCAAGCCGGACGTCGTGCTGGGCTGTGCCGGCGACGTGCCGACACTGGAGGTACTTGCCGCCACCGACATCCTCCGCCGCGAACTGCCTGACCTGAAAGTGCGCGTCGTGAACGTGGTCGACCTGATGCGGCTGCAGCCGGAAGCCGAGCATCCGCACGGCATGAGCGACGCCGACTTCGACGCGCTGTTCACCGCGCGACCGGCCGGTGATCTTCGCCTATCACGGCTATCCGTGGCTGATCCACCGGCTCACCTACCGGCGGACCGGGCACGACAACTTCCATGTCCGCGGCTACAAGGAAGAGGGCACGACCACGACTCCGTTCGACATGGTCGTGATGAATGACATGGACCGGTTCCACCTGGTCATGGACGTGATCGACCGGGTACCGGGCCTCGGTGAGCGCGCCGCGCAGCTTCGCCAGCGGATGGTCGACACCAGGGCCAGGCACCACACCTTTACCCGTGAGCATGGCGAGGACCTGCCCGAAGTGCGGGACTGGGCCTGGCCCCAGCCCGCGCAGTGACGGCAGCCACCCGGTGACGGCGGCGGTCCGTCATCCGGCCAGGCCGGGGGCCGGGTAATCCGATGGCCGGAGCACGCGCCGGAACGGCGGTGGTCGTCAACGCCGGTTCGAGCAGCCTGAAGGTCCGCGTGCTCGGCCCCGCGGACACGATCGAGGCGGCATTCGACCTCGATCACTGGGACGGCAGCCCCGATCATCCGGAGCTGGCGGCGTTCCTGGCCGGGGCCCGCGAGGCGACGGTGGTGGGGCATCGCGTCGTCCATGGTGGCGCCAGATTCCGCCAGCGCCACGCTGCTCGACGACGCGGTCGTTGCGAAGATCGGCAGCCTGACCGACCTAGCCCCGCTGCACCAGCCCCGCGCGCTGGCCGGGATCGAGGCAGCGCGCCGCGCGCTGCCTGAGGTGCCTGCCGTCGCGTGCTTCGATACCGCGTTCCACGCGACCCTGCCGGATGCCGCGGCACTGTATGCACTGCCACGCGAGTGGACCCAGCGCTTCGGATTGCGCCGGTTCGGCTTCCACGGCCTGTCGCACGAGTACGCGGTGCGGCGCGCCGCTGCCCTGCTGGGCCGTGATCTCGCCGCGCTGCGCATCGTGAGCTGCCACCTGGGCGCCGGCGCCTCGCTGGCCGCGGTCAGCTCGGGCCGGTGCATCGACACCACCATGGGCTTCACCCCGCTGGAGGGGCTGGTCATGGCCACCAGGAGCGGCAGCGTCGACCCGGGCCTGATCATCTGGCTGCTGCAGCACGGCGGGCTCGGGCTCGACGATGTGGCGGCCAGCCTGGAGCAGCGGTCCGGACTGGCGGGCCTGGCGGGCGGCTCCGGCGACATGCGGGACGTGCGGCGCGCCGCGGATGCCGGGGAGCCAGCTGCCCGGCTGGCAATCGAGGTCTACCTGCACCGGCTCCGGCGGGAGATTGCCGCGATGGCCGCCGCCATGAACGGGCTCGACGTGCTCCTGTTCACCGGCGGCATCGGCGAGCACGATCCGGCTGTCCGCGCTGCCGCCGTGGCCGGCCTGACGTTCCTCGGGGTCAGCATCGAGTCCAGCCGCGGCGACGCTACCGCAGATGCCATCATCAGCGGCGCCGCCGCGGCCGTGGCTGTGCTGGTCATCACCGCGCGGGAGGATGTCGAGATCGCGCGGCAGGCGCGCGCGGTGCTGGCGGGACGCAGGTCATGAGCCGCGACGACTTTCGGCCCTGTCCGCGCCGGACCAGTTGCGGTGCAGTGGGCGTGAGGCAACGAAGGCTGACCGGCGCGTACCAGCATGAAACCGCGTACCGCGGCAGCCGCAAGGCGGAGATCAATGTTGCGATTGAGCCCTAGCACCGGACCGGTTACGCAGAGCCAAGCAGCAGGAGGGCCGATATGAGCATTCCGAGGCAGCCCGTGATCGTGGTCGGCGTCAGCGGCTCCCCGGCATCGGTAGGCGCGCTGCGCTGGGCAGCGGGCGAAGCAGCCCGCCTGCACGGGCAGCTGCACGTCGTCCTGGCCTGGACGGCACAGCCGTACGCGCCGTATGCGCCGCAGCCAGCGTCGCTGAGCGAGCAGCGGCAGCGCGATCGTGCCCGCGCTGATCTGGCCGCGGTCGCGCGCGCGGTCTTCGGCCCGGTGGCGCCGGACTACCTGGTCATTGAGGTTGTCGAAGAGCAGCCGGAGCGCGCGCTAGCGGCAAGGTCGGCGGGAGCGGACCTGCTGGTGCTCGGCTCAGCCTCGGCACACGGACCAGCCGGCGGTTCGCTAGGCCCGGTGATCCGGACTTGCCTGAGCCGGGCGCACTGCCCGGTCGTGGTTGTCGGCCCGGAGCTGACGTCCGCCGACCCAGCAGCTCGACCCGCAGGCACCTCGCAGGCCGACCCGCCTGCCGCCGAGCGTCAGCTCGCGGACGCGACGAGTTAAGCCGGCTGGCGCTCACCGCTGCCAGCCCGCATGCCAAGGCCCTCCGGTTGAGCTGGCCCGGTCTGTGCTCAGGTCAGGGGCGGTCCGGTCAGTGAGTGTCAACAGGGCGACCGCAGGTATCGAAGACCGCGTAGCCCGCTGCGTCCAGGGTTCCGGCGGCAGCCCGGAAGTGGTGCACGCATAGCAGGATTTCAGTTGAATGATCCCGGTTCTGGCTCGGTGGCACGACCACTACGACGGCCGGCCGGGCCAGGCAGCAGCAGGCTCGATTGGCCCGCCGAACAGCGCGCCATTCGACATCGGCGACAGCGGGCAGGTCCGCTGGCTCCGGCTCCGCCAGGCTGGCTTCCAGCCATCCGGTGTAACTGGGGTGCGAGAACTTTGAGGGCATGTGAGCAGTGTGGCCGGGCAGCGGTAGCGGCGGCAGGGCCATTGCTCCCGTGACTGCCGGGACCTTGGGCCCAGGCGGCCGGCCCCGCCAGCCGATCCCGATGTACGCAGCTGCGGACTTTTGGCCCTGCCCGTCACACCCCGCAGCCGGTAGGCAGGAGCTATCGGGAACTGCATTCCCGCACTGCGGGAGCCGGATTTTCGGGAGGCGTCATGACTCGCGAGGACAAGCATCTCGATTCGATGCTGCGACATCTCGGTGCTGCGTATTACGACTCAGTGCACGGCCGGGCGGCCGCAGGCGACGTAAGCCGGGCTCTCGACCAGGTGGCCGGGCAGATAGGCGAGTCGCCGTACCCGCTGGCGAGGTCGCCCCACCCGCCTGCCGGAGAGGCAGCCCATGACCGGCTGCACAAGCATCACGGCCAGTTCCACAGCCGGGTCAGGGACGTCATGACAACCGACGTCGTCACCATCGACCGGATCACGCCCTTTAAGGACATCGCCCGGCTGCTCGTCGAGCACCACATCAGCGGGGTGCCCGTACTCGTGCTTGGCAGGCATGTCGCCGGCGTGGTCACCGAGGGCGACTTGCTCATGGCCCGGGATAAGTCGGCCGGCACCAGGCGGAGCTGGACTGGACTGCTGCACCACAGCACCGACAGCGACCGGCACCACCGGCTCATGGCTGAGCACCTGATGAGCTCCCCCGCCGTGACGATCCACCCGGATGCGACGATAGGCACCGCCGCAGACTCGATGACCCGTCATCACATCAAGCGGCTGCCGGTCGTCGACCCCGACGGCAAGCTGATCGGCCTGGTCAGCCGCCGTGACCTGCTCCGAGTCTTCCTGGTCCCGGACAGCGAGATCGTGCGTCAGACGCAGGAACTGCTGGCCGAGGTGCTGCCCGGCGATTCCGCCAGCATCACGGTGACCGCCCACGGCGGCATTGTCACCCTGACCGGCCCGCAGACAGCGGCCGTCCATGGCCCGCTGGCCGCCGCCATCGACCTCGCCTGGGATATCGACGGAGTCGTGGACGTCATCGACCACGTGTCGGCAGCCCAGCCAGCCTGATCAGCCCGCAGCCCGACTTCCGATGACAAACGGGGCAGGTTATGAAATCGATCGATGAGCTAGACGTGGCGGGCAAGCGCGTCCTCGTCCGGCTTGATCTCAACGTGCCGCTGGACGCCGGCTCGATCACCGACGACACCAAGATCCGCGCCTGCCTGCCGACCCTGACCGCACTGCTCAACCGGGGCGCAGCAGTCGTGGCCTGCTCGCACCTTGGCCGGCCAGATGGCGTCGCCAACATGCAGTACTCTCTTGCCCCGGTTGCGCGCCACCTGGCCCGGCTACTGCACCGGCCGGTGAGCCTGGCCGCGGATTGCGTGGGCCCGGCAGCGACATCGATGGCCGCCGCGATGCGCCCCGGTGAGGTTGTCCTGCTAGAGAACCTTCGGTTCAGGGCCGCGGAGACCAGCAAGGACGACGAGCAGCGCGGCGCGTTCGCCGACCAGCTGGCGGAGCTGGCCGATCTTTATGTCGGCGACGGCTTCGGGGCCGTGCACCGGCGGCACGCGAGCGTCTATGACGTTGCTGGCCGGCTGCCGCATGCGGCCGGTTACCTGATCCAGGCGGAGATCGCCGCGCTCCGGCAGCTGACCAGCGAGGTGGCCCGGCCGTACCTGATCGTGCTTGGCGGCGCCAAGGCTGCGGACAAGCTTCCGGTCGTCGATGCCCTGCTCACGGTTGCCGACCGCATACTGATTGGCGGCGCGATGGCCACGACATTCCTGGCCGCCCAAGGCCATCCGGTCGGCACGTCCTTGCTGGCTGGCGATCAGGACTCGGCCCGCAAGTGCCTGGCCAAGGCGGCTGCCGCCGGAGTCGAGCTCATGCTGCCGGGTGACCTGATCGTGGCACCGGAACAGTCGCCGGACGCAGCCATGCAGGTGGTGGACGCCGCATCCATCCCGGTCGGCCAGATGGCGCTGGACATCGGGCCGGAGACTGCCGTCGCATTCGCCGAGCAGCTGACAGCCGCCCGCACCATTTTCTGGAACGGCCCGATGGGCCTGTTCGAGATCCCCCAGTTCGCGGCGGGCACGCTAGCTGTGGCCAGGGTGATCGCGTGGAATGCCGGCTTCACTGTCGTCGGCGGCGGCGACACCACCGCATCCATCCGCTACCTAGGCTTCGGCGACAGCGACTTCGGGCATGTGTCGACCGGCGGCGGAGCAAGCCTGGAGTTCCTGGCCGGCGCTGAGCTGCCTGGCCTGGTGGTGCTTGAGGCCGACGACCCAACGACAGCTGACCGCGAGACAGCCGACGGCGACGTCGTCACGCCGGAAGTCGTCCCCGCCTAGACCGCGGCCGCTGACAGCGCGGTCCGGCCCGGCGGTCCGGCCGAGCCTACAGTGGAGACCGTGCCCGCCACCCGCCCCGCGATCCCGGGCTTCCGCGCATGATCAGGCATCCGGCCTTTCCGGTCGAGCCATGGTGCCTGCGGGAGACTGAGCTGCAGGTCAGGTTGCTTGCCCAGGCTGAGTCGCTGTTCGCGTTGTCCAACGGGCACATCGGCTGGCGCGGCAACCTGGATGAAGGCGAGCCGCACGGCCTGCCTGGCTCTTACCTGAACGGCTGCTACGAGCGCCGCCCGCTGCCGTACGCCGAGCCGGCCTACGGCAATCCGGAGTCCGGCCAGACGATCGTCAACGTCACCAACGGCAAGCTGCTGCGGCTGTTTGTCGACGACGAGCCATTCGATGTCCGGTACGGCCGCCTGGTCTCGCACGAGCGGGTACTCGACTTCCGTGCGGGCACACTGCGCCGCAGCGTCGAGTGGGTCTCGCCGGCCGGCCGTGCGGTCAGGATCACCTCGACCAGGCTGGTGTCCCTATCGCAGCGCTCGGTAGCCGCCATCAGTTACGCGGTCGAGCCGCTCGACGGGCCCGCCGAGCTTGTCATCCAGTCTGAGCTCGTGGCTAACGAGCAGCTGCCGCCACCCAGGCATGACCCGCGGGCGACGACCAACCTCACTGCCCCGCTGCGGAGCGAACGGCACTCAGCGCAGGCCAGCCACGGACTGCTCGTACATCGCACCCGGCGGAGCAGGCTGCTGGTGGCCGCGGCCATGCAGCACCTGGTGCAGGCTCCGGACGGGTGCCAGCAGGTAACGGAGTCCGCGCCGGACATCGCCCGGTTCGCCGTGTCGGTGCCGCTACAGCCGGGCCAGCGGCTTCAGCTGGTCAAGTTCGTTGCCTACGGCTGGTCCGCCGTGCGCACGCTCCCGGCGCTGAGCGACCAGGTCCAGGGTGCGCTGCACGCGGCAGAGCGCACCGGCTGGGCTGGCCTGCTGGCCCAGCAGCAGGATTACCTGGCCGAGTTCTGGGACAGGGCCGATGTACGGCTGGACGGTGACCCGGAAGTGCAGCAGGCGATCAGGTTCGGCATGTTCCACGTGCTGCAGGCCGGCGCCAGGGCCGAGGTCCAGGCGATCCCGGCCAAGGGCCTGACCGGGCCAGGTTATGACGGGCACGCGTTCTGGGACACCGAGACCTACGTGCTGCCGATGCTGACCTACACCAGCGCGGCGGCGGCTGCCGACGCGCTCCGCTGGCGGCACAGCACGCTGCCGCAGGCCACCGCCAGGGCGAGCCAGCTTGGCCTGCGCGGTGCCGCCTTCCCGTGGCGCACCATCGACGGCGCCGAGTGCTCGGGCTACTGGCCGGCCGGAACCGCGGCGTTCCATATCAATGCCGACATCGCCGATGCGGTCATCCGTTACCTCGACGTCACCGGCGACGCCGACTTCGCCGCCGGGCCTGGCCTGGAGCTGCTGGTACAGACCGCGAGGCTCTGGCAGGCACTTGGCCATGTCGGCAGTCACGGCGAGTTCCGAATCGACGGCGTCACCGGTCCGGATGAGTACAGCGCGCTGGCCGACAATAACGTGTACACCAACCTGATGGCACAGCAGAACCTGCGTGCCGCTGCCGATGCGGTCGACCGCCATCCGGTTGAGTCCAGCGCGCTGGCGGTCAGCGAGGCAGAAGTCCGGGGCTGGCGGCAGGCGGCTGACGCGATGGCCATCCCGTACGACAGCGCGCTCGGCGTCCACCCGCAGGCCGAAGGGTTCACCCGGCACGAGGACTGGGACTTCGCCAGCACCCGCAAGACCCGGTACCCGCTGCTGCAGCATTTCCCGTACTTCGACTTGTACCGCAAGCAGGTGGTGAAGCAGGCCGACCTGGTCCTGGCGATGCAGCTGCGCCCGGAGGCGTTCAGCGCCGAGCAGAAGGCGCGAAATTTTGCCTACTACGAGCGGCTGACCGTTCGCGACTCGTCACTGTCTGCCGTCACCCAGGCAGTGCTAGCCGCTGAGGTCGGCCACCTTCAGCTTGCCCACGACTACCTTGCCGAGACGGCACTCATCGACCTTGACGACACCGAGCACAACGTGCGCGACGGGCTGCACCTGGGCGCGCTTGCGGGCGCCTGGACCGCGGCCGTGGCCGGGCTCGGCGGCCTGCGCGGCGGCTCCGGCCCGCTCTTGTTCGCGCCGCGGCTGCCGCCTTCCATCACCGGGCTGGCCTTCGCCGTCGTGGTGCGCGGTCAGCGAGTGCGAGCCGATGTGTCCGGCGGCACGGCCACCTACCTGCTGCTCGGCGGTGCACCGATGCCGATCAGCCATCACGGCGAGCCCGTTACCCTGGTGGCTGGCCAGCCGGTCACCCTGGACCTGCCGCCAGCGCCCGCGGTCGGCCCGGTCAGCCAGCCGCATGGTCGCGGGCCGGCCAGGCGCGCGAACGGACGCCGGCCGGACTAGCGTCAGCGCAGGCGCACCCGCCGCGCTCAGTTGTGCAGCACGGCGGCGCCGCTGAACCGGCCGTGCGCCAGGTCCGCCAGCGCCTCCGGGGCGTTGTCCATGGGGTAGGCCACTGTCGTCGGCCGGATGCTCAGCCTGGCGGCCAGGGCCAGGAACTCCTCGCCGTCCCGCCGCGTGTTCGCGGTAACGCTGCGCACCTGCCGTTCCTCGAACAGCTCCTCGGCATACCTGATCGCGGGAATATCCGAGAGGTAGATCCCCGCGATGGCTAGCGTGCCGCCCCGGTCAAGTGCCCGCAGCGCGACGGGCACGAGTTCTCCTGCCGGAGCGAACAGGATGGCACCATCGAGCGGCTCCGGCGGGGCGTCCGTGGCCTCGCCAACCGAGTCCGCACCCAGCGCTGCGGCGAGCCTGCGGTTGCCGTCACCGCGAGTCAGCACATGTACCCGCAGCCCCTGATGCAGCGCGACCTGCGCGGTGAGATGCGCGCTGCCGCCGAATCCGTAGATGCCCAGCCGGCCGCCCGGCGGTACCTCGGCGCGCTGCAGCGCGCGGTAGCCGATGATGCCGGCGCAGAGCAGCGGCGCGGCGTGCTCGTCGTCGAGTCGCTCGGGCAGCCGGTAGACGTAGCTCTCGGCCGCCACGCACGCATCGGCGTAGCCGCCGTCGACATCCCAGCCGGTAAACCTCGGCGCGACGCACAGGTTCTCGGCGCCCCGGCGGCAGAAGGTGCACGTGCCGTCGGTGTGAGCCAGCCAGGGGACGCCCACCCGGTCGCCGATGGCAAACCGGCCCGCTCCGGCGCCTCGCGCGTCAACCCGGCCGACAATCTCGTGTCCCGGCGTGACGCCTGGCCGCCGCGGCGGCAGGTCGCCCTCGGCCAGGTGCAGGTCAGTCCGGCAGACTCCGCAGCAGCTGATCCGAACCCTGACCTCGCCGGGGCCGGGCTCTGGTTCGGCCCGCTCGATCCGGGCCAGCGGCCTGTCATCGACTGGTGCGGTCCGCTGCACTACCCACGCCTTCATGAATCCTCCAGCCAGCGCCGGCCGGTCAGCCAGCGTTAGTCACCGGAGCTGCGACCACTTCGGTCCCACGGCGCGCCAGGCGCTGTCCCAGCCAGCCATCCGGCGGCGGCTCAGCGCTACCCGGACGGTGACCGCCATGAGCAGCTCAAGCGCCGCGACGCCGACGATCGCCAGCAGCACTGCGAACGCGATCCGGTCGCGCACATCCGGGCCAGTCAGCGGCGGATGCGCCAGCTCTCCTGATGGCGTTACCCAGACGCTGACGACCTCACCCTTGTGCGCGTTCAGCGGCACCGCGATCTGGCCGGTTCGCGGGCGGCCGGTCGGCGCCGTCCAGCTTGCATTGACCCAGGCGGTATCCCAGGCGCCGTCCAAGCCGATCTGGCCAGCGCTGGCGCTCTGCCGCAAGGTCGCTGCGACCGGCTTCCACAGCTGCTCAGCGCGCTGCTCGCGAAGGCCCTGAGCGTCGGCCAGGCGGCCGGCGAAGATCGCGGCCAGCGGTGTGGCCGCGAGGAAGGCCAGCACCAGGCTGATCATGATGGCCAGCTCGATCCGGTCGACCTGGCGCACCAGCGGATTGTGCTCGCGGCCCAGCACCATGCGGGCGACCAGCCTCAGTCGCTCCTTCACCGGAAGCACCTCCGATCCAGGCTCACCCGGCCGATCTCTCGCCGCCAAATCTGCGCGATCTGCTGCCCGCGCAGGAGGGCCGATGAGCCTGTATAGGGCAGACTAAATGCCTATGCCTGCGGATCGTTAGTCATCAGTTCAGCTTGTGGCCGGCGAGCCGTCGCCAGGGCGGTGTTGGCACGGCCGAATTGCAGGAGCATTTGCGGATATCCCGACCCGCTCAGCCGGTCCGCCACCATCGCCCGGTAGTGCGGCGACTCGAGCGGCTGAGACTGCAGGCTGGCGAAAATCCACCGGGTGGCGGCGCGCAGCAGCAGCCTGTGCAGCGCCTGCCCGGCGCGCAGCCAGTCGGCAGCGCTGTCGCCAGTAGTGACCAGGACGGCCGTGGCCGACGGTGGTTCCCCGCCGCCAGCGGGTTCGGTGCCGGGTCTGCCGAAGTCGCGCGGCGGCAGCCGCCTGACCGGCCCCTGGCCGCCTGGCACCGCACCGGCGGGCACGTCACCGGCGGGCACGTCACCGGCGGGCACCTCACCGGCGGGCACGTCACCGGCGGGCGCGTCACCGCGTGGCCGCGCGGGCCGCGCACGCGCAGGCACGCCGTCGCGGGCCAGGCTGCCTGGCCGGCTGACCCAGCGGGCCAGCTCGGCGGTTATCTCAGCGCTTGCCCGTTGCTCGTCGGCTGCCGCTGCCACCAGTCCGGCCAGCGTGGTGACCGTTGCCGGATCCTCCATCAGCAGCAGTTCGGCCCCCTCCGCCGCGGCGTCGAGCCGAAGTGCGGTCAGCAACCGGACCGGAATATCGCCGGGCGCGAACGCTCCGCGGTGGGTATGCCGGTGCGGCAATGCGGCGAGCAGCTCTGCCTCAGCCCGGCTAATCGCGGCGTGACCTGCTGACGTGACCCTGGCGACGAGCAGCGGCTGGGCCGGGTCGGGCAGTAGCTCGACTGCTGCCAGATAGCCGAGCTTGCGCATCCCGAGCCGCAGCCCGAACAGGGCGGCCCCGCAGCTGATCATGAGCTCACGGCCGTCCGGGTCGACGTGCTGCAGCTGCCGCTGCGGGTCGGCGAGCAAGTCGATGATGTTGCCTTGCACACGGAATTTCCATGGCTGGGTGTTATGTACCGATGGCGCCCTCGCCGCGGTGGCGACCAGGAATGCGACGTCGTCGTGGCTCAGTCGCGGCGCGGACGCGGCCCTCGGAGCTGGCACGGAGTCGCGCAGGATTGCTCCGTGCACGACCAGGCCGCCCTGGTCCGTCACGACCGCGGACTGGCTGCCATCCGGCTCAACCGGACCTAGCTGCAAACGGGCAGGCATTGTCATGATGCATCACCCCTATGCAGCATCGGGGCAGCGGGCTCAGGCGGACAGGGTCCAATGGCCCCTACGGCATGGACCACCGGCATGCGCCCGGATCGGCTCGCCCGTAGAGTTGACAGCATGGGCACCGATGCCGATACGGGCGGGACGGACCTGGGCAGGCGCATCACCGAACAGCGCAGCCGTGCCGGGCTGACCCGCGACCAGGCGGCCGAACGAGCCGGCATGTCGCCCGAGTACCTGGCCTACCTCGAATCCAGCCCGATGCCGAACCCGACGAGAGCATCACTCGCCAGGCTGGCCGGCGCGCTGAACGTGGATCCGCGGACGCTGTCGGGCGCCGGGCTCAACCTGCCGCCTGGACAGCGCAGCGCGGCGAAGAACCCGGTCCTGCAGACCCTGACGACAGCCGAGTGCATGGCACACATCGCCGCCGGCGGGATCGGCCGGTTCCTTTTCGATGATCCGGGCAGAGGTCCCGTCGCGATTCCGGTCAACTACAAGATGGACGGCGACGACGTGATATTCCGGACGAGCGGCACCAGCGGTGTCGGCGCCGAGATGCAAGTGAACGCGACGCTCGCGGAGAAGGTTGCGTTCGACGTCGACCATCTGGATGAGGACCTCGGCGAAGGCTGGAGCGTGCTGCTGAGCGGCACCGCCGGCATCGTCACCGATCACGCTGAGCTCGAGCACGTCCAAGCCCTGGGCATCGTGCCCTGGGCTGGCGGCGACCGGGACGTCTACGTGCGGCTGACGGCTACCGAGATCACTGGCCGCCGAATCCGGGTCACTGGCTAGAGCGTGCCGCTCCGCCCGCCTGCCGGCGTCAGGCCGGCCGCCTGCCGGCGTCAGGCCAGGCGCAAGAAGCCGACCGGGCTCAGGCACCGGCCAGACGCACAGCCGACCGGCCACGCGGCCGAGCGCGCGGCTGCAGGCTAGCTGGCGTCGAAGGTCAGCCGGTTCCGCACGCTGATGACGCCCTCGGCATGCCGGACCCGCCCGACCAGGTCCATCGCGGTGCGGCGCAGTTCCACCAGGCCCTCGATGGTGACGACGCCGGACCGGACCGTCACGTCGAACTGGCCCGGATCGAGACCGAACTCGGTACCGATGATGACCTTCGTCACTTCGTCCCAGATGTCCTCATCTGGCCGTTCGAAGATCGCGAGCACATCGGATCGGGTAACGATGCCGATCAGCTGGCCGTCGTGGTTGACGACGGGCAGCCGCTTGATCCGTCGATCCTGCATGAGCCTGGCCGCGTCCACGACGGGCGCACCTGGCCGGATCGTCACCGCGGGCGAGGTCATCAGCTGACCTGCTGTCACGGCCTTGGACTTGTACTCCTCATCCAGCCGCCACTGGAACCGCAGCAGGGCCGGCGGGCGGTCCGGCTCGGTCTCCTTGTAGAGCAGGTCGGCCTCGGAGACGACGCCGAGCACCTGGTCGTTGTCGTCAATGACCGGGCACGCACTCACCCGGTACCGGCGCAGCACCGTGACAATTTCCTTGAAGTCAGCGGATTTCCGCAGCGCGATGACCTTGGCAGTCATGACGTCCCTGACGGAGACGGTCATAAGAATCTCCTCCTGAATCCAGCCAGGGTTCAGCTTTCCCTGGCGCCCGCACGATCACCAGCGGGCATGGCGCGTGGTGCGCGCAATGCTGGCTGACCGAGCCGAGCAGCGCGCCGGTGAAGCCGCCGTGACCGCGGCTGCCAACCACGAGCAGGTCAGCGCCGTCGGCGGCGTCCAGCAGCACCTCGGCCGCGTTACCTTCCTGCACGCT
This sequence comes from uncultured Actinomycetota bacterium, assembly GCA_963795265.1. GTDB lineage: Bacteria > Actinomycetota > Actinomycetes > Streptosporangiales > Streptosporangiaceae > JAJYUU01. The sequence goes on along the minus strand of CAWCHF010000002.1, from coordinate 47,115 downwards.
GGTGCTGACCTTCACCGGGCTAGTCCGGGGCGACGGTCTGGCTGATCGCCTCGGTGAGCGCCTTCGCCGCGATCGCGCCGAAGTCTGAGCTCCATCGAGCACCGACACCGGCGCCCAGGCGTAGCCACCCACCATCACCGGGTAGTGCCAGGCGACTCACCGCATCGACGGAGGCACCGGTCAGCTCCGCCTGCCGCACCGCCCACGCCAGCGCGGCCCGAGACGAAGGCGACCCGTCGACGCCGACAACAATCCGCTGCCGGTCTGCGTCGCTCGTCATCATCCCTGCCCTTCATGTGGTCCTACCCGCAGGATTCGCTCGTCATGCACGTCCGGGCAGAGGCCGTCTACCCAGGCGAACGGGGACCTTCGTCCGCCGGCTGCACTGCCCAGGTCGCTGCGCGGCTCAGCGGAGCTGGCGCAGGAACGGGTCGCTGCGGCTCGGCCGGGCTGAGCCGGACCCGGACATCCACCGCATGCGCGCCGCCCGCCGTGGCGATCACCGGATTGAGGTCAAGCTCGGCGACTTCCGGCAGGTCGTCAGCCAGCCGGGAGATCCGCAGCAGCACGTCGGCCAGCGCCGCGGTGTCACGGCGCGGCGGCCCCGGTGCCCGAACAGCAGCGGCGCGGCCCGCACGCTCGCCGATCATCTCGTCCGCATCGTCGCCGGTCAGCGGGGCCAGCCGGGCCGCGTCGTCGCCGAGCACGTCGGTCGCGACGCCGCCGAGGCCGAACACCACGAGCGGCCCGAATACCGGTTCCTGCACCACTCCGACCAGTGTCTCCACGCCGCCTGCCAGCATCGGCTGCACCAGCACGCGGCGCAGCCTGCCGCCGAACGCCTGCTCCAGCTCGCCGTATGCCTCCGCCACCTCCTCGGCGGTGCGCAGGTCCAGCTTGACCGCGCCGGCGTCGGTCTTGTGCACCAGGCCGTCCACTTCCGCCTTGAGCACGACGTGGCCGCCGAGCTCCGTCGGCGGCGGCCAGCGGCAGCCGTCCACGGACGGTCACGGTGCGGGTCGCCACGATCGGGATCCGGTAGCTGGCCAGCAGCTGCACCGCGTCGCTGGCGCGGCGAGCCAGCCGCCGTCGGGGCTGGCGGTCAGGAACGCCGCGACCAGCGTCGCTGGCCGCCGTCACGTCGACGTCGTCGAGGTCCGGCACCAGGCCGTGATGCGGATCGCGCCACTCGCGGTACCTGGCCGCGTGGCCGAGCGCCCTGGCGGCGCTCTCCGGGTAGCTGTAGACCGGCACGCATGGCCGCGGCCGAGCCGCTGGCCGGCGGCTGCCGGCTGCCTGTCGCCTGCACGGCGCCACGCCGAGCAGCAGGCTCACCGACTCGGCCGGTCCAGCAGCACGGCCGCCATCGGCTTGGTCACCTGCGCGGTCACGATGGCCGCGCTGCAGATCGGCCATCGCGGTCGGCACCGCGATCGCCAGCACGGCATCGACGCTCGTCGTCGGCCGCGACGTGCTCCAGGCACGCCCGGAACGCGCTGTCGCCGACCGTGGCGGTGGTGTCGACCGGCCCGGCCACCGCCGCGCCCGGCGGCAGCAGCCGGGCTGAGCTTGCGCTGGGTGGCAGTGTCCAGCACGGCCACCGCTGAGGCCGGCGTCCCCGCACGCATCGGCGGCCAGCACGCCGGCGCCGCCCGCGTTCGAGACGATGGCCACCCGGCGGCCGGCTGGCAGCGGCTGGCAGGCCAGCAGCGCCACCGCCTCGACCAGTTCGCCCAGGCTCGTGTGTCGCGATGATGCCGGCCTGCGCGAACAGCGCTTCCTGCGTGACCAGCGGCGTGGCCGACCGCGGCGGTGTGCGAGGCGGCAGCGCGCTGGCCAGCCGCCGACCGGCCGCCGATGACCGTCAGCACCGGCATCTTCCTGGCTGACCCGCCGGGCCGTGCGGGCGAACCCCCGCGGGTTGCCGAACGACTCGACGTAGAGCACCGCGAGCCTGGTCTGCTCATCCTGCTCCCACCAGGTCAGCATGTCGTTGCTGGAGACGTCGTACTTGTCGCCGACCGAGGCGAACGACGACAGCCCGATGCCGAGCCTGCGGACGTGCTCAAGCAGCGCGATGCCCACCCCGCCGGACTGAACGACCAGCCCGGCAATGCCAGGCGCCGGGATATCCGCGGCGAAGGTTGCGTTCAGCCTCACGGCCGAGCGACGCGAGGCCGAAGCAGTTCGGGCCGACCAGGCGCATCCCGTACCGGCGGCAGATTGCCAGCAGGTCCGCGCCGCCGCCGCCCAGGCTCGCGGTGATCACGACGAGCGAGTGCACGCCGCGCCTGCCGCACTCCGCGGCCACCGCCGGTACCTGCGCGGGCGGCACCGCGATGACCGCGAGGTCGACGCCCTCCGGCAGGTCGGCGGCGGATGCCAGGCAGGCCAGGCCCTCCATCGAGTGCGCGCGCGGATTCACCGGATAGACCGGACCGGTGAAGCCGCCGGAGACGATGTTGTGCAGGATCTCCCGGCCGACCGATCCGCGGTGCCGGCCGGCGCCGATGACCGCGACCGAGGCTGGCTCGCAGCAGGTGCTGCAGGCTGGCGACGTCGGCCCGGCTGGCCCGGCCGGCCACCGCGTCCAGGTAACTGATCGAGTTCCTCGCCCTCGTGCCCTGGGCAGCGGCATCAGCAGCTCGATAACGCCATCGGCGAAGTGCCGCTCGACCGTGCAGGCCGGCGTCGGCGAACACGCGCTGCATGGCCATGTTCTCCGGCAGCGTCTCGGCCGAGAACGCGCTCAGATGCCGCTGCCGGGCCAGCGAGACCAGGTGCTCAAGCAGCAGCGTGGCGATGCCGTGGCCGTGCATCTCGTCGGAAACCGCGAACGCGATCTCCGCGACGCCGGGCCGGGTAGTCGGCTCGTAGCTGGCGACGCCCACCAGTTCGCCTGCCAGCCAGGCCAGCAGCGCCGCGTGGTCGGCACCCTCCGGCCGGCAGACCCGCACTGCCTCGCGTTCGGGCGCCTTCGGGCTGAAGCTGAAGAAACGGAAGTAAGAGTTGTCTGGCGACAGCTCCTCGTGCATGCGGCGGACGTCGTCGACGTCCTCGGGCGTGGCGTGCCGGATCTCCACCGTCCTGCCGTCAGAGAGCAGCGCAAATCTGCCGGAAGTAGCCGGAGCTGTCATTCTCGATTCACCGCCGTTGATGCAGGTTCGACCCGATCGGTTCTGTCGCCGACCCGTCATGAGAGAGCCTGAGATCAGCATGCCCGGTCCGGCTGGCGGGCAGCACCGGCTAACAGGCCCAGCCCGGCGGGACCTTCGGCCCTGGTTCGCGCGGCGCGATCGGCGACTCAGCTGCCGGCCGCGTCATGCTCTGGTAGACGGCCAGCAGCGCGGCCTTCTGCGTGTCATCGAGCGTGGCGTCGGTCCTGATCGCCTGCTCCACGCCGCCTGGCGGCTCCGCGCCGGGCTCGCCGCCGCCAGCGGCGACCGTGCTGAGCAGGCCGGCCTCAGCGAGCAGCATCTCGGCCGACACGTTCAGCGCATCAGACAGCTGCTTGAGCACGCGCACCGACGGCTGGTGCATGCCGCGCTCGAGTTCGCTCAGGTACGGGTTCGACAGGCTGGTCAGCTCGGCCAGCTGGCGCAGGGTGAGATTGGCGAGCTTGCGCTGGCTGCGGATGAAGGAGCCGAATGCCTCCATCTGCGAGTCCCACTGGCTTGCCATGTCTCTCCTGATCTGAATGTCGGCCCGGTCCGGCGCACTAGTATCTCAGGCCGGGTCCGGGCATACGCAGGCGCGCGGCTGAGCAGGGCTCGCCGCGCGCGGTGCGTGAATTCGCTGTCAGGTTACGAAGCCTTGGCAGTCTTCCTCGGGGCGCCGTTGCTGCTGGTTGACAGCACCGGTGCGGTTGCCTTGAGCAGGTCCTCGGCGAACTTGCGCTGGCCTGCCAGCAGCTGCTCGGCGAAGTCGTAGGCGCTCGCCACAACTTCCTGCGGGGTCGGCAGCTTGTCGGCGAACGGCAGGTTCACGTCCGGCAGCTCCGGCTTGATGGACTGGACCGCGCTGGCCCAGGTCTCGATCGCGTCAATGACGGCGGACTGGCTCTTGCTGATGGTGTTCAGGACCTCGCTGGTCAGTTCCTGCGCCACGTTGGTACTCGGCCATTTCATCCTCCTAGGGACTTAGCTGGCATCCATGACTCTGATGTCATGCTCAGTATATCTAGCAAGGCTCGCTTTGTCAAGCGCCTGCTAACTATAGCTAGCCACGCACGTACTCGCCTGGCGCATCGGCCAGCGGCGGGATACTCTCGCTGCCGATCGGCGGCGGCGTGACGAGCCGCCCGGCGCGCTGACCAGCCCATTCCGCCCAGTCCTGCCACCAGGAGCCGGGCTGCCGGACGGCGGCGGCCCGCCAGTCCCCGGCATCCGGAGGATTCGACTCGGCGATCTCGTGCCAGGCTTTCGGGCCGGGCGGATTCACGATTCCGGCCACGTGGCCGCCGCTCGACAGCACGTACCTGACGTCGCCCCCGAGCAGGCTGGTCGCCTGGTAGGAGGCAGCCCAGGGCACGATGTGGTCGTTCACGGCACCCACCACGTAGGTATCGCTCTTCACATCGGCACAGCGACAGGTGCTGCCCGGCCAGCTCCATCTGCCCGCGGGCGAGCTCGTTACCGATATAGAGGCAGCGAAGGTAGAAGGAGTGCATGGCGGCGGGCATCCGGGTGCTGTCGCCATTCCAGGCCAGCAGGTCGAACGCCGGCGGATCCTGGCCCATCAGCCAGCCGGACACGACGTAGCTGAAGATGAGATCGTTCGCCCTGATCAGGTCGAAAGTAGTGGCCATCTGGCTGCCGTCAAGGTAGCCGGGGCCGGCCATCTGCCGTTCCAGCTTCGCCACCGTGCGCTCGTCGGTGAACGCGCCGAGGATGCCGGGCCTGGAATAGTCCAGCATCGTGTTCAGCAGGGTGACCGAGCCGAGCCGGTCGTCGCCGGTGGCGCTCATGTAGGCGGCGAGCATGCCGGTGAGCGCCCCGCCCAGGCACAGGCCGACGATATCGATCTTGGGAGCGCCGGTGATATCACCGATGACGTCCATCGCCTGGCGAGGACCATTGATCAGGTAGTCGTCCAGGGTGATCCCGCGCATCGACGCGTCCGGATTGCGATAGGAGATGGCGAAGACCGTCCGCTTGTGCTGGATCGCCCACTCCAGGAAGCTGCGGCCAGGCGCCAGGTCCATGATGTAGTACTTGTTGATCCAGGGCGGGCTGGCCAGCACCGGAACCGCGTGGACCTTAGCGGTCTGCGGCGAGTACTGGATCAGCTCCATCAGCTCGTTGCGGAACACCACCTTGCCCGGTGTCGCGGCCATGTTCTCGCCCAGACGGAACGAGCTGGTGTCCACCTGCCGCGGCATGCCGCCGTTGCTGACCAGGTCGGACAGGAAGTTCCGGCGCCGGCGCAGCACGCTCGTGCCGCCGGTGTCCAGCGCCCGCTTGATCGCCGCCGGGTTCGTCGGCAGGAAATTGGTCGGTGCGAGCGCATCGACCAGGAAGCCGGCCGCCAGTTCGGCTTTGGCGTCGGCAACCTGATCGCCCGAGCCCGCCGCCAGCAGGTCAGCCGACAGCTGGCCCGCAGCCAGGTAGGCCTGCCGGATCGCGAAGAACACCGGGTTGCCGGCCCAGGCCGGATCGGCGAACCTCTTGTCGTCCGGCACCGGCACCGGCGGCTCGGCTGCCGAGCCAAGCCAGAGCGCGGCGGCCGCCGGGCCGATCCTGGCCAGACTGGTCCAGAACTGGCCAACGGCTGCGGCTAGCGCGTCCGGCCGGCGCACCGCCCGGCCAGCCACGCCGGTCAGGGCCTCGCCGAAACCGGCCGGGTCGAGGCTGCCGAACTCCGCTGCTTCGGGCGCAACCGCGGCGGCTATCGCCTCGGCATCTGGACTGCCGGATTGCTGCATACTCAACTGTTGCTCCCTGAGGTCGACTTGCCTAGCCCGCACCGAGCTCAGCACCGCTCGAATATCGCGGCGATGCCCTGGCCGCCGCCGATGCACATGGTCGTCAGGGCATACCGGCCACCGGTCCGCTGCAGTTCGTAGAGCGCCTTGACGGCGAGGATCGCGCCAGTGGCGCCGATCGGGTGCCCGAGCGAGATACCGCTTCCGTTCGGGTTGGTCTTGTCCGGCGGCAGCCCCAGTTCCCGGCTGACCGCCAGCGCCTGGGCCGCGAACGCCTCGTTGACCTCGAACACGTCGATGTCGTCTAGCTTGATACCGGTTCGCTCCAGCACCGTCCGCACCGCGGGGACCGGTCCGATGCCCATGATCCGCGGCTCAACCCCGGCGTGGGCGTAGCCGATCAGCCGGCCAATCGGAGCAAGGCCGTGCGCGTCTGCGTAATCACGTCCGGCCAGTACCACGGCCGCGGCCGCGTCGTTGATCCCGGATGCGTTCCCCGCCGTGACCGTGCCGTCGGGCGCGAAGGCTGGCCGTAGCCTGCCAAGGTCGTCGGCGCTCACCTCGGCCCGGACGTGCTCATCGGTGTCGACAGTGACGGTGCCCTTCCGGGCAGGCACCTCGACCGGCACGATCTGGTCCCGGAAGTAACCAGCCTGCTGCGCAGCCGCGGCACGGCGGTGACTTTCCGCCGCCAGCGCGTCCTGGTCGTACCGGGAAACGCCGAATTCACCGGCCACGTTCTCCGCGGTCACGCCCATATGGCAGGCGTCGAACGGATCGGTGAGCGCGCCCACCATCGCATCAACTGCCACGCCGTCCTGCATCCGCTGGCCCCACCGCATGCCTGGCAGCCAGTACTGGCCGCGGCTCATGGACTCGGCACCACCGGCCACGGCCAGGTCGCAATCTCCCAGCGCGATAGCCTGCGCCGCCGACACGATCGCCTGCAGGCCGCTGCCGCACAACCGGTTGAGGGTCAGCGCCGGCGTACCGACCGGCAGGCCGCCGGCCACGGCCGCCACCCTGGCCAGGTACATGTCCCGGACTTCGGTGTGGATGACGTTGCCGAATACCGCGTGGCCGAACTCGCCGGGCGCCGCGCCAGACCGGCTGACCGCCTCTCGCACCACGGTGGCAGCGAGGTCACACGGGGGCACGGCGGCCAGGCCGCCACCGTACTTGCCGATGGCGGTCCGGACCGCCGAGAGAACCACGACATCGCGCGGGCCGAATCCGTTGCTGTCAGTCATCGTGGTGTCCTCACATGTCCAGTCCGCCGTTGACGGCCCAGATCTGGCCGGTGATGTAGGCGGACTCGTCGGCCGCCAGGAACGCGACCACGCGGGCGATCTCTTCCGGTGCGCCGAGCCGGCCCACCGGGATCTGGCCGCGGATCCGGTCCAGCACCTTGTCCGGGATGGTGGCGAGCATGTCGGTCGCGATGAAACCGGGCGTGACGGCGTTCACCGTCAGCCCCATGCTGTCACCGACTGGCCGCTGTGCCCTGGCCAGCTGGAATACAGCCTCCTTGGCCAGCGACTTGGTCAGCCCGAACAGGCCGGACTTAGAGGCCGCGTAGTTCACCTGGCCGATGTTCCCGGTCTCCCCGATGACCGAGGACACGTTGATGATCCGGCCCGTGCCGCGCTCGAGCATGTGCTCGAGCGCTGCCTGCGCCATGAAGAACGCGCCAGACAAGTTGACCGCGATGACCCGCTGCCAGTCCTCGTCGGTCATCTTGGCCACGGTCTTGTCGATGGTGATGCCGGCGTTGTTGACCAGGATGTCGAGCCGGCCATGCTGATCGATGACCTCGCGCAGCACGCGGCGGCAGTCATCGGGGTGGCCGATGTTGCCCTCGTGCACCGTAGTGAGCTGGTCCGGATACTCGGTGGCGAACGTTGCCTGCAGCTTCTGAGCGCCTTCTGCGCCGCGCCAGTACCCGGCCGCAACAGCGGCACCGTGAGCGGCAAGGCAGCGGCTGATAGCCGCGCCGATTCCGCGCGTACCGCCGGTCACCAGCGCCACCCGGCCCTGCAGAGATTCGGTAGCCCGCTGCCGGACCTCCGTAGTGGTCGTGGCCATTTCTCACGTCCTTTCGCATGTCCTGGCGATGCTCGTCGCAATGGGCCGGCAGCGAAAGTGACAAACGTCCTCCCGCAGGGGGCCGCTAGGCCCTCCGGCAATCCGGCGGCGAGGTGGTCGGCTTGAGCTTCTGATCGCACTAACCCGGCAGCGGCCGGCCGGGCGCTGCATCTGCGGCCCCGGCGGCGCAGCTGCGAGCTGGTGGCGTCGGCCGGGGCCGACCAGCCGATGTGGCAGGCTAGCGGGACGGCTTCGGAGAGGACCGCAACGTGACCTGTACCCTGCACGTCGCCTGGGATGACAAGCTGACCGAATATGACTTCGGGCCGGGTCATCCGCTTGCGCCGATCAGGATCAAGCTCACCATGGAGCTGGCCAGTGCGTTCGGCGTGCTGACCCGCGACGAGGTCACCGTAGCGGCGGCCGCTCCGGCTACCGATGCCGAACTTGAGCTCGTGCACGATCCGCGCTACATCGCCGTGGTCAAGGCGGCGGGCGCACTCGCCGCCGGGACCGCCGCGGCCGGCCAGCCCGACGCCGCGGCGCTGCTTGCCTGTGGCCTCGGCACCGAGGATGACCCGATTTTCGGCGGCATGCACGACGCCTCGGCGCTTGTCGCCGGCGCGACGCTAGCTGCCGCGCAGGCTGTCTGGTCCGGGTCGGCCGAGCACGGCGCCAGCATCGCGGGCGGCCTCCATCACGCCATGCGCGCCAGCGCGAGCGGATTCTGCATCTACAACGACCCGGCGATCGCCATCGCCTGGCTGCTCGGCCAGGGCGCGGAGCGGATCGCCTATGTCGACATCGACGTGCACCACGGGGATGGCGTGCAGGCTGCCTTCTGGAACGACCCGCGGGTACTGACGATCAGCATGCACCAGCACCCCGCCACGCTCTTCCCCGGCACCGGACGGCCGACCGAGACCGGCGGGCCGGATGCTGACGGGTCGGCGGTGAACCTGGCACTGCCAGCCGGCACCAGGGACGCCGGCTGGCTCCGTGGCCTCGACGCCGTGGTGCCCCCGCTACTGCGCCAGTTCCGCCCGCAGCTGCTAGTCACCCAGCACGGCTGTGACACGCACTGGAGTGACCCGCTGGCGAACCTGGAGATCAGCATCGACGGCCAGCGCACGGCGCACGCAGCGCTGCACCGGCTTGCGCATGAGGTGGCCGGCGGCCGCTGGCTGCTCACTGGTGGCGGCGGGTATCAGCTGGTCCAGGTGGTACCGCGGACCTGGACGCACCTGCTGGCGGAAGCTTCAGGCCAGCCCATCGATCCGGCCACGCCCACCCCGCAGCTCTGGCGGGAGTACGTCGAGTGGACTGCAGCCGAGCCGGCTCCCCAGGTGATGACGGACGGGGCCGACGGCGCCTTCCCCAGCTTCGAGTCTGGTTATGACCCCGGTGACCCAGTGGATCAGGCCATCATGGCGACCCGGTCGGCGGTCTTCCCGCTGCACGGCCTTATGCCGTGACGGCGACCCCGTCCTCCGCCGGCACGATGATCACCGGGCAGCGTGCGCGCTGCGTGACATAGCTGGTGACCGAACCGTGCACTAGGCGTCGCGCCAGATGCCCGGTGCTCTTGCCCAGCACGAGCAGGTCGCCCGGCAGGCTGGCGAAGCTGACCAGCAGAACCGCGGGATCGCCCTCCGGCGTCTCGATCGTGACCTGGAGGCCACCGGGCAGCCCCCCGGCGACGCTGGCGAACGCGCCGCGAACCAGCATCCGCGACGCCTCGCGCTGCTCCTCGCCGGAGAAGCTGAGCACGACGTGCGGATGGGACAGACGACGCATCCGGCGGCCCCCGTGCCGGGGCAGCCCCAGGGCCCACGCCCGTATCGCGACTAACTGCGCGCGATGCATCCTGGCCAGCCTGATCGCCTCGGCCAGCGCGGCCAGGCCGGCCGCGTCGTCATCCACACCGACGATCACGCGCTCGATGAACGCGTCGCCAGCTGACGGCCGGCCAGCCGGCTCCGATGCTGACCCTGCCATGGCCACCACCTCCTCGCTTCCCCGGTGACTGCGCGCTAGCGGCTGATCACTACCTTCAGCGCGCCGGTGTCGGCAGCGTGGGAGAACACGTCGTATGCCTCGTCGAAGTCGTCGAAACCAAATCTGTGCGTGACAAATCTGCGCGTGTCCAGCTGGTGGCTGGCCAGCAGCCGCATCAGCATGGGCGTTGAGTAGGTGTCCACCTGACCGGTAGTCACCGTGATGTCCCTGGTCCACTGGTCCTCAAGGTGCAGCGCGGCCGGCTTGCCGTGCACGCCGACATTGGCAATCCGGGCACCGGGCCGGGTGAGCCGGACCGCAAGCTCGAAGGTCTCCGGCTCGCCGACCGCCTCGATCGTCACGTCCGCTCCCAGGCCATCGCTGACGCCCGGACCGTCGTCGAGCGGATCGGTGACCGAGTCATTCACGAGTCACGTCCGCGCCGAACTGCTTGGCTGCCTGCAGCCGCCGGTCGGCGACGTCGATGGCCACGATGTGGCTCGGGCTGAACAGCCTGGCGCCCATGATCGCCGCCAGGCCGACCGGGCCGGTGCCTACCACGGCGACGACGTCGCCCGGCTGCACTGCGGCCTTCAGTACGCCGACTTCGTAGCCAGTCGGCACGATGTCGGCCAGCATCAGGGCTTCCTCGTCGCTGACGCCCGGCCGGGATCTGGTAGGTCGAGGTGTCGGCGAACGGAACCCGGACGATACTCGGCCTGGGTCCCGTCGTAGCTGTGGCCGAGCAGCCAGCCGCCGCCGCCCTGGCACTGGCCGTAGTGCCCTTCCCGGCAGAACCGGCAGGCACCGCACGCGGACACGCACGACACCAGGATGCGGTCGCCCTGGCTGATGGTGTGGACCGCGCTGCCGACCTCTGCCACCGTGCCGACAGCCTCGTGCCCGAGGATGCGGCCCGGCCGGACCGACGGCACGTCCCCGGCCAGGATGCGCAGGTCGGTCCCGCAGATCGTGGTCGCGTCGACCTGCACGATCACATCGGCTTCGTCGGTAATCTCCGGGTCCGGCACGTCCTGCACGGCCTTGCGGCCCGGACCCGTGGATAGACCATCGCTCGCATCTGCTCGCTCCTGCCTGCCGTCGTGCGCTATCCCGCGCCCAGCGGCCGGTCCGCGCCTGATGCGCCTGCCGGTGATCCGCGCCGGGGTGATCCGGATGAAGTGCTCCCGCTGACCGCCCGGCCACGGCTCGACGCCGGCCGCCTGCGCCTCGGCCCGCTCCTCGTCGGAGTCCAGGTGGTGAGCCGGGCCCTGGACCAGCACGCTCCAGCCTTCGCGTGCGCCGTAGTCGAAGTCGTCGACCTCGAACGCGACCCGGTACTCGGCGTGCGCGATCCCCGTGCGCAGGTCCTCGTCGGTAGCGCCGGCCTGCGCAGTCCGGAACAGGATCGCGCCGTTGTGCATCTTGTAGTTGACCGGCAGCACCGTCAGGTCGTACCTGCCCGCGTAGACGAGCCGGCCGATGCCGCCCGGTGCGATGAGCCGCAGGCACTCGTCCTCGCCGAGGTTTTCAAGCACCTCATCAGCCACTGCGCCCTCCAATCTCGCCGGGTCGTTCCCGTGCAAACGCGGACGGTCCAGCTGATCCCCGGCCGCGTCCGCCGGTTCACACGTCAGTCCCCCCACTAGGAGATCATCCTCGGACTCCTTGAGGGTGCCAGGCCCAGGGTCGCAGAGCCAGGGGCGAAAGACCCGCGCATGCTGCCGCGATCCCGCACCGGGCCGCCTAGGCTGCAGGCTATGGCCGTAGGGCTGCCGGATTCCATCAGCGCGTGCCTGTTCGACCTGGACGGCGTGCTGACCCAGACGGCGACGGTGCATGCGCGGGCGTGGAAACAGGTGTTCGACACATTCCTGCGTGACCGTGCTGATCGGTCAGGGACTCCGGTCACGCCCTTCGATGACGTCGGCGACTATGACCGCTATGTCGACGGGCGTAGCCGCGCCGACGGCGTGCGGACGTTCCTCGCGGCCAGGGGCATCCGGCTGCCGGAAGGGCGGGATGGCGACACCGCAGCCGACGGCACGGTGCTCGGGCTGGCTAACACGAAGAACGAGCTCCTGCTCAGCCTGCTGGCGGCCGGCGGGGTGCAGGTGTACCCCGGATCACAGCGCTATCTTCGCGCCGTCCGCGCCGCCGGGCTGGCCACCGCCGTGGTCTCGGCCAGCGCCAATGCTCATCAGGTGCTGGCCGAAGCCGGCCTGGACGGCCAGTTCGACGCCGTCGTCGACGGGCACGTCGCCCGCCAGCGGATGCTGGCAGGCAAGCCAGCCCCGGACACCTACCTGGTGGCAGCTGCAGCCCTGGCTGTGCGGCCGGTCAGCGCCGCCGTGTTCGAGGACGCGCTGGCGGGCGTGGCGGCCGGCCGCGCCGGACAGTTCGGCTGGGTCGTCGGGGTAGATCGCGTCGGCCAGGCCAGCGACCTGCGCCACGCCGGTGCCGACGTGGTCGTCACCGACCTGGCAGATCTGCTCGGCTAGATAGCGGACAGCTATAGCGGGAGGGACCGCCCGTTTCTCGCGGTTCAGATTTCGCGGTGTGCCGGTTTGCTCAAGCCGGCATCTCCGCGACCTTGGCGTTTGTCCCTCCCGCCACAGCAATAACACCGCGCGCCCGGCAGGGCCGGCAGGGCCATAAGGCCCGCGTTACCCAGGACCATCAGCCTTCTTTGACGGTCCGCATTGCCCCCCGCGCGACACGCGGGCCGTTGGACCCTGTCGACCCGGCAGCCCCGGCGCCATGATGATCAGTAGCCCATCTGCACCGAGAGAGACCAATGGCTGACGACGTAACCACGCAGACCGGATCCTGGCAGCTCGACGCGGCTGGCCTGGAGGACCTGCACGGCGTACTCAGATCGGACGGCTACCAGGTCATCGGGCCTCGCGTGGCCGGCGACGCGATCGTACTCGGCGAGCTGGAGTCGGCTGCCGAGCTGCCGTTCGGGTGGGGCGTGACGTTGTCCCCCGGTGGTTACCGGCTGCGCCGCCGCGCGGATGACGCCGCGTTCGCGCACTCGGCCGGGCCGCAGTCGTGGAAGCAGTTCCTGCACCCGCCGCGCGAGCGGTTGTGGTCCGCCCAGCGCGATGGCGACGGCTTCGTGCCCGGCCCGGCGCCGGACGATGCGGCCAGGATGGCCTTCGTCGGCGTTCGCCCGTGTGATCTGCGCGCGATCCAGATCCAGGACAGGGTGCTTGGCGCTGCCAGCCAGCCTGACTCCGGCTATGCCAGGCGCCGGGCCGGGATTTTCATCGTCGCAGTGAACTGCACCGAGCCCGGCGAGGCCTGCTTCTGCACGTCGATGGGCACCGGTCCGCAGGCGAGCCCCGGCTACGACCTGCTGCTGACCGAACTGGCCGGACCGGAGGCGCACAGCTTCGTTATCGAAACGGGGTCAGCCCGTGGCGCTGCCGTGCTGGCCAGGCTGTCGCTGCGGCCGGCCGCGGCCGCGGCGGTCAGCAGCGCGCGCGCGGCGGTGCAGGACGCCGCCGGGCGAATGGGCCGGACTATGGACGCCAGCGGGCTGCGCGAGCTGCTGGCCACCAGCCACGGCGCCGCTCGCTGGGATGACGTGGCATCGCGCTGCCTCACCTGCGGCAACTGCACGATGGCCTGCCCGACCTGCTTCTGCACGACGGTCGAGGACGTCACCGATCTCAGCGGCGAGCACGCGGAGCGCTGGCAGACCTGGGCGTCGTGCTTCGACCTCGGCTTCTCGTACCTGCATGGCGGCCCGGTCCGGTCCTCAGGCGTCAGCCGTTACCGGCAGTGGCTCACTCACAAACTCGGCACCTGGCACGATCAGTTCGGCGAATCGGGCTGCGTAGGCTGTGGCCGGTGCATCGTCTGGTGCCCAGTCGGCATTGACCTGACCGAGGAAGTGGCAGCGCTGCGGGCCGAGCGCGACGCCGGGCCGGATCATGGCGGGTCGGCATGAACGGCGTCAGCGCAGCCGAGCTCGCCGGGCACGCGTTCACGCGCGGGCTGCCGGCCGGCCAGCTCGCCCGGCTCGCCGCGCTGGCGATCAGCGTCGACATGCCGGCGGGCCATCGGATCTTCGAAGAGGGCGAGCCGGCAGCCCGGCTGTGGCTGATCAGCACCGGGCGCGTCGTCCTCGACCTGCGAGTGCTGGCCCGGCCCCGGCTCATCGTGGAGACGCTGGGACCGGGCGACGAACTCGGCCTGTCCTGGCTCTCGCCTGCGGCCCAGTGGCAATTCGGGGCCTATGCTCAGCTACCGGTGACTGCATTCGAGCTGCCAGCCGCCGGGCTCGTCGAGCTGTGTGAAACCGACTACGAGCTGGGCTACCAGCTGACCCGGAGGCTGCTCAGCACCGCTATTTCACGGCTGCAGGCGGCCAGGATCCGGATCCTGGATCTCTACGCGGCGCCACCGGCCGCCGCGGGCCTGCGCGAGTCGACATGACCGGCGCGCTAGTGCCCGTCGGCTACCGGGTTGCCGGGCGGCAGGCCGAGACTCAGGACACCGTGTCGCTCACCCTTGAGCCAGCCGACCAGCCGATCGCCGCGTTCCGTCCTGGCCAGTTCACGATGCTCTACGCGTTCGGGGTCGGCGAGATCCCGATTTCGGTCAGCGGCCCCGCCGGGCAGCCCGCGCTGATCCAGACGATCCGCGCGGTCGGCGCGGTCAGCCGGGCGCTGTGCGGGGCAGGCACCGGCCAGCTCGTGGGAGTGCGCGGACCGTTCGGCACCAGCTGGGACGAGGCAGCCGCGGCAGGCCAGGATCTGCTGCTAGTCGCAGGCGGTATCGGCCTTGCGCCGCTGCGCCCTGCCCTGCTGGCAGCGCTGGCACAGCGGCAGCTCTACCGCCGCATCATCGTGCTGGCTGGCGCGCGGTCGCCGGACGAACTGCTGTTCGCGGCCCAGCTCCAGGACTGGCGGGACTGCGGTGCCGAGGTCATGGTCACGGTCGACAAGGCCGATGCGCGCTGGACCGGGAACGTCGGCGTGGTCACCCAGCTGATCAGCCAGGCCGCGCTCGATCCGGCCCAGACGACCGCACTGATCTGCGGTCCCGAGGTGATGATGCGGCTGACCGCCCGGTCGTTGCTGGCCGCGGGGCTGGCGGCGGCCCGCATCCGGGTTTCGCTGGAGCGGAACATGCAGTGCGGGGTGGCCGTGTGCGGGCACTGCCAGCTCGGCCCGCTGCTGCTGTGCCGGGACGGGCCGGTGGTCAGCTATCCGGTCGCCGAAGCGCTACTCGCAGTGAGGGAGCTCTAGATGCCTGCGCAGAATCCGAGACCGAAGCTGGCGGTCTGGAAACTCGCGTCCTGCGACGGCTGCCAGCTCACCGTGCTGGACCTCCAGGACGAGCTGCTCGCCCTGGCCGCCGAGGTCGATGTCGCGCACTTCACCGAGGCGACGAGCACCGACCTGGCTGGCCCGTATGACGTGTCCCTGGTGGAGGGCTCGGTGACCACGCTCCAGGACGCGGACCGGATCAGGGCAATCCGGGCTCAGTCCGGACTGCTGGTCACGATCGGGGCCTGTGCGACGGCCGGCGGCATTCAGGCGCTGCGGAATTTCGCCGACGTCACCGAGTTCACCGCGGCCGTCTATGCCAGGCCTGACTACATCGCCACGCTGGCGACCTCCACCCCGGTGGCGAGCCACGTCCCGGTCGACTTCGAGCTACGCGGCTGCCCGATCGACAAGCGTCAGCTCACCGAACTGCTATCGGCCCTGCTCGCGGGGCGGGCGCCGCGCATCCCGGCCCACAGCGTCTGCCAGGAGTGCAAGCTGCGCGGTACCGCATGCGTCATGGTGGCCCGCGGCACGCCCTGCCTCGGCCCGGTAACCCAGGCGGGCTGCGGTGCCATCTGCCCGGCTTTCGGCCGCGGCTGCTACGGCTGTTTCGGGCCGATGGAAACCCCCAACACCCGCGCGCTGGAACCGCAATTGCGGCAGCTCGGGATGACCAGGCCGGAGGTGCACCGGGTATTCCGCACCTTCAACGCCGCTGCCGAGGAGTTCCTCGTCGCGGCCGAGCAGTCGGCCGGCCCCGCTGACCGTTAAAGTGCCTGGTATGCGCTGCCCGGCCGCCCCGGCTGACACCCTGACCATCCGCACGCGTGCGCTGAGCCTGCCCCGATGAGCCTGCCCCGATGAGCGCCGTCACGCCCGCCGCGGCGAGACTCGCGCACCGCGCGGCTGAGCCGATTCACGGAATGATCTACTTCACGCCCCATGGCCCGGACGCTTACGCCAGCATCGGCCTGACCCGCCAGCGGATGACCTACTTCGCGTCACGGTCGGCGGCCATGGGCCAGGTTGGGGCCGGGACCGTCATTGCCACGTTCTTCAACTTCAGCCCGGCAATCGTCGCAGAGGCAATCCCGGCCGCCTGGCAGATCGCCTCGCCGGACCGGGTGCTGGCGGCGCGACTGGAGGCGGCGGACCGATCGCTGCGCCAGGCCTGGGGTGACGAGATCGGCAGTGCGCGCGTACGGGAAGCTGCCGACCTGGCCCGGCGCGCAGCGGACCGGGCGTGCAGCCGGCCCAGGGCCGGCCGTTATTCGCCGGCCATGCCTCCCTGCCCTGGCCTGACGCACCGCACCTGGTGCTGTGGCACGCGCAGACGCTACTGCGGGAGTACCGAGGCGACGGCCACGTAGCGCTCCTGCTCACCGAGGGACTCGACGGCCTGGGTGCGCTGATCACGCACGCCGCCACCGGCGCCATCCCGGCCGAGGTGCTGCGGACCACCAGGGCCTGGAGTGACCAGGAGTGGGCAGCCGGGGTCGCACGGGTCCGCGACCTGGGCTGGCTCGCCGACGGCGCGGCGCTCGCCCTCAGCCAGCCGGGGCAGCAGCGCCGCCGGTCGATCGAGCAGCGCACCGATGACCTGGCCGGGTATGCCTACCAGGCGATCGGCCCGGACGGCTGCGCTCGGCTCCGGGACCTGACAGCCGGGCTGTCGGCCGCGATCATGGCTGCCGACCTGGGCTTCCCCGCCGCGCTAGCCGCCCGCTATGGGCAAGCCGGCTGACCAGTCACTTCCAGGCGTTGCCGGTCCATCTCAAGATCAGCGCCTTGCCGCCGACGGTGAAGCCCACTGCCCAGGCGCTGTGCGCTGATGCGCTGACCACGCCCTGGAGCGCGTTGCTGGCCGCCGGGCTCGGGCTCGGTACCAGCTTCCACGCCGTGCCGTTCCAGTGCACGATCACCGTCTTGCCGCTGCCGGTGTCGCCGACAGCCCAGGCACTCCCGGCGGCGGCCGCAGCTACCCCGAACAGGAAGTCTCCGCTGCTGCCGCCCGGGTTCGGGCTGGCGACCTGCTTCCAGCGGCTGCCGTTCCACCGCAAGATCAGCGTCTGGTCGGTGACACCGGTGCTCAGGCCGGCCGCCCAGGCGGCGTGGCCGGACACGGCGGTCACGCTGTACAGGGCGCCCAGGCCCGGGCTGGTCAGCCGGGTCCAGGATGTGCCGTTCCAGTGCGCGATGAGGGTCGAGCCAAGGCCGGTCCGGCCGACCGCCCAGGCGTTCCCGGCAGCTGCGGCCGAGACGCCGAACAGGCCGCCAGCCCCCTGCAGGGACCTGGGCAGCCGGACCGCCTTCCAGCTGTGCCCGTTCCAGTGCAGGATCAGCGGCGCGCCGCCGCTGACAGAACCGACCGCCCAGGCGTTCCTGGCGGACGTCGCGGCCACGCCGTACAGGCTCGCGCCTGACGGTCCAGGGCTGGGGCTGGCCACCTGCTTCCAGCTGCGGCCGTTCCAGCGCAGGATCAGCGTCTTGCCGGTGCCGGTGCTGCCGACGGCCCAGGCGCTGCGGGCTGAGCTAGCCGCCGCGCCGCGGAGGGTGGCACCGCCCGCCGGGGTGGGACTGAGCACGCGCTTCCAGGCAGTGCCGTTCCAGCGCAGGATCAGCGTCCTGGTACCGGCCGAACCGACGGCCCAGGCGCTGCGCGCCGACGTGGCGGCAGCGCCCCACAGAGCGCCGCTGGTGGTGAAGAAAAGCGGCGCCAGCGGGCGGATACCGGCCGCGCCTGCGGTGGCCGAAGTCCCCGCGATAGCGGCCGACGGTGCGGCAGCTAACAGCAGAGCGGCGATGACGCTCGCGCCACGCCTGGCGATCTCAGGCAGCCGCACCGGGCAGACCCCTCCCTCCCGCGCCGGCAAGCCGGGCACAGCGGGCTAGCGCCAGCCGAGCCGCAGCCCCGCTGCTGCCACGAGTCTGACAGGCCACGCAACCCAGCACCAGCAGTCACGGTGATGCACAGGTCGACGACCGGCGGCTGGCGCTGCTCGGCCGTCACGCGGCTGGTGACCGTAACGTAGTCAGGCACCGGAGCCGACGCTGAGCCACCGGGAGTTACAGCCGGGCTGTCCCGGCCATGGCCTGGGTCTGCAGGGCGTCGAGGAACCGGAGAGTTGCCGATACCGTCTCGCACCGCCACAAGATCAGGGTGCGGTCGAAGCCCGTCGCCGCGGCAAGCCGGTCCTCAAGGGCTCGGGCGACCGGAATCAGCTGGTCCCGCTGGGCGGCCACCAGCGGCTCCGGATCTGCCTCGTTGCGTGCGTACAGCGCCAGCTTCACCAGCAGCTCGGAGCGCACCTCCCGGTTATGGCCGACCGGCCTGGTGAGCCACGCTGCCGCGCTGCCCTGGCCGCTCTTCGTCGCCTCCACCACGGAACGGACCGGCCCGCGGCTCGATGGCTGCTGCTCGGTGGTACGCAGCAGGCCGAGCTCCTCGAGGCGCTGCAGGGCGCGGTAGATCACCGGCTTGGGAACCCGCCATGCCCGGCCAAGCTCGCCGTCCGGGCCAAGCAGCGCAGCAACCGCGAACCCGTGCGTCGGTTTCTCGCAGACCAGGCACAGCACTAGCCATTCGGCCAGCGACAGTGACGGATCCCGCGGTGCGGACATAGTGCCCAGGCTAGTACCGCAGGGAATGCGGCACACCCTGACCGACGCAGGCCCCCGCCGCGAGTGCGGCGTGATGACAGCAGCAGCGACCGTTCTGTAGTCTCAGTGTGACTAGCGGATGGACGGAGGCCGGTCATGTCTGCGGACATGATCAGGGCGGCGGCAGCCCGCGTGGACGCGCCACGGCGATCAGACCGGGTGCTGCGTCCAGTTGCCGGGCTGCTCGCTGACGGTACGCCGTGCTATGCGCCGGCCGGCGAAGTCGTCGTCGACGGCGCGCTGGTGATGTGCCACCTGTGCGGCCGGTCGTTCCGGTCGGTCGCGGCTCACCTTGCCTCGCACGGCTGGACCAAGCAGCAGTACTGCGAGGCATTCGGGCTCGAGCGCGGCCAGTCGCTGGAGGGACCGGCGACCCGTAAGCTCCGCGCGGCTGCGTTCACGGCCCGTCTGCTGTTCGAGCCCGCCGTCCGCGACGGCAGCGCGGCCGGCCGCGAGCGTGCCCGGGCCGGCCAGCTGGCCCGGCAAGCGGCCGAGGCCGCCCGCGGGCGGCCATTCCCCCAGCAGCGCCGCAGGAAAGCCTCGCTCGCGCGGGCATCGCGCCCGTCCGCTGCCGCGGCTCAAGCCAGCAGGGACCGCGCCGATCGACAGCTTGCCGCAGTCGCCGCCGATGCGGCCCAGCGGCACGGTTTCGCGGACATCGGGGCTTTCGTCGTCGCCCGGGCCGAGGCGGGCGCCAGCATGACGGCCATCAGCCGCGAGGCCGGACTGCACAAGGACTGGCTCACCCGGCACCTCAGCCGCATCGATCCGGCCGCCGCTGACCTAGCGCGACGGCGTGCCGCGGACCGGCCAGATACGCGCTGGCGTCCGGCACTACGCCGGCTTGGTTATCACGATGTCGCCAGCTACCTGCGGGAGCGGCACCTGGAGCAGCATCAGACCGTGAACGCGCTGGCAGCCGAGCTTGGGCTGTCCCACCACGCCGTGACGTCAGCCCTGCGCCGTCATGGCGTTGCCTCCGTCGCGCACATTGCCAGGCGTCAGCAGGCCCGGCAGCGTGCTGCCAGCGTTGCTGCCGGACTTGGCTACCCCGACATTGCCAGCTACGTCACCGCCCGCAGGTCCGCTGGCTGGACCTGGCAGGCCATGGCCGCCCAATCAGGGCAACCGGAAACCTGGCTGCGCCGGCACGCGACCGGACCGGGAGCAGCTGTGCCCGGCCAGCAGGAGGAGCAGTCAGTCGAGAGTGATCGCTACCTCCGGCGGCTGCCGGAGCGTGTTGTGCACCGTGCAGTGCGAAGCGACGGCCAGCAGCGCCTTGCGGCGGTCGGCGGGAACTCCGGCGGGCACCCGGATCGCCAGGTGCACCTCGCTGACGCGGGCCGGAGCATCGGTGGCCATGCCGAAATCGGCCCGGACCCCGAAGCCAACCGGGTCGAGCTGATGCCTGCGCAGGTAACGGCCGACATAGAAGGCGATGCATGACGCGAGCGAGCCGACCATCAGCTCAGTCGGCGTAGGCGCCTGATCCTGGCCGCCGTGCGCGACGGGCTGGTCGGCCAGCAGGGCGTGGCCGCGGGTGGCGATCCGGTAGCTATCACCGCCGGACCAGCTGACGTCGACGCGCCCGGTCCCGTCCGGCTGACCGTCGCCGGTCTCCGCGCCGGCCGCCTGCGCCAGCAGGGCGTGCCCGAGCCGGCGCGCCTCACCGGGCGTGAGGGCTGCCCAGGAGCCGTCACCGCAGTGCGGGCACTCACCGACGCGCATGGTCACCCGGCTGGCCTGCCGGTGCTCATCACCCAGCCTCATGAGCCCGACGTCCATCGTCCGGCCGCAACTGGTGCGCACCGTCAGGTGCTCAGCGACAGCCGCGCAGCCCGGATTCAGCTGGATGTCAGTCATCGGGCATCTCCTTACGGAGCCATCAGGCCAGTCACCTGAGCCTTCAGGCCAGCCGGCCCTCGACCTGGCCGACAGGGCACAACGGCCAGCGTGCGGGGGACCTCAGTCCTGGCAGCTAGCCGTGCGCCGCGCGCACATCGGCCACGATGGCATCAGCCAGGCTGCCGATGGCCGCGGCGACCGGCTCGCTGAGGCCCCGGCGCTGGCTGAAGTCGGCACCTTGCACGCAGTGCACGATCAGCACCGGCGGCAGCCTGTCGAGCGCGACCGCCAGGCCGATGGCGGTGTCCAGGCCCAGCCCGTGCGAACTGGCCACGCCTGCCTCGCCTGCGGTCCGGCCCGCTGTGCCCGCGGCCCCGCCGACAACCAGCCGGTGCAGCTCTCCGGTCTGGCCGGGGCCGCCGGCGACCGCGTCGGCCACGATCGCGACAGTCGCGCCGGTCCAGGCCTCGATCAGCCGGGCAGGCTCACCGTCGCTCAGCACCAGCTGCACGTCCGCGGGCAGCCGTCCGTCCAGCCGTGCTAGTACCTCGGGTCCGGCACCATCGTCACCGCGGAACTCGTTGCCCACGCCGATGACTACCACTCGCCGGGATTGCGTCATGACCGGTCGACGCGCATCGTGAGGAAGTGCGTGGCGCAGGAAATGCACGGGTCGTAGTTGCGGATGGCCTGCTCGCACTGCGCCGTGAGCTGCTCATCGCTGAGGTCAAGCCGGACCTGCACGAACCTGCGCAGGTCACCTTCGATAGCAGCCTGATTCTGCGAGGTTGGCGGAACTATCCGGGCGCTGCGCACGATCCCGTCGCCGTCCAGCTCATACCGCTGATAGAGGACGCCTCGC
Source organism: uncultured Actinomycetota bacterium (assembly GCA_963795265.1). Taxonomy (GTDB): domain Bacteria; phylum Actinomycetota; class Actinomycetes; order Streptosporangiales; family Streptosporangiaceae; genus JAJYUU01. Next base: position 25,457 of record CAWCHF010000002.1, on the reverse strand, counting down.
GGCGCCTCCGAGACACCATGACCGGTACCGGCTCGTGGTGCCACGTCGACGTGCGCTGCCGCTGGCTGCTGGTATCCCTCGATCAGCCGGATGGCTTCCTCGATGGCGCAGACGATCTCGACCGCCCTGACGATGATGCTCCGGAACGGGTTACGGCAGCTGTCTCGCAGGCCTGCCGCTGCTGCGGCGGCGGCGGCCAGTGGCGGCAGCCAGCGGGCGTTCAGCGTGTAGCGGGCCAGCGGTCCGGTCAGGTAGGTGCCATCCTGGCCGGCCAGCCGGGCGTGCAGGGCGGTCGAGTGCGGCACCTGCTCCTCGACCACGTGCTGCTCGAAGTCGGCGGCCTCGAACTCCCGGCCGCCGGAGGTCACGACGGTGCCGCGCTCGATGGGGTAACTGCCGGGCACGCTCAGCGCGAGCAGCTCGTGGTCCACCGTGAGATCGGGGAAGTCGAATCCGGCCACCCAGCTCACCGTGTCCAGGGCTGGTTCAAGTACCGCGCGCAATTGCTCGGCCAGCTTGTCCAGGTCGCGCCGGGCCGGCACCGAGTAGAAGCCGCCCACCTGCACATTCACCGGGTGGATGGCCCGGCCGCCGATCGCCTCCATGATGGCGTTTCCGGCCCGCCGCAGTGTCAGGCCGCGCTCCACGAGGTCACGGTGATCGCGCGCAAGCTCGATGGCACCGGGATAACCCAGGAAGTCGGGTGCATGCAGCATGTAGATGTGCAGCGCGTGGCTGGCGATCCACTCGCCGCAGTACAGCAGCCGCCGCAGGTCCGCGATCGGGCCATCGACGTGCACTCCGCAGGCGGCCTCGATGGCCAGGTAGGCGCTGGTCTGGTAGGCGACGGGGCAGATCCCGCAGACCCGCGCGGTAATGTCGGGCGGCTCCCGGTACCCGCGGCCGCGCAGGAACGCCTCGAAGAACCGAGGTGGCTCGTAGATGTCGAGCCGTACCTCGTCCACCTGATCGCCGAGCACGCGGACATGCAGCGAGCCTTCGCCCTCGACCCGGGCCAGGCCGGTCGCTGCGAGCGTGCGTTCATGCCGGTGCGTCATCGCGGTCACATCTTGTCACAGTGCCTGCGATCACCGGGCCACCCGCAGCACCGGTCGCAGCGCGTCCAGGGTGGCGACGTCCTCGATGGTGGCCGGCACCGGTTCGTCCGCCCCGTCGGCGATGCCGCGCATCGTCTTCCGCAGGATCTTGCCCGACCTGGTCTTGGGCAGCGCGGCGACGATGTCGACGCTGCGCAGTGCGGCTACCGGGCCGATCTGCTCTCTGATCAGCGCCAGCAGTTCTGCCTGGACCGTGGCGGCCGCATCGGCCGCGTTCGCCTTGAGTACGACAAAGCCGCGCGGCACTTGTCCCTTCAGCGCGTCATGCACGCCGATGACCGCGCATTCGGCCACCGCCGGATGGCTGGCCAGCACCTCCTCCATCTCTCCGGTAGACAGCCGGTGCCCGGCCACGTTGATCACGTCGTCGGTGCGGCCGAGGACATACAGGTATCCGTCCGCATCAAAGCGGCCGCCATCGCTCGTCCGGTAGTAGCCGGGATAGGCGGACAAGTAGGACTCGACATAGCGCTCATCGTCGTGCCAGAGGGTGGGCAGGCAGCCCGGTGGCAGCGGCAGCCGGATCGCGATCTCCCCGCTGCTGCCCGCCGGGAGCACCGAGCCGTCGGTGTCCAGCACGCGCACGTCGAAGCCGGGCATCGGAACTGTTGGCGACCCCGGTTTGGTCGGCATCGGCTGCAGGCCCATCGGGTCCGCGGCGATAGCCCAGCCGGTCTCGGTCTGCCACCAGTGGTCGATGACCGGGATGTGCAGGACCTCCTGCGCCCAGTGGTAGGTTTCCGGGTCCAGCCGCTCGCCGGCCAGGAAGAGGTAACGCAGCGACGAGAGGTCGTACTGGCCGGCCAGCGCGCCCGCGGGGTCGTCCCGCTTGATCGCGCGCAGCGCCGTCGGCGCGGTGAACAACGCGCGCACGCGGTGCTCCGCAGCGACCCGCCAGAAGGCACCAGCGTCCGGCGTGCCAACCGGCTTACCTTCGTACAGCACGGTGGTGCAGCCGGCCAGCAGCGGCGCGTACACGATGTAGGAGTGCCCGACCACCCAGCCGATGTCCGACGCCGCCCAGAACACGTCGCCGGCCCGGACGTCGTAAATGTTGCGCATGGTCCAGGTCAGCGCAACCGCATGACCGCCGTTATCACGCACCACGCCCTTCGGCTTGCCGGTGGTGCCCGAGGTATACAGCACGTACAGCGGATCGGTGGCGGCCACCGGCACGGAGCCGACGGGCTCGGCCGCAGCCATCACCTCGGCCCAGTCCAGATCCCGGTCGCCGGACAGTTCGGCGGTACCCTGCGGGCGCTGCAGGACCACCGAGAAAGCCGGCGGTGCGCGGACAGCGTCAGCGCACGGTCCAGGATGGGCTTGTAGTGCACGATCCGGCTGGGCTCGATACCGCAGGACGCCGAGATCACCACCTTCGGGGTGGCGTCCTCGATCCGCAGCGCGAGCTCGTGTGCGGCGAAGCCGCCGAAGACGACGGAGTGCACGGCGCCGAGCCGCGCGCAGGCGAGCATGGCGACGACTGCCTCCGGCACCATGGGCATGTAAATGAGAACTCGATCGCCCTTGCCGACGTCGAGCAAGCGCAGCGCCCCCGCGAGCCGGGATACCTGGTCGAGTAGCTCGCCGTAGCTGATGACGCGGCGCTGGCCGGTGACCGGACTGTCGTAGCTGACGGCAGGCTGTTCGCCGCGGCCGTCGCGGACGTGCCGGTCGACGGCGTTGAAGCAGGTATTCAGGGTGCCGTCAGGAAACCAGCGGTAGAACGGCGGCTGTGACGCGTCGAGCACCCGCGACGGCGCGCGATCCCAGTCGATCTGCGCTGCCGCGTCGCCCCAGAAGGCCTCGGGGTCAGTAAGGCTTCGCCGGTAGCTTTCCGCGTACGGTTCCATGCCGCGCTCCGATCGGCTCGTGACTGCGGGCACTCCACCGTGCCGTCCGTGACATTGCCCGGCCAGGGACCAATGGCCCGTGCGGCGGGTACCGATAGGCCTTAGGCGCAGGCGCGCCGTCGCGATGGACTGCTGATGACGCGGCGCGCGCCGCGACTGGAGGTGGCCGACATCATGCCGAGCCCGCTGGCGGATGACGCTTTCGTGCACCGGATCCTCACCGCAGCGAGCGCAGCGCCGTCGATCCACAACACCCAGCCCTGGCGCTTCCGGCTGGCAGGCCCCGACGTCGTCGAGGTCCACGCCGACCTCGACCGGATGCTGTGGGTGGCCGACCCGCTCGGCCGAGCACTGCACCTGAGCTGCGGCGCCGCCGTGTTCAACCTCCGGCTGGCAATCCGGAGCGCGGGCTACCGCGCCCTGGTCTGGCCGCTTCCTGACCCAGACGGCGCACCGACCCTGATCGCGTCCGTCCAGGTCGCGGCCGGCGTGGAGCCGACGCTCGAGGAGACGGAACTATGTACTGCCATCGGGCAGCGGCACACGAGCCGGCTGCCGTTCAGCGACCGCCGCGTCCCCGAGGCTATCCAGGTCAGCCTCGAGCAGTCGGCCGGCTTTGAGTGCACGCTGCTGCACCTGCTGACGCCCGGCGAGGCGGAGCTCGCGCTCGGGCTCGTCGCTACGTCCGACCGGTACCTGGCCGCGAACCGCCGTCACCAGGCCGAGCTCGCCGACTGGGTGGGCCAGCCCGCCGAGACCGGGGTGGGCATCCCGGCCGCCGCGATCGGACCAGGCCACGTTCCCCCGCAGAGCCCGGTGCGGGATTTCAGCGCCGCCCGTCATGGTCATGCTGCCCAGGACGGACCTGCGGTCAGCGACCCGGCCGGCCGAGCCGCCGAGTTCGAGCAGCAGCCCGCGCTCGGCGTGCTGTCGACGGTCAGGGACGGCCGGGCGGACTGGCTGCGAGCCGGCCAGGGCATGCAGCGCGTGCTGCTGACCGCAACCCGGCATGGCCTGTCGACCTCGCTGCTGTACCAGCCGGTCGAACTGCATGACATGACCGGCGAGCTGGGCTGGTGGCCGTGGCCAGAGCAGCCGCAGATGATCATCCGGTTTGGCTACGGGCCAGCTGCGGCTGCCACCCCGCGGTTGTCGCTGGCCGGCCTGCTGGACATCGCCTGACGGTGCCCGCCGCCCGGCAAGCCGAGCTCAGCTGACAGCCAGCCGCGCGGCCGTCGCGGGGTCCGGCACGTCGGCTCGCTGAGACACGGCGGCTTCCTGCGGCGCGCGCTCGGCCGCATGCATCGGCACGATCAGCACCGGCAGCGACGCTAGATGCAGCAGCCGGCTCGACACGCTGCCGAACGGCATGCGAGGCAGGTCCGTGCGGCTACTCGAGCCGAGCACGAGCATCCTGGCCCCGGCGTCGTCCGCGACCGCCAGGATCTTGCGCGCTACGTGACCGTAGTCGGCCTCCCTGATGGCGCCCTCCGCCCTGACGCCGGCCCGGCCGAGGCCCGCCACGATCTCGGCGACCAGCCTCTCGCCAGCTCCTTCGGCGCAGTCCACCTGGAGCCTGCCGAACCTGCCGACGGCGAACTCGTGCACGTGCAGCACGACGACCTTGTCGCCGGGCCCAGCCAGTTCCCGCACCATATCCGCGGCCGCGATGACATGCCCGCCGGTGTCCGGGCGCGCTGCGTCAACGGCCAGCACGATTGTCTTGCTCATGGCGTCCTCCAGCTGCCACGCCGCCCGTCACCGGGACGGCTTGCTAGCTCGCAAGGTAGTCGGCGGACGCTGGCAGCGGCAGGGCCGAAAGTCCGCGCACTGCGCACCGGTGACCGAGGTCCCCGGAGGTGGTGACGCACGACCCTGCGCCACGACCGCGGGCCAGCCGGAAGCTTGGCATCGCTAAACAAGTCCACTGGCCCGAGCCCATCGCCCGGGATGAGTGCAAGGAGGCACAAGAAATGCGCAGGAGGACTTTTGACGCGCTGGCCACAGCGGCAGGCGTGATCCTTACCGCTGTACTGATCGTCGCCGGCGTACTGCTGGTGTGGGGCCACTCGTACGCCAACAACCAGGTGACCAGCCAGCTGTCCGCACAGAAGATCGTTTTCCCGACGACGAGCAGCTCCGAGTTCAAGATCCTTCCGGCCGCCAACCGCGCGGCGATGGCCCCGTATGCCGGGCAGCTCATGACAACCGGAGCCCAAGCCCAGGTCTACGCCAATGACTTCATCGGCCGCCACCTCGTCCTGATCGGCGGCGGCAAGACCTACTCGCAGCTATCCGCGGCGGCCATGGCAACCCCGAAGAACGCCGCACTGGCTGGCCAGGTGGAGGCCGTGTTCAAGGGCACGACACTGCGCAGCATGCTGCTGGAGGCCTACGGGTTCTGGCAGATCGGCCAGATCGCGCTGATCGCCGCCTGGGTCTCATTCGCAGGCGCGGCGCTCATGCTGATCCTGTCCCTGCTCGGGCTGTTCCACCTGCGGCGCACCGCGCCAGAGGCGGAGATCCTGCCAACGATCGCGACTCGCGTTCAGGTCAACGCCTGACCACAGGGAAGCCGGGCGAGCCAGCCCGGTCCGCCCCGCACCAGCTGCCTGCCGTCCGCACCAGCGGACGGCAGGCAGCCTCCTGTCGTGACGCCGTCATCGCATCGGTGGGGCATTCAGGACGAAGGTCCTCCGGATGGGTGACCGTCCTCCCTGCCGGCCGACCCCGACCAGGCACGAAGCTCGGTTTGCGGCTGTCCGCAGCCAGACAAACACTTCCGCAAGGAGCTAGAAAAGATGAGCCCTCACGCACTTGCCGAGGCGGCGTCAGCCATTGACCTGAATCATCCAGGCCACTACCTGAGCTGGTCGATCTTTGACATCTCGGTAGCGAACCTGGTCGTGATCGCGGTCATGGTCGTCATCTTCGGCCTCGCCCTGCTGATCCCCTTCCCGCAGCGGCACGCCGCGCGGCCTGCCGCCGGCACCGGCACGATGGCAGGCGACCCCACGGCCGGTGACGCAGCCGAAAGCCTGCCCGCCGCAGACGATCCCGATGCCGACATGTGGACGAACAAGGTCCGGCGCTTCGCCGTGCGCGTGCTGCCGCCCGGCAAGCTGCTCCCGGACCGGCAGCCCGCTTACGTGGCTTCCTGGATCTATGTTTTCGGCGTGGCCACGCTAGCCACCCTGGGCCTGGCGATCGCCACCGGTTTCGCGCTGGCGCTCGGCGGCCCCGACTGGTACCACTACAACTCGGTCGGCCACTTCTTCAACAGCATGCACCTGTGGAGCGTCGAGCTGTTCATGGCCTTCATGGTCATCCACCTGTGGGGCAAGTTCTGGATGGCCGCCTGGCGCGGCCGCCGGGCGCTGACCTGGATCACCGGCGTCGTCGCCTTCATGGCCTCGGTGGTGGAGTGCTTCACCGGCTACCTGTCCCAGACCAACTTTGACTCGCAGTGGATCGCCACCAACGGCAAGGACGCGTTCAACGCCGTCGGCGTCGGCGCCTTCTTCAACGTGATGAACTTCGGCCAGATGCTGATGTGGCACATCGTGCTGCTCCCGATCATCCTGGTCACCATCGTCGGCGCGCACGTGCTGATGGTCCGGGTTCGCGGCGTCAGCCACCCGATGCCGGCGCACCGCGTCAGCTGGCGCGACCGGGCCGGCCGCAAGGCCGCGGCGGCGGCTGATGCCGCGCCGTGGCGCGGCGCGACGCGGCGCTACGACATCCTGAAGGAAGGCACCGTCGCCGTCGTCATCGCCACCGCGCTGGTGCTGTTCATGGCCGGGCTGCTCTCGTCGCCGGACCTGCCGCCGCTGAGCGTGCAGACCTGGGCGAAGGCAAGCGCCGCCGACTTCGTCGGAACGGCCGCCGCCGAGCTGGACGGCACCGCACTGGCGGCATCGTACGGACCGCCTTACAACAACGGCAGCGCCGCGGTGCAGCAGGTCGGGCCGGTCAACTGGCAGAAGCTGTCCGGGGTCACGCAGCCCTTCAATGCCGCGCACCACCTACGTGATCTCGCCGCTGTCGCAGCTGGCGGTGACCACGCCGGCCCTGCGCGCCGCGCTCAGCACCTACACCAGCGCATCGCCGGCGCAGCAGCAGTCCTGGGCCACCGCCTTCGACAAGGCCATGGTGAGCGGCAAGGTTCCCTTCAACAATGGCAACCTGGTGGTGCCCGCGGCCGGACCGGTGCCGGTGATGATGGCCTACGAGCTGAAGATGGCACAGGCGGCACGCTCGACGCTGACCTGCTGGCGCAGACGAAGTTCTTCGGCACCAACTACACCAAGCCGCTGCTGTTCATCGCCGACGGCGGCTACTACGCGAATCTGGCGACGACTCTGCACCTGACCGGCGGCCAGTGGGGCGTCATGAACGAGACCGGCAGCTACCCCGGCCAGCCGTGGCTCTGGCTGTACCAGATGTGGTACCACGTGGCCCCGTTCAGCAACTCGTCCAGCGTGGACATCTGGGCTGTCTACATGACCGGTCTTGCCACCATCCTGCTGCTGCTCATCCCGTTCATCCCGGGCCTGCGCGACATCCCGCGGCTCATCCCGGTGCACCGGCTGATCTGGCGCGGCAACTGGAGTCCGGGCGGGCCGCCCGCCGCCGCGGCTGCGAAAGAGGTGCCCGCCGCGCCGCAGACCGTGCCCGACAGTGAGTCGAAGGCCACTCCGTAACGCGGGGTGTCCGCGGCAATGCGCGCCGGTGGTCCGGCCCCCTGGGAAGGCGGGCCGGACCACCGGCGTCTGCGGCACTGCCGCGGTAGTAATCCGGTGCCCAAGGTCCTTGCCGGGCAGGCCGAACGCCTGCTGTCCCGGTGCTGCCGTTCGGGCATGGTGGGATCACGCCAGCCAGTTGCACCGCCGAAGGGGGCAGCCACTATGTACGCTCATGTGGGCGACCAGATCGTCATAGACGGCGAGCCCGCTCGGACTGGTCTGATCATCGGGGTTCCGCATGAGGACGGGTCGCCCCCCTACGTGGTCAAGTGGCTGGCGACCGGCCACATCGCCATGGTGTCGCCTGGCCAGTTCGCCCGCATCGTCCCGGCCGGGCATCCGGCCGGAACGGTCGGGCAGCCGTCAGGTGGCCCTGGCAGCTGAGCTGCCGTCCAGCAGCGACGCCACGTAATCCGGCACGAAGGTCTGCAGGTCGCGCGGCGCCCGCACGTAACCGGTCGACTTCGGCCGCGGCGGCAGCTCCAGCAGCCGCCGCTGCACGTCGTGATAAGGGACGCTGCTGAGCAGGTGGGCGATCATGTTCAGCCGGGCCCGGCGCTTATCCGCGCTGTCGACGACGTTCCACTGCGCCTCGGGAATGTCGGTGTGCACGAACATCTCGTCCTTGGCCCGCGAGTAGTCCTCCCACCGGGTGATCGATTCCAGGTCCATGGTGGACAGCTTCCACCGGCGCATCGGGTCATCGAGCCGGGACTTGAACCGCTGCTCCTGCTCGGTGTCGCTGACCGAGAACCAGTACTTGCGCAGCAGGATGCCGTCCTCGATCAGCAGCCGCTCGAAGATGGGGCACTGATGCAGGAACCGGCTGTACTCCTCCTTGGTGCAGAAGCCCATGACGCGCTCGACGCCCGCCCGGTTATACCAGCTGCGATCGAACAGCACGATCTCGCCCGCCGCGGGCAGATGCTCGATGTAGCGCTGGAAGTACCATTGCGACTGCTCCCGGCCGCTGGGTGCGGGCAGCGCCGCGATCCTCGCGACTCGCGGGTTCAGGAACTCCGAGACCCGCTTGATCGTGCTGCCCTTCCCGGCGGCATCCCGGCCCTCGAACACCACAACCAGCCGCGCCCCCTCGGCGCGGACCCATTCCTGCAGCTTCACCAGCTCCGCCTGCAGCCGGAGCAACTCGGCCCGGTACAGCTTGCGCGGCACCCGCTGGACGTCTGCGTCGCCATTGTCCGCGTCGCCGCCAGCGTCGGTCCGGGCCTTGCGATGGTGCGCAGCCACTGGCGCCCCCTCCGTGCTCGGCGTCACCTGATGGGGACAGGTTAGAACGAATCCCAGCGCGGACCGGCAGCGGATAGATCAAAGGTCCTGCCAGCTAAGCACTTTCGGCCCTGGCTAACGCGGCGGCCGGAGACCTTGAGTTAACGGTGTAAGGCAGGAGCGAGAGGAGGCGTGGCGATGAGCACGCTGACACGCAGGGAGTACCGAGGCCCGTTCGGCGACATGGTCGACTGGCTGGAGGCTCCGTGGACAGTCCTGCGCCCGATCACCGGCCATCCGATGCGGGTGGAGGACTTCGTCGAGGACGGCAGCTATGTCGTCCGGGCGGAGCTGCCCGGTATCGACCCGGAGAAGGATCTTGAGGTTACCGTCGCTCGGCGGCATCCTGACCATCAAGGCCGAGCGGCGCGAGGAGAGCAACGGCAAGCACCACTCGGAGTTCCGCTACGGCACCTTCAGCCGCAGCGTGACGCTGCCGGCCGCGGCCGACGAGGAGCACATCGAGGCCGTCTACGGCCACGGCATCCTGGAAGTGACGGTCAAGCTGGCCGATAAGGGCGCGGACAATTCCGGCCGGAAGATCCCGGTCAGGCAGGATCAGCACATCAAGCCGACCTGATGCTCCGGGCGCCCGGCCGGTGAGGGCTAGGCCGGGCAACGAGGCGGCCCCGGACGATGGTCCGGGGCCGCCTCCGTCGTGGTCAGGCGCCCGTTGTCGAGGCCGGACCGTACCGGCCGGGACTGTCTGAGACCGGACCACCGACAGCGGCGTGCAAAGGCCCATGGTCCCGACATCGCAGGTCGCAGGCCTCCTGCCAGACCGCAGCCCGCGCTGGCATCGTCGGAGTCGACACCGTCGGCCTGTCGGTACGGCAGGCTGACTGCCAGCAGGAAGGACCGGCGCTCATGTTCGAGGTCCGCATTCACGGCCGGGGCGGCCAGGGCGTGGTCACCGCGGCCGAGCTGCTGTCTGCCGCCGCGTTCGCCGAGGGCAAGTACTCCCAGGCGTTCCCTAGCTTCGGCTCCGAGCGGACCGGCGCGCCAGTGGTGTCGTTCTGCCGGATCGACGACAAGCCGATCCGGGTCCGCGAGCCGGTCATGCACCCCGATGTGCTGATCATCCAGGACCCGACGCTGCTGCATCAGGTGAACGTCTTCGAGGGCGCAGGCGACCAGGCGGTGCTGCTGATCAACTCGGCCCGGCCAGCAGCCGAGCTGGGCATCGGCGAGTTCACCGACCAGCTGAAGCCCGGCGCGGTGCTGGCCGTGGCAGCCAGCGAGCTAGCGCAGCAGCACGTCGGCCGGCCAGTGCCCAACGCCGCCCTGCTCGGCGGGTTCGCGGCGCTGACCGGCGCGATCTCCATCGAGTCCGTCGTCGCGGCCATCCGGGACCGGTTCCCCGGCAGCATGGGCGAAGGCAACGCCGCCGCCGCCCAGGCCGCCTATGACAGCGCGCTCGAGCCAGCTCTCCGCAAGGCCGGCCAGCTCAGCCCGCGACCGGCCGCAGCCCGCGGCCGAGCCGCAGGCCAGGGCGGCCGCCGGTGCAGCAGCGCGGTGGCCGGGTCGCGCAGCTCGAGGGATCGCGCGGTGTCGCCGAGTCGGTGGCGCTGTGCCGCCCGGAAGTCATCTGCGCGTACCCCATCTCGCCGCAGACCCACATCGTCGAGGCGCTCGCCGGACTGGTGAAGTCGGCCGAGCTCGCGCCGTGCGAGTTCGTCAACGTGGAATCAGAGTTCGCGGCCATGTCGGTGGCTATCGGCGCATCGGCTGCGGGCGCTCGTGCCTATACCGCGACCGCAAGCCAGGGCCTGCTGTACATGGCAGAGGCGCTGTACAACGCGTCTGGCCTCGGGCTGCCGATCGTGATGACGGTTGCCAACCGGGCTATCGGCGCCCCGATCAACATCTGGAACGATCACAGCGACGCCATGTCGCAGCGCGACTGCGGCTGGATCCAGCTCTACGCCGAGACGAACCAGGAAGCGCTAGACCTGCACATCCAGGCCTTCCGGATCGCCGAGGAAGTGTCGCTGCCGGTCATGGTGTGCATGGACGGGTTCATCCTGACGCACGCGCACGAGCGGCTGGAGATCCCGTCTCAGCAGCAGGTGGATACGTTCCTGCCCGGCTACGAGCCGCGGCAGGTGCTGGATCCGGACGACCCGGTGTCGATCGGCGCGATGGTCGGTCCGGAAGCGTTCACCGAGGTGCGCTACCTGGCGCACGCCCGGCAGAACCAGGCGCTGCGGCTGATCCCCGAGGTGGCCGCGGCCTTCGCCGGCCAGTTCGGCCGGGACTCCGGCGGCCTGGTCCGGCATTACCGGACCCAGGATGCGGACACCATCGTCATCGCGCTCGGCTCGGTGCTGGGCACGATCAAGGACACTGTCGACGAGCTCCGGGCTGCCGGGATGAAGATCGGCGTGCTGGGCATCACCTCGTTCCGACCGTTCCCGCTCGAAGCGGTGCGGGATGCGCTGAAGGGCGCACAGCGGGTCGTGGTGCTGGAGCGAGCGCTCGCCGTCGGCATCGGCGGCATCGTCTCGGCCAACGTGCGGATGGCACTGTCCGGTATCCAGCTGCATGGCTACACCGTTATCGCGGGTCTCGGCGGGCGGGCCATCACCAAGGCGTCGCTGCACCACCTGTTCACCAGGGCGGCGGCCGACGAGCTGGAGCCGCTCACCTTCCTCGACCTCAATACCGAGCTGGTAGAGCGGGAGCTGGCCGGGCGGCGGCCGCCCGGCGATCCGGCCCGGCCGCGGAGAACATCCTGCGCGACCTCGGTGCCGTCGCCACGAAGATCGGATAGGGAGCAGAAACGATGCCAGTGCAGCCGGTCAAGTTCTACCAAGTCGGCAGCTTCGCGGTCGGGAACAGGCTGCTCGACGACGACCAGCGCTCGGTCCAGTCCGACGCGGACCGCACGAACTCGCTCAACTGCGGGCACCGCGCCTGCCAGGGCTGCGGCGAGGCACTCGGCGCGAGGTACGCGCTCGATGCGGCGATGCGGGCCACCAGCCGGCAGATGGTGGCGGTCAACGCCACCGGCTGCCTGGAGGTGTTCTCCACGCCATACCCGGAGACCTCCTGGCAGATCCCGTGGATCCACTCGCTGTTCGGCAACGCGCCCGCTGTCGCCACCGGAATCGCGGCGGCGATGCGCGCCAAGGGCCGCCAGGACGTGCGCGTCGTCGGCCAGGGCGGTGACGGCGGCACGGTCGACATCGGCTTCGCCTGCCTGTCCGGCATGTTCGAGCGCAACGACGACGTGCTCTACATCTGCTACGACAACGAGGCGTACATGAACACCGGAGTGCAGCGGTCCGGCGCCACTCCCCCGGCCGCCCGCACCACTACCACGCCCGCCGTCGGCGCCGAGCCCGGCAACGTGTTCGGCCAGGGCAAGAACGCGCCGCTCATCGCCATGGCGCACGAGATCCCGTACGTGGCCACCGCCACCGTCGCGGGCCTGCGCGACCTGGAGTACAAGGTCCGCCGCGCGATGGAGTTCCGCGGCGCCCGCTATCTGCACGTGCTCGTGCCATGCCCGCTGGGCTGGGGCAGCGCTTCCGGAGACACCATCAGGATCGCCAGGCTGGCCGAGCAGACCGGCCTGTTCCCGGTGTTCGAGGCGGTGGCGGGCGAGGTTGTCAGCGTCTCGCCGATCCGCCGGCAGGCTCCGGTCGAGGACTATCTCAGGCTGCAGTCGAGGTACGCGCACCTGTTCAAGTCAGCGGACGGAGCGGCGACCATCGCCCGGCTGCAGCAGATTGCCGACCGGAACATCGCCAGGTTCGGCCTGCTCGGGCCGGGCCCGCAGGACAGCGCAGCCGAGCCCGCCAGCGCGGCTGAGCCCGTCCGCACACGGCCGATGGCCGGGCCGCGATCAAGGAGAACGTGTGATGGACAAGCCGTTTGCTATCACCCTGAACCCCGGCTCCAGCCTGGCCAACAAGACCGGCTCATGGCGTACCGAGCGGCCGGTCTACGTGGACCTGATGCCGCCGTGCAACCATGCGTGCCCGGCAGGCGAGAACATCCAGCAGTGGCTGTACCACGCCGAGGACGGTGGCTACGAGGCCGCCTGGCGGCAGATCATGCAGGACAACCCGTTCCCGGCCGTCATGGGGCGGGTCTGCTACCGGCCGTGTGAGACCGCGTGCAACCGGGCCCAGCTCGACACGGCCGTCGGCATCAACTCGGTCGAGCGGTTCCTTGGCGACGAGGCGATCAGGCAGGGCTGGACAGTCCCGGTCACCGCGGCGCCGTCCGGCAAGCGCGTGCTGATCGTCGGAGCGGGCCCGTCCGGCCTGTCCGCCGCTTACCACCTCCGCCTGCTGGGTCACCAGGTGACGGTGCGCGACGCAGCGCCAGCCCCGGCGGGATGATGCGCTACGGCATCCCGGCCTACCGGCTGCCGCGGCCGACCCTGACGGCGGAGATCGACCGTATCCTCGCCATGGGCGTCACGCTGGAGTCTGGCCAGCCGGTCACCGACATCGAGGCGGCGATGCACGACGGCGGCTTCGATGCGGCATTCCTCGCTGTCGGCGCGCAGAAGGGCAAGCGCGCCTACATCCCGGCCGGCGATTCGGCCCGCATCCTGGACGCGGTCACGCTGCTGCACTCGATGGAGGGCAGCGAGCAACCGCAGCTAGGGCGCCGGGTCGCGATTTACGGCGGCGGCAATACGGCGATGGATGCGGCCAGGACCGCCCGCCGCCTTGGCGCGACGGACGCGGTTATCGTGTACCGCCGCACCAGGGCGCAGATGCCGGCCCACGAGATCGAGGTCGAGGAGGCAGCCGAGGAGGGCGTGCGGATGATGTGGCTGTCCACGATCGCGCGCGCCGACGGCGGCAAGCTCACCATCGAGAAGATGCAGCTCGACGAGTCCGGCTTCCCGCAGCCCACCGGTGAGTTCACCGAGCTGGACGCCGATGCCGTGGTGCTGGCGCTTGGCCAGGAGGCCGAGCTCGCCCTGCTCGACGGCGTGCCAGGCATTGCCGCCTCAGGCGGAGTCGTCGAGGTCGGCGCCGACCTGATGACCGGCCACGCTGGCATTTTCGCCGGCGGCGATATGGTGCCAGACGACCGCACCGCCACCGTCGCGATCGGGCACGGCAAGAAGGCCGCGCACAGCATCGACGCGTGGCTGCGCGCAGGTCGCGACCAGGGCAGCGGCGAGCAGACCCGGCACGCGCCGCGGACGGCAGGGTCGCAGGCGGCCGAGCCACGGCTGGCCGAGGCTGGCCGGCTGAACACCTGGTACTACTCCGATGCGCCGGCAACAGTGCGGCCGCACCTGGACCTGGCCAGGCGGGTCACTACATTCGAGGAGGTCACCGGCGGCCTGGACGAATCCACTGCCCAGTTCGAGGCGCGGCGCTGCCTGTCCTGCGGCAACTGCTTCGAGTGCGACAACTGTTATGGCGTCTGCCCTGATAACGCGGTGATCAAGCTCGGACCCGGCCAGCGCTACCAGATCGACCTGGACTACTGCAAGGGCTGCGGGATCTGCGCGGCGGAGTGCCCGTGCGGCGCCATCGACATGGTCCCTGAGCGCATCTGAGCTGGCCACTGACCTGGTCAGAGCCGAATCCGAGTCGTTCGGCCGGTGATCATCGGGACTAAGGTCCTGCACTGGCCGGATCGGCCGCGGCTATCGTGGAGTGAGGACCGGAGCGCGACCCCGTTCCGGTCTGCACAGGTGGTTTTTCGGACGACCGCGAAGGACGACGGCAGATGGCGGAGCAAGCTCAGGGCAACGCAGGCATCAAGGTCTTCCTGCTCGACGATCATGAGATCGTCCGGCGCGGCGTCAAGGAACTGCTGGAGACCGAGCCAGACATCACCGTGATCGGCGAGGCCGGGACGGCCGCCTCGGCGCTGGCCCGGATTCCCGCGCTGCGGCCCGATGTCGCCGTGCTCGACGTGCGGCTGCCCGATGGCGACGGCGTCACCGTGTGCCGCGAGATCCGGTCGAAGATGCCGGAGATCGCCTGCCTGATGCTGACGTCGTTCGGCGATGACGAGGCGCTGTTCGACGCGATCATGGCCGGGGCGGCCGGTTACGTGCTGAAGCAGATCCGCGGCACTGACCTCATCGGCGCGGTGCGCACCGTGGCGTCCGGGGAGTCGATGCTCGACCCGGAGGCTGCCAGCAAGGTGATGGCGCGGATGCGCGACCAGGCCGCCCACGCCGACCCGCTGGCCGGGCTGACCGGGCAGGAGCGCAAGATCCTGGAACTCATCGGCGAGGGGCTGACGAACAGGCAGATCGGCGAGCGGATGTACCTGGCGGAGAAGACGGTGAAGAACTACGTCTCCGCGCTGTTCGCCAAGCTCGGCATGGAGCGGCGCACGCAGGCCGCCGCGTACGCGTCCCGGGTGTTCGACGAACCACAGCACCACCACCGCTAGCCGAGGTAGCGCGCCGCGCCCACGAGGCCCACATCGGGTCCGAGGCAGTAGAGCAGCGGCACGCTGGTGGGGATGTTCAGTGCCGCCGTCTGCTCGGCCGACAGCCGGTCCAGGTGCTTGACCAGCGCACGCAGCGTGTTGCCGTGTGAGACGACCAGCACGCAGCCGGCCGCGCGCAGGTCGGGAACGATCGCGTCGTACCAGTAGGGCAGCAGCCGCGCGGTAACGTCCTGCAGCGACTCGGTCCTCGGCCGGGCTTCGGGCGGGATTGCGGCGTACCGCGCGTCGGCGAACTGCGAGTGCGGGTCGTCGTCGGGTATCGGCGGCGGCGCGATGTCGTACGAGCGACGCCACGTCATGTACTGGTGCTCGCCGAACTCGGCCAGCACCTCGTCCTTGTTCCGGCCCTGCAGGGCGCCGTAGTGGTTGGAGTTAAGCCGCCATGACCGCCGCACCGGGATCCAGTCCCGGTCGCATTCGGTCAGCGCGAGGTCAGCAGTCCGGATCGCGCGGCGCTGCACGGAGGTGTGCACGACGGCGGGCAGCAACCCGTGCCGGCCGAGCACTGACCCGGCCTGGCTGGCCTCCCGCTCGCCCGCCGCGGTCAGCGCGACGTTGACCCAGCCGGTGAACAGGTTGCGGGCGTTCCATTCGCTCTGCCCGTGCCGGAGCAGCACCAGCCGGCCCGGCACCGGCTCCGTCATGCGGCTCCGGCCGCTGCGCCCAACAGCATCCGCGTTCCCTTCGGTCCGGTCTCCAGTGTGCCCGCGGCGCCCGGCGGGTTGTCACGCGGGACCAACGACCCCGGCATGACCGGGCTACCGGCCCTGCCGCGCCGGGGCCGGCCGGACCGATGCTGAAGGTCAGCACACCTAAGCCAGAAGGAGATTTTCCATGCGAGCAGCAGTAGTGCGGCGGTTCGGCGATCCGCTCGTCATCGAGGACCGGCCGATCCCCGAGCCCGGTCCTGGCCAGATCACCGTGCGCATGCTGGCGTCGGGTCTGTGCCACACCGACATCCACGCCGCCAACGGCGACTGGCCGGTCAAGCCCACCCCGCCGTTCGTACCGGGCCACGAAGGCGTCGGCATCGTGCACTCGGTCGGCGCCGGCGTGGCAGCCACGCGCATCGGCGCGACGGTCGCAGTCCCGTGGCTCGGCTATGCCTGCGGGACCTGCCAGCACTGCCTGCGCGGCTGGGAGACCCTGTGCCTGCAGCAGCAGAACTCCGGCTATTCGGTCGACGGCTGCCATGCCGAGTACTTCCTGGCCGAGGACGCCTTCGCAGCGACCGTGCCGGCCGGCGTGGATCCGTTCGAGGCAGCGCCACTGACCTGCGCTGGCGTCACCACTTACAAGGCCGTCAAGGTCGGCAACGTCCGGCCGGCGGACCTGGTGGCGATCTCCGGCATTGGCGGCCTTGGCCACCTGGCGCTGCAGTATGCCAAGATCTTCGGCGGCACCGTTGCCGCCATCGACGTGACGGACGAGAAACTGCAGCTGGCCAAGGAACTCGGCGCTGACATCGTGATCGATGCCCGGACCGAGGACCCGGCAGCAGTGCTGCAGTCACATGGCGGCGCGGATGTCGCGATCGGGCTGGCCGTGAGCGACAAGTCGTTCGCCGCCGCCTACGCCGGGCTGCGCCGGGGCGGCAGGCTCGTCCTGGTCGCGCTGCCGGCGGCCGGCACGCTCAGCATTCCGGTCTTCGACACCGTGCTGAACGGCACCTCCGTGATCGGCTCGATCGTCGGAACCCGCGCCGACCTCGCCGATGTGTTCGCGCTGCACGCCCTGGGCCGGACCCAGGTCATTTACGAGACGCGCGAGCTGGGTGAGGTCAACGAGTCGATCGCCGAAGTCCTGCAGGGCAAGGCGAAGGCGCGGTTGGTGCTGCAGCCATAGCTCGGCAAGCGACGGCATTCGCCGACGGGACGCGGTCGTGACCGCGTCCCGTCGCTGTCGTCTTCCGCACCGCCCGCGCAGCTGCGACCAGAATCCGGCCGCGGCTAGCCGCGTTCGACTACGTTCTTCAGGGCTGACAGCATTGCCGCCCAGTTATCCCGCGAATGCGCCGCCTCTTCGTCAGTTGAGTTGTTGTCCTGACTCAGCGATAGGTGGGTCCCGTCGCCGCGGGGCTCAAGCACATACGTCAGAGTGTGGTAGTTCTCGGGCACATCGCGCTGACCGCTCAACGGGCTGAAGTGCGTCACGACGAGCCGGCGCTGCGGCTCCACCTCGACGATCCTGCCCTTGTCCTCATAGGGCCTGCCCTGGTATTCACCCTTCCACGCAATTGCGCTGCCCGGCCGCCAGTCCGTCTCCACCTGAGATCCGAACATGTACTGCTTGATCTCGGCCGGATCGGTCAAAGCCGACCATACGCGTGCAGGCGGTGCGCTGATGTCGGTATCTGCCGTGGCAACGATGTTGGCCATGGCTCTCGCTCCTCCCGTGGGCAGACGTTCTCGCTCCCGCTACGACCGCCAGGTACCCACGGCCGTGCGACTTACTCGGCGACGAAGCACCCGACGGCCGCCCCGTCAGCCGCCCTCACAAATCGGCTGCGGCCTTGTGCGCCCCGCTCAGCGGCACCCGCCAGTCCAGCTCGGTGCCGCCGCCGTCCGTCGTGCCTATCCGCAGGGAGCCGCCGAGGCTCGCGGCGCGCTCGGCAAGGTTCTTCAATCCGCTGCGGCGGGCGACTTCCCTGATGCCCGATCCGTTGTCGCGAACGACCAGGGACAGCTCACCAGCGGCCCGCACTTCCACCTCGACCTTGCTGGCGCCGGAGTGCCTGGCCGCGTTGGATAGCGCCTCACGCAGCGCGTGCAGCATGTGCTCGCCGAGCACATCGGGAACGTCGTCGATGCTGCCATCCAGCTGCAGGGCTGGCTCGAACCCCAGCAGTGCGGTCATCTCGTCGGCGACCTGCAGGACCCGGCCGCGCAGCCGGACTGACTTGGCCTCGGCGCGGCTCTGCAGCGCGAAGATTGAGGCCCGGATCTCCCGGATCGTCTCGTCCAGGGCGTCGACTGCCACGCTGACCCGCTCGGCCACGTCGGGTGCAGTGATCATGGACACCGCTCCCTGCAATGACATGCCAGTGGCATAGAGCCGCTGAATAACCAGATCATGCAAGTCGCGGGCGATCCGGTCGCGGTCCTCGAACACCGCCACCCGCTCGGCCTGCCGCCGGTGCTCGGAAAGCTCGAGCGCGATGCCCGCCTGGCTGGCGAACGTGACGAGCATGTCCGCCGCGGCTGGTGCCAGCGGCATCGCGCCTGGCCTGCGGCCGGCGGTCAGCACCCCGCGCACGTTGCCACGGGTGCCAAGCGGCACCAGGATGGCGGGCCCCAGATTCATGTGCGCCCGCGCAAGGCCGGCGACGCGGTCGTCGTTGCTGAAATCCTCGATGATCAGCCGCTCCCCGCTTGCCAGCACCGTCCCGGACGCAGAGCCGCGGGCCGGCAGCACCAGGCCGAGCGCCTCGTCCGCGCCAATTCCGGCGGCGTGCTCGATCTGCACCTGGCGACGGTCATCGGTCGGCAAGGCGAGTACCACCAGGTCGGCTCCGGACATCTCCAGCGCGCTGGAGGTGATCAGTGCCAGCGCGTCGCCGATATTCGCACCGCTGAGCAGCATGCTGGTTACTTCGCTGGTGGCTGTCAGCCAGCGCTGCTGCCGCCGCGCCTCGTCGTAGAGCCGGGCATTCTCAATCGCGACGCCGGCCGCAGCGGCCAGCGCCACCAGCAAGGCCTCGTCTTCCTCATCGAACTGGCCGCCGTCGCGCTTCTCGGTCAGGTACAGGTTCCCGTAGACCTCGTCGCGGATCCTGATGGGCACGCCAAGGAACGAGGTCATCGGCGGATGACCGTCAGGGAAGCCGGATGACAGCTGGTGGCTGCCCAGGTCAGCTATCCGCAATGGTTTCGGATCGGTGATAAGCGCGCCGAGCAGCCCGCGGCCTTCGGGCCAGTGATGAATATTCGTGATCTCTTCCTCGGTCAGCCCGACCGGGATGAACTCGGCCAGCCGCCCGCCTTCGCCGATCACGCCCATGGCGCCGTAACTGGCATCCACCAGCGTGACCGCTGCCTCGACGATCCCCCGCAGCACCACCTCGATGTCCAGGTTCGTGCCGACCGCCACGACCGCCTCGAACAGCGCGTTGACCCGGTCCCGGGTCGCGACCACTGCCTGCAACCTGACCTGAAGCTCGTCAAGCAGTTCGTCAAGCCTGAGATTAGGCAGTCCTTGCCGCTGTTGAGCCTGGCGCCACTATCCGCTCCCGCCCTCGGTGGTGACGCTGTGATCATACGTCGGCACGGTGCCGGCTTTCTGCACCGCAGACGACCGATACGCGCAGCCCCGGCAAAGTCCGGCTATCCGGGCGTACACCGATCGGTTTCTGACGGCTACCCGCAGGCGTACTCTGGGTACTGTGAGCGACGATGAACCGAGCACGACCATCGGTCC
This sequence comes from uncultured Actinomycetota bacterium, assembly GCA_963795265.1. Lineage (GTDB taxonomy): Bacteria > Actinomycetota > Actinomycetes > Streptosporangiales > Streptosporangiaceae > JAJYUU01. The sequence continues at coordinate 5,591 of CAWCHF010000002.1, read as the reverse complement.
GGACAGCCAGCAGGCGCGAGCGGGAGCGGGAGCGGGAGCGGACCGTGGCCAGGATCTTCCCGGCCGGGATCGCTGCGGCCGGGATCATCACGGCAGCGGCTGCTGGAGACGGCCGGCGAGCTGTTCTACCGGCTGGGCATCAACGCCGTCGGGGTCGACCTGGTGAGCAAGACCGCCGGGGTGTCCAAGCGCACGCTGTACCAGCAGTTCGCCAGCAAGGACGAGCTTGCCGCCGTCAGCCTGGACCACGCCGGGCCGGCCATTCTCGGCATCTGCCTGCCCCCTGAGGGCGCCGGCGGCACCCCGCGCGAGCAGATACTGGCTGTCTTCGACGGCGCGCGCGGCTGGTCCGCAAGCCCTGGATTCCGCGGCTGCCCGTTCATCAACACCTCGGCCGAGCTGGCCGATCCTGAGCACCCGGCCAGGACGGTAGCCCGCAGGTACAAGCTGCGGCTGCGGGAGTTCTTCGCGTCGCAGGCCGCTCGGGGCGGAGCGCTGGACCCGGAGCGGCTCGCCGACCAGCTCGTGCTGATTTTTGACGGGGCGATCGTGCAAGCCGTCATGGGCACAGCCAGCGCAACCGACGCCGCCAGGACCGCGGTGACGGCCTTGCTGGACGCGCAGGAGCTGACCTAGCGCCGGCGTCCTGGCGGCGACAGAGCCACCCGAGTGATGGGAGCCGACGTGACACCAGGCAGCCTGGATGCGGCCTATGCGCCGTTTATCGCCGCCCTGCTGGCGGGCGGCTTCCGCCAGCCGGCCGGCGACGGCTGGCCAGCTGAGCTGATCGCAGCGCATGTCGCCAGCAGCAACGACGTGATCGCAGCGACCGCCGAGCAGGTAGCGGCTGGCCATCACGCCAGTTACGACAACGCCGTCGCAGTCGATCGCGCAGAGCTGACCCGCTACGCAGGCAGGGCAGGCGGCCTGGCCGGGCTGGCTGGTGAGGTCGGCCGAAGCGCGGCCAGGCTGGCGGCGGCCGCTGGCGCACTTGGCGACCGGGCGGACACCCAGGTGCCGGTGCTGATCAGGGACAGCGGCGAGATCGTGCAGGACGGCCCGATGCCGATCGGCGCCCTCATCGACGGCAACGCCACCTTCCACCTCGGCATGCACCTTGATCAGCTGAAGTCACTTGAGCCAGTCTGGGACGCTGGCCCGCCGTCGGAGTTCGACAGCTATCAGTTAGTGCTGCTGGTCACCGCGCCCGATGCACCGGTGCTGGACCCCGAGGCCAGCGTTGCGCTGGGACGGCAGCACCAGGGCCACTTCGCGAAGATGCGCGCGGCCGGTTACCTCGTCGTAGCCGGACCGATCGATGACGACGATGAGATCGCCGGCATCTGCCTGTACCGGGCCGGCTCGACGGAGCGCGCACGCAAGCTCGCCGAGGACGATCCGGCGGTCCGGGCCGGCCGCTTCGTCGTCCGGGTCATGACCTGGTACACGGCCAAGGGCGCCCTCACCTGGCCCGGTAGCGGGCCGGGCTAGTGGAAGCCACCGTAGAAGCTGCTCCAGCTGGCGGACAGGTGCATGGTTAGCACCGCGACGCCCACGCCGACTGCCAGTGCCGCTGACAGCGCCAGCCACCGGCCCGGCCCGCCCGGTACTGGCTGGCCGTTGTCCGGCTGCCGCGCGGACAGCAGCCGGGGCAGTTTCGGCGCGTAGGACAGCACGTGAATCGTCATCGCCCCGAACCACAGGACGAACGAGGCCTTATGCAAGAACAGCCAGGACCCGCCGTGACCCGGCCCGACGACTGCCAGCATGACCCCGGTGCCAAGCACAGCCAGTGAGGTCAGGATGACCAGCGGGCCGAGGATGCGCAGGATCGGTGCGGGCGGGCCCCTGCGGATATAGGGCTTCGAGCCGCCGTAGTACCTGGCGAACCGGTACCCGGTCGACGCGATCTTCAGCAGTACCGGCCCGATCAGCAGGAAGCCGACCACGAAGTGCATCACGATCAGGCTGTGTATCGACAGGATCGTGAAGCCTTCGACCGCGAAGCCGAGCAGCAGGATCGCCCCGGTCATGGCGGTCAGTTTCGCATTGCCCTCGACGCCGGTCATCGTGGCAGTCTCCCGGCGATGTTGCGCGCGGCGCTCCGGCGCTTGCTGATCCACCTATCGGCGCTCCTGTACTCTCGGCGTGCGGACGAGTTTAAGCGCGAGTGCCGGGCATGAGCTGACAGCGCGGCGCGCATGCAGGGCCAGGCCAGCAGGTACCTGATCAGGCAGCATCGGGTAACCCCACTCATCGAGCTGAATGAGCTCGGGCAGCAGGTCGGCGCACAGGCCATGCCCAGTACAGGCGATCGGGTCGACCTGGATCTTCATCGTCATTTCCACTCCCCTTCCGCCCACGCACCGGACGCTGCTGATCCCGGTGCTGCCGCTCCGACCGCGGATGAGACAGGTGCTGCCAGCACGGCGGTGCGGGCCGCGCTGCGATGCGCGGCCAGCCGGTGCGTGGCCAGGCAGGGACGACGGCGCGCGTGGGCGTGCGCATCCGCGGCGAAAGCCGTCAGGGCCGACGCTGCCATCCGGACGGCGCCGTCCGGATGCCGGCAGGCGCCGCGGCCGGCGATCTGGGCGAACCGCCGCCGCATCCGCTCCAGTGGATCGCCCTCCGGGCGGTTCGAGGCAAGCTGCGCCATGTCGTCGGCGATCGCTGGCAGGCCGAACATGCACGGCCCGCACTGCTGGGCGCTCTGGCTGGCCAGATAGCGCAAGATCCGGGCCGCCTCCGCCAGTCCGCAGGACTCGGCAGGCAGCGCGAGCATCACGCCCGCGCCTGGCGCCGCCCCGGCCGGCTTCAGGCCAGCGGCGGTAAACGGCAGCCCGGCCACATCGGTGATGTCGTGCCAGGTGCCGAAGTACCCGCCGATGAGCACCGCCTGGCTGTCACGACGGGCCCCGGCCATCGCGAGGATGTCGTCCACCCGGACACCCGCCTCGATCTCATAGACGCCGGGCTGCGCGACCGAGCCGGTCACCGTGGTCAGCATCGTCCCGGCCGTGTCGTCCGTGCCGGCCTGGCGGAACCAGGACGCGCCGTACCGGGCGATCATCGCCAGGTGGGCGAGGGTCTCCACGTTGTCGATCAGGGTGGGTCGCTTGCCGACGCCGCGCTCGAAGGGCCGTGGCGGCGTGGTGGTCGGCTTCGCCTCGCCGCCGTTGAGCCAGTGCACGAGTGCGGTTTCCTCGCTGGACACATACTGATGCGGGACCTCGTGGACGGTGATCGGCACGTCGGCCAGTCCAGCCCGGTGCCTCTCGGCGAGTGCCGCGTGCACCCCGTCGATGAGCCATTCCCTGGTCCGGGCCAGGCACACGTGCGCCTCGGTCGCGCCCACTGCCGCGGCGGCCAGCGTGATGCCATCGAGCACCAGGTGCGGTGCCCGGGCCAGCAGCGCCTGGTCCTTCTCACTGGCTGGCTCGCTCTCCATGCCGTTAGCGACGACTACTGACGGCCCGCGGCCGGAGGCGACTGCCCGCAGCTTGGTGCCGGTCGGGAAGCCGGCCCCGCCGCGCCCGGTCAGGCCCGCCGCAGCCACCTCTTCCGGCAGCGCGTGCTGGGCTCGGGCGCCAGTGTCCGGCAGCGGACCGTACCGGTCTGCATGCTCGCGCAGTGTCGCCTGACGGCTGGCCTCATGCCAGCCTGCGGTGAGCCGCGCCACTCCGGGACGCACTGATCGGCTCACAGCTGGACGGCCGCTCATGCCCGGCCGCCCGGCCGGATCACGACCCGGCCAGTTGCCCGGCCGCCGGTAATCACGAGCGTGAGCTGGGCCTGTGCGGGCTGGCCCGCCGGACCGCGGAGCACCGCGGTCAGCTGCTGACCGTTCAGCACCGTCACCGGCCCTGAGTAGGTCTGGCCACCAGGCACCGCGTCGAGCCGGACGGTGCCGCTCGACATGCTGATCGCCGAGCCGTCTCGCGTGCCCCTGAGCACGATCGTCAGCGTGTGCGCAGGCTGCACGGTCGTCCGGGCGCTCGTCCCCTGGTCCCAGGCTTTTTCCGATAGTCGTAGATGGGCACGCAGCAGTCAGCTCCCTTTCAGTGGTACCAAGTCGGAGCTCCCACCGCCCTGGCGGGGGAGCTCCGACTTAAATCCAGCAGGGCCGAGTACGCAGGCGCCGGCGCCGAAGCCGACCATGGGGACGGCTCCGTCGTAGGCGCTGTTGTCCCGTCGATACATGCTCCGGGATGAGGTTGTAGTTGAGGCTGGCCTGGGACGTGACCCAGTCTGCCAGCCGGTGCCCGCGGCCGGGCGGTCCCCGAAGCGGGCCAGGCACGACGCCACCCGTAAATCGAGAAACACCCACTCGGCCGTCTCGTACGAAGTCGCCGTCGTTGATACGGGCAAAGCCCCGACCCTGGCCGGGGACGCTCAGCACCTTCTGGTAGTCGGCCAGGTGGGTGCGGAACAAGGCGGGGTCGGACAGCACGCCCATGGCCAAGGCTTCGAACGTACCGCCGTCATGCCAGTCGTAGTCGGTCCGGCCGGGTCGCCTCGACGTTCCCTTGATCCGAGCCGTTCCCGGCGTGACCAGGAGCTTGCGAATGGCCTGCCCGATGCTCTGGGCGGCAGCCTCGTATCGTTTGTCGTGACTCAGCCTGGCATAATCGCGAGGGCCCTGGCCGGCGCAGGCGACCGAAGTGTAGGTGAACTGCTTGAAATCCAGGTATCGTTCCCACGGGCCGTGACTCGGCACGGATCAGGGCCGTTTGAATCCATACACCGTAGCAGGACGTCCGCAACCTGTTTCGATACAACGGCCTGGTAGCGGTGGAAGAAGGCCTCATCGTGGCTTCTGGCCACGTAGTCGCTGAAGGCCTGGAGGAACAGGCCAAACCCGTTCCCAGTTCGATATTGTCTCCATCGCCGTATCCGAAAGACTCTTCCCGTCCACATCCGGAAATCGCGGCACACCGATATTCGATACGGCGAACCCACTCCCACGTCCCTGCCATCCTTGCCCGGGTAGTGCACGTAGTGTCCCGACTCGGCCTTCGGTGCGAACTCCAGGGCATGCCGGCGGGCCTCGTCGTAGAGTCCCAGGCGAGTCAGGGCCAGCGTGCTGTCAGACTCCGTCCCGCACCCACGGCGGCGTTCCATGCCCCGGTGGGAGGCAGGCTTCGATCTGCCCGGCCCCTGTGACTCCGGGGACGCCCACCTGAGCCATCTTCAGGACGGTTATCGATTGCTCGATAGCAATCTTTTTCGGCCGGCAGAAGGCCCTGCGGAATGCGGGGCCCGGGCGTGGACGGCCCGCATGTAGGCCAGTTCGTTGTGGAGCAGCGACGGCGTGGGCTGTCCATCGCCGAAGACGAAGTACTGCGTCTTTCCAAACCTGGCCGTATGGGTCGGACAGCTTTCATCCCAGCGGAACTTCCAGCCCGGAGCGCCGCTGACGACGGCATACGGTGCCCTTTCACCGGTGGTGAAGGGTGCGAAGTATCGAATCTTGACGTTGTCCGCATAATCGACCTCGATGACGTGCGTATTGTCCTCGGATCCAACGGACAGGGGACGAGGCGCACCCCACCGGCGCCAGGTGGCGCAGCACGGCCTTGACCGGCGAGAGC
>CAWCHF010000001.1:0-741873 GCA_963795265.1 uncultured Actinomycetota bacterium | reverse complement strand
CGAGCCTGCGTCCGCGCACTTCGCAGGAGAAGGCCGCCATCGCTCGCGAGCTGGAGCGGCACGTTTGGCCGCTGCTGCCGGAGCGCGACCCGATCGCGCCGCTTATCGACGGCGTCTACCCGTTCGAGCGGGCGGCCGACGCCCATGCCCGGCTTGAATCGAGCGCACACGTCGGCAAGATCGTACTCGTCCCTACATAGCAGCTGCTAGTGGTAGATCGTTGTGATGCGGTCCGGTCGCCATGAAGAACAGCATCGGAATCGAGAGCATCGTGTTGACGCGCGAGGCCAAGAAAGCGACGCGGCGCGCTTTGGCCTTCTCTTCGTCGGTCGCTGGAACGATGCCGAGAATCTTCTTTTGGTTGCGTCCAGATGAACGTCCACACGTTGATCAACATGATCGTGCCGAGCCACGCACCGATGCCGATCGGCGCCATGTCGCCCTGGAGTCTGAAGGCTGCGAGGAATCCGTTCATTCCGTTCGGGCCGGTGAACATGGAGAGCAACGCCGCGCCCAAGAGCCACGTGACGACCGCACCCCAGCGGAAGAAGAGCAGCGCGCGCGGCATGATGTACTTCGAGATCGGACCGGCCTCGCCGGCGGCGGTCGCTTCCTTCACGGCGGCGGCGTTGACGAAGTTGAAGTAATAGAGCAAGCCGATCCACATGATGCCGGCCAGGAAGTGGAACCAGCGGAAAATCGCGTCGCTCCACACATCTTGCGTATTCTTCCGCCCCCGTCGCGTGCGAGACGATCATCCGCGCGACGATATAGAGGATGGCGGTGAGCACGAAGCCGCAAGATCACCGTTCCCCAGATCGAGTCCAGCGGATTCTTCACGTTCGGGCCCCTTGACGCCTAGGTGTGCGCTCTCCAATCGGCCCCTCCTTCGGCTACCGACGCCGTCGCGGCGCGCGGCTCGGCGCGACGATGGTCCTTCGCGTGGGTGTACCATACGAGCCCGGGCGGCGCGTCGCGCTGTTTGCGAACGTGCTTGCGGATCGTGTAGTCGACCGGGACCTGGCCGAGCCCGCGCCTTCGAATGTGCGCCGCCAGCGAAGCCGCGGTTTCAGATCCTCGTCGGGCGGCGGCTTCGGTCGTCGCGTGCGAGGATCACGTGCGCGCCGGGAACGCCCTGCGTGTGAAACCAGAGATCGTTGGGACGAGCGACGCGAAAGTGAGTCGGCGTTTTCCGCGGCGAGCGGCCGACGATGATGCGCGATCCGGCGGGCGTGCGCATTCGAGCGCGCGGCGCTTTCGCTTCGTAACGCTTGGACGCGCCGTGGACTGCGCGCGCTTGCGGCGTTCCGTTTCGTTTACGGCCGACTCGACGTCGCCAAGCTCCTCGCCACCGGCGCGCTCGGCCTCCCATCGCAGCGTTTCGACGACGTTGAGCGCGTCGTTGACGCTGCGCTCTCGCGCGTCAACGTGAGGCAAGCTCTTTCCCAAACGCTTGTACTCGGCAAAGAGCACCCTCGCGCGCTCTTTTTCGGCCTCCCGCTGCTCTTCATCGAGCTCGTGCAACGTCGCGAAAATCGCTTCGCCCTGTCCGCGGAGATCCTCTCGAGCCGCTGCGCGACCACGCTTGGCGGCCAACTGGTCGAGTTCGCGGCGTAGCTTGGTCTCGCGCTCGGCGAGGCGTTTTTGGAGCGCGTGGCGCCGGCGCTCGATTCCTTCGTTCTCGGCGCGCGCGGTTTGCCGTGTGCGCAACTCCGCAAAGAGTTCGAGTACCGGCCGGTCCGCGGCGACCTCGTCCACGGTTCGCGGATTGGCAGGCAGCGGCGGCAGCACGTACGGTCCGCCGGCGACGATGACGCGGCGCGCGTTGTCGGCCGGCGTAAACTCCTTGCGCGCGGCCACGATGCTCTCGCCTTTGACCAGCAACATATTTCCGAAGCGCGGCACGAGTTCGAGGTAACAATCCACCTGCTCTCCGACGCCGAAGCGCGAGCGCGAGCCAAAGCGCAGGCGTAGTAAACGATCGAAGCGCCGCGCGTTGACGGCTTCGAGCACCATGCTTTTGAGCGTCCGAGCGAGCGCGCGAATGAAGCCCGGCTCCTCGACGATCGCCAGTTCCGCCTCTTCGATGGTGACCAGCGGCGGGGAGCCGAACAGATCGATCGCCAGGACGAGTGGTTTGCCGCGATGGCGCAAGACCAGACCGATACGTCCATCGTCGAGCAGGCCGGCGTCTTGCACGCGGCTTCCCCGCAGGCGCGCCTCGAGCTCGCCCGCCAAGCGCCCGATAAGGACCCAATCGGTCTGCATCAAAACTCCATCGTGGTGAAAAGCTCGAACCTCATAGCTCTGGCCGCACTCGTTCTGGCGGCGTGCAGCAGCGCCTCGCTCGCGCCGGCGGGTTGGACCGCGGCACCGGGCTCGAGCACGGCCTGGACGCGCGGCAGCGGTGCCGGCGCGCAACCTACTCCTACAGCCGCGCAAGCTTCCCGGGCGGCCTGCAGGACCTCGCCTCGCAGGTAACCATCGACGTGCTGCTTCGCCAACCGGGTGCAAAACTGCGCGGCAGCCTGCCGTTGGGGCCGTGCCCTGGTGCTGCCGGCCTGGCGACCTTTTCCTCCGCACCGGGGGAACGCTTCAAGAGGGCTTCGCGGTGCACGACGGCAGCGCGATTCGCGCCACCTACGTCCGTCCCGCGGGGGCCCGGCCGGACCCGGCCGTGGGCGCCGCCATGCAGAACCTCCTCTGCTAAGTCCTGCCAAATCCAGGGCATCGCGGCCTCCGGCGTGAAGGGGAGGGACGTTGATCACCGGGCCCGGGCTGCTCTTCGTCGTATCGGGGCCCTCGGGGGCCGGGAAAGACACGCTGGTCGAAGCGCTGCGTCAGCGCCGCCCGAGCTTACGTTACTCGGTTTCGGCCACGACGCGCGCCGCCGCGGCCGGAAGAACGGGAAGGCGAGCATTATTTCTTCGTCTCTCGCGCAAGAGTTCGAACGGCGCTCGCGCGACGGCGGTCTCTGGAATGGCGCGAGTACGACGGCAACCTTTACGGGACGCCGCGGGATTATGTCGAGCAAAGCCTGGCGGACGGCTACGACGTGATCATGAAGCCCGAAGTCAACGGCGCGCTTGCGGTCAAGAGGCTTTCCGGATGCGGTTCTGATCTTTTTCGTTCCCGGACCGCTTTTCGAATCTGCGGGAACGGCTGCTCGCTCGCCGGACCGAAACGAACGAGGAGATCGCGCGGCGGCTCGAAATCGCGGCACCGGAGATGAAGTTCGTCCGTCGCTTCGACTACATCGTGGTCAACGAACAGGACCGCCCGAACGAGGCGGTCCGAGATCTGGAAGCAATCTTGCAAGCCGAACGCTTCCGGATTCATCCGCTACACCGGACGACGCGATCCGCGCGTCGAATCGTCAATGAACCCGTACATGAAAGGAACTACATGAGTAAATCAGTCTTCGGAGACCTCGACGCCCTGCTCGAGCACGCCGACTCGAAGTTCAGCCTCGTCAACATCGTGACCAAGCGCGCCCGGCAACTCAACAACTGGATTCGCGTCCAGCAGCTGCCGCCGGCGGATCGCCGCGAATTCTTCGCAAGCGAGCCGCTGGTCGATCGCGAGACGATCAACCCCAACAAGCCGGTCTCGATCGCGCTCGACGAAATCGCCGAAGGAAAGATCCATACAAGCGCACGCGCGAGGGCATCAAGTAACGGCAGGCGCATGTGCGGGATCGTCGGGTACATCGGCGAGCGCGACAGCGTTCCGATCATCCTCGATTCGCTCGGGCGCCTCGAGTACCGCGGCTACGATAGCGCCGGGATCGCCGTCATCGACGCCAGCCGGCGCGCTGGCCGGCTCCAAGGCCGAGGGCAAGCTCTCGCGGCTGGCCGAGCGGCTGCACAACGGCGAAGCGCCTCACGGGCAGCGTCGGCGTGGGCCACACCCGCTGGGCCACGCACGGCCGCCCGTCGGATGCCAACGCCCACCCGCATTTGGATTGCTCGCGGAAGATCGCCGTCGTCCACAACGGCATCATCGAGAACTACGCGGCGCTGCGCGCCGCGCTGATCGAGCTCGGCACACGTCTTCACCAGCGAAACCGACACCGAGGTGCTCGCGCACCTGATCGAGCTCCACTACGACGGCAACCTGGAGAGCCGCCGTTCGGCAGCACGCTGCGCGAAGTGCGCGGCGCCTACGCGCTGGGCGTCATCTCCAGCGACGATCCGGACCAGCTGATCTTCGCGCGCAACGGCGCCTGCCCGCTGGTCGTCGGTCATCGGCGACGGCGAGATGTTCGTCGCCTCCGATATGCCGGCGATTCTGCAGTACACGCGCGCAAGGTCATCCTGCAAGAAGGCGAGGTCGTCGTCGTCGGCCGCGACGGCTACCGCCTCACCGACTTCGACGGCGAAGCCGATCGAGCGCGAGCCGATCGCGATCACGTGGGACGCGTGCTCGGCCGAGAAGAGCGGCTTCAAGCATTTCATGCTCAAGGAGATCTTCGAGCAGCCCAACGTGATCAAGGAAACGCTGAGCGGGCGCATCGACGAGTCGCGCGACGTCCAGCTCGGCGCCGAGCTCGGCGGATCGAAGACGAGCGCCTGCGCGCGATGACCAAGATCTCGATCACCGGCTGCGGCACCGCCTATCACGCCGGGCATGGTCGGCATGTACCTGATGCGCGCGCTGTGCAAGCTGCCGGTCGAGATGGAGCTGGCCAGCGAGTTTCGCTACGGCGACCGGCGATCGATCCGACGACGCTCACGATCGCGATGTCGCAGTCGGGCGAGACCGCCGACACGATCGAGGCGGTGCGCATCGCCAAGGCCGAAGGGCGCGCCGATCCTCGGCATCTGCAACGTCGTCGGCTCGCATCTCACGCGCATCGCCGACGGCACGCTCTACACGCGCGGCGGTCCCGAGATCGGCGTCGCGGCGACCAAGACCTACGTCTCGCAAGTCGACCGCGCTGACGCTGCTCGCGCTCTACCTCGCGCGCTTGCGCGGCACCGCCGACGCCCGCCGGCTTGCGCGAGATCGCCGAGGGCACCAAGCCTGCTGCCGGCGGCGGTCGACGTCGTGCTCAACACGTCCGACGCGATGAGGAAGGTCGCGCGCGCGTTGCGCAGCGCGCACAGCATGCTCTTCCTCGGGCGCTACGTCAACTTTCCGACCGCGCTCGAAGGCGCGCTCAAGCTCAAAGAAATCTCGTACATCCACGCTGAGGGCTACGCGGCCGGCGAGATGAAGCACGGCCCGATCGCGCTGCTCGATCCGACCGCCGGTCGTCGGCATCGTGACCGACGGCCGCGTGCGGGAGAAGATGCTCTCGAACCTCTCGGAGGCCAAGGCGCGCGAAGCCCCGGTCATCGTCGTCGCCAATCACGGCGACGAAGAAGCCGGCGGCGTCGCCGATCACGTGTTCTGGGTGCCGAAGGTCGACGAGCTGCTCTCGCCGATCGTCAACGTGATCCCGCTGCAGCTGCTCGCCTATCACATCGCCGACATCGAAGGCAAAGACGTCGATCAGCCGCGTAACCTCGCCAAGACCGTCACCGTCGAGTAGACTGCTGCGCGGCGACGGACGAGCGCCCGACGAGCTGCGGCCGGTCACGATCGAGCCCGGTTTTCTGCAAATACGCCGAGGGCAGCGCGCTGATCTGCGTCGGGGAGACGCGCGTGCTCTGCGCGGCATCGTTCGAAGAGCGCGTGCCGCCGTGGATGAAGGGGCGCGGTACCGGCTGGGTGACCGCCGAGTACGCGATGCTGCCGCGCGCGACGCACGAGCGCACGCAGCGTGAGGTCGACCAAAGGCCGCGTCGGCGGCCGCACGCACGAGATCCAGCGCATCATCGGCCGCGCGCTGCGCGCCGTCACCGACATGGCGAAGCTCGGCGAGCGCACGATCACGATCGACTGCGACGTGATCAGGCCGACGGCGGAACGCGCACGGCGTCGATCACCGGCGCCTGGGTCGCGCTGGCGCTCGCCCTGCGCAAAGCGCTTCGACCCCGGCCGACGCGAGCGTGGCCGCTGCCGGCCAGATCGCCGCCACCAGCGTCGGGATCGTCGGCGGCACCCGCTGCTCGACCTGGCCTACGACGAGGACAGCCGCGCGCACGTCGATATGAACGTCTTCATGACCGACGCCGGCCGCTTCGTCGAACTCCAGGGTACGGCCGAGGCGGCGCCCTTCGACCGGCGCGAGCTCGACGCGCTGCTGGCGCTCGCCGAGGGCGGCATCCGCCGAGCTCTTCGAGCTCAGCAGCGCCGCCCTCGCACGCGGCAGCGCCGTGATGCCGGTTGACCCGCACTTGCGCGAGCTCGCCGGCACGCGTCGGCGCGTTTCACATCACCGACCGCGCGATGCGGCGCGCGCAGAGCGACGATCGAGGCGGCGCTCGCGCGCGGCGAGCGTCGACGATGCGCGCGCGCGACGCCTACCTCGAGCGCGGTGCGGCGCTATTTCGCCGGCTTCGAGCGCGAGGCGCGCGCGCATCTGCGCGACGTCGACCGGCGCCTCGAGCGCGCCAATCAGGTCGCAGTTCAATCTCACCGCCGAACGCGGCGTCGCGGTCAAGCGCATCGAGGCGACCGAAGGCGTGCTGCGACGCGCTGGCCTCGCTGCGAGGCCGGCGCGCGATGAAGGTGCTCGAGGGCTTCGGGCGCGCGACGACCGATTTCTTCGAATATGCCGGCGGCCTGACGCTGCTCTCGGCGGAGTCGCTCGGCTTCATCGTCCGGCTGCGCATCCGCGTCGTCGAGACGATCTCGCAGTGCGCCTGCTGGGCGTGCAATCGCTGGTCATCGTGATGCTGACCTCGCTCTTCACCGGCATGGTGTTCTCGCTCGAGTCGGCGCAGCAAGCGGTGCAGTACGGCGTCGGCAACCTCGTCGGCGGCGCGGTCGCGTACGCATCGGTGCGCGAGCTCGGGCCGATGCTCACCGGCGTCGTCGTCGCGGGCCGCGTCGGCGCGGCGATCGCGGCCGAGCTCGGCTCGATGGTCGTCACCGAGCAGATCGAGGCGCTGCGGTCGATGGGGCTGCAGCCGGCGCGCTTGCTGGTCGTGCCGCGCCTGGTGGCGCTGATGGTGATGCTGCCGCTGCTGACGATCTTCGCCGACGTCGTCTCGATCGTCGGCGGAATGTGGATCGCGCAGACGTACGCGCACATCTCCTACGATTCGTTCATCGCCTCGGCGCGGCAGACGATCGGCTTCGACGACGTGCTCAAGGGCCTCGTCAAAGTCGTTCGTGTTCGCGGTGATCATCGCGATGGTCGGCGCGTATCAGGGCTCTGAGACGCGCGGCGGCGCGGCCGGCGTCGGCAAGTCGACGACCGGCGCGGTCGTGATCGTCGATCATCCTGATCTTCATCTCGAACTTCGTGCTCTCGTTCCTGCTCTTCGGCGGCGATGAACGGTGAATGGCGAAGCTGATCGCGCGCCTCGAAGACGTCTCGCTCGCGTTCGGCGACAAGGTCGTGATGCAAGAACTGCTCGCTCGACATCGTCGAGGGTGCGATCACCTGCATCATCGGGCTCTCGGGCGCCGGCAAGTCGACGATCCTGCGCCTGCTCGACGGCCTGCTGCTGCCCGACGCCGGGCACGTCTACGTGCGCGGCCAGGATATCTGCCACATGTCAGCGAAGAGCAGCTCATCGACGTCCGGCAGAAGATCAGCTTCTCGTTTCAGTTCGCCGCGCTGTTCGACAGCCTGACGCGTCGGCGACAACGTCGCGCTGCCGCTGCGCGAGCACACGCAGCTTCTCGGAAGCCGAGATCCGCGAAGTCGTCATGGACGCGCTCGAGAGCGTCGGACTCGCGCACTCCTCGACAACTTTCCGGCCGAGCTCTCGGGCGGCATGGTCAAGCGCGCCGGCTTTGCGCGCGCGATCGTGACGCGACCCGAACTGCTCCTCTACGACGAGCCGACGACCGGGCTCGACCCGATCATCACCCACCTCTTCACCGACATCGATCGTCAAGCTGCGCCAGAAGCTCAACGGGACGGCCGTCGTGATCTCGCACGATCTGGAGTCCATCTTCATGATGGCCGACTACGTCGCGATGCTCTTCGAAGGCGCGATCATCGCCTACGGCACCGCCGATCGAATTCGAAGCTCGTCCAACCCGATCGTGCAGCAGTTCTTGCAAGGCTCCGAGGTCGGGCCGATCCCCATCAGCCCCGTCGCCGCAAGCAGGCGCCGTGCTCTCGCAAGAACGTTCCAAGCGCCGGGTGACCGTTGCGCCGGAAGAGCTGCCGTAATGCGACCTCGACGATCGAGCTTTCGCTGACCTGATACTTCGCCGCGCTGGAGCGTAACTCGAGCGCGACGTCGCCGGCGATGTTTACCGTAAATCGCTGAGCGTCGCCGGGGGCCCCCACCCGCTCCGAAAGGCTGCCGTTCGCGCGGCTTGCTCGGTTGTTTCGCGTCATTCTTACCTCCCGCCGTTATCTTGCTTATACCGGGTGGGAGCGTCTATTACTCGGGGCCCGGGAAACCAAACTTGGTCGCGAGGCCCTTTGAGCCCGAGGATTAAATAGTCGTTCCCATGACCAAGCAAGCCCAGGTTGGCGCGTTCGCAATCTTCGCGCTGCTGCTGCTCTTCGGCGTCTTCTATCTCATCACCGACTTCGGGACGCGGCACACGGGCTATCGGGTCGGCGTTCACTTTCAGTCGGCGGCCGGGCTGACGTCGGGCGCCCTAGTCTATTTCAGCGGCGTCGAACGCGGGCTCGGTCGATTCGATCGAGCTGCTGCCGGATAACACCGTCGACGTCATCTTGGCGGTCAATCGCGACATCGACATACCCGCCGCGTCGCGCTTTCTGATTCAGGCGCCGCTGACCGGCTCGCCGGCAGTCGTCATCGTTCCGCCGCGGCAAGCACCGCCGCTCGCGCTCTTGCCGCGCGAAGTGCTGCCGGTCGACCAACAGCCGCATCGGGTCGAACGGCACGAGCATCGCCGACTTGCTCGCAGCAGGGACAGGGCGAGATCAAGCGGCTCAACCGGATCATGGCGCTGTTCGAGGAGCGCACGCCGCAGCTGCTCGACACGCTGCAAGCGACGCTCAACAACGCCAACGACTGACCGTCACGACGAAAGCTCGATGTCGCGTCTCTCCGACGAGTTGCTCGCGCTCAGCGCCAACCTGCAACTCGAGTCTTTCGAGCGCCAGCGCGAACGTCGTCGCGCTCTCGCAAACGCTCAACGGCGCAGCCACGACCGACTCGAAGAAGACTCGGCGCGCTGCTCGATCAGCTTCAACTCAACCGCACTCGCGCTCAATAAATCGATGAACGCGCTGCAGGATCTGGCGACCGATCCGCAGCTGAAAGCGAACATGCTCACGACCACGCAGAGCATCGCGGACGCCGACGCAAACGCTGGCGGCGCTGACCAAAGATCTGCGTACCGTCACCGGCGACCCGCAGACGCAAGCGCAGATGCGCAACACGATCGCCAACCTCGATGCGGTCACGCAAAAGGCGAACTCGCTGCTGGGCGAACTCGGCGGCACCAGCAGCGTCTACGGCGTCGACGCCAACGCAACGCCCGCGCCGCTAACGGTTCCGAGCACTCGCCCTATCCCGCCGAGCGGCAGCGCGACGTATCCCCAGAGCGGCAGCGCGCCGCAGCCTGCGATCCCGGCGCAGACCGCGCGCCAATGCCGCAGGGCAAGCTTGCGGCGGTCGCGAAGAACCTTGATCGCGATTCAGGTGCGCCTGAGCGGCCTCTCGCCGCAACACGTCAGGCGCGGTCTCAACCCGGTGCTCACGAGCAGCCAAGGTCCGCTGGGCGACATCAATCTCGTGCTGCTGCCGCACTCGACGACCAGCCTGATGGTCGGCGCCAACGCCATCGGCAACAATACGACGTGGAACGCGGTGCTGGAGCAGAAGAAGGGCGCTTTCACTTCGGCGGCGGCGTGCTCTACTCGCAGATCGGCGTGCTCGGCGCCTACGCGCCGCCTCACGGCTTCGGTCTCGAGACGCGGATTTACGATCTGACCTACCCGATGATCGATCTCTACGGAAACTTGCGGTTCGCGCCGGGCGCCGAGGTCTTTTTCGGGCAGCGCGACATCACGCACGCGTCGCGCCGCAACACCTTCGGCCTGCAGTACCAGTTCTAGGACATCCGAGTGCGAGTGTCGAATGCGCATCGGAATCATCGGCGCGGGCGCGATGGGGACGCTCTTCGGCTATCATTTGGCCGGCGTTGCGACGTCACGATGCTCGACGACAACGCGGCAGTCGCGGCAGCCGTCGCGCGCGACGGCCTGCGTCTCAACGACGAGCCGGCGCGCGCGTGGCCGTTGCGCAGCGCGCACGCGACCTCTACGGCTCGCAGATGCTCTTTCTTTTCGTCAAGGCCGTCGATACGCTGCGCGCGCTGCGCGCTTTTGCGGGCGAACTCGATCCGGCGGCGCCGGTCGATCTCGCTGCAGAACGGGATCGGCAACGAAGACGCGATTAAGACCGCGCTCGGCGGAGCGGTCCCCGTGATTCTCGGCATCACGACCGAGTCGTCGCAAACGCATCGAGCCCGGCCGCGTGCGCAGCTCCGACGCCGGCAATACCATCATCGGATCGACGAGCGCGGCCGCCGACGACCGCGCGCACCGTCACCGAACTGCTCACCAGCAGCGGCTTGCGCGCTGCGGTCGTCTACGACATTCGCCCGCATCTGTGGGGTAAGCTCGTCGTCAACGCCGCGATCAACGCGCTCTCGGCACTGCTCGACTGCGACGCGGGCGAGATTCCACAGCGATCCCAACGCCGCGCGGCTGGCCGAGGCGTTGGCGGAAGAGACGGCGAGCGTCGCCGCCGCGCTGCAAGATCAACCTACCGTTCGTCAATCCCTGGCAGTACGTCACGGAGGTCGTCGCGCTCGGCGCCGACGCAAAGAGCTCGATGGCCTACGATCTGGATTCGGGTCATCCCAGCGAGATCGACCACATCAACGGCGCGGTGGTCGCCTTCGGCCGCCGCACCGGCACGCCGACGCCCTATAACGACGCGATGGTGCGGCTGGTCAAAGCGCGGAAGGGCTGCTGGCGCGTTCACGGTTGGGGCTGCAAACGTAATAGCCGGATCGCGCCGTTGAGCGTCTCGACGTCGATCCGCTGCATGCCGCCGCCGTTGATGTCGCCCTCGATCGTCTCCGACGCGCGATTCGAAACACCGCGCAATCCGAAGTCGGTGAAGAGCGTGCCGTTTTCGGTGTGCAGACGACGCTGCACGAAACCTTCGCCAGGATCGAAAGCGTGATGTCGCCACGCTGCGTGAAGAAGTGCAGCGTACCGGGCCACTGCGTCGCGCCCATCGTCACCGCAAGGTTGCCGATGCCGACGTTTGCCTGGGCGTAGCCGGGCAGCATCAGCGTAACGTTGCCGTGACCGTCGACGACGGTCGCGTTGCCGTTGACCGAGCTGTGTGAGCTGCTACCAGGCTCGGGCATCGAGACGCTGGGCCAGCTCGCCGCACTGCCGCCGGCCGAAGCGGCGAGCAGGTTCGGGCCGCAGGGCATGCTCGCCTGCCGGCTGGCCCGCGGGCTCGACCCGCGCCCGCTGGTGCCGCGGCCGCCCGCGGCCGATCTCTCCGCGGAGCTGGAGTTCGATCCGCCTGCCTGGCAGGCCGAGCCGGTGATCTTCGCGGCCAAGTCACTCGCTGACCAGATGCATGAGCGGCTGGCGGCTGGCGGTTATGCCTGTGTGCGTGTGCGGGTACTGATTCGCTGCGCGGACGGACAGGAGTTCAGCCGGCTGTGGCGGCACGACGGGCTGCTGTCGGCACTGGCCGTGGCGGAACGCGTTCGCTGGCAGCTCGACGGCTGGCGAGGCGCGAGCGGCACGGCTCGTGCCACCCGTCCCGGCGTGGCGAGCGAACGACCGTCCGGCGGCGGTGGCCGGGCAGACTCCGGGATTATCCTGCTGCGGCTGATCCCTGATCAGCTGGTTCGTGCCACTGGGCGGCAGTTGGCACTGTGGGGCGATTCGGTGCTCAGCGACCGGGTAGCCAGGGCGGCGATCCGGGTCCAGGCGATGCTCGGGCATGAGGCGGTAACGCGCCCGGTGCCGGCCGGCGGCCGCATCCCTGGCGAGCAGACGCTCTTCGTCCCGTTCGGCGATGCCGGGATGCCGCAGCGCCCGGCCGACCGGCCATGGCCGGGGCAGATCCCCGCCCCGTCTCCGGCCACTGTGTATCCGGTCCCGCTGGCGGCCAGCGTTACTGATGACTCAGGGGTGCCGGTGTCAGTCAGCGGGCGCGCTCAGGTGTCAGCGCCGCCCGCCTGGCTGTCAGCGCCCGGCCGGCCAGCCAGGGCTGTTACCGCCTGGGCCGGGCCGTGGCCTGTCACCGAGCGCTGGTGGGATCCGCCGCACGCTCGCCGTCAGGCGAGGTTCCAGCTGGTCACCGACGACGGAAGCGCCTGGCTCGCGGCCCTGCAGGACGGCCGCTGGCTGATCGAGGCGAGCTATCACTGAGGCCGGAGCCGGGTAACGCTGCCATGCCGACAATGGCGGTGGCCCGCCCCCGGCTTACCGGGGACGGGCCACTCGATCTTGTCGTGGACTAACTACTAACCATGCCGCCTCTACCGCGGCTTGAGGTGCAGGATAACCACCTCGTCAGTACCGGCACCGGCACCGCTGTTGGTTCCTGTAGGCTGCCCGGTCTCGTACGGGTTCGACTGGGTCGGCCAGCCGACGAAGCGCTGAGAGTTGTACTCGAACCACTCAGACGCCGTCGTGATCGGGATCACCGGCAGGTTCTGCGCGACATAGGTCTCGATCGGGGCGAGAGTCAGCAGTCTGCTGTGCCACGGTCGAGGCGCCTGCCAGCTGGGCCAGCGCGGCGTTCATCGCCGGGCTCTTCAGGCCCTCGTAGTCGCCGGTGTTGGACTTGCCGTTGTCCAGTGCACTGTTCAGCCAGTTGTCATACAGGTTGTATGGCGTCAGGCCGTTGTTCGACCAGTGCTCGGCCAGCGAGAAGTTACCGGATGCCATATCGGCGTTCCAGGCGTTCACGCTGATGCCCTGGAAGCTGGCGTTGATGCCGGCTGCCTTGAGCTCGTTCGCGACCATCGTGCCGACCGCAGCGTAGTCGGTGTAGGCAGACGGGGCGATGAGTGTAACGGTGACTTCCTTGCCGTTCAGGGCGTAGAAGCCGCTGGAGTCCTTCTTGTAACCAGCCTTCGCAAGCACCGCGCCAGCCCCGGCCGGGTTGGCCGAAGTGGAGATCGTGTACTTAGCCGCCGGGGCCGCCCAGGCCTGGAACGTCGGCAGAGTGATCCCGCTGTTGTTGGTGACTGCGTTCTCCAGGCCGGCCTCGCCCTCGGAGGCGAGCAGGCTGCGGTTGACCGCCAGGCTGATGGCCTGCCGGACTGGGAGCTGGTTGGTCGGCCACTTGTTCAGGTTCGGCATCAGGGCGTTGGTGCTGCCCGGCGCCTCCCAGAAGTGGTGATAGGCGGGTGAGGTGCTGACGAACTGCTTCTGCAGGCCGGGGATGAAGTTACCGGTCCAGTCGATCGCCCCGGAGTACAGGGCAGACAGCGCGCCAGTGTTGGAGGTGTAGACCGGGAAGTAGACGTTCGGGACGCCTATCATCGAGACCTGCCAGTACGACGGGTTCTTCGTCAGCGTGAAGCCCTGCGGCGTGAAGGTCTTCAGCACGTACGGGCCGGTGCCGACGGGCTTGGCGTCGGTGAACGTGGTCGGGTTGCTCACGCTGCCCCAGACCGACTGCGGCAGGATCGGCACGCCGGCGATCTGCTGCAGGTTCAGGTACTGCGACGAGCTGAAGTTGACCGTGACGTTGTTACCCGACGCGCTGACGCTGGTGATGGGGAGTCCGGCCAGGTTGATCGCCGGGTTCTTCTTCACCAGGTTGTAAGTGAAGACGACGTCGGCCGGCGTCATTGCCGTCCCGTTGTTCCACTTCACGCCCTGCCGGATCGTGAAGGTGACGGATTTGCCGCCGGGACCCCAGGCGTACTTAGTCGCCAGCCACGGGTAATACTTCGGCGGCGCGGCAAGGTCGAACTGCAGCAGCGGCTCGTAGATCAGCCCGGTGGCGCCCATGCCCTGCGGCGCGGCCGTCGAGACGAACGGGTTGAAGTCGGCGGTGATGGTTGTCTCCGGAGAGCTTTCCATGACCAGCGTGCTCGCTGCCGTCGATGTCGATGGGCTCGAGTTACCTGAGCCAGGCGAGCTCGACGACGAGCACGCTCCGAGCCCGGCCGCTAGCAGGCCGGCCGCCGTGATGGCGATGAGCCCTCTAGAGCTCCGATGATTAACTACTCATTGCTACCTTTCCTGTGCTTGATGCTTAATATCCCGCCTGATGTGGGGTTGGAAGAGCTAGCTCGTAATGTCCCCACCCCCTTCTCGCCGTGCATAGACGGAAGGAGCTGCGACGTCCATCCGCCAGCATGCGGCGGCCCTGGACGACGAGATCTGCAGCAGTGGCGGAGCCTGCGTGCGGCACTTGTCGTCCGCGAACGGGCACCGGTTGCTGAAGGAGCAGGCTCCGGCGGCCGGCGTGCCGCCGTTGCCGTTGACGCTGCTGGTCCCGCCCTGCTGTCCGCGCCGTGCACTGGCGCGCAGGACGCCGCCGAGGTTGTCGGGGTCGGGTGCGGAACTGACCAGCAGCTGGGTGTAGGGGTGGGCTGGCTGCTGGGTCACGTCTTCGGCCGGACCGCGCTCGATGATCTGCCCGGCGTACATGACCAGCACCTCGTCGGCGAAGTACCGCGCGGACGCGATGTCATGAGTGATGTAGAGCATCGCCAGCTGGAAGCGGGTCCGCAGGTCGTCCAGCAGCGCCAGCATCTCGAGCCTGATGGACACGTCCAGCATGGAGACCGGCTCGTCGGCGAGCAGCACCCGCGGCTCGGCGGCCAGCGCCCTGGCGAATGCCACCCGCTGCCGCTGCCCGCCGGATAGTTCGTGCGGGTACTTCACCAGGTACTTGTCAGCCGGGCTGAGGCGCACCTGCTCCATAAGCGCGGTCGCCTGCTGTCCGACCTGCTGCTTGGTGAGATCGGCCACGGTGCAGTCGAAGCGGACGCTCGATGTGGTACCGCACTGTGTGCGCCGGGTTCAGTGACGCGAACGGATCCTGGAAGACAAGCTGGACCTCGCTTTTGTAGGCGCGGAAGGCGCTGCGGCCCGACAGATTGACCGGCTGCTGCTCGAGGCAGATGGTGCCAGCGGACGGCCGCTCCTGGCCGGCTAGCAGCCGGGCGACGGTGGACTTGCCGGAGCCGCTCTCGCCGACGAGCGCGACGACAGCGCTGCGGTACAGGCTGATGGACACGTCGCGGACCGCGTGCAGGACGTGGCCGCGGCCGAGCCGGAAGTCCTTGCCGAGACCCTCCGCCGAAAGTGTCAGCGCGCCGCGGGCGGCGGCCACCGACTCCAGCCCGCCAGCCGCCAGCGCCGCGGGCTGCGGCTGGTCGTTACCAGTGGTCTGGCTGCTCACGGCTTCAGCTCCTCGGCGATTGGCTGGCCGATGGTGGTCGCGACGGCATGAGCCTCGGGCTCGCGGTCCGGCAGCACGAACGGGCACGCGGTGAGGTGATCAGGATCAGCCGACGTGCGGACCTCGGCCAGCCGGACCTCGATCTCCATGCAGTGGTCGGTGCCCTCGGTGCAGCGGGGCAGGAACGGACAGCCTGGCGGCGGGTCCAGCAGGTCGGGCGGCGTGCCGGGGATGCCGGTCAGGTCGCGCCGCGGGCCGCGCAAGGACGGGAACGACTTCAGTAGCCGCTTGGTGTAGGGGTGTGCCGGCTCGTGGTGGATCTCGGCGGCGGTTGCCACCTCCATCAGCTGCCCGGCGTACATGACGGCGATCCGGTCCGCGAGCTCGATGAGCAGTGACAAGTCATGGGTGATGAACAGGATGGCGAAGCCGAGACGATCCTTGAGCTCAAGGATCTGCCCGAGGATCTCCCGCTGTACGACGACATCGAGCGCGGTCGTCGGCTCGTCCATGATGACAACTTCAGGGTCGGTCGCCAGTGCCATCGCGATCATGACGCGCTGCCGCATGCCGCCCGAGAGCTCGTGCGGGTAACTGCGCAGCCGCACGCGCGGGATCCCGACCAGATCCAGCAGCCCGGCCGCCTTGTCGGTGGCCTCCTGCCGGGACAGCCGCAGGTGCGCGCGGATCACGTCGGTCAGCTGGTCGCGGACGCTCAGCACCGGGTTCAGCGCGTTCATCGCGCTCTGGAAGACGATGGCGATCTCCCGCCAGCGCAGGCTCGTGAGCTGGTCAGCGGTGAGCTGCAGGACATCCATCGGCGCGTCCATCCGGCGGCCGGAATACATCACGCTGCCGCCAGTGATCAGCGCCGGCGCCCGCAGCAGCCGGGTCGCGCCGTAGGCCAGCGTGGACTTGCCGGAGCCGCTCTCGCCGACCAGGCCGACGACCTCGCCTGCGTGCAGGTCGAGCGTCACCTGGTCGACGGCGCGCACGTCACCGCCGAGGGTTCGGTAGACGACGGAGAGATCGCGTATCGACAGCACTGGCTCGCCGATGGCCCTCGTGCGGTGTCCTATCTGCACCGGGCCGGATCCGAGGTTGCCTGGGTCAGTCATCATCGCTGGCCCTCGCTCGACTGGGGTGCGCTCAGCCGCTGCGCACGATCGGAGAGGTAGGCGCTGCGGGAGAACGAGCGCATGAAGGCGGTTGCCGGGCTGCGCCGGGCCGGCGGCGCGGAGTGCAGCACCGGTGTCGGGGCGGTGGATTGCAGCCGGCGGCCGTCGACCTTGGCACGCTGGTTCGCGTCCCGCAGCCGCGGGTTACCGAGCTCGTCGATGCCGGTGTTGAGCAGCACGAGTGAGGTCCCCATCAGGGCCACCAGGATGCCTGGCGGCACGAACCACCACCAGGCGCCCTGTGACAGCGCCTGCTGGCTCTGCGCCCAGTACAAGATCGTGCCGAGGCTCCAGGTGGAGGTATCGGTCACGCCGATAAACGCCAGCGCCACCGAGGCGCCGATCGCGTACAGCACGGTATTGACGAAGTTGGCCGCAATAAGGCTGACTTCGTTCGGCACGATCTCGAAGGCAATGATCCGCCAGTCGCTCTCGCCCGTCTCTCGGGCCGCGGCAACGAAGTCACGCCCGCGGATCGCCAGCGTCTGGGCGCGGATCACCCGCGCGCCCCAGGGCCAGCCGAGCCCGGCGAGCACCAGGATGGTCGCCATCTGCCCGGTATGCGGCAGGTAGCCGAGCAGGATGATCAGCAGCGGCAGCGCGGGGATGACCAGGAAGACGTTGGTGATCAGCGACAGGATCTCGTCCCAGATGCCGCCGAGGTAGGCGGCGCTGACACCGACGAGCACCGACAAGATGGTGGCAATCACGCCGACCATGACGCCGAGCTCAAGGGTCAGCCGGATGCCGGTGAGGACCTGCGACAGCACGTCCTCGCCTGCCTGCGTAGTGCCGAGCAGGTGCGCCGCGTACGGCGCGTGCAGTGACAAGGCCGGGTTCGGGCTCTGGTAACTGGGGTCGTACGGTGCGACCAGCGGCCCGATGATGGCAGTGATGACGAACAGGCCCAGCAGGATCGCGCCCGCCTTGGCTTTCACCGGCAGCCGCCGCCAACGGCTCAGCTGGCGGGCCGGGGCGGCGGCCAGCGTCGTCGGCTCGGTGGCGATCGGGAGGGCGGTGGTCATCAGGCTGCCTCTCTCGTTCGGACCCGCGGATCGACGGCGACGATGACGAAGTCGACGATCAGGTTGGCGAGCAGGACCGCGAAGGTGATCACCAGGAAGATCGCCTGCATCAGCGGGTAGTCGTTGGACTGGACGGCGCTCAGCAGCAGCAGGCCGATGCCCGGGTACGAGAAGACGATCTCCATGACGATGGCTCCGGAGACGACGAAGCCGAGCGCGATGCCGAATCCTTGCAGCTGCGGCAGGAACGCGTTACGGGCTGCATAGCTGAACACGACGCGCCGAGTCGGCAGCCCCTTCGCCTGGGCGGCCAGCACGTAATCCTCGCCGATGGTCGTGATCATCACGTTGCGCATCTGCAGCATCCAGCCGGCCACCGAGGTGATGATGATGGTGAAGGCCGGCAGTATCGAGTGGAAGATCGCGCTGCTGATGAAGTCCCAGTGCCAGCCGGGGACCAGCCCGCCGGCGTAGCCCTGGCCGATCGGGAACACGTGCAGAACATGGACCGAAAGCAGCCACAGCAGCACCAGCGCGAGGAAGAAGTAGGGGATGGCCTGGACGAACATCAG
The DNA here is from genome assembly GCA_963795265.1 of uncultured Actinomycetota bacterium. GTDB lineage: Bacteria > Actinomycetota > Actinomycetes > Streptosporangiales > Streptosporangiaceae > JAJYUU01. The sequence continues at coordinate 723,637 of CAWCHF010000001.1, read as the reverse complement.
ACCCGGCAGCACCCGGTCGGTCCAGCCGCCGCTCCGCCAGCCGGCCAGGACGCCGAGGAACGTGCCGAGGAAGAAGGCGATCACGGTCGCGGTGCCGACCAGGATCAGCGTCCACGGGATCGTCTGGCCGAGCAGCGACGTCACCGATGCCGGGTACTGCGATACGTCCGTGCCGAAGTTGAAATGCACGATGTCGTCGAGGTAGGTCACGTACTGGTGCCAGAGCGAGCCCGGATGGCCGACGCCGAGCATCGCCTCGAGCGCGTGGTAAGTCGACGGCTGCAGGTTCGGGAACTTGGACATGATCGCCTCGACGGCGTTGCCCGGCATTGCCCGCGGCAGGAAGAAATTTATGGTCAGCGCGACCCACGCGGCAACGAGGTAGAAGCCAAGGCGGCGGAGGATATAGGGCATCGCCCAGCTCCTAGCTCTGGGTAGGGATCGGATAGGGGACGGCCGTGCCCGGCGCGATGAGCGTGCGGGCGGCCGCGCCTGGCGGGCAGCCGCAGCTTCGCCGCAGCACCAGGTCAGTGGGCAGCAGCTCAACCGTGGGCGGCAGACCGGGGCTGCCGATGCGATCCAGCAGCCGGGCGCAGGCTCTCTCGCCGAGCAGCCGCATCGGCTGGTGAACCGTGGTGAGCGATGGCTCGAACAGACTGCCAGGGAAGATGTCGTCGAATCCGGTCACGGCCATGTCCTCTGGCACTCGAATGCCACCGCTCGTCAGCGCCTGGAGCACGCCGATCGCCATCTGATCGTTGGCGCACACCACCGCATCGGGCCGGACCGGGCTGGCCAGCACCTTGCGGCCGGCTTCCTCGCCGCTCAGCACGCTGAACTGCCCGCAATGCGAGCCGACGAGAGCAACGCCGGGGTGGGCATCGACGACCTGGTTGAGCGCCAGCCGGCGCTCTTTGGCGTCGGGTGCGGTCGGCGGCCCGTCGACGTGGAACAGCCGGCGCCTGTCCGTGATCGGCGACCAGGTGGGTAACGAGCGCCACCGAGCCCGAGCGGTTGTCCGCCGTTACGACGTCGACTGCCTGCTCTGCCGGATCTCCGGCGACAACGACGACCGGGAGCCGTTCGGCCAGCCGGGCTAGCTCCGCTGACGGCACGATGCCCTCGCCGATCAGCAGGCCATCGACCCTGCCGGACAGCGATTGCAGCCGGGGCAGGTCGACGTGGTTCTCCTCGCGCAGGTAGGTGATCATCAGCGACCAGTTGTGGTCCCGGATGCGCGCCTCGACGCCGCGCAGGATCTCGTCGTAGAACAGCAGGCTCATGCTCTCGATGTCGTACTGCTGCGGAGCCAGCCGCTCCACGCACACCAGGCCGATGACATTCTTGCGGCGGCGCGACAGGCTCTGCGCGGCGCCATCGGGGACGTACCCGAGCTGCTCGATGACCTCTAGCACGCGGCTCCTGGTGCTGTCGCGCACCCGGTCGAGACCGTGCACGACCCTGGATACTGTCGCGGTCGAGACGCCGGCCAGGCGCGCCACGTCATACAGCGTGACCTGGCTCCCGTCGGCTGCGTCTCGAGCCATGCGCTTGCTCCCCAAAGGCCGGGTTAAAAGATCCTACATCGGATGATCTAAGCGCTTACATTGGAGTATCTAAGCGCTTACACTAGGACTCGCCTCAAAGGGCGTCAAGAGCTCCATTTGATGCGCACGCAACGTTCCGGTAACAGAAGGAGTGCCAGATGACCGCAGCGGGGACCAGCTCCAACGGTGCCCTTTCCTTCCCGCAGGGCTTCACCTGGGGCGCGGCGACAGCCGCGTACCAGATTGAGGGTGCGGCAACGGTCGATGGACGCGGGATGTCCATCTGGGATACCTTCAGCCGCCAGCCCGGCAAAGTCCGCGGCGGTGACACCGGTGATGTCGCCTGCGACTCTTACCACCGCTACCCGGAGGACGTCGCGCTGATGGCGTCACTCGGCCTGAGCAACTACCGGTTCTCGATCTCGTGGCCGCGGGTCCAGCCTGGCGGCAGCGGACCGGTTAACCAGAAGGGCCTTGACTACTACCGGGCGCTCCTGGACGAGCTTGGCAGCAACGGCATCAGCGCGGCGGTCACCTTGTACCACTGGGATCTGCCCCAGGAACTGCAGGACGCAGGCGGCTGGGCCGTTCGCAGCACAGCGGGGCGCTTCGCCGAGTACGCGGCGATCATGGCGGAGCAGCTCGGCGACCGGGTGGCCCGCTGGATCACCATTAACGAGCCGCAGGTTGTCGCGAGCCACGGTTACCGTGAGGGCGTGCACGCGCCCGGCTTGCGGGACGACGCTGCCGCCACCGCGGCAACTCACCACCTGCTGCTCGGCCACGGCCTGGCTGTCCAGGCACTGCGCAGCGTCCACCCGTCCGTTCCCGTCGGCATCACCCTCGACCTTCATCCGGTCCGGGTGCCGGCTGGAGTGCAGCCAGATGTGGTCGAGCAGGCCCGGCTGATCACTGACGCCGAGGTCAATGGCCTCTTCCTCGAGCCGGTGCTGAATGGCCGGTATCCGGTGCACGCGCGCGCCGCGCTGCTCCCTGACCCAGCTTTGATTGCCGACGGGGATCTGGAGACCATCAGCCAGCCGATCGACTTCCTCGGCGTCAACTACTACGCCCCGGTGTACATCCGGGCCGGTGATCCGGACGATCTGCGACGGCACGAGGAGCCGGCTGAAAGTGGTCTTGCTGGCATTGTCGAGTACCGGCCGGCCGAGCTGGAGCGAACGGTGATGGGCTGGATCGTGGACCCGGACGGCCTCTTTGACCTGCTGGTGCAGCTGTCGAAGGAGGCACCAGGACTGCCGCTGTACATCACTGAGAACGGCTGCGCAGCCGAGGATTACGTCAACCAGCTCGGCGCCATCAACGACCTGGAGCGGGTCAGCTTCCTGCACTCGCACCTCGATGCCGCTGCCCGCGCCATCGGCGCCGGCGTCAACCTGGCCGGGTATTACGTCTGGTCCCTGCTCGACAACTTTGAATGGGGCTGGGGCTATCAGAAGCGGTTCGGGATCGTCTATGTCGACTTCGAGACGCAGCGCCGGATACCCAAGTCAAGCGCGCGCTTCTACTCCGAGGTGGTGCGGGCCAACGCCATCCCGCCACTGTCGGCCGACGGGCCTGCCGCCTGACTCAGCGACTTCGCCATGATCAGGCATGGGTTCTCCGGTCCCCACAGGTCGGTGGTCTCCTCCAGCGGCAGGAAGCCCATACTCGAGTAGAAACGCCGGGTCAGCGCATATCCGGAATCCGGGTGACTCGGGCCGAGGGTCTTCACCTGAAGTAGCTGGCAGCCGTCCGCCGTCAGGTCGGACTCCAGGGCGGCCACCAGCGCGCGGCCAACACCCCGGCGATGCAGCCGAGGATCAACTGCCAGCAGGTGGATCTCCGCCGACTGGGCGAAGTGGCGGCGGGCCAGCAGCACGCCGGCCGGCAGTGCTGCCAGGCCGGCCGGGTTGCCGGCGGCCGACGCCGGGCGGGCAAGATAGGTCGGCAGCTCTCGCGCTGACTCGACGTATGCCGCGTTCGAGGCCTCGATCCCGAACCAGCCCGGCAGCGACCGCAGCAGCCGGTCCACCGCCTGCGGGTGCTGCACACCCGTGGTCACCAGCCAGGGCGCTCCAGCGCGAATGTTCGTGACAACGCGTTCTACCCGGGCTGAGTCACGATCAGCCGGGACAGGCAGCGGCTCGTTGCTGGTCACCAGAGCGTCACATCTCTCCTGGACGAGATCCAGGTGCGGCTGGGTTCCCCGGTCAGCGGGTGCCGTGGCTGAGTATCGTCTCGGCGACGAATCTCGGCACCCGCACTGTCGGGTAGTGGTCCACGCCGGGCATCCTGATCAGCTCGCAGCAAGGCATCCGGCGAGCAGCTTCCTCGTTGCTCGCGATCAGCGCGGGGTTGTCCTTGTCGCCGACCACGATGACAGCCGGAACGCTGATCTGGCTTAGCCTGTCCCACACCGGCTCGCCTTCCTGCTGCCACTGTGTGTCGCTCTTCCAGCCGCGTACCGCCGAGCGCATCAGGTCGGTTACGAATGGGTCTTCGCCGGCCGCAGCCCAGATCCGCAGCGCGAGCTGCGCCATCCCCTCGTCGTCGTCGGCCGCCGCGAGCACCTCGAATTCCTGCTCAAGCTCGGGCTCGTCCGGGTACGGATAGCCGCCGACCGACGGGCACAGCAGGGCTAGGGATTGAACCCGGTCAGGCTCCGCGACAGCTAGCTCGAATGCCGTGCCACCGCCCATGCTGCACGCGGCGAAATGCGCTGCGTCCACGCCGAAGTGATCCAGCACGGCCACCAGGTCAGAGAGCAGCGTGTAGCGCTGCGTAGCAGCCGGCGACCGGCCGTATCCGCGCACGTCGTAACGGATGGTCCGGTAGGCCGCGGTGAGCTCTGGCCAGATCGGGTCCCACATCCGGGAGTCAGCCACGCCCTCGTGCAACAGCACGAGCACTGGCTCCGGCTGCCCTGACTGCGGTGGGCGGGAGTCCTCCGCCCAGATTTTGTCGGTCCCGACCGGCACCATGGTCTCCATGGTCACGACGGTAATACGAGGGCGAGGGCCGGTCATCCGGATTATGGCCGCGACGGTACGACGCCGAGGGCCGGTCATCCGGATTATGGCCGCGCCGAGCGCGCTGGGCAGCCGATGAGCGGCGGTTGGCACCGATGCGCGGGCCTCGAACCGGGAGCGGCCGGGAGGCTTGCCGCGCTGCTCCTTGCCGAGCCGTGGCTCGTAGCGGCGCTCGCCGCGGTTGCCGCTAGTGGCCTGCCAGATGCGTGGATCGGCGCTGGGGTACTGCGCGACGTGGTCTGGGGTCAGCGGTTCGGCCGCTTCGATGCGGCCGAGGTGAAGGACATCGACGTGGCGTTCTTCGATCCTGACTGCCTGAGCCGGGCGCGCGACCTGACGGCTCAGGAAACGCTGACCGAGCTGTGGGACGTGCCCTGGGAAGCCACCAACCAGGCCGCCGTGCACACCTGGTATCACGAGTACTTTGGCGGACCGCCGGTGCCGGCGTTCGCCAGCGTGCACGAGGCTGTCGCCACCTGGCCGGAGACAGCCAGCTGCGTCGCGGTCCGGCCCGGCCGCGGCGATGGCGAGCTGGAAGTGTGCGCTCCGCACGGCCTGGCCGACCTGCTCGGCGGGATCTGGCGCGTCAACCCGGTTCGGGTGACCCCGGCGGTGTCGCTGGCCCGGCTAGCCAGGCAGCGTGTTCCGGCGAGATGGCCGGGGGTGACGATCGTAGCGCCAGGCTGATGTGAACCCGTTCCCCGCATAATCCCGACGCCGGGCAGGAGCCGCGGCTGGCATACTGCGCCGATGCAGCAGGATGGGGGAGGTCAGATCGGTGAGCTGACCCGGCGCGGCCAGGCGGCCGTGGCGGCCCTCGCGCGGCGGCTAGGGCTGCCCGGCGACCGGCAAGTCGTGCTGTCCAGCCGCGGGAACCTGCTGGTCCACCTGGTACCTGTACCGGTGGTGGCCCGGGTCGCCACGCTAACCGGCTGGTCACGCCGGGATCCAGCGGTGTGGCTGGCGCGAGAGGTGGCCGTGGCCGGCTACGCGGCCGGACGTGGCGGGCCAGTTGTTCCGCCTGCCTCGCAGGTCGATCCCGGACCGCACTGGCAGGACGGATTCGCCGTCAGCCTGTGGGAGTACGTTCGCGCTGAGGACCGCCAGGCCGGTCCTGCCGAAGCCGGGGTCGCGCTGGCCCGGCTGCACCAGGCTATCCGCGAATGCCCGGTGGAACTGGGCGAGCTGTCGGTCGCGCGGGAGCAGATCAGCGATGGTCTCGATGCGCTGGAACGCGGATCCGTGCTCGACGGCGGCATGGTGTCGGCGCTGCGGGCTGTGCATGCGGAGGTGCTCGCCGGGCTAGCTGGCGTTGGCAGTGAGCCGCGTGTCCTGCACGGCGATGCGCATGGGGGCAATCTGCTGGCCACCACGGCTCGCGGCTGGCTCTGGATCGATCTGGAAGAGACAACCCGCGGCCCGGTGGAATGGGACCTGGCGGTGCTGGCGGGTCAGTCGGCCGACGGCGACGCGGCGCTGCGCGCCTACGCTGCGGAGGCTGGCACTCGGGTGCCGACCGCCGAAGCGCTAGCGCCGTTCGGCCGGGCCCGTGAACTGGAGGCGGCGGTCTGGACGCTGTGCATGGCCCACTTGTATCCGGCTCGGTACAGCGAGCGGGCGCAGAAGTGGCTCGCCGCCCTGCTGGCAGGTTAGTGGCCCGCTGAGACCGTCCTAAAGCTGCCGCCGTGGCGAAACCCTGCTGCGACCGGTTGCTCAGCCGGCTAGTCGGCCTGATGCGTGGCGGTCGGTTAGCCAGCCTGAAGCGTGGCGCCGATCTTCCGTAGCACGGGCAGGTAACTCGCCGGCTGATCGGTGGACAGCGTCAGTTCGCAGAGCCTGCCCTGACTGGTCAAATCGGCGACCTGGATCTCGGTGATGGTGTAGCCGCCGGTTGTCTGGGCTGTCAGTTCCGAGGTGATGATCACCTTCGTACCGGTGACGGTGGTGTTCTTGAGCCAGACCAGGTGCGCACCGATCTTGATGTATGCCGCCTTGAAGGCTGCGTCGAGTCCGTCGGCCGAGGCTGCTCCGGGCTGCACCGCCGTCGGGTCACAGAAAGCATTCGCGTTCGTGGCGAACTGGTGAGCCGAGTTGACCGCTGATGCGGGGTCGGCGACGAACAGTGCATGGTGCTGCTTGAGATTCTGGAACCCTGCCGTGAGTGTGCTGGTCGCCACGCCTTTCAGCGAGGCCCGCCGGACGGCAGCGGTGATGCTGATCTTGGAGAAGTCCAGTGCGAGCCACTCTCGGGGGACGGCTAGCCAGAACCGCTGAGCGGCACTGCCGACCCACCGGTAGCCGGCTGGCGGTGGCGCAGCTGGTGGCTGGCCGCCGGGTGCGGGCAGCTTCGGAGCGGGCGAATGCGTCGCGGCGGGGGCGGTAGTAGCAGTGGCGGTGCCGGCCGCGTTCGGCGCGCTGGCTCCGCCGCAGCCAGTAAGCAAGATCATCGAGCCCGCGATGACCCCCGCTAGCACAATCTGCCCGAGTGGTACCCGCATGGTTGCGTACATGCCTACATCCCCCGCTTCGAATGAGAAAGCCCCGGTAGCGAATATTTTCCACCTGATGCGGACGGACACGCAAGGGACGTGTTCTCCGCAGGAGCCCGGCAGCAGGCGAATCTGTATTCGATCGCAAGACTGGATTGTCATAGTCAATCGCTATGCTGATCGAGAAGGCTAAGCCAGATGCAGCTAAGGCTGGACGGCAGGCAGGGCTGGACGGCAGGCAGGCTGGACAGCAGCGGGCTGGACAGCAGCTAAGGCCGCGGCACGAGCTGTCGGGACTACGGAGGATGCGGTCATGGGCTGGGATAACCCGCCTGTTCCGTGGCGGGAGTTCGAGCGGCGGCTGTCCTGGGGCACGCAGGCACCGCGGCCGGTTGCCCGGCTGCCCGGAGCTGCGCACCTGCCCGAGGCTGATCAGTCCGAAGGTGTCCGGTCCGGGTCGGTCCCGTCCGGGTTGGTCGTGCCCTGGGCCGAGCTGCACTGCCATTCTTCCTATAGTTTCCTGGACGGTGCATCGAGCCCGGCCGAGCTCGTCAATGAGGCCGCGAGACTGGGCCTGTCCGCGCTTGCCATCACCGATCACGACGGCATGTACGGGGTTCCGCAGTTTGCCCAGGCCGCCGCGCGCCTGCGGGCTACCGGAGCGGAGCTCGCCACGGTCTTCGGAGCGGAGCTCAGCCTCGGTCTTTCGCGGAAGACCAAGGGCGTCAGGGGGAGTGCGCCAGCCAGGGGGAGTGCGGGCGCTGGCAGAAGCGCGTCTGCTGGCGGCAGTGCCCGAGCGGGCGTACCTGATCCGGCAGCGCGGCACCTGCTCGTTCTCGCCCGAGATCCAGAGGGTTACCGGCGGCTGTGCCGGGTCATCAGCACCGCGCAGCTGGCCGGCGGCGAGAAAGGCCTTCCTGTCTATGACGAGCCCGCGCTGGCTGACGCGCACGACGGTCACTGGGTGATACTCACCGGCTGCCGCAAGGGCGTGGTGCCGGTCGCGCTCGCCACTGGCGGCCCCGAGGCCGCGGCACGCGAGCTCAGCAAGCTGACAGCCGCCTTCGGCGCGGAGAACGTCAAGGTCGAGCTGACGGTCGGCAACCAGCCAGCTGACGACGAGCGGAACGACGCGCTGGCGGCCCTGGCGGCCGCGGCAGGCGTGGACGTGATCGCGACCGGGAACGTGCACCACGCCGCGCCGCAGGATGCCCGGCTGGCGCAGGCACTGGCGGCGATCAGGGCCCGGTTCAGCCTCGACGAGATGGATGGCTGGCTGGCCGCAGCTGGCGGCGCGTACCTGCGGTCCGGTGCCGAGATGGGCGCCCGCCTGCGCCGCTACCCCGGTGCCGCCGAGCAGACGATCGAGCTGGCCGCCGAGTGCGCGTTCGACTTCCACGTCATCGCGCCGCGGTTGCCGGACTTCCCCGTTCCCCCCGGTTACTCAGAAGAGACCTGGCTGCGAGAGCTAGTCGCGCGCAAGGCACCGGCCCGCTACGGGCCGCGCGGGAACGAGCGGATTCCTGGCGCCTATGCGCAGATCGACCGCGAGCTCGCGGTCATCGCGCAGCTCGGCTTTCCCGGTTACTTCCTGATCGTGCACGACATCGTGCACTGCTGCGAGGAGAAGCACATCCTGTGCCAGGGCCGCGGCTCGGCGGCCAACTCTGCGGTCTGCTACGCGCTCGGCATTACCAGCGTTGACCCGGTGCGGCACGGATTGCTGTTCGAGCGGTTCCTGTCGGCAGGCCGGGATGGCCCGCCCGACATTGACCTGGACATCGAGCACCAGCGCCGGGAGGAGGTCATCCAGTACGTCTACGGCAAGTACGGCAGGGAGAACGCCGCTCAGGTGGCGAACGTGATCTCTTACCGGCCGCGGATGGCGCTGCGGGACGCGGGCCGCGCACTCGGCTACCAGCCGGAGCAGCAGAACGAGTGGTCGCGGCAGGTCGGTCCACGCCAGTACGCGCCGGGTCAGCCGGTCCCGCCGGACGCCGGCGTTCCCGACGCGGTGGTCGAGCTGGCCGGGCGGATGCAGCGGCTGCCGCGGCACCTGGGCATCCACTCGGGCGGGATGGTGATCTGTGACCGGCCGGTCGGGGAGGTCTGCCCGGTGGAATGGGCCCGGATGCCGAACCGCAGCGTGCTGCAGTGGGACAAGGATGACTGCGCCTACGCGGGCCTGGTCAAGTTCGACTTGCTCGGCCTCGGCATGCTCACCGCGCTGCGGGACTGCTTCGACCTGGTCGAGCAGGCGCATGAGGTCCGCTGGGACCTGCACTCGATTCCGCAGGAGGATCCTGGCGTCTACACGATGCTGCAGGCGGCTGACACGGTGGGCGTCTTCCAGGTCGAGTCGCGGGCGCAGATGGCGACGCTGCCGCGGCTGCGGCCGGAGAAGTTCTACGACCTGGTGGTCGAGGTCGCGCTGATCCGTCCGGGTCCTATCCAGGGCGGGTCGGTGCACCCGTACATGCGCCGCAGGCACGGTGACGAGCAGCCCGACCTGCCGCACGAGCTGATGCGCAATGCGCTCGGAAAGACGCTCGGCGTCCCGCTGTTCCAGGAGCAGATGATGCAGATCGCCATCGACTGCGCTGGCTTCAGCCCGACCGAGGCGGATCGGCTCCGCCAGGCGATGAGCTCCAAGCGTGCGCCGGAGCGGATCGAGGAACTGCGCGAGCGGCTGCTCACCGGGATGACCGAGCGGGATATCCCGGCCGAGGTGGCGGAGGACATCTACGTCAAGATCCTGGCGTTCTCCAGCTACGGCTTCCCCGAGTCGCACGCGATCAGTTTCGCTTACCTGGTCTACGCCAGCGCCTGGCTGAAGTGCTACTACCCGGCCGCGTTCACCGCCGCGCTGCTGCGCGCCCAGCCCATGGGCTTCTACGCGCCGGCCAGCCTGATCAGCGACGTACGCAGGCACGGCGTCGCAGTGCGCGGCGTGGACGTGAATGCCAGCGGCGTACTGGCGACCCTGGAAAAACCAGAAGATGAGGGGAACGGGGTCGTCTTCCCGAGCCAGTCCGTGCCCGCAGGCGGGCGGCCGGCTCCTGGTCAGCCAGTAATCAGGCTCGGGCTGTCGGAAGTTCGAAACCTCGGGACTCAGGTGGCCGAGCAGATCGTGGCCGGCCAGCCGTACGCGGACCTGGAGGACTTCGCCCGCCGCACGGCGGTGCCGGTCGCTGCGCTGGAGGCGCTGGCGATGGGCGGCGCGTTCGACTGCTTCGGCCTGAGCAGGCGGGAGGCACTCTGGGCGGCGGGGGCCGTTGCGACGATCCGGCCGGGCCAGCTGCCCGGCACGACGCTGGGCATGACGGCACCGTCGCTGCCGCCGATGACCGCGGCCGAGGAGACATTTGCCGACCTGTGGGCGACGGGTACCTACGGCACTCACCCGATCGAGCACATCAGGGAGATGCTCGACGAGCGGGGCGTGCTGCCCGCGGCCGGGCTCATGTCAGCCGGGAATGGCCGGAACGTGATGGTCGGCGGGCTGGTCACGCACCGGCAGCAGCCCGGAACCGCGCGCGGGGTAGTGTTCCTCAGCCTGGAAGACGAGAGCGGGATGGCGAATATCATCTGCCCGCCGAACGTGTGGCAGCGGTTCCGGAAAATCGGCGTAGACGCGAACGCCCTGCTCGTGCATGGCCGGGTGGAACGGCTGGACGGCGCGGTCAGCCTGCTGGCAACCCGGCTGGAACGGCTGCGCGTTGTCGCTGCCGCCCGCAGCCGCGACTTCCGCTAGGTAATACCGTGGCACCGACTAATCGCGCGACTCCGGGGAGCGGGCACGTGTTCGAGTATCCGGTCGATGTCAGGTGGCGGGACACAGACGCCCTCGGCCACGTGAACCACGCTGTGTTCCTGACCTACCTCGAGGAGGGCCGTGACGCTTTCTACGCCCAGGTTCTGGGCAGCGATCCGCACTACGTCGTCGTGCGGATCGAGGTGGACCTGCGCGGCGAGGTCTTTCGCGATGACCGGCGGCTCACGGTCCGCGTAGCGGTAGAGCGGCTCGGCACCACGAGCCTGACAACCCGCGAGGCGATCATTACCCCGGCCGGGGAGACGGCGGCCGACGCCCGTGTCGTCACCGTTCGCTGGAATCCGCTCAACCGCAAGCCGATTCCGTTCACCGAAGCCGAGCGGGCGCGACTGGCGGCAGCTATAACCGGCTGACGATCCGCCGATCTGGCGCGGGCCGAACGGTGCCCGGCCCACCGTGCCCGGCAGCGCGAGGCACCGGCCAGGAATCGTGTCTCGCCGGTAATCGACGTACCGTCAATCCAGATCTAGCTGCATGCGCTCTTCACTTCGTCCCGGTCGCGCTATTAGCGGCTGGGGGTCATTGCTGCTGACAAAACCGACCCGTTTATAGAGCCGCACCGCAAGCTCATTGCCGTCCATAACCCAGAGAAAAGCCGTCCGCACCCCTGACATACGCAGATTCTCCAGGATGACCGTGAGCATCTCGTGCGCGAATCCCTTATTACGCCACCTGGGCGCTACCCAGAGATACTCAAGGTAGCGCTCGTGAGCAGGCGCATCGACTTCCTGTGTACAGCCGAGAAGACTGACAGGGCGGCCGCCGTCCATGCCAACATGCCAGACGCCGCGGCCGAACTCTGCTCGCCATCGCGCCTCTTTAAAGTCTTTTTCCTGCTGATAAGTCGAAAGAAAAGCGTGCGGTGACTCGCGCAAAGCAGATAGCCTAATAGCTCGGAGGATGCGCCATTCGTCAGGGACAAGCTCCTTGATATCAGGCATAAAACATGATTCTGACATGTTACTACCTAGTCTTGCAAGTGGCCGGTAACCTGGATAGCGCACAGCGCGGCGTTAGTTTCCTACACTAAAGTTTGCTTATGTTCGACTGGGCTGCTGTAGCCCCGGCAATGCCGGCCGTTAGCAGGCCCGGTCGGGGTCCATTCCGGGACCTGGACCGGACGCGCGCCCGGCGGCATCGCCGGCTCACGCGGACCGATGATCATGGCGGTTGCCCGGTGCACCTGGACCCGCGCTTAGTGATGTGCCAGGAAGGCGATCGCCAGGAAGATCGCTATCACGACGGTGAACAGCATCGACGTGACCGCTGATGCTATCCGCAGTAGCTCAGACATCAGTGCCGCGAGGCTGCGGGCGGCGGCGCCTAGTGCCGCGACCAGCACGATGATCACGCAGATGACGATGACGGCGCCGAGGCCGGCGGCCGGAATCGCTGCGCTAGCGGTCGCCGCGACGTGATAGCCGACGTGACGCGCGGCGGAGATAGTTGCCAGGGCCAGGCGTGGCGATAGTGTGTTCACGGTACTTCCTTCGTGTGCGAGAACGCGCGTGGGATCTGCCTGGCGGGCATCCTTGTTGGCGCAAGGATGCCCGCGTGTTCTGAGCGGGTCCTGGGGACCGGCCGGGGTGGCGACGGTCCTCCGGATGACTTCAAGCTGGACTTAACTAGGTTCAGTGAAGTTTTCATCTGACACCTCCTTTCTTTACCTTCCTCTTACAAGTTTCCCCTATCATCGTCGTGTTCAGCAACCTGTCTTAACTCCCAACTTGACCTGAAGCTCGACCGGAGCACGCCTCCGGCGAGGCGTCGGCCAGATCGGCACCTAGCTGCGCATTCATGGGCTCGCTATAGTAATTAGAGGTGCATTTATGGAGACTGAAGTTAAGCTGAACAGAGGTAGGGTGACGTGGACGAGCAGGACCCCAGGCGGCTGCTGGCTTACCGGCTCCGGGCGCTCAGAGATCGGCAGCCGCCCCATCGCAAGATCACTCAGCTTGAGCTCGCACAAGCTCTCGGTGACGGCAAGCCGCTCAGCGTGCCCCTCATCTCGTCATGGGAGTCGCAGGGCAACCCCAGGATCCCGCCGCTGGCGCGGCTGGAAGGGTATGCAGCGCTCTTCGCGTCCGCCCGATCATTCGAGACGGACCCGCCGCGTCGCCTTAGCCCCGGCGAGATGACCGATGAGGAACGACAGGTCATGGCTGAACTGAAGAAGGAACTGATCCGGCTGCGCAACGACGCGCTGCGCGCCACGCCGTCGGCTGCCACGGCGCTCCAGCCTGGCTCGGTGGTGGAGTCGCTCAGCTCAGGTCCCTGGCGCTTCGCTGACGGGCATACGATCACCATCGTCTGCGCCCAGTGGCCGCAGCACATGCTGGAGCGGATGCCCTACACCGACAAGTACGACCCGGATTACATCGAGCTGCTGAACTTCTCCGAACTCGATGCGCTGCTAGAGCTGCACGGGCACCTGCGGGCCACCAATCCGGCGAATCAGGTCAATCTCCGCATCGCGGGGAAACTAGCCTCGGATGACTTCACCTCGCACCTGGTGTCCCTTGGCGGCGTCGACTGGAACACCGCGACCAGTACGGCCCTCGACCGGCTTCAGCTGCCGGTCCGGCAGGTGGCGGACTGGAGCGAGCCTGACGGCCAGTATTTCGAGGTAGATGAGAACGGCAAGACGGTTAGGCATCGAGCCGTATTGGATAGAACGACTGCTAAGGACAGCGCTGGCAGGCCGTCAGATGCGGCCGGCGACAAGGGGATCCTGCTCGAAGACGTCGCGCTGTTTGCTCGCGCGGTCAGCCCGTTCAACAGGAAGCGGACTGTTACTATCTGCAACGGCATGTATGGCCGGGGCACCTACGGCGCCGTCCGTGCGCTGACCGACGCTCGTTTCCGCGACCGTAACGCCGAATACCTGCGGTCGCGGTTCGGCGGCGATGAGAATTACTGCATTCTTACCCGCGTGCCTATCGCCGACGGAGCGACTTTGACTCCTGACTGGACCACCGGCGACTACACCCTGTTTGAGTGGTCAGGGTAACGAGGGTGGCCGATAATGACCCGCTAGACCACCACGGATCGCACCGCAGCCTGTTGTGGTCCGACGATCACGCTGAATCGCAGCCCCTCGACGCCATCATCGTGCCGTCGGCGCGCCGCCGGCTTACCTGGCTGCGTCCGCAGGCCTGGCCGAAGCGCTCGGCTGCACGCTGGTCACGCTGCACAGCAAGCAGTGGACGAGCGCCGCCCGGGCTGTTCAGCGGCTGCCGCGGTCGGTGGACCTGGTGGCGATCGATATACCGGATCCAGCGCAGCTGAGACTGCCGCAATGGGAGACCTCGCGGGTGCTCGCCGGGAACCTGTTCCGCTGGCAGCCGGCCGTGCCCCGGACCGACCTGAGCGCGAAGCGCAACATCGGCCTGGTCCTCAGCCATCTCCTCGGCTGGTCTCGGGTCCTTTTCCTCGACGACGACATCACCGAGCTCGATCCCGCCGATGTGCTGCGCGCCAGCGGCATGCTGAGCACGCACGCCGCGGTCGGGCTGCGGATCGGCGGCTTTCCCGATCACTCGGTGGTCTGCCATGCCTACCGGCAAGCCGGCGGACCGCAGCAGTCATTCATCGGCGGCGGTGCCCTGGCCGTTCAGGTGGAGCGCTGCAACTCCTTCTTCCCGGAGATTTACAACGACGACTGGTTCTTCCTGCTCGATGGCGACAAGGGCATCCAGCCGAGTGCGAGCACCGGCCGGGTCGTTCAGTACCCGTATGACCCGTTCCGCAATCCCGACCGAGCCCGCGCCGAGGAGTTCGGCGATGTGCTGGCGGAAGGCATTTACTGGCTGCTCGACCAGGAGCTGTCCCTCGCGGACGCGGACCAGGCTCACTGGGCCAGGTTCCTGGTCAAGCGCAGGCTGTTCGTCGAGCGAGTAGTCGGCATGGTGACCGCCGCCGACCTCGAGCCCGCCGAGCGGGGCCGCCGGATCGCCGCGCTGAAGGGATCCCTGGGCCGGCTGGCGCGCATCACTCCGCAGATGTGCGAGGACTATCTCCAGGCCTGGCGTACGGACCGGCAGGAATGGCAGCGGCACCTCCAGGGGCTGCCGACTGGCCTGGACCGGGTGGCCGCGCTGACGCTCCTGTCCGGCGATGATGCGCCGCCGCTGAACTGGCAGCCGCGGCGTCGGCGCAGCCGGCCGCTGGCAGGCACCTGGCGGCCAGTCCGGTGGCTGCTGACCAGATTCCCGGTTCGGGCACCAGGCAGAGCGAGTCAGGCAGCGCCGGACTGCTCGGCACCGAGCCGGAGACGGCCGCTTATCCGGTCCGTAGCGCCGAGCGTGCGGGCATCCTGGTCGACTAGAACCAGCCCGTTCCTGATCGCTGCCTCCGGCCGCCAGCCGTAGCGAGCTGGCGCGCGCTTGCCCGGCTGCCGTCACTGCGGCCGTCGTGAACCCGGCCGGCAGTCGCCGGGTCGTGACCAGTGCCAGCACCGCGACCACCGCGGCGATCCCGAACGCGGTAGCAACCCCAAGCTGCAGATCGCTGCCCGCGCGCGACGCGACGGCTGCGCCACCGACTCCGGCGCCAGCCGCGGTGCCGAGTACGTCGGCGAGGTTGAGCGACGCCGACTCGCGTCCTTCCCGGCCAGCTGGCGCTTGCCGCAGCACCAGCAGCAGGATGGGCGAGTTCGCCAGCCCCATGCCGAAGCCGGCCAGCCGCGACTGAGAATCGTGGCCGGCAATCCGGGCCAGGCGGTCAGGGTGCCGGGCGCGACAAGCCTGCGCAGCGCGGGCAGTGCCATCGCGAGGCCGACCACGATCAGCATGCCGCCAGCCCATTGCGGGCGGACGCTGACGGCGAGCGTGAGGCCGGCCAGCACCAGTGCTGCCCCGGCAGCGGTCTGGACAGCATCGGTGACCCGGTGCTCCGGTGCCGCGGCAGCGGCCGGCCAAGGCGGATGAGCGGGGGAACGGCGAGCAGGCCAGCCAGCCCGGTCACGGGCAGCAGGCCGAGGAACACCCAGCGCCAGCCGAACGCGTCAGCTATCGCCGCGCTGGCCGCGGGCCCGGCCATGCCAGGCACTATCCAGGCGGTCGAGATGACCGCGATCATCCTGGCCCGCAGCGGTGCGGGCAGGCTGCGGCCGATCGACGCGTAGGCAACAGACGGCACCGCACCTGCGCCCGCGTCCTGGAGCACGCGCCCCAGGACCAGGATGACCATCGACGGGGCGAGGCCGGCCACGGCGAGCCCGGAGACAAACAAGGTGAGACCAGCGATGAACGGGACGGCTGGTCCTCGCCGGTCGGTCTCGCGTCCGGCCGCCACAATGCCGACGATGCTGGCGAGCATGAAGCCGCTGAACGCCCAGCCATACAGTCGCAGCCCGCCCAGTTCCCTGGCCACCGCAGGCAGCACCGTAATCACAGCCAGCGATTCCGATGCGACGACGGTAACGGTGAGCACGAGCCCGCTGACCAGGGCGCGCCGCGGCGGTGCCCAGAGCTCCCGCAGCGGCCCCTGGCTC
Organism: uncultured Actinomycetota bacterium; assembly: GCA_963795265.1. GTDB lineage: Bacteria > Actinomycetota > Actinomycetes > Streptosporangiales > Streptosporangiaceae > JAJYUU01. Next base: position 707,240 of record CAWCHF010000001.1, on the reverse strand, counting down.
ATGAGCCTCCCGGCAGCTCTGACGGTTATGAGCGCGAGTGCTAGCGGGCGTTCCAGAAGTCACGGTGCTCCACGACCAGCCCGGCCTGGTCAAAGCGCAGCAGGGCTACTCCGGCCAGGTCCTCGGTGCCGCCATCGACGAGCCTGGTCCGCGCGGTCCAGTGCACCGCTGCCCGGTCGTCATCGACGATCGGCCGGCTGAACTCGCATTCGGCCGACTCTTCCTCGGCAAATACGCGCGCCAGGTAACCGGGCTCGGGCTCGCGGAACGGATGCTGCTGCCAGTAAGCCCCGTCCGAGTACAGCGCTGCGATGACGGCCGCGTCATGCTGCTGCCAGCCTTGCTGCCAGACGTCAGCCCACCGCTGCGCCGCTGCACGCGTTTCCATGCGGCCAGTCTAGGAAGTCACTGCCGTGATCGTAAGGTCGTAGAACGACACCTCGAATCCGTTGCCTTCCGGCGCGGCACACATGGCGCCAGCGAACACCGGCTGGTCCGGCGGCACGTATACCAGCGCTGCCAGGTCGACTGCGCCGTCGTCAATGCGGTACCTGACCTCGACAGCGTCGCGACGGCGGGCGAGCAGCAACGTCAGCTCGCTCGCTCCGGCCGGAAGTTCGGCGACAGCCCAGCTCGAGTGATCGAGCGTGACGACCGTGCTGAGCCGGATCCTGGCGTCGACGTACTCGATGCCGGTTTTCAGCCAGTGCCGCTCGTCGACCCTGACCATCGCGCCCGCCTGGTCGTACTGCTCGGCGTAGAAGCCCTGAATGCCCATGGACAGGTCAAAGTCACCGTCCATCCGCTGGCCGTATACGTGGCCGGTATCGCGGATGTACCCGTAGTGGGTTGTCCGCCAGAAATCCGTGCCCGGATCCGCGGTGACCGTCAGCGTGCCATCCGCTTGCGACCACCGTGCTGGCTCGTTCAGCCATTTCATGGCTACCTCCTGGCTCGACATCCCGGCTGGGGTGACGGGCATCCGGCGTCCTGTCCCCGGCTGCATTATCCCGATGTGGCGGGATTGAACGCTCACGGTACCGCCGGACGCGCAGCGCCCGCCCTGGCAAGTTCGCACAATTGCGGCGCGCACTTGCCTGAAACCGGCGGACCGTCAACAATGTGCAGGCGTATGAGCGCGTGAGGTGACTTTGGCCCGGTTGGGGGGGCGAAGTGGCGATGCAGAGCCAGCGGCGAATGCTACGGCACGGCCAGTCCCGGGCCGGCCATTGTGCACCGCGGCCGCGGATGGACGCGGACGGAACGATGTCCCAGGGGGGACCCATGCGGAAGCGAGCCCGATTACCGGTGTTATCCAGCGAGCTGAGCGGTGACTGCCCCGAGCAGTCCCCGGCGCAAGCGCCCGCACCGGGGACCTACCAGCCACGGCATGCGTCGCCGTCAGGCCTGACCCGCATCTTCCGCCGGAAGCGGCGCGTCCAGCCATCCAGTCCAGACCGAGCGCGCTAACGGAGCCCGGCCGAGGAAGGCCGCGAGCTGGTCACTGGGGCTGGCAGTGCCTGCGACCGCAACCGGTTCCCCGAACAGCACACCCCTGTCAGCGCGGGTGACCAGGACTTGCGCGATCTCGGCCAGCTCCCGCGCCAGGGCGGCCGGGATCGGGCGCCGGTCACCGCAGGCCTGGGAGATGTCCCAGCCGTGCACCGCGAGCTCGAGCGCCGCCGCCTCGGCCAGGACATCCGCTGTCAGGCCGCGACCGCCGATCAGGATGACCGGCCGGCGCGCCTGTGACCAGGCCTCCAGCAGCCCCGCGGCGCCGCGCGCGAACGCCTGTGCCGCGCTCGCATCCTGGCCTGCGCGGTCCGGCCCGGCCGCCAGGCTCACTCGCCCGGCGCAGATGCCTTCGTGCAGTGCCTGGACTGACTCGCAGGCATGGTGCAGCAGCGCGCGCAGGTCCCAGCCGCGGCAGGGCGTCGGGAACCGCAGCCGCGCCGGGCTGACCGACGCGGTGCTGTCGAGCGCATAGCCGACTGCGCGTACCAGCAATTCCGGCGGGCTGGGACCGGGCGACCCCTGGCGTGGACCGCCTGCCAGATACCTCGTCATGACCGCAGCTCGGGCGTGCTGCCCGGGTACACGGCTGGCAGGCCGAACGCCGGGAACAGCGAGTCGTCATTGAACGAGACAATGCGGCCGATGCTGCCGCCCCGGATAGTGAGTACCATGATCGCGTGCGCTCGGTGCACGCCGTCGTCGGCACGCTCATACGCGGCGAACGCGGGCTGGAAGTTAGCCGCTACCGTAACGAGCCGGAAATCTCCGGCGCGCCGGAGCACCCGGCGGGCCAGGAACCGGCCGACCGGCTCGCGGCCAGCGAACCAGGCCGGCTGCGGCGGCATCTCGAGCGTTGCGTCGTGACGCAGCAGCTCGGTGAGAGCTCCGACATCCGCGGTCTCGAACGCGGCCGCATAACGGTTCAGCAGCACGCGGACCGCCGGGTCGTCCGGCTCTCGAATGTCATCCTCTTCGGGAGCGAGCCGGCCTAGCTGCGCCCTCGCCCGCTGCAGCACGCTGTTGGCGGCGGCGGTCGAGATGCCCAGCAGGTCTGCGACCTCAGGCGCGTGCCAGCCCAGCACGTCCCGGAGGATCAGCACGGCGCGCTGCCGCGGCGGCAGGTACTGCATCGCGGCGATCAGTGCCAGCCGCATGCCGGCCCGCGACGCCGCGACGGACGCCGGGTCACCCGGAATCTCGGTGCCGAGCACCGCCGAGTCTGGCAGCGGCTGCAGCCACGGTACTTCCGGCCGGGTCGCGGCGAGCGCGCCATCCGGGTCGTCGCCGGGGCCGCCGAGGCCGGATGGCAGCGGCCGCCGGTCGCGTGTCTCCAGTGCGCGCAGGCAGTTGTTCGTCGCGATCCGATGCAGCCAGGTGCGCATCGACGAGCGGCCCTCGAAGTCGGCATAGGAGCGCCAGGCGCGGATCAGCGTCTCCTGCACCTGATCCTCGGCGTCCTGGATCGAGCCGAGCATGCGATAGCAGTGCGCGAGCAGTTCCCGGCGGTACGGATCAGCGCGACGCGCGAAGTCGTCACTGATTCGCGGTTCGCTGGCCAGGTCTGACATGAGCATCTCCTGGTGTGCCTGGATGCGCGCTCGTACGGCTGTCGGTCGTATAGACCCGCGCGGCGCGCGATAGTCATCGGTCCGCACCCGGTGAGTTTGGCCCGCGAGGCGGATCTGTACCCAGTGAGCGCCAGCCGCGCTCAGTGAACAGTCCAGCATGCAGAGGAGACCGGCATGTCACCGCAGCACCTGAATGGAACAACAGCCCTGGTAACGGGCGCCAGCCGCGGCTTCGGCCGCGCCATCGCCACAGCCCTGACGCAGGCAGGCGCTAGCGTCGTCGGGGTTGCCCGGAACGCTACCGGCCTGCACGAGCTCGCCACCGAGCTCGGCACCTCGGTCACGACGGAAGTGGCCGACGCGGCCGACCCGGTGGTGGCCGGTCAGCTGCTTGACCGCCATGAGCCGGGACTGGTCGTGCTCAACGCCGGAGCGTCCCCGCTATCGCGACCGCTTCATCAGCACACCTGGCAGACCTTCAGCCGCAACTGGGACGTCGATGTCCAGCATGCGTTCCACTGGACGCGTGAGGCGCTGCTGCGGCCGCTGCGGCCCGGCAGCACGGTGATCGCCATCTCCAGCGGCGCCGCGCTGGCAGGCTCGCCGCTCAGTGGTGGCTACGCCGGAGCAAAGTCAACGATCAGGTTCATCGCCTCGTACGCGGCGGCTGAGTCCGAGCGGGCCGGGCTGGGCATCAGGTTCATCTCGGTGCTGCCGCAGCTCACCGCTGCCACTGACCTTGGTGCCGCGGCCGTCGCCGCCTACGCGGCCCGGGAAGGGATGCCAGTATCCGACTTCCTGGCCACCCGCGGTCCCGCGCTCACCACCCAGTTTGCCGGCCAGGCGATCGCTGAGCTGGCCGCGGACAGCTCGCCGAATGGCCAGGCCTACCTGCTCAGCGCAGCCGGCCTCAGCCCGCTGACCTAACCAAACCAGCTACGAAAGGAAGTCTTCAGATGCAATCGAGCACATCCGGCGTCGGGCCGCACCGGGGCTGGACGCTCGGGCTGGCTTCGGTCGGTGCCTTCATGGCAGCCCTGGACGTGGTGGTCGTCGCGACCGCGCTGCCGACACTGCGAAGCCAGCTCGGTGCCAGCCTGTCCGAGCTGGAGTGGACAATCAACGCCTACAGCCTTGCGTTCGGCTGCCTGATGCTGACGGGCGCGGCGCTGGGTGACAGGTTCGGCCGGCGGCGCATGTATGCGCTCGGGCTCGTCATCTTCGCCTTCGGCTCGGCGCTGGCCGCGCTCGCGCCGACGGTGACGCTGCTGATCGCCGCGCGAGTCGTCCAGGGCGCAGGCGGTGCCCTTGTCGTGCCGCTGACGCTCACCCTGATCAGCGATGCCTTCCCGGTCGAGCAGCGGGGCACGGCGATCGGGATCTGGGGCGGTGTCACCGGCCTTGGCGTGGCGGCCGGCCCGGTTCTGGGCGGCGCTATCGTGCAGGGCATCTCCTGGCAGTGGATCTTCTGGATCAACGTGCCGATCGGCATCATCGCAGCCGCGCTGGCCGCCGTTCGGCTGCGCGAGAGCCGCGGCCCGCGACCGCAGCTGGACATAGTCGGGTTGCTGCTGGCTGCGTCCGGGCTGTTCGCGCTCACCTGGGCGCCGGTCCGGGCTCCGTCGGCCGGCTGGGCGAGCGCTGAGGTGGTCGGGGCGCTGCTGGCTGGCGTGGTGCTGATGGCCGGATTCCTGGCCTGGGAACAGCGCGCCCGCTTCCCGATGCTGCCGCTCGGGTACTTCCGGCGGCGCGGCTTCGCGACCGCCAACGCGGTGGTGTTCTTCCAGTTCATCTCCCTGATCGGGTCGCTGTTCTTCATTACCCAGCTGTTCCAGATCGGGATGGGGTATTCCCCGCTCGCGGCCGGCCTGCGGATTCTGGTCTGGATGGCCATGCCCATGCTGGTGGCGCCCGTCGCGGGCACGCTTGCCGACCGGATCGGCAACCGGCCGTTCATGGTCGGCGGGCTGATCCTGCAGGCAGCCGGCCTGGGCTGGCTGGCCGCGGTGGTCCGGCCCGGCGTCAGCTACGGCTCGCTTGTCGCGCCGCTCATCATCGCCGGCGTCGGCATCGCGATGTGCTTCCCGACGGTGGCGAACCAGGTGACCGCCTCGGTACCCGCTGCTGACGTGGGCGTCGCCGCCGGAACGAACAACGCCCTGAACGCGCTCGGCGGCGTGTTCGGCATCGCGATCCTGGCGGCCGTGTTCGCCGCGCGAGGCAGCTACGTGACAGTCGCGTCGTTCGCGGCGGGCTTCCGGGCTGCCGAGTGGGTCGCAGCCGGAGTCGCCGCGGTCGGCGTGATCGCGGCAGCGCTGGCGCCGCGGGCCACCTCAGCCTCGGCAATGGCGGCAGCGGCGGCGGCGGATCAGCCCGCCGGGCCGGAGCACGACGCGGTCGGCCCGTCGGCCAGCCGTACCTGAACATCTCGGCTCGGCGCCGGGGAACCGAGACAGATCGGCCGGGAACAGGCTCGGGGAACCTCGAGTCTGTTCCCGTGCGGACCAGCGCGCATCCCGTCAGGCTCCGACAGGCTCGAGGAACTCCAGCCGGTTACCGTGCGGATCGGCGGTGTAGAAGCGCCGCATGCCAGGGAACTCGTCGTCGAAGCTAGCCGGATAACCGGCCGTCGTCAGCCGGACTGCCCACTCCTCGATTCCCGTCACCAGCAGCGCCGGATGAGCCTTGCGCGCCGGCCGGAAGTCGGCTTCGACGCCGAGATGCAGTTCGACGCCGTGTCCGCGAAACCAGCAGCCGCCCCTGCTGGCCAGGGCCGCCGGCTTGTCGATCTCGGCCAGCCCGAGCACTCCGGCATAGAAGCCGCGGGACACGTCTTCCGAGCCGGCCGGGCAAGCTAGCTGCACGTGGTGAATCACGAGGCTCCTTCAGCCGGGCTACCTTGACGTCAAGATAGATTACCGGGAACGGGGCCGGGCCCGTCACCCGGCCTGGCGCAGCCTCGAGAATCGGCAGCGCGACCTAGCGGCGCTTCCGGTACTGCTGGCCGAAGCCGGCCATCCCAGAGCCGGTCGGGAACCCGGACCGGGACAGCTTGCGGGCTTCAGCCGTGCGCTCGTCACCGTGCAGCGGTTCCGGCGACACTGACTGCACGCTGGCAGCACTGCAGACCGCTGCCGCGTCGCTGGCGGGGCCGGGCACCTGGTCGCTGGTCGGGATGACGCCAGCCTCCACCGGCCGCCGCCGCTCGCGGCGGAGGACCTCGCCAAGATTGCGGGCATTGGCGTCCCTGGCGGTGAGTGGCTGCAGGCCGAACGTTGACTCGATGAGCGCGAGGGTCGAGCTGTGCTCGAACGGACCGTGGTGGATGACCCGGTCGTGCGCCAGGTTGGACACCACGATGGCCGGGACCCGGACGCCGAGCTGGGTGTAGTCGGGCACCAGCTGACCGTCGGTGGGCGTCGTGCCGTCGCCGGTGTGGTCGACGTTCGCCGGGTTGGTGTCGTCGATAACGGTCGGCGGCGGAACGTGGTCGAAGAAGCCGCCCCATTCGTCGAAGGTGACGACGAGCACCGTGTTGTCCAGGTAACCGGCATTGGCAAGAGCGTGGTAAGTGTCGGCGATGAACCGCTCGCCGAGCCGGATATCGGCCAGCGGATGGTCGTCGGCGGACGTCCCGTTGCCCTCGGTGTCAAACGCCGGGTCCACGAAGCTGACGTTCGGCAGCAGCCCCTGCGCGACAGTGTCGAGGAACGGCAGCGTGCTGACGCCGATCCCGAGCGCGTCGACATCGCCCGCTGCGAAGGTGTGCCAGAACGGGAAGTACTTCAGCCCCCACAGCGCCAGGAACGGCAGGTCGCGGAAGAAATAACCGCCGGTCGGGATGCCCTTGGTGTTCGGGATCGGGGAGAGCTGATCCCAGATGCTCGGCAGCGACGAGATCTTCGCCGTGTTGTGATCCCGGTCGGTGCGCGCCGCGTGCTGGTAGAACCTGTTGGGAAAGGTCTCTCCGGCGAATGAGCAGAAGTACCGGTCGAGGACCGTGTAATTTTCCGCCAGTGCGCCGATGACGGGGAGGTCGGGCGTGCCCTTGCGGCGGCCGTCATGGTGGCGATTGGTGTAGTAGCCGACCGGGAAGGTGTTGGCAGCTGCGAGCTGGACGCCCGGATTAGCGGCCGGGGCAGTCGGCCGCTGCAGGAAGCCGTCCATCTTGCCGAAATTGTGCTGGATCAGGAAACCTTCCCAGCTGTGGTCCGGGTCGCTGTACCCGCAGCCCTGGAAGTCGGGCGCGAGCGGGTAGTTGGGGTACACATTCCCGTCGGTCGCAAGGTAGCTCATGTCATGGCGGCCGTCAGCATCTGGCAGCCAGCTGAGGAAATGGTCAAACGAGCGGTTCTCCATCATGAGCACGACGACGTGCTCGATGCCGTTAGAGCCGGACGGCGACAGTGCCGGAGCGGCATTCGCCACTGCGCGGGACAGGAGTTCCGAGCCGGTAGCTGCCATTCCAGTGGAGGCGGCCATGAGCTGCATGAAAGTTCGGCGTGTCAGCATGCGAGCCATTATGACCGCTGGGTTGAACGGCAGACATCCCGCGGCATTTCCGGTCGATGACGCCAGAACAACGCGCGAGTGACGTCGGGCCGGCGCACCGGCGTGGTGGGTGCCGGGCGGCCGATGTGGTCGGATGGGTTCATGAAGGTCAGGATCGGCATCAGCCTCGGGCCGGCCGCTACTGCAGGCGGTCTTGCCGCCGCGGTCGGCCAGCTAGAATCCGCGCGCATCGACTCGCTATGGCTCAGCGAGGTCGTCTACGGCGACCTGGTAGAGCCGTTCACCGGCATGACCTATGCACTCGCCAGGACCAGCCACCTGAAGGTCGGCACCGGCGTCGCGGTGCTGCCGGGACGCCATCCGGTACTGGTCGCCAAACAGCTGACCTCGATGGCCGCGCTGGCACCTGGCCGGGTGCTACCGGTCTTCGGGCTGAAGCCGGCCCGGCCGGCCGAGAACGCGGCCTTCCCGGTTCCCGGCAACCGCGGCGAGGTGTTCGACGAGGCGCTGCGGCTGCTGCGGCTGCTCGTCTCCCAGGAGCGCGTCTCCTTCGCCGGCCGGTTCTTCACTGTCGAAGACGCCACCGCCGGGCCTGTCCCGGCGAAGCCGCTGGATATCTGGCTCGGCGGCAGCGCGCCGGGCGCGCTGCGGCGCGTCGGTGAGCTCGGGGATGGCTGGCTTGCCAGTTTCCTCACGCCGGCCGAGGCCGGCCGTGGCCGCGAGCAGATCCAGGCCGCTGCCGCGGCGGCGGGACGCGAGGTCGACCCTGAGCACTTCGGCATCAGCCTGGCTGTCGGTCCGCTGACCCCGGAAACGGCTCGCGTCATCGAGAGTCGCCGGCCGGGTGTCGACCCACGTTCGCTAGCCCCCGCGGACTGGGTGGCCGCGCGCCGCATGATCGGGGAATACGTCGCCGCCGGACTCAGCAAGTTCGTGGTGCGCCCGGTGGTGCGCGGCGGCCCGGCCGGCCTGGAGAAGTTCATCGGCGAGTTCGTCACGGAGATAATGCCGTTCCAGACGTGACGCCGCGGCCGGGGCCATACGCCGTTGCCTCAAGCGGGGCTGTCCCGAGCCGGGCTGTCCCGAGCCGGGCGGCGAGCTGACTGGATGGTCAGTCCTTGCCGCCGGTCAGCGCCAGGCTCGCGCCTATCCCGATCATGACGAGGCCGCTGGTGCCGCCCACCAGCTCAAGCCGGCGCGGTGAACGGGCGAACCAGGCGCGCACGGTGCCCGCGACCACTGCCCAGATGCTGTCCGACACCAGCGCGATGCTCATGAAGATCGCACCGAGCAGCAGCAGCTGGAGCGGCACGTGGCCAGCCGACCGGACGGCGAACTGTGGCAGCACGGCCGCGAAGAACACGATCGCCTTGGGGTTGGTCAGCCCGACGACGAATCCATCCCGGAGCATGCGCCGGGTGCTGACTGCCGGGGCGGTTCGGGTCAGCATGGCCGCAAGCGACTGGCGGTGCCTGCTCGCCTGCACGCCGAGGAAGATCAGGTAACCCGCGCCGGCGAGCCTGATGACGGTGAAGACCGCCGCCGACTCCTGGACTTCGTAGCGCTGCCTCGTCATCGCCCGGCCGCTGGCCGTGAGCCGCCGGTCCTGGCCGCTCTGTCGCCGCGCCAGCACCGGGACCGCATCGGAAAGTCAATCTCGGCGGCGCCGGGGAACCGATCGGCCAGTGCGGCCGCCGCGCGGACTCGCCCGGACGCCTGAGCTTCCGGACTCGCGGTGATGACCTTGCTGTTGGTCGTCAGGTACTCGACCGCGTCGGATACCGGCATCCACCTCGTAAACCGGAACGTCACCGTATCGATATTGACAAACGCAGCCGGCTCGGGCAGCCGGACCACCCGGTCAGCCTCCGGGTTGCTGTCGTCCGCGGGTGCCGCCGCGGACCGCTGGCCGGGCTCGCTGAACCACACGTCCGGCTGGAGCCAGCCGGCCGAGCGGTCGCGCCCGGTCCAGATCACGCCGAGTCGCCCGCCGTCTCGCAGGATCCTGGCAATCTCCGGAACGGCCCGGTCCGGATCGAGCCAGTGCCATGCGGACGAGACCAGCACCGCATCGGCACAGGCATCCGGCAGCGGGATGTCCTCAGCCCGTCCGGGCAGGGCTTCGACGCCGGGGGACCGGTCAGCAAGCACCGCTCGCATCCGGTCGTCGGGTTCGACGGCGATGACGTGCCCGGCCTTGGTCGCGACTGCCCTGGCCAGCAGGCCAGTTCCGGCGGCCAGGTCGACGACTACCTGGCGACGGTCGGGCAGCAGCCAGTCGATCGCTGCTGGCAGCGGGCTGGGGCGCAGCCTGTCGTAATCGTCAGCGATGGCGCCGAAGGACATGGACCGTTCTGCCTGGCTGGCCACGGCTACACGCTAGCCTCCGCCCGCAGGGACTGCAGCAGCCGGTCGAGCATGCCGGTCTGCCGTTGCGGGCTTACCCTGCCGGGATACAGGACCCGCTCGGCGCTCAGGCCATCGATCAGCACGACGAGTTCGTGCGTCGCCAGGTCCAGGTCGCAGTCCGACCGGAGCTGGCCGAGATCGGCCGCCTGCTGCAGCAGGCCGCGCAGCCGCGACCAGAGCCGGTCGAACTCCGAGTGCTGCAGCTCGCTGAGCGCTGGCATTGCCGAGCGCCCGTCCCCAGAAGCTGATCTCTATCTGCGCCTCGAGGTCGCGCCGGCCGTCGAGCGGCAGGGCCTCGAGCATGACTGCGCGCAGTGCCTCCAGTCCGGTCAGGCCGTCGGCGGCCGCGCTCATCCGCGCGCCGACGCGCCGGTGCGAGAGCACCAGCGCCGAGCCGAGGATGTCGTCCTTGTCATGGAAGTAATGGCCGAGGATGCCGCGCGAGCAGCTGGCCTCCTTGGCTATGGCCCGGATAGTGGCTCCGGCGATACCGTCGCGCGCGATCACGCGCCAGGTGGCGGACAGTATCTCGTCCCGCCGCTCGTCCCAGTCGACGATCTTTGGCATCCCGCTCCCCAGCGACGATTCCGGCCAGCATAAGCCGGCCAGGTCAGCATCTATTTTTTTGTCGGACGTCCGTCTAACATCCCGTTGTAATGCACGCCGATGCGAACCTGCAAATCGCCCGAGAGCAGCTCGTGAGCTACTGCGGGCGGCTGGCTGCTGACGGGCTGGCGGTAGGCGCGGCCGGCAACCTGAGCGTGCGGATCGGCGATCACGTGGCCATCACGCCGTCCGGCGTGCCGTACCGCGAGCTAGCGCCCGGCGATATCTGCGTCATGACGCTGGCGGGCGATGAGGTCCTTGCGCCGGAGACACCGTCCTCCGAGCTGCCGATGCACCTGGCGATCTACGCGGCCACCGGGGCGGGGGCCGTCGTGCATACCCACTCGGCCGAGGTGATCGCCCTGTCGGCCGGGCTGCGACGAGCTGCCCGCCATCCATTACGCGATCACCGGGCTCGGCGGCCCGGTGCGGGTGGCCCGTTACACCAGGTTCGGCTCGGCCGGCCTGGCGGCGGCCGCCGTCGCGGCGCTGGACCAGCGCCGCGCCGCGATCCTGCAGAACCACGGCGCCGTCTGCTACGGCCGTACGCTGCCCGAGGCCTACGACCGGGCCCTGCTGCTGGAGTGGCTGGCCCGGGTGTACCGGCTGGCCAGGACCTATGGCGAGCCGCGGCTCTTGTCGGCGGCCGAGCTTGACGAAGTCACTGCCGAGGCACGACGGCGGCGCTACGGCGAGCGGCGGCAGCGATGACAGGCCCGCGCGTCGCTGCGGTCGGCGTGCACATCCTGGACGTGCTTGGCCGTCCGGTGGAGACGATCCCGGCCGGACAGGGCAGCGCGCGACTGGCCGAGATCAGGGCCACCGCGGCCGGCACGGCAGCCGGCACCGCGGTGGACCTGGCCCGGCTCGGTGCGCAGGTCCGGGCGTTCGGCGCGATTGGCACTGACCTGCTGGCCGACATCCTGGTGCTGGCCATGTCGGCCGCGGCGGTGGACACCGAGCGGCCTGGTCAGGACCAGCCGGGCGCAGACGTCCGCGACCATCCTGCCGATCCGCCCGAACGGCGAGCGGCCAGCCTTGCACGTGCCGGGCGCCAGCCGGGAACTGCGGCTCGCCGACATCGACCTGGCCTGGCTGCGCGGCTGCGATGCGCTGCTGCTCGGCGGCCCGGACGCGCTCGCCGGGCTGTCCGCCGATGACCTCGCCGCGGTCGTCGCCGCGGCAGCCAGCTCCGGCGCGCTGACCGTGGTGGATGTGCTGCACCCTGGCAGCGCCGGCGACTACGCCCGGATCAGCCCCGCGCTGGCGCTCGCCGACTGGTTCTGCCCGAACGCCGATCAGCTGCTCGCACTGACCGGCCGGGCGAGTCTTGATCAGGCCATCGCCGACGTACTGGCACGCGGCACCAGCGGCGTTGCGGTCACCCTCGGAGCGGACGGCTGCCTGCTGGCAGCCGGCCGGATGCGCCGCCACGTGCCCGCCATCCCGGTGGACGTCGTCGACACGACCGGCTGCGGCGACGGCTTCAATGCCGGGTTCCTGACCGGGCTGCTGCTCGGCTGCGAGGCGGCCGACGCCGCCTGTCTCGGCGTGGCCTGCGGCGCGCTGGTAGCTACCGGTCTCGGGTCCGACGCCGGCCTCGAAAGCCTGGCGCAGGTACTGGACTTCCTGCGCGGTGCGCAGCCGGAGACGGCGGCGCGGATCACCAGCAGGATGGCGAAGGAGCAGGTGCATGACTGAACAGCTCATCCGGCCGGCCGGCCGGGACGACCGGCCGCGCGGCACGGACACCCAGCTGCGGCACCGGGCCGCCGCTGTCATCCCGGGCGGGATGTACGGCCACCAGTCGGCCGGGCCGTTGCCACCGGAATACCCGCAGTTCATGCGGTCCGGTCGCGGCGCCCGCGTCTGGGATGTTGACGGGACCGAGTACCTGGACCTGATGTGCAGTTACGGGCCGGTGGTGCTCGGTCACCAGCACCCGGCGGTCGAGCGAGCAGCCAGGCAGCAGGCCGAGCTGGCCGACTGCCAGAACGGCCCGGCCCCGGTCATGGTGGAGCTGGCTGAGCTGCTCGTCGAGACGGTCGAGCACGCGGACTGGGCAATGTTCGCCAAGAACGGCACCGATGCGACCACGACCTGCGTCACCATCGCCAGGGCGCAGACCGGCCGGGACCGCATCCTGGTCGCGACCGGCGCCTACCATGGCGCGGCACCCTGGTGCACGCCGCGCCCGGCGGGTGTCACCGCGGCCGACCGGGTCAACATCGGCTACTACACCTTCAACGACCTGCCCTCGGTGGTGACTGCCGCGGAGGCCGGCCCGGCCCCGGCCGCGATCGTGGTCAGCCCGTTCAAGCACGACGCCGGCTTCGATCAGGAGCTTGTCGATCCGGCCTTCGCCCGCGGCCTGCGCGAACTGTGCGACCGGACCGGCGCCGCGCTGATCCTGGACGATGTTCGCTGCGGCTTCCGGCTGCACCTCGGGTCGAGCTGGCAGCCGATTGGCGTGCTACCCGACCTGTCGGCCTGGAGCAAGGCCATCGCCAACGGTCATCCGCTGGCCGCCGTACTCGGCTCAGACCGGTTCCGGGACGGCGCCAGCAGCGTGTTCGTGACGGGCTCGTTCTGGTTCTCGGCGGTGGCCATGGCCGCAGCGGTCGCCACCATCGGCGCGCTGCGGGCCGAGGAGGCGATCGAGACGATGGACCGGACCGGCCGGGCGCTGCGGGCCGGGATCGTCGACCAGGCCGGCTGCCCACGGCCTGCAAATCAGCTATACCGGGCCGCCGGCCATGCCGTACCTGACCTTCGCCGGCGACCAAGGTCACCGGCTCGCCAGTGTGTTCGCCGCCGCGGCCATGCGCGGCGGGGTGTACCTGCACCCGCGGCACAACTGGTTCATCTCCGCGGCGATGACGCAGGCCGATGTTACTCGCGCCCTTGCCGTGACCGACGAGGCATTCGCGGCCGTGGCGGCCGTGGCACAGCAGAACATCGCACCCGACAACTAGGAGGGGTCAGCATGAGCACTGACGACACGTTCGGCGTAGTCCAGACCGCCGCCCCGGAGACCGAGGAGGCGATCCTGGCCAGGGCGGGTTACAAGCCGGAGTTGCGCAGGTCGCTGCGTTTCTTCTCGATGTTCGCCATCGCCTTCTCGATCATCTCGATCACCACCGGCATCTTCCTCAACTACGGCTTCGGCGTGCAGTACTGGGGTCCGGCATCGATCTGGACCTGGCCGATCGTCGGCGTGGGCAACTTCATGGTGGCCCTGGTCGTCGCCGAGCTCGGCACCCGTATCCCGCTGGCCGGCTATGCGTATCAGTGGAGCTCCCGGCTGGTGAACTCCAGCTATGGCTGGTTCGTCGGCTTCGCCGGCCTGTTGTACATGACGGTGGGCGGCGCGGCGATCATGTACACCGTGGCGGCACCGCTGTTGCTCAGCGAGTTCAACTACACGACGCCGAATCCCCGGCTGGTGCTAGCGGTGGCGATCATCATGATGCTTCTGCCGGTGGTCTTCAACATCATCAGCATTCAGGTCGCCGCCAGAGTGAACAACCTAGCGGTGTTCACCGAGATCATCGGCACCGTCGTGTTCGGCGTGCTGCTGTTCGTGCTCTGGGCACTGAAGACTAAGCCAACGCCGTACGGGGCGAGCATCCTGACCAGCACTCAGTCGCTGTATCACAATCCGACGATCTACGCTTTCGCGCTGGCGGGCCTGATGGGCGCGTTCACGCTGGTCGGATTCGAACTGGCCGCGGACATGTCGGAGGATGCGGTGAACCCGCGCCGCAGCGTGCCGCGCGGGGTTCTCTGGGCGGTGGCGGGCTCGGCCGTGCTGGGCATGATCGCGCTGATCGGCTTCACGGTGGCTATCCCGAGCATCAAGGCGGTCGAGGCACCGAACACGCTGCCGCTGCTGACCATCGCCGGCTACTGGCTGCCGTCGTGGCTGGTCAAGGTCTTCATCGCGTTCGTCATCTTCTCGATGTTCGCGATCCTGGTGGTCGGTGCGGGGGCGCAGGCCCGCCTTGGCTACTCGATGGCACGCGACAACATGCTGCCGTTCTCCAGGTACCTGCGCCGGGTCAATCCGCGGTCCCAGACACCCATCGTCGCTCTGCTGGTGTTCGCGGTGATCGACATCGGCGCGCTGTTCTACGGCTATCTTCAGACCAGCGCGTTCCTGACGCTTGTCGGCGCCACTGCGATCATCCCGTACATCATCTACTTCCTGATCACCGCGGGCTACGCATACAAGCGCCGCACGCTGGACTCGATTCCGGGCGTGTTCTCGCTCGGCCGGTGGGCGTGGCCAGTGATCATCTTCGTGCTGCTCTACACCGCGCTCATCATGTTCGTGCTGTCGGCGCCCAGCCCGTTCCACTCCTCCGACAAGGTGCTCGGCTACGGCGCGGGCATCGCGGTGCTGTGGTACGTCTGCGCGCTGGTGTGGCGGCTGAGGCGCGGTACCGCCGGGGTGAAGCCGATCGAGGACTTCGTCGACTAGCGAGCCCGCCGCAGTCCGCTCGTGGGTGTGAAGTTACCTGGCACCTGGCCCAGGCAACTTCACACCCATGCCGGTGATCACCGCAGTTACCCCTTGAGCTGACGGACTTTGTTTAGTAGGTTTCCTAACGAAATCTGCCGGCTTCTGGAGGTCGAGGCGTGAAGATCGCAATTCGCTACGCAGCCGTGGCCGCGATGTGCGCGTCCGTGGTCGTCCCGGCGGCCACGCGGCGAGCCCGGCCGCCGCGAGCCAGCCGGCAGCACGCACGCGGCCGGCGTCGCGACGCCCGCCGCGCCGATCGAGGTGCGGGTCAACCAGGTCGGCTACCCGGCGCACGGCAGCAAGGTTGCCTTCGTCATGCTGCCGGCCAAGGTCAGGCAGCTGACTTGGTCGGTGTCCTGCAACGCCTGCGGCGTTGTTCTACGTCGGCTTCGGCGGCCGGTACGTCGGCAGCTGGAACGCCCGCTACAAGGCCGTCTACGAGCTGAACTTCTCCGAATTCACCCAGCCAGGCACGTACCGGCTAGTCGTCTTCGCGGGCAAGGCGCGCGGGACTTCGCCGTGGTTCCGGATCGGCGCGCCGGGCCGTGAGTACGGCCGGCTGGTGGCGAACGCGGTCCGGTACTTCACCTCCGAGCGCGACGGCGGCAACGTGGTGCATTCCGTGCTCAGCCGGGAGCCCGCGAACCTCACCGACCGGCACGCGATCGTGTACGCGGCGCCGAAGTACGACAGCAACGACAACCTGCTCGGCACGTTCCGCAAGGTCGGCGGGCCGGTGAACGTGGCCGGCGGCTGGTTTGACGCCGGCGGCGGATACGAGAAGTTCGCCTACACGACCAGCTACGCCGACGGGCTGATGCTGATCGCGGCCCGGGACTTCCCGCACCGGTACCCGACGCTGCAGCCGGAGGCCGACTTCGGGCTGAACTGGCTGCAGAAGCTCTGGCGGCCGGCCGCAGAAGGTGCTCTACGTCCAGGTCGGCATCGGCAACGGCAACGCCAGCAACACCATCCAGGGTGACTATAACTTCTGGTTCCTGCCGCAGGCCGAGGACCGGATGGACGTCCGGCCGCATCACAATCCGGGACCGACGGCTTATTACGTGAAGTACCGGCCGGTGTTCCGCGCCGCACCGCCGGGCAAGCAGATCAGCCCCGATCTCGCTGGCCGGTTCGCGGCCGACTTCGGGCTGGCTGCCCAGCTGTCCGCTCGTTCCGACCAGGCCAGAGCCGCGCACCTGCTGTCGCTGGCCCGCGGCATCTTCGGGATGGCGAAGACCACGCACGTCGGCCCGATCCTGACTACCTTCCCGCACGACTACTACGGCGGTACCGAGTGGAAGAGCGACATGCTCTGGGGCGCGGCCGAGATCGCGCTGGCCGACGAGGCGCTGCACGCACCGGCCGCGCAGGTGCGCGCCGACCTCGCCGTCGCCGCACGCTGGGCCGGGGCTTACATCGCGCAGGGCCATCCGGCCGGCGGTGACACGCTCAACCTGTACGACAACGGCGCGCTCGGCGAGGGCGAGCTGCTGCGGGCGCTCCAGCAAGCCGACGGGAACGGGGTTCGCCATCGAGCCGGTGCCGTTGGCGCGGCGCGCCGCCTGCTGGCCCGCCAGCTGCTGGCCGACCTGGCCGCCCAGCTCCGGCTGGGGGAGCAGTGGGCTCACGGCGACCCGTTCGAGCTGGGCACCGCCATCGGCGCGAATGACGCCACCCCGCACGCGTTCGGCCTCTACATCACCAGCGCGCTGTACCGGAAGTACGGCGGGTCGCACCGGTTCAGCAGTTTCGCGCAGCAGCAGCTGAACTTCGCGCTCGGGGCCAACGGCTGGGGCAGCTCGTTTGTGGTCGGCGCGGGTACGACGTTCCCGCACTGCATGCAGAGCGAGATCGCCAACCTGGCGGGCTCGCTCACCGGGAAGGGCACGATCCAGCTCGGCGCGGTCACCGACGGCCCGAGTCGCCCGTCGAACTTCGTCGGGCTCGGCACGGTCCCCAGCATGCGCAAGTGCAGCGCCGGCAACTACAAGCCGTTCAATACCGCCAGCGCGGCTTACGAGGACAACGTGGTGTCCTGGCCGTCGGTGGAGCCGGCCGACGACTACGTGGCCAACTCGCTGCTGGCGTTCGCGCTGGCAGCCAGCGCTGCCCGGTGAGGCTGGAGGCGCCGCGGCTAAGGTAGGCCCGTGCGAGTGGCTACCTGGAACGTGAACTCGGTCAAGCAGCGGGTGCCGCGGCTGTTGCCCTGGCTGGACCAGCGCAAGCCGGACGTGGTCTGCCTGCAGGAGACCAAGCTGTCGGACGATGCTTTTACTGACCTGCTCGGCGCTGACCTGGACAGCCGCGGCTACCAGGCGGCCGTGCACGGCGAGCCGCGCTGGAACGGAGTCGCGATCTTGTCCAGGGTCGGGCTCGACGAGGTGGTGCCGGGCCTGCCCGGCGCTCCCGGTTTCCCGCACCCTGAAGCGCGGGCCATTTCCGCGACCTGCGCGGGGATCCGGGTGCACTCGGTGTACGTGCCGAACGGCCGGGAGCCTGACTCCGATCATTACCGGTACAAGCTCGCCTGGCTCGGCGTGCTGGCGCAGGCCGTCAAGGACGGCCCTGATGATGTGCTCGTCTGCGGTGACATGAACATCGCGCCGACCGACGACGACGTGTTCGACCCAGCCGCCTATGTCGGCCAGACGCATGTCACGGCGCCCGAGCGGGCAGCCCTGGCCAGCCTCCAGCAGACCGGGCTGCACGATGTCGTGCGCGATCGCTGGCCGGCTGAGCGTGTCTTCAGCTACTGGGATTACCGGGCCGGGATGTTCCATCAGGATCTGGGCATGCGCATCGACCTGGTGCTGGCGTCCGGTCCGGTGGCCGGCCGGGTGCGGGCAGCGTGGGTCGACCGGCAGGCCCGCAAGGGAACGGGGCCCAGTGACCATGCCCCGGTCATCGTCGACCTTGATGAGGCGCCGGACGGCGATATCGGGCCGGTGGTGCCGCCGCCGTCCGCGTCGGCCGCCAGGAAAGGCTCGTTCAAGCTCCCGCAGTCTCGCTGAAGGCTGGCGTCGTGATGGGCAGGACGGCACAACGACCGGCCGGGCGCCGGCGGACCATCGGAGGGCTGCGGTGGCGAGGTCCTCATTGGCCCTGGCGATGAGCTTGTCCACGGTGAAATCGGTGTCACCGACCCGCGGCCCGCTCGGCTCGCAGCTGGCCGGGCGGCTGCGCGCGGCCAGCGCCGCAGTCCTGCTGGCCACCCTGACCGTCGCGGTTGCGGCCGGCTGCGGCGCGACACAGCCTGCGGCCAGCCAGGCCACGACCAGCACCTGCTTCGCCTTCGGTGTGCGCGCGATCGAGCAGCGGCTCACCGTGACCCGGCTGCCGCGGGCGTGCGCCGGACTGAGCCACGAGCAGGTGAACGTGGCGCTGGCGCGGGCAGTGCGCGCTGCCGTCGGACCGCACCCCAAGGCGGCCGCACGACAGGCGGCGGAGCGGGAGAGCAGATACCTCGGGCACCTGTTCACCACAGTGCCACCGCCGCCGGCCGAGCCGGTAACGATCGGATCGCCGCAGCAGTCCGCCAGCCGGGCTCTGCAGTTCGGCGCGCTCGGTGCGTGGCTCGCTGCTGCCGCAGCGGGGAGCTACCTGCTCACCCGCTGGGTCGCCGCGGCGCGGCGCGGGCCCCGGCAGCGTGGCCGGCCGCCTGCGGTGCTGATCGCGCATGCCGGCCTGGCGATCACCGGCCTGGGGATCTGGGCCGCGTTCCTGGCCGCGGGCACCGTCGCGCTCGCCTGGCTCGCGACCGCGGTGATCCTGGTGATCGCGGGCCTCGGCATGGCCAGCCTGGTGACCGGCCTGCCCGAATCGCAGGCCGGGCCGGCCGGGAGCGCCCGGCCGACGGGCCAGGTACTGGTCGTCGTCCTGCATGGGGCGCTCGCGACCGTGGCAATCTTGCTGGTGCTGCTTGCAGCTGTCGGCGCGGGCTGACGGCCTTACCAGCTGCCCCACGGCAGACTCGGGGCCGGCAGCAGCGGTGGCGTGCCGAAGGCCGGCGGAGCGGCCAGATCGAGTGCGCCGATCGGCGAGAGCGCGGCCGCGTCCCGTCGGGTGAGCGCGGGGAGGTTCCACTTCTCCTCGATCAGCTTGAGCACGGAGGTGTGGTCAAACACGTCTGACAGCACGCAATCTGTCCGGGCATAAGGGGACACGATCACTGCCGGAACGCGGAAGCCGTAGGTGTCGTACTGGCGGTGCTCGCTGACCAGGTCCTCCGCGTGCCGGACGTAACCGGGGAAGAGCGGCTTCAGCACGCTGCGCAGCCACGATGGGTGCGCAACCAGGCTGCGCCCTTCGACGTCGTCGGGAGGGATCGCCGCGGGCGGTGCGACGTGGTCGTAGTAGCCACCGTGCTCGTCGTAGGTCCAGATCAGCAGCGTGTCCGGCCAGCCCTTGCCGTGCATGACGCGGTTGATGACCTCGGCGGCGAAGCTCTCGCCCTTGCGGATGTCCTGCGGATTCTCCTCGGAGTAGCTCTCGAAATCCGGGTCGACGATGCTGACGGCCGGCAGCGTGCCATGGTCGGCATCGGCAAAGAACTGGTCCGTACTGCGGATGTGCACCATGTACCGGGCGAGCCCGAGCGGGTACAGGCCCGCGGTGCACTGAAGGTCGCGCTTGGCGCCGTCAGCAGCCCGGTGGAAGGGCTTGCCGATCGACTTCAGGTGATGGCGTGCCTGCCGGCGCCGGTAGTACGCATAGCCGCGGAACGCGGACTGGTCGCCCGAACCGCAGCGGTAGTTGGCCCAGGAGATGCCATGCCTGGTCAGCATGTCCAGGATCGTGCCGGCCGGCGGCCGGTCGACGATGTTGACCGGCAGGTCGTCCATCAGCCCGTGCGCGGTGCCCGCGAGCAGGAACCGTCGGTTGGGGAACGTCGGCCCGAGGCATGAGCTGAACCAGTGGTCGGCCAGCGGGAAGGTGCGCGCGAGCCCGTGGTAGAAGGGCAGGTCCTGCTCGGTCCAGTAAGCCATGGCGGCAGTCCGGTCAGCATCCGGTGCAGTTTGCTGGGTGGCTGCCACGAAGCCGTCCATCTTGCCGCCGCCCCACTGGACATGGCTGGCATTCCAGCTCTGACATGGCACGCCATGCTGCTGGACCGTGGACGGGCTCGGGTACGCCCGGACCGGCTGCCCGGCGAGATCCAGGTTCTCGGCGTCCGGCGTGCCGTCTTCGCTGACGCCGAAACCGTCGCCGCGGCCCAGCGTGCCGAGGTAGTTATCGAACGAGTGATTCTCCATCATCAGCACGACGATGTGCTTGACCTGCGGCAGCATGTCCGTGCCCGCGGGCACCGACGGATAGGGCAGCTCACCGGGCTGGCTGGCTGCGGACCTGGTAGCGCGGCGGTTCACCGATCGCCGCTCGGCGCTCTCCCACAGCCTCGCGCGATGCATGAATCCGGTCGCCTCCCGGGTCGGGGCTTGTACTGGCGGCGGTTCAGACGCAGCCGGGTCGCTGCCGCTCGCCGGGTCGCTGCCGCTCGCCGTGGCAGCCAGCTACCCGCTGCGGCCCGCGGCAAACTGCCCTGCGGCGCGTTGTCAGCTGGCCGCGAGCAGAGTCGTCAGCGCGGCCGGGATGTCGGCCAGCGTTCGGATAGGCCTGCTGATGCCGCCGCCGAGCCTGGCGATCCGGGCCGCGGCGTCGGCAGCGCCCGGCTCGGCGCCCGGCGGCATCGGGCAGAGCACATCGAGCCGGTCGATTCCGGCCAGCGCGGTCGCTGGGTCATCGCCTGCAGTGCTGAGGCAGTCCGACAGCAGCACCACGCAGCGCTCGCCAGCGCGGCCGCTGTCGCGTCCTGCCGACAACTGCCGGGCGGCGGCGCGCAGCGCGCCGGCCAGATCCGTCATGCCGTGCCCGCGCAGGGCGAGCAGCCGGCCGACAAGTTCCTCCGGGTCGGTCCGGCTGCCGGGCCGCTGCAGCACGGTGACATCGCCGGCGAAGGCCAGCACGCCGGTTTCCAGCCGGGAATCGGCCGCCAGCAGCACGCTGGCACCGGCGACGGCCGCCATTGCCAGCGCCAGCCCGGACATCGAGCCGCTGGAATCCACCAGCAGGCAGACGGACCTGCGATGCGCGTGCCAGGACCTGGTGACGATGTCGTCACCGGGCGGCGGCCAGGTGCCGGACGCCCGGTCGAGCGTCCGGTCCAGATCGACGTCGCCGTCGTCGCGGACCGTCGCGTGCAGCCGGCGCGGGCCGCGGCCGGACTGCCGCCCGGACGCGCCGAGCTGGATGAAGATCCGGGTGGCCAGCCGCCGGGCCAGCGCGCGCAATTCGGCGTCGGTGGCCTGGCTCAGGTCGGCAAGCAGTGCGGCCGCGGCGTCCGGATCGGCAGCCAGCAGCCCGGCTAGCGCGTCGGCGTCGAGCTGGCCTGGCTCGGGCGATATCGCGGCGAAGCCGTCGTGCCGGGCGGCCAGCTCGGCCCGGCTGATGGTTCGCCTGGCCGGGCCCTGATGCCGGTCCCGGCGCAGGCTGGACCGGGAACCCGGCTGCCCTGAACGGCCCGCTCCCGGCGGCGGGCCGTCAGCTTTTCCCTGGCCGTCCGGCGGGTCGGGCGGCTGATCCGGCTGCGCTGCGTCCGCTGGCCATAGGTCGCCGAGCAGTTCGTCCAGGATGGCTTCCGGGCTGCGATCGCAGCCGTCGGCGATCCTGATCCGGCCGGACAAGGCGGCGTGCGCGGCATCCCTGGCCGTCGGCCGGGTCATCGGGCTCTCACCGCGCAGCCGGACCAGGCCGTCGATCAGCAGCACCAGGTCGATGGCACCGCGAACTGACGCGCCCATCCGGATGTCGCGGTGCGCGCGGGTGGCACGGGTCAGCGCGACGGCGAAGCGAACGGTCTCGCCGTCGTGACCGGTCACGGCGGCAGTGATAGCGCGCTCAGCGGCGGCGTCCTGATAGCCGAGCACGACCCGGCAGATCCGGTCGGCGATCGCCTGGCTGACTCGCGCGGTGCCGATCGCGTCGAACGGGTTCATGGCGGCGATGAGCCGGAACTGGCTGTCGGCCCGGACCAGTCCCAGCCGGGGAACCGCGATCTCGCCTTCGGTGAGAACCGTGATGAGGACGTTGAGCGTTTCCTCTGGTACCCGGTTGAACTCCTCCAGGTACAGCAGCGCGCCGGTGCGCATGGCCTGCAGCAGCGGCCCGTCGGTGAAGCTCGACGGCAGGTAGCCGTCGGACAGCACGTGCGCGGGGTCGTACTGGCCGATCAGCCGGGCCGGCGTGAGCTCCGCGTTTCCCTCGACGAACACGACCGCCTGGCCCAGGTCGCGGGCGATCGACCGGAGCAGCGTCGACTTCCCGGTGCCCGGCGGGCCTTCCAGCACGACGTGCCGGGCGGCTTGCAGCGCGACAGTGAGGACCTCACGTTCCCGGCCGAGGCCGATGACCGGCGTCAGGCCGGCCACCGGCCGCCGGGCCGGAGCAGCTGAGTCAGGAGGTGCCATGCAGGATGAGGCCCCTGATGTTCTTGCCGTCGCGCATGTCCTGGTAGCCCTGGTTGATGTCGTCGAGGGTGTAGGTGGTGGTGATCAGCTCATCCAGCTTCAGGTCGCCGGACCGGTACAGCTCGACCATCCGCGGGATGTCGTGGAACGGGTCGCCGGAACCGAACAGGCTGCCCTGGATCCGCTTCTCCATCAGCGTCAGCATCGAGCTGTTGAGCTGGATGTTGTTCGACACCAGGTCGCCCAGGCCGGTCACGACCACCGTGCCGCCCTTGCGGATGGTGTTAAAGGCGTCGGTGACCACCTGGGTGTCCACGGTGCCGACGGTGATGATGGCCTTGTCTGCCATGACACCCCTGGTCAGACCGTGCACCAGCAGTGCCGCCTCGCCGGCGGTGGCGCAGCTGTGCGTCGCGCCGAGCTGCTCGGCGGTCTCGCGCTTCAGCGCTACCGGGTCGACGGCGACGACGTTGCGGGCGCCGGCCAGGGCTGCGCCCTGCACCGAGTTGATCCCGATCCCGCCGATGCCGTAGATGATGATCGTGTCGCCGGGCTCCACCTGGGCCGCGTGCACGGCCGAGCCCCAGCCGGTCGGCACGCCGCAGCCGATGAGCGCGAGCTTGTCCAGCGGCAGGTCGTCGTCGACCTTGATGCAGGAGTACTCGGAGACGGTGGCGTACTGCGAGAACGTGCCGAGCATGCACATGCCGCCGGCATCCTCGCCATCGGCGGTGTGGAACCGGTACGTGCCGTCGAGCAGGCACCCGTCCAGGATCGTCGCGCCGAGGTCGCACAGGTTGGACTTGCCGGTCGAGCACCAGCGGCAGTGGCCGCAGACCGGCAGGAACGAGCAGATGATGTGGTCGCCCGCCGTCAGCCGCGTGACGCCCTCGCCGACCTCCTCGACTATGCCCGCGCCCTCGTGACCGCCCACCAGTGGCAGCCGGCCGACCAGGTCGCCGGTGCGGGTGTGCTCGTCGGAGTGGCATAGCCCGGAGGCGACGAACCGGACCAGGACCTCGCCGATCTTCGGCGGGTCGAGCTCAAGCTCGGTGACTTCCCAGTCCTGCCCTGCCCCGCGCATGAGCGCTGCCCTGGTCTTCATCCACTCTCCCGAGGTCTGGAATGTGCTTTGTCGTAACACTAGGGGTGCGCGCACGGAAGGGCCAGACCGCAAACCAATCGCTTGCTTGGGAGCGCGGGCTAGCCGGGCAGCGCGAAGACCTCGGCAGCGTTGCTGCCCAGCGCGCCGGACACCTGGTCGGCCGTGCAACCAGCTTCCAGCAGCACCTTCTCCAGCGTTCGCGCGTTGCGCTGGATCCCGGGCATGCCCGGCCAGTCGGTTCCGAAGATCATCTTCGAGGCAAGCCTGCGCAGCGACGTGCCGTAGTAGTCCGGCAGCCGGGCAGGCGGCAGGCCGGAGATTTCCAGCCACGTGTTCGGCCGCATCAGCGCCAGGAACGAGGCCTGGTCGTACCACCAGCCGCGGCCGCCGTGCGCCAGCACCACGGTGAGCGCGGGGAAGTCGCGGAACACCGGGTCGAGCAGGGCAGGCTCGCCGTAGCCGTTGACCGAGCCGGAGAACGTCGAGGTGCCGCAGTGCACGATGACGGGCAGACCCCGTTCCTCGGCAAATGCGTAGGCCGGATAGAGCATCCGGTCGGCGGGCTCGAATCCGCCGTGCACCGGGTGGATCTTGCAGGCCACCGCGCCAAGGCTGACCTGGCGGGCTAGTTCGGCGGCGATCGGGTAATGCAGGTGCGGGTTGACGTTGGCCACTGGATGAAACCTGGCCGGATTGTGCTCGACGAGCGGCAGCACATCCTCTATCGGCTGGATTCCGGTCGACTTAGGGCTGTACTCGGCGAACAGGAGCACGTGGTCAGCACCCTCGCTGGCGAAGTGCGCGTCGATCGCGGCCGGTCGCGGCGCGCCGCCCGGGTCGTACAGTTCGGCCAGCGGGATGCCCGGCCCGTAGGTGGTGACCCAGGACTGCCAGTCGGCCGACAGTGTGGGCAGCTTCGCCACGTGCACGTGGGCATCCACGAGCAGCCGGCCATCGAGCATGGGCGCACCTCCGCAGCCGCGGCTTGCCGGCCCGGCCTGCCGGGCCTCGCGGCCCAGGATCGCACGATTTCACACCGGACGGTTCCGGATCACCCCGCCAGGCCAGCCGGGCCGAGGGCGGCATCGGCGGCTAAGAGCCGGCGGCGTCCGCCGCGCTGCCGGGCATCGTCAGCGGCTGGCAGTCGGTCCGGCCGCAGGCCGAAGAACATGCCGAACATGACGCCCAGGTCGAGGATGGCGATCAGGCCGCCGATGTAAGGTCCCGGACCGCCGAGCCAGGCCAGGTAGCCGCAGAACGACAGCACGATGACCAGTGCGCCGAGTGCCCGCGGACGGCCAGACTGGGCCAGCCGCTCGGGCACCTCATAGGGCGCACGCTCGACATAGTTCGCAGTCGCTGCCTTTTCCTGGGCGATCTTGAGCCACAGGTCGTACATCTCCGGGGCCTGCTCGCGCAGCGCGATCGCCTGCGATACCGACGGTATGCCCTGCCGGGGCTGGCCGCCAGCCACCGCGTCCCCGATCCGGTCGACCACGGCATCGGCGATATCCGCCGCGTCGGCCGCTTCTGGCTGGCCGGGGGGCGCTGGCTGGCTGGGGGACTGCTGCTGCTGGCCAGGATCGGCGGCGCTTTGCCGGGGACCTGGCTGGCCGGGGAATGGCGCGCGGTCGGTGTCAGTCATGCGGCTAACGCCTCACCGCTCTCATCGTGCGCACGGCCGACCGCGTCATGGTGCGCGGTCATGATCGTGCTCATCGCCGACAGGAACGGATCCTGATCGTCCTGGCGCGGCGGACTTGGCGGAAGGACTGGACGCATCGTCCGGTAGAGCGTCGAGCCCGTCAGGTCGAATAGCGCCGCGATGCCCATGGCGATAGCCAGAACCCGGCGAGCTGACCTCTCCGTCGGCATGCCTTGTTCAGTGCCCGGTCAGTGAAATACCAAACTCGAGACTGTATATAACGCCCAAAGTCGTGCTATCCATGACAAGAGGTCAGGACTTGCAGGTCCACCTGACTTCCCCGGCCACGGCCGGGTTGCCCAGCTGCCCGTTGAGATGCGCGCCGGAATAGACCAGCACACCGGAGCCGTCGGGCTTCAGGAACAGCACTTCCTTGCCCGCCGTGCGGCCGGCGACGGGGGAGGTTATGACGTACTGGCTGACGCCCGACTTGCCGGTGACCAGGATCGAGTCCTGCTTGTCATGGCTGAGCATGGCCGGCGTGTAGGTGCCAGGGCCGTGGAAGCCGGCGACCTCGATAGCAGCCTGCGGAGCTGGCGCGGCGCCGGTGGGGATCGTGAAGGTGCCGTGCTGGCCCTGCACCGCTGCCGCGCAGTTCTGCGCCGCGGCATCGCGGTAGACGAAGGTCTTGGTCTGGTTGGTGATGCCGTTGTTGACGTAGATCAGGCCGCTGAACACGGCTCCGAGCGTCGGCCCCGATACCACTGGCGACTGGCTGGCCGATGCCGCCGCGGTTGCCGATGGCGAGGATCCGGCGGAGCCCTGGCCAGATCCGGATGACCCGCACGCGACCAGGCCCGTGGTCAGGGCTAACGCCGCGACGACCTGGCTGCGCCGGACGGGGCGGACGGGGGGTATGTCGGCCTTGCTCATAGTTGTGCGTCTCCTACGGCAGAAGGATGTGCGGCAATGCCCGCCGGTGAGGCGGCGCCAATTAGTTAACCCTAAGTTGTCGAGCTATGACGCTCAGTTATCAGAATGGAGTTAAGCAAGGGGATCTGGCCAGCCCGGTGACAGCAGGGAAACGAGATCGCCCCCGCGGGGGCCTGGCTCTAGACTTACGGTCTTCCAGACTTAATTTCTGCGCCGGAGCTTCCAGCCCGACCTGCACGCGACGAAGAGGCACCCAACCATGCGCTGGTCACAGCTGCACATTCCCACCCTGCGGGACGACCCCGCGGACGCTGACGCGGCCAGTCACCGGCTGCTGCTGCGAGCCGGGTTCATCCGGCAGCTGATGGCGGGTCACTACTCGCTGCTGCCGCTGGGCATGCGGGTGCGAGCCAAGGTCATGGCGATCATCCGCGAGGAGATGAACCGGATCGGCGGCCAGGAGTTCCTGCTGCCAGCCATGCACCCCGCGCAGATCTGGGAGAAGAGCGGCCGCCTGGCGATCATGGGCGACGAGATGTTCCGCCTGAAGGACCGCAAGGGCGCCGACATGGTCCTCGGCATGACCCATGAGGAGATCTTCACCACGCTCGCGCTCGAGCTCAGCTCCTACCGGCAGCTGCCGCAGTTCTGGTATCAGCTCCAGCTCAAGTTCCGGGATGAGCCCAGGCCGAAGAGCGGCCTGATCCGGGTCCGCGAGTTCACCATGAAGGACTCGTACAGCTTCGACATCGACGAAGCCGGGCTGGACAAGTCGTTCGACTTGCACCGGTCCGCTTATGAGCGGATCTTCGCCAGGCTCGGCATCCCGGCGCTCGCCGCCGAGGCGTCGAACGGCACCATGGGCGGCAGTGACTCGATCGAGTTCGTGTGCCCTTCCGAGGCCGGCGAGGATCTCGTCGCGTCGTGCCCGAACTGCCACTACGCGGCCAACCTGGAGAAGGCTACGTCGGCGCTGCCCCCGGTGCAGGACGGGCCGGGCACCGAGGCGCCGGTGCGGCTGGACACGCCGGGCGTGCGGACCATCGAGGACCTGTCAGCGAAGTACGGCATCGCGGCCGAACGGCAGATCAAGACGCTCGTCCAGGTGGTGAAAGGGCAGCTGACACTCGTCTTGCTGCGCGGTGATCATCCCCTGGCTGACCAGAAGCTCATCGACGCGACTGGCGTGGCAGACATCCGCCCGGCGCAGCCCGAGGAGATCAGGGCGGCGCTCGGCGCATCGCCGGGCAGCCTCGGCGCCGTCGGGGTGACCAGCCTGCCGGTCATTGCCGATCTCGCGCTGCGCGGCCGGCGGGACATGACGACCGGCGCGAATACCGATGACGTCCACCTCACCGGTGTGGACGTCGCGCGTGATATTACGGTCACCACCTGGGCAGACCTTCGCGAGGTAGCAGCCGGCGAGCCCTGCCCGCGGTGCGGAACGCCGCTGGAGCTCATCCAGGTGATCGAGGTCGGCCACATCTTCAAGCTGGGCCGCAAGTTCACCTCGGCACTGGGGGTCTCGGTGCTCGGCCCGGATGGTTCCAAGATCGTTCCCCTGATGGGCTGCTACGGCATCGGAGTCGAGCGTGCCATGGCGGCCATCGCGGAGGTGCACCATGACGATGCGGGCCTGCAGTGGCCGGTCAGCGTGGCGCCCGCGGAGATCACGGTCATCCTGGTGTCGACCAAGGACGAAGCCGCCATCGCCGCTGCCGAGGGAATCTACGCGACGCTGCAGTCGGCGGGCACGGACGTGCTGCTTGACGACAGGGACGAGCGGCCAGGGGTGAAGTTCAAGGACGCCGAACTGATCGGCTTTCCGGTGCGGATCAGCGTGGGCAGTCGCGATCTGGCTGAAGGCGTGGTCGAGATCGTCAGCCGGGCGACCGGTGAGCGCGAGCGAGTGCCAGTCGACCAGGCGGCCAAGCACGCGCTCGAACTGCTGGCCGCACTGGCTGGCTAGCGGCCCGTTAGCGAGCGCCGGCCAGCGTTTCAGGCCGCGCTTGCCACCAGGCGCAAGTTCGCCGACCTGCTGGCGGGGACAGGCTGACCGAGCAGCGAGGAGTCCGCGAGCCGCTCGCGCTGACTGCCGAGCGCCGCCCACTGTACGGCGCCGGCGCGGGCCTGTGCAGAGCCTGCGCGCGGCTCGGTGGCCTGCACGAGCCGCTCATTACCGCTGGACAAGTCATCCCAGTTCCCGTGCCTGCCCGACATTGCTGCCTCCCGTCGACCACCGACGGGCGGTCGCCCTGCGACGCGCCCGACCCCACACTTCTTAGACACGTCGCAGACCGAGTTTGGTTAGTGCCATCTGGTCACAACTGCATAACTTCGCGTGAGGACTGGACGAGCGAGACGGATCTGGCCGTGTTTGCCCTGTTCTAGCCGACCGGGCCGGGAGCCAGCTGGTCGCGACCGATGCGCCGGGCAAGCCTCAGATCTTCGTCCAGGCCTCCGTCAGCACGCTGCGCAGGATCTGCTCCATCTCGTCGAAGTGCTCCTGCGAGCAGGTCAGCGGCGGCGACAGCTGAATGACCGGGTCGCCCCGGTCGTCGGCGCGGCAGATCAGTCCGGCTTCGAACAGCGCCTGAGACAGGAAGCCGCGCAGCAGCCGCTCGGACTCGTCGTCGTCGAAGGTCTCCCTGGTCACCTTGTCCTTGACGAGCTCGATGCCGTAGAAGTAGCCATCGCCGCGCACGTTGCCGACGATGGGCAGGTCGGACAGTTTCTCGATGGTGGCGCGGAAGGCACCCTCGTTCGCCCGGACGTGCCCGAGCAGGTCCTCCTTCTCGAACACATCCAGGTTGGCCAGCGCGACGGCGCACGACACCGGGTGCCCGGCAAAGGTCACGCCGTGCAGGAACGTGGCCTGGCCGCTGCTGAACGGTTCCATCAGCGCGTCTCGCACCAGCATCCCGCCAAGTGGCGCGTAGCCCGAGGTGACGCCCTTCGCGAAGGTGATGATGTCCGGCTGATAGCCGTAGCGTTCGGAGCCGAAGTAGTAGCCGAGGCGGCCGAAGGCGCAGATCACCTCGTCCGATACCAGCAGTACGCCGTACTTATCGCAGATCGACCTGACCCGCTGGAAGTACCCGGGCGGCGGCGGGAAGCAGCCGCCGGAGTTCTGCACGGGCTCCAGGAACACCGCGGCCACCGACTCCGGGCCCTCGCGCAGGATGGCGCGCTCTATCTCGTCGGCGGCCCACTGGCCGAACTCGTCAATGTCGTCGCGGACGAAGGCCGGAGCCCGGTAGAAGTTGGTGTTCGGCACCCGGACGCCGCCGGGCGGCAGCGGCTCGAACGGCTCCTTGATGCCGGGCAGCCCGGTGATCGCCAGCGCGCCCATGGACGTGCCGTGGTAGGCGATATCGCGGCTCAGCACCTTGTACCGGGCTGGCTGCCCGATCGCCTTGAAGTACTGCTTGGCCAGCTTCCAGGCCGACTCGACGGCCTCGGACCCGCTGGTGGTGAAGAACACCCGGTTGAGGTCACCTGGCGCCAGCGCGGCGAGCCGCTCGGCCAGCTCGATCGCCCGCGGATGCGCGTACGACCAGAGCGGGAAGTAGGCGAGCTCGCTGCCCTGCCGGGCTGCCGCTTCGGCCACCTCGGTCCGGCCGTGGCCTATCTGGCTGACGAACAGCCCGGCCAGGCCATCGAGGTAGCGCTTGCCGTGCTGGTCGAACACGTACTGGCCAGACGCCGCGCACGATGACCGGGACGTCGTTCCCCGTATAGGACGACATCCGGGTGAAGTGGAGCCACAGGTTGCGTTTCGCCGCCTCCTGCAGCGATGCGATCTCGTCTTTGCCGTATGACGCGTTCATCTGGTCCCCCAGCTGTAGGTCTGCTTGCACAATTTGAGGTAGACAAAGGTCTCGGTGGTGGTCACGCTCGGGATCGCGCGGATCCGCCCGAGGATCTCCAGGAGCTGGTCGTCGTTCTCGCAGACCACTTCGACCAGGATGTCGAAAGAGCCCGCGGTGATGACGACATAGTCGATTTCCTCCATACCCGCCAGATGCCCGGCAACTCGCTCCAGGTCGCCGCCGCACCGGAGGCCGACCATGGTCTGGCGCGGGAAGCCCAGCGTCATCGGATCGGTAACGGCGACGATCTGCATGGCGCCGACTTCGACCAGCCGCTGGACCCGCTGCCTGACCGCGGCCTCAGACAGGCCAACGGCCTTGCCGATGGACGCGTACGACCGGCGGCCGTCCTGCTGCAGCTGCTCGATGATCTGCTTGGACAGGTCGTCCAGGACGACCCTGCTGCCGTCGGTATCCCGGCCCTGAGTGCCGCGGGTGCGGCCCGCCGAGGCCAGCTGAGTCCCGGACGTGTGCGCCATGCCGTAGGCCTCCTTCGCAGGCTCCATCGTGCCATGCAATCGCCAGGTGTCAACTGATTCCGTAGATCGTAGCCGGTTCTGTTACTGATTCACTTGTGTCACCCCCGTTTCTCTGTCAAGGTCATATCCGGCTTAGCATTCGGGTCTACGGAACAGGCAGGAGTGAGTTGGCGTGGCAGCGCAGCACGGCGGATCGCAGGTTCTGGCCAACTTCGTCGGCGGCGAGTACCGGCCCGCCAGGGACGGCCGGACGAGCGAGGTCGTCGATCCGAGCACTGGCGAGGCCTACCTGCAGGCGCCGGTGTCCGGGCCCGCGGATGTGGACGACGCACTCCGGGTCGCGGCCGCGGCCTTCGAGACCTGGCGGGACAGCACTCCGGCCGAGCGGAGCCTGGCCCTGCTGCGGCTGGCCGATGCCATCGAGGCCAGGGCCGAGGACCTGATCGAGGCCGAGTCGCGTAACACCGGCAAGCCGGTCGCCATGACCAGGACCGACGAGGTACCTCCGCTCGCCGACGAGCTGCGCTTCTTCGCCGGCGCCGCGCGGATCCTGGACGGCAGGTCGGCGGGGGAGTACCTGGCCGGCCATACCTCGATGATCAGGCGCGAGCCGGTCGGCGTCTGCGCGCAGGTGACGCCCTGGAACTACCCGATGATGATGGCGGTCTGGAAGTTCGCGCCGGCCCTGGCAGCTGGCAACACGGTCGTGCTGAAGCCGTCCGACACCACGCCAGTGTCGACGCTGCTGCTGGCCGAGATCGCGGCCGAGTTCCTGCCCGCCGGAGTGTTCAACGTGATCTGCGGCGATCGCGACACCGGCCGGGCGCTGGTCTCGCACGAGATCCCGCAGATGGTTTCCATTACCGGATCGGTCCGGGCCGGCATTGAGGTGGCGCCAGGCTGCCGCCGCCGGACTCGAAGCGAGTGCACCTTGAGCTTGGCGGCAAGGCGCCGGTTGTGGTCTTCGACGACGCCAACGTCGAACTAGCCGCACAGCTGATCACCGACGCCGGCTACTACAACGCTGGCCAGGACTGTACCGCGGCGACCAGGGTGCTGGCCGGCCCCGGCATCACCGCGGACCTGACCGACGCGCTGGTGGAGCGGGCCGCCGCGACCAAGACCGGCCGGCCGTGAGGTGACCGACGCCTTCTACGGACCGCTCAATAACCCTGCGCAGGTTGCCAGGGTGGAAGGCTTCCTGGCCCGAGCGCCTGCGCATGCCACGATCGCGACGGGCGGTCACCGGGTCGGCGAGCGCGGCTTCTGCTTCGCTCCGACAGTGGTCACCGGACTGCGGCAGGACGACGAGATGATCCAGGACGAGATCTTCGGGCCGGTGATCACCGTGCAGCGGTTCGGCTCCGAGGACGAGGCGCATCCGCTGGGCCAACGGCGTGAAGTACGGCCTGGCGGCGAGCGTCTGGACCCGCGATCACGGCCGGGCCATGCGAGCTGCCCGGCAGCTCGACTTCGGCGCGGTGTGGATCAATACCCACATACCGTTCGTATCCGAGATGCCGCACGGTGGATTCAAGAATTCCGGCTACGGCAAGGATCTGTCCGGCTACGGATTCGACGACTACACCCGGATCAAGCACGTGATGAGCAACATCGAGGCCTGAAACGACATTGCTCGCAAAGTCCGGGCATATCGGGGTCAGCTTCTGCCACCATCGGAGGACTCGCCGCCACACTGGCGCCGTCGCTGGAGGAGGAAGCGCTATGGCGCAGCCAACACGACCCGGAAGCCGCCGCGGCTGGCGAGCCGGCCATGGATCCGGCGCTCTGGCGCGGCCTGACGAGCCGCCGCATCTCCCGCCGCGGAGCTGCTGGCCGGGCTGGCGGGCGCCGAGCAGCCGCGGCCGGGCTGTCCGGGCTGCTGGCGGCGTGCGGGACCCAGCCGCAGGCGGCGGCGACCACGGACAGTGTCGGCACCGCCAGCTGGTGGCGCAAGCAGCGGCTGCATCACATCGTCAACTTCGCCAACTGGCCGGCCTATATCGACGTGCTGAACGGCAGGCATCCGACGCTGCAGTACTTCACCAGGACCACCGGCATCATCGTCAACTACAGCGAGCCGATCAGCGAGAACCTGCCGTTCTACGCATCGATCAAGCCAGCGCTGCAGAACGGGCAGTACACCGGCTACGACATCATCGTGACCACGAACAACAGCCCGGCGCTGGGCGAGCTGCTGAGCAATCACTGGCTGACTCCGCTCGATCACACCATGATGACGAACTTCGCGAAGTACGCAGGACCGCTGGCCCGCAACCCGTCGTGGGACCCCGGCAATAACTACACCATGGCCTGGCAGTCGGGCTGGACGGCGGTCGGCTACAACTCCGAGGTGGTGCGCAAGCCGGACAGCATCGGCGTCCTGTTCGACAAGAGGTACGCCGGGAAGGTCGGAATGTTCAGCGACCCGCAGGAGCTTGGCAGCGTCGGGCTGCTCGCCATCGGCGTCGAGCCGGCGAAGTCGACCGAGTCGGACTGGCGCAAGGCGGCCGCTTTCCTGACCAGGCAGCGCAGCGACGGCATCGTGCACGGCTACTACCGGCAGGATTACATCGACCACCTGAAGAGCGGCGCGATCGTCGTCTCGCAGGCCTTCTCGGGCGACATCTTCCAGGCCGACCTGACCAGTCAGTTCAGGAACCTGAAGCTGCTGATGCCGCAGGAGGGGGCCATGTTCTGGACCGACAACATGTGCATCCCGATGAACGCGCAGAACCCGAAGGACGCCATGACGCTGATGGACTTCTTCTATCAGCCGCAGGTGGAGGCAGTGCTGGAGTACTACAACGACTACGTCTGCCCGGTGCCTGGCGCCCGGCAGGTCCTGCTGCACCCCAGCGGCTGGGCCAGCCAGGAGCTGGCCGCGATGAAGCCGGAGATCGGCCTGCCGCCCTCGTTCACGGCCGATGCGCAGCTGGTGTTCCCGTCCGCCCAGTACCAGCAGCTGTCCAGGGACTATTACCAGTACCAGAGCGCCGCCGAGCTAGCGCTGTGGAACAGCCTGTTCGAGCCGATCGCCGCTGGCCACTGACCTCGGACCGGTGTCAATCAGGCACAATGGGCCGGGCATGACGGACGCGCATGTCGCCTGGGCGCTGGCCGGAGCCAGGCCGGTGTCCTACTGGCTCGATCAGGATGGAGCGGGTGAGCCGCTGCCTGCGCTCCGCGGCCGGATCAAGGCGGACCTTGCCGTCGTCGGCGGCGGATTTACCGGACTGTGGACCGCGCTGCTGGCGAAGGAGGCCGACGCCAGCCGGGAGGTCGTGCTGCTCGAACGCGGCCGGATGGCTGCTGCGGCTACGGGCCGCAACGGCGGCTTCTGCGCCGCGAGCCTCACGCACGGACTGGCGAACGGCCTGGACCGGTTCCCCGCCGAGCTCGCCACCCTCGAGCGGCTCGGCCTTGAGAACCTGGACCAGATCGAGGCGGCCATCGGCAGGTACGGCATCGACTGCGACTACACCCGCAGCGGCGAGCTGTCCGTCGCGACCAGCGAGTGGCAGTTCGCTGGCCTGCGGGAAACCGCGGGAACGGCGACCCGGCTAGGGCGCGGCCACCGGCTGCTGGATGCCGCGGAGGTCCGGGCAGAACTGAACTCGCCCGGCTACGCTGGCGGGCTCTGGGACACCGACGGCTGCGCGATCGTGGACCCGGCCAGGCTGGCCTGGGGCCTGCGGGACGCCTGCCTGAACGCCGGCGTGCGTATCTACGAAGACACCCCGGTCACCGGCATCACCGACGAGCCGGGCCCGGCGGCGGCACTGAGCCTGGTGACCACGACCGGATCGGTGAGCGCACGCCGGGTGGCGCTGGCCACTGGCGCGCTCTCGCCGCTGCTGCGCCGGCTCCGCTACTACCTGATCCCGGTGTACGACTACGTGCTGATGACCGAGCCGCTGTCGTCAGCGCAGCTGGACAGCATCGGCTGGCGCGCCCGCCAGGGTGTCGGCGACAGCGGGAACCAGTTCCACTACTACCGGCTGACCAGCGACAACAGGATCCTGTGGGGCGGGTACGACGCGGTCTACTACTACGGCAGCAAGATCACCAGCGAGCAAGACCAGCGGCCAGCGACCTTCCGCGTGCTGGCCGAGCACTTCTATCAGACATTCCCGCAGCTGGCCGAGGTGGCCTTCAGCCACCAGTGGGGCGGCGTTATCGACACCTGCTCCCGGTTCTGCGTATTCTTCGGTACCGCCAGGGCGGGACGGCTGGCGTACGCGGCTGGCTATACCGGTCTCGGCGTCGGGGCCAGCCGGTTCGGCGCCCGGGTGGTACTCGACCTGCTCGGTGGTCACCCGACGGAGCTGACCGAGCTGGAGCTGGTCCGCTCCCGGCCGATCCCGTTCCCGCCCGAGCCGGTCCGGTCGGCCGGCGTCCAGCTGACCCGCTGGTCACTCGCGCGAGCAGACCGCAACGAGGGCCGCCGTAACCTGTGGCTGCGCACGCTGGACAAGGCCGGCCTGGGCTTCGACTCTTAACTCGGCCGCCGCCGTGCCGGGCTGGCCGGCCGGGTCTGTCCACGGCCGCAGCGCGAGTGCCACCGCCGGGAAGATGAGCACGGAGAGCAGCGCAGCACCCACCAGCGCGGCCGACGTGGCCGCCGACAGCAGGCCGAGGCTGCGGCCGACCTCCGCGACCACGACCGGGAACGTCAGCGTGGTGGCCTGCAGCAGCCCGGCCGCGGCCGCCGGGCGGCCGCCGAGCTTCCGGCGGTACAGCACGGCCGGACCGGCTCGGGCGATCAGGATGCCGGCCACGATGGCCGGCATCAGCGCCAGCGACGAGGCGCTGGCGAGGAGTGACCGCACATCGAACTGGACGCCGGTGACGATGAAGAACACCGGCACCAGGAAGCCATAGCCGATCGCGTGCAGCTTGCCCTGATAGTGCTGCTGACTGGGCCGGTCATCGCTGTCGGCGATGTTGAGCACGACGCCGGCGACGAAGGCGCCAAGCAGCGCATCGACGCCGAACTCGTGCGCCAGGGCGGCGAATACCAGCAGCACCACGAAACCGCCGCGCACCCGCAGCTGCGAGGTCGACTGGTCGGTGGCCAGCAGCGTCCGGCGCAGCCAGGCCGACCGCCAGAGCCGCCGCAGGCCGATCGCGCCAAGCACGGCGGCAGCCCCGAGCGCGAATACGTACGCCACCTGTACCCAGGTCGGCTCGGGCTGGGCGGAGAACAGGATCGTCAGCAGTAGCAGCGCGCCGAACTCGCCGACCGAGCCTGCCATGATCGCCAGCTGGCCGAACTCCGTGCTGGTCTGGCCGGCATCGCGCAGCACGGGCACCATGACGCCCAGTGAGCTGGCGGTCAGCGCGAGTGCCAGCAGCCTGGTGTCGGCGCCGGCCGCGATCTGCCGGAGCCCGAGCGCCACCGGGAACGCGACGGCCACGCTTACCACGAAGCTGGCCGCGGTCAGCCGGAACGTAGGCCCGCGGAAGCGCTCGACTTCGACTTCCTGTCCGGCCAGGAACAGCAGGAAGCCGAATCCGAGCAGATACAGGATGTAGACCCCGCCCGTGGGCGAGACCAGGCCGAGGCCCTGCGGGCCGACGGCGATGCCGGCCAGCACCTCGAGCACCACCGGCGGTACGAGGCGGCGGGGGATGAGCCTGGCGAGCACCGGGGCCGCGAACCCGGCAAGAGCGACCACGAGCAGGCCGCTGTACTGAACGTTCACCCCGGTTCCCCCCGCGGTTCTTACCCCTGGACCGCTGCCGGGCAAACGGCCTGACCAGGCCGGACGCGCCAGTTATTCCCGGTCCGGCCAGGAGTGACATGTTCCACATTCGCCCCAATCAGGATGCTGCCGGCGTGGATTGCGGGTTGTACTGGTCGGTAGCAACTTGCTGCTAGCCCCTGACCATGACCATGTCCCCCCAAGGCCATGGCGCTCGAGTCACGCCCAATACCTGTTAGTCGCGGCCTGCGCCGCGAAGCGCTGAGGGCGGACAGAGGAGGGTTACACCTCCCGTGAAGATCAACAAGAAGTTTGCACTGGCCTCGGTGTCGTCGGTCGCGGTGGTCGGTATCGGCGTCTCGGCAGGGATCGCGCTCGCCGCCCCCGCGACTGCGCACACCTCGGCGACGCAGAGCGCGGCAGCAGCCAAGGCGACCGCATCGAAGGCGCAGGCCGAGGCCGCACAGAAGCGAGCCAGCCAGCGCAAGACCGACCAGTGGGTCACCGTGCGGGCTGGCCAGACGCTGAAGAGCATCGCCGCCGCGCACCACATGTCCTGGGAGGCCATCTACGCCACCCCGCCGAACACCCGGTACCTGCGCGATCACGCGAAGCTGACGGCCGGGGTGCGGCTGCGCCTGCCGGCCGACCCGCAGCTGCGCAAGGCAGAGTTCGTGGCCCTGCAGCACCGGGCGGCCGCAGCCCGCCGGGAAGCCGCGCAGGACCGCGCAGCAGCCGCTGCTGCTGCGCAGGCGGGCACCACCCAGCCAGCCGCCCAGGCGGCGCCGGCCACCGCGAGCCAGCCGCTGACCGCGGGCATGTCCGCGTTCGAGCAGTGCGTGGCCTGGCGCGAGAGCGGCGACAACCCGACCGCATCGTCGGCCGGCCTGTTCGGGATCCTGCCCGCAACCTGGGCCTCACTCGGCTACCCGGGGACCGCCGGCGGGTCGTCGGTGGCCCTGCAGAAGGCGGCCTTCGCCCGGCTCTACGCGCAGGATGGCACTGCACCGTGGGCGCCTTACGACGGCTGCTAGCCGAGCAGCCTGACAGCTCGAAGCGGCCCCGGCGATCGTACCGATCGCCGGGGCCGTGAGCGCGTTCGGGACAACGGCCCAATCAGCCAGCGAACCGGCCACAATAAGCAGATGCCGGAGCCACCAGAGCCGGGCGAGTCGTCGTCGCCTGATGACCAGCACGGACCCGTTCCCTCCATGGGAGCAGGTGGCGGCGGACGCCACCTGCCGGACCCGTGGCTGGAGCTGATGCGCGCTGCCGAGCATGTTGCCGCCCGCGGTGCTACCGGCACCTTCAGCGCGGTCATGCCAGCCTGGCGCCGCCGCACCCGAGCAGAAGCCCGGTGGCCGGTCACGCTCACCGTGGCCGTGGCGGTCGTACTGCAGGTGCTGCTGCCGGACCAGCTGGCGCTGCATCCGCTCTACCTGCTGCCTGCGCTGGAGGGCGCGCTGTTCATCGGCCTCCTCGTCGCCAACCCGTTCCGGTTCGAGCGGTATTCGCGACCAGTACGGGCCATGAGCGTGGTGCTGATCCTGGTCATCACCGCGGCGAACGCTATCTCGGCCGGGCTGCTGGTCCGGGCGATCATCGAGGGTCACGTGGGCAGCAACCCGGTGCATCTGCTCGCATCCGGCGCGGCTGTCTGGGCGACCAACGTTATCGCGTTCGCCCTGTGGTACTGGGAGTTCGACCGTGGCGGGCCAGTGCAGCGCGCGCAGGGTAAGTCGGACTACCCGGACCTGATGTTCCCGCAGATGGTGTCGCCAGAGCTGGCGATACCCGACTGGGATGCCCGGTTCGTTGACTATCTCTACACGTCGTTCACGAACGCCACCGCGTTCAGTCCCGACCGACGTCATGCCGCTGGCGCGCTGGGCTAAGCTCACCTTCCTCGTGCAGTCGGCTGTCTCTCTTGTCCTCGGCGCGCTGGTCGTCGCCCGGGCGGTGAACATCCTGCGGTGACCGGCCACCGGGCGGCTGCCCGCGGCCCGGCCGTCGGCGGCGCTAGCCCGCCGAGGTCTGCCGTGCCAGCAAAGCGACGTGCAGCGAGAGCCGCGACTCGGGCGGCTCAAGGTCGACACCGAGCACGTCCTCGATCTGCCGCAGCCGCTCGTACATGGTCGGCCGGGCCAGCTGGGCACGCTTAGCTGCCTCGGCCTTGTTGCCGCCCGCCTCAAGGTAAGCGGCCAGCGCCGCCAGCAGCCGCGTGCCGGCCGCGTCGTCGTACGCGAGCAGCGGCCCGAGCTCACGTTCGGCGAACGACTGAACGCGCGGATCGTCACGGAGCACGTGCAGCAGGCCGCGCAGCCGGAGATCGGGGACGCGGTAGTAAGGCAGCCGCCCCCCGGCGCCTGCGGCGGCCTCCGCGACGTGGTCGGCCTCCAGGAGCGAACGCTGCACGGCGGC
The DNA here is from genome assembly GCA_963795265.1 of uncultured Actinomycetota bacterium. Taxonomy (GTDB): domain Bacteria; phylum Actinomycetota; class Actinomycetes; order Streptosporangiales; family Streptosporangiaceae; genus JAJYUU01. The sequence continues at coordinate 668,476 of CAWCHF010000001.1, read as the reverse complement.
GACCGACTCGACTGGTGAGCCAGACCCGATGACATCGTCTTCGGTGAGCCAGGGCCGAAGCTGGGCAGCCAGCCGGGCCAGCGCGGCGTCCGGATCGGCTCGCGGCGGCAAGGCCAGCAGCACGGCCACCCGGTGCTCGTCCAGCGAGCTGGCCAGAGCCGGGATCCGAAGCTGGCGGCAGACCGCTGCGATCGCATCGGCAACGGCGGCCGCTCTCGCCTGCGCGGCCAGCCCGGTCGTGGCCTGGCCGGCCGTGCCGCCGCCGGTCCCGAGCGGGCCGGTCCCCAGCGGGCCGTGCGGCCGGGCGGCCACCCTGACCACGACGGCGACTAGCTGGCGGCCGGCCACCGGCACGCCGAGGGCCCGGGCGCGGGCCTCGGCCTCGGCCGGATCGGCGTAGCCGTGACCGAGGAACGCCGACAGGATCGTGCGATGCGCCTGGCGTTCAAGGCTCTCGCGCTGGTGATCCAGTAGCCGACCGAGCGCAAGCGTCGTCGCCGCCCGCTCCAGCAGCGTCTCGTCTCCCGGCCCGGCTGGCTGGCCACGCAGCACGATCAGGCGGCCCCAGTCCTCGCCACGCGCCCCGACCACCGTCACCAGCCAGCCTGCGGTGGCGTCGTAGCCCGTGCGTCCGGCGACTTTCACCGCGCGGGACCGGGCCGGGAATCCGGCCAGCAGGGTGGCCGCGTCCTGGCCGAGCGGCGCGCAGGCCAGCACCTGATGAGCCAGGTTCTCCAGAATCACCGGGCAGCCGGCAATCGTCGCTGTCTGCGCGACGACCTCCTGCGCTGGCGCCCCGGACACCGCTAGCTCGGTGAAGACCTGATGCAGCCGCTCCGCTGACCGCAGCTCGGCAAGCTGCGCGTCGATGATCAGGGCGTGCACGGCCTCGGTGATCTCGATGAACTGGGTCTCGCGTTCCAGCACGATCAGCGGCAAGTCGTGCTCGGCGGCGGCCGAGACAAGTGCCGTCGGCAGCCTGCGCGAGTAGCGCGAGCCAAGCTCCACGGCCAGCGCGCTGACCCCGACCGAGGCAAGCTCGGCGACGTACTGGCTGAGCCCGGCCGCCTCTGCTGGCAGCGCGATACCGGTGGATAGCACGAGTTCGCCGCCGCGCAGCAGGTGCGCAGCCTGCGCCAGCTCGATCACGTGCACCCAGCGGACCTGTGCGGTCAGCCGGTCGGCGCCGGCCAGCACCCGCGGTGCCCCGTTGCGAACTGGCTCCAGGGCTAGCACGTCGGCGATAGTCGGCAGCATGACGTCATCTTACATATCGTAAAGCCAGAGACCCATTTCTGTTACAAAGCGTAACTTGGCAGCACGACCACGTGGCGACAGACTTGGCGCAGGGCAGACCCATGGGCCGTGGCCGGGATCGCGCCGTCCGGGACCGGGACGCGGACGGGCCGGCCGGGCGCTGCGCCGGGATGCGGAAGGCAGATGACGATCATGGACCAGGTGACCGTGCACCGCACGCACTGGATCAACGGCAAGCCGTGGACCGGCGAGGCAGCGAGCCGCGGTGACATCTACAACCCGGCGACCGGCAAGGTCAGCGGCAGCGTCGACTACGCCACCGCCGCGGAGGTCGACGCGGCGGTGGCGGCCGCATCGGCGGCCCTGCCGGGGTGGCGGGAGACCTCACTGGTGAAGCGTGCCGGGGTCATGTTCGCCTTCCGTGAGCTGGCTCGCCAGCGTCAGTCCGACCTGGCCGCGCTGATTACCGCCGAGCACGGCAAGGTGCTGTCCGACGCGGCCGGCGAGGTGGCCAGGGGCCTGGAGGTGGTCGACTTCGCCTGCGGCATCCCGCACCTGCTGAAAGGCGGCTTCTCCGAAAACGTGTCGGCTGGCGTGGATGCGTACTCGATCCGGCAGCCGGTCGGCGTGGTGGCCGGAATCACCCCGTTCAACTTCCCGGCCATGGTGCCGATGTGGATGTTCCCGATCGCGCTGGCCTGCGGCAATACCTTCGTGCTCAAGCCGTCAGAGAAGGACCCGTCGGCCTCGTTGCTGGTCGCGGAGCTGCTGGCCGAGGCCGGCCTGCCAGATGGCTGCTTCAACGTGGTGCATGGCGGTAAGGTCGCCGTCGACGCGCTGCTCACCCATCCCGACGTGAAGGCAGTGAGCTTCGTCGGCTCCACCCCGATCGCGCGGTACGTCTCGGAGACGGCGAACAGTCACGGCAAGCGCGTGCAGGCTCTGGGCGGAGCCAAGAACCACATGATGGTACTGCCGGACGCGGACCTCGACCTGGCCGCGGACGCCGCGGTGAATGCCGGGTTCGGCTCGGCGGGGGAGCGGTGCATGGCGATCTCCGTGCTGGTAGCGGTGGATCCGATCGGCGACGAGCTGGTATCCAAGATCAGTGAGCGGATCACCGGGCTGCGCGTCGGCCCCGGCGCCGACGACGGCTCCGAGATGGGCCCGCTGGTCACCAGGGATCACCGGGACAAGGTGGCCGGCTACCTGGACTCAGGCGTCGCCGACGGGGCGACGCTGGCGGTCGACGGCCGCCAGCACCCGATCAGCGGCGACTGCGCCGACGGCTTCTGGCTCGGCCCGAGCGTGCTCGATCACGTGCAGCCCGGCATGCGCTGCTACACCGACGAGATCTTCGGCCCGGTACTGTCGGTCGTCCGCGCGCCCAGTTACGAGGCCGCGCTGGCGGTCATCAACGGCAACCCCTACGGCAACGGAACGGCGATCTTCACCAACGACGGCGGCGCGGCCCGCCGGTTCACCCATGAGGTCGAGGTCGGTATGGTCGGAGTCAATGTGCCGATTCCGGTCCCGATGGCGTTCTACTCCTTCGGTGGCTGGAAGGCGTCCTTGTTCGGCGACACGCATGTGCACGGCACCGAAGGCGTGCATTTCTACACGCGCGGTAAGGCGGTAACGTCGCGCTGGCTGGATCCCAGCCACGGCGGCGTGAACCTCGGCTTCCCGGTGAACCAGTAGCAGGAGCAGCACGACAATGAGCGACTTCCCGTCAGCCGGCCACGTTCCCGATCCGGAGCGCGGCGCCGAGGTGCTCGCGATGGACCGGGCGCACGTCTTCCATTCCTGGTCCGCGCAGCAGGCCATCAAGCCGCTGCCGATCGCCGCGGCTGAGGGCTCCTACTTCTGGGACTACGACGGCAACAGGTACCTGGACTTCTCCAGTCAGCTGGTGAACACCAACATCGGGCACCAGCATCCGAAGGTCACCGCGGCAATCGCGGCGCAGGCCGCGAAGCTGACCACGATCGCCCCGCAGCACGCTAACGAGGCTCGCGGTGAGGCTGCGACCAGGCTGGCGGCGCTCGCGCCAGACGGCATGGAGAAGGTCTTCTTCACCAACGGCGGCGCCGACGCCAACGAGAACGCGATCAGGATGGCGAGGCTGCACACCGGCCGCACCAAGGTGCTGAGCTTCTACCGCTCCTACCACGGCAACACCGGGGCCGCGATCACCTCCACCGGAGATCCGCGTCGCTGGCCGAACGAGTTCGCCATCGGCCACGTGCATTTCTTCGGTCCCTACCTGTACCGGTCGGCGTTCTGGGCGACCACCGCGGACGAGGAGTCGCAGCGCGCGCTGGCGCATCTGGAGCAGGTCATCCAGATGGAAGGTCCGGACACGATCGCGGCGGTGCTGCTGGAGACGATCGTCGGCACGGCCGGCGTGCTGATCCCGCCGCCGGGCTACCTGGCCGGCGTCCGCGAGCTGTGCACCAGGTACGGCATCCTCTACATCGCGGACGAAGTCATGTGCGGGTTCGGCCGGGCTGGCCGCTGGTTCGCGTTCGAGGATCACGGGCTGGTGCCGGACCTGATCACCTTCGCCAAGGGCTCGAACTCCGGCTACGTCCCGGCCGGCGGCGTCATCATCTCGGACGCGATCGCCGCCACCTTCGATGACCGGGTCTTCCCCGGCGGCCTGACCTACTCCGGCCATCCGCTGGCCTGCGCGTCGATAGTCGCCACGATCGACGCGATGAAGGACGAGGACATCATCGGGAACGCGGTCCGCGTCGGGCAGCAGGTGCTCGGTCCGGGGCTGCGTGACCTGGCAGAGCGCCACCCGGTGGTCGGCGAGGTTCGCGGCACGGCGGTCTTCTGGGCGCTCGACCTGGTGGCTAACCGGCAGACCCGGGAGATGCTCGCGCCGTACGGCGGCTCCTCTGCGGCCATGAACGCGCTGGTCGCCGAGTGCCGGTCCCGCGGCCTCATGCCGTTCACCAACTACAACCGGCTGCATGTGGTGCCGCCGTGCACCGTGTCGGATTCGGAGGCCAAGGAAGGCCTGGCCATCCTGGACGAGGCGCTCACCGTGGCGGACGGCTACTACCGCGGCTAGCCCAAGATTGCCACCGGGCGGCTACCGGCTCTCCGGGCTGACCAGCGCGATCCAGTTGCCGTCCGGATCGGCCACGTACGCGCGGCGATGCCCGGACACATGGCCGCTGTACGGCTCGACCAGGACCGGAGTGCCTGCCGCGCGCAGCAGGCCGACACTGTCGTCTGTCGATTCGCACCAGACGACGAGTTCCCAGGGATGACCGCCGGTTGGCGCTGGCAGGCCCTCGGCCTGTACGGCGTCGCGGCTGCTGATCGCGATGGTGACATCGCCGAACCGCAGTTCGACATGCACTGCCGGCCCAGTAGCGGGTGATCGGAAGGTCTGGATGCCGCCGAGCAGGTCTCGGTAGAAGGCGACCGCCCGCTCGACGCTGGCGGTGTAGAGATTCGGCATCACGGACGTGACCATCATGTGTCTGTTCTCCATTCGGCCCGTCACCTGGCCGCATGCTGGCCAGCGAGGTGCCGGGCGTAGGCGCCGAGCGGCTCGCCGCCCTTCCCGTCGAGGATCCGGCGCATCCGCTCGGTCTGCGGGCCGTAGCGTTCGAGATGCCGGTGCACGAAGTCGACCCGGGTCAGATGAGGACTCTCCGGAGTGAAGGTGACCTCGATCTCCGAGCCGCGGGTCCGGTCTGGTTCATACGTCCAGTCCGCGCTCACCTGCCAGCTCAGCAGCAGCCGATATGGCGGCTGCCAGGCCAGCACCGTGCCCCAGTCGGTCTCGGCGCCGCTGGCCGCCCGCTCGTACCACCGCCCCCCGGTGAACGGCTCCAGCACGACCTCGCGGCCGGGCGGCTCGGCCAGGTGATGGGAATGCACCGGCCACCACGTCTGGTCGACGAAGACGTCGAACGCCACCGCCAGGGGCGCGTTCACCCGCGTCGTCTTCGCGACCACGACTTCCTGGTCTGCGGTCATGTTCTGCTCCTTTGCCCGCGCTTCTGCTGCGAGCTGGTAGGCCGTGAGTGATCGCTCCCAGTACCAGTCGAGATGGTCGCGGAGCATCTGGAGCGCTGCTGGCTCCAGGTGGTAGACCCTGCGGTTGCCGACGGCCAGGTCACCTACCAGGCCGGCCGCCTTGAGCACTCGCAGCTGCATCGACACCGCAGTGCGGCCCACCGGCATGTCGGCGGAGATGCCACCGACGTCGAGCGGACCAGCGGCCAAGCGGCCAACAATCCGGCGCCGCGTGGAGTCCCCCAGCGCGTCAAGCGCGACATCTATGTCAACAGTCATTGACCGTCAGGCTATGTTGTCCTAACGGAATTGGTCAAGCACACGCGCCCGGCGACCGCAGATGTTCGATAACGGGAACGGAAACTGTCAGTGGCGGTTGATAGAGTCGATAACAGATTCGAAGACTATGCCGCTCCGATCGGAGGTGACCCGGTCATGGCCAGCACCGACGAGCACGGGCACCCTATGCCCGGTGCGGCGAACGGGATAGACGTGCCGCTGCCGGTCAACGTCGCGCAGGCGCTGGCTTTCGCGCGGGTCGGGCTGGGGTTCCTGGCGGCTGCTGATCCGGCCGGTCTGACCGGGGCGGAGCGGGCGGAGTTGCTGCGCGGGCTGTGCCAGGCCGAGTCGGAGCACGTGGCCGCGCGGTCGGCGGTGCTAGCTGCGTTTGACCGGGCTGAAGACCACGCCGCCGACGGGCAGCCGACCAGCCGGACCTGGCTGCGCTGGCAGGCCAGGGTCACCCGGGCTGCGGCCGGCGCCGCGATGGCCTGGATGCGCAGGCTGCGAGACCATCCGCGAGTGCATGCCGCACTCGCCGCCGGTGCGGTGTCGCCGTCGTGGGCGCGGCAGATCATGGACTGGACTGACCAGCTGCCCGCCGATGCCCGCTGCGGGGCCGACGAGATCCTGCTGACAGCAGCCGCGGGCGGCGCGGACCTGGCTGACCTGGCGGCGCTGGCCGAGCAGATCCGGGCTCGCACCGCGCGGCCGGACACTGATGCGGGCGATGACCGCGGGTTCTCCGAGCGCAGGCTGCGCCTGACGGGCCACTACCAGGATCACGCGCACCTGGACGCTGACCTGACACCGCCCGCGGCTTCGGCGCTGCGGGCCGTGCTGGACTGCTTTAACGGGCGCATTGGGCCCGAGGACACGCGCACACCCGCCCAGCGCGACCACGATGCGATGGAAGAAGCCTGCCGGCGGCTAATCTCAGGCGGCCTGCCCGAGCGGGCTGGGCAGCCCACGCAGATCCAGTTGCACATGAGCCTCAGCCAGCTGCTCGGGGAGCAGGAGGCTGACGAGGCAACAGCGGCATGGATCGCCGCGAATGGCGTGCCGGCGCCCCCGGGCGCGGACTGCGACGCGGCGATCACCCCCGTCGTCACCGGCGATATCGACGCCGGCGTCCTGGACCAGCTCGCCGCGATACTGCTGACCGGCACCGGCGCCATGCGGCGATGGGCCGCGGCACGGCGACCGACGGCGCGCATCTGAGCAGCCAGGCGGTGACCGGCCGCAGATCCGGCACCATCACTGATTGCGAGCCAACAGGCCCAGGCAGCGAGCGCAACGAGCAGCTGACGATCTCCGCGGTCCGGCAGCTGGCGATCGGCCACGCGGCCCGGCTGCTGTCCGGGCCGGGCGGGCTGGCGTCCTGGCTGCGCACCAGCCAGCTGCACGGGCACGCCGCCACGGTGAGCCTGCCGCTAGACATCGGCGCCACCACTGACACGATCCCAGTGCACCTGCGCCGCGCGGTCGCGCGCCGGGACCAGCACTGCCGGTTTCCCGGCTGCGAGCAGCCGCCGGCCGCCTGCCATGTTCATCACCTGGTCCCGCGGTCCGAGGGAGGCCCGACCAGCCTGGCGAACTGCCTGCTGCTCTGCGCGTTCCACCACCTCACCGCGATCCACCGGTGGAGCTGGCGGCTGGTCCTCAACCCTGACGGCACCACCACCGCCAGCAGCCCCGACAGCCAGCGAACCTTCAACAGCCACGCACCACCTGTTGCCGCGTGACGTTACGACTGACTGGGCGCCGCCGTGCCAGTGCAGGTCCACGGTCCTGGGCTTGCGGGCGTAGTAGGTGCCGGTTGGCTCGACCGTCCAGGCGCTCCGGGCCGACATAGCGGCGACGCCACGTCGCTATCCCGGATTCAGGTTTGCCGGGGTCGCTAGCCAGCTGATGTCCTCGATCTCGAAACCGCGGGTGATCCCGGTTACGGCCGTCACCCGAGTAGGCCTGGCCAGCGACCAGAACCGAGCGTGGTGCCCCTGAGCATGAGCAGTGCCGTGCCGGTCGGATTCCAGGACCAGGGCTGCCACCCGTCCGGCAGCGCTAGCCGACGCCCAGCCATGAAGATCAGGTGCGCCGGGCCGTGTGCAGACGGAATCACGAGCGCCCTGGCGGTCAGCCCCCACAGCGGCGGGTAGCCGATCTCCTTGACCCCCGCAGGCGGCGTCCGGGAGTGCCCGGAGCGCGAGATGACCACGATCCCCGGCCGCTGGCCGGGCGCTGGCAGACCTGAAGGCCCGACAATGGCGACTTGCCCCTTCGGACCAGGCAGTGGCTCGCCGGCGAACAGCCGGGAGTGGTAGATCTGCCGCTCGCGCCCGGTGAGCGAGGGCTTGAGCCAGTACGTGAACACCTTGCTGGCCGGGTCAGTGCCCTGGCCGGGTGCGAGGAGGTAAACAAGCTGGCCGGCGGCCGTGATGTGAACGCCGAAGCCATAGATGAAACCATGCGGCTTGTGCCAGGGCCGCACCCAGACCACGCCGCGACTGGTCAGTATGCCGTCCTGTTCGCCGAAACTTAGGCCGTCTCCCACGACAACGCCCGCTGCGGACGCGCTCATCTCGTCGATGCCGAGGCCAGCCGGGTTGCGGGTTAGCTGCAGGAGCCCGCCGTTCCGGCTCACCTGCCAGACGTTCATGCTCGAAGCCCGGGGGCCGCCCAGAATATAGAACACACCCGCCGGGAGGCGCCTGGCCGCAGCCGCTGTCATCGGAACGCCGGCCTCAGCCTGGCCGTTGATGCCTGCCGCAAGCTCCGCACGCGCTGCCCCATCGTGCTGGCCGCGATCTCCGGACCCCGACGACGAATTGCCGCACGCCGCGCTGGCGGCGGCGAGTATCAGCGCTGCCGCCAGCGCGATGGTGCGCGGACTCACATCACCATCCGCACTGTGCCGGTGGTGCATGGCCGCACCGCTCAGGGGCCGTAGCTGAAGATCAGCGAGTTCCTGGCGTTGGAGTTCTTCGCGGTGGCGTAGAACACGTCGCCGCTGGCGAGCATAGATCGCGTGCCAGGGATCCGGGAGATGGCGTAGATGTCGAACGACGCGGAGCCGGGCAGGAGTCCTGTCAGCCCGTTAGTGGGGATGGCGTCGTACGACCAGTGTCCGCTGGCGTAGTGCGCGAACTGGTACTGGCCGCTAACCGTCGGGAACATGATCGCCCAGACGCCGCCGTTGCCGTCCGGCGTGACCTGCAGCAACTGATAAGGCGTAGCCGGCAGCGGTATGGAGCGCCACTGGTGGCCGTTCCAGTGCAGCAGGTAGGAGTGCGATGCGGCTGGCTCGACGGTGACAGCAGCCCAGATGCTGTTAGCGCTCGCGGCCTGAATGTCGTACGGGTAGATGTAGCCGTACTTCGGCAGCTTGATCGCCGGCAGCGCGACCTTGTGCCAGGCGCGGCCGTTGTAGTGCGTGAAGAATGCCTTGCTCCGGGCTAGGTGCAGAGCGTTAAAGACGCCGCCGATCGTCCAGATGTCGGTTGCCGACACCGCAGTGGCCGCGACGGGCTGACCGAGTCCGATCGAGACCGTGTGCCACTGCCTGCCGGTGAAGTGCAGCGCCTGATTGTTCCCGAGCAGCCAGCCGTTCCTCGGGCCGCTGGTGACTAGCGCGGCGCCGCAATAGGCGGTTGTCTTCCACCTCTTCGTGGTCCACGCGTGCCCGTTGAAGCGGGCCACATAAGTCGCAGTCACGTCCGGTCCTGGCGGCCCGCCCGTGCATTCGCTGCCGCCTGCCCAGACATTGCGCGGGCCGGTGGCGGAAACGAACCCAACCCGGGTAAAAGCTCCTGGAACGCGCGCGCCGGTCCAGCCGACGCCGTTCCAGCGCAGGGCGACCGATTTACCGCTGGCGTTCTGGCCGAAGGTCCACGCATCGTGCTTGCTCGTAACCACCAGCGTGAGCAGGTCGGCGTAGTCCTTCATGTTCAGGACCCTGGAAATGCTCCACGACGACGGCGGCGATGCGGCCTGGGCTGCGCCCGCAGCGGGCGCCACCGCTGCCAGCAGTGCTGAGGCGGCCAGTGCTGAGCTGGCCAGGGCCAGGGCGCGACGCGCCGGAAAAGCCTTCACGTTGCCTCACTCGCAGGCCGCAGGGACTAGATGGAGCAAACTATAGGGGAAACCATTAAAAGAGTGCAGAGCGTCCGTTGGACCGCCACCCGTTACGATCGGCGGGCAAGACCAAACCTCAGGGAAAGCGGTGACCATATGTCGCTGGAAGTGACGCGGCTGCAGCTGGCGAGCCTGCGCGGGGTGGACGGCCAGACCTGGCCCGTGCACGGGTTCGTGGTCACGTTTCCCGGGCGGAGCCGCACTGGTGGACACCGGCGTCGGCGGTCCGCAGAAGTGGCTCGACGACTGGCGGGTGGTGAACCGCTCGGTGGCAGACGCGCTCGATGACCTGGGCATGACGCCCGGGGGACATCGGCCTGGTGATCAACACCCATCTGCACTTCGACCACTGCGGGCAGAACGCCGTCTTCAAGCACGCCGCCTTCTACATACAGCGAGCCGAGCTGGCCAGGGCGCGGCAGGAACAGCCGAAGCTCGCGGACTGGTTTGACTTCATGAACGCCAGATTCGAGCTGCTCGACGGGGACACCGAGATCCTGCCGGGGCTGCAGGCGATCGCGACGCCGGGGCACACGGTGGGCCACCAGTCGGTACTGGTCAAGTCCGCCGACGGGCAGACGGACGTGCTGATCGGGGATGCTGCGTACCAGCCGCGCCTGTACCTGGAACCGGACAGCGCTGACCTGCCGGACGGGCAGGCCAGCGACGTTGCCGCCTGGCGAGATTCGGTAGGCAGGCTTCACGCCGTGGCCCCGGACCGGGTTCACTTCTGCCACAGCACCGAGGTGCTGCACTCCTAAGCGCGTCACAGGGTGCTGAACGCATCGGCCAGGATGTCGAGACCCTCGTTCAGCAACGGCTGGCCCATCACCAGCGGCGGCAGGAAGCGGAGCACGTTGCCGTAGGTGCCGCAGGTCAAGACGATCATCCCGTTGCCATGGCAGGTCTTGGCAACCTTAGCCGCCGACGCCCCATCCGGCTCGGTGGTGCCGGGCTTGACGAGCTCGATGGCAAGCATCGCTCCCCGGCCCCGCACGTCGCCGATGACCGGGTGCGACTGGGCCAGGTCCCGTAGCCGCGGCAGCATGAGGGCCTCGATCGCCCTGGCCGCTGCGGGGAGATCCTCCTTCTCCATGGTCTCGATCGCACCGAGCGCCGCCGCGCAGGCGACGGGGTTGCCGCCGTAGGTGCCGCCAAGTCCGCCGGGGTGCACCGCATCCATCAGCTCGGCCCGGCCGGTGACCCCCGCCAGCGGCAGGCCGCCGGCGATCCCCTTGGCGGTGGTGACGAGGTCCGGCACGACGTTCTCGTGCTCGCAGGCGAACCAGTCGCCGGTGCGGCAGAAGCCGGACTGGATCTCGTCGGCGACGAAGACGATGCCGCTGGCCCGGCAGAACTCGGCCAGCCCTGGCAGGAAGCCGTCCGGCGGCACGATGAAACCGCCTTCGCCCTGAATCGGCTCGATCACGACGGCCGCGACGTTTTCCTCGCCGACCTGGGCATGGATGAGGTTCTTGACCACGTCAAGAGCCTCGGCAGCGCAGGCAGCCGGGCCGCCCGGCCAGCGGAACGGGTACGCCATCGGCATCCGGTACACCTCGCCGGCGAACGGCCCGAACCCCTCCTTGTACGGCATGTTCTTCGCGGTCATGGCCATCGTCAGGTTGGTCCGGCCGTGGTAGGCGTGATCGAAGACGACCACTGCATCCCGGCTGGTGGCGTGCCTGGCTATCTTCACGGCATTCTCGACCGCCTCGGCACCGGAGTTGAACAGCGCCGAGCGCTTCTCGTGGCTGCCTGGCGTGCGCTTGTTGAGCTGCTCGCAGACCTCCACGTAGCCCTGGTACGGGGCGACCATGAAACAGGTGTGAGTGAACTGCGCCACCTGCTCGGTCACCCGGTCGACGACGAGGTCGGCGCTGTTGCCGACGGAGGTGACCGCGATGCCGGAGCCGAAGTCGATCAGGGAGTTGCCGTCGACGTCCACGATGACGCCACCGCCAGCCGCGGTCACGAACACCGGAAGCACGTGACTCAGTCCGCGCGCCACGCTCAGCTGGCGCCGGTCGAACAGCTCACGCGAGCGCGGTCCCGGGATCTCGGTAACGAGGTTGCGGATCTGCGGCAGGGACGGCCCGCCGGTGATGCTCTGGCTCATACCTGCAGACAATAGCGGCCCACGATGATCGCTGGTGCCTTGCCTGGGGCTGCTGCGATGATGCGGTTGTGGCTGTTTCCTCCCGCCGTCCCGTCATCGCCGGCCTGGGCATGACGGACCTCGGCAAGGTCTACGGGCTGAGCCCGGCTCAGTTCGCGGCGTCGGCGGTGCGGCTCGCGGTAGCAGACGCGGGGCTGCGGCTGGCGGACGTGGACGGGCTGCTCACCTCGTCCGGGGTGACCGGCGGCGTCTCCGTCGATCTGCAGCGGGACCTGGGCCTGACCGATCTCAGGCTGCTGACGCACATGCAGGCGTACGGTTCTACCGCGGGCGCCATGGTGCAGGTCGCCGCCATGGCAGTGCAATCCGGCATGGCGAGCGTCGTTGCGTGCGTGTTCGCCGACAGCCCGCTGCGTCCCGAGCGCGGGGCCAGCGCGATCTACGGGGCCAGGCACGCGCCGGCCGGCTGGTGGGGGCTGCTCGGAGCGAGCGGCGTGATCGGCGCTAACCCGATGTACGCGCTGGCAGCGCGGCGGCATATGGAGCGGTACGGCACGACGAGCGAGCAGCTCGGTCATATTGCTGTCGCCCAGCGTGCCTGGGCTCGCCTGAATCCGGCCGCGCAGCTGCGCGAGCCCATCACGGTCGCCGATCACCAGGCCTCCCGGTGGATCGTGGAGCCCTTCCACCTGCTCGACTGCTGCCTGGTTTCCAACGGCGGCATCGCGGTGGTGGTCACGGCAGCCGACCGGGCCGGCGCCCAGCCACCGGTGCACGTGCTCGGCTGGGCCCAGTCACATCCGGGTCGCTACCTGCGGCGTCATCCCGACTTCGGGCTGGTGTCCGGTGCGGCCCAGGCGGGGCCGGCCGCGCTCGCCATGGCCGGCCTCAGCACAGCCGACGTGGACGTGCTGGAGCTATACGACTGCTACACCTTCACCGTGCTGATCACGCTGGAGGACTACGGTTTCTGCGGCAAGGGTGAGGGCGGGCCGTTCGTAGCGAGTGGCATCCTGGACGGCAAGCTGAAACTGAACACCGGCGGCGGCCAGCTGTCCGGGTACTACATGTGGGGCATGACCCCGCTGTCCGAAGCGATCATCCAGATCCGCGGGCAGGGGGGCGAGCGGCAGGCCGAGGCCCATGACGTTGCCCTCGTGTCCGGGAACGGCGGCGTGCTTGATCATCACTCGACACTGGTACTAGGGAGCGACGCACGGTGACTGTCGGTCCGGTCGCCAGGGATGACGCGACTGCCGCCTTTTTCGACGGCACGGCCGCCGGGCAGTTCCTGTTGCGTCGCTGCCCGGACGGCCACTACAGCGAGCCGGCTGCGGCTCAGTGCACCACATGCGCGGTGACGGACCTGCACTGGGCGCCCGCATCCGGCGGTGCCACCCTGGTCAGCTGGGCAGTGACGGGTGTCAAGCCGGCCGGGGCAGCGCCGCCGGACCGGACGATCCTGGTGATCGCGGAGCTCGACGAAGGACCGTGGTGGTGGTCTCAGCTCACCGGCCCGGTGGCGGAACCGGCGGTCGGGCAGCGGCTGCGGATCGCATTCGCCCGGTCTGACGACGACCACGAGGCGGTGCCTGTCTTCACCGTCGAGGGTCCGGCGACCAGCCAGCCGAGCACCTGACCGCTGCGGGCGGCCCGCGGGCCGAAGAAGCCGCGCAGGTAACGGGTGAGCCTGGCGCTGTCGCCGCGGGTCGTCATCACCGCGGCAGGCCGCCATTCACCAACGGCTGTGGCCAGCACCGAGCGGCTCGGGCCCGCTGGGGATGCGCCCGTCGCCAGCCGGTTGAGGTCGTTGACGGTGGCGCGCTGGTCGCCGGTCAGCGTGCCCTTCGAGCTGCACAGCGACGCGGTTCCGGCTCGGCAGGCCGATGGCGTTCCCGGCTGGCGCGGCGGTGATGCAGAAGCCGCCGACCACCGAGATGGGCTCGCCGCTGATCGCCTGCCATTGCATCTGCGCCAGTTGCGAGGTGGCCAGCACCAGAACCGGCGCCCCGGCCGGCAGATGCAGCCTTGCCAGGACCAGCCGCCAGGCAGCCGGCGCTGTCCCGACGTTAGCGGTGGCCAGGCCGAGTGGCAGCGCGGGCAGCAGCACGAGCGTGGCCGTCGCGGGTACCAGCAGGCGTAGCCGCCCGGCCGGCAGCCGGGATCTCGCCTGGTCGATGGCGAAGGCCAGCACAACGGCCGCAATCCCGTCCGCTGCCACCGACAGCCGGTTCGGCAGGGCCTGGTCGAGCAACGGCAGCCGGGACAGCCAGTGCCAGGGCAGCGCGGCGCCAGTGAGGTGCCACGGGCCGATCCGCAGCCGGTGCCCGCCGAGGCTCAGCAGCTCCAGCAGGAAGAACGTGACGCCAGCGACCCTGATCCGGCCGTCCCGCCAGAAGCAGATGGTCGCTGCCCCGACCGCGATCAGCAGCGGCCAGCCGAGGTAGGCCAGGTCCTCCACCGACGTCGGGCCGCTGATCGCATACCGACCGTGGAACACCATGCCGACCGGCGCCGACACGAAGTCGCTGAGCGAGTTGCCGAACTTGCCTGGCCGCCAGGGGCTGCCATGCTCGGCCACCGGCCCGGCGAACTGAACCCATAGCGCCCGGCCGCCGAGCAGCAGGGCGATCCCGGCGGCGACGCCGAGGCCGGCGGCGGCGGGCCGGACTGCGGCGCCGCGCATGTTGCCGATGGCCAGCACGATGAGCATCAGCACTGCGGCCAGCACCGCGTCGACCAGTGGTTCCTCCGCGGTGACCAGCTGTGCCGCGACTAGCAGGCCGAGCCAGCTGCCGGTTCGCAGCGGCCGGGCCCGGCCGGTGACCAGCCGCAGGACCGCATCGACGATCAGTGGCGGCAGCGCGGCGAACTGAAGGTGGTAGTGGTCGACTGCGGCCATCCGGAGCGCGGGGGAGAAGCCGTAGCAGGCACCGCCGATGAAGGCCGCGGTGACGCTGGCGTCCCAGCGGCGGAGCACGACGTACATGCTGACAGCGGAGAGGAAGAATCCGGCCACGAGCAGGACCGTCAGGCTGGTAGCCGGCCCCGACAGCAGCGTCACCGGCGCGAGCAGCACGCCAGGTAGCAGCAGCGAGGTATTCCACATCATGTTGACCCCGTGCGGCCAGTTCAGCGCGGTGGTCACCAGCGCTGGCAGGTGGCCGTGGGAGATCGCGGTGCCTGCATAGCGCATGAACCAGAGCTGGAGCAGCACGTCCGGCTGCGGACCTGCAGCGAAGGTCGGCACCTTGCTTGCCGGGTGAATCCAGAGCGGATAGGTGACCGCGACCGCGCCGGCCAGGTAGCAGACAGGCACCAGCCACCTCGGGCCGCGCGCCGCTGATCGCTCATCGGCGGTTCTGGCGGCCCGGGCCGGCACCGACAGCCGACCCGCCATCAGCTACCTCCAGCCTGTCAGGCTGCCACGAGGGCCGGTCTACCCCGCGGGCAGGTGCCAGAACCGCCGCCTCCTAGCCGGCGATGGGCGTCCCGCCGTACTGCTGGGCCAGCTGCTGCAGGGCTACCGGGTCGATCCGCCAGCCGAGCACGGAGCCCTGGTGCGCCGTTGGCGGGCCGAAGAACCCGAGCAGGTAGCGGCCGAGCGGGTTGTTGCCGCCCACCGTGGTGATAACCGCGGCCGGCCGCCAGGCGGCCAGCGCGAGTGCCATCGTCTTGGTCGAGGGCTTGGTGTCCTGACCTGCCGCCAGCTTTGTCATCCGCAGCTGCGTCGTCTGCTGGTCGGTCGTCAGGAGTTCGCTGGTCTCGCACGGCGCGGCCCGCCCGGCGGGATCCGGTGCGATGCAGTAGCCACCGACCACCGAGATGTTCTGTCCGCTGATGGCCTGCAGTTCCATCGTGAGTGCGCCGTCGAGTGGCAGCACCAGGACCGCGGCGCCCGGCTTCAGGTGCAGCCGCGTCATCACGTCGTGCCAGCTCGTCGATATCTTCAGGGCAGCCGGAGCCTGGGCCGGGCTGGGCAGGATAGGGACAATCGCCGCGATCACCGCGGCAGCCGCCACCGCGGCCAGCGCTGGCCTGCGCCAGCCGCCACTCGCCCGCACCGCCGTCCAGGCCCGGTCGGCGGCGAAGGCGATGAGCGCGGCAGCAGCACCGTCGGCCAGCAGCGACAGCCGGTTCGGCAGTGCCTGATTGAGCACGGGCAGGTTCTGCAGCCAGTACCACGGCAGCACGTCGGCCTGGATGTGCCATGGCCCGAGGGTGATCGGGTGGCCGCCGATGCTCAGCAGCTCGAGCACCACGAAGGTCACTCCGGCCAGGCGGGCCCGCAGGTCCCGCCACAGCACGATCGTGATCAGGACCGCCAGAATGAGCAACGGCCAGCCGAGATAGCCGAAGTACTCGACCTCGCGCTGGCCGGTGGCGGCAAGGTAGCTGAGGAAATGCGGGCCGTGCAGCAGCACGCCTGTCGGCGCGGCGACAAAGTCGGCCGGCTGGTTGCCGTAACGGCTGACGTGCCACGGGCTGCCGGTCTCTGGCAACGGTCCATGTAGCTGCACGTAGAGCGCATAACCGCAGATGGCAGCCGTCACCCCAGCCGCCGTGCCCAGGCCAACGGCGGCGGGCTTCAGGGCCTTGCGGATCGCGGCCGGCCTGCTAGCGGCCAGCGCGATCATGATGATCAGGCCAGCCAGCACGGTCTCGAAGAGCAGTTCTTCCGCTGTGAAGAGCTGGGCAGCGACCAGCAGGCCCAGTATCAGCCCGGTACGAACCGGCCGGCCGCGGCCGGTCACCAGCCGCAGTACGGCGTCGATGATCAGCGGCGGCAGGATGGCCAGCTGCAGGTGGTAATGCGCCTCTGCGGCAACCCGCATCGCCGGTGAGAAACCGTAAATCGCGCCGGCCAGCGCGGCCGCGCCAGCGCTGGCGCCCCACCTGCGCAGCACGAAGTACATCGCCGTCGCCGAGCCGGCGAAGCCGACGAACAGCAGGACATTGAGGCTGGCAGTCGGCCCGGCGAGCAGCGTCAGCGGTGTCAGCACCACCGCTGGCAGCAGCAGCGAGGTGTTCCACATGAGGTTCACGCCCTGCGGCCAGTTCAGCGCGGTGGTGGTGAGCGCCGGGAGATGCCAGTGCGAGAGCGCGGTTGCCACGTAGCGCAGCGACCAGGTACTGAGGTAGACGTCGTTGGAGACGCCGGCCGGGCCAGAGGTACTCGGCACGCGGCCTGCGGGATCGCCCCAGAAGTGCCAGGTCACAATGTAGGCAGCCAGCAGGTAGCAGAACACGACGAGCAAGCTGACATTCAGCCAGGGTCGCGCGGGCCGCTCGTCGGCAGACTTGGCGGGATGCACAAGCACTGATAGCCGACTCACAGTCACCTCCGTCTCTCGCCCACTGTGCTTAGCCATTGTGACGACGGCGAGCAGCCTGCCAGCCCCGCACCTCGCACCGGACGGGCAGCCCTAAGGCTGTCACGTTATACGGCCAGCCGTTGCAGCCAGGCCCGGCACGGCGCGCAGTACGGGCGGCTGCTGGGGCATATCGGTCGACCGCGCCCCTCAGGGTACCGGAAGATAACCGGCTATCCACCGTGCTTCCGACCTATTCGCCGCGCCATGCGGCCGGTCAGGAATCCTGATAAGCGCTCCTGACCTGCAGCTATCGGAGAAGGTCATGGGCTGTGTCGACGATGCCTGACTCCGAGAGCAGCACCGCCGAGGCAGCGTCGCCGAGCGGGATGAAGCTGTCCTCGCTGGCCACCCTGGCGATCCGGCCGGTGAAGCCCGCGTCGACCAGGGTAGTGATCACGCCCTCGGACACGCCGCCGGTCCGCCGCGTCTCGTCCGCGATCAGCACCCGCCCGGTGGCCGCTGCGGCGCGCAGGAGGTCCTCGAACGGCAGCGGGGCGAGCCAGCGCAGGTCGAGGACGCGACAGCCGACTTCCTCGGCCGCCAGCGTGCGAGCAGCGCGCAAGCTCATCCGGACCCCGTTCCCGAACGAGATGATGGTGATGTCCTTGCCCCGGCCGTAGGAGCGGGCCCGGCCGATCGGAACGTGCGCAGCTGACCATCGGGCTGGCGGCTCGTAACTGGCCAGCCAGCCGCCATCGCCGGTCTCGTACAGGTCGCGCTCGTGATAGAGCGCAATCGGCTCGACGAAGACGCTCACGCTGCCGTCCACGTCCGCGGCGCCCAGGCAACTGCGCAGCATGGCGGCGGCGTCATCGGGCCGGGCCGGGCAGGCCACGATCAGGCCCGGAATGTCGCGCAGCGCGGCGAGCCCGTTGTCGTTGTGGAAGTGCCCGCCGAAACCCTGCTGGTAGGCAAGGCCGGGAACGCGGACCACCATCGGGTTCAGGTACTGGGCACGGGAGAAGAACGACAACGTGGCTGCCTCGCCGCGGATCTGGTCGATGGCGTTGTGCAGGTATGCCAGGTACTGGATTTCCGGCACCGGCAGCAGGCCGGCCAGGCCGGCGCCGAGGGCCAGGCCGAGTATCGACTGCTCGTCCAGCACCGAGTCGAACACCCGGCCGGGGCCGAAAGACTTCAGCAGGCCCCTCGTCACGCCATAGACCCCGCCCTTGCGGGCCACGTCCTCGCCGAACACCAGCAGGCCGGGACGATCCGCCATCGCGTCAGCCAGCGTGCGGTTGATCGACTGGGCCAGCGTGAGCGGGCCCTCGTCTTCCGGCAGCTGGGACCCGAACACCTGATGGCGGGGCCAGTCGTCGGTGTGCCTGGACCTGGCGGACAGGTTCGCTGCCACGGTGGCGGGCCGGCGGGGCGCGAGCGGTGCCATCACCTGACTGGCGCTAACCAGCCGGGGCGCGCCCGCAAGCTCGCCGGCCTGCGCCAGGACGTGCGCCCTGGACTGCTCGTACCAGTCCAGGATCTCGGCGGGGCCGAGCGCGCCCGCCTGGACCAGCAGCCGCGCGGTGCCGAGGATCGGGTCGCGCTCGGTATCGGCCGCGATCTCCGCAGCCGGCCGGTAGGCGGACTCCACGTCGGTGCCCGCATGGCCGCCAAGCCGGACCATCCGCACGTGCAGGAAGGCAGGGGAACGGCGGTCCCGCACCCAGTCGGCCGCCTGCGCCGCCGCGTCGTAGACCGCAGCAAGGTCGGCACCGTCCGCGGTGAAGTACTTCAGCCGCGGCCGGTCCTGCTGTGCTGCCTCGATCCAGCCGGCCGGGGTGCGGACGCTGATGCCGAGGCCGTTGTCCTCGCAGACCAGCAGCAGCGGCAGCGGCAGGCCCTGATAGGAGGTGTAAGAGGCCGCGTTGATCGCGCCGGCCGCGGTGGAGTGGTTCACCGACGCGTCGCCGAAGCTGCAGACCACGATGCTGTCCGCTGGCCACGGCGTTTCCCTGCCGAGCTTTGCCGCTCTAGCCAGTGAGAAGGCCAGGCCCATGGCCCGCGGCAGGTGCGAGGCGATGGTGGAGGTCTGCGGGATCACGTGCAGTTCCGGGTGGCCGAACACCTTATGCCGACCGCCGGCGATCGGCTCCGCGGATGCCGCCATCAGGCCGAGCAGCACGTCGGCGATCCCATCCCGAGGCGGGCTCGCCTGACCGGCCCGCACCAGGTAAAAGGCGCCGGACCGGTAGTGCAGCAGGGCGGGGTCGGTGAGCCGCACCGCCGCCGCCACGCCGGCGTTGCCCTCGTGCCCGGACGAGCCGATGGTGTAGTAGCCCGCCCCGCGGCTCCGCAGCCACCGCGCCGCCAGATCGAGGTGCCTGCTGGCCAGCTGGGCGCTGAACAGGTCCAGGCACCGGGCCACGGACAGGCCCGAGCCTGGCCGGACGGCGTCGGCGGACTGGGCTCGCACGCCCGGCGGGGCAAGCTCCCGGATCGCCCTGGCCAGCCGCTGCTCTGCGAGGTCCGGGCTGGCCGCGGCAGCTGGGGCTGGTCCTGAGGCTGCGGCGGTCACCTTCTGACGGTATGTCGCCGGGCCGGATTGCGCACCCGGTAAGCGGCAGGTCAGTGCGCCACTGCGGCCGCCGCGCCGGGGTCGCTGCGCTCCCGTCCTGGCTCAGTGGTGTGATGAGCTGAGGCGCCGAGAAGGAGGTACCCGTGCTTCCCTGGTCAGCCGACCTCGCCGGGACGCTCAACGAGCACGTGATCGATCAGCCAGCTGCTGCGGGGCAACCCGCTCGGCGATCCGCACGAGCGCCCGTTGTGGGTGTACGCGCCGCCCGGCTATGCCACCGAGCCGGACCGCAGGTATCCGGCTATCTACGTTATTCAGGGCTATACCGGTCACCTGGCGATGTGGCAGAACCGCTCGCCGTTCCGGCAGCCGTTTACCGAGACCGCCGATGCGGTATTCGCGGCCGGCCAGGCGCCGCCCGCCATCGTGGTCTACGTGGACGCGTGGACCAGCTACGGCGGCAGCCAGTTCGTCGACTCGCCGGGCACCGGCCGGTACCACTCCTACCTGTGCGACGAGGTCGTGCCGTGGGTTGACAGCCGCTACCGCACGCTTGCCGACCGGGACCACCGGGCGATCATGGGCAAGTCGAGCGGCGGATTCGGTGCCATGATCACGCCGATGCTGCGGCCCGACCTGTTCGGCGCCCTGGCCACGCACGCCGGCGACAGCCTGTACGAGTACTGCTACCTCAAGGAGTTCGCCGGTGCCGTGCGGGCGCTGCGCGGCTATGACGGCGACATCTGGCGGTGGTGGGAGGACTTCCGGTCGCAGGACCGCGTTCACTGTCCCGGCCGACGGTGAGCTTGTCGGCCTGCTCGGGGTCGCGGCTGCGTTCTCGGCAACCGAGGACGGCTCGGTCGACCTGCCGTTCGACCCGCGTTACCGGCGTACTGCGGCCAGCGGTCTGGCAGCGCTGGCTGGACTGGGACCCGGTCCGGATGGCGGCCCGCTACGCGGACGCGCTCCGGTCACTGCAGGCGATCTGGATCGACGCCGGCACCAGGGACGACTTCTTCCTTGATGTGGGCGCGGCGGCCTTCCGGGCGGAGCTGCGCGCGGTCGGGGTAGCCGACGAGGTCGTGCACTACGAGCTGTTCGATGCGACCCACGCGGCCATCGACTACCGGTATCCGCTCTCGCTGGCCTGGCTCTGCCAGCGAATGCCGGCGCTAGCCGGCGGTGAACGTTACCGCGCGGCCTGCCGTAATCAGGGAATAGGGAAGGTCAGGTACCAGACGGAACGGAGACAAGGCCATGCGCAACCGATGGTGGGCGGCGCCGGTTCTGGCGGGCGGGGTCGCGGTGCTCGCTGCCTGCGGGAGCACGGCGTCCTCTTCGGGCGGAACGCCCTCGACAGGCACATCTGCCACCCCGAGCACGACCCAGCAGGCCACTGGCTCGGGCGCGGTGATCAAGACGAACAGCACGAGCAAGGGCACGGTGCTGGCCACCGCGCAGGGCAAGACGATCTACTGGTTCGCGATCGACACGCCGGCGAAGTCGAACTGTAACGGCTCCTGCGCGACCTACTGGCCGCCGGTTCTCGGCAAGCCGTCGGCCGCGGCCGGCACCACGCTGCCGAAGGGCTTTGGCACGATCACCAGGTCCGACGGCAAGGTGCAGGCCACCTATGACGGGCACCCGCTCTACACCTACGCGAGCGGACAGCGGTCCTGGCCAGGTCAGCGGCAACGGCATGAACGTGTCCGGCGGGCTGTGGTGGGCGATGACGCCGACGGGCGCCAAGCTCGCCGCGGCCGCCGTCGCCGGAGCTCGGCGGCGGATACGAGCTACTAGGGCCGGCAGGCGGGTACTAGTCGACGGCTAGCGGCAGGGTGCTGCCTGGCGTGCCAGGCAGCACCGCTGCTTAACCGGGGTACATACGCGCGCATGACGCAGTCACCCGAGGCCGAAGCCGCAGTCCGGCCTCGCGGCGGCCTGCTGATCATCTTCATCGCGCTGATGCTGGCGATCCTGCTGGCCGCGCTGGACCAGACCATCGTCTCGACTGCCCTGCCGACGATTGTCGGAGATCTGGGCGGGCTCAGCCATTTGTCCTGGGTTGTCACGGCCTACATACTGGCGACCACGGCATCGACCCCGCTGTGGGGCAAGCTCGGCGACCAGTTCGGTCGCAAGAGGCTCTTCCAGGCCTCGATCATCATCTTCCTGATCGGTTCGGCCCTCTGCGGCCAGGCGCACAGCATGATCGAGCTGATCGCGTTCCGGGCCCTGCAGGGCCTGGGCGGCGGCGGCCTGATGGTGCTGGCCCAGGCGATCGTCGGCGACGTAGTGCCGCCTCGCGAGCGCGGCAAGTACCAGGGCGTTGTTCGGCGCGGTCTTCGGCGTGGCCAGCGTGGCCGGGCCGCTGCTGGGCGGATTCTTCGTGGACAACCTGAGCTGGCGCTGGGTGTTCTACATCAACCTGCCGATCGGCCTGGTCGCGCTGGTGGTGATCGCGGTGGCGCTGCCCGCGACGCCGAGAGGCCAGCGGCACACCATCGACTACCTGGGCGCGCTGCTGCTGGCTGGCAGCGCCACCTGCATCGTGCTGCTGACGTCGTGGGGCGGCACCGAGTACCGGTGGGGCTCGCCGGTCATCATCGGGCTGGGCGTACTGGCGGTCGCGCTGGGCTTGTCTGCTGGTGGCTGTCGGCCCGGCGAGCAGCCGAGCCGGTACTGCCGCTTGCGGCTGTTCAGGAACTCGGTCTTCTCCGTCTGCGCGGGCATCGGCTTCGCGGCCGGGTTCGCGATGTTCGGCGCGCTCGCGTTCCTGCCGCTGTTCCTTCAGGTGGTGCGCGGCATCTCGCCGACGATCTCGGGTGTCTACCTGCTGCCGATGGTGATCGGGCTTGCTGCTGACCTCCGTCACCAGCGGGCAGCTGATCTCGCGCCGGGGCCGGTACAAGATCTTCCCGGTGATCGGCACGGCGCTGCTGGTGGTCGCGCTGCTGCTGCTGTCCAGGCTGTCCGAGCACACCTCGTCGCTGGTGATGAATCATCTATTTCTTCATGCTGGGCCTCAGCCTCGGGCTGATCCTCCAGGTGCTCGTCATCGCCGTGCAGAACTCGGCCGACTACGCCGACCTGGGCGCGGCGACCTCAGGCGCGACCTTCTTCCGGTCCATCGGCGGCGCGTTCGGCGTCGCGATCTGCGGGTCGGTGTTCTCCAGCCGGCTGGCCACCGGGCTGGCGGCGGGGCTGGCCGGCGTGCGGCTGCCGCCAGGCTTCAACATCGCCACCGCTAAGTCGAATCCGGCCCTGCTCAAGCAGCCTGCCAGCCGGCCGCGCAGGGCCCGGTCCTGCACTGCCTACTCGCAGGCGATCGACAGGATCTTCCTGTTCGCGGTGCCGGTCGCTGCCGCGGCATTCGTGCTTTCCTGGTTCCTGCGCGAGGTGCCGCTGCGCCAGACAGCGGGCGCCGCCGACCTGGCCGAGGGCCTGGGTGCCGCGTCCGCGCAGCGGTCATCGGTGCAGGAGATCGAGCGTGCCCTGCTCCGGCTGGCCGATGGCGACCTGCGCAAGCGCGGCTACGAGAAGATCGCGCAGCTGAGCGGGCTCGGGCTGCCGGCAGGCTGCTGCTGGGTGCTGGCCAGGCTGGCCAAGAACGGAGACATGGCCGGCGTTGACCTCGCCGCGGCGGCCGGGGTCTCCGTGGAGCATGGCCGGCCGTATGTAGACAAGCTGGTCGAGCACGGTTACGTGCGGCGCGCCGACGGCATCCTGATGCTCACGCCCGGCGGTACCGCGGCCGCGGAACGGCTGTTCGCCGCCCAGGAGGACGGCATGGAGCGACTGCTGGCCGGGTGGTCGCCCGAGCAGCATGCCGACCTGGCCCGGATGCTCGACCGGCTGGCCTACGCGCTGCTCGGCGACGACGCCGACCGGCGACTCATCTCGCGCTGACGGCGGGCTGGTGATCAGCTCGGTGCGGGCCCGATCACGGTGAGCGCGCCGGGCAGCACGCGGATGCGCAGCGGCGTCCCGGCAGGCAGCGGGGCGGCGAACGGCAGCGTCTCGCCATCGGCGGCCACCGGCATCGGCCGGTCGACCGTCAGCGTCACCTCGTGGTCGCGTTCCAGACTGACCTGGGAGAGGGCAGTATGCGAGCCGTCCTTGATCTTGGCCAGCGCTCGCACAAACGCCAGCTTCGGCCCGTGCCGCATGATCACCAGGTCAAGCACGCCATCGTTGATGCAGGCCGCAGGCGCGACCAGCATGCCCGGCGCCGAAGTAGGCCGAGTTCGCCACGACGATGGCATACCCGCTGAAGTCGTGCCTGGACAGGCTGCCAGCCACGGTGAACCCGGCAGGCCGCCACCCGGCTACCGCCCGCAGCGCGGCGACCGGATAGACCAGCGGCCCGGTCAGCAAGCGCGACGCGGTTGGCGATCTCGCCGGCCACCGAGGGCACGCCCAGGTAGACGCTGCCTGCCACGACGATCTCGGGCGCGCCTGGCACGCTCACCCCGATGAGGTCGATCGTGCGGATCGCGCCGGCCGTCAGCGTGCCCGCGGCGGCGGCCGGATCCGCCGGGATCCCCAGCACCCTGGCCAGGTCATTGCCGCGACCGGCCGGGATGATGCCGAAGCTGCCGCCGTGCCGGGCGCAGGCGGCCGCGAGCGCTCCGGCCATGCCGTCGCCGCCGACGGCGACTACCACCTCGCCCGCACCGGCAGCCTCGGCGGCCAGCTGGCCGGCGTGATCCAGGCTGGCCGACTCGGTGACGCGGTAACCGGCCGCAGCCGCGTCGAGAGCCGCGGTGGCCGGCCGCACGGACTGCAACGCCCGGCCACGCCCGGCTGCCGGGTTCACGATCAAGCAGAAGCGGGCCATCGGTTCTCCGTCGCATCACTGGCCGGCGGCCCGGCGCATAATTCAGGACAGGCTACCGGTGCGCGGGCAGTGCGCAACCCTGGCCGGGCGTACGATCGGGCCATGCCAGCGCAGCGGCGTACGGCGGGCACCGAGCCGCAGTTCCTCCAGGTGCAGACCACTACCGACTCCCGTGCCGAGGCGGTGGAACTGGCGCGTGCCGTGGTCGAGGCCAGGCTCGCCGCGTGTGCCCAGGTCGCCGGGCCGATCGCCAGCACCTACTGGTGGGAGGACGGCCTGGAGACGGGCCGAGGAATGGCTGCTCATGCTCAAGCTGCCGGCCGATCGCTATGACGCGCTGGCCGAGTTCCTGACCGAGCGGCACAGTTACGACGAGCCCGGAGATCATCGCCACCGCCATCGTCGCCGGCGCCCAGTCCTACCTGGACTGGCTGGCAGGAGGAGACGCGCCCGCAATGACCGACCGCGCGCCAGTGACCGGCCGTGCCAGCGGGGGACCAGGGGCTGTTCGGCCCCGACTCGGTCACCTGGCGGGTGCTCAGCGAGCCGGTGATGTGGGTCGCCGGGGTGCGGGCCATGTACCTGCAGGCCTTGCATCCGCGGGTGATGATGGGCACCTGGCAGAACACCGCGTTCGCGCAGCGCGACCAGGCCTGGGGCCGGTTCACCAGGACCGTCGGTTCGTCCGGGTCCGCACGTACGGCACGGTGGCCGAAGTGGAGCGCGCCGGAGCGCAGGCTGCGCAAGATCCATTCATCGCTGACCGGGGTGGACGCAGCGGGGCGGCAGTTCCGCCTGGACGAACCGGAACTGCTGCTGTGGGTGCACTGCGGCGAGGTCGGCTCGTATGCCGAGATCGCCCGCCGCAGCGGCATGCACCTGACGGCAGCTGAGCTAGACGCGTTCATCGACGAGCAGCGGCGCAGCGCGGCCGTGGTTGGCCTGGACCCGGCGACGGTGCCGGCCAGCATGGCCGAGCTCGACGCTTATTACCAGCGCATGCAGCCGGAACTGCAGGCCTGCGCCGAGGCCAGGCAGGCGCTGCGGTTGTCGTTCACGCCGAAGGTGCCGTCGCCGTATGCTCCGCTCCGGCTTTTCGTCCCGCCGCTGAACGTGCTGGCCTTCGCGAGCCTGCCGCGGTGGGCGCGCCGGCTGTACGGCACGCCGGCCATCGGCCTGACGGACGCGGCGGTCACAATGGCGCTGCGCGCCACCTTCGAGTCCAGCACCCGGCTGCCGCCTGAGCGGCTGCTTCGCCCTGTCGTGCGGATCGCCCGCAAGCTGCGCGCGGCGTGAGCTGCGCTGCTAGCCGACGACGGCGGCAGGCATGTTCCAGGAGGTGATGACCGGCTCGTCATGCTCGGTGCCGAGCGTGCTCAGCGTACCGGTGTCGAGCCTGAAATAGCGGCCGCCGTCGGGTGCCAGCCCGAGCCAGCGGGCGGTTAGCACGCGCAGCAGGTGGCCGTGCGCGACTAGCGCGACGTCACCGTCGGCCAGCAGCGGCCGGACCCGGCGCAGCACCGCGTCGGCTCGCTGGCCTACCTGCTGCACGGTCTCGCCCGGATGAGCTGGGTCACCCGGGATGACGCCGTCGCGCCACAGGTACCAGCCTGGCCGCCGGCTGGCAATCTGCTCGCTGGTCAGCCCCTCGTAGCCGCCGTAATCCCACTCCCAGAGGTCAGGGTCCTGCCGGGCCTCGGCCAGCCCGGCGACCTGCGCCGTGACCACCGCGCGCCGGGCCGGGCTGGTGAACGCGGCGACCATTCGGCGGCCGGCCAGCGCCGGCGCCAGCTCCGCCGCGGCGGCCAGGCCCGCGTCGGTCAGCGGCACGTCCGTCCTGCCGGTGTGCCTGCCAGCCCTGCTCCACTCCGTCTCGCCATGCCGGATCACGATCACTTCGCCCATGCGCAGATCATCTCATCGCCCGACGCCCGGCAAGGGAACGCGGTTGCAGTTGGCCCTCCCGGTGTCGGCCAGCGGGCTAGCCAGCTACCTGCCGAGATCGGCCTCGATGTCACGGCGGAAACCTTAGGGAAAGCTGGCGGTTCCATCAGGATCCGCCAGCTTCCCGCGCATTGGCTCACTCATCGCCACAGCTCGGCTACTGTTGCGGTCACAGCTGGCTCGCCCCCTTGACCTGGCGTGAGGCCCGCTATCTCGAGCCTTCCCCGAGCCAGAGAGCGACCATGGGCCTGCTCCCTAGCGGCAGCTCGCGTCCAGGCGCCAGCGGCCAGCCACCTCGTACAGCGCGGCCGCTGGTTGAGCGCATCGCCGGATGGAGCGCCCGGCACCGGAAAACCGCAGTGCTGCTGTGGCTGGCCTTCGTCGTCGGCTGCTTCATCGCCGGGCAGTCGGTCACCTCGGCGGGCGTGCAGCAATACGATCCGGGCCAGGCCGGCCAGGGCGAGCGAGTACTCACCCAGCTCGGCGTCGTGACCCCGCCAGCCGAGAGCGTGCTGATCCAGGCCCGCACCGGCGCCAGGCATATCGAGGCCGACGCGGCGCGCCGGGTCAGGGCCGTGGCCAGGCAGGTCGAGCGGGCACTGGCGGCGCTGCCGCGGGCCGCTGCCGATATCCGCGCGCCGTCTGGCTCCGGCGGCAGCGCCCTGGTCTCGCGCAGCGGGCTCGCCGCGCTGGTGACGTTCAACGTCGCCGGGCCGAACGCGGCCGCCGACGGCACGGTGCTGGCCGACCTGGCTGCGGTGCACCGGATCCAGCTGCAGAATCCCGGTCTGCTGATCAGGGAGGCCGGTGACGCCAGCACCGACCGGGTGGCCAGCGCACTGCTCGGGCATGACTTCCACCAGTCGGAGTGGACGTCCATCCCGCTGACGCTGGTCCTGCTCGTCGGCGTGTTCGGCGCCCTGATCGCGGCCGGCATCCCGGTTCTGCTGGCCGGGACCGCGGTGGTAGCGGCCGTCGCGCTGCTCAGTATCGCGGCGCAGTGGCTACCGGTCGGCGCTGGCGCTTCCGAGATCGTGCTGGTCATCGGGATGGCGGTCGGAGTCGATTACTCACTGTTCTACCTGCGCCGCGAGCGCGAGGAACGGGCTAAGGGTCACGGCAGGCTGGAATCGGTCAAGATCGCGGCGGCCACCTCGGGCCGAGCCATCGTGGTATCCGGGCTGACCGTCATGGTGTCGCTGGCCGGCATGTTCCTGACCGGCATCGACGTCTTCACCGGCCTGGCCTTCGGCACGATCATCGTGGTCGGGGTCACGGTGCTGGGGTCGCTGACATTCCTGCCCGCACTGTTGTCCTGGCTCGGCCCGTGGGCTGACCGGGGCCGGCTGCCGCACCTGGGCCGCCGGCGCACCTGCCCTGGCGCCTCCCGGTTCTGGTCCGGGCTGGCCAGCCGGGTCGTGCGCAAGCCGCTGCGCTACGGCGGGATCGCCGCGCTGGGCATGCTGGTGCTGAGCGCGCCAGCGCTCGGCATGCGGATCGGCGACCCGGGCATGGCGCTGCCGAGCAACCTGAGCGTCGTACGGGTGCTGGACAACATCCAGCATCAGTTTCCCGGCAAGCCCGCGCCAGCCGAGGTAGTGGTGACGGGCGCGAACCTGGCCGGACCCGCCATGCAGCGCGGCATCGCCGAGCTACGGGCTGCGGCTACCCCGGCGGGCCAGATCCGCGGGCCGGTGACCGCGAGCTTCGTTGCTGGCGGGCGGGCACTGGTACTTCAGGTACCGCTCGCGGGCAACGGCTCCAATGCGGTCTCCGACCACGCGCTGGTGACCCTGCAGGACAAGGTGCTGCCGGCCACGATTGGCCACGTTCCGGGAACATCCTTTGCGGTAACCGGCAATACCGCCGCCAGCTACGACTTCCGGTCCAGGCTCGACTCGCGTACCCCGCTGGTTTTCGCCGTCGTGGCCCTGCTGGCGTTCCTGCTGCTGATGGCCGCGTTCCGCAGCGTGACCGTGCCGCTGGTGTCGATCGGCCTGAACCTGCTGTCGGTCGGCGGCGCCTACGGCGTGGTCACGCTGATATTCCAGGACGGCCACCTGTCGTCGCTGCTCGGCTTCACCTCGTTCGGCGCGCTGGTGCCGTGGGTACCGCTGTTTACCTTCGTGCTGCTGTTCGGGCTCAGCATGGACTACCACGTCTTCATTCTCAGCCGGATCAGGGAGCTGCGGACGGGCGGCGCGAGCTGCCGTGATGCGATCGTCCACGGCATCGGCCGCAGTGCGGGCGTGGTGACCAGCGCCGCGGTGATCATGGTGGCGGTGTTCTCGATATTCGCCACGCTCTCGCTGATCGACGTGAAGATGCTCGGCGTCGGACTGGCGGTCGCGGTGCTTCTCGACGCGACGCTGGTACGCGGCGTCGTGCTGCCGGCCTGTCTCGCCCTGCTCGGCGAACGCGCCTGGTACCTGCCGCGCTGGCTGGCCTGGCTGCCCGGCCGCAGCCTGGCCTGCCGACGGCACGCCGGCCGCGCTGCCGGGACCCGCCGATGCCGAGCCGACCCAGCCGGAGCCGACCGAGCCGGGTCCAGTGCAGCCCGAGCCGGCCAGCCAGGGTCAGGGCAGCGTCAGGATCTCGTAGCCGTCTGAGGTGACCACGAGAGTGTGCTCGAACTGGGCCGTCCGCTTACGATCGGCAGTGAGCACCGTCCAGCCGTCAGGCCAGATGTCGTACTCGATGGTGCCGAGGGTCAGCATCGGCTCGATGGTGAACGTCATGCCTGGCTCCATGATCACGCCGACAGACGGGTCGTCGAAATGCGGCACGACCAGGCCGGAGTGGAACGTCGTGCCGATGCCGTGGCCGGTGAAGTCCCGGACGACGCCGTAGCCGAACCTGCGCGCGTAGGACTCGATGACGCGGCCGATCGCGTTCAGCGGCCGGCCGGGTGCCACCGCGCGGATGCCGCGCATCATCGCTTCCTGGTGCGCTCGACCAGCAGCCGCGACTCCTCGTCGACGGCAGCCGGCCAGGAACGTCGCGTTGGTGTCGCCGTGCACGCCGCCGATGAACGCGGTGATGTCGATGTTGACGATGTCGCCGTCGGCGATCACCGTGTCGTCCGGGATGCCGTGGCAGATCACCTCGTTCAGCGAGGTGCACAGCGACTTGGGAAAGCCGCGGTAGCCGAGGGTGCTCGGGTAGGCGCCGTGGTCGCAGAGGAACTCATGGCCGATCCGGTCCAGCTCGTCGGTGGTCACCCCCGGCGCGACGTGCCTGCCGACCTCGGCCAGGGCCTGGGCGGCGATCCGCCCGGCGACCCGCATTCGCTCGATCGTCTCGGCATCCTTGATGTCCTGCTCGCCGAGGCGCGGGGCACGCCGGCCGACGTACTCGGGCCGGGCGATGTGGGCGGGGACGTCGCGCTCGCGGCGAAACCCGGCCGGGCTGAAGCAGAGCGACCATGATCTGGGAGTCTAGTGGTCATGGACGATGACAAGAGCTGGTGGTTCTGCCTCAAGCACATGTAGTGGAGCAGGGGGCTGGCTGCGCCGGGAAGGACCGGCTGGGCCCGTACCCGACCCGGGACGCCGCCGGCATGCGCTGGAGACGGTCCAGCGGCGCAACGAGGAGTGGGAAGCCCAGGACAGGTGGCCGGGCGAGGACGGCGATAGCTGCACGGCCGTGGTCGTTGTAGGGTGAGAGGCGTAGCGGCAGAAAGCGCGACAAGGGGGCGCAGATTGTCCGTGGACAACCCGGGCAACGGGCTTGCCGCCTGCCGCCCTGGCCCGGATGGCAGAGATCCGGGGCAGCGGCACCTGGGGTTCGGCGCTGACGGCCGATGAGTTCACCGCGATCAAGAGCACCGGATTCGAGCCGGTGGGCCAGGTACTCGGCGCCGCCGTCTACAACATCGGCTATACCGGCGGCTACGCTGCCCGGCGTACGGTGGCGGCTACGGCATGGGCTGGGCTGGGCGGCGGCTACGCCGTCGCCATCCCGTACAACAGCGTGACCGCGACCTCGGGCAGCGGGTCCCTCGGGCTCGTACGCCCCGCTGGTGCGCACCATGTACGAGGCCCGGCGCCAGGCTATCGGCCGGATGACGGCCGAATGCCAGGCGCTGGGCGGTCACGGCGTGGTCGGCGTCCGGCTCACGATCGGCGCTTCCCGGCGGGCGGCCTTGAGTTCAAGGCCATCGGCACGGCGGTGCGCGCGCCGGGCGCCGTCACGCTGCGCGAGCCGTTCACCTCCGACCTGTCCGGCCAGGACTTCGCCAAGCTCGTGATGGCCGGGTGGGTGCCTGCCGGACTGGTGCTCGGCATCGCGATCGGCGCCCGGCACGACGACTGGGTCACGGTCACCCAGACCCGGTGGGGATCCGGCAACACCGAGGTGCAGGGCTACACCGACCTGGTCAACGCGACCCGGCACGACGCGCGCACCAGCTGGGGCTGGATGTCGCCCGGCACGGCGCCGACGGCGTCGTGCTGCAGGAGATGGAAGTCAGGGTCGGCGAGCACGAGTGCCCGGTCCAGGAAGGCCGCCGCGACCACGTGCTGGAGGCGACGATCATCGGCACCGCGATCGCCCGCTTCGGGCAGCCCGCGGCACGGCGCCGCCACCGCTGGCGATCATGTCGCTGGACCCGCAGCGGCGGCAGGCCGCGCGGGTCCGGCTCGGCCCGTAACGATCCGCGGGAACACGGCGCAGTACAGACAGTGAGCTCAATCTGAGGGAGCGCCATGAGTGACCAGCAGGGCACCGATCTTGAGGTGCTGGGAGTACCGCAGGACGCGATGCGCAGGCTGGCCGAGCTGCGGCCCGGCACAGCCGGGCTCGATCTTCACCTCTGACCTGTCGGTCAACGAGTTCCTGCTGGTCCGCGAGGTCGGCTTCCGGCCCGTCGGCCTGGTGCTCGGCAGCTCGATCTACCACGTCGGGCTTCAGTTCGGCAAGCTGGGGCCAGAGCCAGGAGCTGGACGTGCTCTCGCAGGCGATGTACCACGCCCGCGAGCTCGCGATGACCCGGATGGAAGCCGAGGCGCAGGCGCTCGGCGCCGACGGCATCGTCGGCGTCCGGCTGGACGTGGAGATGAAGGAGTTCGGCGCGGACATCGCCGAGTTCATCGCCATCGGCACCGCGGTCGTGGCCGAGCCGGGCGCTGGCGGTGGCGGGGTGACGAACTGGCGCAACAACAAGGGCATGCCGTTCACCTCGGACCTGTCCGGCCAGGACTTCTGGACGCTGATCCGGGCGGGCTACGCGCCGCTCGGCATGGTGATGGGCTCGTGCGTCTACCACATCGCGCACCAGCGGCTCGGCAGCAAGATGGGCAACATCGGCCGCAACGTCGAGCTCGAGCAGTTCACCCAGGCGCTGTATGACGCGCGCGAGCTCGCGATGAGCCGGATGCAGGCCGAGGCCGAGGAACTCGCCGCCGAGGGCATCGTCGGGCGTGCAGCTCCGCCAGCACAGCCACACCTGGGGCTCGCACACCACGGAGTTCTTCGCGATCGGCACCGCGGTGCGGCCGCTGCGCGACGACCACATCATCCAGACGCCGACGATGGTCCTGAGCCTGGACTCCTGACCGATGGCGACGAGGGCCCGCCCGGCCGCGATGCCGGCGGGATGCCGCCAGCCGCCGCAGGCCCGGCTGGCGGAGATGCGGCAGACCCGCACGCTGGGGCTCCACGCTGGAGGTCGACGAGTTCGCCGCGATCTCCCGCGTCGGCTTCCAGCCGGTCGGGCCAGGTACTCGGCGCTGCGGTCTACAACGTCGGCGACGCCGGCGACGAGGAATGCCCGTACGGGCTGCCGGTCTACCGCGGCGAGGGCACGCGGGCCTACCGCCCGCCCGGCCTGCGGGCATCAGGCTCACCGCGGGCCGGTGCACAAGCCGGCCGGGGCGGCGGCGATCGGCGCGGCCCGCCCGCTGGTCTCCACGCTGTACCAGGCGCGTCGCGCCGCGATCAGCCGGATGACAGCGGAGTGCGCCGCGCTCGGCGGCCTCGGCGTCATCGGCGTGCACCTGACCGTCGGCCCGTTCGGCGACGAGGACATCCTGGAGTTCCGCGCGCTCGGCACCGCGGTCCGGGCGCCAGGCGTGACGCGCCGGGCACAGCCCTTCGCCTCCGACCTGTCCGGCCAGGACTTCACCAAGCTGGTCGCGCACGGCTGGATACCGGTCGGGCTCGCGCTGGGCGTTGCCGTCGGTTACCGGCACGACGACTGGCTGACCACCGGGCAGACCCGATGGACGGCCGGGAACGTGGAGGTGACGGGTACTCCTACCTTGTTACCGGCAGATGCGCACCGATGCGAGGAACGAGCTTGAGCTCGACCTGGTCCGGATGGGCGCCGAGGGCGTCGTCGTCCGGGAGATGGAGACGCAGATCACCGAGCGCAAGTGCCCGATCGTGCCGCTTCGGCAAGACCACGTCGTCCAGGCCACGATCGTCGGCACCGCGATCGCGCAGTTCGCCCGAGATGTCGCCGCCGCCGATCTACGGGATCCGCAGGCTGGACGGGCGGCGGCCCGTCAGCCACCGCAGCGGCAGCTGTCCGTCAGCCTCGAGGGCGAGCGCCGGACAGCGACGACCAGACGGCCGCCGGGCCGCAGGAGCCCGGTGCACGACCAGCCCGTCTGCAGGCAATCGCCCGGCGGCGCCGCTGACGGCATCCAGCAGCCGTGCCAGCCGCGCCTGAGCGAATCGTCCCGGCGCTCGGCGGCCGCGGCCGCACCATCGCCGAACGGCGGCCGCGCTGACCGCCGCCCGGCATATCGATGGCGGCCGCCCGGCGGCACCGGGCTCCCCGGCGCCAGCGCGTTGCCGCGCCTACCGCAGAGCTGACCAGTGCTGCGCCGCGTCGAACGAGACCGGCGAGGTATCAGCGGGCGACCGGCAGCGACTCGTGCGCCAGCCGGTCGAGCTCGGGGTCGTCCTGATCGAGGGCGAATACGGTGGCCCCAGCCCGGCGCACGTCGTGCACGCGCTCCAGCAGCTCGGCCGGGCGCCGCGCCTCGCTCACGACCAGCAGGGTCTCGGCCCGCGTGGCGGCGCGGAGCCGGTCGAGGCCGACCGACAGGTGCGCGGGCGCGCCCGGCTCGGGCGCCCACCGGACCAGGGTCGGCGCGAGCTCGGGCAGGCCCGCGTACCGGCTCTCGTCGGCTAGATGAGCGGTCATGTGCCAGGGCTCGTCGGCCTGCGGTGCCGATGATGAGCAGGCCGTTCGGCGTCCGGGCGCTGCGCCGCAGCGCCCGCGCGAAGCGCGGACGTCCGCTCGAGCCAGCCGGTGGGCGCCAGCAGCGCCCGCAGCGCCGCGACCTGGTCGGCATTCATAGCCCTCATGGTGCCGGACCGACAGGCCCGCCGGGCGCTGGCGAACCGGCGGCCCGCAGCGCCGTCGGCCGCGGATCTGGCAGGATCGGCGCATGACGGCTGACCCACTGGCCCCGCGCAGCCGGCAGGCCTGCAGACCTTGTCCGATCTGGTGATAGGCATCCTCGGCGGCACCGGCGACCAGGGCCGCGGGCTCGCCCGCCGGCTGTCCATGGCCGGGCACCGCGTCATCATCGGCTCGCGCGACGCGGGCCGGGCCAAGGCGGCCGCAGCTGACCTCGGCGGTGGCCCGCTGCTGGACGGCGGCTGAACCACGAGGCGGCCGCGCGAGGCCGACGTCGTGATCGCGGCGATGCCCTGGGACGGCCACGCCGACCTGCTCGCCGAGCTGGCCGGCCCGCTGGCGGGCAAGATCGTCATCGACTGCGTCAACCCGATGGGGTTCGACTCGCGCGGCGCGTACTCCGATCGGCGTGCCGAAGGCAGCGCCGCCGAGCAGGCGGCCGCCGTGCTGCCCGGACAGCACCGTGGTCGGCGCGTTCCACCACGTCTCGGCCACCTGCTGCTCGATCCCGACGTGGACAGCATGGACCTGGACGTGCTGGTGCTCGGCGACGACCGCGCCGCGACCGACCTGGTCATCGCGCTGGCCGGCGGAGATCCCCGGCATGCGCGGCGTATACGGCGGCAGGCTGCGCAACTGCGGCCAGGTCGAGGCGCTGACGGCGAACCTGGTCGTCCATCAACCGCCGGTACAAGGCGCACGCCGGGATCCGCATCACCGACGTCTGACCAGCAGGCGGGCCGGGCGAGCTCGGCTGCACAGGGCTGGTCCGTGTGTAAGGTCACTGATTGTGATTGACCGAGCTACGGCGCGGGCGGTTCCGGGGCGCGGTCCGGACCTGGAACAGTCGCCGGTGTCGCTGCCGTCCCGCCGCGGTCAGCCCGCTGGGCGCGGTCGGCGGCGGGCGGCCATCGCCGCCGGGCTGCTCGTGCTCGCGACCTTGATCGTCTACCTCGGCCGCGACGGCTACAAGGACGCCGCCCGGCCGGGCCAGCCGCTGAACTTCCTCGGCGCCGCCTACTACTCGGCGGTCACGCTGTCGACCACCGGCTACGGCGACATCGTCCCGGTCACCAGCGTCGGCCCGGCTGGTGAACACCCTCGTCATCACCCCGATCCGGGTGATCTTCCTGATCGTCCTGATCGGCACCACCCTCGAGGTGCTGACCGAGCGGACCCGGCTGAGCTGGCGGCATCACCCGATGGAGGTCGAAGATGACTGGTCATACGGTCGTGGTCGGATACGGAACAAAGGGCCGCAGCGTGCTGACGACTCGCTGCGCGAGGCCGGCGTGGCGGCCGCATCGATCGTGGTCGTGGACAACGTCCTGGAGGTCGCCGCCGAGGCGAACCGGGCCGGCTACGCGGCCGTGACCGGGGACGCGACCCGGCGCGACGTGCTGGCCAGCGCGCGAGATGCGAGACAGCGGCCAGGCTGGTCATCGCGGTCGACCGGGACGACACCGCGGTCCTCATCGCGCTGACCGCGCGGCAGCTGAACCCCGGCCCTGACGATCGTCGCGGCGGTCCGGGAGGCAGAGAACGAGCCGCTGCTCCGGCAGAGCGGCGCCGACCAGGTCGTGGTCTCCTCGGACGCGGCCGGCCGGCTGCTCGGCCTGTCCACGATCGACCCGGCGCGCCGGGCAGGTCATGGCCGAGCTGCTGGGCCGCGGGCACGGCCTGGACCTGACCGAACGGCTCGCCGGCCGGCCAGGAGCTCGGCCGCCCGGCCCGCGATGCGTGCGCCGGCCTGATCGCGCTGCTGCGCGCGGGCCGGCTGCTGCTCGCGGTCGACGACCCGCGGGCGGGCGAGCTGCGGCCTGGCGACCGCCTGGTGCTGCTCTCAGCAGTCGCGGTCGCCAGGCCGCGCAGGTCGCGACGGCAAACCTCAGCGGTAGGAGTACTCCGGCGTCGGGAAGCTGCCGCCGACCACCTCGGCGGCGAACGCCTCGGCCGCGCCGCGCAGCACGCCGGCGACGTCGGCGTAGCGCTTGACGAACTTCGCCGTCCGCGGCGACAGCCCGGCCATGTCCTGCCAGACCAGCACCTGCGCGTCGCAGTCCGGCCCGGCGCCGATGCCGATGGTCGGGATGTCCAGGCTCGCGGTCACCCGCTCGGCCAGGTCTGCCGGCACGCATTCGAGCACGACGGCGAACGCGCCCGCCGACTGGAGCGCCTTGGCGTCGTGCAGCAGCCGCTCGCCGTCCTCGCCGCGGCCCTGCACCTTGTACCCGCCGAACGCGTTGACCGACTGCGGGGTGAGGCCCAGGTGCGCCATGACCGGGATGCCGGCCGCGACCAGCTCCTCGACCTGGCGGATGACCCGGTACCCGCCCTCGAGCTTGACGGCCTGGGCGCCGGTCTCCTTCAGGAACCTGGTGGCCGCCTCGAGGGCCGCGGC
Organism: uncultured Actinomycetota bacterium; assembly: GCA_963795265.1. Lineage (GTDB taxonomy): Bacteria > Actinomycetota > Actinomycetes > Streptosporangiales > Streptosporangiaceae > JAJYUU01. Next base: position 632,196 of record CAWCHF010000001.1, on the reverse strand, counting down.
CGGGGACGCCTGGTAGGAGCCGAACGGCAGGTCGGCGACGATCAGCGCGCGGCGGGTGCCGCGGACAACGGCCGCGGTCAGCGGGATCAGCTCATCCACGGTAACCGGAATAGTGGAATCGTGGCCATAGACCACCATGGCCGCGGAGTCGCCGACCAGCAGTACCGGGATCCCGGCCGAATCGAAGACCGCCGCGGTCAGCGCGTCGTAGGCGGTGAGCATGGGCCACTTCTCGCCGCGGGCCTTTGCGGCGGCGATGTCCCGGATGGTGATGCGGCGGCTGGCCGGCGCCGCCGTAGAGCGGCTCTGGCGTCCCGGCCGGGTGGCTGGCTGGTGGCCGGCCGGCATAGCTGGCCGTGGTCAGCAGTCATGTACATCCTCCGCGTCTCGTTGCGCCCTTGTGGCGTCCCCGGACCCTCTGATGATGGCATGGCGGTCTGGCTGCTGACCAGGGCCTGGCGGCTGGGAGCCGCCGGCCAGTCTGGAACGCACCGCCCGGCCGCCCGATTTGCGATACGGTGATGTTCCGTATCGTTTATGCGGGCCACCATGGACAACGTTCGCCGGCCCGGCCGGGCTTCCCGTTCCGCCGGCGTTTCCCCGAGGGCAGGCATGCACAGTTCCCGCGATCACGGAGCGCCGCGGCTCCGGGCGATCCGTGGCTGACACGACCGGGATGCCGCCGCATCGCCGCCCTGGCCGGCCCCGTAGCGAGCAGGCCGACCAGGCAATCCTGGCCGCCGCGCTGGACCTGTTTGCCGAGCGCGGCCCTGATGCGCTGTACATCGAGCAGGTAGCAGCCCTGGCAGGCGTTGGCAAGGCGACCATCTACCGGCGCTGGCCCGGCAAGGAAGACATGCTGGTCGACGCCATCGAAGCGCTGCGCAGCCAGCTGCCAGTGCCGCAGGGCAAGTCGGTCCGCGCCGACCTCATCGCGCTGCTTGACGCGATCTGCCGGGACGCGGCCGATCCGCGCCGGGCCAGGCTGTTCGCGCTGCTTCAGGGCGAAGGGGCGCAGTACCCGCGGCTGATGGCCCGGTACGTCGAGATAGTCGTCAAGCCGCGCCGTGACCTCGTCAGTGCCGTGCTGCGCCGCGGCGTGGCCACCGGTGAGCTGCGCGAGAACACCGACATCGGCGCCGCGACGGTCCTGCTGAACGGCGCCGTGCTGGCCAGCATGTACGGCGAGGAGCACGTCGACTCGCGGTACGCCCGGCGGATAGTCGAGGAACTGCTGCGGGGGCTGGCAGCCCGCTGACGATAGGCTGACCGGCATGCTGCTGACGAAACTCGGGCACTCCTGCGTGCGCCTGGAAAAGGACGGCGCACGGCTGGTCATCGATCCCGGCATCTGGAGCGGGCCGGACGCGCTGGCGGGCGCCGATGCCGTGCTGGTGACGCACGAGCACGTCGATCACCTGGACGCCGGCGCAGTGCGCGCCGCGCTCGATGCCGATCCGGCGCTGCGGCTGTGGGCCAGCGAGAATGTGGCGGCGCAGTTCGCCGGGTTCGGCGACCGGGTGCGCGCCGTGCACCACGGCGACGCCGTTCACGGCGGCCGGGTTCGACGTGCACGTCTACGGCACCGATCACGCGCTGGTCGACAGGTCGATCCCGATCGTGCCGAATACCGGCTTCGCCGTCGACGGCCTGGTGTTCCACCCTGGCGACTCGTTCACGGTGCCGCAGGACCCGGTGCTGACGCTGCTGGTGCCGGTGACGGCGCCATGGCTGAAGTTCAGCGAGCTGGCCGATTACATCAGGGCGGTCGGACCCGACCGCGGCTACTGGATTCATGACGCGCTGCTCAACGACAAGGGCGCGACTCTCATCGGCAACCTGCTGAAGGCGGTGCCCGCGAAGAGCGGGCCGGCGGCTTTCCTGGCGCCCGGCAGCAGCGTCGAGCTGGCCTAGCCCGATGCATCAGTTCTCGGCTGCCAGCATCGAGATACAACGGGACGGCGCCGACAGCCGATCAGCTGCGCGCGCTGGCACTGAACGGCTACGGGCACTTCACCGCGATGCAAGTCCGGGACAACCAGGTGCGCGGCCTTGACCTGCACCTGGCCCGGCTTGACCAGGCCACCGCCGAGCTGTTCGGCACCGTCCTGGACCGGGCCGCGATCCGTGGGCACATCCGGCACGCGCTCCGCACCGCTACGGTGTCAGCCGCCTCGGTGCGCGTCTACGTGCAGCGGCCGGATGCTGACCAGCCGCCGTCAGTACTGGTCATCGTGCGTCCGCCCGGCGGCCTGCGGGCCGAGTTCAGGCTGGAGTCCGTTCCCTATCAGCGCAGTGTCGCCCACATCAAGCACCTGCAGGACTTCGGCCAGGTCTACTACGGGCAGCTGGCCGGGCAGCACGGCTTCGACGACGCGCTGCTGACCGGCCCGGACGGGCTGATCAGCGAGGGCGCGATGACGAACATCGGGTTCTTCGACGGCACCGGCGTCGTCTGGCCCGCCGCGGCCATGCTGTCGGGCATCACCATGCAGCTGCTGCAGCGCGGGCTGGCGGACCGGTCGGTGCGATCCCGGCACAGCCCGGTCCGGCTGGCTGACCTGGGCTCGTTCGCGACCGTCTTCGTGACCAGCGCACGAGGTATCGCGCCGGTGACCCAGGTCGACGACCGGAAGCTGCCGGTGGACCGGGAGTTCATGGCACTGCTCGCGGACACCTATCAGTCGGCCAGCTGGGACCTGATCTAGCCGATACGAGGCTCGCGCCAGCGACTGGTGATCGGCAGCCGCCGATCCCGGCCGAAGTTCTTGACGCTGATCTTCGGCCCGGGCGGATACTGCCGCCGCTTGTACTCGGCCCGGTCGACCAGCCGGATTACCCGCTCGACCAGCGCCGGGTCGTGCCCGGCCGCGACCAGCTGGGCCGCGCCCATGTCCTGCTCCACGTAGTCGTCCAGCAGCCGGTCGAGCACCTCGTACTCCGGCAGGGAGTCCGTGTCGAGCTGGCCGGGCGCGAGCTCGGCGCTGGGCGGCTTGCTGATCGAGTTCTCCGGGATCGGGGGCGTCTCGCCGCGCTGCGCCGCCTCGGCGTTGCGCCACCTGGACAGCTCCCAGACCAGGGTTTTCGGCACGTCCTTGATCGGCCCGTAGCCGCCCGCCGAGTCGCCGTACAGGGTGGAGTAGCCGGTGGCCAGCTCGCTCTTGTTGCCCGTGGTCAGCACCAGGTGGCCCTCGGCGTTGGACAAGGACATCAGGATCAGGCCGCGGATGCGCGACTGCAGGTTCTCGGCGGCGAGCCCGTGCAGGCCAAGAGCGCCGAAGCTGTCCACCATCGGGTGGATCGGGACCGTCCGTGCGTGCACGCCCTGCCGCTTGACGAGATCCTCGGCATCGGTGACCGAGTGCGACGAGGAATAGCTGCTCGGCATCAGCACGACGTTCACCCGGTCGGGTCCGAGCGCGTCCGCGGCGATGGTGGCGACCAGCGCCGAGTCGATGCCGCCGGACAGCGCGACCAGCACCGATCCGAAACCGTTCTTGTGCACGTAGTCGCGGGTGCCGAGGACAAGCGCGCCGTAGATCTCGGCGAGGTCCGGCAGCCGCGGCCAGATCATCGCGGTGGCCAGCCCCGCGTCCGGCTCGGGCGCGGGCAGCAGCGCCAGCTCGATCCGCTCGATGGTGATGGTGCCGTCCGCGGCGTCGGCCGGCTCGCGGCCGGGCACCCGCTCGGGGTCCGCGGCCGGGAGGTCGACATCGGCGAGCACCAGTGCCTCGTCGAACTGCGGCCCGCGGGCGAGCAGCCGCCCGTCGGCTCCGACGATGATGGAATCCCCGTCGAAGACGAGCTCGTCCTGGCCGCCCACCAGGTTCGCGTAGGCGAGCACGGTCCCGGCCTCGCGGGCGCGACGCTGGCAGAGTTCTAGCCGCAGGTCGTCCTTGTCCTGCTCATAGGGCGAGGCGTTCGGCACCACGAGCAGGCCGGCGCCGGCCGCACGCGCCACCGCCACCGGGCCGCCGTCCTGCCAGAGGTCCTCGCAGATGGCCACGGCTACGTCGACCGGGTCGCCGCCCTGGGCAGCGAGCCGGAACACCGGCAGCGTGCTGCCGGGCACGAAATAGCGGAACTCGTCGAACACGCCGTAGTTGGGCAGGTGGTGCTTGGCGGACGTAATTGCGACCTGGCCGCCGTGCAGCACCGCGGCCGCGTCCAGCGGCGCGCCCGCGGGCACTCCGACCCGGGGCAGCTGGCCCCCGCGCCGGTCCAGGTAGCCGACCACGACCGCGACCCCGTCCAGGCCTTCTCCGGCGAGCGCGGCCGCGAGCTCGCGCAGCGCGGCGATCGAGGCATCCACGAACGACCCGCGCAGCGCCAGGTCCTCGACCGGGTAGCCGGTGAGCATCATCTCGGGGAAGACGACGATGCGCGCGCCCTGCTCCGCGGCGCGCATGGTCCATTCCAGTACCTTCTCGCCGTTGCCGGCCAGATCGCCGACGGTTGCGTTGACCTGAGCGAGGCCGATCCGAAGCTGAGGCACGTGCCCAGCCTATGTCCCTGCGGCGCAGCGAGCCCGGTCCCTCCGGCGGAGAAGCCCGGCCGCTAGCGGCTGGCGGCAGGGCCGGTAACAAGCAGGAAACATAGGCCGGGCAGACTGTGTCGGTGGACAGGCAGGAAGAGTTCGTGCTGCGCACGCTCGAAGAGCGCGATATCCGGTTCGTCCGGTTGTGGTTCACCGACGTCCTCGGCTACCTGAAATCCGTCGCGGTGGCGCCGGCCGAGCTTGAGGGCGCATTCGCGGAGGGCATTGGCTTCGATGGCTCGGCGGTCGAGGGCTTCGCCAGGGTGTACGAGGCGGACATGCTCGCCAAGCCGGATCCGGCAACCTTCCAGCTGATGCCGGCCGGCGGGGAGTCCGCCGGGACCGGGCGGATGTTCTGCGACATCCTGCTGCCCGACGGCTCGCCGTCCTATGCCGATCCCCGCAACGTGCTGAAGCGCGCGCTGGCCAGGGCCGCACGGCTCGGCTTTACCTTCTATACCCATCCAGAGATCGAGTTCTTCCTGCTCAGGGAGCGCCCCGAGGCCGGCGCGAAGCCGCGGCCCATCGACCAGGGCGGGTACTTCGATCACACGCCGCACGCCATCGCGCACGACTTCCGCCGTGAGGCCATCACGATGCTGGAAGCACTCGGGATCTCTGTCGAGTTCAGTCACCATGAGGGCGCGCCTGGCCAGCAGGAGATCGACCTGCGCTACGCCGATGCGCTCAGCACCGCCGACAACATCATGACCTTCCGGCTGGCGATGAAGGAAGTGGCGCTCCAGCAGGGCGTGTTCGCCTCGTTCATGCCCAAGCCGTTCACCGAGCATCCTGGCTCGGGCATGCACACGCACATGTCGCTGTTCGAGGGCGACCGCAACGTGTTCCACGAACCGAGCGGTGAATTCCAGCTGTCCAAGGTGGGCCGGGCCTTCATCGCCGGGCTGCTGCGCCATGCCGCCGAGATCACCGCGGTCTGCAATCAGTGGGTGAACTCCTATAAGCGCCTGTGGGGCGGTACCGAGCGGATCGCCGGTGCTGGCGGCGAAGCACCTGCCTACATCTGCTGGGGGCACAACAACCGGTCCGCGCTGATCCGGGTGCCGATGTACAAGCCGCAGAAGGGCAACGCGACGCGGATCGAGTTCCGGTCCATCGATCCGGCCTGCAACCCGTACCTGGCCTTCGCGGTCATCCTCGCCGCCGGGCTGAAGGGGATCGAAGAGGACTACGAGCTGCCGCCCGGCTCCGAGGACGACGTCTGGGCGCTGACCTCCGCCGAGCGCCGCGCTCTCGGCATCGACCCGTTGCCGCAGAACCTGTCCGAGGCGATCACCGCGATGCAGGGCAGCGAGCTTGTCGCGGAGACGCTGGGAGAGCAGGTCTTCGACTTCTTCCTGCGCAACAAGCGCGAAGAGTGGCAGGAGTACCGCCGCCACGTCAGCGAGTTCGAGCTAGAGCGCTACATCGGCGTGCTCTGATCCGGTTCAGTTACCGGGACCGCTCCGGCCGGGTTGCTTCGGGCCGTGCAACCCTCAGGGCGACCGGCTGACCGCCGCTGAGCCACGGGCCATTCGCTACCGTGCTGGAGTGAGCACTCCGCGCGGGACCCTGGCCGGGCAGCTGGCCTCGATGGGTTTCGCCGACACCGCCAGGGCGGCGAAGCTGCTGGCCGAGCTGGGCGTCACCGACGGCCCGGTGCTCGACGCGCTGGCCGGCTCCGCCGCTCCGGACCAGGCGCTCGCCGCGCTGGTCCGGATGGGCCCGGACGGCGAGCTGATGGCGGCCCTGCAGGCCGATCCGGTTCTGCGGGACCGGCTGCTCAGTGTCCTCGGGGCAAGCGCTGCGCTCGGGGATCACCTGGCCCGGCATCCGGCCGACTGGCGGCTGCTGACAGCAGGGGCTCCGTTCCCCTCGCCTGGTTCCTGGGGCGAGGTTCGCGCTGAACTCCTCGCGGCGGCCCGGGCACCGGATGCGGTGACCCGGCTGCGGATCGGCTACCGGCGGCGGCTGCTCCAGCTTGCGGCCAGGGACCTGACGGGCGCTGATCCGATCGACACGGTGATGGCCGGGCTGGCCGAGCTGACCATCGCGGCGCTGGACGCCGCGCTGGCCATCGCGCGGGCCGAGCTGCCCGCCGGGTCTGCGCCCGGCCGGCTGGCGGTGATCGCGATGGGCAAGACCGGCGCGGGCGAGCTGAACTACGCCAGCGACGTCGACCTGATCTTCGTGGCCGGGCCGCCTGCGGCCGGCGACGACGAGGTGGGCGCGCTGCGCACCGCGACGGCGCTGGCCAGCGGCCTGATCCGGGTCTGCTCACAGAGCACGCCGGAGGGACCGCTCTTCCCCGTCGATCCGAACCTCCGGCCGGAGGGCAGGGACGGCCCGCTGGTCCGGTCCGTCGCCAGTCATCGCGCCTATTACGAGCGATGGGCCAAGACGTGGGAGTTCCAGGCGCTGCTGAAAGCCAGGTTCGCGGTCGGTGACGCGGGGCTGGCGGCGGAGTACCTGGCCGCGGTCGGGCCACTGGTCTGGCAGGCCGCGCAGCGCGACGACTTCGTTCCCGATGTGCAGGCGATGCGGCGCCGGGTGGTGGCGAGCCTGCCCGCCGAAGAGGCGGGCCGTGAGCTGAAGCTCGGCCCCGGCGGCCTGCGGGACATCGAGTTCGCCGTTCAGCTGCTGCAGCTCGTGCACGGCCGGGCCGACGAGACGGTGCGCCAGCCCGGCACGCTGGCCGCGCTGGCTGCGCTCGCCGCCGGCGGCTACGTCGGCCGGGCCGATGCGACGGCGATGGCCGCGGCCTACCGCTTCCTTCGCGGCGTCGAGCACCTGCTGCAGCTTCGCCAGCTCAGGCGCACCCACCTGCTGCCGCAAGACCCCGTGGTGCTGCGTGAGATCGGCCGCGCACTTCGCCGGATGCGGCTCGACCCGGCCGGCGACGGCAAGCCGACCGTGGCGCCAGCCGGGGATCCGGCCGCCGAGCTGACGGCGCGCTGGCGGCAGCACGCAAGCCAGGCGCGGCAGCTGCACGAGAAGCTGTTCTACCGGCCGCTGCTGGAAGCGGTGGCGCGGTTGCCTGGCGAGGCGACCCGGCTGACTCCGGCTGCTGCCGCCGACCGGCTGGAGGCCCTGGGCTACGCCGATCCCGCCGGGGCGCTGCGCCACATCGAGGCCCTGACGTCGGGCGTGTCCCGGCGTGCGGCGATCCAGCGGACGCTGCTGCCGGTGGTGCTCGGCTGGCTGGCCGATGCGCCGGAGCCGGATGCGGGCCTGCTGGCGTTCCGTCAGGTCAGCGAGGCCCTCGGCGGCTCACCGTGGTACTTGCGACTGCTGCGGGACAACGCCGTGGTGGCGCGCCGGCTGGCCAGGCTGCTGGCGTCCAGCCGGTACGCGACCGGGCTGCTGCTGCGCGCTCCGGAGTCGGTCGCGATGCTCGGCGACGACGCCCAGCTCGCGCCCCGGCCAGCGCAGGAGCTGCTCGCCGAGGCGAACGCGGCGGTGCGGCGGCACGACTCCGCGGCCGGCGCGGCCAGGGCGGTGCTGGCTATCCGCCGCCGGGAACTCCTGCGCACGGCCGCGGCCGATGTGCTCGGGCTGGCCAGCGTCGAAGCCACCTGCGAGACGCTGACCGGGCTGGCCCGCGTCACGATCGATGCGGCGCTGGCGGCCGCGGTGCAGGACGTGGAACGCGCCCTGGGTCCGCTGCCGACCAGGCTGGCCGTGATCGCCATGGGACGGCTCGGCGGGCATGAGCTGGGGTATGCCAGCGACGCGGACGTGCTGTTCGTCCACGATCCGCTGCCGGGCGCGGCCGACGAGGCGGCGACCAGGGCCGCGCACGCGGTGGCGGAGAGCCTGCGCGCGCTGCTCAGCAGGCCAGGCCCGGACCCGGCGCTGCTCATCGACGCGGGCCTGCGGCCGGAAGGCAGGCAGGGGCCGCTGGTCCGCACCCTCGCCTCCTACCAGGCCTATTACCGCCGGTGGTCGGTGGCATGGGAAGCGCAGGCGCTGCTGCGAGCCGAGCACGCGGCGGGCGATCCCGGCGTCGGCGTGGCCTTCATCGCCATGGCGGACCGGGTCCGGTACCCCGAGGGCGGCATCGATGACCATGCGCTGCGCGAGATCAGGCGGATCAAGGCGCGGATCGAGGCCGAGCGGATGCCGCGCGGCGTGGAGCCGGTACTGCACCTCAAGCTCGGTCCCGGCGGCCTGGCCGACGTCGAGTGGGTGGCGCAGCTGATCCAGCTCCGGCACGCGCATGCGGTGCCGGGCCTGCGCACCACCCGTACGCTGGCGGCACTGACGGCGGCCAGCGAGACTGGCCTGATCACGCCCGTGGACACGCAGACGCTGATGACTTCCTGGCACATGGCGGCCAGGATCCGGGATGCCGTGATGCTGGTGCGCGGCCGGCCATCCGATACGCTGCCCACTTCGCCCTCGGACCTGATGGTCGTGGCGCAGGTTCTCGGCTACCCGCCGGACGGGTCCCAGGACCTGGTCCAGGACTGGCGGCGCGCGGCCCGGCAGGCGCGGGCCGTCATGGAACGGCTTTTTTACGGGTAACGGGGTCCGGCGCTGATCCCCGGTTCTGGGAGGTCGTGGTTGCCGATGGGCGACGGCGAGCACGAAGTGCTGCAGTCGCGGGTCGCGACGATCGTTGCGGCGGCGTCGGCCGCGGTTGGCAGGCCGCTCACCGAGCCCGTCGTGCTGCCGGGAGGCAGCGGCCGGTCGATGGTACTGCGCTGCCGCGATAGTGCTGGCGGTGCTGATGGAGCGGACGGTACCGGCGGGGCCGTCCGGAGCGCTGACGGCGGCACGGTCATCGTCAAGACCTACCCGGACAACGGCGAGGGCCGCAGCAGCTTCGCGGCCGAAGCCTCTGGGCTGGAACTCGTCAGCGGCACCGGGCTCGCACCGTCGTTCCTCGGCGCGGACCGTGACCTGCTCGCTGTCGTGATGTCAGACCTGGGCACGGGCCGCAGCCTGGCCGACGCGCTACTGGGTGACTCGGCCCTGGCGGCCGAGGCGGCACTGCTGACCTGGGCCCGCGCGTGCGGCGCACTGTCCGCGGCAGCCGGGCGCCGGCAACCCGACTTTGACTCACGGCGGGCCGGCTACCTCGGCGGTGCCGCCGACGACAGGTACATGGCTGGCCTGCCCGACCGGATCCTGGGTACTGAGCAGGTGCTCGGCCTGCTCGGCGTCGCCGCGCCTGCGGGCTTCGGCACCGAACTGGCGGAGGTCGCGGCGGCAGCGAATGCTGACCGGCTCGCGGTGTTCTCGCCGGGCGACATCTGCCCGGACAACAACATGCTCACCGGCGACACAATCCGGTTCCTTGACTTCGAGTCAGCCGGCTTCCACTCCGCGTTCCTGGACGCGGCCTACATCCGGATGCCGTTCAGCACGTGCTGGTGCGTCTTCCGGCTGCCGGCCGGGCTGAGCGCGGCCGCCGAGGCGGCCTACCGGTCGGCCGTCTGCTCGGTGCGGCCCGAGCTCGCCGATGACCGGTGCTGGCTGCCGGGAGTACGGCGCGGTGTCGCGGCCTGGACGCTGTCCGCGATGCGATGGCTGGTACCCAGCGCGATCGAGTCGGACGAGCCGACCGACCCGGAGGCGGAGTCGCCGCGGCTGCGCCAGCTCATCCGCTACCGGTGGCAGGCACTGGCGGCCGAGCTGGAACCGTCCGGTGAGCTGCCCGCAGTGGCAGCGCTGATGCGCTCGCTGCTGGCCGCGACCGAGCACTGGGAAGCGCCGGACCTGCCGCTGTATCCGGCTTTCCGGTAGGGCGGCGGCCGGACTGCAGGCAGGATGGTGCCATGAGCCGGGCCGCGCCACGTCATGATCGTGACGCTGGCGGGCCTGCTGCGTGCTGGCAGCGAAGGCGATGCTGCGGCAGCAGGTGTGGGCCGCGATGCGCGAGGCGAAGGTGGCCAGGTTTCCCGGCGCGGCCGGGCGCATCCCGAACTTCACCGGTGCTGAAGCGGCCGCCGAGAGATTGCGGGCGATGCCTGAGTGGCAGGCCGCGGCCACGCTGAAGGCCAACCCGGATCTGCCGCAGCTGCCGGTACGCCAGCGCGCGCTGGAAGACGGCAAGACGGTGTACATGGCCGTGCCGCGGCTGGCGGCGCAAGAGCCGTTCTTCGCGCTGGATCCGGCCCGCCTCAGCGAGCCGCCGCGCAAGGCGGCGTCGATCAGCGGGGCTTCGCGCTACGGGCGGCCTGCGTCGCTGGACGACCTGACGCCGGTGGAACTGGTGGTGATGGGCAGCGTCGCGGCCGCCGCCGACGGCTCCCGGCTGGGCAAGGGCGGCGGGTTCGCCGACCTGGAGTTCGCGCTGGCTACGGCCGCCGGGCTGATCGGGCCCGGCACCCTGTGCGTCACCACCGTGCACGAGCTTCAGCTGCGCCCGGCCGGGACTATCCCGGTCACCGATCACGACGTGCTGGTGGACTTCATCGTCACGCCGGAACGCGTTATCGATTGCCGAGCCGAGCCGCGGCCCGCGGCCGAGCTGCCGCTATCCGCTGGGACGACCTGACCGAGGAGAAGATCGCGGCGATCCCGCTGCTGGCAGCCCAGCGCCCGCGCTAACCGCGACCTGCTGACCGGCCCGCGGCGATTGCCGATCGCGGGTTCCGCGGCTCACGCGGTCAGCTGCGATCAGCGACAGTGGCGCTGGCGTTGCGCTGACGGTACGCGGTCAGCAGTTCCTCCCGGCGGGGCGCGGGCAGCCACTTGACAGCTTCGCGGACGGTCACGCCAGAGGCCCGGTCGATGCGCGGCGCGAGCCAGTCTGCTACCAGGTCCGGGTGCTTCTTCGCGGTCTCGCGGAGCACCCAGCCGATGGCCTTACGGATGAAGAACTCGCGCTCGCCTAGCATCGCGTCGGCATATCCGGCGAATCTCCCGAAGTTCTTCGCGTCGCCGCGCCGCAGTGGCACGAGCAGCGCCAGCATGGCCGACCGGCGGATCCAGAAGTTCTCGTCGGTGGCCCACCTGTCCAGGGTGGTGGTGAGCTCCGGGAAGCGCTCGACCAGCGAGCCCATCACGTCGGCGGCAAGCCCGTCGACCAGGGCCCAGGTTCCCGACGTGCGGAGCAGCCGTTCAACCAGCTCGGCGTCGGCGGGCTGCAGCAGCGCGCGCCGGTCGGTGAGCAAGAGGACAGCGGCTTCCCTGCACTCGAAGTACGGCCGTGCCCAGAGGTTGCTTGCCAGCGACGTGAGCCGCTGACCCGTCAGGTCCGGGTGCTCCCGGCGCCAGGCCAGGAGGATCGCCCGCGCCTGCGGAACGGTGGTGCCGGTGAACTCCAGCGTGCTTTTGAGGTAGTTCTGCGATCCGGCGGCCCGTTCCGGCGAACCGGCGGCCCGCAACTCCCGCTCGATCCTGGCGACATCGGGATCGCTGTCCTCAGTCATCGGCACCCCTGACATGCGCACAGCCTGCCCGCGACGAGCCGGTCCCGCAAACGGACGGCCCCGCCAGGCGCGCAAACCCGGCGGGGCCAATGATCCGACAGGAAGGAATCAGGATCGCTATTGACTGTAGGCCACCATCACGCCGAAGTCTTGAAATGACGCGAGAAAAACACCGCCCCGCCTTGCCGGTATCGCGCGGCGGGGCAGCGTCGCACGTCCTGCTCCGCTAGCCGATGTAAGAGATCGAAGTTGGCAGCTTCGCCTTTCCGCAGCCGTGAGAGCCAGGCAGGTTGATTCCGTCCTTGGCCTCGCTGTCCTTCGAGCAGAACGCCCAGACAAAGGAGTAGCCGTCATTATTGATCCGGAAAGACCAGGACAGCGTGATCTTGAACTCGGTGGGCGAAACGCGCGTCGGCTTGCTGATCTTCGCCTTCTTGTCGAGCAACATCCACTTCGGATTGCTTGGCCGCCCGGTTGCGGAGAGCTTCAGCCCGAAGTAGAAGTAGGTCCTCTTGCCGCTCTCGGTCCGGTAAGCGGAGGCGGGAATCTTCGTGTAGATACGGATCGTCTCGTGGCAGACGGGTCGTCGGCAGGTGGGCTTGAAGCCGAAGACGGCCTGGTTCGTCACCATATAGACACTCTGCGGCGCGGACGTCGCCACCGGCGTGGTGGACGTGCTGTTGGGCAGTATCTTCACCGTGTACTTGGTCGCGAGCGTCGGCACTGCGGTGAAGTGATAGGGGATCGGCGTGCTGCCGACCGGGTTGAGCGTGAGTTGCTGGCCGGGCACAGCCGTAGCTGCCGTCTTGAACGGGAAGGTTTGCGCATACAATTCCGCAACCTGGCCCGCGGTCGCGCCGGAGACGGCGCCGCTGATGGTCACCGCAGCGCCCTTGCCCGCCTTGTACTGCACGAACACGTCATGCGTCACCGGCTTGAAGACCGACTTTGCTGCGATCGACACCGTCGGCGTGGCAGTTCGCTGAGCCACTGCTGCGCCTGCGGCCTGAGCGGGCATGACTCCCGCTGCGATGAGTCCCCCTGCGACCGCTACCGGAGCGGCCAATCGCCAGATTCGTGACATCCCCGTCTGCTTTCTGCCCGTATGCCGGGCGAAGGTTGCTAATACTCCGCGCAAAGTGTGACAGGAGCATTGGTAACCAGCAAGACCGGTCTGAGTAGCCGAAAACGATCTATCCTGCCACCGGCCGCGGCCGGGCCGGCCGGAGAGCGTCAGCCGAGGTAGCCGATGGTGCGCTTGATCCGCTTGTCGCCGCAGCCATGGTGGCCGGGGAGGCCGAGCCCATCTGCCGCCAGGCTGTCCCTGGTACAGGAGTTCATGGCGAGCCGATAGCTGCTGCTGCCGATGCTGAAGGTGAAGGTCAGTGTGACACGGAACTCGCCGGCCCGGACCCGCCGCGGCCTGGCAGCACGAGCGTGCTTGTCCAGCGTCAGGAAACGGGGGAGCGGTGGCGTGTGACCAGGCGGGCCTAGCCGGAGGGCCGAGTAGAGGAACCAGCGCTTGCCAGCCTCCCGGCCGTAGGCCGATGGCGGCACCTGGACCGTCAGGTGCAAGGTCTGCACGCAGGGCGACCGACGGCACTTCCCGCCGCCGGTCTGACTGACGTTGGCCTCCACGTAAACCGTCACCGTGCTGGACCGCCCGACCACCTTCGCACCGGACAGCAGCCTGACCTGGTACCTGGTCATCAGCGGCGGGCGAACCCGGAACGAGTACGCACCGGCGCGGGAAATGGCTCGCGGCGGGCCGTCAGCGGTAAAGGACCGGCTGCCGAAGCGCTCCGCGAGCAACTGGACGCGGTCTCCATGGCCGCCAGTGACCGTGCCGCTGATCGTCGCGTCGGCGAGCCTGCCCTGGTTATAGCCGGTGACCACGTCGCCTGACACCCGCGGCTTATGCGAGCTGGCGGTAATGCGGATGCCCGGCGTGAGCGAGCTGCCCGCTACGGCGGGAACGGCGCCAGCGGCGAGTACGCCGCAGCCCGCTACCGCCACCAGGAGCGCCCTGGTGGACACCTGCATCGTCACTGCCTTCCGCTCCGCGCAGCCGGGTCGCCGCTGATCCCAGGCAAGGATATGCGCGCCAGTCAGCGGCACCGCACGATCTCGTCCGCGCTGGCCGCAGCGGAAGCCATCATCGCGACCAAGCGCGTCTCCAGGCGCCAGGAGTCGCTTTATCGATATTTGGCCTCGCTACCCAGCGTCAGCGAGCTTCGCCATCTCCTTGGCCCGCTCATCGGCGTAACGCCGGAACTCGGTGATGATCTGGGTGAACATGTTCCGGTCGTATTGCCTGGTCGCCGACGCGAGGCCGGCCTCCGCCGTCGCGATCCTGGCGGCTATCTCTTCTAACGTCAGTGTGGTCACACTCGGAGCTTACGTGCTGCTAGCCATCCGTCAGCTGCTGGCAGACGCCGGAACCGGGCGATTACGGCAGGAAGTCCGAGACGTAGCCAAGAAGCTCGACGACGTGGGGGACAATCTCAGCTAGCTCGCGGCGCGTTCGCCGCGCATCGAGCGCTTGACGTCGGCCTCCAGGGCTCGATGCGGCGCTTCCCCAAGGCCATCATCGCCGTTGCCGGGCTGCTCCTCGCGATCGCCAGCACTCCTGGGACATGCTCGTGACATAGTCGCCGTCGGGGCTGACGAGCGAGGGGCGGAGGTACGGCGTCCGATGAGCATCGCGGTCCATGCCAGCTCTGATCCGGGACTGGTGATCGGCCAGGCCGGGGAGCTGCTGGCCGGTGACCCAGTGGGACATAACGTGGTCGGCACCAAGCTGGCAGACGCGATTCGTTATGGCGAACCGGGCCGGCACTGGATCGGGCTGCTTGACGGGGTCCCGGCCGGAGTTGCCGTTCAGCAGCCGGCGGATGCGGCGCTGGCCGTGGCGCCGATGCCCGCGGCACTTGTCGCACCTGTCGCCGGTGCCGTGGATTCAGGCGGAGTCGCGCTGCCCGGCGTGATCGGCCCGGCCGGGACCGCTTCCCGTTTCGCCGAGGTGTGGGCCGGGCGGCGCAAGGTCGCTGTGACACCGACGTCGGCGGAGCGGCTCTACGAGGTCCGGGACCTGCGGTTCCCGGCTGGCGTGGACGGCAGGTTGCGCCGTGCGGCCGAGGCCGACCGGGAGCTGCTGCTGTCCTGGCTGCCAGGGTTCGAGGCTGGTGCCGGCTGGGCCGGTTCCGATCCGGCGGCAGTCTTCGTCACGCGCCGGCTGGCAGCTGGCGATGTCTGGATCTGGCACGACGGCGGTCCGGTGTCCATGGCCGCGCGGACCGCGGCGGTGGCTGGGGTGTCGCGGATCCAGGCCGTCAATACCCCGCCAGAGCTGCGGGGGCGCGGCTATGCGAGTGCGGGCGTGGCGGCACTGTCCGCCAGTGTGCTTGCGCAGGGCTTGCGTTGCGTGCTGCACGCCAACGTGAACAACGTGGTCGCCAGCTCGCTCTACCAGCGGCTCGGCTACCAGGCCGTCAGCGACATGCTCCGCTACCAGTTCGGATAGCTGGACTGGGGTGGCAGTATCCGGGCCGCGAGCCAGCATGAGCCTGCTGGCCGTCGCGCCTCCGGAACTAGCAGCGGCCGGCCCTCGTCTTAGCCCGGTATGCGGACCAGCGGCGCGAGCTTGGCGGGTGCGTCCAGTAGACCGTGCGGTACGTGCCGCGCAGCTTCGCGCGGACCTTCCAGAAGAGCCAGTTCGAGGATGGAGCGTTCCCGTGCTTGTAGAGAACGCGCGCCCCGCGCGGATTGTAGACGTCGACGCGGTAGGCCCGCGATCCCCCGGAGAACTGCTGGAACCACACGCCAACGGTGAACGTCTTGCCGACGCAGACAGAATTTCCGGCTGGTTAATGAGCACGTCGTCCGGCCTCGGGGTGGCGATTGCGGACTGTGCTGCGCCGATCATCACGGTGCCGAGCACCGCGGTTATCAGCAGGATGCGGCCGAACTGGATCAACGCGGCCTCCGGAGCGAGCTAGCCTGCCCGCTAGTGTCCGCCGCGCCCGCGCTGGAGTTGTCCAGTTCCGACCGGCGCACTGTGTGCTCAGGGCGAGGCATAGAGCTGCGTCGCTGCAGTCTCCGGCCATGAGGTGGGGGCGCATATCCGATGAAGCTGGCCAGCCGTGCGGCGCCGCGGTCAGTCGCCGCTGCGATCGCTTGCACTGCGATTGTGCTGCCTGCCGCCGCGTTAGCTTCGGCCGGCTCGGCTGGCACGGCGGGCTCAGCCGCCTCCGCGGCGAGGCCATCTCATCCGGTGACTGCCTACGTCATCCTCAACGGCGCGGACGGGGGCGGCATCGTGTTCACCCCGGACAGCAAGAAGGCTTATGTTGTCGACGTCGGCATCGAAGACTCGATCACCGATACCGTGACGCCCTTCAGCACGGTCACCAATACCGTCGGCCAGCCCATCGTGGTCGGGAACTCGCCCGGGGGCATAGCGATCACCCCGAACGGGAAGTCGGTCTATGCGTTCAGCAGGCGGGGCATTATCCCGATCAGCACCGCAACCAATAAGGCTGGCAAGGCGATCAAGGTCTTCGGCAGCCTCGCCGCCATCACTCCGAACGGCAGGTACCTCTACGTCGTCAGCAACCCCGGAACCAAGATGACGACGGTGACCCCGATCAACACCGCGACTAGCAAGGTCGGCAAGGCGATCAAGATAGCCGGAGTCTTCCCGTGGGCCATCGCCATCACCCCGAACAGCAAGACCGTCTACATCGTCATGAACGAATCGGGCACGGTGGTTTCGATCAACACTGCCACCAGCAAGTCCGGCAAGGCCATCAAGGTCGGCACCAGCCCCACTGCCATCGCGATCACGCCGTAAACAGCAGCCTGAGCCGCACCCGATGCGGCCCAGGCGCCGCTATGTCATGCTCACACGTCGTAGTACATCTCGAACTCGTGCGGGTGCGGCCGGAGCCGGATCGCGTCGATCTCGTTGGTGCGCTTGTAATCCAGCCAGGTCTCGATCAGGTCCGGGGTGAACACGCCGCCCTCGAGCAGGAACTCGTGGTCGGCCTCAAGGTTGTTGAGCACCGCCTCCAGCGAGCCGGGAACCTGCGGGATGGCCTTGGCCTCGTCGGGCGGCAGCTCGTAGAGGTCCTTGTCGACCGGCTCTGGCGGCTCGATCTTGTTCTTGATGCCGTCCAGGCCAGCCATCAGCATGGCCGCGAACGCCAGGTACGGGTTGCAGGACGGGTCCGGGACGCGGAACTCCAGTCGCTTGGCCTTCGGGTTCGGGCCGGTTATCGGTACCCGGATGCACGCTGACCGGTTGCGCTGCGAGTACACCAGGTTGACCGGCGCCTCGTACCCCGGCACCAGCCGGTGGTAGGAGTTCATCGTCGGGTTCGTAAAGGCCAGCAGCGACGGCGCGTGCTTGAGCAGACCGCCGACGTAGTACCGGCCGACGTCAGACAGGCCCGCGTAGCCGACCTCGTCGTAGAACAGCGGCGAGCCGTCCTTCCACAGGCTCTGGTGGCAGTGCATGCCCGAGCCGTTATCGCCGAACAGCGGCTTCGGCATGAACGTGACCGTCTTGCCAGCCGCCCTGGCCACGCTCTTGACCACGTACTTGTAGAGCATGAGGTTGTCGGCCATGGTCAGCAGGGTGTCGAACTTGATGTCGATCTCGGCCTGGCCGGCGGTGCCCACCTCGTGGTGCTGCATCTCGACCGTAATGCCGACGTCGATCAGCTTGCGCACCATCTCCGAGCGCAGGTCGGTGTAGTGGTCCATCGGCGGCACCGGGAAGTAGCCGCCCTTGTAGCCGGGCTTAGCGCCCAGGTTGCCGCCGGGCTCGTCGCGGCCGGTGTTCCAGGCGCCCTCGATCGAGTCGATGTGGTAATAGCCCTCGTTCGGTCCGGTCTGGTACCGGGCCGAGTCGAAGATGTAGAACTCGGCTTCCGGTCCGAAGTACACGGTGTCGGCCACACCGCTGCCACGCAGGTAGTCCTCGGCCTTGCGGGCGATGTTGCGCGGGTCCCGGCTGTACGGCTCGCCCGTCAGCGGGTCGTGCACGAAGAAGTTCAGGTTGAGCGTCTTGTGGGTGCGGAACGGGTCAAGCACCGCCGTGGACGGATCGGGCAGCAGCAGCATGTCCGACTCGTGAATCTGCTGGAAGCCGCGAATCGACGATCCGTCAAACATCCGGCCTTCGGTGAAGACGCTCTCGTCGAAGGTCTCGGCAGGCACGGTGAAGTGCTGCACAGTGCCGGGCAGGTCGCAGAACCGCACGTCAATGAACTGCACCCCCTCGGCCTTAATGAACCGCAGTACCTCATCGCCGCTTGTGAACATCAGCTCTCCTTAGCTGTGCAGTCGGAGCACCCCGACTGCCCCCGGGGCCGCCCGAGGGACAGACGCCGCCGCTCGGCGCGATTGTGACGTTATCGCCGGACAGTTTCCTGGCCGTGTCCCTGATGTTTCGCTGGTGTTACGCCACCTGGCCGCAGCGGCACGACAGCCCCTGTCCTCCCAGCATGCCAAACCCGGAGTGCCCGGGCCCGGCCAACCCCGCAGCGGGATACCGTGGAGCCGTAACGAACGGCAGGTGGAGGCGAAGCAGCAGGTGGAGCAGTGACGGACCAGCAGACCGCCGCGGGCGCCGAGGTATATCCCGGCCAGTACTACGGACTGCCGGAGGCAGGGCCGGGGTCGGTGGCCGGCTGGAGCAGGCGGTTCGGTGCCCTGCTCATCGACTGGCTGGCCTGCAGCGTGATCGCGATCGCGTTCTTCTACCACCCGGCGACCGGACACGCGGCGAACGTACTGAGCCAGCCGCGGCTGTGGACTCCGGTGGTGTTCGGCATACAGGACTGGCTGCTGACCGCGCTGACCGGAATCACCCTCGGCAAGCGCCTGCTGGGGCTGCGGGTGATCCGGCTGGACGGCCGTCCGGTAGGCCTGGCCAGGGCGATTTGTTCGCACGCTACTGCTGATGCTGGTGGTCCCGGCGATGATGATGGACCGCGACCTGCGCGGCCTGCAGGACAAAGCGGCTAAGACTGTCGTAGTCCGCGGCTAGCCGGCCGGCAGGCAGGCTGCCTAGCGGGTACGCGGCCTGGGCGGCTTCGGCATCCGTGCGTTGCGGGGTACCGGTCCCTTCGGCATCTGCAGCGACTGCGGCAGCATCTCCAGGCGGTAGTTGAGCTCGGCTACCGCCTGGCCCTTGAGGTTACGAGGCAGTTTCATGATCTTCTTCTGCAGCTGCCGGATCGGAACCTGGCCCTCGGCGTCGCCGACCTGGAAGTCGTAGATCGGAACCTGGCTGGCGATCCTGGCGATCCGCTTCTTTTCCGCGGCGAGCAGGCTCGGAAGCCTGGACGGCGAGCCTTCACCGACCAGGATGACACCGGGCCGCCCGACGGTGCGGTGCACGACGTCCATGTTGCGGTTTGCCGCAATTGCCGGGGTAGTGGTGAACCCGCCGCGCAGCTGCTGCAGGATGGCCGCCGCTGCGCCCGGCTGTCCGGCGATCGCCTCATACTGGGTCTTCTGGGCAAGCCGCCCGAAGAGCACCATCGCTGCCGCGATGCCAGCCAGCACACCGAGCGGGATGAAAACCCAGATCAGGCCCAGCAGGCTGCCGATCAGGATGACGACGGCGGCTACTGCGAGGCCGGTCAGCACCACCAGCGGCATGGCCTTGCGGTCATGTTCATTGCATGATGCCGGCGACCATGCGGATCTGCTTGAGCCGGCCCATGGACGCGGGGTCGACGGGTGTTGACGGCTGCGCGCTGGCACGCCTGGCGCCGGGCATTTTTACCATGATGGTGAGGATACCGGGCCGGCGCGCCTTTCCATCGCCTGCCGGTACAGCCGGCCTGCCCGGTACGAGGACCGGACCAGCGGGCCGGACTGCACGCCGGCGAAACCCAGTTCCGTAGCTTCCTCAGCCAGCTCCGCGAACTCGTCGGGTGGCACCCACCGGTCGATCGGGTGATGGCGGACCGACGGGCGCAGGTACTGGGTGATGGTGAGCAGTTCACAGCCGGCTGCGCGCAGGTCAGCCATGGCCTGGCTGACCTCCTCGCGCTGCTCGCCCATGCCCAGGATCAGGTTCGATTTGGTAACGAGGCCGGCCTCCCGCGCGGCCGCGAGCACGGCGAGCGAGCGCTCGTACCGGAAGCCAGGCCGGATCCGGCGGAAGATCCTCGGCACGGTTTCCAGGTTGTGCGCGAGGACCTCAGGCCGCGCCGAGAAGACCTCGGCGAGCTGGTCAGGGTCGGCATTGAAGTCCGGGATGAGCAGCTCCACGCCGCAGCCCGGCACCGCCTGGTGGATCTCCCGGCAGGTCTGCGCATACAGCCAGGCGCCGCCGTCGGCAAGGTCGTCCCGGGCCACGCCGGTGACCGTCGCGTACTTGCAGGCCCATGGTCGCGACTGACTCGGCGACCCGCCGTGGCTCGTCGGTGTCCAGCGGGCCGGGCTTGCCGGTCGCGATCTGACAGAAGTCGCACCGCCGCGTGCACTGGTCCCCGCCGATCAGGAACGTTGCCTCGCGGTCTTCCCAGCACTCGAAGATGTTCGGGCAGCCCGCTTCCTCGCAGACGGTATGCAGGCCCTCACGTCGCACGAGCTGCTTCAGCTCGGTGTACTCCGGACCGGTACGCAGCCTCGTCTTGATCCACTCCGGCTTGCGCTCGATCGGAACCTGGCTATTGCGGGCCTCAAGGCGGAGTAGCCGGCGGCCGTCGGGGGCGAGTACCACGCTCTCCAGCGTATAACGCGGGCCGGATGGACGGTCCTGACGCCAGCCGCCGATCCCGAGCCTGCACAGAGGAAGCCCTCAGGTTGCGCTCAGCCGATCGGCAGCTAACGGACAGGCAGGCAGCAGGCCAGGCTCAGCGGCCGGGCCGAGGATCTCAATGACAGCGATCTCGGCACAGCGCAGACGAAGAGCACCGAACACCGAAAGGCTCCTGAGGGGACACAGTCCGATGAGCACCGGCCCGCACGACCCGCAGTACCGTCCAGACTATCCATCCGGCCCGCAGCCGGAATCCGACTGGCAGCCGGAAGCCGGCCCGCAGCAGCCGCACGGCGGGCAGCCGCAGTATGGCGGGCAGCCGCAGTATGGCGGGCAGCCTCACTATGGCGGCCATCCGCAGAACGCCCCCCACCACGCCGGGCAGCCCCAGTACGGTCCGCATCACGCCGGGCAGCCCCAGTACGGTCCGCAGTACGCCGGGCAGCCCCAGTACGGTCCGCAGTACGGCGGGCAGCCCCAGTACGGTCCGCAGTACGGCGGGCAGCCCCAGTACGGTCCGCAGTACGGCGGGCAGCCCCAGTACGGGCAGCCCCAGGACGGAGCACCGCCGCCACCGCCGCCGATGTGGCTAGGTGACGCGGAAGCCGGCCCGAGCCGCGCACCCCGCCGCCGTAAGCTGCTGCTGGCAGGCGCCGGGTCGGCGGTTGCGCTAGCGGTGGCCGGCGGAGCCGTTGCCGCCGCCGGGTCCGGCGGCCCGCTGAGCGCGGCGGCCATCGCCAGCCGCACCGACCCTGGCCTGGTCGACGTCATCTCCACCATCGGCTACCAGCACGGCACCGCGGAAGGCACCGGCATGGTCCTCACCTCCACCGGCGAAGTGCTGACCAACAACCACGTCGTGGCCGGCGCTACGTCCGTCAAGGTCAGGGACGTCGGCAATGGCCGCACCTATACGGCCAGAGTCGTCGGCTACAGCGACACCAGCGATGTCGCGGTGCTGCAACTGCAAGCGGCGTCGGGCCTCGCGACAGTGTCGATCGGCAACTCCTCGAGCGTCAGCCAGGGTCAGAAGATCGTCGCCCTCGGCAACGCGCTGGGCAAGGGCGGCACGCCAGCGGTGGCGACCGGCAAGGTCGTGACGCTCGGGAGCAGCATCACTGCGCAGGATTCAGGTGACGGCGTGCAAGAGCACCTCACCGACATGATCCGCCACAACGCCAACATCCAGCCGGGGGATTCCGGCGGCCCGCTGGTGAACACGACTGGCCAGGTGATCGGCATGAACACGGCCGCATCGAGCGGCAGCACGTCGCCGTTCGGCACGACCTCCTCGGTGACCACGACGGCGTTCGCGATCCCGATCAACAAGGCGATTGCGCTGGCTGACCAGATCGAGGCCGGGAAGTCGTCGGTGACTGTGCACATCGGCGCGACCCCGTTCCTTGGCGTAGAGGTCGCAGCCAGTTCCGGCAGCTTCAGCCAGTCAGGATCGGGCGTAACCGTCGCGGGCACCGTGCCCGGCACCGCGGCCAGTGCGGCTGGCCTCGCCCAGGGCGACACGATCATGTCAGTAGGCGGACACCAGGTCACCTCGCCATCTGGTCTGCAGTCCGTCATCGAGGGCTACCACCCCGGCGACAAGGTTAGCGTCGCCTGGACCGACCAGACCGGCCAGTCGCATCAGGCCACCGTGACGCTGACCGCGGGACCGACCGGGTAATAGCGCGGCTGAGTCGCCGCGAGCAGTGCGCCCCGCTAGTCGGAAGCGGGGCGCACTGCCATGTCCGGAACCGGTGCCGGAAAAATAGCTGTGCGACGGAGCAAAAGAGATATATCTTGAGTAGCGCTGCCGAGGGCGGCCCGGGGAAAGGCTTGGCCGACGGGCGTTGTCGGACATCGAGGTTACTATCGGCCCGGAATCGAGACCGTCAGCGGGTCTGCCGGGGGAGAGGCAACGAAGGTGGCAGAAGCAATCAGGGCCGATGGCCTGATCAAGAACTTCGGCAAGACCAAGGCACTGGCGGGCGCCGACCTGGCAGCAGAGGCGGGCACCGTCCTTGGCGTGCTCGGCCCGAACGGGGCCGGAAAGACGACAGCCGTGCGCATCCTGACCACGTTGCTTGAGCCTGACGGCGGCCGGGCCAGCGTCGGCGGCTACGACGTCGTCAGGGACGCCCACCAGGTCCGCCAGCTGATCGGGCTGACGGGTCAGTACGCGTCGGTGGACGACGGCCTCACCGGCACCAACAACCTGATCATGATCGGCCGGCTGCTCGGCCTCAGCCGCGTCGACGCAAAGTCGCGCGCGACGTGACTGCTGTCCAGGTTCGACCTGTCCGATGCCGCGCGCCAGGCCGGTCAAGACGTACTCGGGCGGCATGCGGCGGAGAATCGACCTGGCCGCCAGCCTGGTCGGCCAGCCGCAGGTGCTGTTCCTGGACGAGCCGACCACCGGGCTGGACCCGCAGGCCCGCAGCGATGTCTGGGACATGATCAGGATTCTGGTCGCCGACGGCGTGACCGTGCTGCTGACAACGCAGTACCTGGACGAGGCCGACCAGCTTGCCGACGACATCGTGGTGATCGATCACGGCCGGGTCATTGCTACCGGCACCCCGGACGAGCTGAAGGCCAAGGTCGGCGGCCAGGTGCTCGAGGTGGTCCCCGCCGACCGGGACCGGCTCGGCGACGTGGCCGCCGTGCTGGCGCGCTGGACTGGCTCGGAGCCGGTAGCCGACTAGGCGCTCGGCAGGTCATTGCCCAGGTGCCCAGCGCGGCACTGCTGCCTGGCATCGTGCGCCAGCTCGACGAGAGCGGCATCGAGCTAGCCGAGTTCAGCATGCGCAAGAGCAGCCTGGACGAGGTCTTCCTGACTCTGACCGGGCACCGTGCCGAGGACGAGCAGGCGCGCGGACGACGACCGGCGAGCGGACGACGAGAACGGCCGGCGCCGAGGGTGCGGCCCAGCATGCGCAGGAAGGTAACGCGATGACCACGGTAACCCTCGGCCAGCCACGGCAGTGCCGTCCAGGCGGCTCAGTCCGCTACCGGGCCTGCGGAACTCGTTCACGCTGACCTGGCGCAGCGTGCTGAAGATCAGGACCAACGCCGAGGACCTGATCGGCCTGAGCCTGCAGCCGATCATGTTCCTGCTGCTGTTCACCTACGTGTTCGGCGGCGCCATCGCGCACGGCAACGTGCACCGCTACCTGCAGTACGTGCTGCCCGGCATCATCGTGCAGACCGTGCTGTTCGCCACCCTGGGTACCGGGCTGATGCTGAACCAGGACATCTCGGCGGGCATCTTCGACCGGTTCCGCAGCCTGCCGATCGCGCGCTGGGCGCCGCTGGCTGGCGCGATCATGGGAGACGTGACCCGTTACGTCATCTCGGTGCTGGTCACGCTCGGCTTCGGCATGATCATGGGCTTCCGGTCCCACCAGTGTGCTCGGAACAATTGCGGCATGCGCGCTGGTGCTGGTGTTCGCGCTGGCGATGTGCTGGATCTCGGCCTACATCGGCACTGCTCGTCAAGACCCCGCAGGGCGTGCAGGTGTTCGGTTTCACCGCGTTCTTCCCGCTGATCTTCGCCAGCGGCCTGCTGGTGCCGATCCATACGATGCCGGGCTGGCTGCAGGCATTCGCGAAGGCCAACCCGGTGACGCTGCTCGCTGCCGCGTCCCGCGGCCTGATGACGCAGCGGCCCGGTCGCCGTGCCTGCCGCCGAGTCGATGCTGTGGGCACTCGGCATCGTGCTGGTGTTCGCGCCGCTGGCGGTGCGCGCCTACCGTCGCAAGACGTGACGAGCCGTGGAGCTCGCTTACGCGGCGGAGGACAGGCTGATCTGGGCCGAGGTCGCTCTTCCTGACCGGGCCGATTGGCTGCTGGTAGGAACCCGCACGAGTACTGACTGACGCCGGGCAAACCGTGCGCTTACGGCGTCAATGCGCGCCGCGGCAGGTGCGCGGCGCAGGCCGATGTGACGAACCAGGGTGCCGTCGGCCACCATAGGCACCATGCCTAGCCAGTTCGACCCGCCGTCAGGTACTCGTGACTTCCTCGCCGCGGAGGTGGACAAGCGCGAGCATGCCTTCGCGGTCATCCGCGACGGTGCTCGGCAGCTACGGCTACGAGCCGCTGCAGACGCCTGCCTTCGAGCGACTCGATGTGCTGCTGGGCAAGTATGGCGACGAAGGCGACAAGCTCGTTTTCAAGATCCTCCGGCGCGGCGAGCACGAGGCATCGGGCGAGGCCGACCTGGCGTTGCGGTATGACTTGACGGTGCCGCTGGCCCGGGTCGTGGCCGCTTACGGCAGCCAGCTGCCCTCGCCGTACAAGCGGTACGTGCATCGGCCCGGTGTGGCGAGCCGACCGGCCCGGCAAGGACCGGTACCGCGAGTTCATCCAGTGCGACCTGGACACGCTCGGCTCGGCGTCGCTGCTGGCGGATGCCGAAGCGCTGTGCGCGCAGCACGACGCGCTCGCCGCGCTCGGAGCTGCCGGACTTCACCATCCAGCTCAACTCGCGGCGGGTGCTGGCCGGCCTGCTCGAGGCGTTCGGCGTGCCGCCGGACCTCGGCCCCGGCGCGCTGATCTCGCTGGACAAGCTGGACAAGCTGCCGCCGGACGAGGTGGTCGCCGAGCTGATCGGCCGCGGCCTGGCCGCCGAGACGGCCGGTGAGCTGGTCGCGGCGATGACCGCGCCGGATGCAGCCGAGCGGATCCGCGGCTGCGCTGAGCAAGACCGAGGAGGGCATCGCCGGGCCTGGACGAGGTGGACACGCTGCTTTCCCTGGTGTCCGGGCAGGTCCCGGCCGGGCGCATCGTGTTCACGCCCGCGCATGGTGCGCGGGCTGAGCTACTACACCGGCCCGATCTGGGAGGTTGCCGCGCCGGGCGTCGCCGGGTCGATCGGCTCGGGCGGCCGTTACGACCACCTGATCGAGCAGCTCGGCGGCCCCGACGTGCCTGCCACCGGCTCCTCTATCGGGATCGAGCGGATCATGCCGCTGCTGCCCGCACCGCGACCGGCCGACGCGCGGCCGCCTCGACGTCGCCGTCACGGTGATGCGTCCCGACCTGGCGGCGGAGTGCTTCGGCTTCGCCGCGGCGGCGCGCGGCCGCCGGCCTGCGGGCCAGCGTCTACCTGGGGTCGTCCGGCAAGCTCGGCAGGCAGCTGAAGTGGGCCAGCGACAAGGCGGCCCGCTGGTGCCTGATCTACGGCGAGCAGGAGCACGCAGGCGGGCCAGGTGACGATCCGCGACATGCGCAGCGGCGAGCAGACCGCGGTGCCAGCCGGCGAGCTTGCGCGAGCTACCTGGCGCGGCGCCGCCAGCGAGGCAGCTGACCGCCGTGACCGGCCGCCACTACCTCGAGCCGACAGCCTGGTTCGCGCAGCTGCCCGGCGTGGTGCGTGGCCGCCGGCGGCGCTGATCCCGACGACAGCCGGGCGGGTGCTGCTGGTCAAGCCGAACTACCGGGACCACTGGACGCTGCCGGGCGGCATCTGCGAGCTCGGCGAGCCGCCGCATGTCGGCTGCGCCCGCGAGGTGGCCGAGGAGATCGGGCTGGACCTGCCGATCGGCGCGCTGCTGGCCTGGACTGGAGCTCGCAGCCGTACGGCCGCGAGGCCCGGCCGATCATGTACTTCGTCTTCGACGGCGGCACGCTGCCGACGGCGTCGCCATCGTGCTGCAGGAGGAGGAGCTCGACGAGTTCCGGTTCACCCGGCCGGCCGATCTCGGCCGATTTCCTGTCCGAGCCAGGTCGTGCGCCGCGCCGCCGCCGCGCTGGCCGCGCTCGCGCTCGACGGCGCGCGTTACCTGCCGACCCGCGGGCAGCCGGCGCGAGCGGTCAGGCCGGGCTGGCGCCGTGACCTCGGCGAGCGCCGGGCACGCTGCTGCCCTGACTGTGCTCGCCGCGCCGAACACGTCGGCGAGGTGGCGCTCGGCCGCCGGAATCACGTCGGCGACGGTGATCTGCCGGCCGGTCTCGGCTGACAGCGAGGTCACCGTGGCATCCCTGATGCCGCACGGCACGATGCGGTCGTACCAGGACAGGTCGCAGTCGCAGTTCAGCGCGAAGCCGTGCATGGTCACGCCCCTGGCCACCCGGATGCCGATCGCGCGCGACCTTCCGGTCCGGCCGGCCGTGCCCGTCCGCGAGCCAGGCGCCGCTGCGCCCTTCGACCCGGACTGCCTGCACGCCGAACTCGGCGCAGACGCCGATCATGCGCCTCCTCGATCAGCCGGACGTAGCCGATGACGTCGACCGGCTCGTCCAGCCTGACGATCGGGTACCCACCAGCTGGCCCGGGGCCGTGCCAGGTGATCTTCCCGCCGCGGTCGACGTCGATCACCGGCGCGCCGGGGTCGCCGGCCGGCCGGTCCAGCGGACTCGGTCCGCTTGCCCGCGGTGTAGACAGGCTGGTGCTCCAGCAGCAGGCAGGTGTCCGGAATCTCGCCGCGCACCCGCCGATCGTGCAGCTGCCGCTGCAGATCCCAGGCCTCGAGATAGCCGATCGCGTTGTCGCCTAGCCCGATCTGCGCGAACACCAGGTCACCGTGCACGCTCCAGCTTAAGCGCCAGGCCGAGGAGGCAGCCGGCCGAGGAACACGCTCGACCGCATCCGCACCTTGCTGCACGAAGCCGACGAGGTCGCGGTGGCTGGCGAGGTCGCGGCGGCTGGCGAGCGGACGCGCCGGGAGGCATTCCTGCTTCGCGGCTCGACGGTGTCCCGATGCCGGCAGGCGCACTGGCCGAGCCGGGACAGTTCAGCAGGCCGGCGCTGGGTAAAGCCGAGGGATAGCGGGCACAAATCAGCGGGAATGCGCTGCCCCGCCCGGTGGCTATGCGTGAGCAGGAGGTGCGTGCCGTGTTCGATCGGGAAGACCTGCGGCGCATGAGCCCGCAGGAACGACCGGAGCTCAGGCGCGCGCTGGCGGAGCTTGACAGCCAGGATCCGCTGGCCGGACGCGGCAGTTACCGGCGACGGGCCATCCTGCTGGTCGTGATCATCGTCTGCTGCCTGGGCCTGGCAGCCTGGACGGGCCTGCTGGCGGCGACCCTGCCGCGGTACTACCGGGCCGGCGGCTGGCGCGGTGCCTGGGTCGGCTTTGACGTTGCCCTGCTGTGCGCATTCGCGGTGACCGGCTGGGCATCCGTGGCGCGCGCAGGCAGATCCTGATCATCTGCCTGGTCGTGCTCGCGACCTTGCTGCTCTGCGATGCCTGGTTCGACGTGGTTCTCGATACCCGCACCGCCGGGTTCCAGCTCAGCCTGCTGTCCGCGGTCCTCATCGAGCTGCCGCTGGCGGCAGTGGCCATCCTGGGTGCACGGCGGCTCCTGCGGATCACCAACGCAATGCTGCGCAAGTACCAGGGCCTGACCGGCGCCGGTACCGCGGCTGCGCAGCATCCCGCTGGTGGGCGTAGGGCCAGGCCGCCCGCTGCATGATCTCCTGGCTGAGCCCGCCGAGCAGCTGCGTGGCCGAACTGGACGACCACCCGGCCCGCTGATCAGGCCAGCTGTCCCGGCGGCTGACTGCCGGGCGTCATCGGCCAGCCTTGTCCGCCACGGTAGCGGCGAGCGCAGGCTCGATCTGGTCCTGCGTGAAGGTAAATCCGGCCTGCTGGAGCCGGGCCGGGACAGCACGGCAGCTGCTGAGCAGTTCGGTAGAAACCTCGCCGACTGCGAGCCGGACGGCTCCGGCCGGGACAGCGAGCAGCGCGCGGCGATGCAGCGCGCCCGCGAGCGCCCGGGTCAGCTCCGCGTTCGTCGCCGGCACCGGCGCGGTCAGGTTGACCGGCCCGTCGATCCCTGGCTGCTCGATCAGGTAGCGAGTGGCGCGGACGTGGTCGGCCAGGGTGATCCAGCTGAGGTACTGGCTGCCGGGGCCGATCCTGGCGCCGAGCCCGAGCCGGAACGGCAGCAGCAGCTTCGGCAGCATCCCGCCGCGGCTGCTGAGCACGATGCCTGACCGCAGGTTGACCACGCGTATGCCGGCCGCCCTGGCCGGCTGTGCGGCGGCCTCCCAGTCGCGCACAAGCTCGGCCAGGAAGCCGGCACCGTTCGGCGCTGTCTCATCGACCGTCCGGTCTCCCGTATCGCCGTACCAGCCGACGGCGGACGCGACGATCAGCACCGGCGCCGTCTCCGGCGCTGCCAGCATGGCGCTGACCAGCGCGCCGGTGCTGCCGATCCGGCTGGCCCGCAGTTCCTGCTTGCGGGCCGGCGTCCAGCGGCCGGCCGCGATCGGCGCGCCGGACAGGTGCACCACCGCGTCAAGCCCCGTGAGCGCGGCCGGATCGAGACCGCCGGCCGGGGCCGCTGGATCCCAGCGGACCTCCGTCGTATCAGCTGGCGACCGCCGCACCAGCCTGACCACATCCGTGCCGTCGGCTGCCAGGCTGGTCGCTAGCGCGCTGCCGATAAGCCCGGTTGATGCCGAAATCGCAATCCGCACGCACACCTCCGCTAGTCTCAGCGGCTCATTCTCTCGTGCGAGCGCGCGACAGTCCCGGGCCGGGTGATCCGGTGCGCTAAAGGCCGAGTTCGGTCTCGAACGCGCCTTCCTCCAGCCGGGCCTTCATGGTTGCCAGGAAGCGAGCCGCATCGGCGCCGTCGACCAGGCGGTGGTCATAGGTCAGCGCCAGGTACACCATCGACCTGACGGTGATCACCTCGCCGAGCGTCGGGTCCTCGACGACGACCGCGCGCTTGACGACGGTGCCGGTGCCGAGGATTCCGACCTGCGGCTGGTTGATGATCGGCGTGTCGAAGAGCGCACCGCGGCTGCCGGTGTTCGTTAGCGTGAAGGTGCCGCCGGACAGATCGTCAGGGCTGACCTGGCCGGCCCGGGTCCGGCTCGCCAGGTCGGCGATCTTGCGGGCAAGCCCGCCGATGTTCAGGTCCCCGGCATTCTTGATGACCGGCACCATCAGGCCGCGGTCGGTGTCCACGGCGACGCCCAGATGCTCGGCGTCGTGGTAGGTCACCTGGCCTGAGGCCGTGTCGATGACCGCGTTCAGCTTGGGGTGCATCTTGAGCGCCTCGACAGCGGCGAGCGCGAAGAACGGCAGGAAGGACAGCTTCACGCCTTCCCTGCCCTCGAACGCACCCTTGGCGCGGTCACGGAGCCTGGCGATCGCCGTCACGTCGGCCTCGACGACGGTGGTCAGCTGCGCGGAAGTCTGCAGCGACTCGACCATCCGCTGCGCGATGACCTGCCGGGCCCTGGACATCCGCTCGGTGGTGCCGCGCAGACTGGACGGCACGACCGCGGATCGCGTCCGAGCCGGTGCCTCCGGTGCTGCGGCTGCGACCGGCACCGCGGTCGGCGCAACTACGGGAGCTGGCGCCGGCGATGGCGCAACGGGAGCAGGCGGCGCCGGGGCCGGCAGCGCGGCTGAGGCTGGCGCGGCCATCGGTGGCGGCGCGACGTAGCTCGCCGCTGGCTGGCCGGTCGTGCCGCGGATGGCCGTGGCGGCATCAAGGATGTCCTGCTTGCGAATGCGGCCGCCGACTCCGGTGCCGGTCACGGTGGCCAGGTCGATGCCATGCTCGGCGGCAAGCTTGCGGACGAGCGGCGTGACATACGGACCTTCGGCCGCCTCTGCCGAACTGGCCGCGCGCCTGCGGCCTGCCCGTTGCCGGGGTCGTAGGAGGCGGCGGCTGGCGGGTAGCTGGCGCGGCGGCGGGACGTAGCTGACGTCTGGCTCGGCCGGCGGGAGCGGGAGCGCAGCCGGAGCGGGGGGCAGCGGGTCCGCATAGACTGGCCGCGGCCGGCTCGGGCCGGGCGGGGGGCAGCGGGTCCGCATAACTCTGGCGCGGCCGGCTCGGGCTGGCGGTGGGCTCGGGCTCGGCGCGGCCGGCTCGGGCTGGGCGTAGCTGGGTGGCGCGGCAGGCTCGGCGGCAGCCGCGGGCGCAGCGTCCGCGGTGGCCTGGCCGCCGGCGGCGCCATCCTCGTCGATGACCGCCAGCTCGGCGCCCACCGCGACCGTCTCGTCCTCGGCAACGGTAATGCCGCGCAGGATGCCGGACACCGGCGACGGGATCTCGGTGTCAACCTTGTCGGTCGAGACCTCCAGAAGCGGCTCGTCGGCCTGTACGTGCTCGCCCTCCCGCTTGAGCCAGCGGGTGACTGTGCCCTCGGTGACGCTTTCGCCGAGCTGTGGCATCGATACGGAGACCGACATGGCTAACCGAAACTCCTTCTTCGCTTTATACCGACTTTAGCGCCTGCGCTCGCCGGGGCCGAGTGGCCAGCGCCGGTGAGGCAGATCATCCGTGCACGTGCAGGGGCTTGCCGGCCAGGGCGAGATGCGCCTCGCCGATGGCCTCGGACTGGGTCGGGTGCGGGTGAATCAGCTGGGCGACGTCGGCCGGGCACTGCTTCCCAGTTGTAAATCAGCTGCGCCTCGGCGATCAGCTCGCCGACGCGCGCGCCGACCAGGTGAATGCCGAGCACCGGGCCGCCGCCAGCGGTCGCGATGATCTTTGCTGCGCCAGCGGTCTGCAAGATCTGGCTCTTGCCGTTCCCGGCCAGGTCGTAGGTGAGCTCGGTGACTTCGATGCCGCGGGCCGCGGCGGTCGCCGAGGTGATGCCGACCGAGGCGACCTCCGGGTCGGAGTAGCACACCCGCGGCACGCCGTCGTAGTCGATCGGGACGACCTGCAGGCCAGCCAGCCGCTCGGCGACCATGATGCCCTCGGCGAAGCCGACATGGGCCAGCTGCATGCCGGGCCGCAGGTCACCGACCGCTGAGATGGTGGGAATGTTGGTGCGGCAGTACTCGTCGACGAGGACGAAACCGCGGTCCATGGCGACGCCAGCCTCGTCGTAGCCGAGCCCGGCGGAGACCGGACCGCGGCCTACCGCGACGAGCAGCAGCTCGGCGTCGATCGTCGTGCCGCCCTCGAGCGTCACGGTCACGCCAGCGTCGGTTTCCTTGACGCTCTCGAACCTGGTGCCGATCTTGAACGCGATGCCGCGACGGCGGAACGCCCGCTCCAGCAGCTTCGAGCTGGATTCCTCCTCGGCCGGCAGCAGGTGCGGCAGCATCTCCACGATCGTGACCTCGGCGCCGAACGAGCGCCACACGCTGGCGAACTCCACGCCGATGACGCCGCCGCCGAGGATGACGACGGAAGACGGCACGTGCTGCAGGGTCAGCGCGTGGTCGCTGGTGATGATGCGCTGGCCGTCGACCTGCAGGCCCGGCAGGCTGCGGGACTCCGAGCCGCTGGCCAGCACGACGTGCTCGCCGCTGATGACGCGATCGCCTACCTGCACCGAGGTGGGCGAGACCAGCCGGCCGGCGCCCTCGATCACGTCGATGTGCCGGCTGGCGACCAGCCCGGTGAGGCCCTTCCACAGCCGGGTGACGACCTTGTCCTTGTAGGCATTCACGCCGGGCATGTCGATGCCGTCGAAGCTGGTCCGCACGCCGAATGCCGCGCTGTCCTTCGACAGGTCGGCGATCTCGGCCGCGTGCAGCAGTGCCTTCGTCGGGATGCAGCCCCGGTGCAGGCAGGTGCCGCCTACCTTGTCCTTCTCGATGAGCGCGACCCGCTTGCCCAGCTCGGCCGCGCGCAGCGCGCATGCATAGCCGCCGCTGCCGCCGCCGAGAATGACGATGTCGTAGCCGCCGCTGTCCGTCACGTTCTGCTCCCTTCGTTCTACAGCCTAGGCCGTCTGCCACGTCGGCGGCGATCTGCACCAGCATCCGCACTGCCGCGCCGGTGCCGCCCTTCGGGGTGTATCCGTAGGGCTCGCCCTCGTGGAAGGCTGGCCCGGCAATGTCCACATGTGCCCAGCGCACGCCGTCTGGCACAAATTCCTTCAGGAACAAGCCGGCCACCAGCATGCCGCCGAATCGCTCGCCGGCCACGTTCGCGATGTCGGCCACCGGGGAGTCAAGGCCCTTCCTCAGCTCCGCCGGCAGCGGCATCGGCCAGGCCTGCTCGCCCGCCCGCCGGGCCGCGTCGACGACCGCGTTGCACACCTCGTCATCGCTGCCCATCACGCCGCTGATACGCGGGCCGAGCGCGACCAGCTGGGCGCCGGTCAGCGTGGCGACGTCGATCAGCAGGTCGGGGGAGTCCTGCCCGGACCGGGCGAGCACGTCCGCCAGCACTAGCCGCCCTTCCGCGTCGGTGTTCAGCACCTCGACCGTCTTGCCGCCGAAGATCGTGATCACATCCGACGGTCGCTGCGCGTTCCCGCCGGGCATGTTCTCCGCCATCGGCAGGTAGCCGACGACGTTGACGGCCGGCCCGAGCGCGGCGATGGCCTGCAGTGCGCCGAGCACGGCTGCCGCGCCGCCCATGTCGGATTTCATCGCCTCCATGGCCTTCGGCGGCTTCAGCGACAGCCCGCCGGAGTCGAACGTGATGCCCTTGCCGGCGAAGACCACCGTCTTCGTCGCGTCCGGGTGAGCGTAACCGAGGCGGACCAGCCGGGGCGGGTGCACCGAGCCCTGCCCGACCCCGGTGATGCCGCCGTAGCCGCCGTCGGCCAGCGCCTCGTGATCGAGGACCTGGATGTCAGCCCGGCCTGGCCGGCGACGCGCTCGGCCTCAGCGGCGAACGTCTCCGGGTACAGGTGCGACGGGCTGGTGTTGACCAGGTCCCTGACCAGCGTCATGCCCGCGGCGATGGCCTGCGCGCGCTCGGCAGCGGCGCCGGCGCCGTCCGCCGTGGTCAGCACCGTGATGTCCAGCGTCACCTGGCCGGCTGTCGGTCCGGTAACGGCTGAACCGGTAGCCGCCCAGCAGCGCGCCGAGCGCGACGGCCTCGGTCTCGGCCTCGTCCCTGGCCGGCAGCGCGACGGCGACCGAGCTGACCTTGCCGTTCGCGAGCGCCCGTACGGCCGCGCCGGCGGCCCGGCGCAGAGCTCTCCGGTCCGGCCCCGCTACCCGTCAGATTCCGGCCTCGCCGATCCCGACCGCGACGATCAAGCGGTGCGGCGAGCTGTGCCCCGGACGCGATCCGGGTGATCTCGTCCTGCTTTCCGGTGGCGCCGAGGGCGGCCAGCGTGGCGGCCAGGGTGCCGCCAAGCGCGGCGTTGACGTCCTCCGAGCCGGGGGCGGGAACGGGGCCGTCCGGTGTCTCGGTCACCCCGATGATGATGGCGTCTGCGGCGGCGGCTGCGGGCCGCGCTCTGGCTGGTTGTCAGTGGCTTCGTTGTCACGGTCTGAGCCTAGTGCCTGCGCGGGCAGTAGCCCGGTCCCGCGGGGTCGACTGGCGCTGGCTAACGGATGTCACTTGCCAGAAATGACAGCTGTTATGCTGGCTGGGTCAGCGCCGACAAATTTGACTGGGGGCTGCCATGGGAGCGAGCTGCGAGCGCATTGTTCATCGCCGTCTTCCTGGCCTGCGCGGTCGAGGCGGTAGAGGCGACCACCATCGTGCTGGCGGCGGGCACGGCCAGGGACTGGCGCTCGGCGATCACCGGCATCGGCGGCCGCGCTCGCCGTGCTCGCGGTCATCGTCGCGGTCCTCGGCCCGGCTGTCTCGCACATCCCGCTGACCGCGCTGCGGGTGGTGGTCGGCGCGCTGCTGCTGGTCTTCGGCCTGCAGTGGCTGCGCAAGGCGATCCTGCGGGCCAGCGGGCACAAGGCCCTGCACGACGAGGACAGGATCTACGCCGAGCAGCTGGCCGCGGCGCAGGCCAGCAGGCCCGCAGGCGGTCGTTCCTGGCGCCCGACTGGTACGGCTTCACGCTGGCGTTCAAGGGCGTGCTGCTGGAGGGCCTGGAGGTCGTGTTCATCGTGCTGACGTTCGGCAGCTAACGCCAAGAACGTCGGGCTGGCCACGATCGCGGCCGGCTGCCGCGGTGGTGCTCGTCGCCGGCGGCCGGGTTCGCGATCAAGGCCCCGCTGGCCCGGGTGCCGGAGAACACCATGAAGTTCGTGGTCGGGATCATGCTGACCAGCTTCGGCATGTTCTGGGGCGGCGAGGGCGCCGGCGCGCACTGGCCGGGGTCGGACGCCGCGCTGCTGGTCATCATCCCGGCGATCGCGCTGTTCGCGTCGGCCTTGTCGTGGCTGCTGCGGCAGTCAGGCGACGGACAGGGTGACCCGGCCGAAGTCAGGCACCGGTCGCGCAGAGCGCGCACTGAGGGGATCTGACATGTCAAAGCTCCGCGCCTTCGGCGCGTTCTGGTACGACTTCGTGATCGGCGACGACTGGCTGGTCGCCGCGGGTGTCGTGATCGGCCTGGCCGGCACCTACGGCGCTGCACAAGGCCGGCGTGACGGCCTGGTGGCTGCTTCCGCTGGTGATCGCGGTGCTGCTGCCGGTCGAGCCTGCGGCGGGCTGTTGGTGGTCCTCTGCTTCCTCGGCGTACACCCGGGCAGCGTAAGTCTCCAGCTTCTCCTCGCACTCCGCCAGCGAGCTGACCGCTGCCTGACGGCCCGCCGCGCCGAAGACGTCGCGGTCGGGACCCGCTGCAGCCAGTTCCGCAGCTTGACCAGGTCGACCTCGTTCTCCTCGAGTTCGGCGTAGCTGAAGTGGCTCTCGGCGTACTCCTTGTCGACGCCGCGCGATGAAGTCGCGCGCATTTGTCGACAATTTCTTCGTACTCGTCGTCGCGGGCCGCCTGGAACGCAGCCCGCACCTCCGGCTCGCCGGCGAGCACCTCGCAGGACAGCAGTACCGCCGTCCCTGACATGTCCAGGATCTCGCTGCGCAGCTTGCGCAGCGCCCGCTCGGCAGAGACGCTGAACGGCAGCGCCGCGGCCGAGCTCTGCAGGTAGATCGCGCCCAGGCTCTTGATCCGCCGCCACACGGTTGCCCGCAGCCGGCTCGGCTCAGACGGAACCCGGTAGACCAGCAGCAGCCAGCGCTGCGACTCGCCGGGGTCAGGCCGGCTCGCGTCACGGTTCTCGTCGCTGGCATGCACACCGGGCTGATCAGGGCTGACGGACACGGCCTCATTCTGGCAGGCGGGGCCGCTGATCGCAGCCGCCGCGGTCCGCGCCGGGCCCGGGCGGCCCGGTCAGCGCTGCGGCGAAGCGGTCAGCGCTGCGGCGGAACGGACTGCCCGGCCTCGGCCTGGCGGCGCGCCTGGGTGGCGCGGCTGCTGGCCTTGCCTGGCCAGCGAGCTTCTGGCGCAGACCGTGGCGGCGGCGGCACGTCGGCCAGCGGGTCGGCGCCGTAGGTCTCGATGCGCTCCAGCAGCGCTGCGTCTTCCCGCAGTTCGGCGTCTGTCGGGGAGAGGGCCAGCGTGGCGGTCATGATGAAGGCCAGGATGCTGATCCCGACGAGCAGGGGGAGCAGGAACGTCTCGGCTGACGCGCCGCCGCCGTTCATGTTCATGCCGCCGCTGGCGCCCGGCGCGAACAGGTGCATGGCCGCCATGCCCGTGTAGTGCATGCCGCTGACGGCGACACCCATGATCAGCGCGGCGCCTAGGGTTGCCGGGATCCCGGACAGGTTCAGCGCGGCCCACAAGGCAGCGGTCGCGGCCACCACCGCGATGACGATGGAGACGGCGAAGATCTCGGGGTTGTAGGTCATCCGGGCTGGCATGCGCATCGCGGCCATGCCGGTGTAGTGCATGCTGGCGACCCCGAGGCCGGTGAAAACACCGGCCAGCAGGAGATTGCGCCAGGTGCGCCTGGCGAACCCCACAATCAGCAGGCCGATGCCGACAACAACCACCGCGATGAGCATGCTGGCGATCGTCACGAGCACGTTGTAATGGATAACCTCGCCCGGAATGGTGTAGCCGAGCATGGCGATAAAGTGCATGACCCAGATGCCGGTGGTGCCGATCGACAATGCCGCGAGCAATAGCCAGCGCAGTCGCTCTGAGCCCGAGCACGCCATGGCGCGCGCCGTGCAGCGCAGCCCGAGAAATGCACCCAGGCACGACATCAGGTAACCAAGAACGGGCGTCACGAGCCCGTAAGAAAAGTTATGAACAGTCAGCATGTTCTCTTCCCGCCGGAATGGAATCTACTGGAGGTTACCCGGCAGACCGATCGGACGTCCGTCAGTTGCCGTCAGCAGGCTGAGCTTTCCGACTGGCGGGCCGGCGGTAGCCCTGGCCGCGGCACGTCAGGCTCGCTTGCCCGCCTTGACGAGCCCGTGCTCGTAGGCGTAGACGACCGCCTGCACGCGGTCTCGCAGGCACAGCTTCGACAGCACCCGGCCGACGTGCGTCTTCACCGTGGCCTCGGACACGAACAGGTGCTGCGCGATCTCGGCATTGGAGAGCCCCTGGGCCAGCAGCGTCAGCACCTCGCGCTCTCGCTCGGTGAGTTCGGCCAGCTCAGCAGGCGTCGCGGTATCGCCGCCCGGCAGCATCGAGGCGAACTCATTTATCAGCCTGCGAGTCGTGGACGGGGCGACTACCGAGTCGCCGGAGTGCACGGCGCGGATGGCGAACAGAAGCTCCTCAGGCGGGACATCCTTGAGCAGGAATCCGCTGGCGCCAGCCTTGAGAGCCGCGAAGGCGTACTCGTCGAGGTCGAACGTGGTCAGCATGAGCACCCGTGGCAGATCGCCAGCCTGGCGGATCCGCCTGGTCGCCTCGACGCCGTCCAGCCTGGGCATCCGCGCATCCATCACCATCACATCAGCATGCAGCGTGCGGGCCAGGTCCACAGCGGCGTGGCCGTCGCCGGCCTCGCCGACTACCTGCATGTCGGGCTGTGCATCGAGCACCATCCGGAATCCGGTCCTGACCAGCTCCTGGTCATCGACGAGGACTATCCGGATCAGAGGGCCTGTCGTGGCGGCGGAGCCCGAGCCAGCCGGGCTGGCGGCCGTGCTCGTCACCGGACACCGCTCGCCGCGGCAGCGGTGACCGATGGCTGGTCGTAGCCGGTCCTCCTGGCCTGATCCGCCGTGCCCGCCCGGTCCGCCGTGCCCGCCTGGTCCGGCGTCCCGGCTTCGGCCGCCGTCCCGGTCGCGGGGCATGGCAGCCTCGCCACTACCCCGAAGCCTCCGCCAGCCAGCGGCCCGCCCGGATGGTGCCCCCGTACATGGCAATCCGCTCGCGCATGCCGGCCAGGCCGTGCCCGTCAGCGTCGCCAGCGGGGGCGGCCAGCCCGGTATCGGTGACCTCGACGACCAGCGCGTCCGGTTCATAGCGAACAGTGACCGCAGCGGTCGCGAACGGGCCAGCGTGCTTGCGGGTATTGGTCAGCGACTCCTGCACGACCCGGTAGGCAGCCAGCTCGGCACCCCCCGACAGCTGCCTGGGCGCGCCGGTCATCGTGTAGCTGACTTCCAGGCCGGCCTGCCTGGCCTGGTCAAGAAGCTCGCGCAGCTCGCCGAGGCCGGGCTGCGGGGTGAGCTGGGCCTGATCGTGGGCGGACCGCAGCACGCCCAGCAGCCGGCGCATCTCGGTGAGGGCCTGCCGGCCGGTGCAGGAGATCGCGGTGAGGGCGGCTGCTGCGCGGTCCGGGTCCGAGTGCAGCGCGTAGCCCGCCCCGTCGGCCTGGACGACCATCACGCTGACGTGATGGGCGACCACGTCGTGCAGGTCGCGGGCGATCCTGGCCCGCTCGGCCGCGGCGGCGACCTTGGCCTGGGCATGCCGCTCGGCTTCCAGCCTGGCCGCGCGGTCCTCCAGCGCGGCATAGTAGCCGCGCCGGTAACGCATGGAATCACCGAGCACCCAGGCGGTCAGCGTGCTGCCACCGAACAGCACGAGCGCGAAGATCACTTGGCGCAGCAGGTCCGGCCCGGCGGTCGGCCCGCCAGCAGGCCCGGCGACCGGCCCGGCAGCCGGCCCGTACGGCTTGCCTCCGCCAGCCGGCGACCACACGACGACCGCGAACGCGGATCCGGTCAGGCAGATGAGCACGGCGGCGAGTGACGCCCGGCGCGGCCGGTAAGCGGCGACGGTATAGATCAGCACCAGGATGGCGACATCAGAGGCGACCGGCCCGGCGCCGGCCAGGTCAAAGATCGCGGCGAAGATCTGCCAGGCGCCGCCCACGGCAGCGATCGCGAAGGCCAGGATCGGAGCCCGCCGCCGGAAGGCCACCGGGACGGTGATCACCAGCGCCACCAGGATCGCCGGCCAGCGCCCGCTGACCGCCTGGCTCAGGCTGAGCAGGAACAGCACGGCTGCCAGCACACTGTCCACCAGCACCCGATGACGCTGCAGCCAGGCGTAGATCGCGGACATGCAACCAGCGTATGTGCTGCGTGACCGCGATGAGTCAGCCGCTGGGATGGCCCGGATCAGCCGTCAGGATGAGCCAGCTGCTGAGGCGGGCCGTCGTCGCGGCGACGGCGGGATCCGCGCTGGCCACCAGCTAGCTCACCGGGGGCCGGACCCGTGCGTCAGACCGGAAGCGGAGTCATCGGCAGCTGCTCCTCGGTGTAGCCGCCGTCGCCGTCGGGCCGGACCCGGTAGCCGGCCGCGCCCGGACCGTCGGCGACGATCGCGGCCAGGCTGTCGTCGGTGAAGTGCGCCGCGGTCCCGTCGTCACAGGCGATGCCCGCGGTGAGGGTGCCGTCGGCCACCAGGGCCTGGTAGGCCGGGCGCCGCAGCGGCTCCGCGCTGTAATGCGGGCAGTAGCTACCCGGCAGGAAGCCGAGGCCGTCGGTGAACGGCCGCAGCTGCGGCCCGAAGGAATCCGTGGTGCCGCCCTCGAACCAGCAGATCGCGCCCGCGCTGACGCCTGCCAGCACGATCCCCTGCTGCCAGGCCCGGCGCAAGATCCGGTCAAGCCCGTGAACCCGCCAGACGGCGACCATGTTGGCCACGCTGCCGCCGCCGACGAAGATCACGTCCTGGGACAGCAGCAGGTCCTCGGGATCGGGCACGTTCGGCATCGGGAACAGCTGCAGATGGCTCGGGCCGGGCCCGCTGCTGCGCACAGCCGGGCGTACATCCGCAGGTAGGCGGCGGGCTCGTCGCCGTTCGCGGTGTTGAGCACGCAGACTCGCGGTGCCGCCGCACCGGACAGCGCGAGTGCGTGCGCGATCAGGCCCGGAAGCTGCTCGCTCTGCGCAGGGGCCATCGCGATGCCGCCGATGGCCAGGATGTGCCGTCGTCCGTCTGCTGCCACTGCGGCAGGCTATCGTCCCAGCTGTCCGGCGAGTCGCGCAGCAGGGAGGTGTCGCCGCAGTGCCCGTGCAGGAAGTTCCCGGTGCAGGAAGTCCTGGAGTAACTGCCCAGCGCCGCCGCGGCTGCCTGTTCTGCGACATCGCGGCCGGGCTGGTGCCCGGTCACATCGTGCTGGCCGACGAGGACGTGGTGGCGTTCCTTGACAGCCCGGCCGGTCTTCAAGGGTCATGTGCTGGTAGCGCCGCGCCAGCACGTGGTGACCCTCGCCGACCTGCCCGCTGCGGCGGTCGGCCCGTTCTTCCTGCGGGTGCAGCGGGTCAGCGCGGTCATGCCGGCGGCGCTGGGCAGCCAGGGCACCTTCGTGGCGGCCAACAACGTTGTCAGCCAGAGTGTCCCGCACCTGCACGTTCATGTCGTGCCGCGGACTAAGGGCGACGGGCTGCGCGGCTTTTTCTGGCCCAGGCACCGGTACGAATCCGATGCCGAGGCGGGTGACTACGCTGCCAGGCTCCGCGACGCGCTCGGATCTGCGTGACAGCGGGCAGTCTGCCGCGCTGGCGCGAGCGTGACTTAGCTCAGCGCGGTGACCAGCAGGCAGACGGCGCAGGTGACTTCGGCGAGCGCGCCGAGCACGTCTCCGGTGATGCCGCCGAGCCGCCGCCGCGCCAGCCTCGTCAGCGCCAGGGACGCGGCCAGCCCGACGCCGATGGCCGCGGCCAGCTGCCAGCCGCCAGCAGCGACCGCTCCAGCCAGCGCGACCAGGCTGAGCAGGGCCGCCGCGGCAGGCTGCACGGTGCCGGCCACGAGCGCGCCGAGCCCGCCGGGCCGGGCCGGGCGGACCCCGCGGCGGCAGGCGACCGTGATGGCCAGCCGGGCGGCGACCGCGGCGGCAACGATGGCGACGCGGGCCGCGGCCGAGTTGGTCCGCCCTGGCCAGCGCAGCGACCTGGACGAGCAACGTGAGCAACAGTGTCACCACGCCGAACGGCCCGATGTCGGACCGCCGCATGATCGCCAGCGCCTGGTCAGCGGGCTTACGGCTGCCGAGGCCGTCGGCCAGGTCAGCCAGCCCGTCCAGGTGCA
The DNA here is from genome assembly GCA_963795265.1 of uncultured Actinomycetota bacterium. Classification (GTDB taxonomy): domain Bacteria; phylum Actinomycetota; class Actinomycetes; order Streptosporangiales; family Streptosporangiaceae; genus JAJYUU01. Next base: position 591,415 of record CAWCHF010000001.1, on the reverse strand, counting down.
ATGCCCTGGTGAGTGCCGCCATCGAGGCGATCGAGAGCACCGCGGCAAGGAACCCGCCGGAGTGGCCATAACGGCTGGCGAGGACGAGAATCCCGGCCGCGACGGCGCCGATCACCAGCCCGAGCGACCGGCGCCCAGTACATGGCCGCCGCGGCCGTCCGCCTGCTGGGCGCCGGTGCGTCGGCCGGCGCCCGGCAGCGGCACGGCAGTCAGGAAGGTGACCGCCAGCCGCAGTCCAGCCCAGGCCATGGCACCTGAGCCTACGGGCCGGTGCCGGCTGGTCCGGCGCGTTCGGGGCCGCCGTGCCGGGCAGGCCGGCCGCCGGCCGGTAAGTTCGGCTCCACGACATCGGGGATCGGAGGCCTGGTGACTGACCGGCCATTCGTGGTGCTGTCGGCGGCCATGTCGGCCGACGGCTACATCGACGACGCCGTCAGCGGCCAGGCTTGTCCTGTCCGGCGCCGAGGATCTGGACGAGGTCGACGAACTGCGGGCCGCCAGCGACGCCATCCTGGTCGGCGCGCAGACCATCAGGGCGGACAACCCGCGGCTGGTTGTCCGGTCGGCGGCACGCCAGCAGCGCCGGGTCGAGCGGGGCCTGCCTGCGGACCCGCGCAAGGTAACCATGACCGCGAGCGGCAGGCTGGATCCATGCGGCGCGTTTCTTCGCCGAGTCCGCAGCACCGGCCGCTGGTGTACGCGCCGGCCGCCGTCGCAGCCGGGCCGCGCCGCGGCCAGGCTGGCCGAGCGTGGCGGAGCTGGTCGCCGGTGCCGGCCGCGGCACCGGCTGACCTGACCTGGATCCTGGCCGATCTGGCCAGCCAGGGGCATCGGCCGGCTGCTGGTCGAAGGCGGCGCATCGGTGCTGGCCCAGTTCCTGTCCGCGGGCCTGGCCGATGAGTTCCGGCTGGCGATCGCGCCGGTGTTCGTCGCGGATCCGCTGGCGCCCCGGCTGCTGGCCGGCGCGCGTGCGCTGCCCAGGATGCGCCCTCGCCGGAGTCTCGCCAGGTCGGGGACATGGCCGTGCTCAGGTACCTGCCTGTCGGACCGACGGCAGACGCTGACGAGGAGGCTGCTGCAGCCGGGAAGTCTGCCCCACGAGGTGAACAGGCAGCCGCAGACGGTGCAGGATGGGGGCATGAGCGATACGAAGGCGGCTTCGGGCGGAATGCAGTCCGCGATCGAGCGAAGCGGCTACTACCCCGGCCTGGTCTACGATGCGGTGTCGTCCGCGGTGGGCGCCGAGCCCGTCGTCTCGTTCGTCGTGCACCATGACGCTCATTTCGACCCCGGCATGGAAGTGCGGCGGCACGTCACGGTCATGGCGCTGACGCCGACGCGGCTGGTCTACTCGCATACCGACGAGTACCCGGCGGACGAATCCGAGCCCGAGTCACGCCCGCAGGCCGAGACCAGCACGGAGGCAGTGCGGCACTCCCGGATCTCGTCGGTGGCACTGACCCGGGTGATCCCCGATCCGGCCTCATACGTGCCGGGCGCGACCATGCCGAGTGAGGTGGTGCTGACGATCGGCTGGAACGTGCTGTCGCACATCGAGATCGAGCCCGCGCATTGCGGCGACGAGAACTGCGAGGCCGATCACGGCTACACCGGCACGATGACGGCGGACGACCTGACGGTGCGAGTCAGCGAGGCAGCCGACGGCCCGGAAGCGGTCGAGCAGGTTGTCGCGTTCGCCCGCGCCCTCACCGAGGCGACCAGCCGTCCGTGACCGGGCACGACGAGGACGAGCCGGGGAATCCCGAGCGGCACCGGCGCTGCCCGGCTACGGGCAGAGCACGCTTGCCGACCTGAGCCAGTCGCTGCTGGCGTCTGTCGGCGTCGCCGGGCGAGGAGAACGTACTCGGCCTGCCGCGGAGCGCGCCGGGCCTGCCTGCTGGTCGTCGACGGACTCGGCTGGGACCTGCTGACGGCGCACCGCGCCGCGGCGCCGTTCCTGGCCGGGCTGGCGCAGGAGAGCGGCTGCTGGCTGTCCGCCGGCTTCCCGGCGACCACCGTCACCAGCCTCAGCTCGCTCGGCACCGGCCGGCCGCCAGGACAGCACGGCCTGCTCGGCTATCAGGTGCGGGTGCCCGGTACCAGCCGCCTGCTGAACGCACTGCGCTGGGACAACACCGTCGATCCGGTGGCGTGGCAGCCTGGCCCGACCATCTTCGAGCGCGCGGCGGCGGCGGGCGTCAGCGCACTGCGCGTCGCGAGCGGTGCCTATCAGAAGTCAGGGCTGTCGGTGGCGTCGATGCGCGGTGCCGACTACCGGCCGGCCGAGACTCCCGGCGCGCTGGTGGGTCGCGCCGCGGCAGCGCTGGCCGAGCAGCCGCGGGCACTGGCGATGGTCTACACCGGTGACCTGGACGGGACCGGGCATGCCTGCGGCTGCAGCTCGCCGGCCTGGCGTTACCAGCTCGGGCACGTGGACAAGCTGGCGGAGCAGCTGGCCGGGCGCGCTGCCTGCCGGCACCGCCCTGTACGTGACCGCTGATCACGGCATGGTCGACGTTCCGCCAGATGCGCGCAGTGATGCGGACCTGCTGCCGGAGCTGCGGCAGGGCGTGGCGCTGCTCGGCGGCGAGCCGAGGGCCCGGCATGTCTACGCTCAGCCAGGGGCAGCGCGTGATGTCCTGCGACATCTGGCAGGAGATGCTCGCGGGCCGGGCCTGGATCGCGGGCAAGGAGGAGGCAATCGACTGCGGGCTGGTTCGGTCCCGTTGACCGTCGCGTCGCCGACCGGATCGGTGACGTCATCGCCGCCGCCCGCGGCTGCGCTGCGGTGGTGGCCACGCTGGCCGAGCCGCGCGAGTCGGCGCTGATCGGCATGCATGGTTCGCTTGCCGCCAGCGACCAGCGCGTCCCGCTGCTGACCTACCTGGCCAGTTGAGCGTTTATCCACAGCAGAGCCGGGGAACCGCACCGCGCCTTCGCAGGTTATGCACAGTTACTGGCAACTTATCCACAGGAAGGTCAGGGAAATCAGATGCCCGACGGCAGGCCGCTGATCGACGCTGGGCCGCTGATCAGCGTCACGGAGCTGGCGGATGCACTCGCGGCCGGCCCGCCGCCGGTCCTGCTCGATGTCCGGTGGCGGCTCGGCGGTCCGCCCGGCATCGACAGCTACCAGGCCGGCCATCTGCCCGGCGCGGTGTACCTGGACCTGGACCGCGAGCTGGCCGGCCCGCCAGGGCCGGACGGCCGGCACCCGCTGCCCGATCCGGCCGACTTCGAGGCGGCCATGCGCCGCGCGGGCGTCAGCGGCCGGCGCGAGGTCGTCGTGTACGACGAGTCGGATGCCACGATCGCCGCCAGGGCATGGTGGATGCTCCGCTTCTACGGCCACCAGAACGTGCGCGTACTGGATGGCGGCTACCGCGCCTGGATCGCGGCGGGCCTGCCGGTCAGCACCGAGGACCCGCGCACCGCAGCCCGGCGACTTCACCGCCCGGCCGGGCCAGATGCCGGTGCTGGACGCCGCCGGGGCAGCAGCCCTGGCCAGGTCAGGCATCCTGCTGGATGCGCGTGCCCCGGCCCGGTACCGGGGCGAGACCGAGCCGGTCGACCGGGTCGCCGGCCACATTCCCGGCGCGATCAGCGCGCCCACGGCCGAGAACGTGACGTCGGGCGGTGTCTTCCGGCCGGCCGCGGAGCTGCGGGCCCGGTTCGCTGATCTCGGCGTCGTTCCCGCCGATGCCGGACTTGACGGCAGCGGGCGGATGGCGCGGCGCCTCCGGGCCAGGCTGCGACGGTCACTGACGCGAGCGCGACCGTGGGCGCCTACTGCGGGTCCGGCGTGACCGCCGCCCACGAGCTGCTCGCGCTCGAGCTGGCCGGCGTCCGGGCCGCGCTGTACGTCGGATCCTGGTCCGGCTGGGTCGCTGACCCGCAGCGGCCGGTCGCGACGGGACCACAGCCCGGCTAGCGCGGTTGCGCCAGAGTAAGTTACGACGAGTGACACGAGGTATCGTGACCCCGCTCGATGTGGCCATCGGCGCCTGCTGCCGGCGGATGCGGTCGTGATCCAGGCGATGGCGCCGGGCGATGGTACGGCACCCGCACGGCGATCGTCAGCGGGTCGATCGACCGATTCATCCACGGCTGGCCAGGGTCACTCCACGACCTGGTGGCCGCGAGCTGCTGCCGGCCGACGCCACAGCCCCAGGGGTTCCGGGTGGCCGCCATCCGGCCAGGCGCGCTCGTGCTCGGCTGCGACTCGATGCTGGACCTTGACGGCGACGCGCTCGGCAAGCCGGCCTCGGCCGCGGCTGCAGTCAGCTTGCTGGCGCGACCTGGCGGGCCGGGAGGCAACCCTGCTACACCGGTCACTGCCTGATCGCATGGCCGGCACATCCCGCCCGGTCAGCAAGCGGTCGCTGCGACGACCGTCAGGTTCGGCAGGCCGACCGAGGCCGAGATCGCCGCCTACGTCGGACCGGCGAGCCGCTGGCCGTGGCCGGGGCGTTCACCATCGACGGCTACGCGGCGCCGTTCGTCGACGGCATCGACGGCGACCCCGGCAACGTCCTGGGGCTGTCCCTGCCGCTGCTGCGGCGCATGCTCGGCCGAACTCGGCATCGCCATACCGACCTGTGGCGGCGCTAGAGTCGGCCAGGCGGAAGCCCGCAGTCGCGATCAGCCGAGCGCCTGTCACGGCTCGCGACGAACCAGGCTGCCTGCGCCACCGCGCTGTCCGCGGCCGCGAGGAGACCGGGCTGCAGTGCGAAGTCGTGCCACATCCGCGGCCATCGGGTGTAGGTAACCTCCACCCCGGCTGCCGAGGCACTGGCCGCCAGCTGCTCGGCGTCGGGGGCCAGCAGCTCGTCGGACCCGGCCTGGATCAGCAGCGGCGGCAACCCGCTGTGATCAGCACGCAGCGGCGATACCGACGGGTCGGCCCAGCTCGACGGCTCGGCATAGGCGGCAGCGCAGGCCTCGAGCCATTGCGGGCTGAGCAGCACATCCTGGCGCACCAGGTCCGGCGCAGCCCGGCGGTCCCGGCCAAGGTCGAGCCAGGGCGAGATGAGGATGCAGCCGGCCGGAAGCTTCTCGTCCCGGTCCCGGAAGCCGAGGATGCAGGCGAGTGCGAGGCCGCCGCCCGCCGAGTCGCCCGACACCACGAGTGAGCTGGCATCGATGTCGCCGAGCAGTGCGGTTATCACCTCGCGGGCGTCATCGAGCTGCGGCCGGATGCGGGTGCGCGGGCGCCAGCCGGTAGTCGGGCAGCACCACGCGGCATGCCGCCTGGGCGCTGAGATGAGCTGCCCAGCTGCGGGCCATTCCGGCCGAGCCCACGCAGTAGCCGCCGCCATGGAAGTGCACGATTGTGCGGTCCGGCACGGCGTGCGCGGCGGCGATGACGTCGGCGCGCACCCCGTTGAGGACCTGCTCAGCGACCACGGTGCCGCGGGGCGGCGGTGCCGCCCGCATGAGCCGGTCGAGGCGCCGGCGCTGGACTTCCCAGGGCAGCTCCGGGTCAAGCACCCGGCGGCCGAGCTGGCGCACCCACGGCCGCATCAGCGGCGGCGGCATCCGAAGGCCGCTTGCACGAGAGGACCGCCCGCCGGGCGGCGCGGCTGACAGTCATGATGTGCCCGTACTGCCGGCGTTCAGCGGCGAGTGCCGGGCGCTTCGGCATAACCCGGTACCGGGCCAGGTCGAAATGGCGGACCCGGCTCCGGTACAGGAAGGTGTGGTCGGGCCAGTTGTTGGTATTGCGCCCGGAGGCCGTCGTGTACCAGCTGCGGCACCCGCTCTCCCACACCGACGTGCGGCTCGCCTTGTCCACCCAGTCGTTGAATGCGCTCTGCACCTCCGGACGTACGTCGATCCAGTCGAGGCCGCCGGCACCGAGCGCCTGGATCGCGCCCAGCACGTAGCGGATCTGGCCTTCGAGCATGTACAGGATCGAGTTACCGCCGAGGTTGGTGTTGGGGCCGTACAGCATGAAGAAGTTCGGGAACCCGGTGACGGCGATCCCGAGGTAGGCCTGCGCTCCGTCGCGCCAGTCGTCCTCCAGCCGCCGCCCGCCGAGCCCGGTGACCGACATCGGTGCCAGGAAGTCGAGCGTCTTGAACCCGGTGCCGTAGATGATCACGTCTGCCTGGCGGGCGGTGCCGTCGGCGGTGACCACGCCGCCCGGTCCGATTCGCTCGATCGGCTCGGTGATGAGCTCGACATCCGGGCGGGCCAGTGTCGGGTACCAGTCGTTGGAGAACAGCACCCGCTTGCAGCCCATCACGTAGTCGGGCACGCACTTCTCGCGCATCAGCGGGTCACTGATATGAGCTTCCAGCTGGCGGCGCCACTGCTGCATCGGGATGGCGAGCATTTTCGGGGACACCACGAAGCCGCTCGTCAGCAGCTCGCCGTAGAGGAAGATGCGCAGCCGGTCGGCCTTGCGCAAGACCGGGAACCTGTCGAAGGCGGCCTGCTCGCTGGCTCGGTAGGGCCGGTCCGGCTTGGGCAGCACGTACGGGGCGCTGCGCTGGTAGATGTCGATGTGGGCGGCGGACCTGGCGATCTCCGGCACGAACTGGATCGCGCTCGCGCCGGTGCCTATCACCGCTATCCGCTTGCCAGTCAGATCCACCTCGTGGTTCCACCGGGCTGAATGCCACGATGGGCCGGTGAAATCGTCGCGGCCGGCGATATCGGGCAGTGCAGGCCGGTTGAGCTGCCCGACGGCGGAGACGACTGCGGACGCCTGGATGGTGCTGCCATCGTCCAGGGTCAGGTTCCACATCGCCTGGCGCTCGTCGAAAACGGCGGCGCTGATGCCCGCGCCGAACCTGATGTGCGGGCCGAGCCCGCGCTCGGCGGCGAGCTTCCGCAGGTAGGCCAGGATTTCCTGCTGCTTGGGGAAGCGGCGGCTCCAGTGCCCGGGCCGGAACGAGAACGAGTAGAGGTTCGACGGCACGTCACAGGCGAGGCCAGGGTAGGTGTTGTCGCGCCAGGTGCCGCCGAGCTCGGCTGCCTTGTCGATGACCAGGAAATCGCCGATGCCCGCCTGCTTGAGCGCGATGGCCATGCCGATGCCGCCGAATCCGGCTCCCACCACAACGACGCGGTACGGCGAATTCGCGGGCACAGGCTCTCCCTCGGTCGAGGAACCGTTACCGGCAGGATAAACGGGATTCGCCGGAATATCCCGGCTGCGCAGCTGTCCACATCGCATCCGGCGCGGAACTGTCAGGCGGCCCCGGGCACCATGTCGATTCCGTTGTCACGAAACGGTCTATATCGGCTGACGATATTGCTGGAATCTGCATGGCGTCCGTGCCGCCGGTCCGAGCGCCGTCGCCCGCCGCGGCGCGCGCGGTCAGCGCAGCCGCGCGGCGGGAGAGATCAGCGCAGCCGCCGCGGCGGTGCGAGGTCACCGCGGCCGGTCACGGCCAGCCAGGTGGCGGCACCGGCGATGACACCAAGCGCGGCGGGCTGCCAGCCGACGGCCGCTACCGCCAGCGATCCCGCAGCCGCGGCTGCCAGTAGCCGCCCGCCGAGCCGGCCGGGCCGCCCGTGGCGTATCCGCGCAGCCAGGCCAGCCTGGCGCTCGGATGTCTCGGGCCCGGACCGCGTCGGCCCGGCAAGGTCAGCGGTCACCTCGCCGCGGCCCGCCTCGGTCCGCAGCATGGCGTAGGCAGCGGCCGCGGCGGCGAATGCCGCCGGGTCACCGCCGTCGGCCCGGTCCGGATGAGTCGCGGCCGCGACCCGGCGCCAGGCAGCCCGCACGTCGTCATCGGTCAGGCCCGGGCTGGCAGGCAGCCCTAGCGCCACGAACGGCCCGGTCATGAGGGGCCGCGCGGGCCGGGCCCGAACGCCTCGTCCAGCAGCGGAGAGATATCCGGCAGCGCGGCCGCCGGCCTGGCCTCCGGGCGGTCCGCCGGCCGGACCGTCGTGTCCGCCAGCCCGGCAGGCTGACTGGCCGAGCCGGTGCCTGCCGGGGCTCCGGGCACGGCCGCGCCAACCAGCGCGGCCTGATGCGCGACCAGCCGCTTGACCTGGATGAACGTGGCGCCACCGCGGTACAGGTAGGCAGCCTGCCCGGTTCCGAGCCGCGGATCCGGTCCGGATCGGCGACGGGAGTCTGGTCGATCCTGGAGGTTCCGGTGCGGCTCCAGCGCAGCCGCCCGGTCAGGTTCCGGGTGCTGTCCACGGCCGGGCGCTGACCGGCCAGCGCGATGACCGGCTCCGGATGCGGTGTCCGCAGCAGCCAGATGCCGCCCTCGGCTGTCGTCGCGAGCCGGTAGCGGTCGTCCTCGGTGCGGGCCAGGCCGTACCAGGACTGCGCGGAAACCTGGACTGCCAGGCCCAGGGAGCGGGCCCGTTCGTAGAGCTGCCAGATCGGCAGCCGGCGGGACACGGCGCTGAACTCATCCACGCACAGCAGCACCTGGCGCTGTCCGGTGCGGACGTAGCTGGCCAGCAGGTCGACTAGGGCGCGCGCCTGTGCTTCCGCGACGGCAACGTCGGTAGTGCCTTCCAGGATGCAGTACCAGCCGTCAGCGGCGGCGAAGTCACCGGGACCATCGAGGCCGGTCCCGAGCCGCCGGAACAGCGTACGGAACCGCAGTGCGATATCCGGGACCTGACGGGCCGCCGAGCTTGCCAGCGCGTGCTGCGCGTCGAAGCCGCCCGCCGCGTAGGCAAGGGCGAGCCAGCCAGGATCGAGCCGGGCCAGGAACGCGGCCGTGCTGGCAGGCGGCCCGCACGGCGCCTCGACGGCGAGCGTGACCACGGCCTCCATCACGTCGGTGTAGTACGCGGCTGCGCCGGTGCCGTGCTCGATCAGGTCGACCAGCGTGCTGATCAGCGCCGGAGCGGGCAGCGCCCACAGGGACAGCCGCGCCTCGTCCGGCCAGACGGCGACATTCCTGGCTCCGGCCTCGCGCAGAACGCGGCGTGCCCGGTCAGCGATCCGCCGCGCGTCGGCACCACCCTTGCAGTCGAGCACGACGAGCAGCGGCGGCCCGGCGGCCCCGGCCGCGTGCCGGGCCAGGCTGGTGGCCATGTACGCGGCCCACAGGCGCAGCAGCAAGGTGGTCTTGCCGGTGCCGGTGGCACCGATCACGATCTGGTGGGCACGCAGCCGCGCGGCGGGCAGCCGCAGCAGCGGCCGGTCCGGATGGCCGGCGGCGCGGATGACCGCGCCCGCGATCAGGTCGCCGCCGGCAGTCAGCAGCGGCACCGAGCCAGGCGCAGCGATCCTCGCGGCGGCGCTACGCGCCTGATGCTGCCACTGCCGGTCGTCGAAGCGGACGGCAGCGCCAGGTGACCGGCCGCCGGCTCGGGCTGCCATCGACCGGAGCCGCCGTGACCAGGCCCAGCCGGCTGCGAGCAGCCCGGCCGGCACCGCGACCGGCGTGATGACCACCGCGGCTGCGAGATAGTTCCCGGTCGCGCCGTGCTGCCACATCCCGGTCCAGGCGGTGTACGGCGCCCTGGCGGCGGCTAGCACAGAGCGCTGCCCGATCGCGGTCGCCGCCAGCCAGACTGCCAGCATCGGCACGCACCATCCGGCTGCCCGGTAGAGCCGGCCGGGCTGCCATCCGCAGCGCCAGGCCACCGTCAGGCCAGCCGCTGCGGCGACGGTGACGGGCAGCGCCGCTACCAGCGCGGCGGCCACCACGAGCAGCGTGGCCACGCGGGCTATCAGCCGGTACTTGCTCATGCGGAGGCCCTCGCGCGCCCGGCGGCGGGCAGCGCCGCGTGCTGGGGCAGGCCGCGGATCTCCACCCGCGCGGCGAGGCTGCCAAGCGCGGCCCGGGCTCGCTGGACCGTGCTGGCTGCGGCCGGCGAGCAGAGGTACACGGCCCGTGCGTGCCGGGGCTGCTGGCCGGGGACGCGTGCCTCGGCGGCGGGGCAGCCGTAGTCGCCGGTCCTGGCCAGCAGCTCGCGCATGATCGCGGTCGTCCGTGCAACCGTCTTAGCGGTGAGCTCCGCCTCGATGGCCCAGCACTCGCCAGCCCACAGCGCGGGCCCGCTGTCCGGCCAGTGCACCTCAGCGTCGGGCATGTGGTCACGGGCGCCGAGCCGGCCGCCGCCGGCCACGCAGGTGCCGTTCGCTGCGCCAGTGCGCGCCGCCTTCCGTCCAGCCGGATGTCGATTCGAGCGCGAGCCGGATCGCGGTGACCGCCCGGATGTGCAGCAGCCGCGGCAATGCGGGCGGTGCCGCCGCGTACCGGACTCCGCAGGCCTGCAACCCAGCGCGAGTCAGCCAGATCCAGTGCGGGCCGGGCCCAGCTGGCCCGACTCGGCCAGGCTGCGTTCGGTCCAGCGGCCGGCCGCAGCGCGCGCCTGCCGGTCGCTGCAGTCCAGTAAGACGGCGAGCTGGTCGAGCTGGACCGCGTACATCTCGGCAATGAACGGCAGCCCGGCGCTGTCCTGGCGGGCTGCTGCGCTCACCTGCTCTCATCTCATCATGGGCCGAGCCCGCTGGCATCAGCCGTGATCGGGCTATATCGCGCAGGCGCGCCGGCGCATCCGGACCGTGGTGCTGGTGCGCGGAGCAGCGGTAGTGCACAATGAGTCGCGGAAGATCACCAGGCCGCGCTGCGCGCGACGAGGTCGTTGGGGAAGACGAATCTCGTCTGCTGCAGGGAGGTCTGCGTGTCCGTACGTGGCGTGCTGCACGTGCATTGTGCGCCCCCGGCGCTGTGCCCGCACATCGAGTGGGCAGTGGCCGGGGTTCTTGGCGTGCCTGTCAGCCTGCACTGGGTGGACCAGCCTGCCGCGCCGGGGACGCTGCGCGCGGAGCTGCTCTGGCAGGGCAAGCCAGGCGCGGCCGGTGCCATCACCTCCGCGCTGGCAAGCTGGAACCTGGTCCGGTTCGAGGTGACCGAGGACGCCGAGCCCGGGCTGCGACGCCGCCCGGTACAGCTGCACGCCGGCGCTCGGCACGTTCGCTGCCACGATTGCGGCGAACGGCGACATCATGATCAGCGAGAACCGGCTGCGGGCGGCCATGGCGCTAGCAGCGTCGGCGCGATCAGCTAACCCGGACCGGTCCGATGACTCGCAGCTGGGCACCCTGCGCGACCGGCACGGTCCGCGGCATCCGGCCCTTGGCGGGTCGCTGGAGGCGGAGCTCAGCCTGCTGCTCGGGCAGCCCTGGGACGACGAGCTTGAGCCGTTCCGGCGGGCCGGCGAGGGAGCGCCAGTGCGCTGGCTGAACGCAACCGGCTGACCGGCTGCAGCCCTGCGGGCTGCCGCACCAGGAGCCCGCGCGGGTGCGGCGGGCACCGCCGCGTGGCCTGGTTCGCATAAGGTGTGCTGGTGCGGAAACCGGCCGAGATCCCATCCGGAACCGTTACCCTCCTCTTCACCGACATCGAGGGCTCAACCCGGCTGTGGGAAGCCGAGCCGGAGGCGATGACGCAGGGCCTGCGGCGCCATGACGAGATCGTGCGCAGCGCGATCGAGCAGGCCGGCGGCTACGTGTTCAAGACGGTGGGTGACGCGTTCTGCGCGGCGTTCGCCACGGCGGAGAGCGCGCTGGCCGCGGTGCTGACGGCGCAGCGGGCGCTGACCGCACAGCACTGGCCGACCAGCCGCCCATCCTGGTCCGGATGGGCCTGCACACCGGCGCCTGCGAGGAGCGGGACAACGATTACTTCGGGCCGGCGGTCAACCGCGTCGCGCGGCTGGAGTCGGTGGCGCACGGCGGCCAGGTACTGATCTCCGGTACGACGGCCGAGCTGCTGTGCGCAGTCGCTGCCGGACGGCGTCTCGCTCCGCGACCTCGGCACCGCACCGGCTGCGGGACCTTGGCCGACCGGAGCAGGTGTTCCAGGTTCAGGCCAGCTACCTGGCCCAGGACTTCCCGCCGCTGGCGTCGCTGGACAACCCCGACCTGCCGAACAACCTGCCCGGCCAGCTGAGCGCTTTCATCGGACGGGAGCATGAGCTCGCCGAGGTCCGGGCGCTGGCGGCGTCGTCACGGCTGGTGACGCTCACCGGGTCGGGCGGCAGCGGCAAGACGCGGCTGGCGCTGCAGGCCGCCGCGGAGCTGCTGGACTCGGCGCGCGACGGCGTCTGGTTCGTCGAGCTGGCCACGGTGACCGACGACGACGCAGGTGCCGGGCGCGGTCGCCGCGGCCCTCGGCCTGCCGGACCATTCGGGCCCGTCCGCGCTGGAGTCGGTCATCGAGGTGCTGACCGGCCAGGATGTCGTGCATCCTCGACAACTGCGAGCACGTCATCGACGCCGCGGCCGGATTCTGCGATGGCATCATCCGGTACTGCCCGGGTGTCAGGTTCCTGGCGACATCGCGAGAGCCGCTCGGCATCGAAGGCGAGCGGGTTTACCGGGTGCCGCCCATGTCGCTGCCGCCTCGCGAGGCCATCAGCGCGGCCGAGCTGGCGGCTCTGCGACTCGGTCAAGCTCTTCGCCGACCGGGCCAGGTCGCATGACCTGGCTTCATCTCGACGACCGGACGGCGCCGCTGGTGGCGACGATCTGCCGCAGGCTGGACGGGATCCCGCTGGCGCTGGAGCTCGCCGCAGCCCGGCTGTCGTCGATGTCGCTACGGCACCTGAGCGAGCGGCTGGACCAGCGGTTCCGGCTGCTGACCGGCGGCAGTCGCAAGGCCATGCCGCGGCAGCAGACGCTGCTGGCCACCGTCGACTGGTCCTTCGACCTGCTGGCGTCGGCCGAGCGGGAAGCCATGCGGCGGCTGTCGGTATTCGCGGGCGGCTTCGAGCTGGAGGCGGCGGAGGCAATTTGCGCGGCCGACGGGATCGATGCCATCGACGTGCTGGACCTGCTCGGCTCGCTGGTCGACAAGAGCCTGGTGATCGCGACGGACGCGCGGCAGCGCGGACTCGCTGCGCTACCGGCTGCTGGAGACGGTCCGGCAGTACGCCGCGCAGGAGCTGTTCAAGGCGGCCGGCGAAGCCGAGCTGACCGCCATCAGGGACCGGCACGCCGATTACTACCTGCGCGTGGCGCGCGGCCGGGACCCGCGCTGACCGGCCGCCGGCAGGGCCACTGGCTGCGGCGGCTGGACGCCGAGTGGGACAACATCCGCGCCGCGTTCGGCCACCTGGCGGCGGAAGGCCGCACGGGCGAGGTGATCAGGCTCGGCACCGCGCTGCAGCGGTTCGCGGTGAGCAGGGCGCAGCCCGAAGTACTCAGCTACCTGCGCGCTGCGCTCGAGCCGGATGATTCCGCCGTGTCAGCGCTGGCCGCCAGCGCGCTGCTGGCGGCGTCCAGACTGCTCGCGCTGCTGCGCCAGGCGGACCCGAGCGCCAGAGCCGAGGCCAAGGACTTCGCTGAGCGCAGCGCTGGCGATGGCCGAGATCCTCGGCGAGCCGTCCCTGCGGGCGCGTGCGCTCGGCCTGCTCAGTGAGATTGCCTTCACTGACGGCGACCTGGAGCGGGTCCGCGAGCTGGCGAGCCAGGCGGTCGCGCTCGCCCGCACCACCGGCGACCGGCAGCTGCTCGGTGAGCTGCTGAGATGCCTGGCGATGGCGGAGCAGTCGACGAGGAGAACCGGCGAATGCGGCCCGAGGCGCTGGACTGCTTCCGTCAGTCCGGCGACGAGCTGCTCGCCGCGAACGAGCTGCACATGCTGTTCGTCTATGATCTGGCAGCCGGGCGCATCAGCCAGGCCCGTGCGCACCTGAACGCGGCCATCGCGGCAGCCGAGGGCCTCGGCGACGAGATCTACCTGTACTTCTTCCGGGAGGACCTGGTCATCCTGCTGCTCATCGAGGGCAAGCCGGAGGAAGCAGTCCCGCTGGTCCGGCGCTGCCTGCAGTTTGCGCGCCGCAGCGGCATCCGGCTGGATGTGTGCGAGGTGCTGTTCGGCGCTGCGTGCTGCGCTGCCTGGCAGGCAGACCATGCCAAGGCCGCGCGGCTGCACGGCGCCGCGGACGTGCGGATCCGGTACGCCATCGCGGACGGTAGCATCAGCTGGTCGTCACTGGAGGAGCGGCTGCGAGCGGCGGAGCATGCCCGGCTCCGGACCGAGCTGGGCGCCGAGTTGTTCGACGAGTTCTACCAGCAGGGCGCGCTGCTGTCCCGGCAGCAGGCGGTCGAGCTGGCGCTCCGCTAGACCGGGTGCACTGAATCAGTGGTCGAATAGACTGGTGACCTAGATTTCCGTGCCGAAGGACGTGAATCGTGACTGAAACCGCAGCCAGCCCACCGCTGGACGGGCCGTTGCACGGGCCGCTGTCCGGCACCGCGCGGACCCGGCACGGTCGGCTGCGCGAGCAGGGCAGAACAGACCGCGCCGAACTGCTCAGGGTGCTGCGGGCCGGCTTCGTCGCGCACCTGGGCGCGCCGGCGGCGGCAGGCTTCATGGTCATCCCGACCGGCTACGGCTTCGACGACCAGCACGTCTACGTGCACGGATCGGTCGCCAGCCAGAGCCTGGCTGGCACTGCGCCGGAGGTGTGTCTGACCGTGACGATAGTGGATGGCCTGGTGCTGGCCCGTTCTGTCTTCGAGCACGCGGTCAACTATCGCAGCGCCATGATCTACGCGGCTCCGCGAGAGGTCACCGAACCGGACGAGAAGCTGGCCGGCTTGCGGCTCATCTCCGAGCACATGGCGCCGGGACAGTGGGATTACGTACGCCAGCCGAGCCGGAAAGAGCTAGCCGCTACCCGGCTGCTCGCGCTCAGCCTTGCGGAGGCCTCGGTCAAGGTTCGCTCCGGGCCGCCCGATGACGCTGACAGCCCCGACGCCGAACTAGGGCTGTGGGCCGGGGAACTGCCGGTCGAGACACGGTGGGCAAGCCCGGTGCCGGACCCGGCGCTGGCGGCCGGGCTCGGCCCGCCGGCGCACATCGCGGGCAGGCAGGGAACCGAGGTTCATCCGCGCTGACCGGAGTTCGCCGGGCGGGCCGTCCAGGGCAGGTACGTCCGAGCAGGTCCGTCCGGGCTCGCGAGGACAAACCGGCTATAGTGCGGCGCAGGTTCATCAATCGAGACAGCCCTGAGGACGGAGATCGAAGTGTTCGAGACGGTTGTGGTGGGGGCTGACGCGTCGGACACGGCGACCGAAGCCGTCCGGCAGGCGATCGAGCTGGTCAGGCTGACTGGCGGCAGGCTGCATATCGTGTCGGCCTACCGGCCTCAGCATTTCAGCAGCGCAGGCGGGGAGGAGCAGGGCCTGGAGTCTGGCGACCTGGCCGAGACCGTGCTCGCCGACCACGAGTCCCGGGCGCGGACAGCCGGGATTGACACCCAGACCCACGCCAGGAGCGGCGATGCCGCCGAGGCCATCTGCGCCGTGGCGAGCGAGGTCAAGGCCGATCTGATCATCGTGGGCAACAAGGGCATGACGGGCGTGCGCCGGGTGCTGGGCAGCGTTCCTAACTCGGTCGCTCATCGCGCGCCGTGCTCGGTGCTGATCGCCTTCACCAGCTAGCCGGTCGTGCCGGGCGGGCCGGACTGTCCGACCCGGCGGGGATAATGAATAAGTGCTAACTCCCCTTGTAGGCCGTGCCGGCGAGCTCGGGCGAATGCTCGAGCTGCTGGCCGAAGCCGAGGCTGGCCAGTCTGTTGTCTTCCTCGTCAGCGGTGACGCCGGGGTCGGCAAGACCAGGCTGCTGACCGAGCTGGCGGAGGAGGCCGCCCGGCGCGGTTTTACGGTGCTTTCCGGCCGCTGCGCTGAGCTCGCCGATACCGTGCCCTACCTGCCGCTGGCCGATGCGCTGCGCGGGGCAGCGAGCGTCGGCCTGCACGAGGCTCTGGCAACGCGTCCGGTGCTGGCGCGGCTGCTACCCGATGGCGAGATCACCCGGCAGCCCGGCGACCTGCCGGGGATGGCGCAGCAGCAGCTGTTCGGCTCGGTGCTCGGCATGCTGACCGAGCTGGCCGAGGCGAATCCTGTCCTGCTCACGCTGGAGGACCTGCACTGGGCCGATCGCTCCACCCGGGACCTCGTTACCTTCCTGAGCCGGATGCTTCGCGGCGAGCGGATAGCGCTGGCGCTCAGCTATCGATCCGATGACCTGCACCGAGCCCATCCGCTCCGGTCGGTCGTCGCCGAACTGCAGCGGCTGCCGAGCGTTACCGCCATCGACGTCGGGCCGCTGGACTCGGTGGCCATGGCCATGCACCTCGTCCGGATGGCGGACGGGAGCTCGGACCCCGCCGTGATTGACCGGGTGATCCGGCGCGCCGAGGGCAACGCTTACTTCGCGGAGGAACTGCTGGCGACCTCCGCCGCGGGCAGCGAACTGCCCACCGGCCTCGCTGACCTGCTGCTTGCACGCACCGTCGATCTGTCGGCTGCGGCTCAGCAGGTGCTGCGAGCCGCTGCCGTGGCCGGCCGCCGGATCGACGATGAGCTCGTGATGCGCGCCGCGGGGCTGCCCACCGCGGAGTTCGAGACTGGCGTCCGGGAGGCGGTCGCGCGGCAGCTGCTGGTGCCGGACGGCACAACGGGCCTGGCGTTCCGTCATGCGCTGCTCCGCGAGGCGATCTACAACGACCTGCTGCCCGGGGAGCGAACCCGGTTGCATGCGCGCCTGGCCGAGCTGCTCTCCGACGAGGTGCGCCTCGCGGACGTGCCGGGGTCAGCGGCCGAGCTGGCGCTGCACTGCATGGCCAGCCATGACATTCCCGGCACCTTTGCCGCCTCGGTGCGCGCTGGCGAGGAGGCCTGGCGGCTGGCCGCGCCGGCGGAGGCGCACCGGCATTTTGACCAGGCGCTCGAGTTGTGGGACCGGGTGGCAGAACCGGAGAAGCTCGGCGGCATGAGCCGCGGCAAGCTGGGCTTCAAGTCAGCACTGAGCGCGGCCGACGGCGGCCAGGTTGCTCAGGCCGTCAAGCAGCTGCGACGGCTCGTCGCTCACCTGGCGGAGCCGCCGGAGGCCGACCTGCGCCTGCTGTGCCGCGCCAAGGAGCGGCTCGCTTACTTCCTGCTGGACATCGACGAGGATGCCGAGGCCATGGCGATGGCCAGCGCGGCCGTCGACGTGCTGCCAGCGGACCCGCCCACCTGGGAGCGGGCCGGCGCGCTGGCCACGCACGCCCGGGCATTGCTGAGCCATGCCGACACCGAGCCGGCCAGGGCGAGGGCCGAGGAAGCCGACGCGGCGGCCAGCGCAGCGGGCGCCCCGTGGCTGCAGGCTGACGCGCTGGCGACGCTCAGTGCCGTGAGCGTGCGCGCGGGCCGCGTCGACGAGGCGAAGGCGATCCTGGCCAAGGCGGTCGAGCTGGCCAGCTGGTCCGACCGGACCGGCGTCGAGCTGCGCGCCCGGACCCTGCTGGCGATCGTCCAGCTGGAGTCCGGCGATCTCAGGGAGGCAGGCCTGACGGCGCACGCGGGCACGCACCGGGCCGAGCAGGCCGGCCTGAGCCTCGCGCCTTACGGCCTGGACCTGCAGTACCTGCATTACCTGGCGCACTACTCGGACGGCAACTGGGACCACGCGCAGGAGATCGCGAACCGGTTCCCGGTCCGGGTGGGGAACGTGGCCGAGGCACGGCTGTCGGCGATGGCACTGTTCATCGACGTGGCCAGGGGAAGCGACCGGGTTGCCGACCGCCGTACCTGGCTCGAGCCGTACATGGCCGAGGACTTGCTCGCCGCGTACATCGCCGGCGGCCTGTTCGCCGAGGACGCGTACTGGGCTGGCAGGCTCGAGGACGCGGTCAGCGCCGTGCTGGCCACCATCGGCGCGTCCACGGCGTGGAGCGCCGATTACAGCCCGCAGGTTATACGGCCGGCCGCTGTTGGCCTCGCGGCGCTGGCTGACCAGGCGCGGCACGCACGGGTGGCCGGCCAGGATGACACCGCGATCGTGGCGCAGGCGCAGTCCCTGGTGGAGATCGCCAGGAAGGGCAACAGCAAGGCCGCGCTCGGCGTTGACGGTCGTGGCTGGCTGGCCAGGGCAGAAGCCGAATGGTGGCGCGCATCGGGTGACAACAAGCCGGACCACTGGCGGGCCGTGCTGGCGGCCTTCGGTGCCGATTTCGGCTATGAGGCGGCCAGAACGCGCTGGCGCCTCGCGGAAGCTCTGGCAGAGGACGGCCAGCGCGATGCGGCCCAGCAGGAATGGCTGGCCGCGACCGAGGCGGCCGAGGGACTCGGCGCGACCAGGCTGCGCGATGCGCTGGCCGATCTCGGCCGCCGGGCGCGGCTGGGGCGCGGCGCGGTGCGGCCCGGCGCGCTCGGCGCGCTGACCGACCGAGAGCAGCAGGTGCTCAGGTTCCTGGCGGCCGGCCGCACCAACCGCGAGATCGCTGCGGAGCTGTTCATCTCGGACAAGACCGTCAGCGTGCACGTCTCCAACATCCTGGCCAAGCTCGGCGCATCGAGCCGGACCGAGGCCGCCGCGATCGCGCACGGCAGCGGCCTGCGGCCCGGCTAACTCGCTCGCCAGCCTGGTGGGTAAACCGGGAGCCGCCGGGGCGCGTCACAACCGGGGCACGTCGTGTCGGCGCGGCCGGCGAGGAGACGCAGATGCGGAAGTTCGTGGCAGGGATTGCATGCGCGGCGGTCGTCGCCTGCTTCGGGCCAGCGCTGAGCGCGAGCGCCGGCGCGAGTTCGGCCGGACTGAAGAAGATTCATGATCCACGGCACGTGACGTACTCGATCCGCCTCACCTCGTGTCACACCAGGGACCACCGCCAGCTGCCGGACCGGTCCTGTACTCCGGGCAGCATCGATCCGAAGGTCACCCAGCGGGATATCGCTTCCACCATCTGCAAAGCCGGGTGGACGAGCACGGTCCGGCCGCCGGAGTCGCAGACCGAGCGGGCGAAGTTCCGCGTCTCCTATCCCGCGTACCACGTGCACCGCGGTACAAAGAGCGAGCTTGATCACCTGGTCCCGCTGGAGCTGGGCGGCAGCAACGACATCACGAACCTGTGGCCGGAGATCGGCCGAGTCCCCAACCCGAAAGACGCGGTCGAGAACGCCCTGAACCAGGCCGTCTGCGACGGGCGGATCAAGCTGGCGGCAGCCCAGCAGGCGATCGCGACCGACTGGCTGACAGCCGAGCAGAAGCTGGGCCTGCGCGGGCACGGGCGGCGCCACCGGCACCACCGGGCCTGGTGCCGGGCCAGCGCGGCGTACAACTCCCGCTACAACGACTACGACGTGTACGTGCACTCCAACCAGCCGCACCGGACCGCGACGGCCACCGCCAGCAACGGCGCTACCTGGAGTTATGAAACTAACGGGAACGGGTACGCGGACATCTACCTGTACGCCAGCGCGGGCGACGCCATCACGGTGACCGTGGGAGCGGCCCGCTGCGCCACGACGGCGTAGCCGTACCGGCGACCTGGCGGCCCGCTGGCCAGCGCGGCTGACCGGCGCCCTCGCCGCAGCCGGCCCCGAACGCCGGTCAGGCTGCGGCGCGCCAGGCGTCCGCGATGGCGGCGTAACTTGCCTTCCGCTGCCCCCGCCCGAGGCTGGGCGTGACCACGACAATCTCGTCGGCCTGAGCTAGCTGCTTCATCTCCAGCAGCCGCTCGGCGACTGCCTTCGGCTCGCCCGTCACCATCCGGCCGTCGTCGGGCCGCCGGGACCTGAACTCCGCCGACCGGGCGAGATCGCGCACCGTCTCGGGGGCCAGCGGCTCCCGGATGCCCCGGCGGATGTTCTGGATGGTCAGCGTCCAGGCAGCCTCGAAGTCGATAACGGCGTCCGGGTCGTCACTGGCGAAGGCCAGTACGGACATCGCCGAGTATGGCTGGGCTCCCGCCGTCCGCGGCGCAAACCTGCGCCGGTACTCCTGCAGTGCCCCGAAGGCCAGGTCCGGGCTCATGTGATGAGCGAAGACGGCGCTCATCCCGTTGACCGCGGCGAACTGGGGCCCGTACGGGCTGGAGCCCAGGATGAACAGCTCGGGCCGCTCGTCGATGACAGGCGCCGCCACCAGCGGCTGATAGGGATGGCTGTCAGGGAACCCGTCGCCGAGGAACGCCAGCAGCTCGCCTACCTGTGCGGGGAACTCCGCCGCCGCGTCGGCGACCATGCCGCGGCGCAGCACGTGGGCGGTCAGCGGGTCAGTGCCAGGAGCGCGGCCCAGCGCCAGGTCGACCCGGCCCGGATACATGGCCAGCAGCGTCCGGAACGTCTCGGCAACCTTCAGCGACGAGTGATTCGGCAGCATGATCCCGGCTGCGCCGACGCGGATCCGGGAGGTGAACGCGCCGACGTGCGCGATCAGCAGTTCGGGGGCGCTGCAGGCCAGGCTGCGCATGTTGTGGTGCTCGGACACCCAGTACCTGCGGTAGCCCGCCGCCTCGACAGCCTGCGCGACGCCTACCGCCCCGGCCAGCGCCGCCACGGCGCTCTCGCCGTACTCGATCCCGACAAAGTCCAGCACCGCCAGTGGCAGCGACTCATCAGCGTCCATGGCTAACGTCAGCGCCTGACGGCGGCGCGGCATTCCCGCCGGCGGACGGCGGCAGCCGACGGCGAATGGCTTAACCGGAGGCGCCACCGGTAAGTTGGAGGCATGCAGACACGACACCTTGGATCCCTGTCAGTTTCCGCCATCGGCCTCGGTTGCATGGGCATGTCGGAGTTCTACGGCGCCCGCGACGAGGCCGAGTCGATCGCGACGATCCACCGGGCCATCGAGCTCGGCTGCACTTTCCTCGACACCGCCGACATGTACGGGCCGTTCACGAACGAGTCGGCTCGTCGGCAAGGCGATCGCCGGCCAGCGCGATCGAGGTAGTGATCGCCACCAAGTTCGGGAACGAGCGCCGCGAAGACGGCTCCTGGGTCGGCATCAACGGCCGGCCCGAGTACGTGCTGGCCGCGTGCGATGCTTCGCTGTCGCGGCTCGGCACCGATCACATCGACCTGTACTACCAGCACCGGGTCGATACCACAGTGCCGATCGAGGAGACCGTCGGCGCGATGGCCGCCCTGGTCCAGGCCGGCAAGGTCCGCCACCTCGGGCTATCCGAGGCACGGCCGCGACGATCCGCCGAGCGCACGCCGTGCACCCGATCAGCGCGCTGCAAACTGAGTACAGCCTGTTCAGCCGTGACGTCGAGGCCGAGATCCTGCCGGCCGTGCGCGAGCTCGGCATCGGCTTCGTGGCCTACAGCCCGCTCGGCCGCGGCTTGCTGACCGGAGCGCTCAAGACCAGCAGCCGACCTGCCCGAGCACGACTCGCGCGGCCGGCGATTCCCGCGGTTCGCAGCCGACAACTTCGACAGCAACGTCAAGCTCGCCGCGTCGTCGAGCGAGCTGGCGGCGACCAAGGGCTGCACGCCGGGACAGCTCGCGCTGGCCTGGGTGCTGGCCCGCGGCGAGGACATCGTTCCCATCCCCGGCACCAAGCGGCGCCGTCTACCTGGAGCAGAACCTCGCTGCCGCCGGCATCGAGCTGACCGGCGATGACATCGCCTGGCTGGACGAGAACGTCGGCGCCGCCGGCCGGCGACCGCTACGCGGACATGGGCACGGTCAACCGGTAGCGGCCGGCCGATCATCAGGCCAGACGTTTGCGGTCCAGCGGCGCGGCAGCTGGACCGCAGACGTCGCCCGTGAGCGCAGGCTACAGCGGGATGTTGCCATGCTGGCCGCGCCCTAGCTGGCGCCTCGGCGATGGCGTCGAGGATGGCCTGCCGGGTCTTGTCCGGCTCGACGACCTCGTCGATGACACCGACCGAGACGGCACGCGGCAGTCCGCCGACGATCTCCTCATGCTCGGCCGCGAGCCGGGCCTCGACCTGCTGGCGATCCTCCGTGGGCGGCAGCGGCCAGCGTGCGGCGGTGCAGGATGCGGACCGCCGCGACCGAGCCCATCACCGCGAGCTCCGCACCTGGCCAGGCGAACACCTTCGTGGCGCCGAGCGCGCGCGAGTTCATCGCGATGTAGGCGCCGCCGTAGGCCTTGCGGGTGACCAGCGTCACCCGCGGCACCGTCGCCTCGGCGAACGCGTGCAGTAGCTTGGCGCCGCGGCGCACCACGCCATCCCACTCCTGGCCGACGCCGGGCAGATATCCGGGAACGTCGACCAGCACGACCAGCGGCACGCCGAAGGCGTCACACATCCGGACGAACCTGGCCGCCTTCTCGGCGGACGTCGCGTCCAGGCAGCCGCCGAGGCGCAGCGGGTTATTCGCGATCACGCCGACGGTGCGCCCGCCGAGCCGGCCGAGCGTGGTCACGATGTTCGGTGCCCAGCGCGGGTGCAGCTCGATGCCCGGCTCGTCCAGCAGCCCGGCGATCAGCGGGTGCACGTCGTAGGCTCGCCGCG
Source organism: uncultured Actinomycetota bacterium (assembly GCA_963795265.1). Taxonomy (GTDB): domain Bacteria; phylum Actinomycetota; class Actinomycetes; order Streptosporangiales; family Streptosporangiaceae; genus JAJYUU01. The sequence continues at coordinate 569,215 of CAWCHF010000001.1, read as the reverse complement.
GTGACTCCGGCAGCAGCGCGCTCAGGTCGGTGTCGGGCACCGCGTCGTCGCCGTCGTGATCTGGTGACCGAACAGCATCGACCAGCTGGCGGGCCCTGTCGAACGCCTCGCGGTCGGTGGCGGTGACGATGTGCACCACGCCGGAGCGGCGGCTGTGCGGCTCCGGGCCGCCCAGCCGCTCCATGTCGACGTCCTCGCCGGTGACGCTGCGCACCACGTCCGGGCCGGTGACGAAGATGCGGCCCTGCTCGGACAGGATCACCAGGTCGGTCAGCGCAGGCCCGTAGGCGGCGCCGCCGGCCGCGGCCCCGAGCACCACCGAGATCTGCGGAACCTTGCCGGACGCGCGGGTCATCGCCGCGAACACCATGCCGACCGCGTGCAGGCTCTGCACCCCCTCGAGGATGCGGGCGCCGCCCGAGTGCCACAGCCCGACGATCGGCGCGCCGATCTCGAGGGCGTGGTCGTAGGCGGCGACGATGGCCTTGCAGCCGTCGATGCCCATGGCGCCACCCTGGACGCGCGGGTCGCTGGCGAACGCCACGCGTGGCGACGCCGCCGACGGACCGCTGCCAGCCAGCATGCCGCTGTCGTCGGCGGGCAGCAGCAACTCCAGCGTGCCCTCGTCGAACAGGGCTTCAAGCCGGGACTGCGGGTCGCGCTCGGGGCCGGTCGCTGGCGGCGGCGAGGTCTGCGCCGCCGCCCTGGCCGCTGGCCGGGCTGCGGTGGCCGGCGCCCGGGTGGTGCGGTCGGCTGCGTGGAGAAGGTCGGTGGCAGTCCTGGAATCCACGATGGTCACGTCGATCTCCTCGGGGGGAACGGGGGCGTCTTGCTCGGGGGGCACGCTCGAGGCGGGGGACAACGGCTCATGCTCCGGTGAAGGCGAGCGCGACGTTGGCGCCGCCGAATCCGAACGAGTTGTTCAGGACGGCCATCGGGCCGTTGCCGCGCGGCGTCAGCTGCTGCGGCTGCGCCGAGATGGTCAGCCCGGCGTCGTCGTCGGGGTCCTCCAGGTTGATGGTGGGCGGGGCGACCCGGTCGCGCAGCGCGAGGATCGCGGCAACGGACTCGACCGCGCCAGCGCCGCCGAGAAGGTGTCCGGTCATCGACTTGGTGGCCGAGACCACCACGCCTGGCGCGGCCTCGCCGAGCGCGGCGGCGATCGCCTGCGCTTCGACCACGTCGCCGGCCGGGGTGGACGTGGCGTGCGCGTTCACGTGGCACGACCTGGCTGGCCTCGATGCCCGCGTCGGCCAGTACGCGGCCGATGACGAGCTTGAGCCCGGTGCCCTCCGGATCCGGCTGCGCGATGTGATGGGCGTCGGAGGAGTAGCCGACGCCAGCGGCGACGGCGTGCACCGTTGCGCCGCGCCTGGCCGCGTGCTCTTCCGACTCGAGTACCACCATGCCCGCGCCCTCGCCGAGCACGAACCCGTCGCGGCCCTTGTCGAACGGCCTGGACGCGCGCTCAGGCTCGTCGTTGCGGGTAGACAGCGCGCGCATGGCGGCGAACGCGGCGATGTTCAGCTGCATGATCGCGGCCTCGGTGCCGCCGGCCAGCGACGACGTCGGCGCGGCCGGACCTGATCATGTCCATCGCGTAGCCGATCGCCTCGGCGCCCGAGGCGCACGCGCTCACCGTGGTGTGCACGCCCGCCCTGGCGCCCAGCTCGATGGCGATCCAGCCGGCTGAGCCGTTGGGCATCAGCATCGGCACGGTGTAGGGCGACAGCCGCTGCCAGCCCTTCTCCTTCAGCGTGTCGTAAGCCGACAGGATGGACGCGATGCCGCCGATGCCGCTGGACACCACGACGCCGAGGCGCTCGGGATCCACCTCGGGCGATCCCGCGTGCGCCCACGCCTCGCGGGCAGCCACCAGCGCGAACTGCTCGCACCGGTCCAGCCGGCGGGCCTGCACCCTGTCGATCAGGGTCGCCGGATCGGCTGCCGCCCAGGCCGCGATCCTGGCTGGCAGCTCGGCGGCCCAGTCGTCGGTCAGCTGGCGCACGCCGCTCCGGCCGGCCAGCATCGACTCCCAGGTGCTGGCTACGTCGGCGCCCACCGGCGTTATTGCTCCAAGGCCGGTAACGACGACGCGTGTCCGGTCTGTCACCACAGTGCTCCTGCTCCTCGTCGAGTCGGGGGTTACGCGGCGCCGCGCCTGAAGCAATCGCGCCGGCGCCGCGCCGCGCCCGGCTCCCAGCTAGACAAGCCGTCAGGCAGATACGTCTGCGCGCCGCACGTAGTCGACGACGTCCTGCACGGTCTTGAGGTCCTTGAGCTGGTCGTCTGGGATCTCGACGCCGAACTTGTCCTGCGCCGCGACCGCGATCTCCACCATCGACAGCGAGTCGATGTCGAGGTCGTCTACGAAGGTCTTCTCCGGCGTCACCTGGTCGGCGGGCACGCCCGCGACCTCGTCGATGATCTCGCCGAGACCCTCCAGGATTTCCTGCTCCGTCATGGCCATTGGTGTTCCGTTCTCCTTTTGCGGGACTGTTGCCTGTGTTGCGGCAGTACTGCGATGGGTTGCTTGCCCCGGACCGGGGCGGGGGTCAGGGTACCGTGATCACCTGCGCGGCGTAGCACATGCCCGCCCCGAAACCGACGAGCAGCGCCTTGGAGCCGGACGCGACCTCGCCGCGCTCGATCATCCGCGACAGCGCCAGCGGGATCGACGCCGACGAGGTGTTGCCGGCGGTCACGATGTCTGACGCCACGATCGCCTGCGGGGCGCCGAGCCTGCGGGCGATCGCCTCGACGATCCGCAGGTTCGCCTGATGCGGCACGAACGCGGCGAGCTCGGTCGGGTCGACCCCGGCCTTCTCGCAGGCCTGCCTGGCCAGCGGCGCCAGCGCCGTGGTGGCCCACCGGAAGACTGCCTGTCCTTCCTGGAAGATGAAGGAGTTCCGGTCCTTGATGTAGATCTTGTCGGCCAGGTCGCCGTCGCTGCCCCAGACGACGGGGCCGATGCCGGGCGTCTCGGCCGGGTCGCTGACCGCGCCGACGATGGCCGCCCCGGCACCATCGGCGAAGATGATGCAGGTCGAGCGGTCGGTCCAGTCGACCCACTGGGAGAGCTTCTCGGCACCGATGACCAGCACGTTCTTGGCCGTGCCTGTGCGTACCGCGTCGGCCGCGTTGGCCAGCGCGTAGCAGAAGCCCGCGCAGGCGGCGTTCAGGTCGTAGGCGCCGGGCGCGATGATGCCGAGGCGCTTGGCCACGGTGGCGGCGGTATTGGGAATCTGCACCTCGGGCGTGCATGTGGCCACGATCACCAGGTCCACGTCGGCGGGGGACAGGCCGCTGGCTGCCAGCGCCTTGCCGCCGGCCTGCACGGCCATGTCGGCGACAGTTTCATCCGGGCCGGCGATCCGCCGGCTGGCGATCCCGACCCGGCTGCGGATCCACTCGTCGTTAGTGTCCACGGTCTTCGACAGTTCGTCGTTGGTGACGACCCTGGCGGGCTGGTAGCCGCCGAAAGCCAGCACTCGAGCGCCGGGTTGACCCTCGGTGAGTCGCATGTATCTTGCTGCCTTTCGCCGGTTCGTGAATGTTGGTTCCGGATTGTGCTGCCGGTCGGCGGCCGACCGGCCTGTGCTACTCGGCTGGCTGCGGGAGCAGCCGCAGCAGCGGCTGCCCGGCGCTGACCGGGTCTCCGTCCTCGACCAGCCATTCGATGACGGTGGCCGGGAACCCGGCGGTCACCACATGACTGCCACCGCGCATCTCCACCTGACCGAGGTCCGTGCTGGTGCCGACGGCCATGCCGGGCGGCACGGCGTGCGGATGACCATCGGGCGCGCGGAACGTCCCGGCCAGCGGAGCCACCAGCAGCCGCCATTCCGGTGCGTGGTGATCGTCATGACTATCGGCGTGCTCGGCAAGCAGCACGCGGGCAGCGGCAAGATCGTCGGGGCTCTTGAGGCTGACGAGCCGGACGCCGGGCAGCACGCGGCGGGCCAGGCCGGTGAGCGTCCCGGCTGGCGGCAGCTCGACAAGGGCGGTGACGCCGAGCGTGGACATCGTTGCCATGCACTTGTCCCACCGGACCGGCGCGCTGACCTGAGTGATCATCCGGTCCAGCCAGTCCTTGCCGGAGCGCACGACGGCCCCGTCGCGGTTGGACAGCACCGGGCTGACCGGGTCTGCGGTGTGCACGGACTGCGCGGTGGCAGTGAGGTCATCCACTGCCGGGGCCATGTGCCGGGTGTGGAAAGCGCCGGCTACCGACAGCGGCCGCAGCCGCGCGCCGGCCGGCGGGTCCTCGGCAAACTCCGCTAGCTCGGTCAGCGTCCCGGCGGCCACGATCTGGCCAGCCCCGTTCACGTTCGCCGGGGTCAGGCCGTGCGCCTCGATCGCGGCCAGCACCGTTGCCTCGTCGCCGCCAAGCACTGCGGTCATGCCCGTGGGCTCGCTGGCCGCTGCCGCCGCCATGCCGCGGGCACGCACCCTGACCAGGCGCATTGCATCCTCAGCGGTGATCACGCCAGCCAGCACTCCGGCCGCCAGCTCGCCGACGCTGTGCCCGGCAAACGCGACCGACTGGCGGCTGACCGGGTGGGTCCCGTCCACCAGCTGGTCGGTGGCGGTCGCGATGGCGGCGGCCACCAGCAAGGGCTGGGCGACCGCGGTGTCCCTGATCTCGTCCGCGTCCGCGGTCGTGCCGCACCGGATCAGGTCACAGCCCGCCAGCTCGGACCATGCGGCCAGCTTGTCGGCGAACCCGGGCAATTCAAGCCACGGGCTGAGAAATCCCGGAGTCTGAGCGCCCTGACCGGGGGCCGCGATGAGGAGCATTGTCTAAGCCTGCACTGTAGGACTCCGCCATACCTATGCCGAAGCAAACGAACTTTCAACGCATGGTTATGTGGAAACCCTACAACTCATGTTCGCTTGTGCGCGAGGCGGCCCAGCACGACGGCCGTCCAGAGCGCGAATCCGCCCCTGCCGTCACCAGGGGTGATGCCGGTCAGCTCGGCTACCCGGCGGAGCCGGTACCGCACCGTGTTCGGGTGCACGAACAGCAGCCGGGCCGTCGCCTCCAGCGAGTTGCCCTGCTCCAGGTACGTCATGACGGTGTCGAGCAGCGCCGTGCCCCCGCTCAGCAGCGGCTCGTATACCTCGCCGATCAGGCTCGCCCGTGCGGTCTCGTCCCCGTCGAGCGCCCGCTCCGGCAGCATGTCACTGGCCAGCACCGGCCGGGGCGCCTCCGGCCAGCCAGCGGCGGCCCGCAGCCCCGCGAGCGCGGCAGCAGCCGACGCGACCGCCGACTGCAGATCGGGCACGGCCGGCCCGACCACCACCGGCCCCGGCCCGAACCGCCCGGCGAAGTGCCGGGCCGCGTCGAGCGGATCGGCGCCGCCGCCTGCCACCAGCACGATCCGGTTGCCGTGCACCCCGGCCAGCAGATCGAGCCGGGCGCGCCGGGCCAGCATCCGGAACTCGTCGATCAGCCCCTCGGGCTCAGCCTCCTCGGCCGTGCCCACGATCACCGTGACCGGGGTGAACGACCAGTTCAGCGCTGAGGCCCAGGACTGCAGGCCGTCATCGACCTCGCCGCGGACGAGTGACTCGACCACCAGCGCCTCGAGCCGGGCGTCCCAGGCACCGCGAGCCTCGGCGGTGCGGGCGTAGACCTGGGCAGTGCCGAAGGCGATCTCCCTGGTGTACCGGAGCACCGCTTCCCGCAGCTCGGCCTCTCCGCCCGGTGCCGCAAGCTCGTCGACCTGGGACTCGACCACGTCGACGATGACCCTGACCATCTCGACCGCCTGCTGCAGGCTGACCGCCCTGGCAAGCTCGCGCGGGGCCGTGCCGAAAACCTCGCCCGCCACCGCGGGCCGGGTTCGCTGGGGATGCTTGATCCAGTCGACGAAGGCGGCGACGCCTGCCTGAGCCACCAGCCCGAGCCAGGACCTGTTCTCCGCCGACATCTGCCGGAACCAGGGCAGCCGCCGGTCCATGGCCAGCATCGCCGCGGTGCCCAGCGAGCCCATCGCCTGGTCGAGCCTGGCAATGGTGGCATCGCTGACCCGGCCGCTGCCCGGCGTCACGCCGGGTCCGTCCGCCTGTACCATCACCCCATCGTCCGCCTTCGCCACGTCATCAGGGTGCCACCTGCGCGTCCCCGGCCGGCGGGGGGACCGGCGGCGGTGCGGGGCCGGGCCGCCGGGCCGGGCCGGGGCGGGCTGCCAGCGGCGGTGGCCCGGCTCTCGGCTGCTGGCCGGAGCGTGGCGATTCGGCCGGCACCGGCGGCGGCTCCCGGCCGAGCAGCGCGCGCCGGAAGCCCGGCCGGAACGTCGCGACGAGGGCCATCACCACGCTGAGGGCCAGCGCCGACACGGCCGTAGTCCAGCCGACGCCGATGCTGTCGGCGACGCGACCCTGGACCAGGGTGCCGACCGGGTAGCTGACACCGAGTGCGACCAGGAAGAAGCTGAGCACCCGGCCGCGGTATGCCTGCGGCGCGAAGAGCTGGACGGTCGTCGACAGGCCGGACAGCACGCCGAGGTAGACAAGGCCCACCACGAACAGGGCGGCGATGCCCCACCAGGGCGAGCCGGCCGCGCTGTAGCCGAGCAGCGCGACAGGCAGCAGTGCCAGCGCCCACCCGAGCACGCGGCCGCGGCCGATCCGGACCGCGAGCGGCACGAGCAGCAACGCGCCGGTCACCGCGCCGATGCCCTGTGCCGTGGTCAGGTAGGCCGTCAGCGCGGCAACTGTTGCCGGGCCGCCGTGATGGCTGAGCCGCAGCGCCATGGCCGGCACGAGCGCGATGAACGGGGCGGCCAGGAATGCCACCACCGCCATCGAGAGGATGGCCGCGCGGCACGATATCTCCGCGCGCGCCGCGGTGATACCGGTCCGCAGCGATGCGAGGAGCGTGCCCTGGCGGCCCGGCGGCGGAGACAGCCGCAGGAACATGACGGCGATCACGACGGCGAGGAACGAGACCGCGTTGGCCACGAAACTGGCCGCATAGCCGAACGCTGCGATGGTGGCGCCGGCCAGCGCCGGCCCGATGATGCGGCCGGCGTTGAACTGCGCGTTGTTGAGCGAGCTAGCTGCCAGGAACTCCGACCGCGGCACCAGGTCAGGCAGGATCGCCTGGCTGAACGGGCCGATCAGGGCGGAGACCGAGCCCTGCAGCGTGACCAGGGCCAGCAGCAGCCCGGGGCTGTCCTGGCCCGATGCGACCAGCGCGGCGATCGTCGCGGCGATCAGCCCGGCGGCCAGGTCACCGCCGGCTATCACCGGCCGGCGCCGGATGCGGTCGGCCAGCGCGCCGCCGACCGGCGCGAGCAGCCCGATCGGCAGGAACGCGCCCGCGGCCACCAGCGCCGCCCAGCTCGCCTGGCCGGTCCGGGAGATCACCAGGGCGCCGACCGCGACGGTCTGCATCCAGGAGCCCACGTTCGACACCAGGCTCGCGGTCCACAGGAGGGCGAAATTCCGGTAGCGAAGCGGCCGGAGCGAGGCGGCTGAGTCGAGCCTCACAGCGCGCCGCGGCGAGAGCAGGCAGCGGTCATCGCGCCCAGAATAGATCATCCCGCCGACCGGGCCCTGCGCGCTCCGGGCCGCCGGCTCGTCGTCAGGGCAGGCTGGCGCGCCCGGCCGGGCCGGAGTCCGCGGTCAGGTCAGGCCGGTCCGCTCGGCCGGCCCGAACACCGCTGCCATGTCAAGGCGCCCGCCGATGGCCCGGACATAGGCCGCGGCCTCGTGCAGCTCGGCTGACCGGAGTCCACCGTGCTCGATCTCCCAGACACGGTGCTCTGGAAGGCCGGAGACGGTAGCCACGTCGGCGATGCTCAGCTCCCGGTCCTGCCGCAGCCGCGCCAGCGTGCCCAGCTCGGCGAGCTCCGCTGCCCGCGCGCGAACGGCAGCACCGTGACCGGGAAAGAACGTGGTCAGTAACGTGGCCGGATCGTCGAAGCAGACCTCGCCGTTACCGGCATTGCCGGCGTCGGGTGGCGGCCAGCTGCCATCGCGGATCTCCGTCAGCAACTGGCCCGCCAGCTCGATTGCCTGGTCGCGGTGAGCACTGATCGCGTCGGCACCATCCAGCACGGCAAGGAAGGTGACGGTGCCGGGTGGCTCCACCGCGAACAGGACGCGGATGTCGGCGCCGAGCGGATCGGAGCGCAGTTCAAGCAGCCCGCGCACCGGCGTGCCGGCGTCTTCGCCGGCGGCCTGCCCGACCTCGGTCGGGTCGTCGTCCGGGTTCTGCCCGCCCGGACGGCTGGCAGCCCGGACCTGGCGGAGCAGCTGCCTAGCCTGAGCCAGCGTCGCGCGCACGGTCGCCTCCGCGGCAGTCAGCGCGCGGTTGAGCTCGTCGACCCCCTCGTCACCAGTCGAGGCGCCCGCAGTCACGGCGCCGCCGAGGTCGCCGCGTGATTCGATCTCCGCGATGGCGGCGTGCACACTGAGGCTGGCCTCGGCTGCGGTGTACATGGCCTTGGCCGCGTCCTTGGCGGCACAAAATGCATCGACCTTGCCCTGAATGCGCTGCCAGCGAGCGACCGCAGCTGCGTCACGCCTGTCCTCGGCGGCCTGGTCGGCCGCCGAGAGCGGCTCGCTGAATTGCTCAGGCGGCCGGCCGTCGTCGAAATGCCTGACCCCGTAGCGTTGCCTGGTCGTCTGGCCGCTGGCCAGCAGAGCACGCCGGCGAAGCGGAGCGAGCTCCTCGAGCAGCTGCCGGTAAGCATTATCGAGCGCATAGCGCGGGTCGTCGCCGGCCCGCGTCGGCGCGGCCAGCTCTGCGCTCAGATCGGTGACCAGCGGCTGGCCGGGCAGCTCGGCCGCCTCAGCCAGCACCACCAGGCCCGCGCCGAGCTCGGCGGCGGCGACTGGCTCGGCCGCGCAGACCTCGGCCAGCCAGTCGCCGATCTCTGCGCTCATCCGCAGCCGGTAGCTCACGGTGTCAGCGGGGGCTCAGAGCGCGTCGCTGACCGCCAGGTCCAGCCGGTACTTGGCGATGGCCTGGGCCACGACCTCGGGCTTGACCTCGCCCAGCTTGGCCAGTTCGGCCAGCACCGCGACCGTGATGGACTCGGCGTCGACGTGGAAGAACCGGCGGGCAGCCGGGCGGGTGTCGGAGAATCCCCAGCCGTCGGTGCCCAGCGAGGTGAACGGCGACGGCACCCAGCGGGCGATCTGGTCAGGCACCGCCCGGATCCAGTCGCTGACCGCGACGACCGGACCCTGATGGCCGTCCAGGGCCCTGGTCACGTACGGCACGCGCTGCTCGGCCTCCGGCTGGAGCATGTTCCATTCGTCGCACTCCAGTGCCTCGCGCCGCAGCTCGGTCCAGCTGGTCGCGGACCACGTTCCCGCCCTGACTCCCCAGTCCTCGGCAAGCAGGCGCTGGGCGTCCAGCGCCCACCTGATGGCGACCCCGGACGCGAGGATCTGCGCCTGCGGATGCTCACCGGTGGTGGAGGACTGGCTAGCGGCGGGGACCACGGATGCCGGCAGCTCGGGCGCCGCGCTGTAGCGGTAGAGGCCGCGCAGGATGCCGCGCTCCAGCGCGGCGCTGCCGCCCTCGAAGTCGGCCGGCTCAGCGGGCTGCACGTAGGGCTCGTTGTAGACGGTGAGGTAGTAGAAAACGTCCTCGCCATCGGGATGCTCGGCCGTCGAGCCGTACATCCGGCGCAGCGCGTCCTTGACGATGTAGGCGAGCTCGTAGGCCCAGGCCGCGTCGTAGCTGACGCAGGCCGGGCTGACCGAGGCCAGCAGGACCGAGTGCCCGTCGTTGTGCTGGAGGCCCTCGCCGGTCAGCGTGGTCCGGCCGGCGGTGGCGCCGAGCAGGAAGCCCCGGCCCAGCTGGTCGCCCATCGACCACATCTGGTCGCCGGTCCGCTGGAAGCCGAACATCGAGTAGAAGATATAGACGGGGATCATGTGCGTGCCATGGGTGGCGTACGCGGTGCCCGCGGCGGTGGTGGACGCCATCGCGCCGGCCTCGCTGATGCCCTCATGCAGGATCTGGCCCCGCTCGGACTCCTTGTAGGACAACAGCAGGTTGCGGTCGACGGCCTCGTAGGTCTGCCCGTGCGGGTCGTAGATCTTCGCGGTGGGGAACAGCGAGTCCATGCCGAACGTGCGCGCCTCGTCCGGGATCACCGGAGCGAACCGCTCGCCGATCTCCGGGTCCTTCATCAGGTCCTTCAGCAGCCGGACGAACGCCATGGTGGTGGCGACTGCCTGCTTGCCCGAGCCGCTGCGCAGCTCGTCGTAGACCGAGTCCGGCGGCAGCGCGAGCGGCCTGGCCCGTACTACCCGCCTGGGCAGGTAGCCGCCCAGCGCGGCCCGGCGCTCCCGCATGTACTGGATCTCCTCGGACTGCTCGCCCGGGTGATAGTACGGCGGCAGCTCGGCTTCCAGTGCCGCGTCCGGGATCTCCAGGTACAGCCGGTCGCGGAATTCCTTGAGCTCGGCCACCGTGAGCTTCTTCATCTGATGGGTGGCGTTACGGGCCTCGAAGTCGGGCCCGAGCGTCCACCCCTTGATGGTGTGCGCCAGGATCACCGTCGGCTGCCCGACGTGCTCGGTGGCCGCCTTGAACGCGGCGTAGACCTTGCGGTAGTCATGCCCGCCGCGGGACAGGTTGCGGATCTCGTCGTCGGACAGGTGCTCCACCATGGCCCGCAGCCGCGGGTCGCTGCCGAAGAAGTTCTCCCGGGTGTACGCGCCGGTTTCGACCGAGTAGGTCTGGAACTGGCCGTCCGGCGTGGTGTTCATCTTGTTGACCAGGACGCCGTCGGTGTCCTTGGCCAGCAGCGGGTCCCAGTCCCGGCCCCAGATCACCTTGATGACGTTCCAGCCCGCGCCGCGGAAGGTGGCCTCGAGCTCCTGGATGATCTTGCCGTTGCCACGGACCGGGCCGTCCAGCCGCTGCAGGTTGCAGTTGATCACGAAGGTGAGGTTGTCCAGCTCTTCCCTGGCGGCCAGGCCGATCGCGCCGCGTACCTCCGGCTCGTCGGTCTCGCCGTCGCCGAGGAAGGCCCAGACCCGGGAGCGGCTGGTGTCCTTGAGCTCCCTGGCGAGCAGGTAGCGGTTGAACCTGGCCTGGTGCACCGCGTTGATCGCGGACAGGCCCATCGAGACGGTCGGGAACTCCCAGAAGTCCGGCATCAGCCGGGGATGCGGATACGACGGCAGGCCCCCGCCAGGATGGGACAGTTCCTGCCGGAAGCCGTTGAGCTGCTGCTCGGTGAGCCTTCCTTCCAGGAAGGCGCGAGCGTAGATGCCCGGAGCGGCGTGGCCCTGGAAGTACACCTGGTCACCGGACTCGCCGTGGTCCTTGCCGCGGAAGAAGTGGTTGAAGCCGACCTCGTACAGGCTGGCCGCCGAGGCGTAGGTGGCGATGTGCCCGCCCACGCCCAGGCCAGGGCGGTTGGCCCGGCTCACCATGACCGCTGCGTTCCAGCGGATGTAGGCGCGGATGCGGCGTTCTACGTACTCGTCGCCGGGGAACCAGGGCTCGCGCTCGGGCGGGATCGTGTTGATGAAGTCGGTGCTGCGCAGTCCGGGAACGCCGACCTGCTGCTCGCGCGCCCGCTCCAGCAGGCGCAGCATGACGTACCTGGCGCGGGCCCGGCCATGGGTCCGGACAATGTCATCGAAGGACTCCACCCATTCCCTGGTCTCGTCCGGATCGATATCCGGCAGCTGGGTGGGCAGTCCGTCGCTGATGATGGAGAAGCGCTGGCGTCCGGAGGCCACGGGTGATTCCTCGCATTCCGCGGGCCTGCCGGGATCGCGGTGGTCCGGCGCAGGCCACGTCATAGGCAGCCGCAGCCGTAAACGGCCACGTCTAGTCGGGTTGTCCTGTTCCAATCCTCGTACGCGGCGCACGGAAGCGCATCTCTACCAGCCGGTAACCGGATCTGGCCGCGCCGCGGCCGGGCACCTCAACCGTATGCGCTGCGCCTGGGTGGTCCCGGCCGGCCATGCCCTCACGACATAAGGTATGTAGCGCCTAAAACACCATGCAGGTGCGATCCGGGCCGCCGCGCCGGCAGGCGGATTTCGTCTAGTGCACTAATTGTGACTTGCGTAGTGCGCCGACCCAGTGTGAACTGTCCGATCAAGAGCAGGCGACAACGCCTGTGCTGTGTAACCGGAACAGGATCTGGGCATGTGCCGGAGATTGCGTGGACCGGTGGCGCAGCCGGGGCGGAAAGGATCAGGAGGACTTCAGTGAGCGCGACCGCGGGCCAGGCGCACGATCAGCGTGACCTGGCCGACCGGCTTGGCATCAAGCCAGGCCACGTGGTGCAGGAGATCGGGTACGACAGCGACTGCGATGAGGACCTCAGGGACTCGGTCGTGGCGCTGGACGGGGCCGAGCTCGTCGACGAAGACTACGACGACGTCGTAGACGGAGTCATGCTCTGGTGGCGGGATGGCGACGGCGACCTTGTGGACGCCCTGGTAGATGCGCTGACACCGCTAGCCGACGGCGGCTATATCTTGCTGCTCACGCCCAAGACCGGCCGGGACGGCCACGTCGAGCCGAGCGAGATCGGGGAGGCGGCCCCGACAGCGGGCCTGTCCCAGACCTCGACGGTCTCAGCAGGCCGGAACTGGTCGGGCACCCGGCTGGTGGCTCCGAAGGCACGCCGCTGACTGATTGCCGTTAGCCATCTCGGCTATCCGGTTCTCGCGCTCCACTCGCCGGATGGCACACTAAAGCCGTTCAGAGACCGTCGCTCCAGGGCCGGTCGCTAGTGAGCCGCATTCGTGGCCCGCTTCCCAGATTCCCGCGCTGAGAGGATCAGTCCATGGCGGTTGAAGTCGGCGACCAGGCTCCGGACTTCGAGCTTAAGGACCAGCACGGTACCCCGGTGAAGCTCTCGGATTTCCGGGGCAGCAAGAACGTGGTACTTGTCTTTTACCCGCTGGCGTTCAGCGGAGTGTGCAGCGGGGAACTGTGCGCAATGCGCGACCAGTTTCCGGAAGTCACCAGGGATGACGTCGAGCTTCTGACGGTATCGGTCGATTCGACCTTCGTGTTGCGGACCTGGGCCGAGCGGGATCATTTCGATTTCACCATGCTCGCCGATTTCTGGCCGCATGGCGCGGTCGCGAAGGCCTACGGTGTCTTCGATGACACCAAGGGCGTCGCGACGCGCGGCACCTTCATCATCGACAAGAACGGCGTCGTGCGCTGGACGGTGGTTAACCCCATCCCGCAGGCACGCGAGATCGCCGACTACCAGAAGGCCCTCGCTGAGCTGGACTAGCGCGGCGGATTTTCTGGTTGCTCGGCAGAATCGGAACAGGCTGGATGCCCTGCTATCGGTGCGGTGCACGGCAGGTCGACCCGGACCGGGGCGAGAGCCCCTGGCGCCGCGGCGTTCGCCAGGACCGGCAGGTCCTGATCTGCCCTGACTGTCAGGCTGCCTACGACTGGGCTGCCGACCTGGACCACTGTCCGGTCTGCGCCAGTGTTCACCTGGTGCGGCGGCTTGGCGAGGTGGAGTGCCGCGACTGCGGTGCCGCCGGCCTGCTCGGGCCGGCGGACGCAGACCACGTCATCGGGACCGAGGACGCTGATAGCGAGGGGGCGGCTGTCGCCGAGCTGGCTGAGGAGGTCGAGCGCGCACTATCACGCGTCCTCGGCCCCACGAGGCAGCGGCCGCCCTACGCAATGTCGTGACCGCAGCGGGCCGGCTCGGCCGGGCCGGGTGGCGGCACCGTGACTGACGCCGCGCTCGTCGGACGATTGCTCGACGAGTACCACGAGCGATTCGTGGCTCCCGCCGCGATCAGGGTGCTGGCGGGCTCGGTCGACGAAATGCGCGTCGCCTATCAGCTGACACTCCCGGACGGCTCGGGCCAGGTCATCCGGGCGTTCCGGGCCGACGCGCCGGTGCCGGTCGAAGCCCGCGGTCCCACGGTTGTGCCAATGGCGGACTGGCTACTTGGCCGGGCCACCATGCTGGCGTGGCTGGCGGACCGGGACTTCCCGGCGCCGCGGCCGGTGCGGACCCGCTCGGGCGAGCTGATCGGCGTGACTGGTCAGTGGCTCAGCTGGGCGATGTCGTTTGTACCCGGCAGCATCAGCACGCCGACGACAGCGCAACTGCAGGGGCTTGGTGAGTCGCTCGGGCAGCTGCATGGGCTGCCGGCGGACGGGATCGGCCTGGCGCCGGCGCATCCCGCACTGGCCGGGCCGGTCGCGCTGGCGCGGCTCAGTGCTGTCGCGAGCCTGGTGCCCGATGCGTGGCGCGGCCTGCCTGAAGCCTTCCAGGAAGCGATCAGCTCGGTGCGGGTGAGCGCGAACGCGGCGAGGGAGACAGTCGTCCACGGTGATCCCCGGACGAGAAATGCCGTGCAGCGACCTGATGGTTCGCTGACGCTGATCGACTGGGAGATGAGTGGCCGTGGCCTGGCCGTGCTCGACCTTGGTCACTGCCTGATGGAATGCCAGCTGGACGCGCCGCCGCCGGGTGATCCGGCGGCACGGCTGATCTCGCCGGACGAGGCGCAGATCAGCGCCATCGCGGCGGGCTACGCCAGGGTCCGCCAGCTAGCCGCGCCGGAACGGGACCTGCTTCCCGCCGCCACCAGGTTCGCCGCAGCGATCAGCGGAGCCGTTCATCTTGAGGCTGCGCTGATCGGCGGCGCCGGCGGACCGTCGACGGATGCGCGCCTGGCGCGCCTGCAGAGCCGTCTGGAAGTCGCGGACGACGTGGCTGCGACGGCGCTGCGGTATCTCTAGGGTTGTCGCTGTCCTGACGAGAAGAATGATTCCTGCTCTGGTCTCGCTGGCCGGATCACGACGAGCGGCTGCGCGGCCGGATCGGTAGCAGGTCCGGCGCGCCCGCGACCCCCGGAGCGGTAGCGCGAGCGCCGCCGGGGGAGCGGTACGCTTGGGCGCGGTTAGCCCTGGTTGCCAGGGCACGGGCGCATAGCTCAGCGGTAGAGCACTCGCCTTACAAGCGAGGGGCCGCAGGTTCGAACCCTGCTGCGCCCACCATTTGCGCTTGACCCCATTCGGTGGACCACTGTTTACGACAGAGTGGCCCGCTGGGTGGTGGCTGAGTGTGCCGCTTCGAACTCGTTGGGCGTGAGGTAGCCGAGCGAGTTATGGCGGCGGTCGCAACTGTAGAAGTGGTCGATGTAGTCGGCCATGGCGATGGCCAGCTCGAGGTTGGCCGCCGGGCCAGGTTCTCGAACAGAGTTTCGTTCGGACCGCTGGGCGGCTAGGCTTCCTTTATGAATGGCGTAGGTGGGGGTGCGGTGCGGTCGCGGTACCTGGCGCGACCCGGCCGGAGGGCGCTGGTGGTCACCGATCTAAGTGATCTGAAAGGTCCGGCAGGTGGCACGGTCGAGTTGCCGTTGCGACTGTTCTGGAGCAGCCCCGATCGGTCGTTCGACCTGGACAAGCCGTTCATGCGGCGGTGGTTCTATCAGACGGTGCTGCGTGAGGCGTCCCGGCCCGAGGACCTGACCGGGTTTATGGATCGGGACACGCTGGTGTCGCTGTGGCCGGAACTGCGCTTGCCCAGGGGCGTGCGTCAGGCCTGGGAAGAGCGTCACTCGGTGCTGCGGGCCGCGGCGGCCTGATGCTGGTTGGGGAGCTGCACCGTCAGGTGGCCTCGGTCGCGCTCGCTACGGCCGGGTCGCACTGGTTCGCCTTAGGCGGAGGGACCGCTGCGGCGCACGGATCATCTCCCGGCCCACTCAGGACGTGAATCTGTTACCAATGGCGATGGGAGCAGGCGGCCGCTGTGCCGGGGACCGCGAGCCCTCTTCAGTCGGTGTTCACCGCCGAGCCGAACCGGATCACGTTTCCGTCAGGATCGACCAGCGCGCCCTCATGCCGACCCCATTCGGTGTCCCGCGGCAGCCGCACATCGCCACCGGCCGCAAGCCAGGTCCGGGCCAGTCCACAGGCATCCTGGACGAACAGGTAGGCCGTCGCCCGGCGGTCCGCTCGCTTGCCGAGGTCAGGCTCCACGCCCAGATGAATTTCTGCGCCATCAAAGGTGACGAAGCCGTATCCGCCGCCGCGCCATTGGCGGGCACCGAAACCAAGCCCGCTGTAATAGGCCAGGGCGGCGGCCAGGTCACTAACCGGGAAGATCGGCGCTACTCGCGTACTCAGGACTGCAACCTATCCGGCCCGAGCATGCGCGGCGCAGGCCAGCCGGGGAAGTGCCCTGGACGGTGATGAGCGCCTTGCGCGTCGGCGGGTCACGGTGGCGGACACCGAACTCGGCTTGCCCTTGTACTGTCTGACCGCCGGACGGTAGAACCTGTATATGCGCAAGGTGGAAGCTGCCGCAGAGCAGACTGCCCATGTGCCGCCCGAGGTCGTCTGGTCCCTGCTCAGCGACGTCCTGGTGTACCCGCAGTGGGGACCATGGCGCAAGGCCGGGTACCGGACGGCGGGCGACGCGGCCGCGAACGGCAAGGGCGCCGTCTACTGGCTGGAGGGGTCCAAGCGGTACGGGTTCCGGTACCCCGTCTCGGTTGAGGAAATCCTCGACGTCGAGCCTGGCAAGCGGCTGGCCTACACCGTGCTGCGCGGCATCCCGGTGCGCAATTACCGGGCCGAGGTCACGCTGACCCCGTCCCTCGACGGCACCGTCATCCGCTGGGGCGCATCGTGGGACCGGACCATCCTGGGCCGCCTGGTATACCCGTCGCTGCGTAACCTGTACCCGGTCATCGTGGCCGGCCTGGTGAAAGCCGCGGAGGCTCCCCAGAGCTAACCGCGGCACCTCAGCCCTGCCACCCGGGCACATCGGAGTCTCCGGACTCGCCGTGGTGGTTCAAGGCAGATCGAGGGCGAGGTTATGCGCGGAACTGAGGGTGTCGGGGTGATCGTGGCCGAGGACGTGGCGGCGGCGCTCCAGTGTGTCCTGGTCCAGATCGCGGGCGGCCTGCGCCTCGCCCAGCGCGCGCAGGTCGGCGGCCAGGTTGCTCGCGGACTTGAGGGTGTCGGGGTGATCGTGGCCGAGGACGTGGCGGCGGCGCGCCAGCGTGTCCTGGTCCAGGTCGCGGGCCGCCCGTGCCTCGCCCAGCATTCGCAGGTCCATGGCGAGGTTGTGGGCGGAGTTCAGGGTGTCGGGGTGATCGTGGCCGAGGACGTGGCGGCGGCGCTCCAGCGTGTCCTGGTCCAGGTCGCGGGCGGCCTGCGCCTCGCCCAGCGCGCGCAGGTCGGCGGCCAGGTTGCTCGCGGACCGCAATGTGCTGAGGTGATCCCGGCCCTGCGAGCGGCGATAGCGGCCCAGGGTGTGGTGGTCCAGGTCGCGGGCCGCCCGCGCGTCGCCCAGCATTCGCAGGTCCATGGCTAGGTTGTGGGCAGAGTTCAGGGTGTCGGGGTGATCCTCACCGAAGACGCTGCGATGGCGCTCCAGCGTGTCCCGGTTCAGGTCGCGGGATTCGGCGTAGCGGCCCAGTTCCCAGAGCGCCCAGGCGAGATAGTGAGCGGCCATCAGGGCGTGCGGATGATCCGCACCAAGCCGGTCGTGCCACTGCTGCCGCAGATTGCTCATGAGATCCCGCGCGGTACGGGCATCGCCACGCTCGATCAGGTACCAGCACGCGCGGCGAACTAGCTCGCGCAGTGCCGGGTTATCGGTGGCGGCCAGATCGGTGGCCAGCACGTGCGGCATCAGCTGCGCCCACCGGGTCCAGTTGCCGGGATCGGGCGGGTCGCCTGGATCGCTGGCCGCCAGGATCGCCTCGGTGCACCGGCGCGTGGCTGCGGCGCGGGCCGGGGTGAGCCGGTCGCGGAGGATGGCCTGGGTGAGCCGGTGCATCTGCAGCCCGCGGTGATCGACGCGAGCCAGCGACTGTCTCGACACATTGGCCAGCGTCTGCCGCCAGGCGAGCGGGTCGGCAGCCCGCGCCGCAAGCTCAGCAGGCAGCACGCCGGCGGCGCTGGTGAACAGGTACTCAGGGATCGGCTCCGGTGCCAGGAATGCGCACAGGCTGGCCAGCTCCGCGGCGGCTGGGTCGTGGCCGGCCAGCCGGTCCGCTATCAAGGCGGTGGCGGCCGCCAGCGACCGCGGGTAGGAGCCCGGCGCGCCCTGGTCGAGCAGCAGCCCGGCCCGCGTCCGGAGCAGGTCCAGGTACTGACTCGCCAGCGTGCCGGTGTCGGCGATGAACCCGGCGGCCTGGACGATGGCTAGCGGCAGATCGCCGAGCTCGGCGGCGAGCCTGCTCGCGTCGGTCTCGGTGAGCCGGGGAACCCGGCGTCGCAGCAGCTCGATCGATTCGGCCCGGGTGAGCACGTCAACCTCGATCGGCGCGGCGATCTCATCCCAGCCACGCTGGCGGGACGTGATCAGCACGTGCCCGCCGCCCCCCGGCAGCCATGGCGCCACGTCCGCGGGCGCCTGCGCGTTGTCGAAGATCAGCAGCCATCGGTCACGCTGCCGCAGCTCGGCCAGCACCGCGGCCCGCGCTGTCTCGGTCCCGGATCCGGCCTGAACGCATCCGAGCACCAGCCCGAGGCTTACGACCTGGTCTCCGATCAGCCCATCTTGCTCAGCGTCGATCCACCAGGTCAGGTCATAGCTTGACGCGAAACGGTGCGCGTACTCGGCCGCGAGCTGTGTCTTGCCCACTCCGCCCATCCCGTACAGCGCCTGCACGACCGCCGCGTGCCCGGTCTGCAGCCTCGCTTGTACCGCGGCCAGCAGCTCGTCGCGGCCAGTGAAGGCCGGATTACGGGCCGGGATGTTCCACACCCGGGGCGTCGTCTCGGCCGGTCGCCGTCCGGAGCCTCGCAGGACGGCCAGCGCGTCCGCGGCCGGGGTGCGCCCGCGGGCGGCCGCCACGAACAACACGGCCGCCGACTCTGTCATACCCAGCGCCCCGGCCAGCAGTAGCGCGGTGTGCTTGCGGGCGGTGGGGTGGATACCGCGCTCCAGGTCACTGACCGCCCGCAAGGAAAGGCCCGCCGTCTCGGCCAGTTCCTCCTGCGTGAGCTTCGCCTCGCCCCGAAGTCGCCGTAGCAGCCCGGCAAAAGAAACGGAGCCCTGCTCCTGCTCGGTCAAGGCCCACGCCCTTCGCAAGCCGACAGACTGCGCGTCGCCACCACCGCTGAAGCAGAGCACGCTGCGCCAACAATACGTCGGACCTGCACTGCGCGTCATCATGTGGGCGCTCATGTGGGCGGCTGCGTATGGTGCATGATCCGGCGGCCCGCGAGCCTGGGACCGGAAGCCGGCGAAGCGGCCACCATGGCCTGCCGCTCAGCCAGCATCCAGTTTCGTGAGGTGCGTAAACCTTTGGGGAAAGGATGGTTCCATGTCATGAGCAAGAGATCTGCGTCGTACTTCCTCAAAGTCCTGAGCGTGCTGGTGGCGCCGTCTGGTCCTGGTGGGCCTGACCGTCTCATCGGGGAGTGCGGCCACCACGACGACTCGTACATTCTTCGGGGCCAAGCTGACCACCCAGAGTCAGCCCTCCAACGCGCAGAGCGGCCAGTCGTGCGATGAAAACGGCGGCATCCCCCACGGTTCTACCTGCACCTGGGTGGCCATCACCGCATTCGAGAACGGCAGCCATTTCACCGCCCCGAGGACGGGAACCGTCAAGCACGTGAAGCTGGTGTCGTGCGTCAAGGGAAAGTTCCGGCTCCAGCTGGCCAGGGCCGACCCGGGCGCCCGCAAGGCCAAGATCGTGGTAAATGGCCCCGAGATCACCTACGCCGGCCAGAGTCCGTGCGGGGGTGCCAGTGGCGACCACTACGTCGTCCAGAGCTTCCGGGTCAACTTGCATGTCGCCAAGGGTGACTACATCGCTATCAAGACA
Source organism: uncultured Actinomycetota bacterium (assembly GCA_963795265.1). GTDB lineage: Bacteria > Actinomycetota > Actinomycetes > Streptosporangiales > Streptosporangiaceae > JAJYUU01. The sequence continues at coordinate 549,430 of CAWCHF010000001.1, read as the reverse complement.
CGATCCACCGGAACGTTGTCGTGCTCGGGTGGCGACGGCTTCCTGCTGTATGCCCCGCCGTTGCGCGTGGGTGGTTCGCTCAAGAAGTCACATTCGGGGGCCAGCTGTGACCTCCTGGTCCAGCTCAGCTACAGATAAGTGGCGGCAGCCGGCTCCCCTCTTGATGCGCCCGCCCACGACAGGCCCGGCTCTGGCCGGCGCGGCATGGCCGCTAGCGGTACTCCCGTAGTGCATGAGACCATCCGGGACTATGCGTCAAAGACCTGCGGGAATCCGCTGAGTACGGTGCGGTCGCCGAGTATGTCCGGCGGCTCCATGAGCCGGCTTTCGGCAGGCCGCACCATGTCACCGACCTTGCCATGACGGCTGATGCCAGCCGTATCGTCGTGACCGGATCGGTCTATGACGAACTCGACGGGTTGCCGCGAACGGCGCTGTACGAAGTGCGGGACGGCGCGCTGGATGCGCTAACTTCCGGTGGCGGGTCAGCCAAGGCTGCCCGGTTTGCACCAGACGGGTCCGCTCTGGCCTTCCTGTCCGACCGGGCGAAGCCTGAAGTGTTCCAGCTCTATCTGCTGACCGGCGGGCAGCTCGGCGAGGCTAGGCCAGCGCCAGCCGTCCCCGGCACGGTCGAGTACTCGCGTGGTCACCGGACAGTACCCGGGTCCTGCTGGGCGTCGCGGGTCTCGGCGCCGAGATGGCCGACGCGCAGGGGTCGGGATCGGCCGGCTCGGGCGAGTCCGGGCTGCCGTCCTGGTACCCGGACGTCGAAGCCGGCGCGCCAGAGGATGCCTGGCGGAGCCTGTGGCTCTATACCCCGGCCTCCGGCGAGCTCACCAAGGTGACGCCCGACGGGCTGAATGTCTGGGAGGCAGCCTGGTCCGGTCCCGGACATGTGCTGGCCATCACCAGCGAGCAGCCCGGCGAGGATGACTGGTACTCAGCGGTGCTCAGCAGGCTCGACCTCTCGACGGGCGAGGTGGCCGAATTGCTCCGCAGTGACGTCCAGCTCGGGCTGCCTGCCGGCACGCCCGATGGCAGGAGGGCCGCCGTCGTACAGGCCGTGTGCAGCGATCGGTGGATCGTGGCGGGTGACCTGATCCTGCTGGACCTGGCAGCGGGCACCAGCTGCGCGGTAGACACCGGCCGGGACAGATGTCACCGCGGTCCAGTGGATCGACCCAACGCGGCTCGGCTACGTAGGCCAGCGCCATCTGGACAGCGTGGCCGGCATCGCCGACGCAGGGGACGGACCCCTGCCGGAGTCCATCACCGGCAAGGAACTGGTCGCATCCGGCGCAGTCCTGGGCTAGCTGGTTCTACCCGTCGGGCGCCTTCACGTCCGATGGCCGGGTCGTCGTGATCCGCGACGACTACGACCTGCCGCAAGAGATCGCGATCGTCGGCGATGGCGCCGACCAGGTGCTGGCTTCCCTGGCCCATGCCGGCACTGACTACATCCGATCGGTCGCTGGCGCCGCGACGAATGTCAGCTGGAGCGCACCCGACGGGACACCGATCGAAGGAATCCTGTGCGCTCCTCCCGGAGCCGGGCCATTCCCGCTGGTCCTGCACGTCCACGGCGGCCCCATCGGGGCCTTCCAGCGAAGCTGGAGGATGCGAGACTATGCAGTGCCGCTGCTGGTCTCCCGCGGATATGCGGTCCTGCTCCCGAATCCGCGCGGTAGCTCCGGACGCGGTCAGGAGTTCGCGGCGGCGGTCGTCGGCGACATGGGCGGCGCGGACACCCACGATTACCTGTCGGGAATCGACGCGATGATTGAGCGCGGGAGTCGCCGACCCGGCCCGGATCGGCACGATGGGCGTCAGTTACGGCGGGTTCATGTCAGCGTGGCTGGTGACGCAGGACCAGAGATTCAAGGCAGCCGTCGCAGGCTCACCGGTCACTGAGTGGTACAGCTTCACATTCACGACCAACATCCCCCGGTGGGGACTGTGGTTCCTGGACAACGCCGACCCAGCGGAGAGCGGCAACCAGCTACACGCGCGCAGCCCGGTTATGCACGCGAGCAAGGCCAGCACGCCGACCCTGCTCACGGCGGGCGCAAAGGACCGATGCACGCCTGCCGGCCAGGCCAGGGAGTTCTACCAGGCGCTCATGAGTCACGGCGTCGACTCCGAACTGGTGATCTACCCAGAAGAAGGACACGGCGTCAGCCGGTTCCCGGCCGTCACTGATTACCTGACCCGGCTCGTGACCTGGTTCGAGAAGTACATGCCGGCTTGATCTCGAGTCGGCCATGAGCTGCCCCTGGGCTCGCCAGGATTGACCTGGAACCGGTTTGCAGCATGCACGCGGACGGCGTCACTGTCCTCCGGTTCCGCGTCCGCAGTAGTCCCGGCTTACCTTGCCTGGCGATCCAGGCGTGCTCGCCCTAGGCGTCCCTGCGTCGCAGGATGGCGAACGTCGCCGCGATGAGTGCGACGGTGAGCGCCAGGTAGATGCCGATCTCGATGAACTGGAACGGCCAGTAGCGGCTAGCTGGCTGGTAGGTCATGTACTGCCGGAATCCGTGCGCGTTGAGGCAGGAAAGCATGCGCTGAGGCGGCCCATTGCCGAGGAGGCGCTGGCAGGCGGTCGGGACAGCCGAGACGGAAAAGGACAAGTTGCCCAGGCCTATCGTCCCCCTTGCCTATCCGCGGCAGCGCTGGCGCCGGCTGCATTGACCAGACCAGTGGCGAGCTGCCAGTAGGCGCCCTTAGGCGCCACGGTGCCGCCGATCCTCTGGGTCAGGGTCAGTGCGTGCATGTAGTTCGGCCGCAGGACATTCCGCGATCGCGACGCGCAGACACGACGAAGACGCCGAGCGTGATCGCCAGCGCGGGCAATGTGCGGCGCACGATGGTGCCCGCGGCGAGTCCGAGCACCACCGCGAAGAGCGCGTAGCCGACCGGGACGATGCCCTGCACGTCGAACACGTTGGGGTTAAAGCGGTCCAGGCTCACCGCGTTCTGCGGACCGGACCACCACGTGACAAGGGCGGCGACCGCACCGCGCAGAGTGCGGCGGCGATCACCAGCCAGCCGGTCATGACGGCGAGCCATCGCGTCCGAGTGACGCTTTGCAGCCAGGCGAACTGGCTGGTGCCGGTCTCGATCTCCCGTGCCACCAGCGGCGCGCCCCAGAACAGCCCGAGCAGGGCCGGGACGGCGATACTCAGCCCGACGAGGATATTGGCGGGGCTGCCGCCGAGGTTCAGCATGTTGGCGAGGTCGCCGCAGCTCCTAGTCGCAGCGCACCCGTGCAGCGCGTTGCTGTATTCGGTTGCGCTCTGCAGGCCGGTGATCAGCAGCAGGACGGCGAAGGCGGCTAGTGCGGCGGCGGCGGCGATCACCGGCGCGCGGTGCATCCGCCAGACAACCCAGGTCATCGATTACCTCCGACGGCGCTGAGCGCTGCGCTCGCCGGGGCGGCGTCAGCACCCATATAGGCGAGCACCAGGTCCTCCAGGCTGACGTCCGCGGCCTCCCAGTCGGGATCCGCGAGCGGGCCCTTCAGCCGCACCAGCATCGTGGTCTGGCGCGCGGTGTGATCCGTCTGCACGATCCGGTGATCGCGCGCGATCGCCGTCGTGTCTTTCCGCGGGCCGACGAGCACCTGGTGTTCGGCGAGCATCACATCGATGTCGCCGCAGATCTGAACCCGGGAGGCCGACAGCAAGATGAGGTGATCGCAGACCCGCTCGATGTCGGCGACCAGGTGCGACGACAAGACCACGGTTAGCCCACCCTGCGCCACCGCGTCAGCGAGCGTACCGAGGAAATGCCGCCGGGCCAGCGGGTCCAGGGCCGCGACCGGCTCGTCGAGCAGCAGCACCTTCGGCCGCTTGGCCAGCGTGAGCGCCAGGGCCACCTGGGCACGCTGTCCTCCGGACAGCGTGCCCACAGCGGCGTCCAGCGGAATGTTCAGACCGCGTAGCCGGTCGCGGACCGACTCGCCGTCCCACCGAGGGTTCATGTGCGCACCCACTCGGTTGTGGTCCTCGGCGGTCAGCCGCCGGTACAGCGGGATTTCCTGGGCCAGGAACCCGATCTCTGCCAGGAACACAGGGTCCTGGCGCGGCACGTCGCCAAGGATCCTGGCTTCGCCGCTGGTTGGGCTCGCCAGCCCGGACAGCAGCCGGAGCAAGGTCGTCTTGCCCGCGCCGTTCGACCCGACGAGGGCGGATATCCGGCCCTCGGGGACCATGATCGAGCAGTCGGACAACGCGGTAACGCGGCGGTACCGCTTGGTCAGCCCGCGAGTTTCGATGGCCGGCGTCATGCGCTCGCCTCCTCCTCCTCCGTGACGCGCAGCGTGACGCGCAGCAGTGACTCGATGGATTCGTCGTCAAGTCCCGCGGCGCGCGCCTCGCGCACCCAGCGGGCCAGGCTATGACCCAGCCGCGCGTGGGTGCCGGGCGGCGGCCCATCCGGTCGCCTGGTAACGAAGGTGCCGCGGCCTGGCGCCGCCGCCACCAGCCCCTCACGTTCCAGGTCGCGGTAGGCCTTGAGCACCGTATTGGGGTTAATCGCGGTAGCGGCGACCACCTCACGGACCGACGGGAGCTGATCACCCACGTCAAGCACGCCCATCCGGAGCGCCTGCCGCACCTGCTGCACGAGCTGCAGGTACGGCGGTGCCGCCGACCGGGCATCCACCCGGAACCGAATCACTGTGCTGGTCCCTCCACCATCTTAGATGCCTAGGACACTAGATCAGCGATCGGCCGCCGTCAACCGGGCATTCACGCGTGGCCAGCAGTGGCACCCTTTGCGGGCCCTGAGCTGCGCGCTGGCAGCGCAGGAACGGTAGGTGGACGCCGTAAGCTTCCAACATAAACTTCTTGTGTAAGCTTCACGTGTAAGTCTTCCGGCTGCGGGTAGTGGAGGGGCCAGCCGGACGGCGGCATAGGGAATAGTCACGGGCCATCGGCTTGGCCGAGCCGATGGCCCGTGCGACCCGGGCGCCGCCAGGACATCCAGCCTGGCGCGCTGCTGGCTGTCCGGTTGCACACCGGCCGCGTCCATCGCGGCAGGACCGCAACTCGATGGCGATTCCGCGGTGCCGGCCGCGCAGGGCCGAGCCCACGATCACCATCAGGGCGCCGGGTGTTAGAGCGGCGCAGCGGAGGGTAGTGCGAGCGACTCATCTGAGAGAAGGGGCAGCGATATGGATTCCACCGCGGATGGTTCCCGACCGGGTGCAGTGCCGGAGCCGTCTCCCGGGGACCTTGTCAGGCAGCTGTCGGAGCAAATCTCTGCGCTGGTGCGCGACGAGCTGAACCTCGCCGAGCTGGAGATGCGCCGTAAGGGCAAGCAGGCCGGCCTGGGCATCGGAATGCTCGGTGGCAGCGGCCTGATCGCCTTGTACGCAGCGGGCTGCCTGCTGGCCTGCGTGGTCATCGCGATCAGCGGGGCAGTGGCGGCGTGGCTCGCGGCCCTGATCGTGGGCGCGGCACTGCTGGCAGCGGCCGCGGCAACGGCCCTGCTGGGTAAAGGCCGGCTGGCGAAGGCCGCTCCGCTTGTCCCGGAAGAGGCCATGCACGGCATGAAGACCGACGTAGAAGTCGTCAGGGAAGGAGTACGGCGATGAGCACCAGCCCATCGGCAGGACAGACAGCGGGACGGCACGCGGCTGACGTGGCCGCAGCTCCGGGCACCGACCTGGCAGCGGAGCGCACTCTGGCGCATGCCGCGGCACAGGGCGGCGATGCCGGAGCCGGGCCGTCGGACGACATTGCGGAGCTGCGCCAGGAGATCGACCAGACTCGCGAGCGACTCGGTGACACGGTCGAGCAGCTCGCCGCGAAGGCAGACGTCAAGGCACAAGCGAATGCCAGGGCCGCCAAGCTGGCCGGCGAAGTCAAGGACAAGGCCGGCGAAGTCAAGGACAAGATCGCCCGTGCCCGGGCACAGGCTGCCGCCCGCGCCAGAAGCGCGCGCGATCAGCTGGCAACTAGGGCCGGCGGGACAGGCGCGGCGGCGAATTCGGCAGGCGACCTGGCTGGGCAGCAGGTCGCCAGAGTGACAGCTGCCTGCGCCGGGCTGTGGCAAGCCGCGCCTGAACCGGCCCGGCAGGCAGTGTCGAAGGCGGCCACGAGTGCCCGGCAGCGACGGGCACAGATCGCGGCCGCGGCCGGCGTGCTCGTTCTTGGAGGCCTGATCCGCAGCCGGCGCAAGCGCCGGTGATCAATGCCGCGCTCGGCGCCGCCGCTGACAGTACCCGCACGATCACCGGTGCCTTGCCCGGTGACGATGGCCCGCAGGAGGGAAGACGACGTGAGCATGGCGCACACTGATACCGCCAGTGGCGCGAGCGCTGTCACCGGCAGGGCAGCGCAGACGATACCGCCTGAGAACCAGGTGGCTGACGGCCCGGACTCACCGCTGGAGCTAGGCAGCACCGGGTGGCGCCACACGCTGCAGCGAACCGGGAAGAAATTCGTGCGGGATCGCTGCAGCATGACCGCCGGCAGCCTGGCCTATCACTGGTTCCTGGCGCTGTTCCCGGCGCTGATAGCGCTGCTCGGGCTGGCCAGCCTCATCCATATCGGGTCCGGTACCGTGCACCGGCTCGTCAACGGCCTGGACAAGGCGCTCCCGCCGGGCGCGTCGGGAGTGTTCACCCAGGCGGTACATGCCGCCACTGCCCGGTCTGCCGGGGCCTCGCTGACTGCGCTGATCCTCGGGATCGTGGTCGCACTCTGGAGCGCTTCCAGCGGCGTGGCCGCGCTGGAGACGGGGCTGGACACCGCCTACGAGGTGCCCGTGGACCGCAAATTCCTGGCCAGGCGACTGCGGGCAGTCCCGCTCATGTGTGCGACGGTCGTGCTTGGCGGCATCCCTGCGGCTCTGATTGTCTTCGGTACTTCGATCGGCTCGGCCATCGAAGGTCACCTGCAAATCGGGGGTACGGCGTTCGTCGTCGCCTGGACGGTGGTGCGCTGGCTGGTCACTGCCGCGGCCATCTCGCTGCTGTTCTCCTTCTCCTACTTTTACGGTCCCAACCGGGAATCGCCGCGGTGGCAGTGGGTCAGCACCGGCGGCATAGCCGGTACCGCGATCTTCCTGCTCGCCTCGCTCGGCTTCTCGTTTTACGTGACCAAGTTCGGCGCCTACGGCAAGACCTACGGCGCGTTCGCCGGCGTGGTCATCCTCATCTTCTGGCTGTATCTCACCGGGCTGGCAGTGCTGCTGGGGGCAGAGATCAACGCCGAGACCGAACGTGAGGCAGCCGCCCAGGCTGGCAACCCCCAAGCCGAAGCCAGTGCCGAGGAGATCCAGGGTCCCCTCGGAACCCCGCGAAGGACGACGAGTTAGGAGGTCCGACGCCGCTCGCGGGCCGTCAGCAGATCAGACTGAACCGAAAGGAAGACAATTCATGTCTACCCCAACACAAGACGTTACCGCCGTCATCGCGCCGCAGCACGAGCATGTCAAGGTGTTGCTGGAGAGGGTCCGGCAGGCAAGCGGGCAAGAGCGCGCCGAGGCCTTCCGTACCCTGCGGCTCACCCTCGCCTTGCACGAGACGGCTGAGGAACAGGCCATCCACCCGCAAGCCCAGCGTCAGCTCGGCGCCAGTGACCGTGCCGCCACCGATCGGGTCGCGGAGGAGCAGACTGCCGCGCAGACGATCGGCGAGCTGGAACTGCTGGACGTGGACTCCGACCAGTTCAACGCCACCTTCGGGCACCTGGCGTCCAGCGTGGTCGAGCATGCTACCGCTGAGGAAACCGAGGAGTGGCCGGCGCTGCGGCAGATCTCTGACGTCACCGTCATCAACGGGATGATCGAGCAGATGCAGGCCGTCACCCGGCTGGCCGAGGACCAGGCTGCGCCTGGTATCGACGCGACCTTCGGGGAAATGCAGCAGTGGGCCAAGTCGCTTCTCCCTCAGCCACCGGAGTCCTGAGCAGGAGATGGGCCCAGCGCCCGATAGCGACGCGACGCGGGGCTCGACACCCGGCCTGACACCCGCGAGGGGGCGCGCGACGCAGGCGATCGCCGCCTCCTCGCCGGCCCGGCACGCCGGGGCCGGACGGATCAACCGCTGCTGGTGCCCGGGGCTTCAGCCACGAACAGCGCAATGCGGTCAAGCATGTCTTCCAGGCCAGTTTCAAACTCGCCTTCCCAGCGGTCCTCGGCGAGTCCGCTGGCCAGGCGGAACACCGTCGGGAACCTCCTGGCGTCGATCTCGTCGGCTGGGTCGATCAGCTCGCGCGGACTGTCGGCGTCCTCGATTGCCGCTCGCTGCCCGGCCGAGCGGGTAGGGCTCAGGCCGCCGACGACTGGACTGGCGGCCGCACCGCCGGCGTCACTGTCACTCGATGCAGTGTCGGCACTGGTGAAGGATCCGTCGCCCGGCTTCGGGTCCCGGAGCGTCATGGCGCTGGTCTCCAGCAGCAGCGCACCAAGCAAGAAGCTATTGAACGTGCGGTAAGTGAACAGCACCTGCTCGTCGCTGAACCCTTCCGCGGCCAGTCCGGACAGCATGGCCTCCACCCACCGCAGCGACCGAAGCGGTGGGTTAACCCACGGAGCCGTGGGCGGCCGGGTCGCGACCAGCGGGAAGGCGTGCGGATGCGCCAGGGCGTAACGGCGCACTCCGTGTGCCATGCCCGTCAGATAAGGCCGCCATCCGTCCACCGGCCGCAGCTGAACCTCCGGATCGTCGGCCAGCTCGTTGACGATCCGCTCCACAACCGCGTCGAAGAGCTCATCACGGTCCCGCACGTACCGGTACAGCGACATTGAGCGGACTTCCAGCCGAGACGAGACGGCCCGCATCGTCGCGGCCCCGATGCCCTGCTCGTCCATCATCTCCAGGGTGGCGGTGACAATCCGGTCTAGCGACAGACCCCGACCCGGCCGACTGGGACGACCATGGTCGGCCCGTGCTTCTCTCACCGGACCTCACCTTCAGAAGACTGTTGCGATGCTAGCGGCATGCAGCCGCCAGCACGGGCCAGCTGACTGCTTGCTGGCTAAGATCATCTTAAGGTTTCCGCGGCATCGGCAGGTTCTCCGGCCGGCCGCTGGCCTGACTACACCGAAGTCATCGGGCCGGGTTCACCGCGAGTTGCCGCCGCCCTCGCCATGCTTGTGGTGCTTGCGATGGCCGCGCGGGAGGCGCTTCGCACCCGGCGGCGTGGCCGACACCGGATGCTGCGTCGTGCCGGGGCGCGGCGTACGCGAGGCTGACCGGTGCGCTGTGCCGTGGTGCGGCGAGGTGGAGACTGAGCGCGCCGGGGCTGTCCGCACCCCGACTGCGGAAGCGGCTGGTCGCGGGGGCTGTTTGGCCTGCTGTCCGCCGGAGCTCTCCGGGACGAGCATGGCGACCAGCGCGATCGCAGCAGCGGTCACCACGGCAGCGGCGCCGCCACCCAGCCAGCCCGTACTCCGCCACCAGGCGCGATGATCACGCGACCACTGGTCCGGTGCGGCACCCGCATCTGGCCGGGTCGCCGAGACCACCAGCGCTGCTGCCGCCGGAATGGGCACGGCGACGGGCAACGGCACCGTGGCGGTAGTCGCCCGGTGCGAGACTTCGAGCAGCAACGTCTCAGCCTGATCGGCACTCAGCCTGGCGCTCGGGTCCTTGCGCATCAGCCCGCTGATGACCGGCCAGAGCGGTCCGGCCTGCACTGGCTGGTCAGGGTCTTCGGTCACGACCGCGGTCAGCACCGCGACAGTCGATGTGCGCTGGAACGGGGCCCGGCCTTCCGCGGCCGCGTACAACGTCGCGCCGAGCGACCACAGATCGGCAGCGGGGGTAGCGCGCTCACCGCGCGCTCGCTCGGGTGCCATGTAGGCCGGCGACCCGACAACCTGGCCGGTGACGGTCATGCCCGGGCCGGTGTCGAGCACCGCCAGCCCGAAGTCGGCGAGCACGACTCTTCCTTCCGGGCCGAGCAGTACGTTGGCCGGCTTGACGTCCCGATGCATCACTCCGGCGGCATGCGCGGCCCGCAGCGCCGACAGGACCTGCAGCCCTGCCTGCGCAGCCGGGCCAGCGGGCAGCGGCCCGCCGTCCCTGATCACCTCACGCAGCGACGGGTACGGCACGTACTGCATGACGATCCATGGCCGGCCGTCGTGCTCGATCACATCGTGGACACCCACGATGTTGTGGTGAGTCAGCCGCGCCGCGGTGCGCGCCTCCCGCAGGCAGCGGCGCCTGATCGCGGACCAGTCCTGCTCGTCCAGCCCCGCCGGCCGGACCGCTTCCTTGATTGCGACCTCGCGGTCGAGGTACTCGTCCAGGGCCAGCCAGACGATGCCCATGCCGCCGCGCCCGATAATGCCGCGCAGCCGGTACCGTCCTGCGAGTTCGTCGCCGGGCTGAACTGGGTGCATCGAGGCCAGCTACCCGATCAGGACGACCGCTAACACGCTAGTGCGCGCGTCCGGGCGCTCCGCCGCGGCGATAACAGGCCCGCCGCGTTCGCTACCGGGCTGCCGGATCCGTCCGTGCGACCGCGGCGGAGCGATCTGCTTGGCAGCTGCCACGCACTGGCCGAGGTCGTCCGCTTCAGCGGCTGAGAGCGCCTGCCGCAGACCTGGCCAGACCCGGCTGTCCTCATAGCTGATGTGTTCCCGCGCCGCAGGTATCAGCCGGGCGATCAGCTTGCGGAACTCGGGATCGGTCGGCAGCAGCGGTTCCAGCTGCGCTAGCAAGTCCCTGACCTGACTCTCCTGGCACAGCGCATCGCGGGCCAGCCTGCCGCCGTCCCGGACGCGTTCGCGTACCACCGGCCAGAGAAGCTGCTCCTCCACCGCTTCGTGCTTGGCGGACTCGATGATGAGTCTCCTGACGACGGCGCCAAGGCCATCGGGATCAGGCCAGGCGACCGCCGCCGCGGAAGCTCCTTCCAGCTCGGCAAGCATCTGCGTGACGGCCTCGTGGTCGGTGCCCAGTATGTCAAAGACGTCAGACATGGCGGTCCTCCCTGCTGTTGCACAGTTGTTGCGGAGCGCGGGGAACTACTCCCCGCCGTGCGGCAGGAACTCCTGCACCTTGGTCATGACGCCCTCCTTGATCACCCCCCAGCGGTTCTCATCGCCCTTGAGAATCGCCTTGGCCGCGTCTGTGGCCTGCTCGAAGGTGGCGTGCGGCGGGATCGGTGGCACGTTCGGGTCAGTCCTGACGTCCAGGACAGTGGGCCGGTCGGCGGCCAGCGCCCGGTCCCAGGCCGGACCGACCTCATCGGGCTTGGCGACCGCAGATGGCCTGCAGGCCGAGGCTTGCCGCGAAGCCCGCGTAGTCGACGTCCGGCAGCCGTCTGGGACTCGGCGAACTTGGGCGCGCCTTCCATCGCGCGCATCTCCCAGGTGACCTGGTTCAGGTCATCGTTATGCAAGATCGCGATGACCAGCCTGGGATCTTCCCACTCCTGCCAGTAGTGCTTGATCGTGATCAGCTCAGCCAGCCGTTCATCTGCATCGCGCCATCCCCGGCGAACACGATGACGGGGCGGCCGGGGTGCGCGAACTTGGCGCCGATGCCATACGGAACGCCCGGTCCCATCGTGGCCAGGTTGCCGGACAGCGATCCGCGCATCTCGCCGCGGAATCTGAGCTGGCGCGCGTACCAGTTGGCGGAAGAGCCGGAGTCGGCCGTGATGATGGCGTTCCCCGGCAGCCGCGCGGAGAGCTCGTGAAACAGCCGCATGGGATTGACCGGGTCGGCCTCCACCATGGCCTCGGCCTCCATCACCTCCCACCAGCGCGCGATCTTGGCTTCGAGATCATCACGCCACGACCGGTCCTCCTTGCGCTGCAGGTGCGGGATCAGCGCCCTGAGCGTGGCAGCGGCGTCGCCGACCAAGTTGACCTCGTACGGATACCGCATGCCGATGTACTTGCCGTCGATGTCGATCTGGACGGCGCGAGCCTGATCAAAGGCGGGCAGGAACTGGGTGTAGGGAAAACTCGAGCCGATAGTCAGCAGCGTGTCGCAGCTCCCGCATCATCTCGTAGCTCGGCCGGGTGCCCAGCAGCCCGATCGATCCGGTGACGTAGGGCAGCTCATCGGACGAGCACGTCCTTGCCCAGCAGCGGCTTGGCGACCCCGGCCGCCCAGCAGCTCAGCCACGTGCTCAAGCTCGGCCCTGGCACCGCGCGCGCCCGAGCCGGCGAGGATGGCGACCTTCTGCCCGAGTTCAGGATGCCGGCGGCGCGCCTGATCGCGTCGTCATGCGGCACCGCGGTGGGCCAGTCCATCCCCGTGCTGGAGGGAACCATCTTGAACGCATGGGTTGGCGCTGAGTACGCCAGCTCCTGGACATCGGAGGGGATGATGATCGCGGTCGGCGCCCGCTCCGCCAGCGCGATCCGGATGGCCCGGTCGAGCACGTTGGGCAGCTGCTCGGGAACGGTGACCATCTGGACGTACTCGCTGGCAACGTCCTTGTAGAGGCTCAGCAGGTCCACTTCCTGCTGATAGGAACCGCCCATCGCCGACCGGCTGGTCTGCCCGACGATCGCTACCACGGGAACGTGATCAAGCTTGGCGTCATACAGGCCATTGAGCAGGTGAACGGCGCCCGGTCCGGACGTGGCCATGCACACGCCGACCCGGCCGCGTGAACTTGGCATAGCCCACCGCCTCGAAGGCGCTCATCTCCTCGTGCCGGGACTGCACGAACTTCGGCTCGTTTCCGGCCCGGCCCCAGGCGGCGAGGATGCCGTTGATCCCGTCGCCGGGGAATGCGAACACGCTTTCCGACGCCCCACGTGCGCAAGCGCTCCAGCAGGTAGTCGGCAACAGTCGGTGCGGCCATGTCGTTCCTCCAGTAGGTAGTCAGCCAGTCGTCGGCTGCCGGTGCTCTTAGCCGAGCGCCATGTGGTCCGCCGCCCTGGCGGCAATGGCCATGATCGTGAGCGCGGGATTGGCGCTGCCCTGCGTTGGCAGCACGCTCCCGTCGGTGATGAAGAGGTTGGGCACCGCGAAGGTCCGGCAGAAGCCATCCACCACGCCGTGTTCCGCATCGGCAGCCATCCGGGCCCCGCCGACCAGGTGCGCGTACCGGTTGATGGTGATGACCTCGTCAGCCCCGGCCGCGCGCAGGATCCGCTCCATGACCTCTCTGCGCCGCCTGCATGAGCTGCTTGTCGTTGTCGCATTGCGAGTAGCTGAAGTGAGCGACCGGCAGGCCGTGCCGGTCCTTCTCATCGGCGAGGGTGACCCTGTTTCCGGGCTGCGGCAGGAACTCGCACAGCGCGCCCAGGCACGACCAGTGCACGTAGTCGCTCATGTACTCGCGCAGTGCCCGGCCCCAGTGCCCCTGGGCGGCAACGTGCTCAGCCCAGGTAATCGGCAGCGGGGAGACGGTCTGGATCGAGAAACCTCTGCGGTACGGCTTGGCCGGGTCAGTCTCGTAGAATTCCTCGCTGCTCACTTCCGGCGGAGGTGCCTTGTACATCCGGATCTCGGACTCGAACCGCCCGGCCGTCTGTGGCGCCCCTTGCACCATGACGTACCGGCCGACCTGGTCGAAGTCATTGCACAGGCCGTCGGGGAAGCGCCTGGAGGCCGAGTTGAGCAACAGCCGGGGCGTTTCGATGGAGTAACCGGCGATCGCGACGGCCGCGGCCCGCTGGAAGCCCGGCACGGCCGTTCCGCACATAGTGCACGCCGCAGGCCCTGCCAGTGCGTTCGTCGACCTGGATCGCGGTCACCATGGAGTCGGCGCGAATCTCAGCCCCGTGGGCAAGCGCGTCCGGGATATGAGTGATCAGCGGCGACGCCTTGGCGTTGACTTTGCAGCCTTGCAAGCAGAACCCGCGGTAGATACAGTGCGGCCGGTTGCCGAACCGTCCGTTCGTGATCGCGACCGGGCCGACCTTGGCGGTGATGCCCGCCTTCCGTGCGCCGCGCAGGAAGATCTCGCCGTTGCCGCCGACAGGGTGCGGTCGCTGCGGGTACGGATGCGGATCACCCCACGGCCACCGCTCGCCGGCTACCGGAAGTTCCTCCTCGACGTCCTGGTAGTAAGGTCTCAGATCGCTGTAATCGATGGGCCAGTCGGCGCCGACACCGTCGTTGGACAAGGTCGCGAAGTCGCTCGGGTGGAATCGCGGTGTGTAGCCCGCATAGTGCACCATCGATCCGCCAACGCCGCGGCCCGAGTTGTTTGAGCCCATCGGAATCGGATCGGTGCCGGAGATCACCCGTGGCTCCGTCCAGTACAGGTGATGGGAGCCAGCCTCGTCGCTGACCCAGTCGGCATCGGGATCCCAGAAGGGACCGGCGTCCAGCCCGACGACGCGCCATCCGCGGCGGGCAAGCCGCTGCAGGAGCATTGATCCGCCAGCGCCGCAGCCGACCACAACCAGGTCGACCTCGTCACTGTCGGCGAAGTAGCGCATGTCAACGCGCTGCCGGTGGTTCGTGCGGCTCCCGTCGTTCGGGATCAGCCAGGCAGATGCGTTCCGCTCGCGGACCCGGTCCATCAGCCGGCGCCTCCTCGCGGGATCATCGGAAGGCGCCCTATCGCGGATCTCGAACGGCTCGCGCCCGTCCACGCCGGCATTCTTGTAGCCGCGCGGGTAGGCCGGCCCGGGGAACCCGATCTCCGCCCATGCCATCGGATGCGCATAGAACGCTGTGCAGGCGTAGCGCGTCCACAGGCTCCAGACCCGCGCCGCGTTCAGGCCGTGCCAGTCGGCTGAACCGTTGTCCTGCACCGCCTGGATGAGGTCGCGCTGCTCCGCTGCGGCGCAACTGGCGAAGGGCAGGCCGTGTTTCGCCTGCGCGTCGTCGTCCAGGAAGCTCAGGCACACGCGCCAGGCCTGGCCATCCTCGGGCATGTCGGCGTATCGCCAGCCATCCGTCTCCTGGTCCGCCAGGCGTCCGTCTATGAGCTGCGCGAGCGGGACGCGCGGATCGCCGGCCTGGTCCAGCAGCACGTCGCAGAGCGCGATCGCGGTCGCCTGCTCGGCGGGGCTGAAGAACCGGAAGTCAGCGGGCGCGCCCAGCCGGGCCAGCACTACTTCCGCGGTGACCGAATCCCAGTGCGAGGACTGATCCACTGGGTCAAAGGCCGGGAAACGGCCGCCAGCTGGCCGGAGGCCAGGCCGCGCGGTCACTTCTCGCGCCGCAAGATCGCCGCGAGCAGCCCCATGCCGCCCACCATGGTGACCAGCAGCGGTGCCAGCACTGGCGGTCCCATTTCCATGTTGTAGCGGGCGTTGGACCAGCCGCCTGGCTTCTGGGCGATGCCGCGCGCGTGCAGGAAGGTGCCCTGAATCCCGTTCGCTACGATGATCGCGGACGCGACCGGCAAAGCTGTCTTGGCCATCCTGCGGCTGAAGAACCCGGCGATCCCCGCGGCCGCGCCGACCGGCCCGAGTGCGACAGGGATCCACATCATCTTGTTCCCGAAGCTCGCGCTGTCGTGCTCGAAGAAGATCTCGGCGGCCGTTATCACCGCGCCCGCCGCCGTCAGGGCGGACAAACTGCGCTCGAAGCGCCCGGTCTCGACGTTCCGCACCATCCGGTCGATGCCATGCTCTGCCCAGTGCGATAGCCCGTCTCGCGGCTCCGCGCCCATGGTCGTTCCTTCCCGCTGTCGTGTCTGTGCTGCCAGCGCAGCCGGCGACTGCCTGGCCCGAACTACCCCGTGTTGCCTGGCTCAAACCGGCTACTCGTGGTCCCGCTAGCTGCCTGTTTGCCGACGGCGCCACCGGGTAGCAGGGCTGACCCCGTCAGCAGGCGGGCCTGACTCAGGAGGCGACGGATACGGACAGCGCTACCGCAAGCCGGCTTTCGCCGGGGCCGGCTATAGCGCCGTCAGGTGACCAGATCGGGCTGAAGTTCGGCGATCAGGAAGCAACAGTGGTCCAGGTCGGTGCCGGCCTGCGCTCCTACCGGATCGGCAGCCGCCCGCTGTTCGACGGCTACGAGCTGCACGAGCGCTGCAGCGGCGCGCGGGGGCATCATCTGATTCCGTGGCCCAACCGCCTCCGGGACGGGTGCTATGCCTTTGACGGCGTTAGCCATCAGCTGCCGCTCACCGAGCCCGCCAAGCACAACGCCATCCATGGTCTGGTGCGCTGGCTGACCTGGGAGGTATGCGATCAGCAAGCCAGCCGCGCGAGCTTCGCCTGCACGCTGAATGCCCAGGCGGGCTGGCCGTTCACGGTTGCCCTGCGCATCGACTACGAGCTCGGTCCGCACGGCCTGTCGGTGCGCACCAGCGCCACCAACGCCGGCGCCAAGGCATGCCCGTACGGGGCAGGCGCCCACCCGTACCTGCGGCTCGGCCCGGACACGATCGACGGCCTGCACCTCAGCGCGCCGGGCTCGGTCCGGATGGTCCTCGATGACCGGGGCATCCCGGCCGGAAGCGAACCGGTCGACGGGACTCGGTATGACTTCAGGAGCGGGCGGGTCATCGGCTCAGTCGCGCTCGATACCGGCTACCTCGACCTGGACCGGCACGCCGACGGCCTGGCCTGGGTCACCCTGACCGACGGAGCATCCGGCGCCGCCGCCGGGCTCTGGATGGACCAGGCCTACCGCTACCTGATGCTCTTTACTGGCGACAGCCTGGCCGATCCGGCCCGCCGCCGCCGCGGGCTCGGAGTCGAGCCGATGACCTGCGCGCCAAACGCGCTGCAGACCGGTGAAGGCCTGCACAGGCTCCAGCCTGGCGAGACGTTCACCTCCCAGTGGGGGATCTCGCCGCTACCTCCGGGCCGCTGACCGGCAACCGCCGGGATTGCGCACAAGGGCGTGATGGCAGGTCGGCTCCGGCCAGGTTCGGCTGTCGTCCCCGCCGTCGGTGCGACAGCGTCGGCCTCGGTAGGCTCTGTCGGTAACTACCTCGTCCGTTCACCAAGCGGCTATCCCGGCCAGCTCACCGAGCGGCTATCCCGGCCAGCAGTGCGGGAGTACCGACGTCCGAAGCAGGGAGGTCCCTGGCGTGAGAAGGCCCAAGCCAGTCACTCGGCCCCGAGCGCACCAGAGCCGGCTGCCCGCATCGGTGCGGGCGTGAGCTCGCCTCGGCGCGACTACCACGCCGCCGCTCTCAACCAGGTGCTCAGCGAGGTCATTGACGGGGTTCTGGACGTGAAGCAAGCTCACCGGAGGGTTCCCGAGACGCACGCCTTGCACGCGGAGCTCGATCAGCTCTTCGAGGATCTGAAAGCCTGGGCTCGGTTGCTCGCAGACCAGGACCTGGCGCTCGGCGTGTCGCCGCTGTCGAGCGTGCCGACCGCGGCCGGCCGGAAGCCACCGCACCCCTGGCACGGGGCTGCGAGCGATGACGAGGTGCGCCAGATCGTCGGCGAGGATCTCGACCGGCTCGGGCACTACCTGGCAGCAGCGCTCGCGGAGCCCCAGGATGACAAGGTACGAGAAGCGCTCGCCGAACTGGAGCGCGGGCTGCTAGCGCACCAGCGGGCGCTCAGCGAGCTCTGAGGACTGCACGCCGGGCCGAGCGGAGGACTGTACGGGCCAGGCCAGCCACGTGGAGGGAGAAGCCGTGTCGGTGAGCATGGATCATGCGGAGCGGGAGGCGTTTCTGGCCGGCGTGCACGTCGGCGTGCTTGCCGTGGTGGCGGGGGAGGGAAGAGGACCGCTGGCTACCCCGGTCTGGTACAACTACAGCCCTGGCGGTCTGCTCACCGTGACCACCGGCGGTACCAGCCGGAAAGCCCGGGCTATCGCGGCGGCCGGGCGCTTCAGCCTGTGCGCGCAGGATGAGAAGCCGCCTTACCGGTACGTGACGGTCGAGGGTCCCGCAGTCATCCAGCCAGCTGAGCTCACCGAGCGCATTGCTATCGCTCGCCGCTACCTTGGCGCCGAGGGCGGCGATGCCTTCATCGCCGCGAATCCCGATGTCGACGACGTGATGATCCTGATGACGCCGGAGCACTGGCAGACCGCCGACTTCAGCAAGGACGTCGGCTAACCGACGCGCGCCACTCCGGAAACCCCACGCCGATGTGATCGCCACGCCACGATTACCTGCGCAGATTGTCGGTTCGCGGGGGCGCGCCGGCAATCAGGCGGCCGCGGCCCGCACCAGCTCGATGACCTTCTTCTCCACCGCGGGGCTCCACTTCTCGAGGGCGTACGACACCGGCCACAGGTCCCCGTCGTCGAGGTTGGCGGCGTCCTGGAAGCCCAGGGTGGAGTACCGGTACTTGAACTTGCCCGAGTCCTGGAAGAAGACGACTATCTTGCCGTCCGCGTTCGCATATGCGGGCATCCCGTACCAGGTCTTGGGCGTCAGATCCGGCGCGGTGGCGGTCACCGCCATGTGCACGCGCTCGGCGAGTGCCCGATCCTCCGGCGCCAGCTGGCCGATCCTGTCGAGGACCTCCTGCAGCCCGTCGGCCTTCTTGGCGCCTTTCTTGCCTTCGGCGCGCAGTTCGGCGGCACGCTGCTTCATAGCGGCACGCTCTTCGGCGGTGAATCCGTCCGGCGTAGTCTCGGGCATTCTCGGGCTCCCTGTCGATATTCACGGCTCGGCATCATGCCGGCCAGCTGCGACAAGGCTAGGCGCGGCGGCACCTCAGCGCTTCTCGATTCCTGACCGGATCACCGGCTAAAGCGGCGATCGCGCTCAGCCCCGCGTCGGGTCGCCCAGGTAGGCAGCGAGCGCCGCCCGTCGGCGCCTGACAAGCCAGATGTCAGCGCGGCGCCCGAGCACCCAGACCACCACAGCGACGCCGCAGGTCAGCGCGACGCACGCGGCGAGCATGCCGCCCGACGTCGGGTGACCGGGGCCGGGCACCGTGAGCCCGAAAGGCTTACCTTCGGCGTCGACGAACCTGATCACGGGATTGCTGGCGGTACGTGTCAGTACGAGCACGACGACGGCCGGGACGGTCATCAGCAAGCACAGGGCGGGCACCAGGCCGTAGGGAACAACGGCGAGGATCAGCCAGCGGACGATCATCCGAGGTAGCGGGACTCGGTGGTCCCAGCGGTAACGCAGCTGCAGCGGGTGGTAAGGCCAGCGGATGCCGATCAGCGCCGCGACTGGCAGGCAGGCGACGGGGATGACGCAGATCCCGACCATCGCGGTGGTGATGAAGAGCGCGTTGTGGTGCTCCAGCCCGAGCACGACGGCCAGCACGGCGCAGAGCGGAGCTACGAAGATCCAGAGCACCGCGGTCTTCGCCGCCAGCAGCCGCCTGATCGTCTTGTCGTCGTCGAGGGCTGCGGCTACGCGGATGCGGTCCGGTGCGAGCACGTTGGTCGCCGGCACATCCGCATACATCCAGCTGGACAGGACGATGGGGAACGCAAGCGGGCTCTGCAGCGTGAACAGCCATCCGCGCGGCAGCAGGAACCACGCGCCGGCCATCGAGCAGTCCGTTGACCAGAACCACGCCCGGCACCTGATAAGGCGGACTAAAGGCCTGACCCATTTCGGCAGCGACTGCGGCACGGAAGCTCTCGGGCACGACCGCGCTGCGGCCCTGCTCTCGCTCCTTGAACTGGGCCAGGGACGCCTGCGCTCGGACGGCAGCTGGCGTTCCGCCGAGGGCTGGTACCCGTCTCATCCCACCCCCGCGACCGCGCCGCCTGGACCACCTGCCATGCCCGGCGGGCCCCGACAGCGAGTTCAACGGTCAGCACTACTGTGGCTCGAACTATACGCCCGGTAGAGGAGGATCAGCGTGGGGTTGTCGTCCGGGCGAACGAAGGAGATCGTGCCATGCCAGATGACGGAGACTCGCCGCGCCGACGCCGGTTCCTTGGCACCGACCGGCTGGCGGCCTTCAGCGACGGCGTGTTTTCCATCGCCGCGACGCTGCTCGTGCTAGATATCGCGACTCATCCGCCGGGCACACCACTGCAGCGCGTACTTCAGGCCTGGCCTGCCTATCTGGCCTACGTCGCCAGCTTTCTGACCATCGGCGCCGCGTGGCTCGCGCACACGTCACTTACTGACCGGCTGGCGCGGTCGGATCCGGTCTTCCTGCAAATCAACCTGCTCGTCCTGCTCGTCGTCGCGTTCCTGCCGTTCCCGACACGGCTCGTCACCGATGCCCTGCACGACGTGGCCGCCGAGCGTGTCGCGGTCACCCTCTACGGGCTGACCCTGCTGGCGATCCGGCTCCTTGGGTCCGCGCTGGATGCGTACGCGCGGCGCGAGCACCTCAACTCACCGCAAGGCGACGGCGATGAGATCCAGGGCCCGCGGCGATCGCTCCTGCGCGTCGTGATCGTGTATGTGATCGCAATCCTGCTAGGGCTCGTCCTGCCGGCCGTGGCGGTGGTGTTCTACCTGGGTATCGCGGTGTACCTGATCGTGCCGTTCCGGGAAGTCAGGCGGTTGCTGTTTGGACGTTCATGAGACTGGGGGTGCGTGGCCGGCCGGGTATTCCTGCATGGGGACGTCTCCGGCTGTCCATGCGTTCATCACGGGGTCGATGATGCGCCAGGCCTCTTCGGCTTCGTCGCCGCGAATGAAGAGCATCGGGTCGCTGTTGAGCATGTCGAGGATGAGGTTCGCGTAGGGGGTTCGCCGCGGCGGCGCCAGGAGCGCCTCGAGTTCGCGGTTCTCCGGCTGTCGTTCCGGACCGTTCAGTGTCGTGGCCAGCCGCACATATGGCTGTGTGAGGCCGAGCCTGAGCACGTTCGGCATGACGCCGGGCCACTGGTCGAGCAGGTAACGAGGCAGCGGGCGGAAGTGGATGGCGATCTCGGCGGTGTCTGCGGCCAGAGCCTTGCCCGAGCGCAGGGTGAACGGGACCCCGGCCCACCGGGGATTGTCGACCTGGAGAGTGAGGGATGCGTAGGTCTCGGTGTTGCGGCTCGGGTCAACTCCGGGCTCCGCAACGTAGGCGGGGACCTGCCGGGTCCCGATCCTGCCGGCGGTGTAACGGGCCCGGATCGTCTGGCTGCGCATCGTCTTGGCGGCCGGCGTAGCTACTGCGCGCAGGACCTCGACGCGTGCCGCGCGGAAGGAGTCGGCGTCGAGGCGGGCTGGCTGTTCCATGAGGACCAGGGCCATGGCTTCCATGAGATGGTTCTGCACCATGTCCTTGAGTGCGCCGGCCTTGTCGTAGTAAGTGGCCCGGCCTTCGAGGGTGAGGCTCTCCAGCCAGCTGATGTCCACGTGGTCTATGTGTGCCGCGTTCCAGGCGGGCGCGAAGATCCTGTTGAGGAATCGCAGGCTGATGACCCGGCGTACCAGTTCGTCAGACAGGAAATGATCGACCCGGAAGATCACCGGCTCGGGCAGCTGGATGCGCAGGATCTGGTTGAGGTGCTTGGCCGAGGCTAGGTCCGTTCCGAACGGTTTCTCGATCGCCACCGCGTCCGCTGCGTGCAGCCTGGCGGCTGCCAGGGCCGGCAGGACGGACGGGAGCAGCCCTGGGGGCAGCGCGAGATAGACCAGCGTGTCCGGGCGTTCGTCGCCGATCAGCTGGCCGACCTCGGCTGGCCGGGTGACGTCGGCGGGTGCGAAGCTGAGCATCCGCACGACGGCGTCGCGTGCGGCCGGGGATACGCCGGAGGCGTGTTCGCGCAGGCCGTCGGCGATGTGCTGGCGGAAGTCATCGGTTGTCCAGTCGGTGTTAGCCGAGCCCACGATGGCAAACCGGGGAGGCAGCAGTCCGGCGTCGGTCAGCTGGGCGATCGCGGGCATCAGCAGGCGGCTGGTCAGGTCGCCGGATGCTCCGAACAGGACCATTCGCTCGATCATGGGTTGCCGCCTTTGTCGGGTAGTGGCAGGCCGGGTGCTATGGCTGGCCCGTGTGCGGGGCAGCCATAGCGCGGTGCCGGGGGACCGGTGACGCCGGGGCGGCAGCGGAAGATCACCCCGGCTAGCGGCTGGGCAGTGCGGCTATCGGCTTCGAGGTCGGACCAGGAGGTGGTGATGTAGAGGTCGCCGCCGTCGGGGCCGCCAAACGCCACTGAGGTGGGGTTGCTCGTAGGTATCTCGATCACGCCGTCGAGTGTGCCGTCGGCGCGGTAGCGATGGACGGCGGCGGCCCGCCCCAGGGCTACCCACAGCATGCCCTCGTCGTCGACGGTCATGCCGTCCGGCCAGACCTGTGCCTGGCAGAAGTCGAGGAACCGCCGTCGGCCGGCCAGCGTGCCCGTTGCGGGGTCCAGGTCGAAGACATCGACAACGAACGGGGCGGTGTCGGCAAGGTAAAGACGGCCGCCGGGCTCGTCGATTGCGGGCCCGTTGCAGATCGTCAGGCCATCGGCAACGCAGGTCAGCTGGCCACCATCGATCCGGTACAGCGCGCCGGCGCCCGGCCGCTTGTCGTAGGCCATCGTTCCGATCCAGGCCCTGCCCCGGCCGTCGGCCTTGACGTCGTTCGCCCGGTTCTCGGGATTGTCCTGCTCGACGGCCACACGCAGGTCCATCGTGCCAGTCCGGCGGTCAAGCACGGCCAGGCCCTCGGGGCTGGCCACCACGGGATCGCCCGCCGCGCTGAGTACGACCCCGCCGGGCTGACCGCAGGCCGCCCAGGAGCTGTCGCTGCCCGATTGCGGGTCGAAACAATGCACCCGCCGCCCGGTAATGTCCACCCACCACAGCCGGGCCGAAGCGGCGTCCCACATCGGGCCCTCGGCGTGCTCAGCCCGGATGCTCAGGGCAACCTCAACCGGAATATCTCCCATGACGGCAGCCAGCGATCTGCTGGTGGACTGTCAGATGTGCGCGAGCGCGCCGGGGCGCTGCGCCAGGTCGTCCTCCGCGTGGGCGATCACCGGCATACCGCCGCTGCCCACGGTGACAGGCGTCCGGTGGTAGCCGTGGTAGGTCATCATCCCCCCGGCGAGGAACGCCACCTGGTCCCAGCCGTTCTGCTTTAGCACGCAGTAGGCGATGTAGCTGCGGAATCCTGACCGGCAGTAGGCGTACACGGGCTTGTCCCGTGGCACCTCATCCAGCCGCTGCCGCAGCTCGGTGTACGGCAGCAGGATCGCCGCCGGGATATGCCAGGCCTCGTACTCGGCCGGCGTCCGCACGTCAAGGATGGTCACCTGCCCGGCACAGTCTGGGTAGTCCTCGGGATACCACAGGTCGATGTCACCGCGAAGCAGGTTCGCGGCCAGGAAACCGGCCATGTTGACCGGGTCCTTCGCCGCGCCGTAAGGCGGGGCGTACGCCAGCTCCAGGTGCTCCAGGTCGAACACCGTCAGCCCGGCGCGCAGTGCGACTGCCAGCACGTCGATGCGCTTGTCGACCCCGTCCCAGCCGAGCACCTGCGCGCCGAGCAGCTTGCCCCCGGCCGGCTCGAACAGCACCTTCAGGAACAGCGGCGCGGTGCCGGGGTAGTAGGCGGCATGGCCGTTCTGATGGGTGTAGACCTTGCGGTAATCGATCCCGGCCGCGCGCAGCTCGGTCTCGGTGAGGCCGGTGCCCCCCGCGGTCATGTCGAACACCTTGACCACAGCGGTGCCCTGGGTGCCCCGGTAGCCGCCGACATCCTGTCGGCCGGCGATCGTGTCGGCAGCGATCCGGCCTTCCCGGTTCGCCGGGCCGGCCAGCATCGACAGGGTCGGCTCTCCGGTCAGCAGGTGAGCAGTCTCCACCCCGTCGCCTGCGGCGAGGATGTCGGGTGCTGAGGTGCGCATCTGCGCGTCGACCGCGATGCCGCCGCGCGGCCCGATCTCGATACCGGCGTCACGGGCAAGGCCGACGTTGGGACGCGCACCGGCCGCCATGACGACGACGTCAGCCTCGACCGATGTGCCGTCGGACAGATCCGTCACCAGCCTGCCGCCGTGCACCTGCCGAACCGCAGTGGCGGACGTGCCGAGCCGCAGGTCCACGTCGTGGGTGGCGACGTGGTAGTCCAGGATCCGGGTCATTTCCGGGTCTAGCCATGGCATCAGCCGCTCGGTCCGCTCCACCACGGTGGTGGCCAGCCCGCGAGTACGGAACGCCTCGGCGAGTTCCAGGCCGATGTAGCTGCCGCCGACGATGACCGCGCTGGTGGCGCCCTTGTCCAGCTGAGCGATGATCCGGTCCATGTCGGGGATGTTGCGCAGGACATCGACGCGCGGGTCATCGGCGCCCGGGATCGGTGGCCGGATCGGCTCGGCTCCCAGGCACAGTACTAGCTTGTCGTAGGACTCCCGGTACGTTCGCTCGGTGGCGAGGTCCCGCACCTCCACCTCCTTGGCGCCGCGGTCGATGCGGATCACGTCCTGACCGGTCCGCACATCGAGGGCCAGGGCCCTGCCCAGGCTTTCCGGGGTTTGCAGCAGCAGGCTGTCCCGATCCGGGATAACTCCGCCGATGTGGTACGGCAGGCCGCAGTTCGCGAACGAGACGTAGTGGTCCCGCTCAAGCACGACGATCTCGGCCGACTCGTCCAGCCGGCGCAGCCGCGCACCGGTCGAGGCACCAGCAGCCACTCCACCGACAATGACCGTCTTCATCTCGTCACCTTTATCTGCCCGGCCACGGCCGGCATCACGTGCGCACGTAAATGCTTGATTGATAGACCCGGTTGCTGCTACTAGCCGGCGTCGGCCTCGGCCAACTCGGCGTCGGCCACAGCGATCGCGAAGCCCAGCGCCCGGAGGATCTTGCCGCCTGCCGAGACGACCCGGGCGGTGCCGACCACTGGAGCAACCGCGATCATGACTCCCTGGACGTCGTCCGCGGTGATGCCGCTGTCCTCGGCGGCCCCGGCGTTGATGAGGTAGGAAGCTGGCGGCGCGTCCACCGAAATCAGAGCGGCGATCCTCGCGAGCATGAGCTCGCGCGGGGCAAGAGAATTGTGCTCGACCGACGCCGCAGTGATGTCGGCGAGTGTGTCAAGGACGGGTGTACTGGCGGTCATGGGACCCTCCTCCGGTTCGCTGGCATCCGTTGCCAGAGAGTTGAGCGGATCCGCATCAGCCGTGACCGGCTGGTGCGTCACAGTTTCAGGCTCTGGGCCAGGCAGGTGACCTTGCATCACCTAACGCCGGAATTCACCTAGGTGGAAACGACGTCCAGAGGGGCTAGCGGTGGCTGGCTCAGGCAATCGCCACCCTGGATGGGACGAGGTAAGCGACGATCAGCGCAGCCGGGAAGAAGAACACGCTGAAGATGAAGAACCCGATGAAGCTGTGGCCCTTCCGGCCAGCGACACGGGCGGGCCAGAACGCGATCGCGATCCAGATGACAGCACACAAAATCCACAAGATCAACATGACGTACCTCCCGGCGTTCGTACCGAACGCTCATATTTGCTGCCGGACGGCAGCGACACCGGGGTTACCTGAGAAGCAACCACCGATCACTATCACCGTGCTCTTCGCAAGGTGGTGGGGCTGTAGCGGCGAAGGGCACCAGGTTGCGGGCCGAAGGCACCAGAGATCGGGCCAGCAGAACCGGCTGATGCGCCGCCTCTTGGCTACGACGGCGTCAGCAAGGAATGTGGGGTCGCGCCCCGTGCCGCAGTCAGGTAGCTTCGGCTTCATCTGACCCCACGCCCGCCGGTTCGATGGAGATCAGCTCTAGGCCGAGCTCCTGGGTCCGCTTGATGAGCCCGTGCAGATGCGCCTGGTCCAGCACGCTGCCGGTCAGCACCGTCGTGCCGGCGACCCGGTCCATCTGCATTCCTTCGAACAGGAAGCCGAACGGCTCGCCCAGCTCGCCGCCAAGAACCAGCCGGTACCGTCTGCCTCGCGTTTGATCGCTGTCCATTACCGCGCAGGCTCACACCCAGCCAGGTGACCTGTCACCACCTGCCGCCCGTTTCCACCTAGGTGAAGCGCGCGCACCGGGTCATAAGATCCCCGGCTCAAGCGCCCCGCGCCCGTCCGCAGCCAGCTCCTTCCGTGTCATCGCCCGTGCGAGCACTCAACCTGGGCGTACGGTGCGGGACCAGGGTCAGTGGTCTAGAGGAGCCTGAGCTCGCGGCTGCGTTGCAGAGCACCGGCCCGCGAGGAAACGCCGAGCTTGCGGTAAATCGACCTGACGTGGCTATGCACTGTGTTGTGGGCCACATACAGCTCGCGGCCAATATCCCGCTCGGACAGATCGCCGTGCAGAAGTTTGAGCACCCGCAGCTCCCGCTGCGTCAGCTCCTGCTCTCCGGATCTCACGTGGCGTATCCGCGATGGCCGGTCGAGAGCGTTCAGCTGGTCAGCGAGGATGCCAGGGTCGCGGCAGGAAGCCAGGACCGATCTCGCCTCTGTTAGCGCATCCGCGGCCCGCTTGTGCTCGCCCAGGGCCCGGAGCACCGGCACCTGGCGCAGCAGCGCATTCGCCAGCTGGATGGGCTGGCCAAAGGTCCGGGAGAAGGCCACGCCTTGTTCGATGAGCGGCAGTGCCTGCTCGGGCCGGCCCCGCGCGGCGAGCGATGCGCCCAGTGCCAGCGGAGCCACCCCGATGACCTTCTCGGTGCCGCGGTCCGGGACGAGTTCGGCCGCTTGTCCGGCCAGCAGCCGCTGGTCGTCAAGATGCCCCAGGTCGCCGGCGATGAGCGACCGGTAGCCCAGCGACGCCTCGCCAGCCAGCCACTGCGCGCTCGCGGGCGCCAGCGCCGCCGACTCGGCGAACCACCGGTCGGCCCGGTCAGGCTCATCCCGCAAGTACAGGCCCAGGCCCATGGCCCAGCACGCCAGGGCCCGCCACGGCGACCCCGGGCCTTCAAGCTCGATCGCCTGGCGGGCATTAGCTAGCTGGGCGCCGGCATCTCCCCACGGGAAGCAGGCGCGCAGCATCGTCAGGCTCGCCGCCGCCGAGCTGAACCCGTCCGGCAGCGGCCGCGCGCCCAGATCAACCAGCTGCTCGGCCGCCGCGATTGCCAGGGCCGCCTCATCGCGCCTGGCCGACAGCGACAGCACCCACGCCTGCACCAGCAGAAGCCGCACATCGCCACCGAGTATCTCCGCAGGGAGCCGCCGCAGCCACGCCAGCACGGTGTCATACCGGCAGGTGTTGGCGTACCCGAGCCAGCAGCCCTCGATCAGCCCGGCCGCCTCGTCGTACGTGCCGCCTTCGATCGCGTGGCCGATCGCGTCGCCGACTGCCCCGTGCCTGCGATGCCAGGCATGCGCGCGGCGGTGCAGCTCCGGGGCCAGGCCCGGCTCCAGCCGCTCCAGCTCCACCCGCAGCAGCTGCTGGAACAGCGGATGAAAGCGGTACCAGCCGCCCTCATCGTCCAGCGGAACCAGGAACAGGTTCGTGCGCGACAACGCGTCGAGCACCGCGGCCGAGCCGTCCTGCTCCAGCACCGCGTCGCACAGCGGACCGGACAGCCGCTCCAGAACCGACGTGCGCAGCATCAGCGCCTGTACCGCCGAATCATGCGCCTGCAGCACCTCGGTCACCAGGAAGTCGATCACGTGTCGGTTCGAGCCGCCGAACCTGGTCACCAAGCTGTGCCTGTCGCCGGCATGCCGCAGCGACAGCGCCGCGAGATACAGCCCGGCCGGCCATCCCCCTGTCCGCCCCACCAGGACCTCGACATCCTCGGGCGCGAGGCAGAGCCCGAGGCGGCCGTTCAGGAACGCGTCCGTGTCCTCGCAGGTGAACCGCAGATCGCCAGCGCGCAACTCAAGCAGCTGAGCATGGGCGCGCAGCGCAGCCAGCGGCAGATCCGGCTCCGTCCTGGTCGAGAGCACCAGCTGAAGGGCAGGCGGTGCATGTTCGACGAACCAGGCGATGCTCTCTCGGGCCGCGCCGTCCGAAAGCCGGTGGTAATCGTCGAGAATCAGCGTGACCTCACCGACAGCGTCCAGCTCGTTCACCAGCTGCGGCAGCACCAGGCGAACGATGGATGCCGCCCCGACCATTTGCGGCGACGTCGGCATGCTGACCGTCGGGCAGGCCCGGCGAAGCGCCTCGATGACATAGGACCAGAGCACCACGGGGTCGTTGTCGCCATCGTCCAGCGTCAGCCACGCCACCGGCCGCCGCGCCGCCTCGGCGTCGCGCCACGCGGCCAGCAAGGTGGTCTTTCCGTAACCCGCCGGACAGGCCAGCAGGCTGAGCCGAAGACCTGGCCGAGGCCGAAGCCGCTCCAGCAGGCGCTCACGGGCGACGACCTGATCGCGCACCGCAGGCGGGCGCAATTTCGTCGCGACCAGGACCTGCCCTGCGTCGTCAGCCATACCGTCCCCCATCACAGGCCAAGAACTCCTGCTGCCGGGGTCCGGGACAGCCTTAGCTAAGCCGTATTGCGACAACTGCAATTTTGCTGCCAGCGCAGCATGTGTTCAACAGGCCAAAGGTCCTCCGAACCGGGCGCCTGCCGATTTCCACCTAGGTGAAACCAGTCCGAAGGTGATGCCGGGTCGCCTGCCTGAGTCTTAGCGTGCGCGGTGAATGGATAGCAGGAGACGGGCAGCGACAGGGCGCGAGGCGCCAGCTGTACCGGGTTGGCGAGCACGAGAGGGAAAAGACATGGCGAAGCCCGATGCGGTATTCATCTATATCGGCACCTACCCGAGCGAGAGCGCGGCGAGAGGGGATTACGACGTCGTCAAGGACCTGCATGCCGCTGGCGCGGTCGGCACGTACGACGCCTCCGTGGTCACGAAGGACGATCGGGGCAGGGTGCATGTGAACAAGGATGAGACGGCCACCCGGCACGGCGCGTGGGGCGGCGCTGCGGTCGGCGCGGTCGTCGGGATCTTGTTCCCGCCGTCGATCATCGTCGGCGCTGCGGTGGGCGCGGCGGTCGGCGGGGTGGGCGGCCATCTGTGGAAGGGCATGTCCCGTGCGGATGTGAAGGAGTTCGGGGACATCATCGATGAAGGCGAGGCCGCGCTGGTCATCGTCGGCGAGAGCACGCTGCAGCAGGCGGTGGACAAGGCCGGGCTGAAGGCTGAGAAGCATGTCGCCAAGGAACTGGACGTGAGCGCGAAGGACGTCGACCAGGCTGTCCAGGAAGCCGCCAGCGAAGTCAGCTGACCCACCGGTTGCGCCGGCCTGGGTATGGCCATCTCGCTTGCCCTGGCCGGGCCCCCGACCTCTGGAGGACGCATGAGCGCCACCTGTCGGCCAGGCTCGCGTCGATGGTTGCTGCTTCCGGCCGCCGTCCTGGTCCTGTCCGGTCTGGCCGCCGGATGCAGCAGCAGTGGCAGCAGCAAGCCGGCCTACTGCACTGCCGCCAGCCAGCTCAAAACCTCGGTCCACAACCTCGGCAATATCACTATCAACATCCACGACCTCACGTCCGTGAACACTGCGGTGAGCAAAGTCAGCAACGACGCGAAGACATTCGCGAGCGAAGCGAAGTCCGCGTACCCGTCGCAGACCTCGGCGCTGAGGAACTCGCTGTCCGGCCTGCAGACCGCGATCACGTCTGCGCAGCGCCAGCCTTCCCTGACGACGGTTGCAGCGGTCGTGTCATCGATCGCGCAAGTGAAGACCTCGGCAAGCAATCTGCAGAGTGCCGCGGCAGGCAAATGCCAGTGACCGTCAGTGACCGTTAGCTTTGACCCAAGCACTCGCCCGCAGGAGGGATGAACGCTGGGGGGATGAACGCGGGGGGATGAACATGGCCGGTGATTCCTACCGGGAACTGCCGCGGGCGAAGCGACGGCGCCTCATTGTCCAGGCGGTGCTGCGCAGCTTCCTGTTCGCGACCGTGCTAGTGGTTCTCTACTACCTGCTTCCGCTGGGCCGGCCGTTGAGTGCCGACACCACTGTGCGCCTGCTGATCGGCCTGCTGTTCTTCGCGGGCGTCATGGTGTGGGAGGTCAGGAGGATCACCCGATCGCGCTACCCGGGCGTGCAGGCGGTGGCGGGGCTGGGCCTGATCGTTCCGCTCTACCTGCTGCTGTTCGCCTCGACGTATTTCCTGATGGAACGAGCCTCCGCGGCGGCCTTCACCCAGCCGCTTACCCGCACCGACGCTCTGTACTTCGCGGTGACCGTCTTCTCGACGGTTGGATTCGGGGACGTCGCCCCCAAGTCCGAGGCAGCCCGGGTAGTGCTCACTGTTCAGATGCTCGGCGACCTGGCAGTGCTGGGTGCCGGCATACGAATACTCCTGGGCGCCGTACAGCGCGGTCGCCGGCAAGGATCAGCCACAGTCGGCGGCGCTGGCCCGACAGCTACCTGACGGTCGTTAATGTCAGGGCCGGGGCCTGGTGGTGCGCGGTCGGCGGGCTCAGGCCGACGCCGCGGCCGGATCGCGACTGGCCCTGGGCGCTGGCCGCTCGTGCGGTAGCTCTCTGGTGAAGCCCAGCGAGAAGAGGGCCAGCAGGGCAGCGGCCAGGAGCCCGGCCTTGAGTGACCGGAGCTGTGCCGCCTCGTAGTCATCGACGAGCGCTGCCGTAGTCGCTGCGTCGAGACCGGCCTTTGTCGCTGCCGCGTCGATCTGCTTTGCGGAAGCGAAGTTGGTGTTGGAGCCCGCCGCCACCCCGACCTGGGCCGACACGTCGGCGCTGATCCGAGGGTCGTGCTCGACGTTTGAGATGAAAGTGCTAGTCAGGCCGATCAGCACGATGGCGCCGATAAGCGCCACCCCCAGTGACGAGCCGAGCTGCTGTCCGGTGTACTGGAGCCCGCCGGCCTCGCTGCGGCCCGACCCCTCGACCGAAGACTGCACCACGTTGCCGAGCTGGGAGATCATCAAGCCCATCCCGACTCCGAGTACGGCCATGCCGATGGCGAATCCAGCGTTCGAGAGCGTGGGCTTGATTGTCGACAGCAGGACCAGGGCACCGGCAAGGGTCACGATCAGCCCGCTCTGCACGATCGCCCGCACGGGGAAGCGGTTCGACAGTCGTGAGCCGATCGCCGAGGTCGCGAACATCGTGATCGAGATGGGCAGCATCTTCAGGCCGGTCTGGAGGGCGCTGAGGCCGAGGACCAGCTGGAGGTAGAGGGGAACAACGAAGAAGATCCCCATGAGTATCAGGTTCTGACTGAACATCCCGATCAGCCCCGACCGCACTGGCGGAATCCGGGCGAGCGAGAGATGCACCAGCGGGTCCCGGTTCACTGCTTCGCGATGGCGCTGCCAGGCCGTGAATCCCCAGAGCAGGACGCCACCAGCGGCGAGAACGAAGAGGGTGAGCGAGAAACCGAAGATGGTGATCGGGGAATTCTTAGGCTTGACCCAGCCCCACGTACTCGACTGGAGAACTCCGAAGACGAACACCCCGAGACCAGCCGCCGACAGTACTGAGCCGACCACGTCGAGCTTCGGAGCAGGATCCGGGCGAGGGGCGTCGGCGACCTTCCGCATCATGATCAGGATAAAGGCGGCGATGACGACCTCGCCGACGAACACGACCCGCCAGGTGAGCTCGGTCGTCGCCCAGCCGCCCACGATGGGGCCGACCGCGATCCCCGCACCAGCTACTCCGCCGATGACCGCGTAAGCGGCCTTGCGTCGGGGCCCGTCGAAGTTGCCGGCAATCAGCGCCGCGAGCGCGGGAAAAACCAGCGACGCGCCGATGCCCTCGAGCACTGACCAGCCGAGGGCGAGGATAGCTACGGACTGCGACAGCGCGGTCAGCGCCGAGCCGCAGGCGTAGATGATCAGTCCGATGGCGAACGCCCGACGGCGGCCGATCATGTCGCCGATCTTGGCACCGGTGAGGATGAGCATGGCCATGACCAGGCAGTACAGGGTGATGACCGCCTGGATTGTGGTGACCGTGGTGTGGAAGTCGTGGACCAGCGCGCTGATCGAGACGTTCATCACGGACTGGTCCAGCACCATGAGGAACTGAGCCGTGGCCAGGGCGACGAGTGCCAGCCAGCCTTTGCTCGCCGTGCCGTTGTTCACGTTGCCCCTTGGTGCTGCGCGCCCTTGTCCGGGAACGGGTTGTGTCCGAGCAGTGAGTATTTCACCAGGACGACGGCCCGCGGGGTTGCCATTGGCACACCGGCTAGATGCCGTACCGGCGCATCAAAGCCGCTACGCCGCCTCGCAAGGCGCAATCAGCTGGTCACCTCGGGTCGTATCGGCCAGCTGGCCTGGCACCGCGTCCACCCAGTCCTGCTGCGCGGTGAGCCGGCGGCCGAGGCTGAAGCCGATGCCGACCGTCGCCAGGCAGCCGACGGACAGCAACCCGATCCATAGCCCGGCCAGCCCGGCGGCGATCAAGCCGGTCGAGATCGTCGGGGAGACTATGAAGGCAAGCGAATAGACCCCCGTCGACAGAGCATTGGCGCGTCCCCTGGTCCGGTCGTCGGCCAGGCTATTCACCAGCGGAGATATGGTCGGCGCCAGGAATGTCTCGCCCAGCCCGAACAGGGCTGAGAACGACAGAATGCAGGCGATCCGCACGGCCTGCGGCAGATCGAGGCCGGCGATCCCGAGTACCGCCCAGGACACTGCCCAGATCAATCCGACCATCGACAGTGCCCGACTGCGTCGCAGCGTCCGAACCAGGCGCAGTACGAATAGCTGGGCCACAACTATCAGCGCGGTGTTCGCGGTCAGCGATAGCGCCACCAGGCGGACCGATGCGTGCGCCTCGATGGTGGCAAAGGCCGGCAGCCCGGCGTCCAGTGCCGCGTAGCCGGTGAATGCCAGGACGAGCGTCGCGATCACGACCGCGCGCAACGGCCGGTTGGCCAGGACATCGCGGTAGCCAGCCTTCATGGCCTGTGCCGCATGCGCCGGTCGCATGTCCGGCAGGTTGGTCAGTACCACAGCGAACAGCAGGCAGCACGCGGCGTCGCCAAGGAACATCGCCTGGAATGAAGCCGGGTGGTGCATGGAAGCAACAGCGGCGCCAATCCCGGCGCCAATGCCGATCCCGGCGTTGAGGACCGTGAAGTTCACCGCGAACGCGCGCTGCTGCTCATCGGGTCGGGGACTCAGTCCGGCCAGCAGCGTCATGAACGCCGGGAATCTCGGTGCCATGGACGCGCCGAAGAGGACCATGACCGGAACTGCCGTCAGCACGGTGTGCGTCCAGGCGAGGCCGGCTGCTCCAATCGCCTGGCCAATCAGGGTGCCCGCCAGCACCTTGCGAGCGCCAATCCGGTCCATGAGGACGCCGGAGAACGGAACAGCGACAAGCCCGATCGAGGCCTGCATCGCCAGCAGAAGACCGACAACCGGGAGCCGAATGCCACGCACTTGGTGCAGGTAAATCAGGGTCAGGGGCAAAATCAGGCCGGTGCCGAGCGCCGCCACCGCGTCGCCTGCGATCACGATCCTCGCAAGCCGCGGGATCCGGGTCTTCGCCACCTGCTTAGCCTGGCTGCTCGCCCGGCCCGAAGTCGAACGGTTTACCTGCCGATGACAGGCTCCGTTACATGCGGCTAGCCGAACGTGAACACGTACGCCTCGGCTCCTGGCTGGCCGAAAGTGATCTCCAGCGTGCGCTCGTGCACCCCTTGCTCTTGTCGCACGAGCTGATAGAGGCGACCGTCCCGGAGGAGCCCGTTCCCGTCCTGGTCGGTATCTGCTCCGTGCGATGGGCCGGGCGGCTGGCCGTCCAGGTGCACGCGGAAGGGAATCGGCTCCCGCGCTCCGGCCGACAGCACCAGGTGGGCGTCACGCGCGTGAAACCGGAACGCGATGCTGCCGCCGGCCTGATCGAGGACGACGTTCTCTCGCCCGACTTTCCAGTCGCCCGCCAGGCCCCACTCGTTGAGGCGCAGCCGGTCCGGCAGCTCGTACGTACTGACCTGGTCGAAGGCCTCCCGGCGCGATGATGCGAAGTTCTCGCCGCGCAGGTAGCCGAGGTAGGTCTCGGGGGAGCGCAGGTGGTTCCAGTCGGCTTCGGCTTCCACGCCAGTGCCGGTCGCCGAGACGGGCTCGCGGCTGATGCCCAGCAGCCGCTGGACGAGCCGCTCTGATTCCTGATAATGCCCCTCGCCGAAATACTGATCTTGGATGATTCCGTCCGCGTCGACGAAGTACAGCGCGGGCCAGTAGTGGTTGTCGAAAGCGCTCCAGATCGCGTAGTCGTTGTCGACGGCGACCGGGTAGTCAATCAGCCTGTCGTGGGTTGCCTGTCGCACTCGGCCGATCTCGTGCTCAAACGAGAACTCGGGCGTGTGGACGCCGATCACCACGAGGCCGTCGCCGCGGTAGGCCTGCGACCAGGCACGGACGTATGGCTCGGTACGCAGCCAGTTGATGCAGGTCAGCGTCCAGAAGTTCACCAAGACGACGTGGCCGCGCAGCTCGGCGGGGCCGGGTGGCTCGGAGTTGAGCCACCCGGTTGCCCCGCCAAGTGAGGGCATGTGCACAGGCTCGGACCTGGTCATCTAGCGCAGGGTCCGGAACGTCGTGCGAACCTCCTGGGAAAGAAGCTGCGGCTGTTCCCAGGCCGCAAAGTGCCCGCCCCTGTCGAGCTCGTTGTAATGGATGAGGTTGGGGTAGGCCCTCTCGGCCCAGCTCTGCGGGGTCTGGTAGAGCTCGCCAGGGAAGACGCTCACGCCGGCCGGGATAGAAACGTTCTTGGCGTCGAAAAAGCCGAACTTGTTGTCCCAGTACAGACGGCCCGAAGAAACCCCCGTGTTCGTCAGCCAGTAGAGCATGACGTTGTCGAGGACCTCGTCGCGAGTGAGCTCACCCACCGGGTGGCCGTCAAATGCTTGCGCGATTTCCCCGTAGGTATAGGCGTCGTGGTTAATCATCCAGGCCGCCAGGCCGACCGGTGAGTCCGCCACCCCGTAGATCGTTTGCGGCTGCGTTGCCATTTCTACCGCATAGCCGGCGCCGCTCGTATAGAAGGTGCTGATCTGCTCGAACGCGCGCTTCTCGTCCGCTGATAGGCCGTCTGGCGGCGGGCCGCCGGGAGCGAGCTGGCCGGGGACCGGGAGCGCTTGCGCGATCTCGGGGGGTATCACGCCGGGCATGTTGGTGTGCATGCCGAGCAGTCCGGCAGGTGCCTGTGCAGCCATCAGATCCGTGATGACCGCGCCCCAGTCGCCGCCTTGTGCCACGAAGTGGTCGTAGCCGAGCCGCTTCATCAGCTCGGCCCAGGCAGTCGCGATATGGTCCGGGCCCCAGCCGGGCGTCCGCGGCTTGTCGGAGTATCCGTGACCCGGAATCGACGGAACCACCACGTGAAAGGCGTCCGACGCGTGCCCGCCGTGTGCGGTGGGGTTGGTGAGCGGATCGATGACCTTCAGTAGTTCGATGACCGAGCCGGGCCACCCGTGCGTGAGGATGACCGGGAGCGCGTTGTCATGTTCTGAACGAACATGGATGAAATGAATGTCCAGTCCGTCGATCTCGGTCTTGAAGTGCGGCAGGGCGCTCAGTTTCGCCTCGCCCCGACGCCAGTCGTAGTCCGAGGCCCAGTAGCGGGCGAGTTCCTGAATCGTCCGTAGCTGAACACCCTGGGAATGATCCGGGACGGTCTCCGCATCCGGCCAGCGCGTCGCCGCTACCCGCGCACGCAGGGCTAGGAGCTCGTCCTCCGACGTGACCGGGATGGTGAACGGGCGGATCGCTGACTTCTCGGTCGTGACAGACATACGTGGTCTCCTTGTCTTGACACCTGAGACGCAGTGCGACCGCAGGCATCCATGCGGCCTGAAGCAACACGGCCAGGCCCGGAGTCTGCTTGACATGCACGTTCGCTACGGCGCAGGGCAGGACAGAAGGAGCCTCCGCGAGAAACTTACCGGTATCAAGCGACAAGTGCCTTCTGCTACTTATAGCCCGCGCACCTACCAGAATTGCCACTTAGGCATCTGCGGCGCCTCACCCGGACCGGGTGAGATCGAGTGTCTGGATCCCGCAAATGGCGGAGACGTCGCGTTTCTGCACGTCAGGTTGGGCTTTTAACGCGTGGATGGCGACAGACCCGCTGCACAATCCGCATGCTGCGCCCGGTCCGACCTACATGCCTCAGTACAGACTGCCAGCGGAGGCGCAAGCAAACGCTTTCGACAGCGCGGCTGCGACGAAGTTCAACGCAGGCAACCAGGCTGGCCTTGTCGGCGGCTCTGGCGACCCGGTCTTCCTGTCTGGACCTGGCCCGGCCCCTGCTTCCGCAAGAACCGACGGCTATCGTCCGGCCCGAGGTTGGGCGGGTCCTGCCCTGGGTAGCTGGCCTGGGTGTCCGCCTGACCTGAATGAGGAGGGACCATGGCTGACAAGGTGCTCGAGGAGCTGCTGGTGTCCTCAGAGGTACAGACAGCGCGGGATCGCCTGGAAGACTACGAGGCGGCCGACGACGCGGCGAGGAGGTATCCCGAGGGCGAGCAGGAACTCGCCGATCTGCGTGCCGCCATGCTCGACATGCCGGACGCCGTGCGGATGCTGCTGGTCGCCATCGATCGCGCCGGGCAGAGCATCGGCGAGCCGCAGTACGACGACGGGTCCTCCGCTGCACCGCGACCGTACCTGACCTAAGTGTCACGCGGTTTGTCCAAGCTGGTCCAGCGAGGTTCGAGCAACAACACGAAGGCAAGCGACCTGTTAGCGATCAGGAGCTCGTCAGGATTACGAGTTGCTGAGTGGCCCGCGTCATCGCGACATAGCGGTCGACCGCTCCTTCGATACCCGTGCCGAAGGTTTCCGGATCAACGAGGATGACCAGGTCGAACTCGAGGCCCTTGGAGAGTTCCGGGGACAGCGAACGGATGCGGGGCGTCGCCCCGACAGCGGGATCTCCGACGACGCAGGCGATCCCGTCGGCATGCGCGGCGAACCAGGAGCCGAGGATCGAGCCCAGGTCCGAAGCAGGCTTGTGCAGGACGGGCAGACCGGTGCTGCGGACGGAGGTCGGCACGTTCGCATCCGGGAGCACCGCGCGGATGACCGGCTCGGCTTCCGCCATGACCTCTTGCGGCGTCCGGTAGTTGATGGTCAGGGTCGCCATGCTGATGCGGTCGAGCCCGATCCGCTCAAGCCGTCCCTGCCACGATTCGGTGAACCCATGCCGGGCCTGGGCGCGGTCCCCGACGATCGTGAAGCTCCGGGACGGGCAGCGGTGCAGCAGCATCTGCCACTCCGCGTCGGTCAGCTCCTGAGCCTCGTCCACGACGATGTGCGCGAACGGGCCGGCCAGCCGGTCCGGATCGGTGCCGGGCAGCGCAGCCTCGTTGACCAGGGCGTCGTAGAAGTCCTCGCCGCGCAGCATCGTTACCAGGCCGACGCCGTACTCGTCGTCCGCGGCCTCGATCAGGTTGTCGACGACCCTGGTCATCTGGTCGCGCTCAGCGGCGACCGCAGCGTCATGCCGGCGCTTACGTCGCGCCGCCTTAGGGTCACCGAGCCGTCGCCGCGCTGCGTCCAGCAGCGGCAGATCGGACAGCGTCCAGGCCTGGGGGTTCTCTCGCTGCAGTAGCTGAATGTCATCGGGGCTGAGCCAGGGAGCGCTCAACCGCAGGTACGCAGGCACCGACCACAGGTCGCCGACGAGGTCAGCCGCCTCGATCAGCGGCCACGCGCGGTTGATGGCGACGTGCAGATCGCTATTCTGCAGCAGCGACTTACGGAGCAGCTCGGCCGGGACGTCGCCGTCGTGCCTGTCCGTCAGGATCGCGAGCAGCTCCGCCCAGATCTGGTCGCGCGCCTCGTTGTGCGGGGTCCCGGGATCCGGTGCGTCGAGCGCCTCGGCCCAGTCGTCAGCGCTCAGCCAGATGTCGGACCAGTGGGTGCCGACCGTCATCCCCTGATCAGGCGGATTCTCGTAGAACCTGACGGCCGTCTCGATCGCCCTCACCATGTCCGCGGACGATTTCAGGCGAGCCACCTCCGGGTCGGCCTCCACCGTGGCCGCAGCTCCCTCGGGGGCAAGGTCGCGCAGAGTGCAGGTCTGCACGCCTTCCTCGCCAAGGCTGGGGAGCACGTCAGAGACGTAGGCCAGGTAGGGCTGGTGCGGCCCGACGAACAGCACGCCACCCCGGCGATGACCGAGGCGAGGGTCGGAGTAGAGCAGATAGGCAGAGCGGTGCAGGGCGACAACGGTCTTGCCCGTACCCGGACCGCCATCGACGACCAGCGCGCCACCGGACCCCGCGCGGATGATGGCGTCCTGGTCGGCCTGGATGGTGCCGAGCACGTCTCGCATCCGGGCCGATCGGGCACTGCCCAGGCTGGCTATGAAGGCGGACTGATCGTCGAGCGCGGCGTGCCCGTCAAGCCCGGCCGCGGTGAATACCTCGTCCCAGTAGTCGCTGACCCGGCCACGGGACCAGCGGTACCTGCGACGGCTTTCCAGGCCCATCGGGTTAGCGTGAGTAGCTCCGAAGAACGGCTCGGCCGCCGGGGACCGCCAGTCGACCAGCAGGCGGCGCCCCGACGCATCGGTGAGGCCGAGTCGCCCGACGTACACGGGCTCGGGGACGTCCGCGCTGACCATGCGTCCGAGGCACAGGTCCAGGCCGAATCGGTGCAGGACACGCAGCCGGCCGGTCAGCCGGTGAATCTCCAGGTCCCGGTCCAGCGCCTGCTGGCCGATGCCGCCAGGTGCCTGCCGCTCAGCATCGAGGCGCTGGGACAGATCGGCTATCGACTCCCCGAGACTCTCGGCGATGGCCGCGAAATGCTGCTCGTCGCCACCGATCTGCAACGGATCGGCCTTGGCGGCGAGGTGGTCGGGGAGATCAAACGCGCTGGTAGTCCAGCGGTTCACGGCAACAGCTCCCGTCTAGGGGTGCGGGGCTTCCTGGCCGGCCGCCTCGCTCGCCAGCTAGGCGATGTCCTTCGAGGGTCCGGGCCCCGGCCAGCGATTATGCGGCATGACCTGGGGCTTGCCGCAAGCCCCAGGGTGCGCTATAGATTGAAACTGGAGGGGCACGTATGTCCCTCCGTTTTCTTGATCGTCTTATCGGATGCGGCGCGCCGCGGCGCAGGTCAGCACCGCGGGAACGGGCGCGCTCACCGACCCTCAGGACTGGCCGGACTCGTAGACGTCGGTGAACAGATCACCCTGGGCTGCGCCGAGCGCGGACTTGTCGCCGCCCCGGCCGCGCAGCACGAAGGCGATGCCGACGGCAAGGACGGCGCCGGCGATCGGCCCGGCAATGT
The DNA here is from genome assembly GCA_963795265.1 of uncultured Actinomycetota bacterium. GTDB lineage: Bacteria > Actinomycetota > Actinomycetes > Streptosporangiales > Streptosporangiaceae > JAJYUU01. The sequence goes on along the minus strand of CAWCHF010000001.1, from coordinate 510,580 downwards.
AAACCCAGTAGCCGGTGAAGGTAGTGCTGGCCAGGTCAGGCCCGAAGGTGCGGGCGGGGTTCATCGAGGCGCCGGAGATGGGGCTGCCCCACAGGCCAGCCAGCGCGATGTAGCTCCCGACGCCGAAGGCGCCGATGACGCCGACGTTCTGGGCTCCCGAGGCCGTGCCGAGAATGACGCTGACCAGGCCCATGGTCAAGATGAGTTCCATCCAGAACGCGGCCATGTCGGAGTAGCCATGCGCGGGGTAGTTGGACCCGAAGCTGGCCGAGACGTTGATGACGGCGTGCAGGAACAGTGCGGCGAGGGTGGCGCCGATCAGCTGCACGACGATGTAGCCGGGAACGCGGGCCCAGGGGAAGTCGCGGCGCAGCGCGAAGGCAATACTGACGGCCGGGTTCAGGTGCGCGCCCGAGACCCTCCCCATGAACAAGATGACGGCCATGACGGTCAGCGCGGGGGCGACCACGGCGGCGCTGTGGCTGATGACGCCGGGGAAAGCGTGGCCCATCATGCCACCGCCGGCGGCCGCCAGCACTAGCAGGAAGGTGCCGAGTAGCTCGGAGAACAGCCGCCGCCATTCCTGGTGCGGATCGTTGAAGTTGTTGATGCGGTCGATGAGGTTCCGTTCGTAACGGGCGAGCGGGCCGATGGGGCTGGGCGTCGGTGCGTGCTGTCCTGCGGTCATGCTTGCCTCACATCGGGATCAGGTGCCGGACCGAGTTGCTGAGCGTCGGGACTGTCCTCGGGCGGCTCAGGCATCTCATCTCTCCATCGTCTTAAGGCACAGGATCGCGCAGATTATCCATCCAACGGGTACTTAGACCCTGTCGGTTAGAGGCGTTAGTCCTCTAGGCCACCCTCATCGAGCACCCCTGAGCTGCCATTTGCAAGCAGCATCATTGTCTATCAGCACCAGCGTTTCGGACTAGCTCGTAGGTGAGATAGACGAGGCTGTCACCGATGGTCCGGGACCCGAGGAGGCGCATGGGCTTCTGGTCGGTGGTCTCGCCGAAAAGGCGCTCGCCAGCGCCGAGCACGACCGGGTAAACCGTCAGCCGCAGCTCGTCGGCCAGGTCGTGTTGCAGCAGCGCGCGGGCGAGCTGACAGCTGGCGTAGACGACGATCTCCCCGTCGAGTTCCTGCTTCAGCCTCGAGATCTCGCTCACCAGATCGCCCCTGAGTACCGTCGAGTTGTTCCAGCGGGCTTCTGCGAGGGTGCCTGAGACGACGTACTTAGGCATGCTGTTCAGCCTGTCCGCCCATTCGCCGCTCCGGCCCGGCCATCGCGTCGCGAACCATTCGTCGCTCCGCCGCCCCAGCAGGAGCGCCTCGGCGGCCAGCGCCTCGGCAAGCTCGAGCCGGGCCCACTCTTCGCGGTCCTTGTCTGCGACCCGGCCGAACCAGCCGCCGTGCCGGAAGCCCTCCTCACCGGTCGGGTCCTGCATCACTCCGTCAAGCGAGACGTTCTCGCTTATGACGATCTTGCCCATGTCGGTTCCCTTCGCTGGTTCTGCCGGCTACCACGGTGGTAGACACCGCGATAACGGGGAACTGGTCGCCGCCGGCCGCCCAGTTCGCCTCGCGGCCGGTGTCCGTACAGGATGGAAGCGCGGCAGCCGGCCGGACGCAGGCTGCCTGACGGAGGCTGCCTGACGGATGCTGCGGGCAGGGCGGTGAGGTGACGTTGAGTGTAGTGACAGGCGACCTGATCACCAGGGCGCGAACGGGAGATGGCGAGGCGTTCAGCGAGCTGGCCGAGCCATATCGGCGGGAACTGCTGGTGCATTGCTACCGGATGCTCGGATCCTTCCAGGATGCCGAGGATGCCCTGCAGGACGCGCTGCTGACCGCCTGGCAGGGCTTCGGCGGGTTCGAGGGACGCGCCTCGGTCCGTACCTGGCTGTACCGGATCGCCACGAACCGCTGCCTCAACGCCCGGCGGGCGGCCAGCCGGAGGCCAGCCAGGCAGTGGGACGTGCCCGGCATCGAACCGCCCGAGCCGACCAGGCTCGGCGAGGTCATGTGGCTACAGCCATTCCCGGACGCCCTGCTCGACGGCGCGGTCGAGGGGCCGCCGGGCCCGGAGGCGCGCTACGAGCAGACCGAATCCATCTCGCTGGCCTTCGTGACCGCTCTCCAGCTCCTGCCGCCTCGCCAGCTTGCCGTCCTCATCCTGCGTGACGTACTCGGGTTCCGCGCGAGCGAGGTGGCAGGCATGCTGGATGCGACCGTCGAGTCGGTCAACAGTGCCCTCAAGCGGGCCCGGGTCAGCCTGCAGCACCGCCAGTCGCCGGGCAGCACCGGCGAGCCCGGCTCGCGCCGCGAACCGGGAGCTGGCACCCGCTACAGGCTCACCTGCGGAGGACGCGCTCGTGGCGAAGTTCGTCCGCGCCTACGAATCGGCCGATCTCGACGCGGTAGTGGCACTGCTGACGCAGGACGTCTTGATGTCGATGCCACCCATGCCCTTCGAGTACCAGGGTCGCGACGTGGTGGCGCGCTTCTTCGCCAGCATCTTCGGCGCGGGCCGCAGGTTGGAGCTTGTGCCGACGCGAGCCAACGGCCAGCCGGCCTTCGGGGCCTACCTGCACGCCGCTGACGGCCTCCGGCACGGCATCGGCCTCATCGTCATCACCGTCGCTGGTGACCGGATATGCGCCATGACCCGGTTCGATAACGCCGTCCTCCCGTCGTTCGGGCTGCCGCGGTCCCTGCCCGGCCGGTAGCCCGGTCGGCGGCAGGCTGGCGACTGCCTAGCGGTTGCCGCCCACCTGCCCGGATGGTGCCGTAGAGTTCGGTTACGGTGCTGTTTGCGGTGGTCCGAGGAGGCTTCCTGAGATGCCTGGTGTCACCATCTCGGCGGGCTACGGCGCTGGCGGCAGTGTGGTGGCCGCGCAGGTCGCGCAACTGCTGGATGTCCCGCTGCTGGACAGGGCGATCAGCTCGGGCGTCGCAGCGCAGCTGCGCGTGTCGGTACAGGAAGCCGAGGGCGGCGCGGTCCGCCGCTCACTGCCCGACCGCTTCCTCGCGATACTGGCCCCGCTAGCGGCCGGCGTACTCGCGGCCAGCACGAGTGCGGCACCCCGCGACGTTACCGCATCGGCTGATGAGGCGGCCTGGTTCCGCGAGCGCGCCGAAGCTGTCATGCGCGCGGCCCTCGCTTCCGGCGCGGTCATCCTGGGACGCGCCGGTGCGGCCGCGTTCCGCGCCGAGCCGGATGTGCTGCGGGTGCGGCTGTTCGGACCTGCCGAGGCGCGGGTCGCCCAGGCCGCCCGGATCGAGAGCATCGACGAGCCGACCGCGCGGCAGCGGCTGCCGGAGGTGGATCGTGCTCGCGCGCAGTACGTCCGCCGGCTCTACCGCGCTGATATCGATGACCCGCAGTTGTTCCACCTGCAAATCGATAGCACCGCGGTGCCTCTTGACGCATGCGCCGGGCTGATCGCCGCCGCCTACCGTGCTCGCCTGCCGCAGGCCCTGGACCCGGTGATCGAAGGCCGCGACATCGGTGCCGCCAGCCTGCCGCTGACTCCGAGCGGCTAACCCGCCGCAGCCCTTGTCCCGGGCAACAGTCAGGCTCACTGCGCCCCGTCGCGATCGCCCAGTTCGCTAGCTCTGCTCGGATGCCCGCTGCAGGGCGCCGAGGAATGATGCTGCCCAGTGGCTCACGTCGAATTCGCGTACCCGGCGTCGCATCGCGCGCATCCGGCGCCTGGCTTCGGCAGGCGGAACGGTGGCGGCGCGGACAATGGCGTCCTTCATGCCCTCGATGTCATGGGGGTTGACCAGGAAGGCGCCGCTGAGCTCGTCAGCCGCGCCGGTGAACTCGCTGAGTACCAGCGCGCCGGTGTCATCGTCGCGGCACGCGACGTACTCCTTGGCCACCAGGTTCATGCCGTCCCGCAGCGACGTCACCAGCATCACGTCGGCGGCCAGGTACATCGCTGCCATCTCTTCAGCCAGGTAGGTCTGGTGCAGGTAGTGAATAGGCGGATTACCCAGCTCGGCATGCTCCCCGTTGATCCGGCTCACGGCACCTTCGACCTCGTCGCGCAGCAGCCGGTACTGCTCGACCCGCTCCCGGCTGGGGCTGGCCACAAGCACCAGTGCGGTGCGCAGGGATCCGAATCGTCCCTCACTGAGCAGTTCTCCGTAGGCGGTCAGGCGATGCAGGATGCCCTTGGTGTAGTCGAGCCTGTCGATGCCGAGCAGCACGACGTCCGGTTCGCCCAGCGCCTGCCGGAATCCGCTCGCCCGCTCTCGAACGTCCTCCCGGCTGGCGATCTCGGCGAAGCCGGCCGAGTCGATCGAGATGGGGAATGTCGCCGTGCGCACCTGCCGGCTCGGCGGCGGCTGCCGGGGCGGCGCCAGCCGGACTGAGCCCTCGCTCACCGCTGGTGTGGTGGTGGTCTCGTCCTGCCGGGGCTGATCTTCGGCCGGCACGCGGACCAGGGATCCGCTGGTCACCAGGCCCGCCGCCCGCCGGCAAGCGCGCCGGAAGTTGGTCGCGTCACCGTCGCGCTGGAATCCGATCAGGTCCGCGCCGAGCAGGCCAGCGACGATCTGCCGTCGCCAGGGCAGCTGCGCGAAGATCTCGTAGCCAGGGAACGGGATGTGGATGAAGACGCCGATACGCAGATCACTGCGCTGCTCCCGGAGCATCTGGGGCACCAGCTGAAGCTGATAGTCGTTCACCCAGACGGTCGCGCCGGCGGCGGCCTGCTCGGCCGCGGCCCTGGCGAATCGCCGGTTGACCCGAACGTACGCATCCCACCACGGCCGGCGAAATTCCGGTGGCGCGATCACGTCGTGATACAGCGGCCACAGCGTGGCATTGCAGAAACCCTCGTAGTAGTCGCTGACTTCCTCGGCCGAGAGGCCTACCCCGACCAGGTGCATACCGGACACATCGAATGAATCGGGCGCTTCTCCTGCGGCGCCGGGCCAGCCGACCCACGCACCGTGGGCCTTGCGCATGACGGGCTCCAGCGCGCTGACCAGCCCTCCGGGGCTTGGCCGCCATTCTGCCTCGCCGTCAGCGCTGTCCACCCGATCGACCGGAAGCCGGCACGCGACTACCACGAAGTCGTAATCGCCTGCGGTCCACTTCACTGTCAGCAACCCCTCCGCCGAGGCAACGGCGCATCCTCGCCGGTGATTGCGCAGCGCTCGTGACTACCGTCGGCACAGCTCACGAGGGACAATAGCGCCTCGCATCCGCGATCAGGCGACCGCGGGCCCGGTGACACGCGCGGCGGGCGCTAACGGGAACGGGAACGGGGACGGCTGCCGCGGCGGCCGGTCGGCCCGGCGAGCACCTGCCCTGGCGCTTGCAGCGCGCGCCCTGCAGCGCGGATACTGCCGGGATGGGCGATCGCAATGTGCTCGGCGGCGAGCTGGAGCCATGCGGCACTGACCCGGTCACCGGGTTCTACCGAGACGGGTGCTGTGCCACCGGGCCGGAGGACCGCGGCAGTCACACCATCTGCGCGGTGGTCACCGCGGGGTTCCTGGAGCACCAGCGCAGCATCGGCAACGACCTGATCACCCCCGCGCCCCAGTACCACTTCCCCGGCCTTGTACCCGGCGACCGCTGGTGCGTGACAGCGGCGAACTGGCTGCGGGCTCATCACGATGGCGCCGCCGCGCACGTGGTGCTGGCGTCGACGCACGAGCGCGCGCTGCAGATCGTTCCGCTGGCCGCGCTCGAAGCACACGCTGTCGACGTCCCGGCAGATCCCGGATCACTCGACGACTAAGCGGCCCGGCGCACCGCGCGCCGGCCGCAGTCCTGCTAGGGAACGGAATCCGCGAGTGGACCTCACTGGCAAGGCGATCATCGTGACCGGCTCTTCCAGCGGCATCGGCGCGGCAGTTGCCCGCCGGCTGGCTGAGGCTGGCGCCGGGATCGTCGTCAACTCCGCCACGTCAGCCGAAGCGGGACAGCGGATTGCTGCCGGGCTTCCCGATGCGGTGTATGTGCAAGGTGACATCGGCGACCCGGCGACGGCGGGCGCGCTGGTCGCCGCGGCCGAGCAGCGCTGGGGGCGGCTGGACGGCCTGGTCAATAACGCGGGGGTCACCATCGAGGTGCCCATGCCAGATATTGCCGCCGTCACCGTAGCGCACTGGGAGAAAGTGCTGCGCACGAACGTGATCGGGACGTTCCTGGTCAGCCAGGCCGCGCTGCCGCTGCTGCGTCAGGCCGGCGACGGGTGGATCATCAGCATCACCTCGCTCGCCGGGGTCCGGCAGACTGGCAGCTCGCTGCCGTATGCGGTGTCCAAGGCGGCTTTGAACCACCTGACGACAATCCTGGCCAAGCACGCCGATGGCGTCCGGGTGAACGCCGTGGCGCCGGGACTGGTCGATACCCCGTGGACCCGCGGCTGGGACGAGCGCAAGGCCGGCGTGGAGCTGATCGCGCCGCTGCACCGCGTCGCCACGCCTGACGACATCGCCGACGCGTGCCTGGCACTCATCGCGACGCCCTACGCCACCGGCCAGACCCTGGTGGTCGACGGCGGTCTCGGGCTCACCATCTGAGCGTCGCGGCCGGGCAGCCGCAGGATCCGCTGTCCGGCGCTGTTCGGCGGTCGCGCCTGACCAGCCGCACCGGGGGCGCTGCGCTGGCCCGGGACCTAGACTTGTAGAATTCGTTTTATTGGGTCGCTCGTGTCTATGAAGGTGACGTCCATGACCGCATCCCGGAGCCCGACGCCAGCCGAAGAGCTGCGGGGGGCCGGCCTGGGTGACCGCCGCCCGCGTCGCACTGCTCGAGACCGTGCGGCGCGGTGACCACCTCGGCGTCGAGGCGATCGCGGCGGGGGTGCGCGACCGGGTTGGCCACGTCTCCCTGCAAGCCGTTTACGAAGCACTCCACGCGCTGACCGCGGCCGGACTCGTCCGCCGCATCGAGCCCGCCGACAGCCCCGCCCGGTTCGAAGGTCGCGTCGGGGACAACCACCACCACGTCGTGTGCCGGTCGTGCGGCGTTGTCGCTGACGTTGACTGCGCCGTGGGCGAGGCGCCCTGCCTGACCGCGTCCGACGACCACGGCTTCGCGATCGGCGAGGCCGAGGTCATCTACTGGGGCGTGTGCCCCGCCTGTTTCACCGCCCGCACTGCCTGAGCATCGTAACTCCGCTTACCGGAAGGATTCCCATGACTGAGAACCATGATCCAGTAGTCATCGAAGACCAGACCCCGGAGCGCGGGGATGCCCGGTCATGCCCGGGCTCACCCATCCCACCAACGGTGACGCTAACCGGGACTGGTGGCCGAACCGGCTCAACCTGAAGATCCTCGCCAAGAACCCGGCCGTGGCCAACCCGATGGGCGAGGAGTTCGACTACGCCGACGCATTCCGCGCCCTCGACCTCGCCGCGGTGAAGCAGCGACATCGCAGACGGTGCTGACGACTTCGCAGGACTGGTGGCCGGCCGACTTCGGCCACTACGGCCCGCTGATCATCCGCATGGCGTGGCACAGCGCCGGCACCTACCGCATCAGCGACGGCCGCGGCGGCGCCGGGGCCGGCCAGCAGCGCTTCGCCCCGCTCAACAGCTGGCCCGACAACGTCAGCCTCGACAAGGCCCGCCGGCTGCTCTGGCCGGTCAAGCAGAAGTACGGCCAGCAGATCTCGTGGGCCGACCTGATGATCCTCGCCGGCAACGTGCGCACTGGAGTCGATGGGCTTCAAGACCTTCGGTTTCGGCGGCGGCCGCGAGGACGTCTGGGAGCCGGACGAGGACGTCTACTGGGGCCCGGAGACCACCTGGCTCGGCGACGAGCGCTACACCGGCGACCGCGAGCTCGAGAATCCGCTCGGCGCGGTTCAGATGGGCCTCATCTACGTCAACCCGGAAGGCCCGAACGGCAATCCCGACCCGCTCGCGGCGGCCCGCGACATCCGCGAGACGTTCCGCCGGATGGCGATGAACGATGAGGAGACGGTCGCGCTGATCGCGGGCGGTCACACGTTCGGCAAGACGCACGGGCGCAGGTCCCGCGGATGCCGTCGGTCCTGATCCCGAGGCTGCCCCGATCGAGCAGCAGGGGCTGGGCTGGAAGAGCACCTACCGCACGGGCAAGGGCGGGGACGCGATCACCAGCGGCCTCGAAGTCACCTGGACCGACTCGCCGACAGCTGGGACAACAGCTTCTTCCGGATCCTGTTCGGCTACGAGTGGGAACTGACCAAGAGCCCGGCCGGCGCGCATCAGTGGCAGCCGAAGGACGGCGCCGGGGCCGGTACCGTCCCGGACGCTCACGATCCGTCGAAGAGCCACGCCCCGACGATGCTGACGACCGACCTGTCGCTTCGGTTCGACCCGGTCTATGAGCCGATCTCGCGGCGTTTCATGGAAGACCCGGCTGCGTTCGCCGACGCCTTCGCGAGGGCCTGGTTCAAGCTGACGCATCGCGACATGGGCCCGGTGGCGCGCTACCTCGGCCCCGAGGTGCCGACCGAGACACTGCTGTGGCAGGACCCCGTTCCGGCAGTGACGCACGACCTTGTCGACGCGGCGGACGTTGCCGCGCTCAAGGGCCAGATCCTGGCGTCCGGCTTGTCGGTGTCCCAGCTAGTGTCCACTGCGTGGGCAGCGGCCTCGTCCTTCCGTGGCAGCGACAAGCGCGGCGGCGCCAACGGTGCCCGCATCCGTCTCGCCCCGCAAAGCGGGTGGGAGGTCAACGACCCCGATCAGCTGGCAGCGGTGCTGCGCGACCCTGGCGGGGATCCAGCAGGACTTTAACGCCGCGCAGGCGGGCAGCAAGCAGGTCTCGCTGGCCGACCTGATCGTGCTCGCCGGTGGCGCGGCCGTCGAGCGAGGCTGCCAAGGACGCCGGCTTCGACGTCGAGGTCCCATTCGCGCCGGGCCGCGCGGACGCGTCACCGGAGCAGACCGACGCGGAGTCGTTCGCCGCGCTCGAGCCAGCTGCCGACGGCTTCCGCAACTATGTCGGGAAGGGCAACCGGCTGCCGGCTGAGTACCTGCTGATCGACCGGGCGAACCTGCTGACGCTGAGCGCGCCCGAGATGACGGTCCTGGTCGGTGGCCTTCGGGTGCTCGGCGCGAACTACCAGCAATCGCCGCTCGGCGTTCTCACCACGACTCCCGGGTTGCTGACCAATGACTTCTTCGGCAACCTGCTCGACATGGGCACCACGTGGACCCCGACGGCCGGGGACGCGAGCACCTTCGAGGGCCGCGACGCCGCAACCGGCGAGGTCAAGTGGACGGGCACCCGTGTCGACCTCGTCTTCGGGTCGAACTCGGAACTGCGCGCGCTCGCCGAGGTCTACGCGAGCGATGACGCGAAGGAGAAGTTCGTGACCGACTTCGTCGCGGCGTGGGACAAGGTGATGAACCTCGACCGGTTCGACCTGGCCTGATCAGGACGTCCAGGCCGGCCACGCTGGCCGGCCTGGACGCCCTGGTGGCCGGGTGCGCCGCGTCGCCCGGCGGGCCGTCATTTCTGTGGTGGCCGCCGGGATTGCCCTCACGGCGGCGAGCTTCGGGTACAACCTGGCTACTGATGGCCTCGTTCCCCGGCCCGGTGGCCTGCACATGGTCAGCGAGGGCGGCTTTGACACCCGGTACCGCAGCTGGGGCACCAGCGGTCCGCCGGTCGTGCTGGTGCCTGGTGCTTTCGAGACGGCCGATACCTTCGCGGCACTCGGCGCCGCGCTGGGCACCGATCACCGAGTGTTCGCCATTGATCTCACCGGTACCGGCTATAGCACTGTCAGCCCGCCCTTCGACGCTGCCCATCTCGCCGGCCAGCTGCTGGCGTTCCTGGCCGCGATGGGCCTGACCGGGCGCAATGCACCCGTGCTCGTCGGGCATTCCAGTGGCGCCGCCGTTGTCGGCATGGCGGCGGTCCGCGATCACGACGCCGCATCCGGCGTGGTATTCCTCGACGGCAACGCAACTCCGCTGCCGGTCCCGTCATTTGCTGGCTGGCTCGTCATCAATCCGTACCGGACGACGCTCCTGCGGCTCGCGCTCAGCTCCGGCTGGCTCATCCGGAAGATCTACAGCTCGCAGTGTGGTCCGGCCTGCCCGCAGCTGACCGCAGCCGGGGTAGAGACGTGGCGGCGGCCGCTGCAGCAGCCCGGCTTCGCCGCCGTCCTCGCCTATACGCTGCGGCACGGAATACCCAGCATGACCACATCCGAGTTCCGTCAGCTCCGGGCTGAGGCGGTGCCGAAGCGCGTGCTAGTCGGCGTCGACGATCCCCAGCTCAGCCTGGCGGCGGCCGCCAGGGCCGCGGCCACGATCGGCGCGCCTCCGCCGAGGGCCGTGCCTGGCCGGCACCTGACCATGATTTCCTCGCCGCGACAGGTCGCCGCAGCCATCCGCACATTCACCGGTCTTATCAGCTCCTCAGGCCAGCCCGGCTGAGTCCGGCCCGCACAGCCCCCCGCGAGGCGTATGTCTCAGGGCATAGGAAGCCGCGGAAAGAGCAGTCTCTGGGCAGATTCCCCAGGGCGCCGTCGTCCGTAGCGTTCTGGGTGCCGGTTACTACCGCATGCGACCTCGCTGCGCCGAGCTGACCGGCCTTACCAGGCTGGAGAGTCCCATGGACACCACTGCCAGAATGCGCCAGCGGGTGCTGGCCGTCTTCCTGCCGCTCGCCGCGGTGCTGTACATGTGCGCCGAAGGGACTAATCCCAAAGGCACCGACCGGATCCTGCTGACCATGGCCGACGCGCTTAAGGTACTGCCGATTGCGGCGCGGCACCCCGGCCAGCTTGCGGTATCCGGCTCGCTCTCGCTACTCGCACTGGGAGCGCTGGCGGTCGCGTACGCGGCGATCGCCACGCTGGTCAGAGGGCGCGGCGCAGCGCTCGCGACGGTGGCAGCCCTGCTCGGGGGACTGGGCGCTTTCTGCGGAGCGCTCGTTAACGTCCTGGTCGGTGTCAACCTCGCGGCCGCGGCCACGGCGCATCTGAGCAAGGACGCAGCCGCTCGCTTCCTGGTGACATCCTTCAACTCCGGATTCGAGCACGTCTTCTCTGACCTCTACCTGCTCGGCATCGTCGTTGCGCCGCTGCTGATGGGAGTCGCGCTGTGGCGAAGCCGGTGCGTCCCCAGGTGGCTGGCGCTCCTGTTCGCTGTCGGCCTGGAGGTCGCGCAGCAGGTTCCGTCCGCCGGGCCTGTCCTGGTTGTGGTGCTCATGCTTCCGTTCGCCGTGGCCATGCTGCTGCTCGGGTCCCGGACCTGGCAGGCGGCTGCTCAGCCCGTGCCTGGGGCGGCACTGGCCGCCGGGGTGCACGTGCCGGTCGCCTAGGCACCAGGTCAGCCAGCTACGGGCCCGGCGCGGCAGCGCCTGAAGTGCGAGGAGGATGGAGGAGTGTCCATCTGGAAACCGGCCGAGAACCCGAGAACCCGGCCGCTGCGGTCCTGGGCCTTCGACGTCGGATGCGCCATCGTCGCGGGTGCGGCATCGCTGGCCACCTTCTCGTTCGGCCAGGCAGCGCGGCCCGTTCAGCTGTCGCTGGCCGCGGCCGTGCTGGTCGCCGTGCTGACGGCCGCGGCGCTGCCGCTGCGCCGGGTGTGGCCTGGCCCGGTGTTCCTGTGGACGCTGCTGGCCGCGCTCGTGCTGGCTCAGTGGCCAGACCGGGGCGCGCTGTTCCCGGTCGCGCTGGCAATCAGCCTGTACACCGTGGCCATCACAGCCCGGCGCGCCGAGGCGCTGGCCGCGGCGGTGCTCGTGGCCGGAGTCATGCTGCTGGTGGTCCTCCAGGAGGGCACTCGGCACTGGGCTGTCGCTGTCTCTGACGTTGCCGGGTTCACCGCCGCGGTGCTGATCCTTGGCCTCTACGTCGGCACCCGCCGGGCCTACCTCGTCGCGCTGCGCGACCGGGCCCGGCGGCTAGAGCGCGAGCGCGATCAGAGCAGCGCGCTGGCCGCGGCGGCGGAACGGGCCCGCATCGCTCGTGAGATGCACGACAGCGTGGCCCATCACCTGACGGTAATCGTCGCGCTGTCGGACGGTGCGCTTCGCGCCGTTACCCGCGCGCCCGACGACGCTGCCGACGCGATGCGGGACGTGTCCGGCACCGCCCGGCAGGCACTAGCCGAAACCCGCCAGCTGCTCGGCGTGCTGCGGGACGACTCCGGACAGCAACCGCGACAGCCGCTGCCCGGCCTGGCCGATCTGGACGGCCTGCTCGAACGCGTCCGGGCGGCCGGCCTGCCAGTGCGCTATGAGTGCAGCGGGACTGGTCCGGACCTGCCTCCGGCGATCCAGCTCGCCGTGTTCCGGCTGGTCCAGGAGGCCCTCACGAACACGATGAAACACGCCGGGCCGGGTGCGAACGCGGCGGTGCGGCTGCAGCTGGCACCTGCCGAAGTGCGGGTGGACGTGGACGACGATGGCGCCACCCGCAGCACACGTCCTGACCGCGTCGGCGGCGGTCTCACCGGGATGCGCGAGCGCATCGGCGCGTTCGGCGGCGAACTCGAATTCGGGCCGGCTGAGCCACAGGGCTGGCACGTCACCGCCAGGCTGGACCTCGATCCGGCAGCCGCATCATGATTACCGTGCTGCTGGCCGATGACCACTCCCTGATCAGGAAGGGCTTCCGGCTGATCCTCGACGCGGAATCCGACATCGAGGTGGCGGGCGAAGCTAGCGACGGGACGACAGCGGTATCGATGACAATCGCGCTGCAGCCCGATGTAGTGCTGATGGACGTGCGGATGCCCGGTCGCGACGGCATCGAGGCGACTCGTGAGATCGCCGCCGCCGGGCTGCGGTCCAGGGTGCTGATCCTGACCACATTCGACCTGGACGACTACGTCTACTCCGGGCTGCGCGCGGGGGCCAGCGGCTTCTTGCTCAAGGACACCCGGCCTGACGACCTGGTGGCCGCAATCCGGACTGTCGCCGCTGGTGACGCGGTTCTCGCGCCTGCTGCTACCAGGCGGCTCATCAGCCAGTTCGCCGCGCAGCAGCCCGAGCAGCGCAGGGGTGAGCGGGCCGAGCAGATCCGGCACGTCCTCACCGGCCGGGAACAAGACGTGCTCACGCTCATGGCCGCGGGTATGTCCAACAGCGAAATCGCCGCCAGGCTCCATTTGTCCGCGGGCACGGTCAAGGTCCATGTGGGCCGGATACTCGGCAAGCTAGGCGTGCGTGATCGTGTCCAGGCCGTCGTCCTCGCGTACGAGTCCACGCTGATAGTGCCGGGCCGGACCCCGCCGGACGGTCAGCGGTAACAACAGTTGCGGCGACCCGGTCCACGGGCGTCCCGGCGTCCGGTGACCGGCCGTCCCGGCGCGCGGTCTAGCGTGGTGAAGTGCCCAGAATCGATCGAGCACACCTTCAGCGCGCCCTGGCAGCGCTCGGAGTCTTCGCGAGTGTCGTGCTATCGCTCAGCGCGGCCTGCACAACCGCGACGGCCACCCCTGCGCGGGCCACCCCCGCGCAGGTCCAGAAGGTGCCGACGGTGGTCACCTTCACCTGGGGTGGCGGCCTTGCGGATCAGATGGGCGCACTGCCGCTCTTCCGGCGTTACCACATGCACGCCACGTTCTATGTGCCCTCCGGCCTGGTCTGCCAGCCTTCGGCCGATCCCGGCTGCGCGCGGCAGCCGTACCTGACCCTGAGCGAGATACGCCAGATTGCCGCCGACGGCAACGAGATAGGTGGCCTCTCCGTCCAGCACGTTCCGCTGACCAGCAGCCCCGCCGCGGAGGCACAGCGGGAGATCTGCGACGACCGGGTCAACCTGACCCGCTGGGGTTTCCGCGTCACCGACTTTGCCTATCCGTTCGCGGAGGTCAACAGGACTCTGCAGGTTCTGGCCCGCCACTGCGGCTACAACTCCGGGCTCGGCACCGGGCAGTTGCGCGGCGCCGGCCTGTGCCCGCACTGCGCCTGGGCGGAGACCATCCCGCCTCGCAACCCTTACCTGCTGCGCGCCCCCATCGAGGTGGCGTCGGTGGGCACTACGTGGTCACCGGCCACCTTCGAGAAGATCGTCACCGGCGCCCAGCAGCACGGCGGTGGCTGGATCGTGTTCACTATCCACGACGTCTGTGCCCGTGCCTGCGCGCTAGGCGTGACTAGACCCGAGCTGAGCAGCGTGCTCGGCTGGCTTTCCCGGCAGGCCAGCCATGGGGTGACCGTGCGCACCGTTCGCCAGGTGATCGGCGGCCCGGTCCGGCCCGTCGTGGCTGGCCCGCGGCCGCCGCGGCTCCGGCCGCCTGGAGTCGCCAACGCCCGCCTGTCCGCTGTTGCCACGGACGGCATCCCGGCGTGCTTCCAGACCAGCCGCTACGGCTCGAACACCGCTACGTTCCGCTACCACCGCCGCGGCGGCCCCGGCGGAGCCGGGGCGGAGGTCATCTCACTGGCACGGCGCAGATCCGGCACGGCGCAGCTGCTGCCTGCCCTGGATCTAGGCGCCTGCGCACCGGAGGTATCGGCGGGACGCAGTTACGCTCTGGGCGTCTGGTACAAGTCGAGCGACCCGGTCGTGTTCAACGCCTACTACCGGACGCCCGTCGGCACCTGGAGGTTCTGGGTGACGAGCCCAACGATGCCCGCCTCCGGGCGCTGGACCCGGGCCAGCTGGACGCCGCCGGCCATCCCGGCGGGGGCGAGCGCCGTCAGCTTCGGCCTGGCGCTGCGCTCTGACGGCACGGTGACGACCACCCGGTACAGCCTCACGGCTGCCCGATCCGCCAGGACCTGGCTGATCGCCGTCAGCGCCGTGATCGCCGCCGTCCTGCTGGGGATCGTCGCCGCCGGCCTGCTTCGCTATCGCGGTAGCCGAGCGGGACGCAGGCCACGCTGAGCTGATGCCCGCGCGCGGTGATCGACCGAGGGCAGCTAGCCGGGCCGCACCACCCGCCAGCGCGCCTCGCAGCACGAGTAAAGCCCGAAGATCGTCAGCCCGAGGGCGACGGCGACAAGCAGCCACGGGCCCAGTGGCGTCGTGGCGATCTTGCGCAGCGACCCGTCGAGGCCCTGGGCCTTCTTCGGGTCGAAAGTGACAGCGGCCACCACGAGGAGCGCTCCGGCCACGCCGAAGATAACCCCCCGAGCCAGATTGCCGACGACGCCCAGGAACACAACCGCCTTGCGAGTGCGAGCGCTCGCCTGCGCGAGTGCCAGCGTCCGGGTGAACTTCCGGCGCAGCCCGTAGATTGCCAGGCAGACGCCGGCCACGATCAGGCTGGCGCCGATCAGGATGACCAGCCACCGGCCGCCGGCGTGGGCCATGACCCGGGCGGTGATGTCCTTGGCCTGGCTGTTGCCGTTAGGCTGACTGCCGAGACCGAGGATGAAGCTGACGATGGCGGCGCAGGCGAAGCCATAGATGGCGGCGATCCCCAGCGACTGCAGCCGTCTTCGTGTGGTGTGCCCGCGCGGGCCCGGCTGCCCGTATGCAGCCTCGGCGAGCCGCCACACGGTGAGCCCGGCAAAGCCGGCCGCCAGTAGCCACAGGATGACCGCGCCGCCAGGCTGCCTTGCGACTTCGTGCAGCGCACCGGTGCTGTCGGCCCGCTTGCCCTTGGCACCCAGAGCGATCTGCACCGCTAGCAGTCCGATGAGCATGTAGTTGGCGCCGCGGGCAATCAGGCCGCCGCGCGCCAGCCATTGCACCCAGCGGCTGGCTGCCGCGTCTCTTCCCGCGGTCGTGGCAGCATGCCGCGCGGTCCTGACCGTCATGACACTCGCTTCGTTGTCACCATGCTGGCATTACCTCAATCGGAGTTGTGAGCTGGCAGAAGGCGCTTTCAGCCGCGTCCTTACGAGCTGGGCTTCGGCGTCGGGCAGGTGACCTTCGGGTTCACGCCGATGTAGTTCAGGGGCCCGGCTAGCACGGTGACAACGACGGTGCCCGCTTTGGCACAGCTCACCTTGGAACTGCTGTAGTAGTGGCGCTGAGCACCGGCGATTGCGCCAATGACCAGCCACACGATGAGAATGATTGTGCCGATGCGCATTACGGCCTCCGAGGATGATCCCGCCGTGGCGGGGGTGGGGGGTACAGCCGCCTGAGCTGGCAGCCAGTGCTGTCTGGAATGGAGCGGGCCAGGAAGCAGGTTCCTGGTGAGCAGGCGCGCAGGCTCGCGGCCGGTGCCGGTCTTCTGGCAGATGTGTCAGCTGGGCTGAGGCTTGCGCCGGTCGCGCCGGATGATCCGCCGCAGCTGGGTGATCCGGGCGGTTCCGGCTGCAGCCATCAGCAGCGCGCCGGCGATAGCAGCGAGGAACAGCGCCACGGCCAGCGACAGGCGCAGGTGGGCACCGAGGAAGCTGATGTTCACGGCATGCGCGTTCTGGATAATGAAGATCATGACGACGATGAGGCCGACGGTGCCGGCGATGAGGCCGGTCCGCATACCGCTGATGCGCGTGCGCATCCGCGTGGCCTCGGTCTGCTGCGGTGCGGCCGGCGGCAGCTGGGGGGATGAGCCGTTAGCTGACTGTGGCGGCAACGTTGCGGCAGCGCTCTGGAGTGGCTGTGGCTCGGTCATCGGGCCTGTCCTTCGCGGGTGAGGGCGGGCCGCTGAACTCGGCCTGGCATCTCACACAATGACCCGGCCTTGTTGCGGCCGTTGGCCGCTGACAGTCCGGGTCTGATCTCAGGGTACGCATGAATGCAGAAACGCGCAATGTAGTTCTAGAAAACGATGGTAGGTTTCTGGGGGCGGCGAGCTGGAAGTTCCTTCACCCCACGCCGGGGTGCTGCCCGCTGCCAGATCCAGCGCCACTCGCCGCTGCCGGAGCCCTGCCGAGGTCGCAGCGGTCACCGATCGTCGTAGCGCGGTGATGGCGAGGGATTCGATCCCGGGGTGAGACGATGACAAGACTGCGGGATGGCGCCGCGGAAAGGAAGGCCATCGTGTTCGAGGCTGGCGATATCCGGGAATGGCGTGGTCACGACGTTGTCGACGCCGACGGTCACAAGATCGGCGAACTGGAGTCCGTTTACGTCGACACTGGCAGCGACTTGCCGGCGTTCGGCACTGTCAGGGTCGGCATGCCAACCCGCCACCGGCTCGCGTTCGTGCCCCTTGACCGGGCGACGGTCGGCCCCGGATACCTCAAGGTCTGCTACGACAAGAAGCAAGTCAGGAACGCTCCGTCGATCGGCATGGACGGCGAGCTTCCGTCCGAAGACGAAGAAGCGGTCTTTCAGCACTACGGCCTGCCCTACCAGGCGGGCGCCGGCGGCGAGCGGCGGCTGGCCCGCCGCTGATCGGGCCAACTGAGCGGAGGATCCGATGATTGCCCTGTTTCTATTGCTGGTCATCGTCGCAGTCGCGCTAGGCATCGTGGGCGTGGTCGTCAAAGGCCTGCTGTACCTGCTGCTGATCGGCATCGTCATCCTGCTCGGCGCCCTGCTTCTCGCTGCCCTGCGGATGCGGCGGCGGCCCGGCAAACGCCAGTCCCGCTAGAACCATCGCCTGACAGCGACAGTGTGGCCAGCGCGTCACCTGATATACCCGACGGGGGTATGGTATGTTCGATGCCAGCTCCTGGGAGGCGGCATGCACGGATACACCGAGAACAAGGACGAGTACCTGCGGCGGCTGCGGCGGATCGAGGGCCAGGTACGAGGTCTGCAGCGAATGGTCGACGAGGACAAGTACTGCATCGACATCCTGACCCAGGTCTCCGCAGCGACGCGGGCGCTGGAGTCAGTCGCGCTTGGCCTGCTTCAGGAGCACCTGGGGCACTGCGTCGCACAGGCAATCGCAGCGGGTGGCGAGACCGCGGACGCCAAGATCCGCGAGGCGTCCGACGCGGTCGCCCGCCTGGTGCGGTCCTGAGCAGCCCCAGCCCGGCAGCCCGAGACCTTGGGGGGAGGCGAGGCTTGTGAGCGCCGTGACCGCTGACCAGGCGGGCGTCGCCGCGGACGGCCCGCTGGGCAGCGTGGAGCTGGCGATCAGCGGGATGACGTGCGCGTCGTGCGCGACCCGGATCGAGCAGAAGCTGGCCAGGCTGGCTGGCGTCAGCGCGACCGTCAACCTCGCCACCGAAACGGCCAGGGTCAGCTTTCCGGCCACCGTCAGCACGGCGGAGCTGGTCGCCGCCGTGGCCCAGGCCGGGTACGCCGCTACGCTGCCTCGGCCAGCTGGCGCAACCGGGGCGGACGCAGCGGCGGTCGGCGCGTCGCCGGCGGGCGGCCAGGACGAGACGGCGCTGCGGCGGCGGCTGGTGGTGTCGGTGGCGCTGGCTCTGCCGGTAGTGATCGTCGCGATGGTGCCGGCCCTGCAGTTCGCGGGGTGGCAATGGGTTTCGCTGGCGCTCGCCACGCCGGTTGTCGTATGGGGAGCGTGGCCGTTCCACCGGGCCGCGCTGGTGAATGCTCGCCACGGCGCAGCGACCATGGACACGCTGATCTCGACCGGAGTCAGCGCCGCCTACCTGTGGTCGCTGTACGCGCTGGTTTTTGGCACGGCCGGCCAGGCCAGTACGCATATGGGCTTTACCGTGCTCGCGAGCGGCGCGAAGACGGGCGACATCTACCTCGAGGCTGCCGCCGGCGTGACGGTGCTCGTGCTCCTCGGCCGGGATCTTGAGGCGCGGGCCAAGAGGCGCGCTGGCGCGGCGCTCCGTACGCTGCTGGAGCTCGGCGCTAAGGACGTTGCCGTCCTGCGTGACGGCCGTGAAGAAAGGATCCCCGCGGTCCAGCTGGCGGTGGGGGACAGGTTCGTCGTGCGGCCGGGCGAGAAGCTCGCCGCCGACGGTGTCGTCGAGTCCGGTAGCTCCGCCGTCGACGT
The DNA here is from genome assembly GCA_963795265.1 of uncultured Actinomycetota bacterium. Lineage (GTDB taxonomy): Bacteria > Actinomycetota > Actinomycetes > Streptosporangiales > Streptosporangiaceae > JAJYUU01. Next base: position 491,822 of record CAWCHF010000001.1, on the reverse strand, counting down.
CTCGATGCTGACCGGTGAGCCTTTGCCGGCGGAGGTTGCTGCCGGCGACGCCGTGACGGGTGCGACCATGAATGTCAGCGGCCAGCTCGTGGTCCGTGCCACCGCGGTCGGTGCCGATACCCAGCTCGCCCAGATCACCCGGCTGGTCACCGACGCTCAGGCTCGCAAGGCTCCGGTGCAGCGGCTGGCAGACCGCATCGCCGGGGTATTCGTTCCCGTCGTCATCGGCATCGCGCTCGCAACGCTAGCCGGCTGGCTGGCTGCCGGGCAGTCCGCCGGGGCCGCGTTCAGCGCGGCAGTTGCCGTCCTGATCATCGCCTGCCCGTGCGCGATGGGCCTGGCCACCCCGACGGCGCTGCTGGCCGGCACCGGCCGCGGCGCTCAGCTCGGCATCCTGATCAAAGGCCCTGAGGTACTGGAGTCCAGCCAGGTCATCGACACCGTGGTGCTGGACAAGACAGGCACCGTCACGACCGGGCGGATGACGCTGATCGAAGTGGCCGCAGCTCCCGGCGTGGACGAGGCCGAGGTGCTGCGGCTGGCCGGGTCGGTCGAAGATGCCTCCGGGCACCCGATCGGCGCGGCGATCGCCGCTGGAGCCCGGCACCGTCTCGGCACTAGCCTTCCTGCGGTGACAGGCTTCGCGAGCCACGCTAGCCAGGGCGTCACCGGCATCGCGGACGGTCGCGCTGTCATCGCAGGGAGCCGCGACTGGGCCACGGGCCACTGGTCGCAGCCTGTGCCCTCGGGCCTGGCTGCCAGGGCGGCGGCAGCTGAGCGCGCCGGGCAGACTCCGGTCTTCGCTGGCTGGGACGGCCTGGCCCGGGCCGTGCTGATCGTCTCCGATACCGTCAAGCCGACCTCCGCCCTGGCCGTCGCCAAGCTGCGGGACCTCGGACTGCGGTCGGTGCTGCTCACCGGCGACAACCAGCGTGCCGCCGAGAATGCCGCTGCCGCCGTCGGAATCGACGAGGTGATCGCCGGGGTGACACCGGCCGGCAAAGCTGACGCGATCAGCCGGCTGCAGGAGGCGGGCCGGGTGGTCGCGATGGCAGGTGACGGCGTGAATGATGCCGCTGCCCTGGCCCAGGCCGATCTGGGACTGGCCATGGGCACTGGCACCGACGTAGCCATCGAGGCGGCCGATATCACCCTGATCCGCGGTGACCTGCTCGCGATACCCGATGCGATCGACTTGTCCAGGCGCACCCTGCGCACCATCAGGGGCAACCTCTTCTGGGCTTTCGGCTACAACATCGCCGCCATCCCGCTGGCCGCGGCCGGCTACCTGAACCCCCTCATCGCTGCTGCGGCGATGGCGCTGAGCTCTGTGTTCGTCGTGTCCAACAGCCTTCGGCTACGCCGCTTCCGGCCCTCGCGGCTGGCGCCGCTAGCTGCCAGTCATCGAGGCCCGGTGGCCTGACGATGCGCGTCCTGGCCGCAGTTGGCCATGCGCTCGCCGTGGCCGGCACGATGACCTGGGCAATCACCTGGTCGCTGATCCTCGGGTTCACCTTGTCCGCTGTCATTCAGGCGCTGGTGCGACGTCAGACGATCATGCGGCTGCTCGGCGACGAGAAGCCGCGCACACTGGCGAAAGCCGCTGGCCTGGGGGCTGCGTCGTCCTCGTGCTCGTACGCGGCGGTCGCACTGGCCCGGTCGCTAGTCCGCAAGGGGGCCAGCTTCACCGCGGCCATGGTCTTCGAGATAGCCAGCACCAACCTGGTCATCGAGCTCGGCATCATCCTGGCGCTGCTGATCGCCTGGCAGTTCACGGTGGCCGAGTACGTCGGCGGCGTGATCATGATCGTGGCAGTGGCCGCGGCCTTCCGGCTGTTCGTCCGCCAGGGGCTCGTCGCCGCGGCGCGCGAGCAGGCGGCCAGGGGGCTGGCCGGATCGATGGAAGGCCATGCTGCCATGGACATGAGCATCAGCGACGGCGGGATTTTCCGGCAGCGGCTGGTCAGCGGCGGCGGCTACACCGCGGTGAGCCGGATCTTTGTCATGGAATGGGCTTCGGTCATCCGTGACGTGATCGGCGGGCTGCTGATCGCCGGCGCCATCGGCGCCTGGGTGCCGGACAGTTTCTGGCGGCATCTCTTCCTGACCGGCCACCCGCTCGCCGCCAAGGTCTGGGGTCCGGTGATCGGCCCGGTCATCTCGCTGCTCAGCTTCGTCTGCTCGATCGGCAATGTGCCGCTGGCCGGGGTGCTGTGGAACGGCGGCATCAGCTTCGGCGGCGTGACCGCGTTCCTGTTCGCGGACCTGATCATCATCCCGATCCTGATCATCTACCGGAAGTACTACGGAACGACGATGATGCTGACGATCCTCGGGATCTTCTACGCCGCGATGGTCTTCGCCGGCTACGTGGTTGAGATTGTGTTCGGCGCCCTCGGCCTGATCCCGCAGGCCCGGACCGCCAGGGTCACCGCGCAGGGTATCCAGTGGAACTACACCACGGTGCTCAACATCATCTTCCTGCTCCTCGCGGCGGCGCTGCTCGTGCGCTTCTTCCGGACTGGCAGCGGTCCGATGCTGAAGACGATGGGCGGCAGCCCGGACCAGGCAGCGCACCACGGCCACGGCGGCGCCGGGTCGCAGCCAGCCTGAGGCAGCGGGCCCGAGGCGGCCGGCCTGAGGCGGCGACCTGGTCGGCTAGCCGGATTCCAACGGTCTGGGCAAATGGGATATCCAGGGCTAGGCTCGGTGGCGTCGCAAAGCGACCCTAGCGACACGCCGGCCGGGCCGGGGCGGGTACACGGTGGCGCAGCTGCACACGATCGCCAACGTCACATTCGTCGCCCTGGTGGTTGCCGGGTTCGTCAGCGTCCTGCTCTGGCTGTGGATGGCCCGGGCTACCAGCAGAGGACAAGGCTGGGCCCGGATCTTCGCGACCGTGCTCTTCGCCCTCATAACCGTCGAGGTAGTCCTGGCGCGAAGCCGGTCGAGCGTCTCACTTGCCGTCATCTTGCTGGAGTGGCTGGTCGGGCTGGTCGCCGTTGTGCTGCTGTGGCGGCGGGAGACCACGGCGTACTTCGGCCCGGGCTGAGCAGGCGACATTACCGCCCTGTCGGCCGGCCGGAGCCAGCCGCCAGCGACGGTGACGTCGCCGCACGGACTTCGTCACGGGCTGTCGTACTCGTCGTGGCGACGCCACCAGAAGCCGTCCTCGTTGCGACCGAGAGGCGCGCGGTCGAGCCACTGGTACATGCCCCACAGTCCGTCGATGCCGCGGGAGTAAGCAGAGTAGGTGTGGTAAACGACGCCGTCCTCGAGCGCGAACGCGCTCACGCCGGGTCCTTGCCGCCGGTAGGTCCGCCAGTCCGTGCCGACGATTCCGGAGGCGAACTCGTCGAGGGCCGCACTGGCCTGATCGGTCTCCGGCCGCAGGTCGATCGTCTGGAAGTTGTACTCGGCCGCTCCGGACTCCCATTCTTCGCTGGTATGCGCCGCCTGGAAGTCGAAGTTGAAGTCGGTGCCGGACGAGGACGCCCACGGGAAGGTCCAGCCCATCCGGCGCTTATACGCCTGCAGCTGGGGGAGTGAAGCCCGCGACACGGCGCACAGCGTCACGTCGTGGTTGGCCAGGTGCACAACGGAGCCGTTGAAGCCGTCCGCTATCGCGGAGCAGGACGGACATCCGGCGGTGTACTCGGGCCCGAACATGAAGTGGTAGACCAGCAGCTGCGAGCGGCCCTGGAACAGATCGGCGAGCGACGCGGTGCCCTCGTCGGTCTCGAAGCTGTACTCCTTGTCGATCCGGACCCAGGGCAGCTCCTGCCGTTGCCGGGCCAGCTCGTCGCTGCGGCGCGTCAGCGCCTTCTCGGCGGCCAGCAGCTCGAGCCGGGCTGCCAGCCACTCTTCGCGTGTTCCGGTCTTGTGAGCGGTCATTGTCTCTCCTTGTATTTGCTGAAACTTCGCGCGGTCTGTTCAGAGCTCGGATGGCACGGATCGGCGGCAGCTCACATCGCGGGCGTGAGGCCGGGAACCGACGCGGGGACTGTGAGGATCACCAGCCCCAGCCCGACGATTGCGAGCGCGAGCGGGATGTCGATGACGGCCCTGGCGGGCAGTAGCTTCTGGCCGATGGCCAGTACGGTGATCACGCACATCCAGGTGAGGCTCATGATGCCTAGCGCCACGAGCATCAGCATCAGCCCGATGGTCGAACCCGCGCAGCACAACCCGAACTCGAGCCCGGACTGGATACTCTCCTGGCAGCGCCGGCGGAAACGCTGCTTGAGCGGCGTGAGCTCGTATATGCCTGCCGCGATCACGATCACACCCGCTGCGACCGGCCCGTGCGGCCGGTAGACGGCGTAGACCGCGATCCCGAGGATTGCCCAGACCGCCAGGTAGGATCCGACGAACAGCGGGACTACAGCGACCCGGCCGGCCGCATGAGCGTGCCGCACGATCGCCGGCGTCGCGCCGGGCAGCATCATCGCTGCCATCATCGACAACCATGCGGCGACAAAGAACGCGAATGAGCCGAGCCGGGTCGCCACGCCCATGTCCATCCCGCTCATCAGCCGCAGGGCGATGACCCAGGCCGCCGCCGCGAGTCCGAGCGTCACGGTCAGCGCGGCTGCCGCCGCGGGCGTCGTGGCGCGGGCCAGCGCGGCGGAGCGCTGGCGCGTCGCCCGCGCACTCGCCGTCGGCAGTTCCATCAGTCGGCTCCGTTCCCTGGCGTAACTCATCTCGGTCTCCGTTGCATCGGACGGCACGGCCGCCGCCGGTCACCGGGCTACCTGCATGCCCGGAAGAGGGCGGCGACGGCCGTGGCCGCTGGCTTACGACAGGACAGGCTCCGCGGCCACCAGCGCCGCGTTCTGGCGTTCGAGTGCCTTGGCCGCTCCGGTGCGCCAGTCGCCGGCCATCGACTGTGACATTGGATCGGGGAAGATCTCATCCTCGCCGTTCTGCAGTCCGTCGAGAATCGCGCGTGCGACCGAGTCCGGCGAGGCCTTCGGGATGTCGAGATCCCGGCTCATGTCGGTGTCCACCGGGCCGAGCATGGCCGCGTGCACCCGGATGTGCTGCCTGGCTAGCAGCGCGCGCAGCGACTGCGTTACGGAGAAGCCGGCTGCCTTGGAGACCGAATAGGCCGGAATGACCGGCACCGGGGCCCAGGCCGCCAGCGACAGCACGTTGACGATGGCGCCCCGGGAGGCTGCCAGCAACGGCAGGAACGCCTGGATCATGTCGTAGGCGCCGAAGAGGTTGACGGCGAGATGCTCTTCGAGCGCTGCGCGATCGCTGAGGTCGTCGTACCGCGCCAGGCCAGCGTTGTTGATGAGGATGTCGAGCGAGCCGATCCGCTCGGCCGCCGCCTGTATCTGCGCCGGAATGGTCACGTCCAGGGTCACCGGTGTGACCCGGGCGTCTGGGTGGGCCAGGGGCTGGCGCGTGCCGGCATACACCCGCGCCGCGCCTCTCCGCAGGGCTTCGGTGACCAGCGCCTGCCCGATGCCCCGGTTGGCTCCGGTCACCAGAACTGCTCGGTCAGCGATCGTCATGTGTCCTCCTGGTCAGTGCGGGCGGTCTGCGATCCCGACGATGCCCGGATGACTGTCAGCGGGCGGGTCTCGCGTGGTGCTTGCTTCATGCAAGTACCTTAGCGTTCCGCGCGCAGATGTGCAACTAGAAGGTTGCACATCTGCGCGGCAAGTGCAAACCCAGTAGTTGCGGACGTGACTCAGGGGGATCGTCAGCGCCCGCGCAGGCAGGAGAAAGAGGTGCCCGCACAGGCAAAGGCCGCGCAGGCACGGAGGGCCGCGCAGGCACGGAGGGCTGCACAGGCACGGAGGGCTGCACAGGCAGAGTGCGGCGTCGGGCACGCACCGGCTGCCCGCCGCCACGGGCAGCAGGCGGCCGGCCGCAGCCAGGGCTATGTCACAAGTGGTTGAATCCGGTTGATTCTTCTTTTGTCATGGCGACGGTGACTGGATGCTTCGCGAAGTGGGCTATCGCGTCCCGGAAGTCGTCGAGCAGCAGCGAGGCCATGTCCTGGCTGACGCCCAGCCGGACCAGGATGCGCTGAACGGCTATGTCGGCTGCTGTTCCGGTCAGCGTGTACGCGGGCACCTGCCACCCTCGCGTGCGCAGCCGGTCGGCCAGGTCGAACAGGGTGTAGCCGGGGTCCTCGCCCGCGCGGATCCGCCAGGTGACGGTCGGGATGCCGGTGGCGGGGTTGCTGTTGCACAGTAGCTCGAACGGACCGAGCTTCACGATCTCCTTCGCGAGATACTGGCCGATCGCATAGGACGCGTCGTGGATGCGCTGATAGCCCTCGAAGCCGAGGCGCAGGAAGTTGTAGTACTGAGCGATAATCTGGCCGCCGGCCGGGAGAAGTTGATCTGGAAGACCGGCATATCGCCGCCCAGGTAGTTGACATGGAACACGAGGTCGTCGGGAAGCTCCTTGCTGTCTCGCCAGATGACCCACCCGACGCCCAGCGGAGCCAGCCCGAACTTGTGCCCTGAGGTGCTGATCGACTTGACCCGGGGGAGCCGGAAGTCGAAGACGACATCGGGCGCGCAGAAGGGGCTGAGAAACGCGCCGCTGGCGCCGTCCACGTGGATGTCGATATCGAGGCCCGTCTCGCGCTGCAGCTTGTCGAGAGCGCTGGCCATGGCCGCCACCGGCTCGTAGGCGCCGGTGTAGGTGACACCGAAGGTCGGCACGACCATGATCGTGTTCTCGTCTACCCGTTCGAGCATGGACGCGGCATCCATGGCGTAGTTCCCGGGGGACATCGGCACCTCGCGCATCTCGATGTCCCAGTAGCGGGCGAACTTGTGCCACACCACCTGAACCGGGCCGCACACCATGTTCGGCTTATCCGTCGGCTTGCCTGCGGCCTGGCGCTTGGCGCGCCACCGCCATTTAGCCGCCATGCCCGCGAGCATGCAAGCTTCAGAGGATCCGATAGCCGACGCGCCGACGGTGTTCGCTGCCTCAGGCGCGTGCCAGAGGTCGGCGAGCATGTGCACGCACCGGCGCTCGATCTCGGCGGTCTGCGGATACTCGTCCTTGTCGATCATGTTCTTGTTGACCGACAGCCGCATCAACGCGAGGAGCTCGGGCTCGGCCCACGTCTGGCAGAAGGTGGCCAGGTTCTGGCGGGCGTTGCCATCGAGCATCACCTCGTCCGAGACGACCTGAAATGCCTCTCTGGCCTGTATCTCGTCCCGAGGGAACCTGTACTTCGGCACCGGCTTGGTCAGGTCGCGCCCGCAGAACACGGAGTCCTCAAGCTGCTGCCGGACGGTGTCGCGCTCATGCAAGGGCATCTCTGTATCTCCTCGATCAGGCCGCTACGCGATGGCCCCGCAGGCGAGCAGAAGCTGCCCGGCCGGAACGGGGACTCCTCACGATAATGGCGGGGTCGCGTCCGATCACGTATCACCCATCGCGGGTGGGTCGGCTGGCGGCCAGGCGCGTTGTGCTAGCCAGACACCGAGGATCAAGCCACCAGACGGGACAGCCCCATGCCAGTCCAGGATCGCGATGCGCCCGCCGGCCGCGTGGGCCCGTTCCTGACTTTCGTCGGCCACGTCCGCGCGGACGGTGTGGTGGTTCCCTGTGACTCCCGCCGCCACCGCAAGCACCTGCGGCGTGATTCGACGGCCGGCTCGACCTGGTGGGCGCCAGCGGCACGGGGATGGTGGATCGCCGTGCTGTTCGCGGCTGGGTCGCTGCTCTTTGCCCTCGGCGCCGTTCCCCGTTATGCCAGCGTCGCCGGGGGACGCGGCGACGCGGCGACGTTCTTCGCGGGCTCGCTGTTCTTCACCGCGGCCGGCTTCCTGACCTACCGCGAAGCGGTGGATGCGGGGCCGCGAGCGCCGGGTGACCGGCGGCGGTTCTTCGTCTGGCAGCCGCGCAGGATCGACTGGTGGGCTACGGCCGTGCAGCTTGCCGGCACCGTCTACTTCAATGTCAGTACCGGGAACGCGCTCCGTGTGGACCTCACCGCTCAGGCCGCGCAGCAGCACGTATGGCGGCCCGACGCGATCGGGTCGGTCTGCTTCCTGGTGGCCAGCGCGCTGGCCTGGTTCGAGGTATGCCACGGCTGGGCTAGCTGGCACCCGCGGTCGTGGTCCTGGTGGATCACCTTGCTCAACCTGGCTGGGTCCGTCGCCTTCGGGATATCCGCAGTCGCCGGCTACATCAATCCGGCTACGGGCCAGCTGCGCAACGCGGAGCGGTCAAACCTCGGCACCCTGATCGGTGCGGTGTGCTTCCTTGCCGGTGCCGTGCTGCTGATGCCCGAGCGCACGGACGAAGCCAGCCAGGAGCACGCGCCTACCAGCTGAGCTGGGCGATCCTGTCGTAGTCTGCCGCTGTGTATCCGGCCAGGCCCTCCGGCATGGCAAAGATCCACTCGGCAATCCCGAGGGACAACGCCAGGCGGCTGCAGCGGGCGCAAAAATGAGGGTCCTCCAGCCGGATCGAGTCGTCCGGCTCAAGCCGCACGTAGATCAGCTTCGATCCCTGCAGCAGGTGCCAGCCGTCGCCGTCCCGGGCCAGTGTGATCGCCCGCTGCTCGGCGTGGGTGCGGCACTGGTCATGGTGACCGACCACGCCGAACTTGCAGTAACAGTGGTCTTCGCCCGGATACGGGACGCCGTTGGTTCCCCAGGACAGCATGCTGCCGTCGCGCATCAGCACGGCTGCGTGACGAGTCCGGGCACGCGAGTCCCTGGCCAGCTCTGACGCCCGGTCCGCCATCTGCTGCGCCACATGGCTGTCATGGCGATTCAGTGGCCACCGCTGCGGTGGCTGCTCTGGCTGCACGCTGACCCCCTCCCGCTGTCACTGGTCATTCGATGGCAGCGGGCGCCATGCCGGTCAGGCGTGACGTGCGGCACGTCGCCATTTCCACGCTATCAGCGCCGGCGTGCCGGATCCGGGCAGCCGGACATACAGCCCGGCGAGCCTTATGGCCGCCTGAGCTCTGCGGGCGGCAGTTGCCCGGTCAGTCGCCCGCCACGGCCGGCGGGTCCTCTCCTGTCAGCCCGTCCACCGACTCCCGGATCAGGTCCGCGTGACCGTTGTGGCGGGCGTACTCGTCGATCATGTCAGCCACGATCCGCCGCAAGTTGGCGTGCTCGCCGTCTTCGGTGCTGACGTGGACTGGCTGGCTCATGTCACCGCGGGCCAGCGCCTCGGCGACATGAGCACGGGAGCGCCCGACCGCTTCGCGCCACAGGGCGAAGAGCTCCTCCGGAGAATCGTCCGCCGCGGTGCGCCACTCCCAGTCCGGGTCGGCGTCCCAGTCGACCGCGTCCCACGGCGGGGCCGCGTCACGACCGAACAGCTTGACGGAGAACGAGTAGTCCTCGGCCAGGGCGAGGTGCTTGAGCAGGCCGCCTAGGGTTACCGCGGACGGCCCGAGGGTGGCGCGGAGGCCGGCCGAGTCGAGCCCGCCGCACTTCCAGGCGAGCACGCTCCGGGTGCGATCGAGGATGCCGAGCAGCTGCTCGGTCTCGCCGCCCGCAAACGGCGGCTCATGAAATGTGGTGTCGACGTCCATGGCACCTACGCTAACCTCAATTCAGGACGATCCTTGTCCGGAAATGAGGTGCACGCCGGTGGTGGAGGTCGCCCCCGAGAGCGCAAGCTCGACTGCCCGTGCGCTGCTGGTCCTCGAAGTGCTTCAGGACAGCCCTGGTATCTCGGCCGAGCAGCTGGCGAGGCGGCTGGGAGTCAGCGAGCGGGCGGTCCGGCGCTATGCGCGCCTGCTCCGGGATGCGGGCATCCCTGTCGAATCGACAACAGGACGGTACGGCGGGTACCGGCTCGGCCGCGGCGTCCGGCTGCCGCCGCTGAGGTTCACCTCGGCCGAGGCGCTCGGCCTGGTCATGGCAGTGCTGGATGGCCACCACGAGGCCGGCGATCCCGCCGACCCAGTCGGCGTCGCTCTTGGCAAGCTCATGCGGGCGCTCCCGGAGCCGGTTGCCGCCCAGGCGGAGGCCGTTCGCCGGACCACGGCGCCCGCGCCGGACCGCGCGGCGGCGCGGGCAGACCCGGCCACCGCGTCCGCGCTCGTGCAGGCCTGCTCAAGCCACCGCGGCGTGCGATTCGACTATCGATCCGAAGCCGGGACGCAGTGGTCGGTAGCGGCCGACCCGTGGGCCGTGGTCGTCCGGCACGGGCGCTGGTACCTGCTGTGCTGGTCCCGCTCGGCGGACGCCCGGCGAGCGTACCGGATCGACCGGGTCAGCGCGGTGCAGGTGCTCGACGACACCTTCAGCCCGCCCGCCGGCATCGACCCGGTCGCCGTGCTTGAGGAGCATCTCGCCGTCGGCTGGGAGTACGACGCCGAGATCGTCATCGGCGCGCCTGTCGGCACGGTGCGGCGCTGGCTGCCGCGCACGGTGGGGCGTCTTGAAGCTGTTGACGCCGAGACGACCCGCCTGGTAGGCAGCACCAGTAACCCGAAGTGGTACGCCCAGCAGCTGGCGGTGATCCCGGCGTCCTACCGGATCGTGCAGGGCGCCGAGATCCGGGAGGCCGCGCGCGTGCTGGCAGAGCGGCTGCTGGCTGCCGCGACCTGGCCGCCGGCCTGAGATTCCGCGTGCGTCATGATCCGATGCCGGTCAGCCGGGCCAGCTCGTCCGCCGGCAATGTCAGCGTGGCAGCGGTGACGTTCGCACGCAGGTGACTGACCGACGAGGTGCCGGGGATCAGCAGGATGTTCGGTGCGCGCTGCAGCAGCCAGGCCAGCGCGACGGCCATGGGCGTCGTGCCGAGCCGGCCGGCGACTGCCGTCAGTTCCGCGGACTGCAGCGGGGAGAAGCCGCCAAGCGGGAAATAGGGTACGTAGGCGAGGCCCTGCCCGGCGAGTGAGTCGATCAGGTCGTCGTCGGCTCGGTGGGCGATGTTGTAGAAGTTCTGCACGCACACGACCGGCGCGATGGACTGCGCCTCGGCGACCTGCCCGGCCGAGACGGTGCTGATGCCGAGATGCCTGATCAGCCCCTCCTGCTGCAGCTGCGCGAGCACAGAGAACGGCTCGCTGATCGAGCCCGCAGTGGGGCTATCGAACCCGCCGACGCGCAGGTTGACGACGTCGAGTGCGTCCAGTCCGAGGTGCTTCAGGTTGTCGTGCACGGCCTGCCGGAGCTGCTCGGGTGCGCGCGCTGGCGGCCAGCCGCCGTCGGCGTCTCGAAGCGCTCCGACCTTCGTCACTATGTGCAGGCCAGCGGGATACGGATACAGCGCCTCCTTGATGATCTGGTTGGTGACGTAGGGGCCGTAGTAGTCGCTGGTGTCAATGTGAGTGATGCCCAGCTGCACCGCCTCGCGCAGCACCGCCACGGCAGCGTCTCGGTCGGCCGGCGGCCCGAAGACGTGCGGGCCGGCCAGCTGCATGGCGCCGTAGCCCATCCGGGTCACCGTCAGATCCCGGGCCAGCATGAAGGTACCGCCGGGAAGTGCGTGTGCTGTCACAGGAGATTCTCCTCGTGCCGGCCGACCGCGGTGCGCGCAGCCACGTGGCCTGGCTCCTGGGCGCCGCTAGTGAGACGATGCCAGGGTGAGCGAACGCAAGGACACCGAGCTTGCCGACACCCTAGCGGAAGTCGGCAGGAAGGTCGGCCAGGCCATTACGGACGCTCTTGACCGCATTCAGCCGGTTTTCGATACGGTCGCGCAGGTCGCGAATCGCCCTGACGTCCGCGCCGTGTTCGAGCGCATCGGCAAGGCAGCCAGCCGCAGGCCGTGCCTGTGCTTCTGCCTGCGCGCGCATCCGGTCGACCGGGATATCTGCGAGATGTTCGACGCGGTGATAACCGGCCAGCACAGCTCTGAACTGCTGGGCGATATCAAGGTGCCGATCTGTGCTCCGTGCGCCGCGGCCCGGGCCGCGCAGGAATTCGTCGGCTAAGGCACGGTTCTGTTGACTAAGGCACGTTTCGGTCGGCTGTGGTCCGGCCGAACGTCAGCGCCTGGCGGCCGAGCCGGCGCCAGTCCATCGGCGGCCGAGGGTCCGGGACGCCTGGCCGGTCGCGGGGGACCTGAACGCGCAACGACAGCGGGCGGATCGTGCAGCGCACGGGTGTGGGCATGAGCACCGACTCACCATCGATGCCCACCGGAATCGTCGGCTGGTCGGCTTCGATGAGGACGTCGTGCGCCGTGAGCATGGTGACACTTCGCGACCGATGCGCGCGCCGCAGCAGCCCGGCCGCCTGGGCGGCATTCTCGACCTTGATCCCGACGATGCCGAGCACACCCTTGTCGAGACGCGCTCGACGGCCCAGGCCCGCGATATCGCCGGTCCCGTAGGGATTGTTGCTCACCAGCACGGCCTGCGGCCCGTCCATGACGACCTGGCCGTCCAGCCGGACCCGCAGATGCGCTCCCTGATGACCAGTGAGCAAGTCGGGGAGCAACTGCAGCGCGGTGCCTGATTTGTCGTCGCGATAGGCCGGGCTCTGCACGACCTGGGCATAAGCGCCGAACGAGGCATTGTTGACGAAGGTGCGGTCCCCGATCAGGCCAAGGTCGATACGCAGCTCGACGCCATCGGTGAGCGCAGCCAGGCCCGTGGACGGGTCGTCACGGTCCAGGCCCAGGTCGAGCGCGAAGTGGTTTCGGGTGCCAGCCGAAAGTACCATCAGCGGAATGTCCCGCGCAGCGGCGACGCCAGCGACCAGAGCCTGGGTGCCGTCGCCGCCGGCCACCCCGACCAGATCGGCTCCGCTGTCCACGGCATCGCGTGCCATCGCCGCTACGTCGACGACGCCCGGGCCCTCGAGCAAACTGACCTGGGCGCCTAGCGTGACGGCGCGGTCCTGCAGGCCGAACTTCCCGACCTTGCCGCCGCCAGATCGCGGATTCATGATGACGAACGGCTGGCGCGGCCGGGTCACCGGATATTCCGGCGGCTTTGCTGGCGCGGCGGCCCTGCTGAGCGCAGCTCGTCCGGCGGCCACGGCGGCAGCCGCGAGCACCACACCGACGGCGATCTCCCACAGCAGTCCGACGACGACGTACACCACGATGATGAACACCGGAGCCGCGACCAGGATCACGGCAGCAAGCCAGCGCCGGACGCCGCGATTGGCGAGGAACCCCCAGGCCGCCATGAAGATAAGAGCCAGGCCCGCGAAGCCCAGCAGCAGCGCGACGCTGCTCCGCAGCGCTCCGGAGAGCACCAGCAGCACCACCGCGCCCGCAGCCGCGCCAAGGGCGAGCCGGGCGAGCCAGCGCTGACTCCTGGTAGGCAGGGCTGCGCCGGCCGCGCTCACGGCTCGCCGCGATCCGGACTCGGGATCTACCGGTCCGTCGGCCAGCGCAGCCGGATCATCCACTTTTCCCGCCATACGGCATGCCTCTTCGCGCCATGCTGCCGGTGCTGTCGTCTCCCTGCTGGCAACCCGAACCATCGTCACAGCGCCCGTCCGGCCCGGCATCACCTGGGCAGGGTGAACCCGGCCCTGGGGACCAACGACCCGGACCGGGCTGACGTCTGGCACTTTCCGTTGCGCGACTGTGCTGCTGGCGTCGAGGTAGCAGGCCGCTGCGCCGCTGGCGCCTCGGTCTGCCGGATATGGACGACGACACACAGGAGATACGACATGGCTCAGCCCGACGCAGTATTCATCTATATCGGCACCTATCCGAGCGAGACGGCAGCGCGCGACGACTACAACCTCGTCAAGGACCTGCACGCGGCCGGTGCGGTCGGCACCTACGACGCTGCCGTGGTCACCAAGGACGAGGCGGGCAAGGTGCACGTCAACAAGGACGAGATGGCCACTCGGCACGGCGCGTGGGGCGGTGCGGCGGTCGGTGCGGTAGTCGGCATCCTGTTCCCGCCATCGATCATCGGCGCCGCTGTGGTGGGCGCTGCCGTCGGCGGCGTGGGCGGCCACCTGTGGCGCGGAATGTCGCGGTCTGATGTCAAGGAGTTCGGGGACATCATCGACGAGGGCGAGGCCGCGCTGGTCATCGTCGGCGAGAGCAAACTGCAGCAGGCAGTGGACAAGGCCGGGCTCAAGGCGGAGAAGCATGTCGCCAAGGAACTCAACGTGAAGGCAAAGGACGTCGACAAGGCCGTCCAGGAAGCCGCCACGCAGGTCAGCTGACCGCGGGCGAACGAATCCGTACAAGGGAAGGATTCAAAATGTTCTGGGCTATTTTCGGCGGTATCCTCTACTTCATCCTCGTGGTGACACTGGGCGTCATGTCGCTCAGGAAGGGCCACTGGGTCATGTTCATCGTCGGGATCTTCCTGCCGTTCTTCTGGCTCATCGGGGCGCTGATGCCGTCGCGGCGGCTCGCCTACTAGCTGCACCAGCGCAGCTCATGGCACGGCGAGGACCGCTGCGCGGCATCAGACTCGCCGCGCAGCGGATCCGTGCGTCTGCGGCGAATTCACGTCGCTGACGTCTACGGGGGCGACGTAGTGTTGCATGGTGCTTGAGGTAACAGCCTGCGTTGACGAGCCGGACGAGCTGACCTCGCTGGATGTCTACAACACTGTGTGGCCGCACGACGCTGTCACGATCGACGCGGTGCACTCATTCAGGGACAGCGCCCAAGGTTACATCGACTACCTCGTCCGCGAGGATGGCGTCATCCTGGGTTCCGGGGTCGGGGCTATCTTCGCCTATCGCGCGCGCCGTGTCGTCACGCTCATCACCGTGCTCGCCGGGCAACGCCGACGCGGCGCTGGCACGGCACTGTATGACGCCATCTCCGGGTGGGCCAGCGAGCGAGGGGTCACCGAGCTGGAGGTGTCGGTCTCCGGCAACGATCCGGAGAGCCTGTCCTTTGCCCAGCGGCGCGGCTTCACCGAGGAACGGCGCCAAGTGGGCATCGTGCTCAGCCTCGCCGGCATCTCACCGCCGCAGGTCCAGCCGCCGGCCGGGATCGAGATCGTCACCTGGGCGCAACGGCCGGAGCTGGCACGCGGGATGTACGAGGTCGAGCTCGAGACCCATCCTGACATTCCCGGCTTCGAGGACGTCGCCGTCGAGCCGTTCGAGGACTGGATGGTGCACCATATGCAGCGGCCCACCGACTCTCCCGAGGCGACGTTCATCGCGCTCGCCGACGAGGAGGTCGTCGGCTTCGCAAAACTGTCGCTGACCGCGCCGACGGCCGCAGGCCACGCCATGACCGCGGTCAAGAGAGCCTGGCGCGGAAGCGGCATCGCGCGTGCCCTGAAAGCGACCGAAATCGACTGGCCGCTCGCCAACGGCTATACCGAACTCCGCACCAGCAACGAGGAGCGGAGGCACCGATCAATCGCCTGAACGCCCGCCTCGGCTACCGACCCGGAATCGGGCGGATCCACCTAGTCGGCCCTGTTTGCGGCCACCCACATGAGCAGCAGTCAGCTGGTGACGAAGGCCTCGTAGTTGACGTAGCCCGCCTCGTCCTCCCTGGTCCCGAGGATGCGGTCGTCGACGGCGAATAGGCCTGCGCCTCTGTCGGGCGCTACTGGCGGGCCATGACGGCGCGCAGTTCGGCCTCGTCGTCACGGATCAGCTCGCCGCTGACATCCACCGTCACGCTGTGAATCGTGCCGGTGAACTTGAACGGGCTGAGGTATGCGTCGGTGACCGGCGAGCCAGGGTTCGCGCCGCAGGTGAGTGCGCCAGGGTTAAGCACGAACGGCGTCGTGACGGGCGCTTCCGCGTTGCCGACGAGATCGCCGTCCACGTACAGCTGCAGTCGCCCCGGCGCGCCCTTGCCCGCCATCAGGTCCGGCTGGCCCGTCGGCTCGAACTCGAACCTGAGCGTGTGCCGACCTGCTGTGAGCACGTCGGCCGAGTCGACGCCATAGACCGCTCGGCCGACGTAGTTATGCACGTAGTGCAGCTTCCCGTCCTTGACGAAGAAGGAGTATCCGCCGGCGGCCGTGCCCTGGCTGAGCAGCACGCCCTCAGCCCCGTCGGCCGGGATCTCGACTTCCGCGGTGATGCTGTGCGGTCGGTTGAGCACCCGGGGCGCGGCGAAGAACGGAATCGACTGGGTACCGGGCAGGTAGGTGTAGCTGTCGCGGGGAGCGGCAACGAGCGGCTTCTCCGCGATCATGCGGGCCAGACCGCTGCCGTCGACCGGCATGACGTTGTACTTGCCGGCTTCCACGTACCACCTGCCGATCATCGCGATGAGCCGGTCGCGATGCTCGGCGGCCACGTTGTGGTTCTCGGCGAAATCCGACGCCACGTGGTACAGCTCCCAGCCGGTGGCATCAAGCCTGGACAGCGTTTCGGCCGAGATCGGCTGCCCGAACCCTAGGCCGGCCTCGGCAAAGGACGGACCCGGCCACGGGCACACGGCGCGCCAGCCGTCATGGTAGATCGCGCGATGGCCGAGCATCTCGAAGTACTGGGTGTGGTGGTCGCTCGGCGCGCCGGCATCCGCCAGTGAGCGGGCGAAGCTGACGCCCTGCAGTGGCGACTGCGTCACGCCGCGGATGGTGGCGGGCGGCTCGATGTCCAGCAAGTCCAGCACCGTAGGCACCATGTCGATGAGATGCGCGTACTGGCTGCGGATCTCGCCCCGGGCCGCTGATCCGCTGCGGCCAGGACACGATGAACGGATCGCTGGCGCCGCCCCGGTAGGTCTCCCGCTTCCACCGGCGGAACGGCGTGTTGCCCGGCCCAGGTCCAGCCCCACGGGTAGTGGTTGAAGTGCTTCGGGCCGCCGATCTCGTCGATCAGCCTGAGACTGTCCTCGATCGGCTCCTGCGCGTTATTGAAGAACTGCGCCTCGTTCGTCGTTCCCGTCGGTCCGCCCTCGGCGCTCGCGCCGTTGTCGGAGACGACCATGATCAGCGTGTTGTCGAGATCACCGCGCTGGCGCAGGAACTCGATGAGGCGGCCGACCTGGTGATCGGTGTGGCTGAGGAATCCGGCGTAGACCTCCATCATCCGGCTGAACAGGCGGCGCTCTGCTGCGGGCAGCGACCCCCAGTCCGGCACGTCCGGATCGTGACGCGAAAGCTCGGCGTCTGCGGGAACGATGCCGAGTTCCTGCTGCCGTGCGAACACGCGCTCGCGGTATGCGTCCCAGCCATCGTCAAATTCGCCCGCGTACCGGTCGGCCCATTCCGCTGGCACGTGGTGCGGTGCGTGCGTGGCACCGAAGCACAGATTCAGGTAGAACGGCTTGGCCGGGTCAACCTGCTTGCTGTCGGCGATGAACTCGATGGCCTTGTCGACGAGGTCCTCGCTGAGGTGGTATCCCTCCTCCGGGGTGCGCGGCGGCTCAACCTGGTGGTTGTCGTACACCAGGTCCGGATACCACTGGCTGGTGTCGCCGCCCAGGAATCCGTAGAACCGCTGGAAGCCGCGCCCCAGCGGCCACCGGTCGAACGGGCCCGCGCCCGTCTCCTGGTTGCTCGGCGTCAGATGGTACTTGCCGACCATGAAGGTGCTGTAGCCGTGCTCGATCAGCATCTCCGGCAGGAAGCCGTTCTCGAACGGGATCACGCCGTTGTAGCCCGGATAGCCGCTGGCAAGCTCGGTGATGCAAGCCATCGAGTTGCTGTGATGGTTGCGGCCGGTGAGGATGCACGATCGGCTGGGCGAGCAGAGCGCCGTGGTGTGCATGTTGCTAAAGCGCAGGCCGGTCGCGGCGAGGGCGTCGAACGCAGGCGTCTCGATTGGGCTGCCGTAGCAGCCGAGCTGGCCGAACCCGGTGTCGTCCAGGACGATGAACAGCACGTTCGGCGCACCGTCGGGCGCCCGTACCGGGGCCGGCCACGCGGGCGCTGACTCGTCTGCGGTCCGCCCGATGACACCCGGAAACGTAGCGCCGGCTTCGTACTCCACAACGGCCATGCTGACCCCTTCCATCGCTACCCTCGATGGAATCCTGCGCCGTGCGCAACGGGCTGCACATCACCCCGCTGGAATGATTACGGGGTCCATTTACCGATCGTGAAGGTCGGAGTCCAGAGGCTCAGCGGCCAGAACAGGATCGAGATGAAGTACTGGACCCAGCTATGGAGCGCTCCGAGAGTTGCCACCGTGGGCGGCAGGTGGGGCGACGCTGTGTTGACGAATACCCCGACGAGAATGTAGATCACGATGGCGAAGCCCGTCGGGCTGAAAAGGGCTTTGAGAAAGCCCACGTCTGCTCACCTTCCCTCTGTCACGCCGGAGCTGGTGGCGAATGAGCGACGCCTCATAGCGGACACGGTCAACTGATCTTCTGGTAACGACGACATAACGTCGTACTTCCGCCAGGGTAGTTCATGGGTAGTTATCCGGCAGGTCTGACACTCCGGGCGATCGTCGCAAGATAACTTCCCGCGACACGCGGTGGATCATTGCGTGGTTTGCGACAACATGTCACGATCACCGGCATGCGGTGGTGGCTAGCGCTGGCAGTGCCAGCAATCTGGTTCGGCCACCGCAGCATCGCCGCGTTCCTCGCGATCTACGGCGGACTCGTCGGAATCGCGTTCGTCGCGTCGCTGTTCCGGCATCCGTACCGCCGGTGCCGCACCTGCAAAGGCACCGGCCGGCAGCCGGGGTCGATGTTCTTCTGGTCCGACCGCGCGTGCACCAGTTGCGGTGGAAGCCCGCGGCACCGCAGGTGGGGCGTGCAGGCGCTCAGCTCGGACAAACCCGTCTGGGCCGAACGCGCCGCTGCCAAGGCCCGGGAGCGCAAGGCACGCCCGCGTTAGCCGCAGACGCCGTCCCCGACATGTCAGCCGATGCGGCGTCGCGCTTAGCTGCGGCCTGACCTCCTCCGTGGCGGGTGATGCCGGCCGGTCACCGCATCGGAAGGCTGTCAGGCACTATCAGCTGGCGGCTTAGGGAGCCGAGCGGTCCCATGAGTCTGGTCCTTGCCATTGTGCTGCTCGGCCTGCTCGCCAGCGTGTCGCCGAGCACCATTGTCGTGTTCATCTTGCTGCTCGCTACCACCAGGGCACGGCTCAACGCCGCCGCATTCCTGTTTGGGTGGACCGTCTCGCTGGTGATCGTGTTCGCGGTGAGCTACGCGGTCGGGGGAGCCCGCACCGTCCAGCATGGCAGCGGCAGCACGGCCGTGAAGGTCGTCGAGATCCTGCTCGGTCTCGCACTGCTGGTTGTCGGCGGCCGGCAGTGGCGGCGACGGGACAGGCCGAGAACCAGCTCAGCTGTCACCAGGAAGTTCAGTGCCCACCTGAAGCAGCTCAGTCAGTGGGAAGCAGCGGTCGTCGGAGTACTCGAGCAGCCGTGGACCCTGACGGCAGCGGCAGCCGTCGTGCTCGTGCGTCACCAGTCGGCTGGCCTGACGGTGCTGATCTGCTTCCTGGCGTTTACCGCGCTCTCGACGGCGACAGTCGCGCTGATCTTCCTCTATTATGCCCGGCGTCCCGGAGAGGCCGAGGCACAGCTGTCCAGGCTCCGGGACGCTCTGGTCCAAGCCGGTCCGGCGGTCGTCGCGATCGTCTGCGTGGCGGTCAGCATCTATCTCATCGTCGATGGCATCGTCGGCATCGTCGGCAGCTGAGACGTCGCCGGGCCGCGCTCACCCCGGCGGGGTGAGGACGTCGTCCGGTCCGCGCGGCTAACGTGCCGCTGGTGCGAAGCAGCTCGCCCGGACGACCGGCTGGGCTGGGTTATGTCCGGTTATGACCTGCTCGCCAGTCACTACGACGCGGCGACGGGCGACTCCCTGACCGAGGCCGCGTTCGTCAGCGACATCGTCCGGCAGGTGAACAGCCGCGCGGTAACGCTGCTCGAGGTAGCTTGCGGGACCGGCACGATCATCGAGCAGCTCGCGGACCGGTACCTCGTCAGCGGCCTGGATATATCGGCACCCATGCTCGCGGTGGCCCGTGCGAAGCTGCGTGCAGGTACCGCGCTGCACCAGGCGGATATGAGCAGCTTCCAGCTGGGCGAAAAGTACGACGCCATCGTCTGCGTCTACCACGGCATCAACCACCTGCTGACGTTCGCCTCCTGGAAATCGTTCTTCGCCTGCGCTAGCGCGCACCTCAACGACGATGGCGTACTGATCTTCGACGTGCTGACGGTCGACACGCTCATGGCGATGGCGGACGCGCCCGCGATCGTGCAGGAATTCGACGGGAATTACCTGCTGCTGACGGTGAGTACGGCCGGCGACGCGCTCTTCGACTGGCAGATAGAGGTACGTGTACGTCAGCCCGACGGCAACTATGAGTCGCTGACTGAAGTCATCAGGACGGCTTCGTACCCGCCGGACGACATATGCCGGGCGCTGGCGGAAGAGTTCTCGCGGGTCGAGCTGATCGAAAGCGACGGCAGCGTGAGTGAGGATGCCGGGAACCGGCTGTGGTTCGTGTGCAGCCAGCAGGCTCCGCTCACCCATGAGGGGTGATCTGGCAGGCGGATGCAGTCCTTAGGGTCGGACTGTACTTCCGGGCTGCGCCGGCACCTCCGATCGCGCTGTCCTGCCCGGGTCGCACTGCGCTGGCGGCGCCAGGATGCAATCTTGCGAGAGGTCGCGAACCGATGAGCACGTTTCCGCCGATTGCCGACTACGGATTCTTGTCTAACTGCGAGCAGAGTTGCCTGGTCGCGCCGGACGGGTCGATCGAATGGATGTGCCTGCCGCGGCCGGATTCCCCGAGTGTGTTCGGCGCGCTGCTCGACCGCGCGGCCGGCTCATTCAGGTTCGGTCCCACCAGCACCTACGTTCCCCAGGATCGCCGGTACGTTCCGGGGACGATGGTGCTGGAAACCACCTGGCAGACGCCGACCGGCTGGCTAACGGTCCACGACCTGCTTGTCGTCGGCCCGACGCAGAGCGAGAAACGGCGGGCCGACTATCGCCGGGCGCCGTCAGACTTTGGCGCGGTCGGAGTCCTGCTCCGGATCGCGACGTGCATCAGCGGCCGGGTTGAGGCCGTGGTGAACTGCGCTCCGCTGTTCGACTACGGGTCCTGCCCCGGCAAGTGGAGCTACAGCGGCGACGGCTATGACGCCATGACGATCACCCCGTCAGAAGGAGATGTCGAGCTCCGGCTGGCAGGCAGCATCCGGCTCGGCGTGCTAGGCGCGCGCGCTTACGGCCGCACGACCCTCATCGAGGGCGAGTCGGCATTCGTGGCCCTGTCCTGGGGTGGCAGTGACATTCCAGCTAGCCAGGACGAGGCCCGCAGTGCTCTGAACACGACAGTTAGTTACTGGCGCGACTGGCTAAGCGCGGCCAAGATCGCTGACCATCCGTGGAAGCCGTACATCGACCGCAGCGCTCTCACCCTGAAGGCGCTCAGCTACGCGCCCGACGGGCGCGATCATGGCCGCCGCGACCACGTCGCTGCCGGAAACGCCCGGCGGGGCGCGCAACTGGGACTACCGGTTCACCTGGATCAGGGACTCGGCGTTCATGCTGCGCTCGCTGTACCGGCTCGGGTTCGACTGGGAGGCCATCGAGTACTTCGGTTTCATCATCGATGCCGTCAGCGGCGGGGATCTTGAACCGGAAGTTCCAGCTCCAGATCATGTACGGCATCGGCGGGGAACGCGACCTGACCGAGAAGACCCTCGATCACCTGTCCGGCTACCAGGGTGCGCGCCCGGTGCGGATCGGCAACGGCGCCTGGAATCAGCAGCAGCACGACGTCTGGGGCATGATCATGGACGCGCTGGATGTCCAGCTCCGCCGCGGCGTCGGCCAGATCGTGGCGCCGGTCTGGGAAGGGCTGGCCGGGTTCGTGGATGCCGCGCTTCAGCACTGGCAGGAGCCAGACCAGGGGATCTGGGAAGTCCGCGGCGACCCGCAGCACTTCACCGCGTCCAAGGTAATGTGCTGGGTTGCGGCGGCGCGCGGCGCCGACCTCGCCCGCGAACGCGGTGACGAGGAGCGCGCCAAGCGCGGTGGCAAGCAGGAGCCGAGCAGATGAACGGCCGAGATACTGGACAAGGGCGTTTCTGCCGCAGGGGGTGTTCCGTCAGGCACTACGAGACTGACGATCTGGACGCCTCGCTGCTGCTGCTGCCGATCATGGGGTTCCTGCCACCCGACGATGACCGGGTCAAGGCGACCGTGCTGGCGATCGCCGACGAGCTGACCAAGGACGGCCTGGTCCTGCGTTACAAGGTCGAGGGCACTGACACCGGTTTCGAAGGCGAGGAAGGCACGTTCACCATCTGCTCCTTCTGGCTCGTCACCGCGCTGGCCATGATCGGAGAGACCGACCGGGCCCGCGCGCTGTGCCAGAAGCTGCTGTCGTTCGCTGGGCCGCTGCAGCTGTACGCGGAGGAGATCGACACCACCACGGGCCTGCACCTCGGCAACTTCCCGCAGGCCTTCACCCATCTCGCCCTGATCGAAGCGCTGTCGCTGCTCATCCAGTCGGAGCCTCAGAACAGCTCTGCCGCTACGCGCCTGACGGCACGAACACGCATGCAGAAAGCGACATGAGCGCTACGACCGAGCCGGTTGCCTCGTCACGCCGGTCACTCAGCGGCGAGAATTCTGGGTCCTGTTGGGCTATGCGGTCGTCCTCGGGGTGTTCGGCGCGTTCGCGGGCCTGGTGTTCATCGGAGTAATCAAGTTCGGGGGCAAGTGGTACGGCGACTACCAGCCGGGCTGGTTCGGCGGGCACTGGTGGTGGGTAGCGGTTGCCGCGGCGGCGGGTGTCGTGGTCGGGCTGCTTCGCCGCCTGACGCGGCTGCCCTGGCAGACTCCCGGCTTGTTCGAGGACCTGAAGACCGGCCAGGTCGACACGCACCTGGTGCCGGGAATCGTGGCCGTCTCGACGATATCGCTGATCGGCGGCGCCAGCCTCGGCCCGGAGAAGGCGCTGGGCACCATGGGCGGTGCAGCAGGCAGCTGGCTTGCCCGGCGCAGGACGCTCGGCACAGAGGACTCCCAGGTCAACACCCTGGCCGGCTTCGCCGGAGCGTATGGCGGGCTGTTCTCCAGCACGCTGATCGTGGTGATGCTGATCCTGGAGGTCGCCCGACCAGGCGGACAGAAGCTGGTTAAGGCTCTCGCCGCCGAGATCGTGGCGTCGAGTGTTTCCTTCGGGATCTACTTCGCCATCGCCGGTGCGGTGTTCCTGGGTGACTACAAGGTGCCTCAGTACAAGTTCGAGGACTGGCAGCTGCTTGCCGGGATCCCCCTTGGCTTGTTCGCCGCCGTCGTGGTGGCGCTGCTGGCTGGATTCATGATGCTGGCCGCTCGGCTATTTGCCCGGCTGAGCATTCCGGCCATGGCGAAAACGACGCTCGGCGGCGTCGTGTTCGGCATCGTAGGCGTCGCGCTGCCGCTGACCATGTTCTCCGGTAGCGACCAGCTCAACTCCGTGCTCAAGGGGGCCGGCACCCTGGGCCTGGGCCTGCTGGTCGCGATCGTGATCGCCAAGATGCTCACCTTCGCCGTCAGCCAGCAGAGCGGCTTCGTGGGCGGACCCATCTTCCCTTCGCTGTTCATCGGCGGAACGGCCGGCGTCGTCGTCCACCAGGTGATCCCCTCGGTTCCGCTGGGGCTGGCGTTCACCTGCCTGCTCGCCGCCGTGCCGGGCTCACTGGCGGCGGCACCATTCTCGATGGTGCTGATGACCGCCTTCCTGACCCAGGTGGGGGCGCTGCAGACGGCACCTGTCCTGATCGCTGTCGTCACCGCGTTCTTCACCATGGAGGGCGTCAAGTACTGGCTCGCAATGCGTAAGCAGGCGCGCGAAACGGCAGCGAAGACAGCAGGCGGCGCGGTCGCCGAACCCACGTAGCTTGGCCCGCCGAACGCACGTGGCCTGGCAGGATGTCCGGCAGGCTAGGTGACCAGACCAGCCGGGCCTGGCCAGAATGACGGCGCTTCGGTCAGCTGCCGGTACGGCCCCTCGATCCCGATGAGCTGCTCGTGCGTGCCGCGCTGAACGACCTTGCCGCGCTCCAGCACGATGATCTCGTCGACGTGGTCGAGACCTTCGAGTTCATGCGTGATCAGCAGGGTGGCGCGGCCGGCGGTGAGCGCCAGCAGATCGGTCATCAGGGCGGTTCGGTTATCGGGATCCAGGTGGGCAGTCGGCTCGTCGAGGATCAGCACGGCCGGGTCCGCGAGCAGCGCCCTGGCCAGTGCGAGTCGCTGTCGCTCGCCGCCCGACATGGCCGCCCCGTGCGCGCCGACCAGGGTGTCCCAGCCCAGGCGCAGCGATTCGATCCACGGCAGCAGCCTGGCCCGCGCGGCGGCAGCTGCCAGCTCGTCGTCGGTAGCGCCGGGCCGGGCCAGCCGCAGGTTGTCACCGATGGTTGCGTCAAATATATGCGGATCCTGCGGGCAGCCGCCGATGACAGTGCGGACCGCATCGGGCGAGTAGCTGGCCAAGTCGGCACCGTCAAGAGTGACGGTGCCGCCGACCGGATCGCGAAAGCGCAGCAGCACTGCGGCCACGGTGGACTTGCCTGCGCCGCTCGGGCCGATGATGGCTATCCGTCGGCCCGGTGGCAAGTCCAGGTCGAACCCGTCGAGCGCAAGCGGCCCGGTTAGCTCGTACCGGACCTGCACGCCTGACATGCGCACATGGCCTGGCGCGTCCGGCAGCGGCCGCGGAGCCGCTGGCTCGGCGACCGGGTCCGGCGCGTCGAGGACCGCGCCGATCCGGCTCGCTGAGGCGCGCGCCGAGCCGATCTGCAGCGCGGCCGCCGGCATCACCGTGACCGCCTCGAAGGACGCCAGCGCCGTAAGTGTCAGCACCGCCAGCGGCACCCTGGTGAGCGTTCCGTGCCCCACGGCAGCCACTCCCAGGAGCAGAACTCCCCATACGGTGATCCCGGTCAGCCCCGCTATCAGCCCGGTGCCAAGGCCGGTGGCGGCGGCGAGGCGCCTGGCCAGCGCGGTCAGTTTGCTATCCGCCTCGATGACGGCGACGAGTGCGGCGTCCTGCGCACCGAAGGCATGCAAGTCCGGTGCGCCCGCGACCAGGTCGGTAACTGCCGCGCTAAGTTCGCCGCGTGCCGACGCGGTCGCCCGCGCCGCCCGGCGGGACGCCGCGACCGCCATCGGCGGCACCGCGGCGCCAGCGGCTAGCAGGCCGAGAGCCAGCACGCCGCCAGCAGGCGCCAGGATCAGCAAGCAGACTGCCACCGCGCCGCCGCCGACTAGCGCCGCCGCCAGCGGCGGTCCGACGCCGCGGATGAACAGGTCCTGAGTGGCGTCTACGTCACTGATGAGCGTGGCCAGCAGATCACCAGACCGGAAGGCTGCCAGGCCGGCCGGCGCAAGGCGCTCCAGCCGGCGGTAGATGGCGACCCGGACGTCTGCCAGCACGCGGAACGCCACATCGTGGGACATCAGCCGCTCTAGGTAGCGCGACACGCCGCGGCCGATGCTGAGCGCGCGGACCGCCACGACGGCCGCGGAGATCGCCAGGATGCCGGGGTGCTGTGAGGCGCGGGCGAGCAGGAATCCGGAAGTGGCCAGGAGCGCCACACCGCAGCCGGTGGCGGCCGCGCCGGCCAGCACCGAGAGTGCGAGTCGGCCCCGAAGCGGTCTGGCCAGCCAGAGCAGTCGCAACAGCGGCCGTCGCTCGCGCGTCATACCCGACCGCCCGGTCGTCATGGCAGCACCGCGACTTCGGTCTGGCTGTCTGGCCAGCCGACCCGCGCCGGTGACAGCAGTTTGCCCTGCTCGATGCGCTCGACCCGGCAGCCGCCGCCGGCCCAGCCCTGGCCGTGGCTGACCAGGATGATGGTGCGGTCGGCAAACGCGGTGCCGATGGCTGTGCCGATCAGCCGGGCGCCCGCCCGATCCAGGTGCGCGGAAGGCTCGTCCAGCAGCAGCAGGGGCGCATCCCGCAGGAATGCCCGGGCCAGCGCCAGCCGCTGCCGCTGGCCCGCGGACAGTCTCAGGCCCCGCTCGCCGAGCGGGCTGTCGTAGCCGGCTGGCAGCTCCTCAATGAAGCCGTCGGCTCCCGCCAGCCGGGCAGCCCGCCGAATAGCATCCCGGCTCGCGCTGCGGCGGCCGAGGGCAATATTGTCCGCCACCGTGCCGCTCCGCAGGTAGGGCCGCTGAGGCACCCAGGCGATCTGCGCACGCCATTGCTCTACATCCAGGGCCGCCAGATCCTGGCCGCCCACTTCCATGGTCCCGGCGGCCGGGGCGATGAACCGCAGCAGCAGGGCGAGCAGCGTGCTCTTGCCCGCGCCGCTCGGGCCGGTCAGCACGATGCGGTCCCCGGCCGCGATGGTCAGGCTCACCCCGTCCAGAGCCGGGCCATCCCGGCCAGGATAGGTCGCAGTGACCTCGCGGAGCCTGATGTCCTGCGCCCGCAGGTCGGCGCTGCGGTGCATTGCTGCCGGACGCCTGGCGCGGATCTCGTCCGGCGGTGCGGTGTCCAGGATCTCGAAGACGCGGCCGGCTGCCGCAGCGCCTTCCATGCTCGCGTGAAACTGTGCGCCGACCGCCCGCAGCGGCAGGAATGCCTCCGGGGTCAGCAGCAGTACCAGCAGTGCCGTCTCGTAGCCCAGGTGCCCGTACAGCAGCCGGAGCCCGACCTCGACAGCGACGAGCGCGGTAGCGACTGCTGCAGCCAGCTCCAGCACCAGCGCGGACAGGAACGCCACCCGCAGGGTGGACATAGTCGCTGCCCGGTAATCCTCGGTGACCTTGGCGATCACCTCTTCCTGCGCCCTGGCGCGGCCGAATACCTTGAGCGTGGGCAAGCCCTCGACCACGTCGAGGAAGTGGCCGCCAAGGGTGGCCAGCAGCCGCCACTGCCGTCGCGTCTGCGCCTTGGTGTGCCAGCCGACCAGGACCGCGAAAACCGGGATCAGCGGCAGCGCCACCGCGATAACTATCGCCGAGATCCAGTCCGCAGCGGCCACCCTCGCCAGCACCGCGATCGGCACTAGGACCGCGAAGACGACCTGGGGAAGGTAGCGCGCAAAATAAGGGTCCAGGCCGTCCAGGCCCCTGGTACTCAGCGCCGCGATCTCGCCGGTCCGCTGGCCAGTGATCCATGCCGGGCCAAGCTGAATCATCCGGGCTGTCAG
Source organism: uncultured Actinomycetota bacterium (assembly GCA_963795265.1). Taxonomy (GTDB): domain Bacteria; phylum Actinomycetota; class Actinomycetes; order Streptosporangiales; family Streptosporangiaceae; genus JAJYUU01. The sequence continues at coordinate 464,874 of CAWCHF010000001.1, read as the reverse complement.
CGCCTGGCGCAGCTGAGATTTGACGGTAGCTGCGGCGCGCAGCGCCGTCACTTCGCCGCCGTAGCCCGCTGCCGCCCGGGCCACCACCACGACAAGGAGTGCCGCTAGCGTGCCGGACAGCGCGGCCGCGACGTCGCCACGGGCAGCGACTGCCAGCGCACGGGCGAGCAGGCCGGCCTGGGCCAGGATCAGCAGGGTGCCCGCAAATCCGAGCGCTAGGGTAACCACAAGGTAGGTGCGAGCGGCTCCGGCATGGCGGAGCAGCCGGCGATCAATAGCTCCACGGGCAGCGCTTGCCTGGGGCGCGCTCTCGCCGACGCTCATGCGGCAGATCATGCTGGCAGGCACCGGCAATTGGGTCACCCGCCTGGGGTGAAGCATCAGTGCCCTGATCGACCGGTCACGATGGTCACTCCACCCTCCGATCGCACAAAGTTGGTAATTAATTCGTCGTGCGTTCACGTGCTTTCTATGCAGCCCGATGGTTATCGAAATGAGTGATTGCTGCCGGGCCCGGAATCATCACCCGCCAAAGGTGAGGAGCAAGTTATGTTTGCGGGAGTAGAAAGGCGTGGAGAGACCGATCGTGAACATTGGTTCACGCCACGATGGCGCCGGAGGTAATGCCGCGCGGCACGCGGATGGTGCGAACGTCGAAATCCGACAGGGGCGGGCCGTGGGTGCTGAGCGGGATCGGGTGGCTGGATTCGGGCGGCTAGAGGACGGGCTGCGGCAGGCGGGGGACTGGTACCGGTGGGGGCCGTACGTCAGCGAACGCCAGTGGGGTACCGTGCGCGAGGACTACAGCCCGGACGGCGAAGCCTGGGACTACCTGCCGCACGACCACGCCAGGTCGCGCGCCTACCGCTGGGGCGAGGACGGGCTGGCCGGTTTCTGCGACGTCGAGCAGCGGCTGTGCCTCGGTCTGGCGCTGTGGAATGGCAACGACCCGATCCTGAAGGAGCGGCCGTTCGGGCTGACCGGTGCGCAGGGCAACCACGGCGAGGACGTCAAGGAGTACTGGTGGTACCTGGACGCGCTGCCCAGCCACGCGTGGAACCGCTGGCGCTATCACTACCCCCAGACCGCGTTCCCTTATGAAGACCTCATTGAGGTTAACGGGGCCCGCAATCGCGAGCAGCCGGAGTACGAGCTTCTCGATACCGGTGCGTTTGACGAGGACCGGTACTGGATCGTCGAGGTGCATTACGCCAAGGCCGATCCTGACGACCTGCTGATGAAGGTGCTGGTCACTAATGCAGGCCCGGACGCCGCCACCGTGCACGTGCTGCCTACGACGTGGTTCCGCAACACCTGGTCCTGGGACACTGGTGCGCCCAAGCCGGCCATGCGGGCCGTGGGGGATTCGGCCGTGGGCATTGATCATCCGTTCGTCGGGCCGCTGGAGCTGATCGCCGGCCCGGTCCAGACGGTGTAGTGCCGACAGCGCTGTTCTGCGAGAACGAGACCAACGTGGCCAAGCTGTTCGGCGGTCAGCCGGTGACCCCGTATCCCAAGGACGGCATCAACGATCACGTGACCGGCGGGGCGGCCACCGTGAACCCCGATCGGACGGGCACCAAGGCCGCATTCTGGTACCAGGTAACGGTTCCGGCCGGGGAGACTGCCGAACTGCGGCTGCGGCTGCGACCGCCGCCGGCCAAGGCTGCCAGGGGGACGGCGGACTCGCCGCTCGGCGCCCTGTTCGACCAGGTCATTTCCGGGCGGCAGGCGGAGGCGGATGAGTTCTACGCCGAGCTCACCCCGGCCAGCGCCAGTGCCGACGAGGCCTTGGTGATGCGGCAGGCGTTCGCGGGGATGCTGTGGAGCAAGCAACTCTTCTACTACAATGTGGCCCAGTGGCTAGACGGTGACCCCGGCCAGCCGACGCCGCCTGCCGAGCGTCTCACCGGCCGGAACTCGCGGTGGCGCAACTTCAACGCGTTCGACATCATGTCGATGCCCGACAAGTGGGAATACCCGTGGTACGCCGCATGGGACCTGGCATTCCACTGCGTCGCCCTCGCGCACGTCGATCCGGCGTTTGCCAAGTACCAGCTCGTCCTGCTGTGCCGGGAATGGTTCCAGCATCCCAACGGCGCGCTGCCTGCCTACGAGTGGGACTTCGGTGACGTGAACCCGCCAGTTCAGGCGTGGGCGGCAGCTGAGGTCTTCGCCATCGACGGCGCTCGGGACATCGATTTCATCAGCCGGATCTTCGACAAGCTGCTGGTCAACTTCACCTGGTGGGTGAACAGGGAGGACGCCGAGGGCAACAACCTGTTCGAAGGCGGCTTCCTAGGCCTGGACAACATCGGTCCGATCGACCGCTCCCACCTGCCCGTCGGCGGCATCTTGGAGCAGTCCGATGCGACCGGCTGGATGGGTTTCTACGCGATAGCCATGGCCTCGATGGCGGTGATCCTGAACCGGTCCGGCCAGCGGCCAGCCATGGATCTCGTGCTCAAGTTCCTCGAGCACTTCGCCGGCATCGCCGACGCACTCGACGGTCTGGGGCTGTGGGACGAGACCGACGGCCTCTACTACGACAGGCTCCTGACCCCGAGCGGCCAGGCCGTCTCGGTGAAGGTCCGCTCCATGGTGGGGATCATCCCCATCCTGGCGGCTGCGGTCATCGACGAGAAAGATCTCCAGGTTTCGCTCACGGTTGGCAAGCAGTTCGCCGACTTCCTGGCCAGTCATGGCATGGCTGACCGGGAGAACCTCAGCGAGATCGGGCTGCTTCGCGGGGAGCACGGCCAGCAGCGGCTACTGCTCAGCCTGGCCGGCGTGGGCCGCCTTGAGCGGCTCTTTGCGAAGCTCTTCGACGAGGATGAGTTCTTGTCGCCGCATGGCCTGCGGGCCCTGTCGGCCTACCACCGCGAGCATCCCTATGTGCTCGATGTCGAGGGCATCCAGGCAAGTATCGATTACGAGCCTGCCGAGTCCACGACGGCCATGTTCGGGGGAACTCCAACTGGCGCGGTCCCATCTGGTTCCCGCTCAACTACCTGGTCATCGCGGCCCTTGAGCGCTATGCCCGTTTCTTCGGCGATGAATTCACGATCGAGTACCCGACCGGATCCGGGCAGCACCTCACTCTGGACAAGATCGCCGCCGACCTCCAGGACCGGCTTATCTCGATCTTCACCATGCGGCCGGACGGCCGGCGGGCCTGCTTCGGCGGCACTGAGCGGCTCCAGCACGACCCGAACTGGCACGACAACCTGGTCTTCAGCGAGTACTTCCATGGCGACAACGGCGCCGCGCTCGGTGCTGCGCACCAGACCGGCTGGACCGGGCTGATCGCTGACGTGATCCGGCGCCGGCACGGAGCCGTCGACCCTATCGGCGATGTCATCCGGCGCATCGGCTCGGAATCAAAGCGATGACCGCGCCAGCTCGGCTGCCGTCCACCGCGCTGCCCGGCAGCCAGTTCCCGCTCGGCGCGACGGTCCGCGATGGAGGCACGAACTTCGCAGTGTCATCCGCCGTCGCCGACGGGGTCACGCTGTGCCTGTTCGACGAAGCGGGCGCGGAACACCAGATCCCGCTGCCAGATTACGACGCCGGCGTCTGGCACGGCTTCGTTCCCGGCATCGGGGCCGGGCAGGCCTACGGTTACCGCGCCGCCGGACCTTACGCTCCGGCTCGGGGCGTGCGCTGCAATCCGGCGAAGCTGCTGCTGGATCCCTACGCGCGTGCGGTCAGCGGGTCTGTCAGGTTCGGGCCGGAGCTTATGGGCTACGCCGCTGACAATCCGGACGCGCCGAGTACCGCGGACTCCGCCGCCAGCGTGCCCCGGAGCCTGGTGGTAGTCAGCGAGGCCGCCGATGGCGGGGGCGGCGCTCGGCCGCGGCACCGGTTCTCCGACACGATCATCTATGAACTGCACGTCAAGGGCTTCACCATGCGGCATCCGGGGATCCCGGCTGAGCTGCGCGGCACCTATGCCGGTCTTGGCCACGCGGCAGCCATCACGCACCTGGCCGACCTCGGGGTGACCGCGGTCGAGTTGCTGCCGGTGCATGAAAGCGTGCCCGAGTCGTTCCTGCCGCAACGAGGGCTCACGAACTACTGGGGCTACAACACGATCGGCTACTTCGCGCCGCATCAGGGCTACTCAGCGGCGGTTCGGGCGGGTCGCCCAGGCGGCCAGGTCGGCGAGTTCAGGTCAATGGTGGACGCGCTTCATGACGCCGGGATTGAGGTGCTGCTCGATGTCGTGTTCAACCACACCTGCGAGGGCAGTCACCTCGGCCCGACGCTGTGCTTCCGCGGGCTGGACAATCCCGCGTACTACCGGCTGGCTGACGGCGACCCGGCTCATTACGTGGACACGACCGGCTGCGGCAATTCGCTGAACGCTGGCGACCCGGTCACGCTCCAGCTGATCATGGACTCGCTGCGGTACTGGCTGACCCAGATGCGTGTCGACGGCTTCCGCTTTGACCTGGCCACTACGCTCGGCCGGCAGGATGGCGGCTTCGAGCAAGTGTCGGCCTTCTTCGACATGGTCTCCCAGGATCCGGTCGTGTCGGCGTCCAAGCTGATCGCGGAGCCGTGGGATGTGGGCCAGCTGGACAGCTACGACCTCGGCCGGTTCCCGCCGCTATGGCGCGAGTGGAACGGCAAGTACCGGGACACGATGCGCGATTTCTGGCGAAGTCATCCGGTCGGCCTGCGCGAGTTCGCGACCCGCATGTGCGGGTCGGCGGATCTCTACGCAGGCGCGCACCGCAGGCCCACCGCTTCGGTGAACCTGATCACCGTTCACGACGGCTTTACCCTGCGGGATCTCGTCTCCTACGACGACAAGCACAACGAGGCTAACGGCGAATCGAACCGCGACGGGACCAGCGATAACCGGTCATGGAACTGCGGGGCGGAGGGACCGACCGATGACTGCGCCATCCTCGAGCTGAGATCGCGCCAGTCCCGGGCCATGCTGGCTACCCTGCTGCTGTCGTTCGGCGTGCCGATGCTGCTGGCCGGCGATGAGCTCGGCCGGACCCAGCAGGGCAATAACAACGCCTACTGCCAGGACAACGAGATCTCCTGGATGGACTGGTCCAGCCCCGATAGCGAGCTGCAGGACTTCACCAGGCAGCTCGTCGCCTTCCGCAAGCAGCACCCGGTATTCCGCCGCCGGCGTTTCCTGGCGGGCGCCGAGGCGTCGGAACTGCGCTGGTACACCCCAGCGGGCACGGCAATGACAGACGTCGACTGGTCAGCCGCCGGCGCGCTGGCGATTGCCCTCTACCTAGACGGATCCGACGACCCTGACCGGGCCGCCGACGGCACGCCGCTGGTCGATGACGACTTCCTTGTCTTCGTCAACGCCTGGTGGGAACCGCTCGAGTTCGTCCTTCCGGTCACCACGGAGCAGGCAGCCTGGCGGCTTGACGTCAGCACTGACGATCTGGCGGGATCTGACCGCGTACCTGGCGCAGCGCTGGCCGCCGGTGCTCGCATCACCGTGGGCCCGCGGTCGATCGCGGTGCTGTCCAGCCCACGGCGGCACTGAGCGTCACGCTATCGACCCGTCACGCCATCCGGCTCAGCAAGTGCTCGCCGACGCGGATCGCGTTAGCCATCGCGGTGAGCGCGGGGTTCACCGCTCCGATGCTCGGGAAGAAGCTCGTGTCGACGACGTACAGGTTGTCCACCTCGTGCGCTCTGCAGTTGACGTCGAGCACCGAGGTCGCCGGATCGGTGCCGAACCGGCACGTGCCTGACTGGTGGGCGACGCCGGCGACGGGCACGTCCATGCTCGCGTAGAAGTTCTTGCCGAGGATGTGGTGAGCGGCTATCCCGACGTGGTTGAGGACCTTGCGGAGCTCGTGGTAGAGCCCGTCGGCCTCGGTGTTGTTCGTCATCTGATAGGCCAGGTGCACGTGCCCGTCCCGGTCGACCGTGACTCGGTTGTCCGGCATAGGGAGATCCTCGGTGGTCAGCCAGAAGTCCACAGCGTGCCTGGCGACTTCTTCCAGGCTCCATCTGGGGGCTAGCAGGGTGAGCTTGGGCTCCTCGCCCTTCATCGCCAGGGCATTGGACTTGCCGAGCATCTGGATATTGCCCAGCGGCCATTTCCTGCCGTTCCCGGCGAAATAGAAGTCGTTCACCGCGAGGGTCTTCTGGAAGATGGTCTCGTTGCGCTCCTTGTCGAGCGCCACGATGGCCTTGCTGTTGTGGTACATGTAGTTGCGCCCGACCTGGTCGGACCCGTTTGCCAGGCCAGCCGGATGCTGGTCAGAGGCCGACCGGAGCAGGATCTTGGCGCTGTTGGCCGCGCCCGCCGAGATGACCACGATGTCGCCCTCGTAGAACTCCTCGCTGCCGCCGCGGTTTACCTGCACCCGGGTAACGGTCCGGCCGGACGGGTCCGTCTCGAGGCGCTGCACCTCCGCATCGACCAGCAGGGTCACATTCGGCTGCGTCAGCAGCGGGCGCACCGCGATGACGTCTGCGTCCGACTTGGCGTGCACCAGGCAGGGGTAGCCATCACACCATGCACAGCGGACACAGTGGCTGCGCGGCCGGTCCTCCTCGTTGAGCAGGATGCCGACCGGAGCGTGGAACGGCTGATAACCGGCCGCCGCCAGCGCGTCGGAGATCTGCTGCACCCGCGGCTCATGCGAGACAGCCGGCCACGGGTAGTCCTTCGAGCAGTGGCCTTCAGTGGGGTCTTCGCCGTGAGCGCCGTGCACCTGGTACAGCCACTCGGCCTTGGTATACCAGGGCTCGAATTCGTCATAGCTGATCGGCCAGGCGGGAGAGAGGCCATCCGCATGCTGTATCTCGCCGAAGTCGCCGGGCCGCAGCCGGTACAGGGCAGCGCCGTACAGCTTGGTCGCACCGCCAACGAAATAATGTACCTGCGGCTGGAACGGCTTGCCGTCGGCGTCGAACCACTGCTCCGGTGAGATGTACCGGCCGTCCACGAAGACCGACCCGGCATTCCAGTTCTCGGGCTCGCGGGTCAGGAAGTTGCCCCGCTCTAGCAGCAGGATCCGCTTGCCGGATGAAGCCAGCGTGTGCGCTAGCGTGCCGCCGCCCGCGCCGCTGCCGACAATGATCACGTCATAGTGTTCAGCCACAGCCTCACGATGACGCCCCGGCGCAACGGCGTAACCACCCACCAGGGGTGATGTCGGGCCACGGGCGGGCCGCGACAGTAGCGCTCATGGCCAACCTCGACCTGGCGCGGTGGCAGTTCGCATTCGTGTCGGTCAACCATTTCTTCTTCGTGCCGGTGACGATCGGGCTGGCCTTCCTGACCGCGCTGCTGCAGACGGCGTGGTATCACGGCAAACGGGACGAGTACCTTCGGCTGACCAGGTTCTTCGGCACCCTGCTGGTCATCAACGTCGCGATCGGCGTGGTGACCGGCATTGTGCAGGAGTTCCAGTTCGGCATGAACTGGGGAGCGTACTCGCGGCTGGTCGGCAACATCTTCGGCGCGCCGCTGGCGATGGAAGGCCTGGCCGCGTTCTTCCTGGAGTCCACGTTCCTGGGTCTGTGGCTGTTCGGCTGGGACAAGCTGTCCCGCCGCGTGCACCTGGCCACCATCTGGCTGGTGGCGGCTGGCACCGTCCTGTCGGCGGCGTTCATCATGGCGGCCAACTCGTGGATGCAGCACCCGGTCGGCTACCAGCTGGTCCACGGCAAGCCGCAGCTGAACGACATCTGGGCACTGTTCACCAACCCGGTCTTCGTCTGGGGCTACGCCAAGGTCGTGCTAGCGGCCCTCGTCACCGGAGCGGGTGTCATGCTCGCGGTGTCCGCCTGGCAGCTGCGGCGCGGCGGCGACCGCGAGGTGTTCAGCCGGTCGGCCCGGCTCGCGCTCGTCGTCCTAGTCCCGGCGATCCTGTTCACCATGCTGGTCGGCGACGAGCTCGGCGTCATCGAGGCTAAGTACCAGCCGATGAAGATTGCCGCCGCCGAAGCCCAGTGGACCACCTGCCAGCCCTGCTCGTTCTCGCTGTTCCAGATCGGCGGCGGCAGCAACGACCAGACGCCGACCGAGATCATCGCGATCCCGCACCTGCTGTCGCTGCTGGCCACCAACCACTGGAACGGCAAGGTCATCGGGCTGACCCCGCTGCAGAACCAGTACGCGGCGAAATACGGCCCGGGCAACTACGTGCCGAACGTCTTCATCCAGTACTGGGCCATGCGGGTCATGGCTTATGCAGGGGTCCTTGTGTTCCTGCTGGGCCTGTGGGGTCTCTGGCTGCTCCGGCGCAAGAAACTCGGGACCTCGCGGCTGTTCCTCTGGCTGGCGACCTGGGCCGCGGTGCTCCCGTTCCTGATGAACACCGCGGGCTGGCTGCTGACCGAGAGCGGCCGCCAGCCCTGGATCGTGCAGGGCATCATGCTCACCAAGAACGGCATCTCGCCGACGGTCAGCACCACGTCGATCATCATCAGCCTGACCTGCTTCGTCCTGCTCTACGGCGTGCTGGCCGTGGTCGACCTGCTGCTGATGCTGAAGTACGCACGCGAGCAGCTGCCACCCGCGCGCCCAGAAGCTGACGCGGACGCGCCGGTCCCGGCGATCCAATACTGAGGCCGCGATGAAACTGAGGCCGCGATGAGACTCCTCCCGCTCTGGTTCATCATCATCACGGTCGTCTGGACCGGGTTCTTTGTGCTGGAAGGCTTCGACTTCGGCGTCGGCATGCTGCACGGCGTGCTGGGCAAGGACGAGGCCGGCCGTCGCGCCGTGATCAACACGATCGGACCGCTGTGGGACGGCAATGAGGTCTGGCTCATCGTGGCCGGAGCGGCCATGTTCGCGGCCTTCCCGGGCTGGTACGCGACCATGTTCTCAGGCTTTTACCTCGCGCTTGTCCTGCTGCTGGCCGCGATTATCGTCCGCGGCGTGTCATTTGAGTACCGGGGAAAGCGCGATGCGGTGCGCTGGCGCCGCACCTGGGATGGCCTGCTGACCGCGGGCAGCCTGCTCGCGCCGCTGCTGATCGGCGTCGCGCTCGGTGACCTGCTGCACGGGCTGCCGATCGACTCCAGCCAGAACTACACGGGGTCGTTCTGGGACCTGCTGCAGCCGTACGCGCTGCTGACCGGCCTGACTCTGGTGCTCGTCTGCCTGCTGCACGGCGCGACGTTCCTGTCCTTGAAGACCACCGGTGACATGCACGACCGGGCGGGGCTGCTAGCCCGCCGGGTCGCCCCGGCCGCAGCCGCAGCTGTGGTGGCCTTCATCATCTGGACTCACGTGACGGCCGGCCGCAGCTTCTTCCTCAACCCGGTGGAGCTACTGGCCATCCTCGCCGTCCTCACGGCCAGCTGGCTCGTGTACGAGCACCGCGACGGCTTCGCATTCGCCGCGACCACGGTCACCATGGCGTCGTGCATCGTGTCGATCTTCACTGGCCTGTATCCCAACGTCATGGTGTCCAGTACCAACCCGGCTTACAACCTGACCGTGCACAACACGGCGTCTGGCGCGTACTCGCTCAAGGTCATGACGGTCGTCGCTGTGGTATTGCTGCCAGTGGTACTCGCTTACCAGACCTGGACCTACTACATCTTCAGACGGCGCATCAGCCGCCAGGAATTCGAGCCCGCACGCGAGCCGGGCGCCTCGGACGGTGCGGCCACGCTCACCCCTGCCGAGTGATGTCCGGAGCTATGCCGCCGCGATCTGATGAACACGGCGAACGAGTCGATCGGAACGGGAGCTGACATGCCGGCTAACTCAGTCGATGCGCTGGTGATTTTCGGCGCGACTGGTGACTTGGCGAAAATCGAGACCTTCCCGGCGCTGGTGGGCCTGGTCGAGCGCGGCGTACTCAACGTGCCGGTCGTCGGCGTGGCCAAGAGCGGCTGGCAGCTACCGCAGTTCCGCGACTACGCAGCGGCCTCACTGCGGCTCAACAATATGGACACCGGCAGTGCTGCGGCGCAGAAGATGCTCGGCCTGCTCAGGTACGTCGACGGGGATCTTGACGACGACGCCACCTACAAGGCGATGTCGGATGCCATCGGTGCTGGCAGCAAGATCCTCTATTACCTCGAGGTGCCGCCCCCGCTCTTCGGGCGGATCGCGAAGGGGATCGCGACGGCTGGCCGTGCCAAGGACGCGCGGGTGATGGTGGAGAAGCCGTTTGGGACCGACCTGGCCAGTTCCCGGCAGCTCAACGACACCATGCACCAGTACTTCCCGGAAGAGGCGATCTTCCGGGTCGACGACTGGCTGGCCTTCGATCCGGTAGAGAACGTGCTCTTCGTCCGGTTCGCCAACTCGGTGCTCGAGCCGTTGCTCAACCGGACATTCGTCGAGCGCATCCAGATCACCATGGCCGAGGCCTTCGACGTCGCTGACCGCGGCCGGTTCTACGACCGGACCGGCGCGATCAGGGACGTGGTCCAGAACCACATGCTGCAGGTGCTGGCGACCGTGCTGGCCGACCCGCCGGACGGGCCCGGCCTGGAGTCCTGGCGGGACGCCAAGTCGCGCGTCGTATCGTCGCTGCGGCCGCTCACCCCCGAGGACACCGTTCGCGGTCAGTACCAGGGCTATCACGACGTGGACGGCGTCGACCCGAAATCGACCACGGAGAGCTACGTCGCGGTCCGGCTCGCCGCTGACACCTGGCGGTGGGCGGACGTGCCGATCCTCATCCGGGCCGGCAAGTGCATGCCGGTCACCGCGACCGAGATCGACATCCGGTTCCGGCGGCCTCCGCATGACGTCTTCGGCATCGCGCCGTTCGCCGTCAGTAACTCGCTGCGCTTCCGGGTCTGGCCGGAAACTGCGGTGAGCATGGAGTTCGCCGGGAAGAAGCCGGGCGGCGGGCTGGAGCCGCTGCTGGAGGAACTGACGTTTGCCGGGCAAGCGGGCTCCGACATGCGGCCCTACGACCGGCTCATCGGCGCGGCCCTGGACGGAGATCGCTGGCTGTTCGCCCGGCAGGACACCGTCGAGGCTGCCTGGAAGGTCGTGGAGCCGGTCCTGGGCGACGCCACGCCCGTGCACGTGTACGACAAGGGCAGCTGGGGCCCGACGGAAGCTGACCGGCTGCTGGCCGACAGAGACACCTGGCACGACCCGGCCGGCTGATGAGGGAACCGGAGTATGCGATGACAGACGAATCTGGCCGGCGCCGGGTGGTGATCGTGGGAGGCGGCTTCGCCGGCCTGTTCGCAGCGCGGGCACTGAGACGGCGCGACGTCTCGGTGACGATGATCGACCGATCCCAGCACCACGTATTCCAGCCGCTGCTGTACCAGTGCGCGACCGGCATCCTGTCCGAGGGGAAGATCGCCACTCCGCTCCGCGATTTGCTGAAGAAGTACAAGAACATCGACTGCGTGATGGCCGAGGTCATTGACTTCGACGTCAGTGGCCAGCGGGTTATCGCCAGGCGGGTCGGCGGCGATCGGCTTGAGTACGGCTACGACGACCTGATCGTGGCGGCTGGCGTCCGCCAGTCCTACTTCGGTCATGCAGAATTCGCCCGCTGGGCGCCCGGCATGAAGACGATCTCGGACGCGCTGGCAATCCGGCGCCGGATCTACGGCGCATTCGAGATGGCTCAGACCGCGCGCACCCCGGAAGAACGCCGTGCCTGGCTAACATTCGTCCTGGTGGGCGGCGGCCCGACCGGCGTCGAGCTGGCCGGCCAGCTCCGGGAGGTGGCCACCAAGACGCTTCGCGCCGAGTTCAGGACATTCAAGCCCGAAGACGCGCGAGTGCTGCTCTTCGACGGGGGAGCCGCTCCGCTGGCGGTGTTCGGCCCGAAATTGTCCCGGAAAGCCGCCGGTGCCCTGGACAAGCTCGGTGTCGAGCAGCATATGGAGTCGATCGTTACCCACGTCGACCAGGGTTATGTCCTTGTCCGTGACCACGCGGGCGAACAGGCACGCTACGACGCCAATACCGTGCTGTGGACGGCCGGGGTTGAGGCGCCGCCCGTGGCCGGTGCCCTGGCGGCCGCCACTGGCGCCACCTGTGACCGGTCTGGCCGCATCATGGTAGAGAAGGATCTCACGATCCCCGGCCATCCCGAGATCTCGGTCCTCGGCGACATGATGAGCCTGGACAAGCTTCCCGGCGTCGCAGAGGTGGCGATGCAGTCCGGGCTGTACGCCGGTCACCGCATCGGCCGCCGCGCCGCCGGGGACCTGGCCGAGAAGCCCTTCCGGTACCGTGACCTCGGCTCGGCGGCTTACATCTCCCGCGGCCGCGCTGTCGTCTCGGCGGGACCGCTGCAGCTGGGCGGGTTCCCTGGCTGGTGCATCTGGCTGTTCATCCACATCGCGTTCCTGACCGGGTTCCGCAATCGCGTCGGTGCCCTGCTGACCTGGTGGCTGGCCTTCACCCGCGACCTGCGGCGCGAGCGGGCGTTCACGACCCAGCAGATCGAGACGCTGCACGACGTGTACGAGCTTCCGCTCGGTCCCGATGCGGCCGCGGCCGCAGATCCGGCACCGGGAAAGCCCACCGCCGCATGAGCGCGATCAGGAGGCTGAGGATTACCACATGTCGGCCGACAAACTGCTGACGGTCCTGTTCAACGCCGGGATCGGCGTTTCGATCATCGCTACCGTCATGTCACTCGGGATGGCGTTTACTGTCGCGGACGTCGTGGCTCCGCTACGCCGCTGGGTGCTGGTGGTCTTGCTGGTCGTGCTGAACTGCCTGCTGATCCCGGCCGCGGCCTGGGGCCTGTTCAGCGTGTTCGGCATCAAGCCCGCCTACGTGATAGGGGGCACGCTGGCGGCGATCGGCGCGGCCGGGCCTTCCGGGCTCAAGGCGGCCCAGCTAGCCAGGCACGCGCATCTGCCGCTGGCCGTCTCTGTCGTCATCGTCATGCAGCTGGTGAACCTCGTCGCCGTACCGCTATGGGCAGGTCAGGTCGTGACCGGCGCGTCGATCAGCGCCGTCACCATCCTGAAGAACCTGCTGGAGCTTGTCCTGCTGCCGCTCGCCATCGGATTGCTCATCCGGTGGCGATATGCAGACCACGCGACGTCCTGGCAGCCTGGCCTGGTCAAGCTAGCCAACCTGGCGCTCGGTCTCGCGCTTGTCGCGGGCCTGGCGGTGAACTGGAGCACGATCGTGTCGATGTTCGGGTCCCGGGTGCTGCTGGCATCACTGGTAGTGGTGCTGGTGGCGCTGGCAGCGGGCGCCCTGGTGGGAGGGCGGGACGGCCCGGCCCGGACCTCGACTGGGCTGGTGTCCGGGATGCGGTTCTGCTCGCTCGGGCTGATCATCATCGGCACCCAGCTGCATGGCAACCCGAGCTACCTGGGCCCGGCCATCGTGTTCGCGCTCGTCGACACGTTTGTCGTCATTTTCCTGGCGGTCGAGCTTGGCCGCCGGAAGCCGGCCACCGCGGCCAGCACCGCGCCGAGCGGCCGGAAGCACCGTGGCGGCTTCCGGCGCGGCTGCCAGCCAGCCAGGTTCGCGGCTCGCTCACCAGGGGGAATAGATGCCTGTCTCGGAGGAGGCGATCCGGAGGCCCGGTGCTGACGGTGCCGGGCGCGCCGCTGGCGTTTCATGTGATGGCGAAGCCGACGGGGGCGGTGTGCAACCTGGATTGCGAGTACTGCTTCTTCCTGTCCAAGGAGATGCTGTACCCGGGCAGCCGGTTCCGGATGGCGGCGGATTTGCAGGAGACCTATATCCGCCAGCTGCTGGAGGCCCATGCGGGCGTCCCGGAGGTGGTGGTCGCCTGGCAGGGCGGCGAGCCGACGATGATGGGCCTGGATTTCTTCCGCCGCGCCATCGACCTGCAGCGCCAGTACGCCCGGCCGGGGCAGCGGATCCTGAACACCATCCAGACCAACGGCACCCTGCTGGACGATGAGTGGGGCGCGTTCCTGAAAGAGCACCAGTTCCTGGTCGGCATCTCGGTCGACGGCCCGCGCCAGCTGCATGACGCCTACCGGGTCGACAAGGGCGGCAAGCCGACCTTCGACCGGGTCATGAAGGGCCTGGACGTGCTGAAGCGGCACGGCGTGGACTGGAACGTGCTCACCACCATCCACGCGGCCAACGGCGATCACGGCCGGCCGGTGTACCGGTTCCTGCGCGACGAGCTGGGCGCGACGTTCATCCAGTTCATCCCGATCATCGAGCGCGCCACCGAGCAGACCCTGCCGGTCGCCGAGGGTGGCTGGGGCCACGGCGTCACCGGACGGCCGCTGTACACCCAGGACGGCAGCCTGGTCACCCACCGGTCGGTCGGGCCGGGCCAGTACGGCCGGTTCCTGATCGAGGTCTTCGAGGACTGGGTCCGCGCCGACATCGGCACGGTCTACGTGCAGATGTTCGACACCGCCCTGGCCAGCTGGTACGGCGAGGGCGGCGGCATGTGCGTACACGCCGAGACCTGCGGCAGCCAGGTGGCCCTGGAGCACACCGGCGACCTGTATTCCTGCGACCATTACGTCGAGCCTGGCTATCTGCTCGGCAACATCACCAGTAAGCACCTGCTCGACCTCATGGTCTTGCCGCAGCAGCAGAAGTTCGGGCAGGACAAGCGCGATACCCTGACCCGGTACTGCCGCGACTGCGACGTCCGGTTCGCCTGCAACGGCGGCTGCCCCAAAGACCGGTTCGCGACCTCCCCTTACGGGGAGCCCGGCCAGCACTACCTCTGCCCCGGCTACAAAGACTTCTTCCACCACATCGCCACGCCGATGCAGCAGATGGCCGCGCTGCTCCGCGCCGGGCAGGCACCCGCCGAACTCATGACCAGCTACGCCCGGCAAGACGCCCAGCGCGGCCGCAACGACCCGTGCAGCTGCGGCAGCGGCCGCAAATGGAAACGCTGCCACGGCGCTTGCGCGGCGTCCGGCTGGCCCGACCCGTCTCGTGACGAACGGCGCATTGACCCGCCAGCCGGCCGTCGGTAATAGTGACAGGGGCAATAGTGACAGAACTATAACGGCGCTGCTCTAGACCCGGCAGCGCGGAAACAGGCCAGGATCGGGGAGGGCGATGGCCAGTCACCGCGCGGTGTCAGCATGCACGGCAGAAGTCAGCGAGCCTGCGGGCGGCCGGTGGCGGACGGCGGCCGGGCCGATTCTGATTGCGGCGAAGCTCCGGCCTCCGCCGCTCAGTGACCAGGTCGTGCCGCGCAGCGCCCTGCTAGAGCGGCTTAGCAGCGGCTCGGACCGCAGACTCACCTTAGTTGCGGGGCCGGCCGGCTTCGGCAAGACCACTCTGCTCGCCTCGTGGCACGAAACAGCTGCCGGGCAGCAATCGCTCGGCTGGCTGACCCTGGACGAGCATGACAGCGACCCGGTGGCCCTGTGGTCCTACGTCATTGCGGCGCTCGGCCGTGCCTGCCCGGCGATCAGCCCGGCGCTGACCGCGATGGTGCCGGGGGTGTCTGGCCTGGACCGGGCACTGCCGTTACTGATCAACGAACTGTGCAGGCTGGACCCCGTCACCCTTGTCCTCGACGATTGCCACTGGCTCTCGGGCAGTGCAGCCGGCGACAGCCTCGGCTGGTTCATCAGGCGGGTACCGGACACCTTCCGGCTGGTGCTCGCGACCAGGACTGAGTCGCCGTGGCCGCTGGGCGCGATGCGAGCTCACGGTGAGATGCTCGAGCTGACTGCCGACGAGCTGCGGTTCACCGCTGCCGAGGCTGACGCCTTCCTGAACGAACGCCTCGGTCTCGGTCTCACCTCTGCGGAGATCAGCGGCCTCGTGCAGCGGACTGAGGGATGGCCAGCCGGCCTGTCGCTGGCGGCGGGCTCGCTGCGTCGGGCCACCGACCGGCATGGCCTGATCAGCAGGCTTGGACCGGCAACCGGTCATATGGCCGACTTCCTGATGGCCGAGGTGCTGGCAGCTCACGAACCGGCGATACAGGCGCTGCTGCTGCGCTGCTCGATCCTGGACCGGCTGAACGGTCCGCTCTGCGATGCGGTGCTGGACGTCACCCAGTCGGACGCGTCGCTGGAGGCGCTGTCCAGGACTAACTTGTTTGTCGTTCCCGTTCCGGGCGAGCGCGGCTGGTACCGGGTGAGTCCGGTTTTCGGCCAGTTCCTGCGGGCCGAACTTCAGCGGCGCGAGCCAGGCCTTATCCCGGCGCTGCACCGCCGCGCCGCCAGCTGGCACCGCGACGCCGGGACGGCGCACGAGGCCATCCGGCATGCAGTTGCGGCGGGCGCGTACGCCGACGCGGCCGACCTGATCCGGGCCAGCTGGGTGACCTACGCCAGTGATGGCAGGCATGACCTTGTGCTGGCGTGGATCCGGCAGTTGCCGGCCGAGGCGGTCGCAGCCGGCGGGCTGCTGCCTGTCGAAGCGTGGCTGGCGTCGCTGTCGGATGCATGGCAGCAGGCTGGGCGAGCCATAGCGGCCAGCGAACATGCCCGCGAGAGCGTGGCCGCACCCGGCTACCAGGATGGCCGTACCGAACTGACCGAGCGGGAACTCATGGTGCTGAAGCTGCTGAACAGCGAGCTGTCCGTGCGCGGCATCGGCCGCGAGCTCTTTGTCTCCTACAACACGGTGCACAGCCATGTTCAGTCCATCTACCGCAAGCTCGGCAGCTCGTCGCGAAGTCACGCGCTCAGCCGGGCTCGTGAGCTCGATCTCCTGTAGCGGACCGGGCCAGCCGGTGCGCTGTCAGGTCGAGTGACGGTGCGCCGTTTCGCTTCACCCGTGCCGGGTGATGCCCCGGGCCCTGTTCGGGGCGACCGTGCACGCTGCAGATGCCGCGGCTGCCTAGGGGTCCCCCCCGCCATCAGCAGCGGGCGCATCTCGCTGCCTGACCCGGCGGATTTCCAGGACCTGGACGCCCAGCAGTTCTAGTCTCGCGAGCAGTCCGTGCAGCGCCGCCTGATCTCGGATAGGGCCGTGCAGGACCGTCTCGACCGGCTCGACCGAGGCATTCAGCCGCTCAAAGTCGAGTAGCGCTTCGGGTGGCAGCAAGCCCGCTACGCGGATCTCGTAGTAGAGCGGTCGCACTACGGCCCCCGTTAGGTCGAGGTCGGGACGTGATCAGGCCTCTAGCCTGTCGCGGCGGCGCGCGTTGCGCTCCACTCACGGCGGGTGATTCCTTCACATCATCTGGAGCCGTCGCCCCCGCTGAACCGCCTCGCTCCTGGAGCTCACCCCGAGCTTGCGGTAGATAGCCTGCACGTGAGTCTTGACCGTATTGCGGGAGAGGCCTAGCTCCAGCCCGATCTCGCGGAGCGTCAGCTGGCTGCGTAGCAGCCGGAGCACCGCCAGCTCCCGCTCGGTCAGCGGATCGGCAAGCGCTGCCGCCGGAGGTTGTCCGGTGGCGAGCCGTCGCTGCAGCCGTTCGAGCCGGCCGGTGAGTGCCGCCGCGGCGTCCGGCAGCGAGGCCAGCGTGCTGCTGGCATCGGTGACGAGCGCGATCGCGCCGCGCCGGTCACCCAGATCTGCCCGCACTGCGGCGAGCCGGAGTTCGACCTCCGTGGTGTACCACGGGCTGGACAGCCAGCTCCGGCGCAGCTGCAGCGCCCGCTCAAGATCCCTGCGTGCGGACTGCAGCTGGCCGCGGGCGGCGTACACCGATCCGGTCGCCGTGGCGGCCAGGAATCGCAGCGGCACGCTGGTGGGGCTGCCCCGGTCATCGAACGCGATCTCCTGGGCCTCCAGTGCACGCTGCGCTGCCTCGTCCAGCGCGCCGCGGTCGGCACCGATCAGCGAGATGATCGTGCGGGCGAGTACCTGACCCAGCAGGAACGACGGCCCCGTGCTCTGCAGCGCCGCACGTGCCTGCGCAGCCGCGGGGTCAAACTCGCCGCCGAAGTAGAGGACCGCGCCGATGCCTGCATGCGCGAGCGCGTGCCATGGCGATGCGGGGTCGGTCCGGGCGGCAACGGCTGCGGCGGCCGCGCGCAGGTCAGGGAACCCGCCTAGACCGAAGACGGCCCGCAGCAAGATGGCCGAGGACACCAGCGAATCGATGCCATCCGGGATCGGCGCGTCGTACCGGGCCGTCTCGATCACGGGCAGCCACCGCCGGGCGGAGCTGAGCTCACCGGACAGTGCCGCGGCCCAGACTGCGCTGTGCGCCGCGAGCGGGCTGGCGACAACCTGGTCCTCGCCGAGCAAGGCAATCCAGTCGCGCACGCAGTCCACGCGACCGGTGACCAGGTAGGGGTACCAGTGCTCGGCGACGAGGCTGGTGGCGCTAGTGAGGTCTCCGGCGGCGACGGCATGGCGGATCGCGTCATCCGCCTGTCCTGCCTGCTGGAACCAGGTGCTGGCACGGTCGTGCAGGGCGGGGACCAGGTCCGGTTCGGTGGCGGTGAGCCGGGACCGGAGCAGGTCGGCAAAGAGCTGGTGGTAACGGAACCATAGCCGGGTGTCATCCAGCGGCACGAGGAACAGGTTGTCCCGCTGAAGGAGGCCGATGATGTCAGCCGCGGTGCCCGACTCGAGCACCGCATCGCACAGTGGTGCGCAGAAGCGGCCCAGGATTGCCGTCCGGCGCAGGAAGCTCTGGATCTCCGGCGGCTGGCGGTCGAGTACTTCCTGCGCCATCAGCTCGGCCAGGAACGGGGCATCGCCGCTGAACTGCCCGATGAAACGGCTCGGTGACCGATGACTGCGAAGGGATAGCGCGGCGAGGTAGAGCGCGGCTGCCCAGCCCTCAGTTAGTTCGGTGAGGGCGGCCAGATCGTGCTCAGCAACGTCCGGGCCGGCCGTGGACCGGACTAGCGAGGCCGCATCGACGGTACCAAACTGCAGGTCACCGGCGCCGATCTCGATCAGGTGGCCACCGGCCCGCAGCCGCGCCAGCGGCAGCGGCGGCACGGTCCGGGTGACCAGCACGACCTGCGCGGACGGCGGCAGGTGCAGGAGCAGGAACGCGACCTGATCGTGGCAGGCGGCATCGGTGATGAAGTGGTAGTTCTCGAGTACCAGCGCGACCGGCACTGACAGCTCTGCCAGCTCGTTAACCAGCAGGGGGAGCACGGTACCGGTGACGTCGGGAGCGTGGTCCGCGACAGCCTGCCGCAGCTCGTCGCTGTCGAGCTCAGGGCAGGATCGAGTCAGTGCACGCACGATGTGCCGCCACAGCGTGTCCGGGTCGTTGTCGCTGTGCTCAAGCCAGATCCAGGCGAACCGCCGCACTGCGATAGCGCTGGCACGCCACTGCGCTACCAGCGTCGTCTTGCCGAACCCCACCGGCGCGGTTACCAGCACAAGCCGGACCGGCCTCGCCAGCTGGGCAAGCAGCCCTGGCCGCTGCACCCATTCCGGCCGGACACCGGGAGCGTGGAACTTGGTTTCGATCGTCAGGTCAGGACTGACCTGGCCAGGCAGGGCCGGCACGGAATGGAGCCGGCCGCTTCGTGACCGGCCCGCATCCATGCTCTATCAGTAGCGCGACTCGCGCGGATGTGCCAGAGCCCTACGTCCCGCTGTCTCACCCCGGCAGGGTGATGCCGGTGGTACGGACCCGGACGACGCTATTCACGGTCGCGATCTGGTGTGCCCGCGCCAGGCTGCCGGCCTCACAAGTTTCCGCGCTTTTGAAGGAGAAGACATGCCGCTCGCTGCGTCCTTGTCGTCCTATCCGCTACTGAACCTGTTCTGGACGATGCTGTTCTTCTTCATGTGGGTCATCTGGATCTGGATCCTGATCACGGTCTTCATCGACATCTTCCGCAGCCACGATCTGTCCGGCGGGGCCAAGGCTGTCTGGTTCCTGTTCGTGCTGTTCATCCCGCTGATCGGGGTGCTGGCCTACCTGATCGCCCGTGGCGGCGACATGCATGACCGGGCAGTCCAGCAGGCGGAGATCCATGAGCAGGTCTACCGGACCGCGCAGCAGGCGAACGGGAGTGCGCCGGACACGACGGCGGATCAGCTGTCCAAGCTGGCCGGACTTCGCGACCGCGGTGTCATTACTGAGGCCGAATTCGACCAGCAGAAGGCGAAGGTTCTCGGCTAGAGCGCCGGCCTCAGCCGTTCGGCGGGCTTTGCGGGGACCGGGCCGGACTGGCCCGGTCCTGCAGGCGGCGTACCTCGAGGACCGGTACGCCGAGTATCTCGAGCCTGGCGAGCAGGTCCTGCAACGTCGCCTGGTCGGCGAGCGGGCCGTGCAGGACGGTCTCGACCGGCTCCACGGCCGCGGTGAGTTCCTCGAAATCCAGCAGGGCCTCGGGCGGCAGCACTCCCGCGATGCGGATCTCGTATTCAGAGGATGACACGCCAGGCTCCCAGCAGGTCGGGAATCAATGGTTACCAGGGTGCTCCTGTCCAGCCCGGTGCAACCCACTCGCCACGGGTGAGTTATCACCCTGGTGATATCGCGTCCGGGGTGTTGACGTGTCACCCGATACGCGCGCATACATGAGGCATGGAGGTCGACGCAGCTTCCCGTGCCGTGCCTGCCGATCGTCGCCATCCGGGCAGCCATGCCCGCACTGGTGACGTGCTGTTGCTGGCCAAGGTCAGGGCGCCGATAGTGCCGGACTGGGCAGTGCCTCGGGACCGGATCAGCCAGCTCATCGCCGCGGGCGCGCGGTGCCCGCTCACCGTGGTCACCGGTCCGCCGGGCGCGGGCAAGACGATGGCCATCGCCTTGTGGGCAGCAAGCCAGGATGCCGGCGCCGTCGCCTGGGTGAACCTCGACGAGTATGACTGCCGTCCGAAGGTCTTCTGGTCCTACGTCATCGCTGCGCTGCGCCAGGCGGGCATTGCCCTGCCGAAGGCGCTGCTGGCGCGTAACACCGGCACCGGACATGAGTTCCTGCTGCGGTTCGCATCGGCGATGGCGACCATGGACAGGCCAGTCACCCTGGTTCTCGACGACCTGCACCTGCTGACCGACGCCCGGCTGCTGGACGGGCTGGCCTACGTACTGCGGAACGCCGGGCCCCGACTGCGGGTGGTGGCGTCATCGCGCATCGACCCGCTGCTGCCACTGCACCGGTACCGGCTGGACGGGCAGCTGACCGAGATCAGGGCTAGCGACCTGGCCTTCACCATCCCCGAGTCCCGCCTGGTGATGGCACATCACGGGATCGCGCTGGCGGAAGGGTCGCTGGAGCGCCTCATCGAGCGGACCGAGGGCTGGGCGGCAGGCATCCGGCTGGCCGCGATCTCGATGGCCGGGCACCCCGATCCCGATCAGTTCATCAAGATGTTCGTGGCCGGCGACAGTGCGGCGGCCAGCTACCTGGTGGACGAGATCCTTGCCAGCCAGTCAGCGCGGACCAGAGACTTCCTGCTGCGAACGAGCATCCTGGACCGGGTCAGTGATGACCTGGCCCGCGCACTGGCCGACGACCCGTCGGCCCCGGACGCGCTGCCTGGCCTGGCTCAGTCAAACGCCTTCGTCACGCCGGTCGGCGAGGGGTGGTATCACTACAACTCGCTGTTCCGCGCTGTCCTGTCACTGAAACTGCGCCGTGACCATCCCGGTCAGGTGCCCGAACTGCATCGGCGGGCCGCGCGGTGGTACCAGCAGAACGGGTCGCTTGCCGACGCGGTGCGGCATGCGGGCGAAGCGCAGGACTGGCAGTTCGCGGCCCGAATGGTGGTCGACGAGCTAGCCATCCTGCAGGTCATCGACCCGCGTGGCAACGGCGAGGTGCTCACGGACGCGTTCCAGCACATGCCGGCCGAGCTGACCTGGACCGAGCCGCCGTGCCTGCTCGTGGATGCCGCAGTCGAGCTGTCCCGCGGCCGGGACGACCTGAGCGCCGCCTCGCTGGCAGCCGCGGACCGCCTGCTCGAGCGCCTGCCGGGCGATGCGCACCTACCGTCCCGGTTCGCGGCCGCGCTGATCAGGCTGGCGCTAGCTGAGCGGGCCGGGAGACTGGACCTGGCGACGGCCGCCGCGGCGGAATCGGAAGCGCTGCTGGCGGGCCTGCCGGACGGCCTGCTGAGCAGGCATCCGGACGCGCGCGTCGCGGTGCTGTCCGGGCGCGGAGCGGTGCAGTTCTGGTCCGGCAACTTTGACTCCGCCGCGTCGGCACTCCGGTCGGGCGCGGCAGTGACCAGGACATCCGATGGCGAGACGGAGCGGGCCGACTGCGTCGGCAAACTGGCTCTGGTCGAAGCGCTCAGCGACCGGCTCAGCCACGCGACGGTACTGGCGGGCGAGGTGGCGGCTCCGGCCGGGACCGACTCGGGCCAGCAGCCAGCGTTCGTGAATTCCGCCACCGAAGTCGCGCTGGCCTGCGTGCATACCGAGCGCAACGAGCTCGCACTGGCCTCCGACCGGCTGCGGCGGGCCGACGACGCCCTGCGCGCCCGGCCAGACCGGCTGGTCAGCGCGGTGGCGTGCCTTGTCGCGGCCCGCCGCAGCCTGGCCCAGGGCCTGGCCGCGGCGCTGGAGATGACCGGCCGCGCGCGGCGGAACTGGGCGCCGCCCGCATGGCTGGAGCGGAGGCTAACGTTGCTGGAATCGCGAGCGCATGCGGCAGCGGCGGACAGCCAGTCGGCGGTCGATACAGCCGCGAGTGCCGGTGCCGGATCAGGATTGGACGCGGCCGTCGCGCTGGCGCACGCACGGCTGGCCGACGGAGATGCCCGGGCGGCTCGCGACGCCCTGTCCCTGGTGCCGGCTGGCGCGGACGCATCCGCAACCGTCCGCATCGACGGCTGGCTCATCGACGCGGAGCTCAGCTACGGTGCTGGCGACCGCGGTCGCGGTCGCCGGTCACTGGAGCAAGCGCTCAGGCTGGCCGAGGCAGAGCAGCACCGGCTTCCGTTTGCCTTGCAGCGCGGCTGGCTGAAGGCCGTGCTGCGGCAGGACCGCGGCCTGGCAGACGCCTATCGCCGGCTGCTGGAGCCGGAACTGGTCGACCCGATGGCGCGGCAGCCGAGCCGGCTGCCGGCCGAGGTGGCCATGCCGCTGATCGTCGAGCAGCTGAGCCCGCGAGAATTCGAAGTGCTCCGGTACATGGCAGAGATGCTGAGCACTGCTGAGATCGCGGCCCGCATGTACATCTCGGTGAACACAGTGAAGACTCACGTCAAGAGCATCTACCGGAAGCTGGCCGCGAGTCAGCGCGGTGAGGCGGTCCGCCGCGCACGCCAGCTCGGACTGCTGCCGGCTGCGATAGCCGGCCCGGCCCCGGCAGCTGCCCTGTGTTCCTAGCGCGCTACTGGAGTCCCATCTCCTTCAGGGCCGCCAC
Organism: uncultured Actinomycetota bacterium; assembly: GCA_963795265.1. Lineage (GTDB taxonomy): Bacteria > Actinomycetota > Actinomycetes > Streptosporangiales > Streptosporangiaceae > JAJYUU01. The sequence goes on along the minus strand of CAWCHF010000001.1, from coordinate 441,750 downwards.
CGCCTGCTGCCGGGTCGAGACGCCGAGCTTCCGGTAGATCGCGCGGGTGTGGGTCTTGACCGTGTTCTGCGAGACGTAGAGCTGCTGGCCAATCTCGCGCAGCGACAGCGTGCCGCGCAGCAGCCGCAGTACCGCGGCCTCGCGCTGGGTGAGCGCCTCGCGAGCGGCCGCCAGCCGTGGCGAGGTCGCCGTGAGCCCGTCCAGCCTGGCCTGCTGCGCCTGCGCGCCGTCCGGAAAAGCGGCCAGCAGCTTTCTGGCCTCGTCGAGCAGCGCCGCGGCAGCCTGCCGGTCGCCGAGGTCAAGGAGTACCGGTTCGAGCCGGAGCTGTATTTCCAGGGTCGGCCATGGGCTGATGCCGAGCCACCTGCTGCGTATCATCAGCGCGTACTCGAGCTCGCTGCGCGCCTCCTGGAGCCGCCCGCTGCTCGCATGGACGACACCCAGCGCGGTGTGGGCGACCGCGCTTTGCGGCGTGCCCCGTAGCCCGATGCCGCGGTCGGTCGCGATCGCGTGCGCGGCGCGGGCGAACTCCTCCGCTCGCGCGAAGCTGCCTTGCTCGCTCGTCACGTAGGCGAGGACAGCGAAGGCATGCATCCGGACCATGGCCGTCGAATGGCTCGCCAGGGCTCGCGTCGCATGGTCAGCCGCGAGCTCGAGATCGCCGGACCAGTAGCGGGCGGTCGCGAGCGAGACCTCGGCGGCCGCGAACCAGGGCGATGCCGGGTCATTTTCCAGCGTGACGGCGCGCGCCGCCGCATCCCGCATCGGGCCGAGGCCGTCGAATCCGAACATACCCCGCAGCAGTGCGGCCGAGGACCGGAGCGACCGCATCCCGTCCGGGAGCGGCCCCTGGTCGGTGGCCGCGTCAATGACTGGCAGCCAGCGCTGCACCGAATTCCGGTCACCGGACAGCGCGGCCGCCCAGGCGGCGCAGTGCGCGGCGACGGGATGCGCTGCGATCGTGTCCTCGCCGAGTGACCTCAGCCAGCCCCGCACCGTGGCGGTCTGCCCGGAATCACAGTAGGAATGCCAGTACCGCGCGATGAGATCGATGGCTCCGGGGGCGTCGCCGGCTGCCAGGGCATGGCCGATCGCCTGGTTGGCCGACCCGGACAGCCGGTGCCAGTTGCTGGCCCGCCGGTGCAGGACAGGCACGAGGTCGGGCTCCGTCCGGCTGAGCTCGCTGCGGAGTACCTGCGCGAACAGGTGGTGATACCGGAACCACTGCCGCTTGTCGTCCAGCGGCAGCACAAACAGGTTCTCCCTGTCCAGGATGCCGATGATGTCCGTGGCGCTGGCGACGCCGGTCACGCTCTCGCAGAGCGGTGCGCAGAAGCTGCTGAGGATGGACGTCTGCATCAGGAACCGGCGGATCTCGGCGGGCTGACGGCTCAGCACCTCCTCGGCCAGGAAGTCCACGATGTACCGGCTGTCGCCGGTGAACTGAGCAATGAAATCGGTCGGTGACGGGTGTCCGTGCAGTGAGAGTGCGGCCAGGTACAACCCAGCTGGCCAGCCCTCAGTGCGGTCGACCAGGGTGAGCAGGTCCGGTTCGGTCAGCTCGACGTCGGCGACAGCGCGGACGAGGCCCGCTGCCTCGGCCGGAGCCAGCCGCAGCTGGCTGGAGCGGACCTCTGCCAGTTCACCGGCCGCCCGCAGCCGCGCGAGCGGAAGCGGCGGATCTGCCCGCGTCATCAGCACGACCTGCACCGCCGGAGGAAGATGCAGCAGCAGGAAATCGACCTGATGATGACAGCTCGGGTCGTTTATCAGGTCGTAGTCGTCCAGCGCCAGCACCACCGGAGCGCTGAGCCGGGCCAGCTCATTGAGCAGCAGCGGGAGCACCGTTCCCTCGATATCGGGGACCGGAACCCGGAGCGCCTGCAGCACCTCAGCCGCCTCAAGGTCTCGGCAAGCTCGCTGCAGGGCGCACACGACGTGCCACCAGAGCCTGCCCGGATCGTTGTCGGCGTCGTCGAGGGATAGCCAGGCGAACGGCCGGCTCTCCAGCGGGCTCGCGCTCCACTGGGCCACCAGCGTGGTCTTGCCGAAGCCCGCGGGCGCATCGACGAGGATCAGCTTCGCGGTCGCAGCAGTCAGCTGCTCAACGAGTTCATGGCGCTCTACCCATTCCTTGCGGGCGGTGGGCGGGTAGAACTTCGTCTCGATAGGTACGTCCAGTCCCAGGGCTGGCGGACTAGCCGCGACATTCCGGAGCCTGCGTACCGGGTCCTTGCCGGCGGAATCCGCAGCAGTAGGCATGCCGCTACAGTGCGTGGGGCCGGCTGGCTATGCCCAGGGTCCAACGTCCCGTTGTCACCCGCGCGGGGTGAGGCGCGCCCGGAAGCGGCAGCGCAACGATGACGGTGCTGGGGCCCGTCCTGCGAGTGAACCCGGAGGTAGAGGCGCATGACCATCGGCGGCAGCATCGCGCTCATAGTTATCGGTGCCATCGTCAGATTCGGCATCACCTGGAAGCCAGCGCACGTCGACCTGCAGGCCATCGGGGTGATCTTGATGATCGCCGGGTTCGCGTGCCTGATCACCTCGATCGTCTTCATCGTCATGCGGCGCCGCGGGCGTGGCCAGGCTGACGGCTACGAGGAGCGCCCCTACGCAGAACCGCAAGGCCGGTACACCGAACCGCAACCGTAACCAGATCGTGCTGCCCGGCTGAGCTGCCGCAGTCAGCCGGGCTCGGCAGCTCGACGAGCATGCTCCAGATGAAAGCGGGTAATCATGTCGGGAACGATCCTGTACCTCGGCCTTGGCGTCATCTACCTCGTCCTGTTGTTCACCGTGGCCGTTCTTACCTTCCGCAAGGGGCACTGGGTACTCGGCGTGCTCGGCATCTTCCTGCCGTTCCTGTGGCTAGTGGGCGCAGTACTGCCGCCCGTTAAGCGGCGGCGGCACTGATCAGGCTGGCGCTGGGCCGGACCCGCACAGTGCCGGATTAGGACACGATGAGCGCATCCGACATCGCGATCGTGGCCGCGGTCGTATTCGCGTGGGGCACGCTGTCGGCGCGGCTGGAGCGGTTTGACGTCACGGCGCCGGTGGTGTTCGTGCTGGCAGGCTTGCTGCTCACCCATGGTCCGGTGACGCCGCTGGGTTTCACTCCGTCCCGCGAGCTGGTCAAGGCACTGGCGGAGATCACCCTGGTGCTCGTGCTTTTCTCGGACGCCTCCCGGGTCAGGCTGCGGGACCTGCGCGGCGACATGGGGTTGTGCATCCGGCTGCTGGGGATCGGCCTGCCGCTGACGATCGGCCTGGGCACCCTGCTGGCCCTCGGCTTGTTCAGCGGCCTGAGCTTCTGGTTCGCCCTGCTGGTGGGCGCTGCCCTGGCGCCGACGGATGCGGCGCTGGGAGCTGGCATGATGGTCAACCCCCGGGTTCCGGCCAGGATCCGGCGGCTCATCAACGTCGAGAGCGGGCTTAACGACGGCATCGCCACACCGATCGTGCTGGTCGCGATAGCCGGCGCCGGGACAGCCGAGCACGCAGCCAGTTCCGGACCGGCGGTGGCTGTCGCTGAACTCGCGCTCGGCGTGGTTATCGGCGCGGTGGTGGGCGGCGTGGGCGGCCTGGTCGTGAAGGCTGTCCGCCGCAGGGGCTGGGCCGCCAGCGACTTTGCCGGCTCGGCAGTGCTGGCGCTGGCGGTCTGCGCCTATGCCAGCGCGCTGGCCCTGCATGGCAACGGCTTCATCGCTGCCTTCGTCGGCGGCCTGGCCTACGGCACCGGCAGCGGGCAGCGCGGGCAAGCGGCTCGTGCCCTATGTCGAGGAGACGGGCGCCCTGGTGTCGCTGCTGGTCTGGCTGGCCTTCGGCGCCATCGCCGTGGTGCCGGCGCTGCAGGGCCTGACCTGGCAGCGGGCACTGTACGCGGTGCTCAGCCTGACGGTGATCAGGATGGCTCCGGTGGCACTGGCGCTCGCAGGCGGGGGACTGGGCCGGGCGGCCACGTTGTTCGTGGGCTGGTTTGGTCCGCGCGGGCTGGCGTCCGTCGTGTTCGCCCTGCTGGCGCTGGAGGATCTCGGCAAGCCGGCCCAGCCTGCGGTCGGGATCATCGGGCTGACTGTGCTGCTCAGCGTCGTCGCGCACGGCCTGTCCGCGAACCCGCTGGCGCGCCGCTACGGACCACGGCTCATGCCAGCCGCGGACGGCGCGCAGGACGCGTCCCTTCCTGACCTGCCGGACCGCAGGCTCATCCGCCGGACTGCCTGACCAGCCACGCTTCGGCGTCGAGGTAGGCCGCCTGCGTCGACTCGCCGACGAGCGGCGTGGACTCGAAGGTCCGGATCGGGCCATCGATATGCCCGGAGCGGGTGAGCAGCTCGACCAGGCTCGGGTCGAGGCCGCTGAGGTAGAGCCTGCCGCCGGCGCTGGCCAGCTGATCGGCGTAGTCGCTGACCACCTTCACGAAGGTCGCTCCCAGCGAAGTGCGGCGCCGCAGCCGCAGCACGACGACGGGCGCCTCCGCCGTACCGGGGTCGGGCAGGTGCGCCTGCAGCGTGCGGGCACCGGCATAGAGCAGGCTGCCGTACACGTCCAGCACGGTCACGTGATGACTGGTCAGCGTGGCTGGCGGCTTGTGCTCCTCGAATCGCCCGTCGCCGACTGGAATCAGCTCGACCACCGCCAGATCCATCGCGCCCTGGTTCAGCTGCAGCAGCAAGGACAGCGCGACGCCGATGCCGACCGCCGCCGCGACCGGCAGGAACAAGGTGGCGCCGAAAGTGGTGACCACCGCGACCTGCGAGGTCCGGCTGGTCCGCAGGATGCTGGCGATTTCCCCGATCTTCATCGAGCCGATCGCCGCGAAGATCAGCACGGCAGCGAGCGTGGGTAGTGCGATCTTGGCTACCAGGCCGGAGAAGACCGCGAGGATCACCAGCATCCAGATGCCTGACCAGATCGCTGACCACCGGGTCCGGCCGCCTGCCGACACATTCAGCGCGGTCTGGCCGACCGAGCCGCCCACCGGGCCACCACGGAAGAAGCCGGACGCCAGGTTGCCTGCCGCCTGCGCGATGATGTCCTGGTTCGGGTTCGACCGCTCGTTACCCGGATTCGGCGCCGCCTCGGCCACTCCGGCGCCCTGGACCAGCACGATCGCCGCGATGGCGATGGCACCCGAGACCAGGCTGAACGACAGGAACCGGAAGTCGGGCAGGTGCGGCAGCGGGATGCCGCGCGGGATGTCCCCTGCGTCGCCGACCCTGATGACGCTCGTCGCGCCGGCCAGCACGACCACGACGGTCGGGATGACCAGCGCCACCAGCGCGCTGACGACGGCCAGCCGAGTCCGCGCCAGGATCACCAGGATCGCCAGCGCGCTCAGGCCAGCGACCAGCGAGGCCACGTTGATCTCGACCGGGATGGCTGACCACATCGACGGCTTTAGCCAGCGGGAAGGCGCCAGTGGCGGAAACGCCGGTCAGATCGGCGAGCTGCCCGCAGACAATGTTGACCGCAACTCCGGTGAGGAACCCGATCATCACCGAGTACGACACGAAGCGCGTGTAGCGGCCCAGGCGCACCAGGCCCGCGATTGCCAGCGCGATCCCGACCAGGACGACCAGCAGCGGGATCGCCTTGGGGCGCTGGTCGGCCGGCAGGCTCTGCAGCGCCGAGCCGGCCGCGAGCGCCGCGGCGGAGGTGGTCGTGATGACCATCAGCCGGGTGCTGGAGGTGAGGCCGCCGCCAACCGGACCGGCGAAGCTCGCGTACAGGCCCTGCACCGGATTGACCCCGGCGAGCACGGCCGCCGCCATCCCGTCGGGCACGCTGGCGATCGCGCCCGGCAGTCCGGCGATCAGGTCAGCGCGCAGGTTGGCCCGGTCCGGGCGGACTGAGCGCAGCCAGCGACGGGTGGCCTGAACCGGCGGCCGACTCAGTTGCGTCATCCCTTGCCTTCCCTCCGGCCGCACCGCGCCGGAGGACCGGACAACTGCCGACGGATGTAACCAAATGATCCGCACCGCCCGCGGGCCCTGCCTCACCCGCCGTGGGTGGTGCTGCCCGCAGGCCGGCATCCGTAGTTTCCAGCTAGGAAACAGCAAGGAGGGATGCGGTGGCCACCCTTGCCGGACGGAGCGCAGGCGAGGCCGGCGTTCGCCCGGCGCAGCGGCTGCGCGCTGCTGTGCTCGGACCCAGAGGCGGGGGAACGACGCGCCGTCGCGCCTCGGATGCCTTCCGGCTCGCGTTCGCTGTCCTCGTGGTGGCGGTGTCCATTCCGGTCATGCGGGCAAACTCCGCCGTAGAGCTGGCCATCGTCCGGGTGCTGAATCCGCCGCCCGGGGCCATCTCATGGCTGGTGACGGTAATCTTCTGGGTCGGCTCGGCTGGCGTGATCTGCGTTATGGCAGTGCTGGCGCTGCTGGTGCCGCGGCTGCGCGTCGTGCGACGGATCGCTGCGGCCGCCATCCTGACCTGGGCCGTCTGCATACTGCTCGGCGACCTGCTCGGCCCGGCGGCCGGCCGGCCGGCCGCCGATGCTCTGGCCGGGGTCGACGTGAGCTACCCGGTCACCCAGCTTGCCGTCACCATCGCCGTAGCGGTGACGGCGCTGCCCTACCTCAGCCGGCCGCTGCACCGGCTGATGTCGGTGCTCATCGGCACGGCGGCGCTCGCCGCGGTCGCGGGCGGATTCGCACTGCCAGTCAATGCCCTGTCCAGCATCGCGCTCGGCTGGGGTATCGGCGCCGCCGTCCACCTGGCCGTGGGCTCACCGCTGGGGCTGCCATCAGCTCAGGAGGTAGCCGACGGGATAGCCGAGCTCGATGTGGCGGTCAGTGACATCTCGCGGGCACCGCGTCAGGCCTGGGGAGCGGAGCGGTTCACCGGCCGCGACGCCGATGGCGATGCGGTGGAGATAACGGTGTACGGGCGGGACGCGGCCGACGCCCGGATGCTCGCGAAGCTCTGGCGGTTCTGCTTCTACCGGGACTCCGGGGCGACGCTGATCCTTAACCGGATCCAGCAGGTGGAGCACGAGGCCTACCTGACGTTCATGGCCGGCCGGGCGGGCGTGCTGGTGCCCGCGGTACTGGCGGCCGGCCAGTTCGGCCCGAGCATGGACTCCGCCCTGGTCAGCAAGCTGCCGAGCGGCATCATGCTGGGCGAAGCTGACCCCGATGCGGTGCCGGACTCGACGCTGGACGCGGCCTTGCACGCGGTACTCAGGCTCCGGCGTGCCCGGATTGCGCATGGCGCACTCGGACCGACAACGCTGCTGCTGGTGCCGGGCGGCGTCTGCATCAGGAACTTCCGGCGGGCGTCATCGTCGTCCCCGGCCAGCCGGCTCGACGATGACCTTGCGGCGGTGCTGGCAACGTTCGCCGTCCGGTTCGGTGTCGAGCGCACCGCTGCGGCGGCGGCCAGGGTGCTCGACCAAACGGCGGCGCGTGCGGCCCTAGTGCATCTGCAGCGTTCGGCGCTCGACCCCGACACGGTCGCGGCATTCCGGCGGAACAAGGGCCTGCTCCCGCAACTGCGCACTGCGGTTGCCGAGGCGGCAGGCATCGACGTGCCGAAGCTCGCCGAGGCGAAGCGGATCAGCTGGGTCAACCTGGTGTTCGGGATCGGATCGCTGGTCGGTATCTGGGCGATCGTCGGGGTGCTGACCGATGTCGCCGGGTCGCTGGACGTCATCAAGGGCGCGCGCTGGGGCTGGGTAGCCCTCGCCTTCGTGTTCGGGCAGCTTCCGATCACGAGCAATGCCCTCGCGCTCGTCGGCTCCGTTACCGGTCAGCTTCCGTACGGGCGATGCCTCGCGCTGGAGACCTCCAACGAGTTTACCCAGTTCGTCGGCGGCGACGTCGCCGCGTTCGCGGTCCGGGTCCGCTTCTTCCAGCGCCAGGGCTACGATCCGGCGTCCGCGCTCAGCTCGGGCGCCATCGCGTCCACCGCCAGCTGGGTAGCCAAGGGCCTGCTCTTCCTGGTCTCGGTCAGCTTCGCGGCCGGCAGCTTCCAGGCACCCACCAGCGGCGGGCACCGTACCGCGGTCTGGGTCGTGGTCGCGGTGATACTCGGCGCCGGCATCGCCACCGCGGTGATTACCGTGATCCCGCGGCTGCGGCGGCTGGCCAGCGCCAAGATCAGGCCGCGGCTGGCGCAGATCTGGGCCGACGTCAAGGCGATCGCCAGCGAGCCCAGGAAGATGGCCTATGTCATCACCGGCTCGGTGCTGAGCCAGCTGTTCGTGGCCCTGGCGCTCGGGGCGGCGCTGCACGCCGTCGGGGAGAAGGCCAGCCTCGCCACCCTGCTGGTGGTCATCACGGCGGCCGCCATCGTCGGTGGCGCCGTTCCCGTCCCCGGCGGGGCCGGTGTCATCGAAGCCGGCCTGATCGCCGGGCTCGCCAGCGCCGGCATTCCGCAGGATCAGGCCGTCGCCGCGGTGTTCATCCAGCGCCTGTGTACCGCCTACCTGCCGCCAATCTGGGGATGGGTCACCCTGACCTGGATGCGGCGGCATGAATACGTGTAGCCGGACGATGTGGTTTAGCAGCTGTCCCTGATGGGACAGGTGTGATTATGGCCGAGATTAACTGGGCGGAGCGGCAGATCCGGCGGGCCGACCGGTTCCAGCAGCGTCATGCCCTGATCGGGTTTCCGTGGGCGGTCATCCAGAAATTCGGCAATGATCAGGCCGGCAGCAAGGCAGCGCTGATGGCATACTACGGGCTCTTCGCCCTGTTTCCGCTGCTGCTGCTGCTGACAACGGTGCTCGGCTTCGTGCTGGCCGGGGACCCCGCGCTGCACGAGCGCCTGATCAACTCGGCCCTTGGCAACTTTCCCGTCATTGGTGACCAGTTGCGTTCGAGCGTGCATCCGCTCGAGGGCAACACGACCGCGCTGATCGTCGGCATCGTCGGCACCGTCTACGGGAGCCTTGGCCTTGGCATGGCGTCCCAGAACGCACTCAACACGATCTGGAACATCCCGTTCGTGCACTGGCCCAGCTTCGTGAAGCGGTATGTGCGTGCGCTCGGCGTCATCGGCCTGCTCGGGATAGCCTCACTCTCGTCCACCGCGCTGGCCGCGTTCGCCACCGCGGTGACGCACGGCGGCGGGGCCACCGCGCTCGCCATCGCCGGGTCCTTGCTGGTGAATTTCGGGCTCTTCATGCTCGCCTTCATGGTGCTCACCGCCGAGCCGCTGCGGGCACGGGAAGTAGCGGCGGGCGCGATCTTCGCCACGGTGTTCTGGCAGGTGCTGCAGCTCATCGGGACCTGGTACGTGACCAGAGGCCTGCACCGGGCCAGCCCGACCTACGGATTCTTCGCCGTCGTCATCACGTTGCTGTCCTGGCTCTACCTTGGCTCGCAGCTCACGCTGTGGGCCGCGGAGATCAATGTCGTGCTCCGTTACCATCTGTGGCCCCGGTCGGTGACGCAGCCGCCGCTGACGAAAGCTGACCGGATGGTGTACGAGCGGCTGATCCACTTCGAGACCCGCAGGCCCGAGGTAGTGGCGGCCACCTCGTTTACCCCGGCCGCTGACGAGGATCCGCTGCGGTGAGCTGACTGCAGACCCCCCGTGGGGGGTGACGCGGCGCTGCCCGGCTGGCGGCAGGCTCGGTGCTCAGAACGCTGACCAGCTCCCTCCGGGCTGAGCCGGGTCAGCCTACGGAAGGACCGGGCATGCGGCGTCTGACTATCGGCCTGCTCTCCATCGCGGCCATGCTTCTCGTCGGGACCGTTGCCGCGTGCGGGTGCCGGCGGCGCTGGCGGGGCGCTCAGCAGCCTGGCACCATCGAAACCCGGGCTGAGCCGCAGTGATCCGGCGGCGGGCGGCGCCCAGGCGTCGTCGACACCAACGGTGGCGACGTCCCCGCCGGCCGCGTCGACCGCCGCGACGCAGGCACCCACGACACCGGGCCGCACCACTGCGGCGCCCACGCGGACAACCACCACCGTGGCTCCGCCGTCGGCGCACCCGACGACGCCACGTCCCAGCGTGAGCGGCACGGCTCCGGCCAGCGGGTCCAGTTCCGCGACCGTGTGGCTGTGGGTCATCCTTGGCCTGGTCATCGTGCTCGGCGCCATCGTGTGGATCGTCATTGCGGGCCGCCGCCGCTCCGCTGCTGCCGCCGCCGCCGCGGACTCGGCGGCCTGGCAGGCCGCGCGTTATCGACGCCTATGCCGCGGGCGCAGCCCTGCACGACATCATCAGCGTGGCCGAAACGCCGGGAGCACTCGCGGCGCCGGACGCGCAAGCGCGCTGGCTCGATATCCAGCGCCGCGCGGATGCCCTGGCTGAGACGCTCTACGCGATGCGGGAGGCGGCTCCGTACGAGGCTGAGCGGGCGCGGGTCGCGGATGTGCTGGCCACGCTGCACGCTGTCCGCTCCGCGATGGACGCGGAGCGCGCTCCGATGGGAGCCGGGCCGCAGCAGGCTGAGGTCGTCCGGGGCCGCCTGTTCAATTTCGAGGCGTCGCTGCGCGCTTTCCGCGGACCGGATAACCGGCCGGATGGGCCCCGCTCCCGGCCTGACTCTTCGGACCTTCGGTAGGGCCAGCTAATCGCCCCTGGGGGGTGGGGCGCGGCGAGCGCAGGCTTGGTGAACTCGGACCAGATGTATCAGCAACAAGGAGAAAGAGGATGCAATGGCGGATCTGATCGCGATCGGATACCCCGATGAAGCCACGGCCGAAGCCGCTGCCGAAGAAGCACGCAAGTTGGCCCGGGACCTCATCATCGAGCCTGACGCGATTGCGGTGATCGTGCGGGACGCTGACGGCAAGTATCACGTTCACACCAGTCATCACATGGTGAAGTCCGGGGCTACCTGGGGCATGTGGTGGGGGCTGCTGTTCGGCGTGCTGTTCTTCGTGCCGGTCTTCGGGATCGCCATCGGGGCCGGGCTGGGCGCGCTGATGGGCAAGGTCACCAAGTCGGGTGTGGACAAGGCGTTCCAGGACCAGGTCCGGGACATGGTCAAGCCGGGCACCTCGGCGCTGTTCCTGATGGTGGAGAAGGTCACCCCGGACAAGGCAGTCGAGGCGATGAGCAAGTACGGCGGCACCGTACTGAAGACCTCGCTCTCCAAGGAAGGCGAGAAGGAACTCCAGGAAGCCTTGCACGGCGGGGGAGCCGAATAGCGCTCCCGGCCCGAGGGGCTGCCAGCAGTTCAAGCCAGACCGGCCGCACGGACTCCGACCGCAGGGGGTCCGGTGGCCGGTACGGCCTGCTCCTGCTCGCGCTGATCGCGACCTACCTCCTGTCGGCCTTCACCACCAGTAAGCTCGCGATCGACTTCCAGGTCCTGCTGTTCCTGGCCGTGCTGCTGCTGGCGCTCAGGACGGCGCTGGTATCCCGCCGGACGGCGCGGATCGGCGGCGCCGTGGCGCTGGCCGGCTCGGCCGCCGCTGTGGTGGCGGCGCTGACTGGCACCCAGGCTGGCGAGGGCGCCTCGGCGTTGTGGAAGGGACTGCTGCTGCTGGTTGCAGCGGTCCTCATCGTGCGCCGGGTGCTGGCCCGGCCGACGGTGGAACTGCAGAGCATTTACGGTGCGCTGAGCGCCTACATCATCATCGGCCTGATGTTCGCTGCCTTCTACACGGCGATGGAGCACCTGGGCGGCGGGGCCTTCTTTGCCAACGGGCAGCACGCCGATACCCAGACGTTCCAGTACTTCAGCTTCGCCACGCTGACCACCCTTGGCTACGGTGACTTCACCGCGCTCGGCAGCGGTGGCCGGGCCATCGCGGTGATGGAGGCGCTGACCGGCCAGGTATTCCTGGCAACCCTGGTAGCGCGGCTGGTGTCGGCTTACCGGACGCCGGTCCGGCCAGTCCGAGCCCGAGGCGAGCCCGCGCCAGCGGCCGCCGGGGCCGGCAGGCGCGAGCCCCGCGCCGCCTCCGCGTACGGCCGGAAGCTGGCGGCAGCGCGCCGCCGCAGCCTGTCCCGCAGGTAAGTCGCACCGCACGAGCCTGCTGGCGCTCACTTACAGGATGTTGACCGCGCGGGCAATCACCAGGATGCGCGACGACCAGGGACACCGCGGCTTGCGTCATCATCATCAGCTTGGCCCACGGCCTGATCGCGGAGACGTCGGTCGGGCTGAACGCCGTCGCGGTCGCGAACGACAGGTGCAGGTAGTCGACGAACCTGGGCTGACCAGTCGGCCCCGGCGTACTGCGGATGGGCCATCTCCGGGAAGACGAAGGCGGGCGCCGGGCCGGTGCCGCGGGCACGCGCCGCTGCTCCGCCGCGGTCCAGGTCCCAGTACCACAGGGCGAACGCGATCACGTTAGAGAGCCAGATGACCGCGCCGCTGACCAGCAGGATGTCAGCGTTCGTTGGTGAACGCGGCGGTCCGGACGATGCCGGCCACCAGCCGGATCGCTGCCGAGGCGTTGACCAGGGTGATCAGCCCGATGAGCGTTCCGGTCAGCACCCGCAGCCAGGTCGAGTCGCGGTCGATGCGGCCGGGGTCGCCCACGACGAGCACGGCGCACCAGGACCAGTTCGACCGCAAGGAACAGCCAGCGCGCGTCTCCGTTCCGCAGCTGAACGGGCAGCAGCGCGCGCAGCGCACCGGCGATCAGCACGGCCAGCGCCATCGGCCACCTGGTCTCGCCCGCCCTGGGCCGTGCGGGTCATCCCGACACGAGATAGCCGATGCTCCGGCCCGCCAGCCAGAAGCCCAGCAGCAGGCAGACCGCGACGATGACCTGATCGCGATGAGTGTCCAGCCAGGTGCGCAGGTGCTGGAGCCGGACGCCGGCCGCAGCGGGCGCGAACGTCGCATACAGCTCCAGGTAGAGGAAGCTGGCCGTGGCGAGCAGCACGAACAGCGAGAGCGTCAGGTAGCCCGCCGCGCCGGACAGGCTGGCCTGGCTGATGGTCGCGGCGCCGGCGGCCACCAGCGCCCACGGCTGCAGGAAGACGGCGAGCCCGGCGGCGGACCAGAGCGAGAGCCGTGTCCAGCCGGGCCATCCAGGCCGGCGGCTTGGGATTGCTGGGCACGCCTCGGCGCCGCCACTTGCGCACGCCGTACAGCACCAGCGCGGTGCCGAGGGCCAGCTTGATGGCCACCACGGCGGTGGACGGCGCGGTGTTCGACGCGGGCGGCTGGCCGCCCGTCGCCAGCGTAGACCCCGGCGATCACCACGATCAGGCACGCCAGCCAGCCGAGGATGAATGCCAGGCCTTTCCAGATGCCTCTTCTCCGCGCTCAGCAGCAGGATGAAGGCCGTCAGCGGGAACGGCTCGAGCGTGATCGCAAGACCCACCAGCAGCAGGTCAATCACCATCGGCGTCTCCGGCTGTCACGGCCGCGAACAGCGCGGCGCACGGGCGGGCGGCGGTTCTCACAGGCCGCGCTCGGCGATGATCCGGCCCGAGGCGACAGCCTCGACCAGGGCGTTGTGGTCCCGCTCGTTCTGGTCGGCGTACGCGACGGCGAACTCGCTGATCGCCTGGTCGAACACAGCTCCGATGCGCCGAGATAAGCGGCGATGGCGATCCTGTCCCCGGAGCGCGCATGCGCCGCGCCAGCGTCCAGCCGCAGAGCTCGCCGTACATGCGCAATCCCGGACGGGATCAGGTTCTCGATGTCGACGGAGTACTTCCAGTCCCGGAGCTGGCGGATGTAGAAGTCGCGCTGCTTGCCCGTCAAGCCCTGCCGCGATCCGCTGCCAGCCCAGGAAGATGTCGCTGGATGCCTGCATCAGCCGCTGGCCCGGCGACCACCCGCTGGCCCTGGTTGGCGTACTTGCTGGCGCCGACGAAGCGGCTGAGCACCGACGCCTCGGCCTCCTTGATCTGCAGGAACAGCGGATCGGACTCGTCCCGGCCGAGCATCAGGGCTATCCAGCACCGGGTGCCGACGCTGCCGACGCCCACGACCTTACGGGCCAGGTCGGCGAATTCGAACTGCTCGAGCAGGTACTTCCGGTCGGTCTCCAGCGTGCGCCGGTACGTGCCGATCAGGCCGCCGAACTGCTTTCGTAATGGCCGCGCGCTCGGTGCCCTCGGGCATCAGCTCATCGATCGGCACCAGCAGCGGCGGGTCGGAGATGATCCGGGGCCGACCGTCCACCAGCCGGGTTAGCTTGGCCACCTGCTCCATACTGTCCCTGGTCCGCGCCTTCGCCAGGCCCTTGTCTACCAGCTTGCGCTGCCGCGGCTGCAGCTGCGCGTCGAACTGCGCGCGCATCTGGTCCATATCGATATGCGCGTACCAGACGTCAAGATACGGTCATCCCGGCAAACGTCCGCATCGCCTGCCGGTAACGGGCCACCGCGGCCCTGACGATCTCGCTGCGCTGCTTGTCAGCGAACCCGTTGCCGCGAGCCGCGACTTCCAGGCTGGCGGCAGTCGCTTGACATCCCATTCCCACGGGCCGGGCAGCGTCTCGTCGAAGTCGTTGACATCGAACACCAGGCGGCGCTCGGCAGAGCCGAAGATGCCGAAGTTGGACAGGTGAGCGTCGCCGCAGGCCTGCACGGGCAGCCCGGACACCGGGGTCGCGGACAGATCGCTGGCCATCGGCAGCGCCGCGCCGCGGAAGAAGGTGAATGGCGACACCATCATCCGCCCGTACCGGACCGGCACCAGGTCAGGCAGCCGGGACGTGGCCTGGCTCTCCAGCAGGCTGATCGGGTCTGGCCGGTCTGCTGGCGGGTCGAATGCCGCATGACTGGAGCGAGGTACCGCAGCCCGCGCCAGCTTGCCTCGCTCGACCCGCTGGGCGACCGTCAGCCGCCCGGCCCGCGAATCCAGCTGGTATTTCGCGGCAATCAGCGGCGGCGCCGCAGCCTTCAGCTCGGTCATGGTCCGGCTCCCTCCAGCGGGCGCTTGCCGCGCCATTTCAGGCAACAGCCTGGCCCGATTATCTGCCTCACCCTGCGCGGGTGAGCCACGCCTGGCAGCCAGCCCGGCTACGCTCAGACCGCGCGACACGGGCAGCCGGGCACCCGGCCACTCACCAGACATGGCCGCTGCGGAGCGGCAGGAGCCTGCCGAGCGCACCACGACGCGTGAAAGGTGCTTGCCGCGGTGGCACTGGAAGGAAATGCGCCAGATCTGCCCGGGGCAGTGCCCGCGGACGGTGCCGGCCGGCCAGCCCGTCCTACCCGGATCCGCGCTGCCAGGGCCGGTGCTGCCTCGCCGTCGGCGGCGCCTGCGGCCAGGGCGAGCGAGCCTCCGGCGAGTCGTCCGGGCCGTCCTGGACAGTGACCAGGCGGCCGTTGAGGACGCGGTCCGCCAGCTCAGCCGCTCCCGGCGCTGGCTCGCGCCGTTCGCTCTGGCCGTCAGTGCGCTGGCCATGCTGTTCTCCGGCGTCAAGCTGCTGTTCACGAACTGGCGGCTGTCGCTGATCCAGGTGCTGCCGGCGATGTGGATCTGGGCGGCCATGATCGACTTGAAGGCCCATATCCTGCACGGGAAATCCTTCCACGTGATCACCGGGCCGGTAGTGATTCCGGTCGTGCTGGCAATCATGGCGGTCACCGCCGCGAGCTTCTTCCTGAATGCTGTATTCGCCTATGCGATCAGCAAGCCCGGGCCGGCCAGAGATCCGGCCCGCCTTTGGCGAAGCTCGCGCGCACCTGCGCCGTGATCCTGGCGTGGGGGTCAGCCGTTGGCTTCTGCCTCGGCCTGGCGACAGTGGTATTCACAAGGTGGGGCTTGTGGTGGTTCGGGCTGTCGCTGAGCATTGTCGTCGCGGTGATGATGGTCTGCTACGTCGCCGTGCCGGCCCGGCTGATCGGCGTCAAGAATGTCCACTCGCGACGCGACAAGCTGACCGTGAGCGTGGTGGGCGGCGCGATCGGCGCCGTCGTCAGCACGCCGCCCTACCTGCTGGGCCGGCTGGGCCTGATCATGCTCGGATCGCACACCTTGTTCATCCCCGGCATCGTGGTGATCGCCATCGGCCTGACATTGCAGGCGGGCGCTACGAGTGCGGTGAAGACCATCAAGATGAGCGTCGAAGCTCGCTCCGGCAGCGCCCGACCAGCAGGCTGTCGGCGGCCGGCGGCTGAGCTCCGGCCCGGCCGGCTAGCGGCGGCTCACCCTTGCGGGGTGATGTGCGGACGGCCCCATGGCCCGATGCTGCGATAGGGGGCCGTGGTCGAAGCGGCTCAACCGACGGCCGGTCGCCGGCATGCGATCGGTCCAGATGACAATCGCCCGATCGCGAAAGAGGCAAGAACATGGCTATCGGTCCTGTGCAGCTCCTGGTACTGGGGTTCAGCCACCCGGACTTTCACGGTGAAATCATCGCGGAGCTTGAGCGGCTCAGAGCGAGCGACACGGTGCGGGTCATCGACGCGCTCGCGGTCTACAAGGACGCCGAGGGCGAGCTCGAGGTCGAGCACCTCAGCAATCTCACGGTGGAGGAAGCTGTCGAGGTCGGCAGCATCATCGGCGCCCTCATCGGCCTGGGCATCGACGGCGAGGCTGGCGCGGAGGCTGGCGCAGCCGAGGGCGCCATGGAAGCAGCCGACGACGGCGGCGTGAGCATCTTCACCGACGAGGAGGGCTGGGACATCCTCGCGGACATCCCGAACGACTCGGCGGCGGCGCTCGTCCTGCTTCGAGCACCACTGGGCGGTTCCGCTGCGCGACGCTATCGTGCGGGCCGGCGGCTTCCGCATCAGCGACGGCTTCATCAGCCCGCTCGACCTCGTCGACATCGGGCTGGTTTCCGCGGCGGAAGCCAAGGAACTGCACGATCTGGAAACTTCCGGCGCAGCCGGCTAATGGCATCGCCAGGCCATCGGCACACTATTGGACTGGAGGGAAGGCAATGATCGGAGGACGCAGGGTAGCCAGGCGCACTCGGACGACGCACCGCCAGGCGCGTTTCCCGGCGCAGGTAGCTCGTTAGCACGGGACCTCACAAGGGTCTCGCAGGCCGACCTCGAGCAGGCGATATCCGCCAGCTCGGGGTCGTCGCTTACCTGGGTCACGGCCCGGCGCCGGGTACGGAGACCGGGAGGGTCAGGATCTCTCCGGTGCGAGGGCTTCAGCCCAGCCGATCGACACCTGACAACCGGCAACTCCGGGCATGCACGCACGAGGGCCTTGCCAGCGCCTCCCGGCGCTGACAAGGCCCTCGTTAGGTACTGCGCTGTGTTACTCGCGGGCCAGCATTGCCGCGGCTTCGCGCTCCAGGTTGACGTAGGGCTCGCCGCTCACGTCCACCGCGACGCGATTGATCGTGCCACCGGTGAATGCGTGCGGATGCGGCCCCGGATAGTCGGCGGTCACCGGCTCTCCGCTATCACGGCCGACGCACAGACCCTCACCTGCGAGGCTGAACGTTTCCGGGCTGCGTCTTGATCCTGCCCTCGCCGACCTTCTGTGTCGCCGTGGTAGAGGGACAATATCCCGGTGGACACGCCGGGCGGATCTTCTCCGTCCTTGTCGAACGATGCGGACAAAATGAGATCCTTGCCGACGGGCACATCGTCGGTGCCGTCGACCTTCTGCTCGAACATGCCGACGAAGTTGTTGACGTAGTGCAGCCGGTTGTCCTTGATGTAGAGCGAGTGCCCGCCGAACCGGGCGCCCTGGGCAAACAGCACCCCCTCCGCACCTGGAGCAGGGATATCGACGAGGGCCCCGATCGTGTAGGACCGGTTCCGGAGGTTGACGGCCTGCTGCTCGGGCACCTCTGCGGTGTTGGGGTAATAGACATAGCGGTCGCGCGGCGACGCCAGCTGCGGCCGGGGCGTGAGCACGATTTCCAGTGCTGACCGGTCATCCAGCGGGAATGCTCCGTTGTCGCCAGCCTCGGCGAACCACAGGTTGACAAGCTCGCGCAGCTTCTCCGGGTGCTCCGCCGCCAGGTCGTGGATTTCGGCCCGGTCCACCTCCACGTGGTAAAGCTCCCAGGTGTCGTCGTTGAAGTGGCTCCAGCCGCTGAGGGTCGGATGAGTGGTGACGGCCTTCCAGCCGTCGTGCCAGATGCCGCGCGAGCCGAGCATCGAGTAGAACTGGGTGGAGCGGGCCGATGGTGCCGACTCCATGTCGGCGGCTGTACCGCATGCTCACGCCGTCGAATCTGGACTGGACGTGGCCCTTGATGGTGGCCGGAGCCGTCACCTCCAGCGTTTCCAGGATGGTCGGCACGATGTCGATGGCGTGGTGATACTGGTGCCGTAGTTGTCCCGGGCTGCTGTCCCGGAGCCGGTCTGCGGGTAGGAGATGATGCACGGATCCGAAGTACCGCCGTTGAACTCGTACCGCTTCCACATCTTGAACGGCGTGTTGAACGCCATCGCCCAGCCGTTCGGGTAGTGGTTGTAGGTCTTGGTCCCGCCGAGCTCGTCGATCATCGCAAGAGCCGATGCCATGTCGTCGGGCATGCCGTTGAAGAGCCTGTTCTCGTTCACCGACCCGTTTGGGCCGCCTTCGCCACTGGCCCCGTTGTCGGACACCAGGATCACCATGGTGTTGTCCCGCTGCCCCGTCGCCTCCAGGTAATCCAGCAGCCGGCCGATGTGATAGTCGGCATGCGCGAGGAATCCCGCGTAGACCTCCGCCATCCGGCAGAACAGCCGCTTCTCATCCGCCGTCAGCGACTCCCACGGCTTGGTGACATCCAGCGCAGGGAACGGCTGCCCTTCGGGTCCCTTGCGAGTCTCGGGAGTGCCGATCGGGTTCAACGGCGGCAATTCGGTGTTCGCGGGGACGATGCCCAGCTGCTTCTGCCGAGCCAGGGTCTGCTCCCGCAGCGCTTCGTAGCCCATGTCGAAGCGGCCCTTGAACTTCTCGATCCACTCCTTCGGCGCCTGGTGCGGAGCGTGCGCCGCACCCGGCGCGTAGTAGAGGAAAAACGGCTTGTCTGGCGCGATCACCTTCGCGTCCTTAATGAACTCCAGCGCCTTGTCGGTTAGGTCCTCGGTCAGGTGATAGCCGTCCTGCGGCGGCTTCGGCTGGTCTACCGGGTGGTTGTCGTACACCAGGTCCGGGTACCACTGGTTGGTCTCCGCGCCCAGGAATCCGTACCAGCGCTCGAACCCGCGGCCCGACGGCCAGTTCCGGCGAGTAGACGCGAGGTTCATCTCCACCGTCGGGCACAGGTGCCACTTGCCCACCATGTAGGTGTTCCAGCCCCGCTCAGCCAGGATCTCCGGGAGCATGCCGTTCTCCGGCGGGATGGTCCCGCTGGCGTTCGGGAACCCGACCGCCGCCTCGGTGATGCACGCCATGCTGTTGCGCGTATGGTTGCGCCCGGTCAGCAAGCACGACCGGGTCGGGGAGCAGAGCGCAGTGGTGTGCCACTGGGTGTACCGGATTCCGTCAGCCGCGATCCGGTCGATGTTCGGCGTCTCGATCGGTCCGCCGTAGGGCGACATCGCCGAGAATCCGACATCGTCCAGGACGATGTACACCACGTTCGGCGCCCCGTCCGGGGCCTTTGGCGGCTCGAACGGCGTCCAGTCCGGCACCGAGTCCCTGATGTCAATGTTGATCTTGCCCTTGAACGGCTCGCTCATCTCACCTTGCTCCTCGCGCCCCGATGGGCATCTGGTTACCGGGCCTCATGGCCGGGCACCTCCGTATCCGGGGCGCCCTCAACCGCCGCTGGCCGTGGCCCCTACCGAGGCTGGCATCGGCGGCTTGCCCGGTCATCACCCGCTGGGGGTGAGCGAGCCAGGAGTGCTGCTGACCGGCTGCTCAGCTGCGGTCCGCAGCACGTGCCGGAGCAGCAGCGCGCCGATGATCTCGAACACGCCCATGATGATGAACCAGATGCCGAGCAGGACAGCGAGGACGGTCAGCGACGAAGCCGGGGCGGTCGCGACCACTATCCCCGCGATCAGGCTTACCAGGCCGAAGGTGATCGCCCAGGCCCGCCCTTCCCGCATGGTGCCGGCGATGCCGCCGATAAGTGCGGCCAGCCCCTGCACGATCCAGGTGATGCCGATAATCAGGCCGACGACGGCCCTGGTGAGGTCCAGATGCCGGATCAGCACAACGCCGACCACGATGAACATCAGGCCGGCTATGCCGGTCCAGACCCGGTGCAGCTCGTCCGGCCCGAAGACCCGGATCAGGTGGAAGATCCCCGAGAGGATCATCAGGATCCCGAGCAAGATCGCGATGGCGTTGAGCGATCCGGTCGGATGAAAGCTCACGACTATGCCGAGAATCAGGGTCAGTGCGCCAAGAACAGCAGTGGCCTGCCATGACCGTTCGAGTACCGCAGCCGATGACGGCTGCGCGCCGTATACGTCAGTATTGCATCGCCGGCCTCGTTCCCTTTCTCCTGGGCTCAGTGCAGCCCGCTAGGCGTGCGGACCCTGTCCTGATGGGCACGGGCCGCTGGTCAAGCCGATTCTGCGGCTCCTGCCGCCATGGTCGTCCTCACCCGCCATGGATGAGGCTGGCCGCGGAATGGCAGCGAGAGGATGTGCTCGATGATCGCCGCGACTGGGGAGTGCCGATGGCCGAGCAGCCAGCAATTCAGGGCCCGCTGCGGGCGGGGAGCCCGTTGCGAACGCCGCGGGCGGCCGCTCTCGCGGGCATCATCTTCTCCGTCTTGCTGACCGCTGCCATGGTGCTGCTCAGGATCTCTGTGCCGCCGCACCCAGCAGTGCCGGGGGACTGGCTGACCGACTCGCGGCGCCGGGCAGCGGTGGCGATCGCGCTGAACCTGGTGCCGTTCGCCGGGATTGCGTTTCTGTGGTTCATCGGAGTGCTCAGGGACCGGATCGGCGAGCGTGAGGACCGCTTCTTCGCCACCGTGTTCCTGGGCAGCGGCCTGCTGTTCGTGGCGCTGATCTTCGTGGCTGCTGCCGTCGGAGGCGCGCCTATCGCTGACGCGACGTCCGGGACGCCGACGTCCGCCAATCTGGTGCTGGGCCGCAATATCTCAGCGATCTTGCTGAACGTGTACGCGATGCGCATGGCCGCGGTCTTCACGCTGACGACGGTCACCATCGCCCGCCGAACCGAGATCGTGTCGCGGTGGCTCACGATCGTCGGCATGGTGGCCGCCGTTGTGCTGCTGGTGGGTGTCAGTTTCTCGCCCTGGGTGGAACTGGTCTTCCCGGCCTGGATCCTGGCCCTGAGCATCGACATCCTGGCGGCGGGGCTGCGGCCCGCCGCGGCCGCCGCGCAGTAGCTGACTGTCAGCAGAGCGCTCTGCGGCGGCCGCGCGGACCGTCAGCTGCCGAGCAGCTTGGCCTTGGCAGCGGTGAATTCCTCGTCGGACAGTACGCCTGCCTGGTGCAGCGTGCTGAGCTGGGTCAGCTGGTCGAGCATCGACGAATCCGGCGCCGCGGCGGGTGCCGCTGGCGCCGGTGCCTGCTGCTGCTGCTGCTGCTGCTCCAGGTCGTCGATGCGCTGGTTCTGCTCGTCCTCCTGCTGTCCCTGCGCAGCCGACTTGTTAGCCATGTGGCTGCCTGCCGCGTAGGCCGTGCCGCCCACCACCGCGGCACGCAGCAACGGGCGTCGCCGGACAAACATCACACACCATCCGGCAGGGTCAGGCCGAGCGCGACCATGAGCTCTGGCGCGGCCGCCACTATCTTCGGCAGACCCACCTGGGGCGCGATGGCGCGCAGCACGCCGATGAGGTCCTGCGTCGTGGCACCGGAGTCCAGCGCGTTACCCACCTGCCACAGGTACGAGGCCGGCGGGGCGTCGAGCGCGATCAGCGCGGCGATCTTGACCAGCGAGAAGGTGCGCGCGTCAAGTCCGCTCTCGTGCTGGAAGTCCGCCCGCAGTCCGAGGGCCTCGCCGAGCAGCTGCGGATCTCCGAGGGCCAGCTCGGCCAGCGCCGCCCGCATCCCTTCGTCGATGTTGGCTGCCATGTTCATGGTCAGGTCCTTTCCGTCGCTCCGGCACAGTCACTTGAGCGCGGCTGCGCCTACTTCGTCCAACATCCCGGTTCCATCCGGACGATGCCTCACCCGCTGCGGATGAGGTTCACGGCACGCGCGCTCCGTACCGGCGGACCCGCCAGGCCCGCGCGCCGCCCGCGGTGCATCAGCCCGGCGGCTGAATCGCGTCGGCCGCGGGCTGGCGAGGCAGGCCAGCCGCATCGTCGCGGGCGAGGAACCGGATGCGGGCGGCCCGGGCATCCCACGCGTAGATCACCGCGGTGCCTGCGATGAGATCGTGCAGCGCACGATGCTCGCGCTGCACGAGAATGCCGAGGAATCCCAGACCGAAGAACAGGAAGCTGAGCGGAAACGCGAGGGCGCGCACCACTGCCCGCCTGGGGTCGAGGGTGGTGCCGTCAGCGCGGACAACCCGTACCCCAAGCACTGCCATCCCGAAGGTTCGCCCGCTCATTGCCCACGAATACGCGAAGTAGAAAAACTCCCACACCACGTAGATAACGGCGACGATGATGTTCGTCCGGCTCCAGCTGACCGAATGACCGGTCACGACCTGCACGACGAGAGACGTGGCCGCAAGACCGAGGGCGAACAGGCCGCTGCTGACCGCTGCATCGATAATAAACGCCAGGAACCGGGATACCGAGCCGGCGTAGTGACCTGCCTCGCTCAGCCATCCGGGCGTGTGCTTGCGGCCGGTCATGACTCTGCCTGGCCGTCGAGCACTGCGGCCGGGCGCGACCGGACCGGGATGCTTACGCCGCAGCAGCCGGGCCACCCACCGGTCGATGAACTGGTCAAGCCCGACGGCCTGACTGCGGGCTGCGTCCAGCGCCTCGCTCGCCGCGCCGCTGGACGACCTGGCGATGATGGCGCCGAGGTCGGTGTCCTCGATGAGCCCGTCTATGTCGATGCGCCGCACCAGCGCATTCACGTCGACCCGGCTCAGCACCGAGTCCAGGTCGACTCGTCGCATCACGTCATCCACGTTCACCCGCCCGATGAGCGCATTGACGTCGGCCCGCTCGAGCAGGGTATCGACATTGACGCGGTCCAGCAGCGGGTCGACCTGCACGCGGTCGAGCAGGACGTTCACATCGACCTTGTCCAGTAGCGCGTTAACGTCCATCCTACCGAGGACCTCGTCGAGGTCCACCCGGCGCAGCACGGCGTTCAGGTCGACTCGCTGGACGAGATCGTTGACATCGAGCGCGCGCACGAGCAGGTCGACGACCCGCTCGGCGACCCGCTGGGCAATGGACTCCACCGGGTCCGCCATTCGCTTGCCTACCGACCAGAACCGGTCACGGGGATCCACAAGCTCAGCATTGCCCGTCGCCTCACTCCGGAAATCATCCGCAAAGGGTGATCCGGAATTATGCCCGGAATTACCATCCGGGCTGTTAAGCCCACTGTCAGACCTGAGCCGTCGGGGTCGCCGGCGCGGGTGGCCGGCCGATCAGCTCGATCAGGCCGAGCACGACCAGCAGCAGGACAGTGATCACGATGGCCACCACGACGGTCGGGCGACCCCAGAAGACGAAGATCAGCGCCGCAACCGCCACTGAGCTGATCCTGAGTGCGGACCTGTGCGCATAGGTCCAGGTACCGACCGGACCGGTTTGCAGGCCGGCGTGCTCGGTGCTCCGCCGCATCCAGCCCAGGCCCTTCCCGAACGCCCCGCGAGTCTGCACGGCCGTTACCGACGGCCCGGTGAAGAACCCGCCGAGCGCCACGATCAGGCCGACCACCAGAATCAGGCGCAGCCCGTCCTTGATGAAGCGCACGAACGTGTCGAACATGGCGGCCGCCGCATCGCTTGGCAGCACGCTGGCGGGCACCGTGTTCAGGTAGACGCTGCGGAAGATCGCCAGGCCCGCGGCGAGCACGAGCATGCTCGCGGCCAGCCCGAGCCCGGCTCCGATCAGGGCTCGCCGGTGACCCCGGGCTACGAATACTCCGAAGCCCAGCAGCAGCAGCGACAGCAGCGGCAGCACGATCTTGAGATCGTTGATCAGCCGGTACAGGGTCTGGGCCTGAACGAGGTCACGCGCGGTGAACAGGGCCAGGGTGGGATGGATCGGCGGCAGGCTGTTGACGATGGTGAAGCCGCGCTTCACCAGGTCCTGCTTCACGATGGCGATGAACGGTGCCAGGTCGATCGTGACCTGACCGTTGCTGTTGATCTTGACGGCACCGTTATGGTTCCCCGCGAGTGCATTGACGAGCTGCTGATGAGCCACCTTGTTGACCTGGAGCCAGGCATTGGCGAACTTCGGGCTCGTCACGAGCTTGTATACCTGGCTGTGGATGAAGCCGTCGACGGAGCTGGCGATGGCCGGGCTGAACGTCTTCAGCAGCGCGCCGACCCTGGTCAGTCCCTTCGAGGTCAGCAGGCCGGCCGCTTCATTGGTGAGCCCGGCAATGTTGAGCCTGGCTGGTGATCTGGACCGTCACCTTGTTGGTGAGCGCGTTCTGGATCGCCGGTTCGTGGATCAGCGGCTCGATGTTCGCCACGTAACGGCTCGTGTCAGAGACCTGATTCGCGGACCAGACCGCGAGCACTGAAACCGGGGCCAGCACGCACCCGAGCACGATCAGCAGGGTGGCGACGGGAAGCCGCCAGCCCAGCCGATGCCGACGACGGCGTGCTTGAGCCGGCTGCTGGCTCTGCAGCCTGGCCACCTCGGCGCGCAGCCGTTCCAGCTCAGCCTGCTCAGCCTCGGCCTGGCCCGTCGCGTCGGCCTGGCCCGCCTCGGACTGGCCCGCCTCGGACTGGCCCGCCTCGGCCTGCTTCGCGTCACTGGCATCCGGATCATCGAGAGCCGGGCCCGGCTCGCTGCCGGTGTCAGACATGGTCACCTCCGCCGAGTCCGCAGCGCAGCGCCCTGGGCGTCGCACAGCGCCCAACGGTCCGCCGCGCCTTCTCGTCGGATGGGCCCGACGCCGCGTCTGCTCAGCGTGTCCAAACCAGGCGGGAGCGTGCCTCACCCTGCTGGGGTGAGTTCCGGCAGGACGGCTCGAGGCACCATGAGGTTCCCCGAGGAGGTGCGCGATGTCCGAAGTGTCTGCGCGACCGGTTCGAGCAGCTGACCGCCATCGGCGCGCGGCGCTGGTTGGTGTCGTAGTTGTCGCGCTAGCTCGGCTGCCGAAAGACAAGCGCTTCCAGGAGACCGTCATCACGGTCGTGATCGCGCTGGCCGCGCTGGCCGCGCTCGCCCGGGAGAGCCAGGCTCGGTCAATCGCCCGGCTGGCCGCCTGGGATCAGCGCCGAAACCAGCGCGATCTGCGTCCAGTGAAGCGGGCGTAACCGCAGGTACGGCGTCGGTGCTGACGGCGTATAGGTCACCCAGCGGGGGTGATGTCCGGGCCGGCCGTGGTCGCAGCCGCCGGAATACCCACCCGCAATCTGGCCGCCCGCTGGTTCGGGGTCACTATGGCCGGGCTCAACCCGCCACGCCAGCTGACCCCTGAGCCGGGCATCTCCAGGCAAGCACAGGGGAGCTAGCTGCTCGGGGAGAAGCAGCTAGCTCCCATGCGCGACGCAGGCAACCCGGCCGGGGAGCGGCGGCCGCCGGCTGATGCTGCGGCCGCCGCGGTAGCTACCAGTAATGCCTGCGCCCGCCGACCATGCGGCCTGCGGTCCCGAGCAGCGCGAGGACGAGCCCGATCAGGAGGAGAACGATTCCGATCGTCCACAGGATCGCGATCTTGGCGAGGAAGCCGATGATGAGGAGTATGACACCAAGGATGATCATGAACAGCTCCACTTCAGCAGGAGGGTGCAACGCTCACTACCCCGCTGGCGAGTTGCAAACGTGAACGAGATCTGCCGCGGGTGGCAGCCGGGCGCGATCCGCGGTGGCGGATCCCCGGTCCGTCGGCCGACCAACGGCGCCTAGCTGCGGCTCCGCCCCGTTCGCAACTGGTTCTTGACGAATCAGATGAACGTTCGTTTAATTCTGTCCATGGGCCGGATCGCAGGTGTCACCGCCGCAGACACCCGTGATCGGCTGCTGCGGGCCGCAGCCGACGTCTTCGCCGAACGCGGGTACGACGGAACCCGGGTGGCCGACATTGCCGCCGCAGCCGGCGTCAGCAACGGCGCGCTGTACGCGCACTTCAGCTCGAAGGCCGAACTGCTGGTGGACGCGCTGCGGACGCACGGCCGCCGGGTTCTGGCCGACATGTTCGCCGCTGACCCCGGTCGGCCGGTCACCGAACTGCTCCTGGCCATCGGACGCCAGCTGCCCCGGCAGCCCGACGCCCGCGGCTACCTCCTGGTGGAGGCACTCGTCGCGGCCCGGCGGGACGAGGATGTTGCCCGGCCGATGCGCGACTACGTCGGCGAGCGGGCCGACTGGCTCGCCAATCTCATGCGGGTAGCCCAGGCCGGTGACGAGATCGACGACGGACTGTCACCAGGTGCGCTGGCCCATTTCTGCCTCCTGCTGGCGATGGGAAGCGCGCTCGTCACGCCGGACCTGCACACGGTCAACGACGACGAGTGGGCCGCCCTGCTCGCCCGGGTGGTCGCCGGTCTCGGCCGGAGCGACAGCACAGCACAGACAGGAGCAGTCCGGTGAAACTGCAGATCGACCCAGACCGCTGCCAGGGCCACGGCCGCTGCTATGACCTGTCGCCCGATCTGTTCGGTGACGACGACGAGGGCTTCGGACAGGTACTCGGCGACGGCACGGTGCCGCCGGGCAACCAGCGTGACGCCCGCCTCGCGGTGGCCAACTGCCCGGAACGCGCTATCGAACTGGTCGAGGAGAGCTGACATGGCCGTCGATGACCGCTTCAGCCGGAATCTCCGGGAGACCGACGCTGAGGAGCCCTTCGGCACCCGGAACGAGATCATCACCGGGCCGGTGTCGGACTGGGCGACCGACTTCTCGCATCTGGAGGCTGAATGGTCGGCTGATCCCTATCCGATTCAGGACGACCTGCGGCAGCGCTGCCCGATTGCGCACACTGACCGGTTCGGCGGCGGATGGCTGCCGACCCGTTACGAGGATGTGGCAGCCGTCGCCTACGACACCGAGCACTTCTCCTCGCGAGCGATCATCATGAGCAACTTCCGGCCGCCTCGCGATCTTGCTCCGATCGGCGGTTCACCGCCGATCTCCTCGGACCCGCCGTTCCACCACGATGCACGCAAGCTGCTGCTGCCCGCATTTACCAAGACTGCAGTAGCCAGGCAGGAGCCGGCGACCAGGGCGCTGTGCCACTCGCTCATCGACGCGCTGGAAGGCCAGGACGTCGTCGATGCCGCCCGTGACTACGCGCAGCACATCCCGATGCGCGTCATCGCCGACATGCTCGGCTTCCCGCCGGCAGACGGTCCCCAGTTCCGGCAGTTCGTCGAGAACACCCTCGAAGGCGTCAACCTGCCGCCCGAAGAGCGCATCGCGCGCATGACCGCGCTCTTCGACTACCTGCTCGCGCAGGTCCATGACCACCTGGACCACCCTCGCGAGGACCTCACCACGTACCTGATCAATGCCGAGCTTCACGGGCACAAGCTCGAGGCCGCGCACGTGGTCGGCACCATGGCGCTGCTGCTGATCGCCGGAATCGACACGACGTGGAGCGCTATCGGCGCCTCACTGTGGCATCTGGCCCGGACTGCGCAGGACCGGCAGCGGCTCGTCGCCGATCCGGGGCTGCTGGCGACCGCCATGGAGGAGTTCCTCCGCGCCTACGCGCCTGTCACCATGGCGAGGCTGGTGCAGCAGGACATGCACTGGCGCGGCGCGGACATGAAGGCCGATGACTGGATCCTGCTGTCGTTCCCGGCAGCAAACCGGGATGCGGCGCAGTTCGACCGGGCCGGTGAGGTTCTCATCGACCGGGAGGTCAACCGGCATGCTGCCTTCGGCCTCGGCATCCACCGATGTGTCGGGTCGCACCTGGCCCGGATGGAGCTGCGGGTCGCGCTGGAAGTCTGGCTTGACCGAGTCCCGGAGTTCAGCCTGGCTGACCCGTCGGCAGTGGCGTGGTCGGCTGGCCAGATCCGCGGCCCGCGCGCGCTTCCGCTTCGCATCGGATAGCACCTGACCGCTGGATTCATCCGGCAAACCCGGGCCTGTCTGCCTGCCTGCCCGCTCGAACCTGCAGGCTCCCGCTCGGCGGCGAGATTCTGCCCGTCATGTACTTATGACTGCGATCAGCGCGACGGCTGCGACGCCGGCCAGAGACTTGCCGGCGGCCGGGATGGAACGCGGCAGCGCGGGTATTCAGTGACAGCACGGTCAGGCCGAAGCCGGCCCCGAGCAGCGAGGCGGCGACGGCGTGAGCACGGCGTGAGCGAGAGCCAGGACGCCCGGAGAGGCGTACCGCTCGTCATGCTTGCCGCGGCGCTGGCATTTGCCAGCGGTGCAACGGACCTGGCGTCATTCGTCCGTCTTGGCGGAGTATTCGCCAGCGTTATGACCGGCAACCTGATCCTGATCGGCCTGGCAGTCAGTCGCGCGTCCGGAGCGCTTGCAGCTCACACCGCGGTCGCCTTCGGCGGCTATATCGGCGGCGCCGCGCTCGGTAGCCGGATCGGCACGGCATCGAGCGGCTCGGACCTGCTGTGGCCGGCCACCGTCACCGCCACCCTGGTGGCAGAGATCGTCGCCGTCGCGGGTTTCACGGCTGGCTGGGAGCTGGCCGGCAGTCACCCGGCCGGCGGCTGGCAGCTGAGCTTGCTGGCGGCGGCCGCTCTCGCCATGGGGCTGCAGAGTGCGGCCGTGCGCGGGATCAGGACGACGCTGTCGACCACCTACCTGACCGGGACGCTGACCGGTGCCGTCGCCGAGATCGCGACAGCCGGTCGCGGCGGCACGGGCCTTCGCCTGAGCGCGGCCGTGCTCGCCGCCGCGGCGGGCGGCGCCGCGGCGGGCGGCGGTGTCCTCCTCGTCGCGCCCGCGTTGCTGCCGGTGCTGCCACTGGGCGCTCTCGCGACTGTCATCAGCCTGGCCGTCACCTGCGGCGCGCGTCCGTGACTCGCACCGGCTGGTCCGCCTCGCCTCCAGAAACTAGCGGGTACGTCGAACGGGCCGCCCGGATGTCAGTGCCGATGTCTAGCATGTCCTTATGCGCGTGGCACGGTCAGGGCGTGGTCTCGATGGCTGACGCCGACGACGTCCGCCGGATCGCGCTGGCGCTGCCGGCGGTCGAGGAGATCGACAGTGACGGCTTTGACTTCCGGGTGGCCGGCCAGGGGTTTGTCTGGTCCTATCCGGAGCGCAGGCTGGGCAAGCCCCGGCTCATCCGAATCGACATCGCGGTCCTGTATGTCGGCGATGAAGCCGAGAAGCAGGCCCTGCTCCTCGGCGAGCCGGAGATCTTCTTCACCGCTTCCGGCTATGACGGCTGGCCGCTGGTGATGGTCCGGCTAGCCGAGGTTGCTATCGATCGGCTCCGGGAACTGATCACCGATGCGTGGCGGATGCGCGCCCCGGATGCCGTCGCCGCCGGACTCGACGAGGCATGGTGTCCTTAGCAGCTCGACTCCCGGACCGGCTCCAGTTGGCACTCTCTATCCACCCCGCCAGTCATGCCCGGCGGGATCGCTGCCGATCGTGTCGAAGAGCACCAGCCGCCGTTCGTGGTATGGGACGACAGGACGCGACGGTGACCACTGACGAATCGAGGCAGGATATGTCCGATAACGCAACCACCTGGGCGCGGATCCATGCTGAGCGGGAGGCGCTCGCCGGCACGATCGAGGCACTGACCACTGAGCAATGGGCCGCACCGTCATTGTGCGCGGGCTGGACGATCGGGTTCGTGGCCGCGCACGTGCTGGCTGGTGCAGAACAGACCCAGGGGCATTTCCTCCGCGGCATGGCTGCCTCGGGGTTCCGGTTCAACGTGTTCATGGCGGCCGACGCACGCGACCGCGATCAGCTCTCGGCTGAGCAGATCGCCGACCGGCTGCGGTTGCGAACCACGACGACCAACCACCCGCCCGCCCCGGTGGCGGCCATGCTCGGCGAGGTCGTCGTGCACAGCGAGGACATCCGCCGTCCGGCTGGCCTGGAGCGAGAAGTCCCGGCCGGTGCCGCGGACGAGTGCCTGGCTATGTACACCAAATCCAGTTTCCCGGTGGGCGGGAAGAAGCGGATACAAGGGCTGCGCCTGGTTGCCATGGATACCGCCTGGGCGCATGGCACCGGACCGGAGGTTTCCGGGCCGGCACTGTCGCTGCTGCTGGCCATGACCGGCCTGGCCGGGCTGGCCGGCCTGGCTGGCGACGGTGCGCGCATCCTGGCCGAGCGGGTGACAGCTCCGGCGCGATGACCTGCCGGATGGCTGGCGAGGCGTACGGCCTGCTGCGGCCTGTCAGTACGCCTGGCGGTATTCGTCCGCAGGCTCCAGATCGTCGTCCAGCTGGAACTGACGCACCGCAGACTGGCTGGCCGCCACCTCGCCGAGGGCGAGGAAGACAATGACTAGCACGAACCAGGCTCCGCCGAGTGCGGCGAGCACCGCGCCAGCTCGCGCGGAGCTTGCAGACGCCGCTCATTAGGCTTGAGGAGTGGACAGCCCTGCCGGTCATCCGGTTCGCTTGCTGAGCCGCTCAGCGGTACGCGGGCTACTACGCTGGCCTGACCTGATCGAGTCCGCCGAGCGCGCGCTAGTGGCAATAGCCACCGGGCGTCACGTTGCCGCTTACTCTGGCCAGCTCCGGCTGCCGGGTGCCGCTCTGCACCTGAAAACCGGGCTGCTGGAGGCGCAGGTCCTGTCGGTCAAGGCCAACCTGCGACCGGACGCGGGCCGGTCGGCCGGAGTCATTCTCGCCTTTGATCCGGATCACTTCACGCTGCGGGCAATCCTCGACTCGGCCGACATCACTGCCATGCGCACCGCCGCCATCGCGGCTGTGGCCGCACGCCGGCTGGCCGGTCCCGGCGTGCACAGCCTCGCGGTGATCGGGGCCGGGCCGGTGGCCCGCCAGTCGGTGGCCGCGCTCAGCACCGTGCTGTCCGTTAGCGACCTCAGGCTGTGGAGCCGCGACCGCGAGCATGCTGATGAATTCGCTGCCACGCTGCCCGGCGCGGTCGTGGCATGCGAATCCGTGGCCGTAGCCACGGCAGGCGCCGATCTGGTGCTTACCGCGACACCGGCCCGCGAGCCCCTGCTGCAGCCGCGGGACGTCCGGCCGGGAGCGCTGGTACTCGCGATGGGTGCTGACACCGCAGGCAAGCGCGAACTCGGCGAAGGCATGCTGGAGGGCGCAGCGGTGGTGGCTGACGTGCTCGCTGATGCGCTCATCGTGGGGGAGTGCGCCTATCTGCCGGCCGGGGCCGACCGCACCGCCTGCATCGAACTCGGTGAGCTGCTCGCCGGCCAGCGCGACCTGCCCCGCGGGGCGAGCCGCCTCGTCTTCGATTCAGTGGGTTCGGCCGTGGTTGACGCGGCGGTCACGGCCCATGTCCTGGAGATTGCCGACCGCGAGGGGGCGGGGAATCGCGGTCCGGCTCGACAGCTGACCGACCATTACAGGCTGTGCCGGAAAGCGTCGACGCGGATGCGCTCGGTGATCTGGCCGTCGCGGACTCCGTAGACCTCGGGCTGCAGGTCACTCCAGACACAGGCATGGACGGGCACGATCTGCACCCGGTCGCCGACGTGCAGTCCGGGCGGATCGGGGACCGACAGCACGCCATGCTCCTCGGAGAGCCTGGTGAACCGGCTGGCCGGACGGCCGAGCAGATGACCGTAGCCGTAGTCGGCGCTGGTAGTGCTCGTCAGGGTCTTGTTCCCGGCGTCTACGGTCACCCGGTCACCGGCGGCGCTGACGACGGTGGCGAGCATCGTCACGGCTAGCTCGTCCGGTGTGCACGCCCAGCAGCTGAGCGTGCGCAGGTCGTTGTAGACATAGGTGCCGGGCCGGATCTCGGAGATGCCGTCCGCGGCGGTGAGGTAGCGCGCGGTCAGCGTTGAGCCCGCCGATACGACATCCACCTGATATCCGGCGCGCTCAAGGTCGGCGCGAACCTCGCCCATCACGGCGGCTTCCTCGCGGGCGACGCGCTCGATACCCAGCTGGTCGGTCGCGTCATGTGCGTGCCCGGCGTGGGTGAGGATGCCGCGAAACAGCAGCACCGCCGATCTCTCGATATGCCGGGCCAGCTCGGTGACCAGGCCCGGCGTCGCCCCGACCCGGTGCATACCGGTATCCACCTCGACCAGCACGCGGACCGGACGGCCGACTCGCCTGGCCGTCCCAATGTAGCCGTCGACAACGTCCGGCGAGTCCGCGACCAGCGTGATCTCGGCGTCCCGGAGCACGGCAGCGAGCCGCTCGAGCTTGCGCGTGCCCACCACGGGATAGGCGAGGGTCAGGTCCGTCAGGCCGGCGGCGGCCAGGACCGCTGCCTCGCCGACCGTCGCGACGCACAGCCCGGCCGCGCCCGCGGCCAGCTGCTTCCTGGCCATGGCAACGCTCTTGTGGGTTTTGATATGCGGGCGCAGTGCCATCCCGGTGCGCAGTGAGAACGCGGCCATCCTGGCGATGTTGGCGTCAGCTATGTCCAGGTCGACCAGCATGGCCGGGGTATCCAGCCGCGGCATCGCCGACAGGCACGGGAAGCTCGGCATCACTATCGAGCGGCACCGGCAGGAGCCCGGTGCTCGCTGGCGGCAGCGATCGAGCCGGATGTGTCATGCGGCGATAACGGCGGTCTTGAGCTGACGCGAACCCGCGCAGGCCTTCGGCACCCTTCTCCCTGCCGAAGCCCGACTGCCGGAATCCGCCGAACGGCAGCTCGACGCCGCCGGAGGCGCCGTAGGTGTTCACGAACACCTGGCCCGACACGACATCTCGGATCATGCGCTGTGCCGTGCCGACGTTCGTGGTCCACACCCCCGCGATCAGGCCGTATTCCGTCCCGTTGGCCAGGGCGATCGCCTCATCGATGTCGCTGAAGCTCGTCACGGCGAGTACCGGGCCGAAGACCTCCTCCTGGAAGATAAGGCTGGCGGCGTCAGCGTCGTCGATGAGGGTGGGCTGGAAGAAATAGCCGTTGCCGTACCGGCCGCCGCTCAGTGGCTCGCCGCCGTAGACGACGCGGCCGCCTCGGTCCGGCGCCGTAAGGAACGAGCGGACCCGGTCGCGCTGCGGACCGGAGATCAGCGGGCCGAGCGCCGGATCCTCCAGGGCCGGCCCGATGCTCCACGCCGGCGAAGATCCCGGTGATCCGGTCCGACGACCTCGTCGTGCATGCTCTCCTCGACAAGCAGCCGGGAGCCCGCCGAGCAGGTCTGGCCCGCGTTCTGCAAGATGGAGTTGACGATGACCGGCACGGCCCGGTCCAGGTCGGCGTCGGCGAACAGGACATTCGGCGATTTGCCGCCGAGCTCCATCGTCACCGGGATCAGGTGCTCCGCGGCGGCGTGACTGATCAGGCGGCCGACCTCGACCGAGCCGGTGAAGGAGATATGACCGATGCCGGGATGCGCGGTCAGCGCGGCTCCCGCCGACTCGCCGAATCCCGGTACGACGTTCAGGGCGCCGGCCGGAAACCCTGCCTCGATGGCGAGCTCCGCGATTTTCAGCGCGGTGAGCGGCGCCTCCTCGGCCGGCTTCAGAACAGTGCAGTTGCCCATGGCCAGCGCAGGCGCGATCGAGCGGCCGAGAATCTGCAGCGGGTAGTTCCACGGGATCACGTGCGCGGTCACGCCGTGCGGCTCCCAGCGGGTTTGCACCGAGGTGCGCGAATCCAGGGAGAAGGCCGCGCCGTAGAGCGTCTCGACGGCGCTGGCGTAGAAATCGAAGTAGCGGACGGTGATCTCGGCGTCCCTGCGGCCCTGCCGCAGCGGTTTGCCGGTCTGCCGGCTCTCCAGCTGCCCGAGATTGTCGGCATCACGCTGTATCAGCGCCGAGAGCCGCCGCAGCAGCCTGGCCCGTTCCGGCACGGCCACCAGCCGCCATGACCGGCTTGCCGCCGCTGCCGCCTGGACCGCAGCATCGATCTCCGCCGGACCGCAGTCGGCGGTGACCGCCATGACCTCTCCAGATGACGGATCCTCGACAGGTACCTCAGCCTTCGTCTGCACCGGCTGGCCGGCGATGAGGGCGGGCAGCTGCGCCATGGCAGTCAACTCCTTAGGGCGGGACGCATCAGGCTCGGGCCAGATGGGCGCTCAGCCAGCTCTCCACGAAGGAGCCGGCCACGATCAGTGCCCCGGCGACCACGGCGTGCTCGCCTAGCACGCTTCTGGCTGCTCGCACGCCTGGCGGCAGCCAGCGCGTCAGCACCGGCTCGAGCAGATCATGAGCGCGCGCGAGGCCGCCGCCGATGACGATGGCCTCCGGGTCGCATAGCTGCTGAAGGCGGGTGATGACGTCGGCGATCTCGATAGCGGCCCAGCCGAGGACGAGCTGAGCCTGCCGGTCACCGCCGCGGGCTGCCGCTGCGAGCGTGGCACCGTCGTGCACGTCACCGCTGCCGCCCCTGGCCCGGTACTGATCGACCAGGCCACCGGTGACCAGGCATTCGCCGAGGCTCCGTGCCTGGCCGCTCACCGGGTCGTTGATCGGCCAGCCCGCGATCCGGCCGAAGCCGCCGCGGGCCCCGGAGACCGGCTGGCCGTCGATCGTCATCCCGACGCCGATGCCGCGGCCGATCTCGAGCACCAGCAGCGAGGTAGCGCCGGGGAAGGTCCCGCGTGCGCTGCTCTCGGCGATCGGGGACAGGTGGTCGTCCTGGGCAACGGCCACCTCGCAGCCCAGCTGCGCGGTGAGTGCCGCCCGCAGCGGCAGCCCCTGCCAGGCCCGGTGGGCCGGCGGATCGCGCAGTACGCCGTCGGCATCTACGCAGGCCGCGATGCCGACCGCCGCCCCGGCCAGCCTGCTCAGCGGCAGGCCGGCCGAGCCGATCATGTCGCTGATGAGGTCGGCCAGCATGGCCGGCAGGCGGCGGCCGAGCTTTGCCGACGGCAGCGACCGCGACACCAGGACCTGGCCGGACAGCGCCGCGACCGCGAGCCGGGTCGTCTCGTTGCCGGCGTCTATCCCGGCAAGCAGGCCGGCGTCCTCGCGGAACCGGTACACCACCGGCGGCCGTCCCAGCCGGGCAGTGCTGCCCGAAGCAGGGCTCTCCTGCGCCACCAGCCCGAGATCGGCGAGGTCGGCGACGAGCCGGTGCGCGGTCGGCAGCGACATGCCGACCTGCCGGGCCACATCGGAGCGGGACAGCGCATCGGCGCTGCGCAGTTCCTGGACGATGCGGACCAGGTTGGCCAGCCGGACGTCGGCCGGGACGTGAGTTGTTCTGGACAGGTGCGTTCACGACCCTGTTCCTGTCAGCGGGCAGTGAAGCCGCCGTCGAGGACCAGGCAGCTGCCCGACCGCGAACGAGCTATCGTCGCTGGCCAGGAACAGCGCGCCCGTGCGCGATCTCCACCGGGTCGGCTACCCGCATGATCGGCGCCCAGGACGCCTGCTCGGCCGCGGTCCTCGCGGGATCGACGCTGTTATCCACCTCCGCCTGCAGCAGCGGCGTCCGGGTGATGCCAGGGCACAGCGCGTTGACCCGGATGTTGTGCCGGATCAGGTCAACGGCGATCGACTTGGTGAACATGATGACGGCGCCCTTGCTAGCGTTATAGGCAGGGGACTCGGGCACCGCGACGATGCCCATCTCCGAGCCGAGCGTCACGATGCGCCCGCCGCCTTGCCGGATCATGTGCGGAACGGCGTGCTTGACCAGCGTGAACATGCCCTTGACGTTGGTCGTCGAGGACGGCGTCCCACTCGTCCTCGCCGAGCTGCTCGATCGGCATGACGCTGGTGATGCCGGCATTGCACACCAGCACGTCGAGCTTGCCGAACTCGTCGACCGCCGCGGCCACCATCCGCCCCGCATCGGCCATCGACCGGACATCGCCGGTGACGCCGAGTCACCGGGCCGCTGGCCGGACAGTTCCTTAACCGCCGCGTCCAGCGCAGTCGCGTTGATGTCGCTGATCGACGACGCTGGCTCCCTCTTCGCAGGAAGAGCTGCGCTATTGCCTTGCCGATACCGGAGGCCCCGCCGCTGACGAGCGCGCTCTGGCCGGTCAGCTTGCCCATCGGATTCCTCTCCGCCGGTCCGGGCGACGTCCGGGTGGAGGGGGTCGCCCGAGTTTTTCTCACTATGACAATAAGTATGCCGCACGTGCCGGATTGATGGTGGCGGGCCGCGCGGCGTCCGGGCCGGCGAGGGCCCGGACGCCGCTGCACTACTCGGCGCTGCGATCCACCTGCCCGGGACCGGACCTGTCCAGGGGCCCGGACGGGCCGATGGAGTCCCGGCCACGTCGAGGGCCTCGGGCGTCGCCTGCGCCTCCATGAACAGCACGCTGCCGAGTTTGCTCCAGCACTGGCGACCCGCGGCGGCGCAGGAGCCAGGCCGTCAGGATCGGCGGCCAGGATGAACCCGAGCAGCAGCCACGGGAAGATGTTGGTCGGCGCGGACGTCGGGTAGGGATGCAGGCTCAGGTAGATGGCTACCAGGAAGATCGCGCTGGACAACGACCGGGAAGACGACGTGCACGAGCGACCGAGAACTCGTTCCGGTACCGCCGGTAGATGAAGAACGGCAGCGCGACGTTCGCGCCGATGTAGACCGGCAGGATGGCGAGCGAGGACAGGTAGCCGAGGTCACCGAACGAGCGGGATCGGACCCCAGGCGACGCCGGCCGCCAGGCCGATGGCGAGGGCAAAGATCGAGTAGGCGATGATCGCGACGTGCGGGGTCTTGTACTTGGCGTGGGTACGGCCGAGCGCCCTGGGCAGCGCGCCGTCTCGGCCCAGCGCGTAGATGACGCGGAAGTTGGCGGTGTGAATAGCCAGCAGCACGGCGATGATCGCGGAAATCGCGGCGAGGTCGACCATGTTCGCCGTACCAGCCGCCGATGTAGCGGACGGCGAGGTCGTGCAGCGGCGCCGTGGCCGAGGCGATGCTGGACACGTGCGCAGCGCCATAGCCCACGATGATCGAGTACATGGCGAAGGTGAACCACAGCCCGGTCAGCACCACCGAGCCGATCAGCGCGATGGGCAGATTCCGCCGCGGATTGCGCGTCTCCTCGGCCACCGTGGTCGACGACTCGAAGCCGAAGAACGCCAGCACGATGAACACGAACGCCTCGCCTAGCCCGCCGAACCCGGTCGGCGAGTGGCTCGGCAGGAACGACGTCGGCACCTGTCCGTGGTCGCCGCCCTTGAAGATGATGAGCAGCAGCAGGATCCCGGCGACGGCGACCTCGGCGATCACGAACGCCAGGTCGAAGCGCATCGAGGTATGCACCGAGTACCAGGCCAGCGCGCCGACCGCGACCACGATGAAGATCATCAGGATCCACCAGGCGATGTGGATACCGAAATCAGTGGCCAGTGCCTGGCTGACGAAGCCGCCGAACAGGTTGGTGTTCAGCGGGCTCTGCAGCGTGTAGGCGAGCAGCAGGACCATGCCGGCGACGAAGGCGGTCGAGGTGCCGAACGACTGGCAGATGAACTTGTAGAACGTGCCGGCCGAGGTGATCCGCCGGGTGAACTGCGCCAGCGTCGAGGCCATCAGCGCGATGCCGAGCGTGCCGATGATGAAGACGAACGGCGACGAGAGGCCAGCCTTACCGGCGATCAGCGACGAGATGAAGATCACGCCGATGGTGGGGGAGATGAACGCCAGCGAGATGGCCAGTGCGCTGGGCAGCCCCAGGGCGTTCCGTTTCAGCTGGTTATCGCTGGTAGCGGGGGGAGCGGCGGTGGGATTGGCAGCGGCCATGGCATGCCTCCTCAAGGGGAGATATTTGTGAAACGTAAGGAAAGAACGGGATTGCTGTCAATAGGCCGCGTGTTTTCGTTACATGCTGGAAACGGATGCGGCCGCATGCGTCAGCGGCCGCAAGGCTGCTCGTGTCTCTGGAGGCACCGTGCTGCACATGCTCGGGCTATCTCGGTGTGCTGTCACCATCAGGCACTGGTTCGAGGTCGACCTGGACGATGCCTCGATGGAGCACGGTGCGCGAGTCGAGATCAGGGAACTGCGCGACCATGAGCACCGCGGCAGCGAGTCAGCGTCTCAGCTGGTCACCGTGGATCGGCCGATCTGGCGAGCGGACCTGTTTGATCGCCTGGGCGACACAGCCGGCAACTTCGCCGTTGCGCACTACCATCCGCAGTTCACCGGCAACGAGCCAGCTGCGCGCGTCTGGGATGCGGAGCTGACTGCGGACCCATGGGGCTGGCTCGGACGCCAGATTGCGAACCTGGGCGCCGGGCCTGGCCGGGACGGCTGGCGCCTCGATCCGGCAGATGCCGCGGAGCTGTCCGGCCTCGCGGCCACCGTGGTGGCAACGGCACGGCAGTTCGCGCCGGAGGCATGCGGATCGGCTGCCGACTGCTTCCGGCAGACGCGGGATGTGGCCGACTCGGTCCGGCTGATGATCAAGAGCCTGCGCGCACCGAGCCAGCTGGACTCGCGGTGGGTCGCGCCGTGGCTTCAGTCGTAGCCGCTAGCCCGCCGGGCCGGCTCCGGCCGAGATCACGTACTGCGCGAGGCCGGCTGGCTGGCTGAGCGCCATGAGATGGCCGCCGGGCAGCCTCCGCCCGCACCCCGAATCAGTACGAACGTGCTCATTGCCGATCTCCTGGGTGCGGGTCCTGTGCCTGTCCCGAACCGGCTGGGGCCGTGGCACGCTGCGGCGTGGCGTCGAGTGCGCAGTACAGGACGGCCGGCCGCCGGGCGGCTCGCGGTCCGGGTCGCCGAGCAGGATTGCGGATGGTCACCGCGGCCAGCGACGCCGCCGGCCACGCACACTCCGGCGGAGATGAGCGCGGCGGTGCGGAACCCGCCGAGAACTGTGCCGGATGCAGGTAGGCAGCGCCGGTCAGGCCAGCGGCGGCCGGGAGCACGGCGACGGCGATCAGCGACGCGGCGCGGGCGACATCGTTGTTAACCGCCGATGCCATGCCCGCGTGCCGGGCGGAGACTGCGGCCAGCACCGTCGAGGTGAGCGGCGCCACGGTGATCGCCAGCCCCAGGCCGAATACCAGGACAGCTGGCAGCACCTGGGTCAGGTAGCTGCCGGCGACGTCGATCCGGGTCAGCAGCGCCAGGCCGATCGCGATCACGATAGGCCCGACGCTCATCTGCAGCCGGGGACCGATCCGCGCGGCCAGCCCGCCAGATCGCGCCGACAGCGCCAGCATGATCACGGTCACCGGCAGCAGCGAGATACCCGCCTGCAGCGCCGTGTACCCCGATACCTGCTGGAGCTGGATCGGCAGCAGGAACAGCGCGCCGCCCACGCCGCGTACACCACGAACGTCACCGCGTTGGCAGCGTCAAACTGCAGGGACCGGAATAGGCTCAGCGACAGCATCGGCGCTGCAACCCGCCGTTCCCAGGCCAGGAACGCAGCCAGCAGGGCAGTGCCGCCCGATCAGCGCGGCGAGCGGCACGGGGCTGCTCCAGCCCCGAGACGGGCCCTCGATCAGCCCGTAAGTGAGGCCGATGAGGCCGAGCCGTCACCAGCGCACCGCCGGTAACGTCGACCTTCCCGGTTGCGCCCGGATCGCGAGACTCGGGCACGTGCCGCCAGGCGACCATAGTCACGAGCGCGGCCAGCGGCAGGTTGATGACGAAGATCAGCCGCCAGGAATACGCCTGGATCAGCCAGCCGCCGAGGAACGGGCCGATCGCCGTCCCGACGCCCGCGAAGCCCGACCAGGCCCCGATGGCCTTGCCGCGGTCATCCGGCCGGAACGATGCCTCGATGATGGCCAGGCTGCCCGGAGTCAGCAGGGCGGCGCCGATGCCCTGGAACGCCCTGGCCGCGATCAGGACCGGCGCGTTCGGCGCGACGCCGCACATCGCCGACGCCACCGCGAACCAGGCGACGCCGATGAGGAAAATGCGCTTGCGGCCGTACTTATCGCCGAGCGCGCCGGCGAACAGCAGCAAGCCGGCCAGCGTCAGCGTGTAGGCCGTACCACCCATTGCAGGGTGGCCAGGCCGGTATGGAATTCGCGGCCGATAGCGGGCAGCGCGATGCCCACGACCGTGGCGTCGATCGACGCCACCGCGGACCCCAGTACCGTCGCCAGCAGGATCCAGCGGCCGGCGCGGCTGTCATAGCTGACGCCGACGGGGTCATCGGCGGCAGCGTCCGGCCCGTTCATGACCCGTCCCGCAGCCGAAGGTAGACGGCAGTCGCGTCGTCATGCTGCTTGTCGTCAGGCAGCGGGTTGCCTCCTTCTGCTGCCCGCAGCAACGTGACGAGGTGGCCAGGCCCTGCTGACCGCAGCAGGCCGAAGATCCCGCGCCAGCTGTAGCCGTACCTGTCCGCCAGCCTGCTGACGCCGTCGCTGAACAGCCGGCCGCAGCCAGCTCCAGGACGGGGACGGTGCCGGTTATGGCATGCCTGGCTGCGTCCGGGCTGGTGCTGGCTACCCAGAAGCCACCAGCGCAATTGCGGCTCGCGCGCACCAGCGCGGCGTCGTAGGGCTGTCCGCCTGGCAGCTGCGCAATGCGGTCGTCGACGATCACCCGGCAGTGGCCGTCCCGGCCGCACAGCACCACCGGCGAGTCCGCCAGCACCAGGTACTCCAGGTCATCGCCGCGCAACCGGACCATCGACACCGTTGAGGACGGGCTGTCGGGGTTGGCCAGGTCGCAGCTGCCCGCGTGCGCCGCGCGGGCCTGCTCGATCGCCTCACTGAGCAGGCCGGCGAGCGTCGCCTCGCGATTGCCGATGAGACGCGCGCTGAGTGCGGCAGCAAGCTGGCGGACAAGCCACGGCACGTCGTGGACGCATCCGGTCCGGGCGCCGGCGACGGGCGTAGCGCCGTCCAGGAGCAGCGCCCAGCCGGTGCCAGCGCAGGCATAGTCCTCGTTGACCCCGCCGGGCCGGGCACGGCTGACCTGGCTGATCTGCACGTCGCTAGGCACCCTTGCCGTCAGCCGCAACGTCGGAAGGCACCCTGTGACCCTACTCTCAGTTCGCGGCGCGGTTCGGTCAGGTGCTGCCTGGCAGGCGGCGGCTCGCCAGCGCCAGCGCCAGCGCACCGGCCCCGGAGATAGCGAACGCGACGCCCACTCCGGCCGCGAGCGGCCAGCCCCGTGCCGTCGCGGCCGACACGGCCGCGCCGCCAGCCCCGATCCCTAGTGCGGTGCCAAGGACATCAGCGAGGCTCAGCGATGCCGACGCCCAGCCTTCCCGGCCGGACGGCGCCTCGCGCAGCATGAGCAGCGAGATCGGAGCGTATGCCAGGCCGATCCCGAAGCCGGCCACGGTCCACGCCGCCAGGCCGACGTACACGGGCGTGGCTGGCAGCAGTACCAGCGTCATGCCCGCCAGGCCGATGGCGATGATGGCCACGCCGAAGCCAACCAGACGGCGCGCCTCCCACGTCCTGTTCAGCCTGGTCTGCACCCATGCGCCAGCTGTCCACGCTAGCGTCGCGCCCGTCACCGCCACACCGGCCAGCGCGGGCGTGTGGTGGCGCACCGTGGTGATCGTCAGAGTCACGTACGCGTCGGCGCCGAAGAACGCGAATGTCAGCAATCCACGGCAGAGGACCACCGCGGGCAGGCCCGGCCGGGCCGTGAAGGTACCAGCCGGCAGCAGCCGCCGCAGCGACGCGGCAAGCACCGCGAGACCCAGCAGGGCCACGCCGGCGCCAGCAAGCACCTGACTGGATCCGGCGGCTAGCGTGAGTCCAGTAAGGATCAGCCCGGCGCCTGCCGCGGCCGCGAGGCCATAGCTCAGCCGGTGCTCAGCGGCCGGGGACTCGCCTTCGGCGGCAGGCTGCTTCCCGAGCCGCAGCAGGGCAGGCATCGCCAGCGAGCCGGTGACCGCCACGAGCGGCAGCAAGCCGAGGAATACCCATCGCCAGCCGAAGAAGCTCGCCACCGCCGCGCTGATCGCCGGGCCGATGAGGCCAGGCAGCACCCAGGCAGTGGACAGCACAGCCATCATCCGGGCGCGCAGGGCCGCTGGCAGGCAGCGGCCGATCGCGACATATGCCACCGCGGGCACTGCCCCGGCGCCGATGCCCTGCAGCGCCCGGCCGCAGACAAGAACCAGCATGGTCGGGGCCAGGCCAGCCAGCGCGAGCCCGGCGCTGAACAATGCCAGCCCAGCCATAAACGGCCGGGCTGGGCCGTAGCGATCTGCCAGCCGGCCAGCCTCGACGATGCCGACTACGTTACCCAGCATGAACGCGCTGAAGACCCAGCCGTAGAGGTTCAGCCCGCCCAGCTGCCGCGCGACGACGGGCATGATCGTGACGACGGCCAGCGCCTCGGAGGCAATGAATGTGATGGTCAGCACTAGCCCCACGGTGAGCCCGCGGCGCTGCGCGGACCACAGCCCGTCCGCACGGCCGGGCTTGCCCGGCCCGCCTGCGCCAGGACGGGCTGTCGCTGGTCCGGTGTCGTCGCTTGCCCGGCCAGTCACCTCCTGAGGGTAGGAGGCCGACGGCGCCGGCCGTCAA
The DNA here is from genome assembly GCA_963795265.1 of uncultured Actinomycetota bacterium. Lineage (GTDB taxonomy): Bacteria > Actinomycetota > Actinomycetes > Streptosporangiales > Streptosporangiaceae > JAJYUU01. Next base: position 399,452 of record CAWCHF010000001.1, on the reverse strand, counting down.
CACCATTTGGCCGCCGCAGACCGCCGGGAAGCAGTAGCCGACCGTTCAGGGCGGCTGCCATCCGGACAAATGCCGCTATGCGCGACAAGCAGCTGCCCCCAGCCGAAGGCGGCATGGCTGGCAGCTGAGCGTTCCGACGCGCTGCGCTAAGAAGCGTGGCCGGTGGTCGTTGCGTCGAAGAGCACGTCCCGCAGACCCCGTACGGCTAGGTCCAGTTCGTTGAGGGCACCGCGAACCTTTGCCGCGGCGCGGTCATCCGGCATCGTGCAGAGCGCGGATTCCAGCGCCAGCGCCGCGGAGAACATCCTGTGCACGACGAGATCGTTGACGCCAGCGGCGATCCGATCGCGATCCTTAGCCAGCCGCGAAGTTATGTCCGCTGGGTCAGCGACGACGGCAGTGGCGGGGACGCTGGCTGACCGCACCCCTCGCTCAGCCGACGCTCCAGCCGACTCGGTGATGGGCATCTGTGGCGGGGCTCGCATCGCTGCGCACCTGGTCCCTCCGGCCTGGTAGGCCGTGCCGCCAAGGTCCGGAGCGACGCGGTACCCGCACCTCTAGTGGGCCAGTGCGGGTTGCTTGCGGACATTCCCACTGGTGACACTACACCGGTCGCATCCGGCTAGATAGGGCCGGACAGGGCCCCGGCGACGCCGGACAGCAGTGATCGTGCGGTGACCGCTGCCGCACGCTGCACAGCCGCGTCGGCAGCACCGGCACCTGGAGCAGCCGGGCGGTAGGCCGCTGTTAGCGACATACGGGTCGTATCCTCGCCCTCGGGGCTGAGCGTGATGTCAGCGTCCAGAGTTGGCACGAGGCTGCCGAGCGGCTCACGCGCCTCCCAGCGAAGCGCCAGCAGAGCGCAGCCATTGCGGGCCACCAGGTCGCGGCACTGCACTGTTGCCAGGCCAAGCCTGTTCTGCGCCGCGCCATCAGGTACGCCCGCGACCGGCGCCATGGCCAGGCCGTCTGAGTAGGCGCGCTGCGACAAGCCGGCGAGCGAGCCGTCCTTGATCATGCGCGCGAGCCTGGCTTCGGCGGCGCGGAAGCCCAGGCCGACCAGGAACTCGTCGGTGACGAACATGTACTCAGCGCAGCCGGTCACCGCTCAGCGGGTTAGGGGCGTTGGTCCTCGGGCCGGTCCCGGCGTGGCGCCTGCGGAACGGTGACGATGACCTCGGTGCCGGCGCCTGGCTCGCTGTTGATGACTAGCGTGCCATTGTGCGCGCGGACGAGCTCGGACACGATGGTCAGGCCGAAGCCGCTTCCGGCCGCTAGCTCCGGCGACCGCTTGCCGCGGAAGAACCGCTCAGTGACATGCGGCAGCTCATCGGCGGGAATGCCGATGCCGCTGTCGCGCACCGTCAGCCGTGCTTCGCTGCGGCCGCGCGGACCCGCCTCGACGACCACCGTGCCACCGGCAGGGGTGTATTTCATGGCGTTGGTAAGCAGGTTTATGACGATCTCGCGCATCCGGCGCCGGTCGCACGACACATGAACCCTGGCGACGACTGTCGTCAGCTGGACGCCGGCCAGTTCGAACGGCTCGCTGACGCTGGCCGCGGCGTCGGCAGCGATGGCAGCGAGGTCAAGGCTGACAAGGTTCAGCTGCAGGGCGGCAGCCTCCGCGGCCGCCAGCGCCTGGAGATCGTCCAGCAGCCGGCTAAGCCGCAGGACCTCGTCATGAAGGGACCGGAGATTCGCCGGGGTGAGCTCGGTGATGCCGTCGAGCATCGCCTCATGGCCCGCTTGCAGGACGGCCACTGGCGTGCGCAGTTCGTGGGCCACGTTGGCGACGAGATTGCGCCGGTCGCGGTCGCGACTGTCAAGAGCATCTGCCGTGCCGTTGAAGTCCTCGAGGAGTTCACGCAGCACTCCGACGGCGCGCACGTCCGCGATCCGGGCGCTCCGGTTGCCAGTGCCGCGCTGCCGCATCGCGGTCAGCATCCGCTCCAGCGGCGCGCTAATCCTCCTGGTGATCGCTACTGAAGCGAGCAGCGCGACCAGCACCCCGATGGCGGCAGCGTAGAGGCGAGAATGCCAGCGCTCGGTCTCGAACCGGCCCGCCGCCTCGCCGAGGCCCACATCATCGAACCGCAGGGTGACCAGGCCCACCCGCTGGCCGCGGACGTCGACGGGCGCGCTGACCGCAGGCTGGGCAGGAAAGCGGGCGTAGTCCGCCGATGCCCGGAGCACTGCTCCTCCTGGCTGCGTGACGGAGATCGCCGCCCCGGTGCCGTCAATGACATCGAAGACCGGCGTGAGGCGAGCGGCGTTCCAGCGGCCGTTGCCGACGTAGGCGGTGCCAGCGGCACTGGCCGCCGCCGTGGCCTGCATCGTTTCCTGCGCCGTGACGAACCGCCGAAGATCGGCATCCGCGGTAACGGAGGCGGAGATTGCCTCCGCCACGACGGTCGCCAGGGCCACCCCGACGAACGCCAGAATCAGCCGGCGCCCGAGCTCGCCGATGCCGAGGATGCGGCGATTCGGCCGGTCAGGCATCCGCGGTCAGGCCGAGTCGGTAGCCGCTGCCAAGCACCGTCTGAACGATCTGGGGATTCGCTGGGTCTTGCTCGATCTTGCGCCGCAGGTTCTTCACATGCGAGTCAATGGTCCGTTCATAGCCCTGAAAGTCGTAACCCCGCACCCTGTTGATGAGCTCGAACCGCGAGTAAACACGTCCTGGCACGCTCGTCAGTGCCAGCAGGATGCCCCACTCTGTTGGGGTCAGGTCTACTTCGACGTCATATACCCGGGCGGCGCGCCGGTTCTCGTCCAGGACCAGGGCCTCGCCGCCATACCGGCTGACCCCGGCGTCGGCGGCGGACGGCGGGCTGAGCCGCCGGAGTATCGCCTGGACCCGCAGCACGAGCTCGCGCGGGCTGAACGGCTTGGTCAGGTAATCGTCGGCGCCTAGTTCGAGTCCGGCTATTCTGTCTTGCTCGCTGCTGCGCGCGGTCAGCATGAGGATCGGGATCGCGGTAGCAGCGCGGACTTCCCGTGCGACCGTCTGGCCCGGGACGTCAGGCAGCCCGAGGTCGAGCACGATGAGGTCCGGCGCGGCCGTGGTGGCCATGGTGATCGCCTCGGCGCCGGAGTCGGTCGACAGCACGGCATGACCAGCGCTCTCCAGGTAGGAGCGCACCAGATCCCTGAGCTTGCGCTCGTCCTCGACGAGCAGCACCGTCCCCGTAACGGATCTCCCGGACGCTGGCTCGGCGTGGCGGGCAGCCGGCGGCGGCCCCGCGCCTCGCTGTGCGGCAAACCGGACCATTGCCGTACTAACCCGACAGTCATCCGGTTCTGGCAGCCCGTTGCTGCCGTGGAATTGATTCCACCGCACCGGCGTGCCGAACCGGCGGTTAGCGCACTGGCACCGCCAGCCGACCTGTTCGGGCCGCAGGTCGTGGCAGTCCGGGCTGCCTGCGCATAACCGGATGCGCGATGATCTCTCCCCGCGGCTGCCAGTGCACCAGGTCGAGTGAGCAATCCGGGCAGTGCGCGATCTGCGGCTGGTCAGCCAGCCAGCTGGCCGGCATCGTGACCAGGCAGCGTGCACATTGCCCGTAGCGTCCCGCGTCCATCCGGCCGATCGCGTCGGCTATTTCGGCAAGCTCCTGATATGCCGCGTCAAGGCGTGATTGCTGGCTGCTGATGGACCGGATCGCGACGGCCGGGCGGTTGAGATCGGCGGCGGCTGCGGCCGGAAACTCGCTGCAGGCGCGCGACAGGGCGATGACCTCGTCGAGCTTGCGTGTCCATAGCGCCTCAAGCTCTGCCCGCCAGCGAACGCAGTCCGGATCACCGGCGCGCTCGCGCCTGGCGGCAGCGTCACCGCGATTCATGATCCTGGTCAACGCTGTCACCGCTCCCTCGATAGCCCGCTGAGTAGTTAGCTAGTCAAGGCGATGCCCGGGTGATTCGGGTGAGGATGCTGTGGAGATCTTATGTAGATCGCTACTTGCTGGTAACTTCGCGACGTCCGGCCCCGTCCCCACCGGGGGAACCACAGCCTGGTCAATCTGCTCTGGTCACAACCTCGTGGCCCCGGCTGGCAGCATTCGCAGAGCCGGCCAGACTTCCCTCTGAGTCCGGCCGGCCCTAAGAACATCCCGGGTCCCGGCTTAACCGCAATCCCCCCAGAATTCCGGCGGCCGCCGCGGCCAGGGTCATCGGCCGGTGGCCCCCGCACCGGACCAGCGCCTCCGCGGTCATCCCAGGATCACTCCCGGAAAGTACAGCCGCTCGGCGTGCAGCTATGGTGCGGAACCAGTGGAGATCCTGTGGAGACGGCCGGCGAGTCATTCCTGGCCGCCGCCGATGCGCTAGCGGCTGGGCACGATGAGGTACTTTGACCCGGTCGCCTGCCGGGCGCAGGCCGCGAGAGTATCCAGTTGCAGGGCGCCCGCCAGCGACACCTGGTCGGTGTAGCTGCTCGCGAAGGTCGTCGTGAGCCCGGCCGCGACCCGGTTCCGCAGCCTGACCATGCCGTCCAGGCCGATCTTCTGCAGGAACGGGGTCAGCAGCCAGCTTCCGATACCCCAGGCCATGCCGTAATCGCGCACTAGCTCGGTCGGCCCGCGGTCGAGCGACCCGTAGATGTAGACCTGCTTGTGCACGGCAGAGCCGTACCGGCTGTAGGTTGCCGCGGCCGCGCTCGCGGCCGCTTCCATGCAGGTCAGTATCCGGCTAGCGAGCGTCCCGCCACCGATCGCGTCGAACGCCAGGGTGGCGCCGGTATCGGTCAGCGCAGCCGTCAGGTCAGTCGTGAAGGCCGGCGATGACGAAATGCACACCTGCGTGGCACCCGCGGAACGCAGCAGTTCCTCCTGCTCGGCCCTGCGCACGATGTTCACCAGCGGGATCTCGTCCTCAATGCAGAGGCGGTTGAGCATCTGGCCGAGATTGGAGGCGGCCGCGGTGTGCACCAGCGCGGAGTGATTCTCCAGCCGCATCGTCTCGATCATGCCGAGCGCCGTCAGCGGATTCACGAACGACGAGGCTCCGTCCACCGCGGCCGTACCCTCGGGCAGCTCCATGCAGAGCACCGCGTCGACGCAGCGGTACTGGGCATACATCGCGCCGCCAGCCACTGCCACCGTCTTGCCGAGCAGCGCCGTCGCCGCGGCCGACGAGCCGGCCGCCACGACCGTGCCGGCCCCCTCGTTACCCACCGGCATCGGGACTCCGACCCGGGCCCGCATGGCCCGCATGACGGCGCCCGGCAGCGGCGCGGTCACCACGGGCCGGTCAGCCGGACCCTCAGACACCGCTGCGGTCAGGTCCGCGCCGGCGAGCAGCAGCCCGAGGTCGGACGGATTAACCGGCGCCGCCTCCACCAGCACGAGCACCTGACCAGGGCCGGGTACCGGTACCTCGACGGTGTCCAGGGAAAGCCGCACTGTCTGATCTGCGGTCACTAGCGATCGAAGCTGCAGGGCCGTAGCCGGGATCTGTGTCGTCATAGCCGGATTCTGTCAGTGGATAAGTGCCAGCGCGTCCAGGTCGATAGCCTGCCGCGCGTGCCGGCCAGCCATCGCCACGAACATCTTGTCGCCTCGCTCTGTCTGCTGGACGACCATGGCCGCGATGATGTCCATGACGATGCCGCCGAGCGCATGCAGGCGGTAGCCGGCCCAGCAGTCGGCCCAGCTGAGCCGCACGCCACGGGCGGTGAGCGCCGAATGGTAGCGCCGCACGAGCGCTTCCTCGTGCTGGCGCCGGGCCGGCACCAGCAGGCTAGAGCCGAGGAAGTACGACAGGTCCCCGGCGGCAGGCCCGTAGCTGCAGGTCTGCCAGTCCAGTACGGCCGGGCGACCCTGGCCGAACAGCAGGTTGTCGGCCCGGAAGTCGCCGTGCACGATAGTCCGGGGCTCCGCTCTGGCGGCGAGATAGTGGCCGGCCTGCGGCAGGAATTCCTCGATGAGCGTAACGACGCCAGCGTCAAGCCGCGGCGCGTACCGGTCCCGGAAACCCGGGTACAGATCGGTGAGGACTGCTGTCATCAGCGCAGCTGCGTCCGGGCTCGACCGGTTCAGCCACGGCAGCTCAGCCAGTTCGCGGCGGTCCCAGCCGGCCGCGTGCAGTGCCGCTAGCTCGTCCACCGCCGCGGCGGCCTCCGCCACGCACAGTCCGGTCAGCTGGTCGCCAGCGCTAGCCGGAGCGAGGTCTTCCAGCAGCACGATGTACTCATCCGGGCCGGCGTCGTACGCGGTGTAATAACAGCCAGCCAGGGCCACCGGCAGACTGGGCGCGATCTGGTCGTAGAAGCTGGCCTCTATCTCATAGGTGCGGAACGCGCGTGCGGCGGCCCGGCTCGCCGGATCAGCCGCGGGAATCTTGGCAATCATCGTGGGCCGCAAGCCTGCCGGGCCGTCGTAGGTCAGGTGCAGGCGGTAGCTGTCCGACACCTGTCCGGTGCCGACCGGCGTCGCGACTACGGCCGTGACCGGAGTTGCCCCAGGCTGGCCGGCCAGCGCCCGGGTGAGGAACTCGGCGGTGATGCCGGTGGCAGCGGATACGGCCGGCCTCATCGGCCGCCGGCCCGCACCGTGTCGTCCTCTCCGGCTGGCCCGGCCGCGCCGCACCAGGGGTGCTCGCGCCAGCCGGGAGGCTGGTTCCACTCGGTCCAGCCGTATCCCGTCCTTCCGTCGTCCGCGGTGAACCGGCACATCGCCCGCGGGAAGTGCGATACCTGTCCGTCGGGTGCGGTCATGGCCACTGGCGCGAAGGCCAGCGGCACCGCCAGCATCGGCGCTCCGGTCAGCTCCAGCCGCGACTGGCTGGGGAAACCATCCAGGCCGAACGCCGTCTGCGCCGCGAACCCGTCCAGGTGGCTCAGCTCGCCCGCCGGTGTCACGGCGAACGACGGCCAGGGGAACGGGAATCCGAGGTTAGCTTGCATGCCGTGGAACGCCGTGCCGTCGTTCAGCCGGCCCGATGACCAGAGCCAGGAGACCTGCCACCAGTCGCGCTCGCCCCAACTGTGGTCGCGCTCACCCCATCCCGAGATCGACAGCTCCTCCGCGCCGACCCGGATCGTGCCGGTGACCCGGCACGGGATCTCGTAACGCGGCAGGTCCTTATACGGGTAGACACCGCCGACTGTGGTCCAGGCCAGATCCAGCGCAAGCCGGACCTGCTCGGCCGCGGCACCGGGCTGGTAGGCCGCGGCCGGATCAGCCAGCACGGCGGCAGTCGCGTCCAGCCGGATCAGGGCAGATTGCAATGGCTGCGAGATCTGCTGCATGGCGGTGCAGGATCCGGTGCGCAGGTCGGTGCTGCCTGACCGGGGCAGCGGCGCGGCATTGTCGGCGACCAGCACGGCCGGCTGTCCGGGCCTGACAACGCAGGCCCAGTACCAGGCACGGTCCCAGTTCGGGTACAGCCCGAGCCGCACATAGCCGCCCGCCGAACCGTCCGGTGTGGCGAAGTCAAAGTAATACGACTCATTCCACAGCAGTTCCGGGCCCGGTACGTGCAGTTCCTCATCCGCACTAGCCAGCTGCCAGGTCCCGTGATCCACAATCCGCACCATCAGGGAGCTTCCAATCGAGCGATTTGCGGCCAATGCGTGGAGGATGGCACAGGCTTGCCGGGACGTCCAGGCCCGCGCCGGCGGCCAGTCTCGGCTGGCCCGGTAATCTGCGGCCATGCCGCCGAGCGACAGCACCCGGTACGGGCCGGCAGCGCACGCCAGCCGCCTGCGCCGGGCCACCCCGCCGGGTCGCGCCGCCGGCCCGGTGCGGCTGGTTCACCTCGGTCTGGGCAATTTCTTCCGCGCCCACCAGTGCTGGTACACCGATCATGCCCAGGACGCGGCGGGCTGGGGCATCGCCGCCTTCACCGGGACCAGCAGACGGCCGCTGGTCGGCCAGCTGAATGCGCAGGATGGCCTGTTCACGGTGGTAACGCGTGCTGCCGAGGCGGACAGCTTCGAGGTGGTGAGCAGCCTGTCGCGTGCGCACGAGGCGGCCGATTCTGATGCCTGGCTGACGTACTTCACGGCCCCGGATCTGGCTGCGGTGACCGTCACCGTGACCGAGGCCGGATACCTGCGCGGCCCGCACGGAGGCCTCGATCTCGGCCGACCGGAGGTACGAGCCGACCTGGAGCTACTGCGCCGCGACCCGGCCGGGCCGGTGCGGACCGCCCCGGCCGGCTGGTGGCGGGCTTCGCGGCCCGGTGGCGAGCCGATGGTGGCCCGGTTGCCCTGGTGTCCTGCGACAACACCAGCGGCAACGGCCTGGTTGCGGCGCGGGTCGTCGGCGAGCTGGCGGAGCTCGTCAGCGCCGGCCTGGCAGCCTGGATCGCGGACTCGGTGACCATCGTGACGACCGTGGCTGACCGGATCACCCCGGCGACGACGCCAGCAGACGTCGGGGCCGTGGCCGGCTCGGCGGGCATCGAGGACCCCTGCCCGGTGATCACCGAGCCATTCCGGGAGTGGGTGCTGAGCGGCCAGTTCCCGGCCGGGCGACCGCGCTGGGAAACCGCCGGCGCAATCTTCACCACCGACGTGGCACCGTACGAACGGCGCAAGCTCTGGCTGCTTAACGGAGCGCACTCGCTGCTTGCCTACGCCGGATCCATCCTCGGGCACCGCACTGTCGACGCGGCGGTAGCCGACGAGGCCTGCCGGCAGTGGCTGGCCGAGTGGTGGGCAGCCGCGTCGCCGCACCTGGCCCAGCCCGCCGCGGACATCGCTGGCTACCGCGCCGCGGTGTTGCAGCGCCTGGCTAATGCCAGGATGCGCGACCGACTGGACCGGATCGCTGCAGACGGCTCGCAGAAGATCCCCATCCGTATCCTGCCGGTGCTGCGCGCCGAGCGCGCGGCCGGCCGGGTTCCCGCAGGCGCCACCAGGGTGATCGCCGCCTGGGCCTGCCACCTGCGCGGACTGGGCGCCCCGGTCAGTGACGTACGGGCCGGCGAAGTTATCCCGCTGGCTGGCGGCCCGCTCCGGGTAGCCGTGGCCAGGCTGACGGGCTGGCTGGATGATGCGCTCGGCGCCGATGACGACGTGCTGGCCGCTGTCAGCGATCAGGCCGCCGAGCTGGAGCATGCGCAGCACCGGTCGGGCAGCGGCAGCTGAGCTGACCGCGTGCGGCCGGCGATCCGGTCAGGCTGGCAGCCAGATGGACTGGAGCACGCGGTAGACGTTGCCGCCCAGGACGGCACGGATCGCGTCGTCGCCGTAGCCGTGACGGACCAGCCAGCCGCAGATGTTCGCGAAGTTCTCCGTCGGGTTCTCCAGTCCGTCCACGTAACTGACCGGGTCGAAGTCCGGGCCGCGCATCGCTGCGAGGCTGAGCAGGTGCGCGAACACCTGGTGCAGCTGGACGTGATCGCCGTACAGCGTGTCCGGCCCGAACGCGACATGCTCAAGGCCGACCAGGTCCACGCAGTACTGGAAATGGTCCATCACCGAGTCGATCGTGTGCCGGGGATGCGCTCCCGACAACGTGGTATGCGGTGCGGCCGACATGCCGATGACGCCGCCCGTGCGGGCAACGGCACGCAGCACGTCGTCAGGCTTCATCCGCGGCGTGTCCCAGACCGCGCGCGCCCCGGCATGGGTGATGAGCACCGGCCTGTCGCTGTGCGCGCACACATCCAGCGCCGTCCGGTCGGAGGAATGCGACAGGTCGATGGCCAGCCCGAGCTGGTTCATCCGGGTGACCGCGCGGCGGCCGAATGCCGTCAGCCCGCCGTCGGTGATCTCGCTGAGACCGCTGCCGAGCGTGTTGGCGTCGGAGTAGGCAATGCCGATCTGCCTGAGGCCCAGGCCGTAGAGCACGTCGAGACGATCGATCTCGTTCTCGATCGGCGTTGCCGCCTCGAGGCCGAAGACCAGGCCGACCCGACCAGAGCGGTATGCCTCGTCGATGTCGGCGACGGTGCGGATGACCAGGAAGCCGCTGGCATGCGCCAGGTCGGCCTGGCGCATGCCCAGATCGGTGATGATGTCGTTCCAGCGCCATGGCGCGTTCCCGGTGACGCACGCGGTGCCGTCCATGAGGTTGTCGAAGACGACAGTCATCCCGGACGCGGCCATGCCTGCGTAGGCGGCGTGCTGCCGCCCGGTGCGGTTGTACTCCGGTGTCTGCTCCATCCGCAGCGGGAACCGGACGGGGTGGTCGTGCAGGCTGATGACCACGCTGTCGCGCAAGAGCGCCAGGGCGCGTGCTTCCTCAGCGGCGGTCAGCCCGGCCGCGTAGGGCGGGACCCGGCCGAACTCGGGCGCCAGCTCGAACCGCGGGATCTCCCCCTCGCGCAAGTAGGAGTAGGCAGCGTAGGACGATTCAGGCATCGCTATTCCCTCCGGGATGCAGCCGGTGCGGCCCGGCAGCGAGCAGGCGCCACAGCGTCTCCCAGGCGCGCATGCCCTCCCGCAGCCTGCCGATGCGGAAGAACTCGTCTGGCGCGTGCAGGTTCTCGTCCGCGGTGGAGAACGAGAAGAACAGGGTCTTCGCACCCAGCACCCGCTCGAACAAGTCGGTCGCCGGTACGGTGCCGCCAATGCTTGCGAGCAGAACCTGCTGACCAGGGTAAACCGCCGCCAGCGCGGCAGTGGCCGCGCGCATCGCCGGATGATCGGGCGGGATCGTGTAGGCGGGCACCCTGGCCTCGCCCGGCCGCACGTGCACCCGCACGCCGCGCACGTCCTGCGCTCGGACATGCGCATCGACGGCATCGATCACGGCGTCGGGGTCCTGGCCGGGAACGAGGCGGCAGGACAGGTGCGCAGTCGCGACGTGCGGGATCACGGTGTACTTACCGCCGCCGGTCACCCCGTTGACCTCCAGGGTCGGGCGCTCCCAGAGCCGCTCCAGGGTGCTGAAGCCCGGTTCGCCGTGCAGGTGCGTGAGGCCGAGCTCGGTCAGGTATGCCGTTTCGTCAAAGCGCACGCCGGAAATCTCCGCGCGGCGGGCCGCAGGCAGCGGGGGAATGCCTTCATAGAAGCCGGCGACGGCGACCTGGCCGTCCCGGCCGTGCAAGCTGGCCAGGATCTCGCTGAGCGCGTGCAGCGGGTTGGCGACGGTGCCGCCGTACCGTCCGGAGTGCAGGTCGGCGCTGGCGCCCTCGACCACGATGTCCATGGTGACCAGGCCCCTGCATGCGGTCGACAGTGACGGTTCAGCTTGCCGCCACATCGCGCCGTCCGCAGATATGACCAGGTCGGCGGCCAGCTCGCGGGCGCGGCTGGTGACGAAGTCCGGCAGGCTGGGGCTGGCGATCTCCTCTTCGCCCTCGAACAGGAACTTCACGTTGAGCGGCAGGCCCCCCTCCTGCGCCAGGAACGCCTGCGCGGTCCGGATGGCGATGTAGACCGGCCCCTTGTCGTCCGACGCACCGCGGCCGCGCAGCACATCACCGTCGATAACCGGCTGGAACGGCGGAGTCGTCCATTCGGCCAGGTCGCCCGTCGGCTGCACGTCATAGTGGCCGTAGATCAGGATGGTCGGCGCGCCGGCAGCGCCGAGCCACTCGCCGAGCACAACCGGATGGCCGCTGGTGGGCACGACCCGGCCGGCCGCGAAGCCGAGCTGACCGGCCAGCCAGGTCGCGGCAGCGAGCATGGTCTGATCGTCAGCGTCCCGGCTAACGCTCGGCACCGCCACGAACTCGCTGAGCTCGCGCAGGTACTCCGCGTCGGCGGCAAAGGACAGCGCTCGGTGATGCTCGTCGCTGCCGGTGAGGTCCGGGTCGGCCTGGTCGGTCACTGGAACGCGCTTCCGCCGTCAATGGCGATGACCTGCCCGGTAATCCAGCCGGACCGCTGGGAGGCGAAGAACTGCACGCCGTTGGCGATGTCCGCGGGCAGCCCTAGCCGCCCCATGGCGATGCCCGCGACCAGGCTGCGCTGACCGTCAGCTCCGTACCCTTCCCACTGCCGCAAGGTCGTCGGATTAGACAGGATGAACCCCGGCGCTATGCAGTTCACCGTGATGCCGAACTCGCCGAGCTCGTGCGCCATCTGCCTGGTGAAGCCGATCTGGCCCGCCTTGGCGCTGGCGTACGCCTGGATCCCTGTCTTGCTGACGGTCAGCCCGGCGGCTGAGGAGATGTTGATGATCCGGCCCCAGCGGCGCGCCTTCATGCCCGGCACCACCGCCCGTGTGCAGTGAAAGGCTGTCGTCAGGTTGGCGTCGACAATGGCGCGCCAGTCATCGTCGCTGACGTCCTCCAGCGGCTGGCCGACCTGACCGCATACGCCGCCGGCATTGTTCACCAGGATGTCCACGCCCGCCAGCGCGCCGAAATAGGCGCGCACCGCATCCTCGCTGGTCAGGTCGGCAATGTCCTTGTCGACGCGGTAGACCTCGGCGCCGTCGCCGCCGAGCGCGTCAGCGATCGCGGTGCCGATCCCGTGCGCGGCGCCGGTGACGACCGCCACCTTGCCCGCCAGCCCGCGGCCGGCCAGCCCGCCGTCCGCCAGCCCGTCCCCGGTCAGTTCGCTGCCCGTCAGGCTCATAAGGTCTGCTCCATCCTGGTACTCCGGGCTGATTTGGGCGGTGCCGCGACCGAGCCCCGCGACACCAGGTGCATCGGCTCGCGCACCATCACGTCGGCAGCCGGCGTGCCCTCGATCCTGGCGATCAGGGCATCCACAGCCGCGCTGCCCAGCTCGGCCAGCGGCATGCACACGCTGGTCACCGGCGTGTCGAGAAACGCCAGGCACTCGTCCTCGTCGAAGCTGACCACCGACATCTCACCCGGCACGCCGACCTGCGCCTCGCGAAGCGCAGCCAGCACGCCGAACAGCTGGTTGATGCTGCCAACCCCGCAGGCAGTCGGCACCTGGCCAGTGCGCAGCAGCTGCCTGGTCGTCTCCCAGCCGCCTTCCTCGGTCGCCGGGGCATGCCGGATGGTGATGGACAGTCCGCAGGCGGCGGCGTGCCGGCGCGCCGCGGTGACCCGCCGGTGCACGGTGTCCACGTCCTTCGGCCCGTCGATGAGCAGCACGCTGCGATGGCCAAGGCTGGTCACCAGGTCGAGGAACAGCCGGACGGCGGCCGCCTCGTCCATCACGACGTCGTTCCCGCGATCTGGTCCGCGCCGGTTCACGTACACGTGCGGCACGGCGCGCAGTGCCGCCTGCCCTGCCATCCGCAGCGCAGTCGCGAGCAGCAGGCCATCGGCCCGGCTTTCCTCCACCAGGTACCGGTAGGCCTCTGGCGGCTTGGGATCCTCGATCGGCTGCTCCAGCATCATCACGACGTAACCGCGTTCGCCCGCACGTTGCAGTGCGCCACGCTGCAGCCGCACCCAGATCGGGTTGCGCAGTAGCGGAATCACGAACGCGAGCGCTCCGGTGCGATCCTGCTTGAGCGCCCGGGCCAGCGCGTTCGGCCGGTAGCCCTGGGTGCGTGCGGCATCCAGGATCCGTTCGAGCGTCTCGGGCCGGATGGACAGCCCGGGGTCGTCGTTCAGTACCCGCGAGACCGTGGACACATGGACGCCGACAGCATTCGCGATGTCAATGAGGCGGGACGCCCGGCGCGACCCGGACGCGTTTCTGCCGCCCCTTCTGCTGGCAGTGCCTGCGGACTGACTGCCGTCAGCCTGGGTGCTGGCGGCGGCAGGGCCGATGTCGTCCTGGTGGCTGGTCACCAGACCACCTCAGCTAGGGCGCGCACGTGACACTCGCTCAGGCCGTCGCGCCGCCGTCGACCATCAGCACGGCACCGTGCAGGTAGCTGCCGTCGGCCGAGGCCAGGAACGAGACGACGCCCGCCACCTCCTCGGCCGTACCCATCCGCCGTGCTGGGATCGAACCTGCCCACCGGGTCAGCGCCTCCTCGTCATGGCGGATCCAGTCAGCCATCGTCGTGTCTATCAGGCCAGGGCAGACGCAGTTCACCCGGACACCGTCCGGGCCGTGATCAAGCGCCAGGCTGCGGGTGAGCTGGACGAGCCCGCCCTTGGAGGCGCAGTACGCGGCGCGCTGCCGGCCGCCGCGCACCCCGGCGGTCGAGGCGACATTGACGATGCAGCCATCGCGCCCGCCGATCATGTCCGGCAGGAACTCCCGGCAGGTCAGGAACGGTCCCTTGAGGTTGGCTCCGAGGATCGAGTCCCAGTCAGCCTCGCTCAGCTCGGTGATCCGCTGAATGCTGAATACACCGGCGGCGTTGACAAGCAGCCACGGAGCGCCGAGTTCGGCCCGGACCCGGCTTGCGGTCTCCCGCACCTGCGCGGCATCGCTCACGTCCACCTCAGCGGCGATCGCGAGAGGCAGCCCGGCGGCCAGCCCGGCGGCGGCGTCGGCCCGCGCGTCCAGGCAGGCGACGGCGAATCCGTCCGCGGCGAGGCGCCGGCAGATGGCGCTGCCGATTCCGCCGGCCGCGCCGGTGACCACCGCCACCCTCGGCTCGGTCACACCATCTCCGCGACGGAGCGCGTGAGCATGATGGCCGCGCAAAACGACCGGTAGGTGGCCAGCTGGTCCGGGCCGTGAATGCGCAGCTCGCGCGGGCCAGTGCGGTCGACGCCGCGCACCCAGCTGGCCGCCTCGGCAATGTCGGTCGTCCGGACCGAGATCTCCAGCACGCCGGGTTCCAGCCGCGGCGCTACTGCGCCAGCAGCCGTTGCCATCGCCGCCCGCGCGCGCTCGCTGATCAGCGCGCAGGCGCGGTCAGGGTGCAGGCTGTGGGCTGCCAGCCGGCTGACGTGCTCCTTGACCACGGCCTGATGTACGCCAGGCAGCAGCACCGCGGTCTCCTCGCATGCGCAGCGGTCGCCGGTGACGAGCACGATGGGCACCTGGTAGTGCGCGGCGACCAGCGCGTTGATGCCTGCCTCGCCGGTGACGGCACCATCCAGCCGGGCCTCGATGACGGCCCGCGGGTTGTAGGTGTGCGACAACCCGGCGGGTGCGCCGATGGAGCCGTGGTAGGAAATGAACATCACCGCATCGAAACTGCCGTCCAGCCCTTGCATCATGTACAGCGGCTTATGGCTGCCGGAGATGTAGGAGGCGTGGCCGGCCAGTTCGGCGGCGGGCAGGTTACGCATCGTCGAGTGCGAGTCGTTGACCACGATCTCCGTCGCGCCGCCAGCCAGCGCGCCGTCGATCGCCGCGTTCACCTCGTTGAGCAGCAGCCTGCGTCCGCCCGCCGCCTGCGGGCCGTCGCCGACGCACTGCTCCCAGTCGACCACTCCCGCGGTTCCCTCCATGTCCGTGGAGAGGAAGACCTTCATGATGCCGCTCCTTCGCCAAGCTTGCCGGGGGCGTGCTGTGCGTCGTCATCCTGGCGTCCGGTGCGCGGCTGCGGCACGCCCACGAAGGCGAAGTGGCAGGCCACGCTGTGGTCCGCAGCCGTATCCGTGGTGAGGGCCGGGTCCTGCTGCTCGCAGATCGGCTGCGCGATGGGGCAGCGGGTGCGGAACCGGCAGCCAGCCGGGATCTGCAGCGGGCTCGGCGGATCGCCCTGCACCGCGGGTGCATCGCCTTCCTCGGCGAAGGTCATCCGCGGGATCGCAGCCAGCAGACCGCTGGTGTACGGATGGCGTGGCGTGGCGAACAGCGTCTCAGTTGGCGCTACCTCGATGATCCGGCCGAGATACATCACCGCGACCCGGTCGCACAGGTGCCGCACGACAGCCAGGTTGTGCGAGATGAGCAGCAGGGTCAGGCCGAGCTCGCCGCGCAGGTCCTGCAGCAGGTTCAGGATCGTCGCCTGGACGCTGACGTCGAGCGCGGATACCGGCTCGTCGGCGACGAGCAGCTCGGGCCGCAGCGCGAGCGCCCTGGCGATCGCCACCCGCTGGCGCTGCCCGCCGGAGAACTGCCGCGGGTACGCGTGCAAGGCGTCGTCACCCAGACCGACCAGGCCAAGGAGCTGCTTGCAGTAGGACTCCACCTCGGCTCGCGGCACTATGTGATGCACGCGCAGCAGTTCATGCAGCATGCTGCCGACGGTGAGGCGCGGGTTCAGCGAGGCATAAGGATCCTGGAAGACCATCTGGATCTTCCGCTGGTCGGCCTTGGACCGGCGGCTTGCCAGCAGCTTGCCGTCCAGCCGTATCTCACCCCGGTCCGGCTGCAGCAGGCCGGTCAGCGCCCGGGCCAGAGTGGATTTGCCAGATCCTGACTCGCCCACCAGGGCCAGCGCTTCGCCTCGCTCGATCTGCAGGTCGACGCCGTCGACGGCGTACAGGACCCGGGCTTCTTTCCGGATCCTGGCCGCGACAGCGGAACCCAGCGCGAAGCTCACCGACAGGTCCCGGTACATCGAGCATCGGCCCGGCTGGATTCGCCGGCGGCGGGCCGGTCGTGGCAGCGGGCTGAGCGCTCATCGATCCGCTCCCTCGGTTTGCAGCTCGTCCAGGCACCGCTCGTGGTGCAGGCATGCCGTCGACCGGCCGCCCGCGATCGGCAGCAGCGGCGGCATGGTCTCCACGCAGTCCTGCTCGGCGAACTTGCATCTCGGGTGGAACCGGCAGCCGGCCGGCGGGCTGATCAGGCTCGGCGGCGATCCCGGGATGGCGACCAGGGACGACCGCGGGTGGTCGACGTCCGGTGCCGACCGCACCAGTCCCAGCGTGTAGGGATGGCGGGGCTGCGTCAGGACCTGCTCAACGGCACCGCGTTCGACGATCTGCCCGGCGTACATGACTGCCAGCTGGTGACAGATCTGGGCCACCACCGGCAGGTCGTGCGTCACGAAGACCAGGCTCGCCCCCGTCTCGCTGCACAGCCTGGCCAGCAGGCGCAGTATCTGATCCTGGATGGTCACGTCCAGCGCGGTGGTGGGCTCGTCGCAGAGAATCACCGACGGCTCGCACGACAGCGCGATCGCGATCATCACCCGCTGGCGCATCCCGCCGGAGAACTCGTGCGGGTACGCCCGGAACCGCCGCTCCGGATCGGGAATGCCGACGCGCCGCATCAGCTCGACGGCCCGGTCGGCGGCCTGCGCCCGGCTCATGCCCAGGTGCACCTGTGGTCCCTCGGCGATCTGCAGGCCGACGCGCATGACCGGGTTGAGAGCGCTCATCGGCTCCTGGAAGATCATCGCGATCTTCGGCCCGCGAATGCTGTTCAGCTGCGAGTTGCTCAGCTGAACCAGGTCCGCACCGTCGAGGAGTACCTGCCCGCCGGTGATCTTGGCTTCGGGCGGCAGCACGCCCAGGATGGCCCGTAGCGTCATGCTCTTACCGGAGCCGGACTCGCCGACCAGGCCGACCGCTTCGCCTGCGGGCACCTCAAGGGACACCCCGTCGACAGCGCGCACGGTGCCGCGGCGGCTGGCAATCTGCACTTCCAGATCGGTGACCTGGAGCAGCGGCTGGGTCATGACTGACCTGGCCGCAGCAGGTCGGCCAGGCCGTCGCCGATGAGCGACAGCGCGAGGCCGGTGACCACGACAGCCAGCCCTGGCACCGTGGTGAGCTGCCAGTGCGTGGTGAGGAAGTTCTGCCCGTCGTTGATCATGTTCCCCCAGTCCGGTGTCGGCGGCTGGATGCCGAGGCCCAGGTAGCTCAGCGTGACGATGGCCAGGATGTCCTGCACGATGTCGGACATCGAGTAGACGATGGCCTGCGTGATGACGTTGGGCAGCAGATGCCGGCCCATGATCCGGATGTTCGAGAGGCCGCCGGACTGGGCCGCGAGCACGTATTCCTGCCGCTTGGCGACCAGGATCTCGCCGCGGATGATCCGTGCGTAGGACACCCAGCCCACCAGGGTGATGGCGACGTAGATGCTCCGCTCGCCGGGTCCGAGGACGAAGACGAGCGTGATGATGAGCACGAAGAACGGGAACGCGACGACGATATCGACCAGCCGCATGATGAGGGTATCGACCCAGCCGCCGAAGTAGCCGGCCACGCTGCCCAGGATGGTGCCCAGGCAGAACGGGAAGAGCACGGCGATGAAGGCGATCTTCAGGTCGATGCGTCCGCCGTAGAGCAGCCTGGTGAAGGTGTCGCGCCCTTCCTGGTCGGTACCCAGCCAGTGTTGAGCGCTGATGCCCTGCAGCGTGGCGTTGAGGTTCTGCGCGTCGGGCTGGTAGGGCGTGAGCAGCGGCGCCGCTATTACCGCGAACAGGATCAGGCCGAGCAGCACGAGGCCGGCCATCAGCGCGGGCTGCCGGTACCAGCGACGACGCCGTGGCTGCGACCGCTCGGCAGTTACCGCCGATACCGGGGATTCCGGCGAGCCCGCGGTGCCGGTAATCGAGATGACGCTCACCGGTCGAACCGCACTCTCGGGTCAAGCGATGCGTACGCCACGTCCGTGAGCAGGTTGACCAGCACCACCATGATGCCGAATACCAGGGCAACCGCCTGCACGACGGGAAAGTCGCGGTCGAAGATGGAATTGATCATCAGCTGGCCGATGCCGGGAATAGCGAAGACCTCCTCAACGATCACCGTGCCGCCGATCAGGAAGCCGATGTTGATGCCGAGCACGGTCACTGCCGGGATAACGGCGTTGCGGAGCACGTGCCGGGTGTACAGGCGCCGGCTGGGCACCCCCTTGGCCCGCGCGGTGGTGATGAAGTCAGCACCCAGCACGTTCAGCATGCTGGCCCGCAGGCTGCGGATGACGACCGGGCAGAGCGCTATCGCCACCACCAGGCTGGGCAGGAACATCGCGTGCAGGTGCCCGGTGAAGCCGGTCCCGTACCCGGTGACCGGGAACAACCGGTACTTGACGGCGAACAGCGTCTGCAAGATCAGCGCCAGCCAGAAGGCCGGCATGCCGAGTCCGAGCAGCGGCACGACCCGCACGGCGTGGTCGCGGATCCCGTCCTTGCGGGTGGCTGCGATCATCGCCAGCGGCACGCTGATGACGACCGCGAGCACGGCCGCGTAGATGATCAGCCATAGCGTAGGCGGCAGCTTGGTGATGATAAGCGCGGCCACCGACGAGCCGTAATACAGGCTCAGGCCGAGGTTGCCGTGCGCGAGCCGATCCATGAACAGCCAGTACTGGTCGGCGAGGGGCCGGTTCAGCCCCCATTGCTGGTGCAGGATCGCGATCTTCTGCGGTGTTGCGTGAATGCCGAGAATCGTCCGGGCCGGATCGCCCGGGATCAGGTGGATCATGAAGAACGCGATGATGGTCACGCCCACGGCGGTTGGCACCAGCAGCAGCAGCCGCCGGAAGACGAAGGTCATCCGGCCCACGGGAACCTCGCTTTACCTCGGATGGGACAGGCGTGCCGGGCACCTGCGGTGGTCGCCGGGATGGTCTCCCTGGCTAGCACCCCGGTGCCCGGCACGTCAGTCAGCGTGATTTACGCTGCCGGAGTTACTTGCTGATCCACACGTCCTGCATGTGGTAGTTGCCGAGCGGTGTGACGTAGAACCCGTGCACGTTGGAGGTAGTGACGTAGGGATACGGCGAGTAGTACAGGAACGCCATGTACGCGTCCTTCGCCGAAAGGGTCTGCACGACGTTGTAGAGCGACTGCCGCGCTGACGGCGTGGTGGTAACTTCCGCCGCGTGCACGTCCTTGACCACGGTCGGGTTGTTGTAGCTGGTGAAGAACGACTTGGCCCCGGAGTTCGGGTCTAGGCCGAAGGTGGCCAGCTCGTCCGGGTCGGGAATGTCCATGGTCCACAGCGTCAGGCTCATGTCGTACTTCTGGCTCTGGAAGTTCCCGTTCGCGGTGTTGGGGTCGAGGGTCTGGACGTTGACCTTGATGCCAAGCGGCTTGAGCTCGGCCTGGAGGATCGTGGAGATGGTCGCGTAGTCCGAGTTGCCGGCCCCGATCAGGATCGTGGTGGTGAAGCCGTGCGGGACGGTGGACTTCGCCATCGCCTGCTTGGCCGCGGCGAGGTTGAACTGGTAGCCGGGCGTGCTCGGGTCGTAGTAGGGCACCTGCGGCGGGAACAGCGAGTTGGCCGGCTTGCCGTTGCCGAACAGCACCGCCTTGATGATGGCGGACCTGTTGATGGCGAGCGAGATGGCCTGGCGCACGTACGGGTCCTGGAACGGCTTGACGTTCTCGTTGAACGCCAGGTAGTTCGTCTCCGTCGACTTGAACAAGTTCATGCTCACGCCCGGAGTCGCCTTCAGCGATGCCACCGTCGACCAGGACGGGAACTGGTCGATCTGCGCCTGCCCGGCCTTGATCTGAAGCTGCCTGGTGTTGTCACTCGGGACGTCTGTCCAGGTGACGCTGTCCAGGTAGGGCTGGCCCTTCTGCCAGTAATAGGGGTTACGCACCAGCTTCAGGGCCGAGCCCTTGTGCCAGTAGTCCCACTTGAATGGCCCGGTCCCGATCGGCGCCTGGTAGAACTGCGCGGCCGTCTTGCCGCCGAAGTTGTTGGGCACGATGCCGTTGGCAAACAGCGACAGGTCAGCCAGCAGCGGCGCCCACGGGTACTTCAGGTGGAGCACCACGGTCAGCGGGCTGGGCGCGTCCACCGATGCGATCGCCGCGTCGATATAACCCCAGCCGGCCTTGGCGGCCATGGTCTGCTCGAGCGAGAACTTCACGTCGGCAGAGGTCACCGGCTGCCCAGTGGAGAATTTCACGCCCGGTCGCAGGGACAAGGTGTAGGTCTTCTTGTCCGCGGACATCTTGTAGCCGGTCGCCAGCCATGGCATGACGCCCTTGCCATTGCTGGTCACTGTGTACAGCGGCTGCGTGATCTGCTCGAGGATCCAGATCGAGTTGTTGTCGAAGACGGTCGATTCGTCCATCGACTGCGCGTCCTGCGGGTTGGCGAAGATCAGGTTGCCGCCATGCACCGGGCCGCCGCTGGCGGTCGCCGAGGTGGATGGGGAGCCGGACCCGCAGCCGGCCAGCACCGCGAGGGCGCTGCCGGCGATGAGTGCTTTCGCAAGGGCCGATCGGTGTATCACAAGCAGCTCCCGGTATGTCCAGGCGACGGCGCTGGCCGCCGCGTTGGCGCGGTAGGAAAGCGGCCGGGTAGCGCGCGTGTCGCTCGGTAGCTTGCTGCCCGGCCGGGGGCCGGCACGCCGCTGTGCCGTAACGCAAACCTTTGCCTAACCAAATGTGATGGACAGATCGCCCGGTTGTAAATAGGTGCATGGCCCTATGCGCAGGCCTTAACCGTGTTGTAACGTGCGCGCCGTGCGATACGTAGTGATCGGCTGCGGCGCCATCGGCGGCACGGTCGCGGCCGGACTGGTCCGCGACGGCCACGATGTGCTGGTCAGCGACGCTGACCCGGCCGTCGTCACGCGCAGTGAACGCAGCCGGGCTGCGGATCGAGGGTCCGGTCGAGCAGTTCACCGCGCGACCGCGCGCGGTCGCACCCGCCGACCTGCCTGACCGGATAGACGGACCTGTGCTGCTGGCCGTTAAGGCGCACCACACCGCGGCCGCCGCGGCCGTGCTGGCAAGCAGGCTGCGCGGTGACGGGTTCGTGGTGTCCTTGCAGAACGGCCTGACCTCGGATGTGCTCGCCGCGGCTGTCGGCGCAGGCAAGGTCGTCGAGGCCGTCGTCAACTTCGGCGCTGACGTGCTCGAACCCGGCCTGGTGCGGCGCGGGAACCGGGCCACGTTCATGGTCGGCGAGCTAGATGGCCGCCCGAGTGACCGCGTAGCGGCGCTCGCTGCCGACATCGCCGACGCGCAGGCTACGAACGACATCCTCGGCTACGCCTGGGCCAAGGAGGCCTACGGGGCCACGCTCTTCGCCACGGCAGTCAGCGATCTCCCCATCCATGCCGTATTCGCCGACCCGGCCTACCGAGCGCTGCTCATCGCTGTCGCGACCGAAGTACTGGCCCAGGCGCCGGTCACCGTGCTGCCGCTGGACGGATTCGACGCGGCTGACCTGGCCGGATCGCTGGACCGGCTGGCTGATTTCAACCGGCAATCGGCGAAGACCCACTCCGGGATCTACCGCGACCTCGCCATCCACCATCGTCCGACCGAGGTACGGGCCATCCTCGGCCCGCTGCACGGCGTCCTGCTCGGCAGGATCACCGAGCTGATCACCGCCATCGAGCGCGGCGACAGGTCATGCTCGCAGGCCAATCTGGACCTGCTGGCTGCCTACGAGCGGCTGGAGCGGCTTGGCCCGCCGCTCAACGCGGTGGTATCAGTAGCGGGCGCGCCGAGCCGCGCTGCGTCCGGGCCGCTGGCCGGCCAGCCAGTAGCGGTCAAGGACATCATCAGCGTTGCCGGGCTGCCGACCCGGTGCGGTAACCCGTCCACCAGCGCTGCGCCAGCGGCCGCCGATGCCGACCTGGTGGCCAGGCTGCGCGAGGCCGGTGCGGAGGTGTTCGCCACCTCACAGTGCCTGGAATACGCGGCCGGCTTCGCTCATCCGGAAGTCGGCGACACCCGCAATCCGCGCGATCCGTCCCGGACCTCCGGCGGCTCGTCCGGCGGGTCCGCCGCACTCGTCGCGGCAGGTGTCTGCGACCTCGCGATCGGCACCGACACCGGCGGCTCCATCCGGATTCCCGCCGCGTACTGCGGAGTGGTCGGCTTCAAGCCGAGCTATGGCCTGATCTCTTTGCGGGGCGTGTTCCCGCTATCACCAGACTGCGACCACGCCGGCACGCTGACAGCATCGGTAGCCGGGGCGCTGGCGCTGGTGCCCGTCCTCGGCGGACTCGCTCCGGCGCTGTACCCGCCCGGCCCCGCGAGACCGACCCTAGGCGTGCTGGCCGCGCAGCTCACCGATCCGTCGGTGACCGGCGAAGTCCGGCGGGCCATCGAGACCGCGCTCGGCACCCTCGCGGCGGCCGGCTGGCAGCTTGCCGAGGTCCGCGCGCCCTGGCTCGACGAGCTGCCGCGCTGGGAGCAGATCCTCGCCACGATCGTGGCGCGCGACGCGTTCCGGGTGCACCAATCCAGGGATGTCAGCACTTACGCCGCGGGTACCAGAGCCTTGCTGGACTTCGGCCGCTCCGTTACTTCGCGCCAGTATGCGGACGCTCAGGCGGACCGCGCCGTCCTGCTCGCGGCCGTGGACGCGAGCCTGGCGGGCGTCGACGTGCTCGCTGGCCCGACCGTGGGCTACTGCGCCCCTGAACAGGACCCGCCGTTCGGTGTCGGCGACGACAACGGCGAGGGCCGCTTCACCGGACCGTACAACCTGACTGGCCATCCGGCCGTGTCGATCCCAGTGCCCGCTCCCGGCCTGCCGGCCGGCTTGCAGCTAGCTGGCCGCCGGGGCGTCGACATGGTCCTGCTGCACCTGGCAGCGCAGGCCGAGCGGGTGCTCGCCGCGACGGCGGACAGCCATGCTGATCCGTCGCCGCGGCCAGCTGCGGCTACCGAGGTTTCGCTGACAAAGGAGGACTGAATGCCGCCGACCGTAGTCCGTCGCAGGATCGAGCTGGCCGGGCTGGCCGTGCCGCTAGTCGAGCTGACCGGGCTGGCCGACGGACCGCTGCTGACTGTCGTGGCCGGCGTGCATGGCTGCGAGTACGCGTCCATGCAGGGCGTCCGCCGCTGGCTACGCGACCTTGAGACCCGCGAGTTGCGTGGCCGGGTGCGGGCCGTGCCGGTGCTCAACCTGCCCGCGTTCGCCGCCCGCAGCCCGTTTGTCGTGCCCGAGGACGGCAAGAACCTTAACCGCTGTTTCCCGGGAAAGGCGGACGGCACCCTTGCCGACCGGCTGGCGTACGACACCTTCCAGCAGCTGATCAGCGGGTCGGACGCGTACATCGATGCGCACTGCGGCGATCTGGTGGAAGCCCTGCAGCCGTTCACGCTGTATGAGGCAGGCCCGGCCGAAGCCAGGGCACACGCGCTGGCAACGGCTTACGGCCTGCCCTACGTGATCCGCCAGGAGGCTGGCCCGGATCAAGCGGTGAGCGGGACCAGCAGCAGCGCCGCCGCAGCGACCGGCATTCCGGCGATCACCGCTGAGGCCGGCGGCTGCGGGCTCGTGGAAGAGCACGCGGTCCGGCTGCATGTGGCCGGCCTGAACCGCGTACTCGGCGTCCTGGGCATGATGTCCGACGCCTCCGCTGACGCCGGCCTCGCCAGCCCGGAGCCGGCCCAGCTCGGGCGGTTCATCTGGCTGCGCTGCCGCCAGGCCGGCTGGTGGGAGCCCGCGGTCAGCCCTGGCGACGCGGCGGCCGAGGGGCAGGTGATCGGCACGGTCACCAGCCTCGACGGGGCAGAAACCCTGGAGACAATCACGGCGCCGGCCGACTGCGTGGTGATCTTCCTGACCAGCTCACCTGCGGTGGCGGACGACGGCTTGCTGATCGGCCTCGGTGCGGCCTAAGACGTCCCCGCGCGACAGGTGCGGAGTTGCCGGGGCTAGCTGCCAGGCAAACTCCGCCCTCACGACAATCCGATTAGCCCTAAGCTCCCGGCATGAACCTTTCACGCCGTCGCCGCGGACCGTCAGCTGGCCTGACGCCCGCGGCCGGGCAGCTGATCCGCACCGCGCTTGTCGCAGTCGCGGTGGTCGCGTCCGCGACCGTCGTCGGCGGCTCGACAGTGCCCGCCCGCGCCGCCGCAGTGCCCGCCCGCGCCGCCGCAGTGCCCGCCCGCGCTGCCGCAGCGCCTGCCTTCTTCCGCACACTGCCACCCGGCGCCAGGCTGCCGTCCGGCGCGCAGTGCGCCAGATGGGTGCGGGCCCGCCCGCTCCGCGAGAACAAGGGCGTGAACCGCCGGTTCAATCGAGTCACCGGGCAGCATGTCAGTCCGCAGTTCCTGAGCGGCGATCAGCCCAAGGCGGACCGGCTGCTGGTGCCGCGCATCAACGGCGATTTCACCGGCACCACCGCTGAGATCCTGCGCTGGGCTGCCTGCAAGTGGGGCATCAACCAGAACATCGTCTTCGCGCAGGCGGCAGTGGAGAGCTGGTGGCGGCAGACCACCAAGGGCGACTGGGAGACCTCCGGCTGTCCGCCCGGCCACGGTCCCGGCGCTGACGGCAAGCCGGGCCTGTGCCCGCAGAGCTGGGGGATCCTGCAGAACCGGTATCCCTATGAGACCTCAAGCTGGCCGGGCATCGCGCGGTCCACGGCCATGAACGCCGACACCGCGTACGCCATCTGGCGGGCCTGCTACGACGGCTACGAGACCTGGCTCAATACTGTGCCGCACGTCGGCAGGTATCACTCCGGCGACGCCTGGGGATGCGTCGGCCGGTGGTTCGCCGGCCGCTGGCACACCCAGCCGGCCCAGCAGTACATCGCTTTCGTCAAGCGCTACCTGCGCGAGCGCATCTGGACCCAGAAGTACTTCCAGCAGCCGTGACCGCGCGGTGACGTCCCCGTGAGCGCTTCAGCACGCGTCATGGGCGCGGCATCACCGGGGCTCTATAGGCCCGGCAACTCCGCACCCATGACGGCCCGGCTGCCGCAGGCGCCAGCGCCCAGCCGGCCGGGCTAGCGCTCACGCTGCCAGGTTTGCCGCCTTTGCGAGCAGCTCATCACCCTGCTTGATCAGCGCAGCGGCCTGCCGGACCGGCACCGGCCGGCCGCCGAAGGCGGCACCGAGCAGCAGCCGGCGCATCCTGGTCGCGACCGTGTCCCGCTGCTGGCCAAGCCTGGCCAGCTGTCGCTCGATGCCGCCATAGGCGTGATCGCCGGGTGAGGCGCTTTCCAGCGCCCTGGTCGAAGCCGTCAGCGTGTCCAGGCCGAAACTGCCAACCGGCGCCTCCAGCTGCGTGTACACCTGGCCGAGCCGCAACAGGGCACCGTGGTGCGCCCGCATTCCAGCGGGCCAGGCGGACGGGGAAATGATCTCATCGAGCACCCGGCCGTCCGGCGCATAATCGTCCCGCAACCGCAGCAGCGCCAGCATGGTCGGCTGAATACTCGTGTGGTCTGACCAGACCGAGCCGTCGACGCCGAGGTGCGCGACGCCGGGGCCGACCATGCCCAGCCAGGTGGTGTTGATCTGCGAGCCCACGGTGCCGTGATTCCACGCATCGCCGCCGGATGGCTCGGCGAAGCACGACTTCCCGCAGCTGGCAGCGCCGGACTGCAGCCAGAAGTCGGTGTTCCCGAACAGGACCGCGGTGGGTGTGCGCTTCGGATCTGCTGTCACCATGTGCAGGATCCTCAGCTCGACGGGATCAGCGAGATAGTTGGTCAGCCGCACGGTCTTGCCGGTGGCCAGGTCATCGCCGGTGAGCGTGCCTGCTGCCCGCTCCAGCGCGCGGATCGCCTTGGTCCCGCGCGAGGGCTGGCCGTGCACGTAGATCACTGGCGCGGAATCGGCATTGACGTCGAATGCCGTCGTGATGCCCTTGGCCGCCAGCAGGCCGGTCAGGTTCCCGGTCACCTCGCCGATCCGCGCGTAGTGGCAGGCGACCGTGACGCCGTTGCATCCGACCGGGCTCGGCTGGCTGCCGACGAAGTGATCGCCCTCGTCCGAGGTAATCACGAACAGCGTGTTCGCCTTGGTGATGCCGTGCGCGGCGAGCCGGGCAAAGAACGTGCCGAAGGCGGCGTTTTCCACTGTGAGCTGGTGCTCGTATCCTGCCTGGCCGGGCCCGAATGGGCCGCTGCCGTTCCAGTTGTCATGCAGGTCGCTGAGGTAGGTGTAGGTCACCGGGACGCCGTGCAGCTGCAGGTCCAGCGTGTAAGCCAGGCCGTTCGGCCCGGTCATGCCGTCATACCCAGGGAACCCGAGCTGGCCGTACGAGTTCTTGATCACCACGCCATTCAGGCTGCGGACCGGCCCCGCCGGGCTGATGACAGGCCGGATGAATCTTGCTCCCGTACAGGGCCCGGTAACCGTGGTAGCCGCCGGGCTCGTCCGGCAGCACGTCAGGTACCGAGCCGTGCGATCGGGCGCATACGGCAGCACCGCGCGCGCAGTGCACGGCGAGGCCCATGAAGTCCGCCTCCGCCTGTGCCTGGAAGGACCCCGACGAGTTGGTCTTGCCGGCCTCCCTGGCCTCCGGGGAGTTCTTGCCGTAGACCAGTGCCACATCCGGCAGCGTGTTCTCCAGCTCGGTGTTCGCTGCCGCGACAGCGCCGAAGTTGCAGCCAGCGCGGGTATAGGGCACCCAGGGAGCCGGGGCATTCTTTCCGCTCTGCGTGATCATCGTGCGGGTGTGATCGCCGACCGGCGTTCCGGACAGGTTGGTGGTGTAGTCCACGATCGGGTCGGTCCAGTAAGCGAACGAGCCCGCCGGATCACTGGTGCCGTCTGGCTTGTAGTAGTTGTACTCGTTGGCGATCGGGACGCCCTGCCGGTTGCCGTACATGCCCGTCTCTGAGGTCACGATGTCGTCGGCAGTGTGCGCGATCAGCGGTGTGTGCTCGTGGCTGATCAGGGCGCCCTGGCCGGTGATGAAGTTGAGCAGGTTCGGCATCTGCTGCAGGTCGCTCGGCACATTGGGGTTGTCGCGCTGGTAATGGGTGTTGTCAAACTGGATGTAGATGACATGCCTGACCGTGCCATGCGGTCCGAGCGCGCAGCTAGCCGACGCCTGATCGGACCGGCAGGCAGCCGTTGCGGCACCGCCATGGTGGGCGCCCGCCGATGCGGCTGCCACGCCGCCCAGGCTGACCGCTAGGGTGCCCGCGGCGAGCAGCGTGAGCACGCGGGCAGAGAACTTGCCGACCATCTGACTCCCTCCGACTCGTCAAACCCGCTTCCCGGAACCAATCGCTGGCGCTGTCAGCGTCTGAACGCGGCATGGCGCAAACAATGTCCGACAATAGGGTGCTGTATGGCGGGTAGCGAAACAGAATCTCACGACGACTGGGTGAACCAGGACGGGCGGGCAGCTGAATCTCGGCTGCGCCGCTAGGCCGGTCGGTCACCCGCCAGGACCTAAGGCTGGCCGGACGGGACGTTCGCCTGCGGCGGCCTGGCCAGCGCAGCAGCAACCATGGACTAGCTGACAGGGTTACGCCTGCAGTGTCGGAAGAGTGCGGGTGGGCATGCGTACCCGCCGCCCGTGCCCGGCAATGCCGGCGAACCGCAGAGGTGACAGGAAGGCGGACGATGATGGGCCGGATGAACGGACGCAGAGCGCGGCACGCAGCCGCGGTCGCCGCAGGCGCAGCCGCCCTGGCTGCCGCCGCGGACATCGCCACCTATCCGCTCTGGCGAGCCAGGTGCCTGGGCTGGGGCGCGACCGACGACGAGGCCGCGCGCGTCATGCCCGGCGACGACTTGCTGGCGACTCCGGACCTGATGTCCACCAGGGCGGTCACGGTTGCAGCACCGGCTGGCGCTGTCTGGCCCTGGCTGGTGCAGATGGGGCCCGGTCGCGGCGGCGCTTACACCTACGACTGGATTGAGAACATCCTCGGGCTGGGCATGCACAGCGCGAAGAAGATCCTGCCTGAGTACCAGGACCTCAGGGTCGGCGACGTGCAGCGGCTCGGCACCAGCGGACCGCGGCTGCGGGTGGCAGTCCTCGATCCCGAGCGGGCTATGGTGCTGCACTCCGAGGACGGCAACTGGGTATGGGCGTTCGAGCTGGTGCCGGCGGTAGTGGCACCAGGCTGATCAGCC
This sequence comes from uncultured Actinomycetota bacterium, assembly GCA_963795265.1. Taxonomy (GTDB): domain Bacteria; phylum Actinomycetota; class Actinomycetes; order Streptosporangiales; family Streptosporangiaceae; genus JAJYUU01. The sequence continues at coordinate 371,058 of CAWCHF010000001.1, read as the reverse complement.
GGAACCGGATCCGCACCGCCGGCACAGCCCGCCTGGTGCAAGCGCTGTACACCTACCTGATGGAGCCTGGCAGCCTGATCATGGAACGCAAGATGCTGCTCGGCATCAAGGCGCGCGCGGAGCGACTGGCCCGCGCGGAGCAGCCGGCCGCGCCCGTGACGCCGGCCGTAACCCCTGCCGGGTGATCAGCGCCAGGGCCGTAGGGTTAGCCGGGTGACCGGCCTCAGGGTGCTTTTCATCGGCGGCAGCGGCGTCATCAGCTCGGCCTGCTCGCAGCTGGCAGTTGACCAGGGCCTGCACCTGAGCGTGCTCAACCGCGGAGCTAGCGCCGTGCACCGGCCGCTTCCTGACAGCGCCAGCGTGCTGCGGGGGGATGCGCGCGATCCGGATTCCGTCCGCCAGGCCATCGGCCGTCAGGAATTCGACGTCGTCGTCGACTGGGTCGCCTTTACGCCGGAACACGTGCGCGCCGATATCGAGATCTTCCGGGGACGCGTGGGCCAGTACGTGTTCATCAGCTCCGCATCTGCTTACCAGACACCGCCAGGCAGGCTGCCCGTCGTGGAGTCCACGCCGCTTCGCAACCCGTTCTGGCGCTACTCCCGGGACAAGATCGCTTGCGAGGATGAGCTGGTGTCGGCCTACCGGGCTGATGGCTTCCCGGCCACGATCGTGCGTCCATCACACACCTACGACAAGACCAGCGTCCCGTTCACCGGCGGCTGGACAGTTCTCGGCCGGATGCGGCAGGGCAAGCCCATCGTGGTGCACGGGGACGGCACGTCGCTCTGGACGCTCACCCACCACCAGGACTTCGCGCGCGGCTTCGTGCCGCTGCTCGGCCACCAGCGCGCGATCGGCGAGGCCTTCCACATCACCTCTGACGACGTCCTCACCTGGAACCAGATCGCCGCGATGCTGGCAGTGGCGGCCGGGACCAGCGCCGACATCGTGCACGTTCCGTCGGACAGCATTGCTGCCGTGGATCCGGACTGGGGAGCCAGCCTGCTGGGCGACAAGTCCCACTCGATGGTCTTCGACAATGCCAAACTGCGTAGCCTGGTGCCCGGGTACCAGCCGGCCATCAGCTTCGAGCAAGGCGCACGGGAGATCGTCGGGTGGTACGACGAGGATCCCGCGCGGCAGCAGTCTGACCCGCGCATTGACGCCGCCATGGACAAGCTGATCGCCGCCGGCCGGCCACCATCGGCCGCAGCGGTGCCGCGCGCTTAACGCCAGCCCGCGCCGGACGGACCTTCGGCCCTTGCCGCCCGCCCGCGACGCTGCGAGGCTGCCCACCGGGACCGACCGAAGGGTGAGCGCGTGCACATGCATTCCGGCCCGAATTCGGCCAGCGATGATGCAGGGGATACCGCGGCGGGCAGCCGCACCGAGCCCGCAGTCCAGGTCCGCGGCCTGGTCAAGAACTATGCGCAGGTCCACGCCGTGCGGGGGATCGACTTCGATATCTGGCGCGGTGAGATCTTCGCGCTGCTCGGACCCAACGGCGCGGGGAAGACGACCACAGTGGAGATCCTCGAGGGCTACCGGAGCCGCGATGGTGGCGAGGTCCGGGTACTCGGCTACGACCCGGCCCGCGAGCGCGCGCCGCTGAAGAGCCGCATCGGGATCGTGCTGCAGTCCACTGGCATCGAGCGGTACCTCACCGTGACTGAGAGCGTTGCCATGTACGCCAGCTATTACCCGGCGCCGAGGTCCGTCGACGAGGTCATTGACCTGGTGGGCCTGACCGAGAAGCGCAACACGCGGGTGATCAAGCTGTCCGGGGGTCAGCAGCGGCGGCTGGAGGTTGCCATCGCGCTGGCCGGCGATCCGGAGCTGCTGTTCCTCGATGAGCCGACCACCGGCTTCGACCCGTCGGCCCGCCATGAGGCCTGGGAAGTGGTGAAGAATCTCGCCAGGCTCGGCAAGACGGTGCTGCTGACGACGCACTACATGGACGAAGCTCAGTACCTGGCCGACAGGGTTGCGGTCATCGCCGGCGGCCGGATCGTCGCCGAAGGTCCGCCCGGTGCGCTCGGGGCCAGGGACACCGCGACCGTGTGCATCCGCTTCCCGCTGCCTGCTGCGGTGGTCCCGCCGCCAGAGCTGGGTGCGCAGGTCACTGACGGCGTCGCCGAGCTCCGCACCGACGACGTCACCAGCGCGCTGTACAAGCTGACCGCATGGGCCGTTGACCGCGGCGTCCGGCTGGACGGACTGGAGGTGCAGCGCCCTTCGCTTGAGGACGTCTACCTGAAGCTCACCAGCGCCGCCGCGGCATCCAGCGACCCGGCCGCCAGCGACCAGCGGTCTGGGGGCCGGGAATGAACGCGGCTGCCATGACCGCCTCGCAGGTTCGCTACGTCAACAAGACGTTCTGGCGTAATCCGGCGTCGGCATTCTTCACTTTCGCGTTCCCGCTGATGTTCCTGGTCATCTTCACGGCGCTGCTCGGGCACTACACCATCCACATCGGCACAAGATCGTTCAACTCGTCCACGTACTACGTCGCGGCCATGGCATCCTTCGCGGTGATCACTGCCTGCTACAACAACATCGCGATCTCCATGACGTTCCAGCGCGATGCGGGCGTCCTCAAACGGACCAACGGCACGCCGCTGTCCGGCACGGCATTCATGACCGGCCGGATCATCCACTGTCTGCTGGTCTCGTTGCTACTGGTCGCGCTGACGGCCGGGTTCGGCCGTGCCTTCTACCACGCTGATATCCCTACCGGCATGACGCTGGTCCGCTTCCTGATCATGCTGGTGGTCGGCGCTGGTGCCTTCTGCGCGCTCGGGCTGGCAGTCACTGCGATCATCCCGAACGCGGACGCGGCGGCCGCGATCGTGAACGCGACGATCCTGCCGTTGCTGTTCCTGTCCGGGATCTTCATTCCGCTCGGCAACTCCACCCCGTCATGGATCTTGTGGATCGGCCGCATCTTCCCGGTCAAGCACTTCGCCGCGGGCATGCAGGCCGGTTTCATCGGCACCGCATTCAACTGGACCGATGTAGTGATAGTCGCCGCTTGGGGGCTTGCCGGGCTACTGCTCGCTATCCGGTACTTCAGCTGGGAGCCCCGCACCAGCTAGCGGCCGGTTCCTGCCCGCTGCGCGCTTAGCCGGACAGCCGCGCCGACATCGTGATGAAGTCGCGCGCCCAGGACCGCTCGAAGAACGTCGCGGCACCCTGCACGGTCCACCGCAGGAGCTTGCGGCCGTTGGACGGCGCAGCCGGCCCGTGCGCGCCACCAGGCCGGTAGGCGACGAAGTCCGGCCAGAACGGGTTGATGTCCAGCTGCATGCCGCGGACAGCACCGGCACGGACCAGCAGCATGGCCAGCTGAACCGGATCGAGAGCCGCGCCTGCGGCATAAACCAGCGCGCCATCGGCGGTGATGCCGAGCCCGGTCCGCCACTGATGCTCCAGGCCGGGCACCGAGGCGGCGCACGAATGCGCGCCGCATGTCGATCCCCAGGCCCGCCAGTTACCGGCCGCCGCCGGGGTGGGCTGGCCAGCTGCGACGAGCGGCACCAGGTTCTGGCGCACGCTCACGACGCGGCTCGTCATGGAGACGTCACGGCCCCACGCGCCGATGTTGACGCTGCCGTCGGCGTAGATCACCAGGGACGCGGCGCCGGGCCGCAGCCGGTCGATCGTCCGGCCCTCGGTGTAGTAGCCGCCGTGCGCGTCCTTCATCTTGAAGCCGCCGTTGAACGCAGCGACCAGCGTGCCAGCCTGGGCTCGGCTGATCGGCGCCGTGTACCGGTACGGACCGCCGCCTGGGCTGATCGAGCCGGAGTACAGCCGTGCCGACAGCAGCCGGGTGTCCATCCAGGCGAGGCCAGCCCGCTGCCGCCGCGTGCCGCCAGGCGGGATCAGCCAGGTTTCGAAAACCGACGGGAAGCCGCGCACAAGCCGACCGGCGGCATGCCACACGCCCTGGCCAGGCGCCCCGCCCAGGCCGAACGGGGCCAGCGCGGCTGGCCTGGGCAGGTACGGTCTGGCCGCAACCTGAGACTGCGCTGGCGAGGCGGGCGACTGGGCGCGGACCCCGTCGGCCGCCGGCGTTGCCACGTCAGCCGCGTCACAGGCGGCCAGCGTAATGCTCCCGGTCGCTAGCAGCACGAACATGAGCATCCACCTGCGGCGCCTGGGCTGCATCGTCACCTGGCCACTGTAATGATGCGATCGCTCACCGAGGCACCCGGCTCACGAGCGGCGCCGACCCCGGCCGACCGAGAGCAGTTCCTGGCTGCAGTTGCGGAACACCCGGGCCAGGGCACTATAGCGAGTTGCGGTATATCGTTGGCCGCTATAGTGTTGCTCTGCACCCGATAGCCCGCTGATCGCGCGGACCAAGGAGACCTGCCATGACCGAGCGCCTGGATCGCTGGGCCGACCCGCCGCTGCTCGTCCTCGCGAGCCTCGCCGACGAGCCCAGGCACGGCTACGCGATCATGCAGGACGTGGCGGACACAATGGGGGTGCGGCTGACGGCAGGCACTCTGTACGCGGTCATCTCGCGGCTGGAGTCCCGCGGGCTGATCGAGCCGCTTGATGCTGAGGACCGGCGCAGGCCGTACCGCCTGACCGCGGCAGGCGCGCACGCGCTCGCCGTGGAGGCGCAGCGGATGAACCAGGTGGCCGTCGTGGCGCAGGAGCGACTGCACGCCCAGTACGGCTGGGCCGGGGCGTGAGCCGGCCAGCGGCGCCGGACGGCGCGAGGTCCTGGTCGGGCGCGCTGGCCCGGGCGGCACTTGCCCTGTATCCGGCGGCGTGGCGGGCCCGTTACGGCGACGAGGTTCGTGCCCTGCTGGCGGAATCCGGGGCCGACCTGCGCACGGTCGCGAGCCTCGCCTGGCGCGCGCCGGGAGCGTGGGTCTTGCCCGCCAGGCACCTGTACGACCCGCCAGCGCGAATGCGATCCAGCCTGGCCACGGTGCTCGCGGCGTGGACGGTGCTGACCGGGCTCGCCCTGGTGTTCACGCAGCTGACCCAGCTGCAGGGCCTCAGGCCGCCAGGCCGCCCGGTCATCCAGTGGTCCTACTGGATCGTGGACCTGACCGTGCCGGTCTCCGTGCTCGTCGTCGCCGTCGGCGGCCTGCCGCTGTGGTGGCTGATGATGCGCAGGGCGCTGCGCGAGCACCGGCGTCGCTGCGTTGCCTTCCTGCTCGCGCCGCTGGTGGTGCCAGTCGCGTATGTCGCCTGGCTCGTGGTGACGATCAGCCTGGTGCCGCATGCCCACGGTGTCGGACCGTGGTGGTTCCTGGCGCTCGCTGCCGCTGGTTTCGCCGCCGGCGGCCTGTTCGCCGCCGGACCGGCGCTGGCCATGCGCGAGCTCCGGCCCCGCGGGCCAGCCGTCGGCGTTGCGATGCGGGCTGCCGCCGGCGCCACCGCACTGATCGTCCTGGCGGGCGCGGCCAGCGCAGTCGCAGCAGTCGGGCTTTGTTTGTGGGCCTCTGACTACGCCGGGTACCACCAGGCGTGGCCGCTTGGCGTGTACGTTCCGCTGGCCGGGCTGGCCGCGGCAGCAGCCGCCATCAGCGCTGCCAGGGGCCTGCGCGCGGCGCGGACATAGCCGCAGCAGGCGTGCTGGCGCAGTGGCAGTAGCCGCGCCGGCGTAACGGCGGTAGCCGCTCCGGCGCAGTGGCAGTAGCCGCGTTAGCAGCCTTGCCTTACCGCTGCCACCTGATCGCGGCCAGCCGGGCCGGGGACACGTAGCCGTTGTCGGCGAACCAGTGCGCGGAGTCCTCGATCGCCAGCCTGGCGGGCCGCGACTTGTGGCCGATCTCGGACCGGGCACGATCATCATTGAAGATCATCTTGGTGGTCGACATGCGGGCGGCCTCAAGTGGCACGTGCGGCTCCCGCCGCAGTATCTTGCCCTCGATCAGGCTGGACGCGACCCCGGCCGAGACGACCAGCCCTCGCGGTACCTGGAAGCGCGGCATCGGCAGCCCGGAGTACTCCGAGAGCATCTGCAGGATCGCTCGCATCGACAGGTTCTCCCCGCCGAGGATGTAGCTCCGGCCGGTGCGACCGTGCTCCAGCGCCGCCAGGTGGCCAAGGGCCAGATCGTCGACGTGGCTGACGTTCAGGGCGGTATCCACGAACGCGGGCATCTTGCCGTTCAGGAAGTCCAGCACCACCTTGCCGGTGGGGGTCGGAGCGCGATCGCCAGGCCCGAGCGGGAAAGTCGGCATGGCGAGGCAGACGTCGAGCCCCTCCGCGGCGGCCCGCAGGACCTCATGCTCGGCCGCGAACTTGGTCCTCTTGTAGTGGCCGAACAGGTGCCCGACGTCAGCATGGGAGGTCTCGTCGGCGGGCTCGCCCTGGCTGGCCTTGCCGAGGCCGAGCACGCCAACTGTCGAGGTGTACACCAGCCGCTCGCATCCCGCGGCTCGTACCGCGTCAAGGACGTTGATGGTGCCGCCAACATTGACCGCGGTGAAAACGCCAGGGTCCCGGGCCCAGAATCGGTAGATCGCCGCCAGGTGGAAGACGAACCGGGCGCCTTCGCAGGCCGACCGGACCGCGCCGCGGTCACGGACATCCAGCGCCATGGTCTCGACGTTCAGGTCGCGGAGATTGCCGACGTTCGCGCCCGGCTCGACGACCGCGACGACATGCGCGCCCCGTTCCGTCAGCACTCGGGTAACCGCGGAGCCGATGAACCCTGAGGCGCCGGTCACGACCACCCGGTCACCCGGCTCAAGCTGACTGACGGCGGGCACGTAGCCGGGCTCAGCCGCAGCGCCGGCATCGCGCTGCGGACGTCGCTGCGGCGCCTGCCAGGCAGGTGCGTCGGCGGCCGCAGGACTGGCCGGCCGGGCGGCACGCCGGGCCGGCTTGCGGCCGAGCGCACCGCGCGCCATCGTCCGGCCGAACTCGTAGGTGAGGCCGGAACCGTGATGCGCATCTGCCATCACGTCGTCGAAAGCCTGCAGGAAGTATTCGACCTCTTCGGGCCCGCTGATCAGCGGCGGGAGCAGTTTCACGATATTGACGTTGTCGGCTGCCACCTGGGTCAGTATGCGGTGCCGGTGGAACAGCGGAACGACGACAAGCTGCGAGAACATGCCATGCCGCAGGCGCTCGACCGCGCGGAACCGCAAGCTCGCCGCCTTCGAGTCCGGTTCGCCGAACTCAATGCCGATCATCAGGCCGAGTCCGCGTACATCGCTGATCAGCTCATAGCGCTCAGCCATGGACTTCAGGCCGTCGGTGAGCGCCAGCCCGGCTCGCTGCGCCCTGGCGATGATGTCCTCGTCGTCGAATGCCGCCAGTGTCGCGAGGCCGGCCACCATCGCCAGCTGGTTACGGCCGAACGTGGTCGAGTGCTTGAGCGCGTCTTCCATCGACTGGTACACGCTGCTGTAGATCTTGTCGGTGGTCAGCATCGCGCCGACCGGGATGTAGCCGCCCGATAGCGCCTTGGAGACGGTGATGATGTCGGGCTCCAGGCCCCAGTGCTCGTGGCAGAAGAACCTGCCGGTCCGGCCGAGTCCGGTCTGCACCTCGTCGATGACCAGCAGCGTCCCGTAGCGCCGGCAGAGCTCCTGGACCGCAGTCCAGTACTGCGCCGGAGCGCAGTACACGCCCTTGCCCTGGATGGGCTCGACGATGAACGCGGCGGCGTCGCCGGCCCGCAGCTGCTCCTCGAGCGCGTCGGGATTTCCGAACGGAACGGGGACCGTTTCCGGCAGCAGCGTTCCGAAGCCGCGCCGGAACTCGGCGCCTCCGTTCAGCGCCAGCGCGCCCGTCGTCAGTCCGTGGAAAGCGTGCTCGGCATACAGGACTTTAGATCGCTTAGTCGACTGCCGGGCGAACTTGATTGCCGCCTCGATGGCCTCTGCGCCGGAGTTGCAGAAAAAGGCCCGGCTGATGCCGGGGTGCGCCCGGGCCACCAGCTGCTCTGCCAGCAGGCCCGGCAGCAGCGCGCAGTCCATCTGCACCATGTTGGGCAAGTCCAGGTCGAGCGCCTGATGCAGCGCTGCCTTGACGCCGGGGTGGCTCCGGCCGAGGGCATAGACGCCGAATCCGGACAGGAAATCCAGATAGCGCTGCCCCGCCGCGTCGTAGAGGTAACAGCCTTCGCCGCGGACGTACTCCCGGTCGAACCCGATGGTCTTGAGCGTCCTGGCAAGCTGCCGGTTCAGGTACCGCTCGTGCAAGGCGAAGTTCTCCCCGGACCGTGCCGCGAACGCCCCGGCTACATCGAACGGCATGGCCCTCCTCGCACGTGGGCAGACATGACGACCATCTTGGCGCACGGACGCCCTTAATGCCCCGCGTTCGCCGACAGCTAAGGCCATTTCAGCACGTCACACTGGCCGGCCGCGGACGCGGGCGGGCCGGGCGGGCACGGGTGACCGGCATCGGCTAGCGTTGTGGGCCAGGCGCCGGTGCTGCTTCCCCTAGCGGAGCGCAGCGACTGAGCACGCGGCACCAGAAGACGGGCCGCTCAGCAGTGATCTGCATGAGTGCGGAGGGTCAGGCGTTGGCCATCGTGGTGCTCGTGCTGTGGCTTGCCACGGCCGCCATCGGGCTGACTATGCTGCGGGCCGGCGGCTCGGCCCGGCGGGCGGCCGCCCGATGCGGCCGCTGGCAGCCAGCGGCTGGCGTCAGCAGGCCGGCATGGTGCCGGTTCGGCGGCCGCAGATCGCGGCGTGCCGCTCGCCGCCGACGGATCCCCGCCACCTGCGCCGCACACCCGGGTGGCCACCCCGCCAGGAGAACACCCGCTGCTGGAGTTCAGTCATCCCGCCCTGGCCGTCAGCGGTCTCGCCGTGTGGTCGATGTTCGTGTTCGTTCATTACCAGCCGCTAGCCTGGATTGCCTTCGGCATCCTGCTGGTCACCATGGGCGCCGGGGTTGGCTGGCTGACTCGCGCCAGGCGGGATGCCCGGCCGCCAAATCGCAGCGGCCTGGACCTTCCCGCCGCGGCTGGTCACGATGCACGGGCTGGCGGCTGATCTTGTCGATGGCGCTGACCATCCTGACAGCGCTGTCGGCAGCCCACGGCTGACCATCGTGACCCGCCACGTGCGGCGTCACCCATCCGCACCACGGCGAGGAAGGACGACGTTCATGAGCTGGGGAGTGCTGGTCGGCGCGGGCGTGCTGCTGGTTGCGGCCGGGATCATCTTTACCTTGCAGGGCGTGGGCATCCTCGGCGGCAGCGTGATGTCCGGCGTCACCTTCTGGGCTGTGGTCGGCCCGCTCATCGCGCTGGCCGGACTGGGCCTGGCGGCGCTGGGCGTCCGCCGCCGCTCGGCTTCGTGACCTGGGCGGTCAGCAGCGGGGGACTGGCCGCTATAGCTGGTCTTGTTGAACGTGGATACGTAGAAGTCGCTGACCCACCGGCCGTCTCGCAGGTAGTCCCAGATCTTCGTGGTGCCAACCTTGCTGCCTGCTCGCTGGCAGGTCAGCCATGCCAGCGCCCCGTTCGGCAGCGTGCCCTTGACCGGGTAACTAACGCCCGGGCCAGTGCGCTCGCTCGCCCCGCCGGAGGCGGTGACCTGGAAGGGATATGCGCACCGCGGTAGCGGGGCGCTATAGCCGGTCACCGATGGCGTGCTGACGTAATAGTCGGTGACGTAGCTGCCGTCAGCCAGCTTGTCCCAGACGCTGGTGGTGCCCACCTTCTGGCCAGGAGCCTGGCAGGTGGCCGTCAGCGAAGCGCCGGGCAGGTAGGACCGCACGGCCGGGTAGCTAGTTGACGGCCCGGTGCGCGCGCTCAGCGCGGTACTGCTGGTGACCTTGTAGCTGTACCCGACAGTGCCGACCGCGAGGTCGGCCTGGTCGCTATCGATGCTGAGCTTGACGCCGCCGAAGGTCTCGGCATGGCTGTTGCTGAACTGCTTGGCACGCTGGTGCACGGCCCAGTACGCAGCTGGCACGCCTGCCCAGCCGGTCAGCGACGACTTGCCGTCGTACCTGGCAATCCACAGCGCGTCCGGCCGGGCATAGGCGGTGGAGGTGTACACCTTGGCCAGGTCCGTGGCACCAGAGGCGAGCTGCGCGTAGACCCCGGACACATAGCCGAGGCGGTGCAGTTCGGCGGTCCAGCCGGACAGGTACGTCAGCACCGCGGTCCGGCACGCCACGTTGCCGGTGGTATACGTCTCGAGGTCGTTGTACAGGGCACTGCCGCCGGTCAGGCCGAGTGACCTGGCCGCTGCCACCGCGTCATCGGCGGCGGCGGTGCCCTGGCTGGCCGCCTGAGCCGGGTCGATCTTCTCGTCCGTCGGCTTCCCGCCGCACGGCGCCTGCAATCCCTTGTAGACCGGCAGCAGCCGCCACCCTAGCCTGGACACCGCGGCCACCCAGGCCGCGTTCAGCTGCAGCTGGGGGCAGGTGCGGTTCACGCCGCCGATGTAAATGCCGATGGTCCGGTAAGGTGCCGCACGCCAGGCTGACATGGTGCTGACCGAGGGCGCCTCGCACGTGTCAAAGGCCTTCCCGGCGTACACAGTGGCCGAGGCGCCGCCCTGGTACCGGGCCGAGGTGGCCGGTCCGGTAGTTCCCTGCACCGCCAGGGCCGGCGTAGCGAGGACGCCGAATCCGGCGAGCGAGACAACGGCGATGGCAACGGCAAGACGGTGACCAGGCATGGCGACTCCGAACTATGCAACGTGCCGCCGACGCTAGTCATGCGATGCCGCCGGGCCTAGGGCCTTTCGACCCGGCCGGGCAGTGATCCGGCGCCGGACTCAGTCGGGCGCAGCGGCGGCCGAGCGATCGGATGCCGGGTACTCCACCAGCGCGATAATCCGGCTGGCCATGAACCGTGCTGTCCGCACCGGCGTCCCGGTCCGGGTGACCTCGCTGACTTCCACCAGGCCCCGCCGGGTCGTGACTTCCAGCCGACGGCCCGCCTTGGTCGCGGCGACCTGATAGGTCCTGTTGCCGCCGCCGTCGTCTACGACAATCTCTATCCGGTCGCCTTTCATGACGCCGCCTTCAGTTAGTCGAACAGTAATTCGATTCCCCGTCAGCTGTGGTTCGAAACCACGCCGCGGCACACGGGCATAACGGACGAGCTGCCCGCCGCCACCCGCCAAGATCGTTTATGGGTGTGAGAGTCCCTGGCCTATAGCCCAGGCAACTCCGCACCCGTAAGATCATCTGCGGCTACCGCAGTGCGCTGATGGCCCGCGGTCTGCTCTGGTGCCAGGCCTCAGCCGGTGTTCTGCAGGCCGGCCGCCACACCGTTCACCGTCAGCAGCAGGAAACGCTCGAGCGCGTCGGAGCCGGGGGATTGCGTCCGGCCGGCCGCCGCGGATACCTCGGTCAGCGCCGGTATCTCGGCCCGCGCGCGTACCTCGGCCCGCGCGGTTACCTCAGCCGCCGCGGATACCTCGGCCAGCGCGCGTACCTCGGCCAGCGCGCGCAGCTGCAGATGGGACAGCGCATCCACGTACGGGTCACGGAGTGCCACCGCTCGCGACAGCACCGGACGGTCTGCGAGCAGTCGGTCGTGCTCGGTAACCTCCAGGACCAGCCGCCGGGTGCGGTCGTACTCCTCCAGTACCTGCCGGGCAAGCTGCTCGTGCTGGCCAAGCACCAGGTACCGCACCGCGATGTGCCGGTTGGTCTTGGCCAGGCTCATCTCGGCGTTGTCGAGCAGCACCGCCAGCAGTGGCCAGTCGCGGTAGGCACGCCGCACTGCCGTCAGGCCGCCCGGACACCCGATGGCGGCCGCCAGGCCGCTGCCCAGGCCATACCAGCCCGGCAGGTTGATCCGGGTCTGGGCCCAGGCGAACACCCACGGGATAGCCCGCAGGTCAGCCAGGCCGGCGGCAGCAGCCAGCCCGCGACGTGCCGGACGCGACCCAAGGCGCATGGCACCGATCTCGGCCAGCGGGCTCAGCCGGGCGAACCACTCGGCGAAGCCGTCGGCAGTGACCAGGTCACGGTAGGCAGCCAGGGCACCGGCCTCCAGCGCCTCGGCCACCGGCGCGAACGATTCGTGGTGACGGGCCGAATCCGGGCTGCCCGCCTGGCCGGGCTTCGCCGCCGATGCGATCAGCACCGCCGAGGTCACCTGCTCCAGATGCCGCTGGGCGATCACCGGATCGCCGTATCGCGCGAAGATGACCTCGCCCTGTTCGGTGACCTTGAACCGGCCATCGACCGAGCCGGGGGCTTGTGCCAGCACGGCCCGGCCAGCCGGGCCGCCGCCGCGGCCCAGCGCACCGCCCCGGCCATGGAACAGTACGAGCTGCACATCGTGTGCCGCGGCCCAGGCCGTGAGCTGCAGCTGGGTCTCGAACAGCCGCAGCGTCGCGCTGACCATGCCGAGTTCCTTGGCCGAGTCCGAGTAGCCAAGCATGACCTCCAGCCGTCGGCCCGTATCGGCCAGGCGGCGCGCGACTGGGTCGAGCGTCACCATCTCGTCCAGGATCGGAACGGCGCTGGCAAGGTCGTCGCCGCTCTCCAGCAGCGGTACGACATCCAGTTCCGGGGGGCAGCCAGGCCTGGCGAGCTCGGCAAGCTCGTACACGGCCGCGATGTCCGACGCCGAGGTCGTGAAGCTGACCACGTACCGGCGGCAGGCGTCAGTGCCGTGGCGGAGCTGGATGGACCTGATCGCCCGGAACGTCGCCAGCACCTCCTGGGTCTGCGCCGATGGCTGATGGCCCGCCCGCAGCTCGGCAAGGGCCGCGGCATGCACGGCGCTGTGCTGACGCACCTCAAGCTCGGCCAGGTGGAAGCCGAACGTCTCGGCCTGCCAGATCAGGTGCTGAAGCTCGCCGTAGGCCTGGCGGGCAGCGCCCGCCTCGGCCAGCGCCCGCTGGACCAGGCGCAGGTCATCGATGAACTCTGTAGCGGACCGGTAGGCCAGGCCCGAGCTTGCGGCGGCGTCGTGACCAGCAGTGCCCGCAGTGCCTGGCAGGCCCGCGCGGGTCGCCCGCAACCGCTCGGCCGCATACAGCAGGTAAGTCCGGTACGGTTCGGCCGGCGACCGCGAGCTGAGATCCCGGACGAGCACGGGGTGAGCCCGTTCCGCCGCTGCCAGCGCCGCGGCCAGCTCCGCCCTGGCCATCCGGCCCGGCTCCGGCCCCGGCCCTGCCGCCGCGGCCGCGGAAGGGAGCACCTCCGCCAGGGTCAGCGACCGCCCGATCCGAGTTGCCGCATTTTCCAGGGCAAGAAGAGCATGCCCGGCCTGGATCGCTGCCGTCTGCTCGGTGACGGCGGCGGTCACGAATGGGTTGCCATCCCGGTCTGCCCCGATCCAGCTGCCAAAGCGCAGGAACGGCGGCGCCTGCGGCGGGCGGGCGCCGGACGCCTCGCCTTGCAGAGCCCGGTCCAGCGCCCGGTAAAGCGCCGGCGCCAGCCGGAACAGAGTCTCGTCGAACACGGCGGTACCGGACCGGACCTCGTCGAGCGGCTGCATTGCCTGGATTCGCAGCGCCGGCGTCCGCCAGAGCAGGTCGATCTCTTCCCGCATGCGTCGCCGTGCCTCGGCGTGCGCAGCCGCGCCGAGATGCGCGTCATCCAGGGCACCGAGCTGCGCGCCAATCCGCCGTAGCGCCTCGGTGACCGCGCGCCGTCGCGCCTCGGTGGGATGGGCGGTCAGCACCGGGTGCACTTCCAGCCGCTCGACCAGCGCAGCCCGCGCATCGTCGCCGATCGTCTCGGCCAGACTCGTCATCGCGTCCGCCAGCGACTCGCGGACCGGCCTGGCGCCGGTATCACGCTCGCGCAGGGTCCGGATCCGCTGCTGCTCCTCGGCGAGGTTGGCCAGGTGGAAGTAGACCGTGAAGGCACGGGCTACTGCCTCAGCGCGCTGCACTGACCAGCTAGCCACCAGCGCAGCGATAGCGTCGTCGGCCAGCGCGCGGGCACGGCCGTGGCGGTCAGGGTTCGGGTCGGCCGGGTGTGCCGCCGGCTCGTGCTGGCGGGCGGCGATAACCCGGCGCCGAAGGTCCTCGACATCCGCCAGCAGGTCCGGGCCATCGGATTCGCGGATCACCTCACCCAGGATCTGGCCGAGCAGCCGCACATCCCGGCGCATCGCGGCCGGCACGCGCCTGCTGTCGGCGTTCCGGTGATCGGGGTTCGTGGCCACGGCGCCAGCGTAGGGGACGGCCTGACCGCCGGCCGCAGCCAGGCATGTTGCGCCATTTCTGCTCGGGCGTGGCCCGTCCTTATCGGCCAATAACCGGGCTACTCGGTCAACGGCGGGGGGACACGAAGGTGACAGTTGAGGCAAGGAGTATTGAATAGAAGCCATCCAAGTGACTTAACTGGATAAGCGCGGGAACCAAATCAACCCGCCACGAGCCATTAAGGGAAGGGTAAAGCATGACACAGTCGTCTAATCCGCCCACCCATCGGCGCAGGCCGGTCCGCATCGCGACTGCCGCTATCGGTGCCGCCGCACTTGCCGCAGCTTTTGTGTCCGCTGCAACCGCAGCCACGGCTGCCAGTCGGCCCGCGCCGTCCAGGTCGCACCTGGTGAAGGCGGCTGGCGGCACGGTGACGTTGCACCGCCTCGGTACGGTTAACCTGCGCACGCTCGCACGTGCCGATGCCCGGCGTCACTTCAAGCCCGCCACGGCCCCGGCTCGGGGGCACCTGAGAATGGCTCCGCTCGGCCGGCCAGCGAACGCGAAGGCAGCCGCCTCGGCGAGCCCGCGCAACGTTCCCGGCACCGCAGTCCGGACCGCGTTCGCCGGCAATGTCCGGGGCGCCCGCGGCTTCGATGGCATTACCGCGGCGATTAACGGCGCGGCGAACTCGCCTGATGCCGGTGGCGTCGGGGACGTCAGCCCGCCTGATCAAGCGCTGGCCGTCGGGCCCAGCACGGCCGGCACGGCAATCGTGGAATATGTCAATGACACGCTGAACATCTACGCCCCGAACGGCAAGACACTTCTCGGCGCGATTCCGGGCTATCAGATTTACGGCCTGCCTGCCAGCGCGTTCCTGTCCGACCCGCGCGCCTACCGGGACCCGCAGTCCGGCCACTGGTTCCTGACGCAATTCACCTTCGGTGACGGCATCAGCGCCCCGCTGAGCACGCAGTACATCGCAGTCAGCCAGACCACGAGCCCGTTCGGCCCGTACACCACCTTCGCCATTGACACCTCCGACAGCTCGAACACCGCCGGTGGCTGCCCGTGCCTTGGCGACTTCGACCAGGTCGGCCTGGACGCCAATGGTTTCTTCATTGCCACCAATGAATTCCCTGTCAACGGGCCCGGGTTCAACGGCACCGTCATCTACGCCATGTCCAAGAGCGCGCTCATTACCGCTGCGCAGGCCTTCGGCCAGCCGCCGCCGGTCGTGCAGAGGTACGTGGTGCCAACATCCGGTGACTCGTTCGGCGCCTACCATCTGTCGCCGTCGGCAGTGACATCGGGCTCATACGAGCCCAGCACCGAGTATTTCGTCGAGTCCAACTCCAACCTCAACTACGGGACGGGCCTCAACGTCTACGCGCTGCTGAACACCTCGGTGCTGAACTCAGGCGGACGGCCGAACCTGGTCGAGACGCACGTGGGATCGGAGAACTACTCGTTCCCGCCGCTCGCCATCCAGCGCAGCGGACCGACGCCGTTCGGCTGCTCGGTCAACTTCTGTGCAACGGCATCGCTGCAGACCGACTTCAACGCAGTGCAGGAGGTCACCTACGCCAGCGGCCAGCTCTACGCCGAGCTGTCCACCGGTTTCAACTTCGGTACCGGCCAGAACTCCGGGGTCGCGCTGGTTCGTGCTCCGGCCGACGCCGCGCCTTGGCTCGGTCTCGGTCAGCTTGGTGAGCAACGGCTACGTGAAGACGCCTGAGTACCTGCTGTACCCGGTAATCGGCGTCAACAAGGCCGGAAAGGGCTACCTGAGCTTCTCGGTATCAAGCTCGACCAGGTACCCGAGCACCGCCTACGTCGCGTTCAACGGCAGCGCCGGCCCGACCGGACCGATTCACATCGCCGCTGGCGGCGTGAACCCGCTGGACGACTTCACCTGCTACCCGACGTTCTCAAGCGGGCAATGCCGGTACGGCGACTACTCCATGTCGCAGTACTACAACGGGCAGATCTACATGGCCTCTGAGTACGTCGCACCGCAACCGCGAGACACCTTCAGCAACTGGAGCACGCGAGTCTGGTACGCCCCGGTCCCGTGACCGGCATCCGGTAGCGGCAGCGTGACTATTCATCTTCGCCGCTGACGATCAGGCTGGCGGGTGTGCCCCTTGTGGCGCGCCCGCCAGCTGGCCGTAGGCTCGTCCGGTGACTAGTCCAGCCGCCGTCACGGCGCACGCTGCATCCCCGCTGAAATTCGGCCTCGTCGGCACCGGCTACTGGGCGCGGATTACCCACGCCCGTGCGCTCGCGTCCACGCCGGGGGTCGAGCTCGCGGCCGTCTGGGGGCGTGACCTGGCCGCCGCGCAGGACCTGGCCGGCCAGCACGGTGCGACCGCGTTCGCCGCCGTCGACGAGTTCCTGGCCAGCGTCGACGCGGTCGCCTTCTCCGTGCCGCCAGACGTGCAGAACGACATCGCGATCCGCGCAGCCCTGGCTGGCAAGCACCTGCTGCTGGAAAAGCCCGTCGCGACCAGCCTGGCGGCAGCCGAGGAGCTGACCGCCGCGGTGACGGAGGCGAGGGTCGCCTCGGTGGTGTTCTTCACCGCCCGGTTTCAAGCCGACGTGCGAGCCTGGCTGGCTGACGTCACCAGCAGCGGCGGCTGGGCCGGCGGGATGGCGAGCTGGCTCGGCTCGGCGATCGGGCCGGACAACCCGTTCAACACGCCATGGCGGCGGCAGAAAGGCGGCCTGTGGGACGTCGGCCCGCATTCGGTGGCACTGCTGCTGGCGAGCCTCGGTCCGGTGGCATCGGTGACCGCGGTGGCTGGCCAGGGCGACCTCACCTGCCTGGTCATGCAGCATGCGGGCGGGCCGACGAGCACTGCCATGGTCACGCTGAGCGCGCCCGACGCGGCGGCAGGCTCCGACCTGTGGCTATGGGGGGAACGGGGCCGGTCGGTGGCGCCCACCCAAGCCGACGACCCGGTGATCGCGCTACGGGTCGCGCTGACCGAGCTGGCCGGCAATGTCCGGACGGGCCAGCTGGCGCACCCGTGCGATGTCCGCTTTGGCTGCGAGGTAACCCGCGTTCTCGCGCAGGCGCAGGCGCAGCTGGACCGGGCCTGACTGGTCAGGCTGCCGCATTCAGGATCTGGTACAGGTGGTGGTCCTGCCATTTGCCGGCGATCTTCAGGTAGCCGGGCGCGGTGCCGATCCAGGAGAAGCCGTTGCGCCGCAGCACCCGCTGGGACGCGGTGTTGTGCAGCAGGGTCTCCGCCTGAATGCGGTGCAGGCCGAGATCGCCGAACGCGACCTTGATCATGTCGGCGACGGCCGCGGTGGCGAGCCCGCGGCCGTTGTCCGCAGCGCCCACCCAGTAGCCGACGCTGCCCGACTGGAACGGGCCGCGCACGATGCCGTTCAGGGTGATGCGACCGGCGACCCTCCCTGACCGATTCAGGATCACCTGCGGCAGCACGGATCCATCCCGGTGCCGAGCCAGCACGTCCGCGATGACAGCCCGCTGGCCGGCGACGGTGAAATAACTGTCGGGCCGGACCGGTTCCCAGGGCTCAAGAAATGCGCGATTAGCGCGCATCAATATATCTAGGGCATCGGCGTCGTCAAGTGATATCAGTCGGATAGCGCCCACCGAGACAACTTACTCCTATGTAAATGCCGCTACTTTATGCGACCGGCCATTACTCTCCGCTACGATGTCGGCGTTCACGGGCGGCGCGACGGGGAAAGCGCCAGTCCTTCTCGAGTACCAGAATTATGGGGGATCGTCAGCATGCATATTCGCCTACGCCACCGTGGCCCTGGCAGGTCGCGGCTCGCGATCCTGGCGGTCGCGGCCGCGACCGGGGCTGCCTTGCCAGCGACCGGCCTGATCGCCGGGCCGGCCGGCGCATCAGTCACCTGTACCGGCTTCCCGCACGTCAGCTGCGTCTTCACGGCAGTGGGCAGCAGCTACACCTGGCCAGTTCCGGCCGGCGTGACCAGCCTCACCGTCACCGCCGACGGCGGAGCGGGCGCGAACTCGGTCAGCACATTCGTTACCGGCGGCGGCTCGGGCGGTCCGGGCGGCGAGTACCAGGCGACCCTCACCAACATCCCGGCCGCCACGTCACTGAGCATCTTCCCCGGCAGCGCCGGTTCGGGCACTGCCGGCGGCGCGAACCAGAGTGGCACTGGCGGCACCGCGTTCTCCGACACCAACGGGAACAGCGCAGGCGGCGGCGGCGGCGCCAGCACGGTAGCTATCGCGCCGTACTCACTGTCCAACGTTCTGGTCACGGCCGGCGGCGGTGGCGGCGGCGGCGCAGAGAACCAGGCCGCTAACACGCCATCAGACGGCGGCACTGGCGGCGGCAGCACCGCACCCAGCGGCACGGACGGTCAGCTCGGCAGTCCGCGCGGGCTTGGCGGCACGCCGAGCGCAGGCGGTGCCGGCGGGGCAGCGGGCTGTGCCACCGCGCCGACGGCTGGCACTCAGCTGAACGGCGGCAACGGGCAGACCGGCTCGGGCTGCGGCTTCGCCGGGGGGCCGGCGGCAGCGGGTACTTCGGCGGTGGCGGTGGCGGAACCGGTGGCGGTGGCGGCGGCGGCTCGGCTTACCCGGCCAGCACCACTACTGTCGGCGGTATCACGGTCACGCCGCAGGCAGATGCGAGCACCAGCTCCGGGGCTGGCTCGGTCACCATCGACTACACCGCGCCCGTGGTGCACACCCACCTGGCCCTGTGGAGCGAGCGGACCGGCAGCACCATCACGCTGTTCGCGCTGCTGACCGGAGATGGGACGCCGCTGCAGAATGAGCCGGTCAGTTTCGGCACGCTGTTCACGACGCTGTGCAGCAACCGGCTGACCAACTCCAACGGGATCGCCACCTGCGTCCTTACCCATAGCCAGCTCTGGCTGGTCAGGTTCTGGTACGGCTACATCACCGCGACGTTCTACGGCGACGGCGCGATACCGCCAGCGCATGCCCAGGCGTTCGCCCACGTGGGGGGTTTCTTCTAAGCGACCCCGCCGGGCCTGACAGCAGTACTCCCAGGAGACTGCCGTCAGGCCCGGCAACGCTGTCCCGGCCCGGCCGGGCCGGCGGCGTCGGCCTCAGGCCAGCCTGGGAATGACGTCCGCAGCTATCCGCTCCGCCTGCTGCGCCTGATCGAACAAGGGCGTGAAGAGGATCAGCTCCGCGCCAGCGGCCGCTACCCGGGCCAGCTCGCCCGCGCAGTCGGCAGCCGTCCCGGCAATCGCGGCCGCCTCGATGTCCGTCGACCTGACGCCGTACAGCCGTTCCAGCGCGGCATTGACCCGGTCCCGAGCCCGTCGCCCGTCGTCGTCGACCGCTATGTAGACGCGCTTGGCGATCGGGAAGTCCGCCGCTCGCAGGCCTGCGTCCGCGAGAGCTTGCCGGACGATCTGAACCTGTTCGGCGAACCGGGCAGTTGGCGCTGAGCCAGCCCCGAAGAAGCCGTCTCCCAGCCGGGTCGCGCGACGCAGCGCGGCCGGGCCGTTCGCGCCGAACCAGACCGGCGGATGCGGCTTCTGAACCGGCTTGGGCTCCATCGCAGCGCCGTCAAGCTGCCAGAACTCGCCATCGAAGGTCACCCGCGGTTCAGTCCACAGGGCTTTCATGAGCGCCAGCCCTTCGGTGAACCGCGCTACGTACCGCTCCGGACCGACCCCGAACGCAGCGAAGGGACGGTGCTTGCCGCCGGTACCGATGCCGATATCCAGCCTGCCCTCGGTCAGCTGGTCGAGCGTGCTCAGGCTCTTGGCAAGCTGCACGGGGCTATGCAGCGTGGAGACGAAGACCACGCAGCCGAGACGCAACCGCTGAGTGCAGGCGGCCGCGTAGGTCATCGCCTCGACCGGCCCGAGCTGCGGGGCCGACCCGAGAACCTGTTCCTGCGCCCAGGCGCTGTCATAGCCGAGCTCTTCCGCCCTGCCGAAGTAGGCACGGAACGCGGCCGGGTCGAACTCGCCGTCGGCATAGAACTGCGGAATGGCGATCGCGAATCTCATACACCGCATGCTAGCCACGGCAGCCCGACTCGTGGCCGCCGGCGGATTGCGGCCGACATCGCCGGAAGTCGTTCGTGCGCGGTGCCCAGCTCGCTCTCGAGGCGGCGGATTAACGGGCCGCGGACGGCGGCGCGGACGCTTCGGTGGATCATAGCTGCATGCCGACTCCTCGGTTCGTGCTCGAGCTGCGCCGGCAGGTAGGTCACGAGCTGCTCTGGCTGAGCACCGCGATGGGCGCGGTGTTCGACGGCAACGGCCGGGTGCTGCTTGGCCGCCGGGCCGATAACGGTGCGTGGACGCTGCCCGGCGGCATCATCGACCCGGCCGAGCAGCCGGCTGACGCGGCCGTCCGGGAGATCTTCGAGGAGACCGGCGTCATCGCAATTCCGGACGCGCTGACCTCGATCACGACGTCCGGGCCGCACACATATCCCAACGGCGACAAGGTCGAGTACCTGGAAGTCTGCTTCCGTTGCCACGCGGTTGGCGGTGCAGCCAGGGCGAATGACTCAGAGCTGACCGAGGCCGGCTGGTATGCCGTCGACGCGCTGCCCAGCCTGTCCGGCCAGCACCTGCGACTGCTGACCATCGCGCGTGAGCGCCGCGCGGCCGCCGTGTTCGGCTTCTCCGGGCTCGACGCCGTACTCGGCCGGCCTGGCTGACGACTCGGATTGCTGCGATTCCGCAGCTCACAGCTGCCTGCCGCGGCTCGCCGCGACCGCCGATGCGCAACGCCGACGTGTGGACCTTTGACCCTAGCGGCCACGGTTACCCGGCTGGAGCCTGGGCACGAGGGATGATCTCAGGGAGGTGGATGATCATGAAAGCGAGCACAGGCGACGAGCTCACGGTCAAGGGACGCCACCAGGGCGACGAAGACCGGCACGGCAAGATCATCGAGGTCCACGGTGAGGATGGCGCGCCGCCGTACCTGGTGCGCTGGAGCGACGACCGGGAGACGGTGTTCTTCCCGTCATCGGACACGCTGGTCGAGCACCACCCGGCCGCGAAGGCCGACCGGTGAGGGGGTCCGATGAAACTGATCACGGCCATCGTCAAGCCTGACAAGCTCGACGACGTCATCCGGGCGGCAGCCGACGCCGGGGCGCACGGATTCACCGCGACTGAGGTGATGGGCTTCGGCCAGCAATTCGGCCGGCACACAGCCGATGCTGCCGGAGACCAGAGCGCGCTGGTACTGCCGAAGGTCCGGGTCGATGTGGTCGTCCAGGACGAGCTTGCGGGCCCGCTGACCGATGCGATCGCAAAAGCGGTGAATACCGGCGCGATCGGCGACGGCAAGATCTGGATCAGCCCAGTCGACGGAGTTATCCGGGTGCGAACCGGCGAACGTGATGACGCTGCGGTCTAGCCCGTCAGCAGGATCGGGCCGGACGCAGGGACGAAGGAGCACGACATGACCGCACGACTAGGCCTGGGCCAGCTCGGCCTGAGCACCGGAAAGAAAGCACGGCTGCACCGGATCTTGCACCAGCACGGCGTTGGCAATGGCACGGCGATTTTCCTGCCGTATGACCAGGGCCTAGAGCACGGGCCGCGAGATTTCCTGGCCAACCCCGCGGCGGGCGATCCGGCATACGTGATCAAGCTCGCGCTGGAGGGCGGATTCAACGGCGTTGCCGTCCAGATCGGGCTGGCGGAGAAGTTCTACTGGGAGTACGCCGGCCAGATTCCGCTCGTGCTCAAGCTGAACGGCAAGACTGACATCCCGGCCATCGACCCGCTGTCCCCGCTGAACGGCACCGTAGCCGATGCCGTCCGGCTGGGCGCCGACGCGGTCGGGTACACCTTGTATGTCGGCTCGCCGGCGCAGGAGCACGATTTCGGACAGTACCTCCGGGTCCGGGAAGATGCTCAGCGTCTTGGCATGCCGCTGATCGTGTGGGCCTACCCGCGGGGGTCGGCCGTTGACGCGAAGGGCGGCAAGGACTCCTTCTACGCCGTCGACTACGCCGCTAGGACGGCGAGCGAGCTAGGCGCCGACATCGTGAAGGTCAATTTCCCCCATCCGGACAAGCAGTCCGGTGTCCCGCCAGAGTATGCCCGGGAGATCTCGCCGCAGCAGGCCATCAACGCGGTCGTCAGGTCAGCTAACCGGACACTGCTGCTGGTGTCGGGTGGCGAGCGGGCTGGAGATGAGGTCATGCTGGAGAAGGCGCGCCAGTCGATGGAAGCGGGCGCGACCGGGCTGATCTTCGGCCGGAATATCTGGCAGCGCGAGCACGCCGAGTCGCTGCGGTTCGCCGGGCAGCTGCGGGAGATCCTCGCGAAATATCCGTCGTCCTGATCACTTCTCAGGACGGCTGTTCAATCGCCTCGCGGCGTGTCTCAGCGCGCCCGCTGCCAGGCTGGTCAGGTGAGAACGGGAGATGGTGAGCGATGGCAACGATGCAGTCAACACCTGTGCTCGTCGAATCGAGCGGATCAGTTCCGGCTGACGTGCGGGAACTCGCGGCCGCGAAGATAGCCGCGTCGCTGCGGCATACCGCCGCGCCCGTGCTGTCAGCGCGGGTCACCCTCGCGCAGGCGCCGGACCCAGCCGTCGACCGTCCCGCGACGGCAAGCGCGCATATCGACGTCAACGGTCGCCAGGTACTCGCGCATGCCACGGCCGAGACACTGCCGGCCGCTGTCGAGCTGCTGGCCGCCCGGCTGAAGGTCCGGCTCGCGAAGGCCAGTGCGCAGCAAGCTGTCCGGCGCCGGCCACCTGACGCACGTCCCGGCGGAGGCGGACTTCCGTCCCTTGAGCCGGACGCCATGCACTGAGAGCGTGCGGAGTACCTGCGAGACGATCGGAGGAGCCCGCCGGTTCATGCCCGTTCCGGGGCCTTGCCGGATTACCGCATGCGACCAGCGGCTGAGAGGCAACGAAAAGCGACTCCCAGTACCTGATCCGGGCAACGCCGGCGAAGGGAGATCGTCTCGCAGGTACTCACGCTGCGGCCGGGGCAGCGCTGATGGCCGGTTCGGGCCGTTGGTCCCGGGCGCGCAGGGCGCAACGGCCCTGCCGTCCGGCAGGGCCAGGGCGCAGAGTGCCAGCTATGACATGGAGACTCCGGCGTCGGGTCAGCGACGGCGTGATAACGACCGCAATCACCACGTCGGCGAGCGACCCGCGGGATACTCGCTCCGTTCATTCCTTCGTCAGGCTGATTGACTGGCGAGCGGCCCGCAAGGCGGCACGTTCTTGCTGCTGTCCGGCCAAGCCGATCGTGATAGCGATCTTGCCGCCAGCTGGCACCCGGAAGAGTCCTGCCGACCTGCTGCTGTGCGCGCACCATTTCCGCAGATCCAGGGCTGCGCTCATGGCCGCGCTAGCGGTCGTCACCGACATCAACGGAATCCCGCTCGGCGTTGGCGACTGGCCAGAGATCTGGGTGGTCTAGTCATTTCCGCGGACGGAAGGGCGCAGACATGAGCTGGGAGCTTCAGGCGGCCTGTGCCGGCCGGGAAGCGCTGTTCTTCGGGCCAGACGATGAGCCGCCGGCCGACCGCGCATCGCGGGAACGAGTGGCCAAGGCCGTCTGCGGCACCTGCGCGGTACGAGCCCGTTGCACGGAATTCTCGCTGACCAACCGGCAGCGGCATGGCATCTGGGGCGGGCTTAGCGAGCGAGAGCGCACCCGACGGCGTCGTCAGGCGCTGGCGTCGCGCTAGCGCACGCCGCGGGCCGCGAGGTTGTAGATGACGGCCTGGTAGGTACCCGAAGCATCCGCCGGCAGCCTGGTGACCCAGATCAGCAGGTAACGCGCCTGGGTCGGTCGGCCGACGTGCACCGTGACGGCTCCGCCACGGTCGGCTGCTCGCGCCACCGGGAGCAGGCTGGCCAGTGCGGGCGCGTTTCCGGCGCGCAGCTCGAATGCACCGCCCCGCGCCGGGCCGAACATGATGCTGACCGACGAGATCGCGACGGGCTGCCCCATGTCCAGTAACAGGCCCGTGCCGGACTGGAGCCGACCGAAGTCCGGGGTCGTGTACCAGGCCGTGTGCCAGGCTGTCCGGTCGCTGCCGTCGATCGCCAGCGACGCGGATTGCGGATCGTCAGCAGTCGCGGTGCCACCAGGCCCGAAGGCGGCGACACCGGCGGGCGTCAGCAGGACGGGGCGCGGCTGCGCAACGCCGGGAGTTGCCGGTCCGGAGCCGGCCGGACCGGAGCCCGCGGCACCGGTGCCTGGCAGGCCGGCGCCTGCGGAGCCGGGCGCGGCATGGTGCCCGGTCGCGGTGTCACGCCGCAGCCCGGCCACGCCGGACTGCGCGCTGGCGCCGCTAGGCTGCCCGGACGGGCCGGCAACCAGCAGGTAGATCAGCAGTCCGATGGCGACAAGAAGCGCCAGCGCGAGCGCTGCTATCAATCGGGGTCGCGGCTCAGCGGCGCGAGCAGCCCGGTCCCGCCAGCTAGCCCCGTCGCGGCCGCCTCGCTCGATCCGGCCAGATTGCGCGGCTATCCAGCCGCCGGCCGCATGTGCCGAGTCGGTCAGGTGCGCTGCGATGGCCCGCATCAGCTCGGCCAGCCGCGCTCCCGCGACCCGGCCGGAGTCAGCCAGCCTGGCCCGGATAGCCGCCAGTTCGTCCCGCCGGGGCTCGGCCGCCTGCGGGATCTGCTCGGTGTCCGATTCGCCGCCGGGCTGGCCCGCCGGCCCCGCGCCAGCGGGCATCCGGCCGGCCAGCGGGCCGGCGCCCGCACTGAGCGTGCCGTCCGCTGCTGAGGTCAGGCCTGCGGCCGGGTTACCGGCATTCTCGTCAGGGCGCAGCGCAGCGTCGTACTCGGCAATCAGCGGCACGGGATCGGCGCCGACGACCTTCGCGATCGCGCGGATGTGGCCGCGAGCGTAGAAGTCACCGCCGCAGGCGGCATAGTCGTCACGCTCGATATCCCGGATGATCGTCGCGCGAATGCGAGTGCGCTGACTCACCTCTGTGACGCTGAGCCCGGCCTCGCTGCGAGCTTCCGCGAGCGCACCGCCGATGCCCACGTCTCACCCCTTCGCGTGCCGGTAACGTTCAGGCGGAGTCCGGCCAGCGGACTCGGCCCCGAAGGTGTCTAGTCGCCAGTATGCCGCTGAATATGCGCTGATCAGGCCAGCCGATCTTGGGCAATGCACCCGGCTGTCGCTATCCGCTGGGGGCTGACCTGCGCTGATGGGCTGCCCGGCTGCCGCGGAAATCTCTGCTAACCGCGCGGCAGCCCGGCCACCTGCCGCTGGCATCTTGCTGGGTATTATCGGGCGGTGACAGGAGGGCAGCCGGGTTGCCGGCGGATAGCGCCGTGACCACCGACCAGGCGCCGGTCCTTACCATCGGCGGCGCCGCCCTCCCGTTCGCGGGCCGCGCCAGGGTTTACGCCTGCGGCATCACGCCTTATGACGTCACGCACCTTGGTCATGCCGCGACGTTCGTCTGGGTGGACGCCCTGGCCAGGGTGCTCCGGTCGGCGGGCACCGAGGTGATCATCTGCCGGAACGTGACGGACGTCGACGATGTCCTCCAGGCCGCGGCGAAGCGGGCCGGGTCGCCGTATGACCGGTTCGCCGCTATCCAGCAGTTCTACTTCGACCGGGACATGGCCGCACTCGGGGTGTCCGAGCCCGAGCTAGAGCCGCGTGCGCATGCGTTCATCGGCCAGGTCATCGCGCTCGGCCGCGGACTGCTCGCACGCGGGGCTGGTTACGAGCGGGATGGCAGCGTCTACTTCCGCGGAGCAGGCGCGCACAGTCGGGCCGGCCTCGCCCGCGACGTCGCGCTCCGGCTGTCCGCAGAGTACGGCGACAAGCCGGACGACCCGGACCGCGACGACCCGTTCGACGTGCCCGTGTGGCGGGCTGGCGGCCGCGGCGAGCCGGACCCGGATCAGCCCGCCTGGCCGAGCCCGTGGGGACCCGGCAGGCCGGGCTGGCACGCGGAATGCGCCGCGATGGCCATCCACGCGTTCGGGCCGGCTATCGACGTGCATGCTGGTGGCGCAGACCTGCGGTTCCCGCACCACGTCTACCAGGCGATGCTGGCCGAGGCGTTCACCGGCGTGGCGCCGTTCGCCCGCGCGCACCTGAACGCGGGCGTCGTCACCGTGGCAGGCGAGAAGATGGCCAAGTCAACCGGCAATCTGGTGCTCGTAAGTGACCTGCTGACCAGTTACCCGGCGGCCGCGATCCGGCTGCTGATCCTGAACAGGCACTGGGGATCGGACTGGGACTTTCACCGCACCGGGCTGGATGCGGCGGCCGCTCTGCTGGAGCGACTGCAGTCCGCGGCGGGTCGCGCAGACGGGCCGAACTCTGCGACGGCGGTGGCGGCGGTGCAGGCAGCTCTGGCCAGCGACCTGGACGTGCCGGCCGCGCTGAGTATCGCCGAGCAGGAGGGCGGACAGGCGGCCCGCGTGCTCGGCTCGCTGCTCGGCCTCTGGTGACCTGCGGCCGGAGAGCCGCATCAAGCGCTCCGCTGGCATCGGGCAGCACGCGTGCCGCGCCCCGGCAGGCGATCGATGCGTCAGCTAGGAGCGGGAGTCCCCGGCCAGTCAGGAAGCAACGGCTGCGCCGTGCTGGCCAGTTCCAGGCCATCGCGCTCGACCCGGATGCTGCCGGGCCGATGCCCGGCCGGCAGCGCGGCAGCGGCGAATCGCACGCCGAACCGCTCGACTGGCGCGGAAAGTGCCAGCTCTACCTCGGTGCCACGGTCTGTAGTCGCGACCACCCGGTCGGCGTCCGGCACCGTCCGCGCCATCACGAAGTACGGCAGGTCGTTGGTCCGCCCGCGCCATTCGGTCAGGATCGAGCCGGGCTGCAGCGGCGGCCCGCCGAATCCGGAGCCGGGCACGACCAGGTCATCGCCGGAGTAGACGCGCAGGAACGTGAAGAGGTCATGGCGGTCCCCGGCGGCGGCGACCAGCCATCGCAACCCGCCGTCGGCGGTCCCAGCGAGCACCGTCACCTCATCAGCGCGCATCTCTTCCATCGCGACCTCCGGTGCTGAATCTAATCACCCAGATGCCCGCGCACCAGGCGCACCACCACCCCGCCGGCTGCCTGCGGTGTGTTCCAGGAACTGTGCGGCCAGATATGGCGAGATGGCCGCTCTCCCGTCGTATGATCCGGGTAAGTTGCGGCCGCAGCGGCAGGCAGCGTGAGTCCCACCAGGATTAGGGGAGATTTCGATGGGCATTCTCAACGAGGCCCGCCGCGAGTTCATCGCAGCGCCCGATACCGCCAAAGGGCAGATTGTCTTCAAGTGGCCGGACCAGAACATCAGGAAGTTCGCCCGGGCCATCGTCGAGCCGGACGCAGTGGCAGTGTTCATGAGCCAGGGCCAGGTAATGGGCGTCCTGGTGCCGGGCCAGCACACCCTCGATGCCCGCGAGCTGCCGTTCCTTGGCATGTTCGTGGACTGGGCATCCGGGGGCAACGCGTTCAAGGCCGAGCTCTATTTCGTGGGTACCCGGGAATTCCCGAACAACCGCTTCGGCGGACGGCTAGACGAGGTGCAGGATCCGGTCAGCGGGCTGATCGTGACGCTGCGCACCTTCGGTGAGTACGCGCTGCGGGTGAACGACCCCACCAAGCTGATCCTGAACCTGGTCGGAACCGTCGACGTGACCAACAACCAGGCCATCACCGGCTGGGTCACCCAGCAGCTGCTGAAGGTAACGCGGACCACCGTCACTACTCAGCTCATGCACGGCACCTGGCCGATTCTCGGCCTGTCCATGCACAGCCCGGAGATCGAGACGCAGTCGCTGGACGCGGCCAACCGCGAGCTCGCTGACTACGGCATCAGCCTCACCCGGCTGGGCAACGTCGACGTCAACCTGGACGACGAGGACAACGCACGGCTCAAGAAGCTCGCCGGGGACACCGCGTACAGCCGGCTGGCTGGCGGGTTCCTGCAGGCTGCGCAAGCGGAGGCGCTGCAGGGCGCGGGCCAGGGCATGGCCCAGGGCGGTGGCGCGGTGGCGCCCATGTTCATGGGCATGGGCATGGGCATGGCGGGCAACGCGATGCAGGCCCCGGCGCAGGCGCCGTATGCTCCGCCGCCCGGCACCGGATTCGCCGGCAGCGGTCAGGGCTACGGGCAGCAGGAGGCCGCCCCGCCGCCACCGGCAGCTCCACAGCCGGCCGCGCCCGTCGACACCCCGGCGGCCGCACCCACCATGGCATGCTCCAACTGCCAGAGCCCGGTCATGGTAGGTGCGAAGTTCTGCCCCGAGTGCGGCACCGCGACGCAGAAGCACTGCAGCAACTGCAACGCCAGCCTCAGCTCCGCTGCGAAGTTCTGCGCTGAGTGCGGCACGGCGACAGCGGCACCGTCCGCCTAACCGCATTACCAGGGCCGGACGGGCGGCTCGCCGCTACGATCACTGCCAGTAATCCCCGCTGCCCCGATATCCCCTCCTGTTTGCCGCTATCCCCGCAGTTCCCCGCTGCCCGCCGAACGCCCCCGATTAGAAAGGCCTGTCCGGATGGATAGGATCGAGTGTCAGTGGTGCAAGGCTCAGAATGAGCCAGAGCGAACGAGCTGCACGACGTGCGGCGCCCCGCTCGACAAGAAGAATCTCGTCTCTGACTCGGGCTGGGCTGAGGCCCCCCGGCTGCGGGACATGACGGAGTTCCGTTTTTCCAGCTCCACCTGCCAGATCGAGGGCGAAATCGTGCCCGTAGCCGAGCTGGCGCTCGCGCAGGGCGACTCGGTCTTTTTCGAGCACCACGTGATGCTCTGGAAAGAGCCCCAGGTGCCGCTCTCGGCGCTCAATGTTCCCGGCGGGGCGCGGCGGATGATCGGCGGCATGCCGCACATTATGAGCGTGGCGCATGGTCCGGGCCGGATCGCGCTGTCCAAGGACGCGACCGGGGAGGTCGTGGTGCTGCCGATTCACCCGTCCCACGAGATTGATGTGCGTGAGCACGCCTTCCTGGCCGGCACGCACTCGCTCAACTACTCGTTCGTGCGGATCAAGGGCCTGGCCAACGTCATGCATGGCGGCAGCGGCATGTACATGGACCGGTTCGTCACCGCCGGCGACCCGGGTCTGCTGCTGCTGCACGGCTACGGCAACGTCTTCCAGAAGACGCTGCAGCCTGGCGAGAAGATCCTGGTCGAGCCTGGCGGGTTCCTGTACAAGGACTCCTCGGTGGTGATGAACACCGTGCAGCAGAAGTTCAAGACCGGGATGCTCGGCACCCACAGCATGTACCTGGCGGAGATGACCGGGCCAGGCCGGGTCGGCGTGCAGTCCATGTACGTGCACCACGGAAGCGAGTAGGCGACCGGGATGTCGACTCCAACCGCGACCTATACCTGCCCGTACTGCCGCATCCCGAGTGACGGGTCTGGCAATACCTGCCCGCACTGCGGGGCTCCGACTGACGTCCGGGCCCGCGTCACCAAGTCCGGCTGGGCGGAGCAGCCAGCGATCCGGGACATGGCCAGGATCCGCTTTAACCGGTCGACCTGCCAGATCAGCGGCAAGTACGTGCCGGTCGCGGAGATGAAGCTGGATCAGGAAGATTCGGTCTACTTCTCCCACCACGTGCTGCTGCACACCGAGCCGAGCGTCCATCTCGAGATGATGAAGATGGCCGGCGGCTGGAACAGGATGATGGCCGGAATGCCGCTCATCATGATGACGGCGCGCGGCCCCGGCCACATCGCCATCAGCGCCGATCATCCGGGCGAGACGCTGGCAGTACCGCTGCCGGCCAACCACGCCGTCGACGTGGTCGAGCACAAGTTCCTCGTGGCCACCGGAAACGTCGGCTACCACTGGGAGAACTCCGGCGTCTGGTTCGTCACCCAGAACGGTGACGAGCGGGAGTACCACTACCCGCTTGGGCAGGCAATGGACCGGTTCACCGCGCAGGGCGGGCCGGGGCTGCTGCTGCTGCACGCACCGGGCAACACGTTCATCCGCGACCTGCGCCAGGGCGAGCGGATCCTGATCCAGCCCGGCGGGCTGATCTGGAAAGATCGCTCCGTCCGGATGTTCCTGCACTTCGAGTACCCCAGGGGCAGCTACTGGTTCAGCTCCGCACGCTGGCAGGCCAAGTCCATCTGGCTGGTGCTGCAAGGACCCGGCCGGGTGGCCATTCAGTCAGTATTCGAGCCGCCAGAGACGGTCGGCGGGGTCGTCAATAGTTCTGGCGCCACAACGCAGTACTGGTAGTGGTGCCGGGGGCGCTGGCCAGCGGCAGAACTGGCTGGCGCCCCGGCAGGGCGGCGGACCAGATGGATTTCAGCGAGGACAGCGGCCACGCGCAGATCCGGGCGGCGATCCGGAGCATCTGCGCGCAGTTCCCTGATGAGTACTGGGCCGAGGCAGACTCGACCCGGACCTTCCCGTGGGCGTTCTACGACGCGATGGCCCAGGGCGGCTGGATCGGCATCGCCATTCCGGCTGAGTACGGCGGCGGCGGCGCGGGCATCACCGAGGCATCGATCGTGCTCGAGGAAGTCGCCGCGTCCGGCGCGTGCATGAACGGTGCCAGCGCCATCCACCTGTCCATCTTCGGCATGCACCCGGTGGTCCGGCACGGCAGCGAGGCGCTCAAGCAGCGGTACCTGCCGCGCGTCGCCAGCGGTGAGCTGCATGTTGCCTTCGGCGTGACCGAACCGGACGCCGGGCTGGACACGACCGCGATCACGACCCGCGCGGTCCGTGTCGGCGACGGCTACCGGATCACCGGGCGCAAGGTCTGGACATCGAAGGCGCTGGAGTCCGACCGGGTCCTGCTGCTCGTCCGGACCACGCCGGCCGGTGACTGTGCCAGCCGAACCGACGGGCTGACGCTGTTCGTCGCGAGGCTGAACGATCCCGCAGTGAGCATCCGGGCGATCCCCAAGGTTGGCCGCAACGCCGTCGCGTCCTGCGAGGTGACCTACGACGGGCTGTTCGCAGACCAGGCCGACCTGGTCGGTGCCGAGGGCAAGGGCTTCAGCTACCTGCTCGACGGGCTCAACGCCGAGCGCGTGCTGGTCGCCGCCGAAGCTCTCGGGATCGGCAGGGCGGCCCTGCGAAGGGCCGTTGATTACGGACGGAGCCGTATCGTATTCGGCCGTCCGATCGGTGCCAATCAGGGCATCTCGTTCCCGCTCGCGGAGGCCCACGCCCGGCTGGCTGCCGCCGAGCTGGCGATCCGGCAAGCGGCCTGGCGGATCGACCACAACCTGCCATGCGGCGAGCACGCGAACCTGGCCAAGTTCCTGGCTGCCGACGCGGGTTTCGGCGCGGCCGACGCGGCCATGCAGACGCATGGCGGGTTCGGCTACGCCAGCGAGTACCACGTCGAGCGGTACTGGCGCGAGTCGCGGCTGCTGCGGATAGCACCTGTCCCGCAGGAAATGGTGCTGAACTACCTGGCCGAGCACGTGCTCGGCCTGCCGCGGTCGTACTGACCAGTCCAGCAGCCGCCAGGATCCCGGTGGATTCGGCCGCCTGCCGAGCGCTCCCGCCGCGCTCGGGCGCCGACCCGCTGACGTGCTACGGGCTGACGGGCGACGGCGCGGCCGCGACTGCAAGCCGGCCGGCGCCTGTTAGTTCAGCGCGGTGGCTGACTCGCCTCGCTGCGGACGATCCTCAGTTCCGGCCGCGAGGTGATCAGTGAACTGACCGGCACGCCGGCCTGCTGGCATGCCTCGTGGACAACATCAAGCAGCGTGTCGACTCGCTCCTCAACCGCGGCGAGCCGCGCGTCCTGGGCGGCCGCCCGGCGCCGCCCGCGGCGCGCTAACCAGGAACGGGGCCCGGCCGGCCCGGTTGCGTCGCTCATCTGCATTCCCCCTGTCGATCTTCATTCACCGCCGCCGGCCAGTTCCCCGAGGCCGGCGACCTGCTCATTGTCGGCCAGCCGCGGTCAGCGTGACCGCAGCTTGCCGTGACTGGTGCACCCGTGGGCGCGATTGTCCTCTATCGGCGCGCCATGACGCCATCAATCTCGGCTTTGCCAGGCGTGGCGCGACGGCTAGTCGCGGCGCGACGACTCCGAGCGCGGCAGCGGGCTCAGCCGAGGTACAGTGCAGCAAACCCGGCTGCTGGCCGGGCTGGCCACTGGAGGCCGCGATGCCAGCCGATACAGCCGCGCTGATCGATGACCTGGCTGCCGAGACGGCCGCACTGCGCGAGGTCATCGATCCGCTGCCGGACATGGCCTGGCAGCAGCAGTCGCCCGCGCCCGGCTGGACGGTCAGCGATCAGGTCAGTCATCTCGCCTACTTCGATGAGGCCGCTATCACCGCCGCGACCGACCCGGAGTCATTCACCGAGCTGGCCCGGCTGGCCGCAGCGAGCGGCCTCGACCCGGACGCCATCACGCGCCAGTACCGCGACCTGAGCCCCGCCGCGCTGCGCGACTGGTTCGCCGCGGCGCGGGCCAGCCTGCTGTCGGCCTACGCCGGCCTGGATCCGGCACAGCGGCTGCCCTGGTACGGGCCGTCCATGAGCGTGGCCTCATCGCTCACCGCGCGGCTGATGGAGACCTGGGCACACGGCCAGGACATCGCGGACGCCGTGGGCGTGCGGCGGAAGCCGACTGCCAGGCTCCGGCATGTCGCCCACATCGGCGTCGGCGCCCGTCCCTACAGCTTCGCGGCACACGGCCTGCCGGTACCTGCCGAGGCGGTTCGGGTGGAGCTGACTGGCCCGGCAGGCGAGAGGTGGACATGGGGTCCGGACGACGCCCCGGACCGGGTCACCGGACTGGCGCTGGACTTCTGCTTGCTGGTCACCCAGCGCAGGCATCGCGACGACGTGGCGGTCGAGGCCACCGGGCCGGGCGCGGTGCGATGGCTCGCGATCGCGCAGGCATTCGCCGGGCCGCCGGGTGCCGGCCGCGCTCCGGGGCAATTCGCAACCGGAGGCACTGCACACGGCTGACCGAGGGTCCCGTACGGTATACGCGTTCCGGTCAACCTCAGCGGGGAGCGCCAGTGACCACCATGCGGGCCGCATACGCCACTGCCATCGATGCCGATCGTCCGCTCCGCGCCCTCACGGTCGGCGCCATCGAGGATCCCGGCGCACCCGCCGACGGCTGGGTGCGCGTCGAGGTCCGGGCCAGCGCGCTGAATCATCACGACCTGTGGTCACTGCGCGGCGTCGGCCTGGCGGCCAGCCAGCTGCCGATGGTGCTCGGCTGCGATGCGGCCGGGATCGGCCCGGATGGCGCGGAGGTCATCGTGCACTCCGTCATCGGCGATCCCGCTGCTGGCCGCGACGAGACGTTCGACCCGAAGCGGACGCTGCTGTCCGAGCTGCATCCTGGCACGTTCGCCGACGCGGTCTGGGTACCCGCACGTAACCTCGTGCCCAAGCCCGCCGCACTGTCGTTCGTCGAGGCTGCCTGCCTGCCGACCGCATGGCTGACCGCCTACAAGATGCTGGTGGACAAGGGACGCCTCACCGAAGGCAACGCGGTCCTTGTCCAGGGCGGCGGGGGAGGCGTGGCAACCGCAGCGGTGGTGCTGGCGCAGGCGCTCGGCGCGAGGGTCTATGCCACCAGCCGCAGCGCCGCCAAGCGGGAACGGGTTGCCGCGCTCGGCGCGACCGCCGTCGAGCCAGGCGCCCGGCTGCCAGAGCGGGTCGACGTGGTCATCGAGACCGTCGGCAGCCCGACCATTGACCATTCGCTCAAGAGCACCGCACCGGGCGGGCGAATCGTCACCTGCGGTGCCACGGGCGGTCACCTGGCCGAGATCGACCTGCGGCGGGTGTTCTTCCTGCAGCTCGAGCTGCTCGGCGCCACCATGGGCAACCGGGATCAGCTGGCCGAGCTGGCCGAGCTGATGGCGGGCCGTGGCATAACCCCGGTGATCGACTCGGTCTATCCGTTCGACCGGGCTGCCGAGGCATTCGGCCGGCTCGAATCCGGCGACGCCTTCGGCAAGGTCGTGCTCGATCACACCGCGACGGGCTGAGCCCGGCCATGGCGTCGCGCGGCGGCGAACACTAAGGTGCAGCTGTGAGCCGCCTGCCAGAGCTGCGCCGTGACGACCTGGATCCCGCGGGCCAGGAGGTCTGGGACAAGATCGTCGGTACCCGCGGTACCGAGCTGGTCACCGAGACCGGCGGACTTGCCGGGCCGTTCAACGCCTTCCTGCACGCACCCGACGTCGGCAGGCGCCTCACCTCGCTCGGCGCGGTGCTGCGATTCGGCACGTCGATCGATCGACGGCTGACTGAGGTGGCCATCATCACGGTGGGAAGCCAGTGGAAAGCCGAGTTCGAGTGGTGGGCCCACGCGCGGATGGCACGTCAGCATGGCGTACCGGACGCTGCTGTCGATGCCATCGGCCGCGGCGAGGAGCCACGGTTCGAGGCGGCCGACGAGCAGGCCGTCTACGCCGTGGCCAGCGAGCTGACCAGGACCGGGCAGCTCCGGCAGGCCAGCTACGACGCTGCCCGCGCGCTTCTCGGCGAGGCGGGCATGGTCGAGCTGGTGTCGCTGTGCGGTTACTACACGCTCATCTCGTTCCTGCTCAACGCGTTCGACGTCGCGCTGCCGCCGGGCGCCCAGCCAGCCTGGCCGGGCGCAGCGTCCTGACCAGGCGGAAATCTGATTGCGCCGGCGTGCTCGCCCTGCTGCCCCCCGAGCCCTACCCCGCTGTCGACCTAAGCGATCCGGTCCAGGTCACCGGGCCGGCCGGCAGCGTGGTGCTCGCTCATTACCTGCTCGGACACAACCTCGGCGGCCATGACGGCGGGGCTGGCGGTGAGGCGCGCCAGGTCCTGTACTACCGGCTGCACGCGGCGGGACACCGCGACCGCTGGCGGGCGGCAGTGACCAGCCCGCTGCTGGAGTTCCGCGGCGGGTGACTGAGCACGCGGCGCGACCCCGTTCCCTTCACAGCCGGAAGCTGGTGCCCACCGAGTTGGGCACGAAGGCCGGGCCGAAGCGCGCCGCTATCGCGTGCTGAGCGCGCCAGCCCGTGCAGTGCGCCGGGACGACCCAGCCGGGGTTCATCGCCGCCAGATCGTTCAGCACCTGCGGGATCAGCGGCTCGAACAGCGGCCCGTTCAGGTGGAATCCGCCGATCAGCGCGTAGAGGGGCGCACCGCCGGTGAGGCGCCGCGCGTACCGGGTGATGTTGATGACGCCAGCGTGGCCGCAGCCCGTCAGCACCACCAGGCCCTTGCCGGCCACGCTGACGATCAGTGCCTGGTCGTCCAGTACCAGCGGATCTGGCTGCCAGCTGCCGCCCAGCCAGGCTTGCTGCGGCGGGAAGCCGGGCTCGTAGCCCGTCGTCCGCGGTACCTCGCCGGTGACCAGGACCGATCCGCCGAACAGGAAGCTTGGCTGCTCCTCCTCGATGACCTCGAAGCCGGCTTCGGACAGCGCGTGCTTGCTCGTGGACGGCAGCTCGATCGGATCGCGGCCCGGCAGTACTACGCGCCGGCGGCGCCAGAAGTGCGGGTGGATCAGCACCGGCATGTTCGGCCGGCCGATCGCGCGGATCAGGCCGTCGATCCCGGTGGTGTGGTCGAAATGGCCGTGGCTGCAGACGATGGCCTCGATGGACAGCGGATCTAGTTCCAGCCGCCGCATGTTCTCCGCCACGCCATCCGGGCTGGTCCCTGCGTCGAACAGGAACGTGTGCTCCTGCCCGGCCTTGGTGACAGTGACAAGCACCGAGAAGCCGTGCTCGGCTATCAGCGCATCCGGCACGCTGCCGCCGAGCATCACCCCGGCGGCGCAGACCGGTCCGCGGCCGATGCCCGCGCGCCGCGCCGGACCCTGATCCGGCATGAAAACGTCGGTGACGTTGTCCATGAGGGTGGTCACGACGATGCTGTCAACCGGCTCCAGCCCGATCGTGACCGCTGGTTCGGCGTCCCGCAGCACGGCGGGAACGGGGCCGGCCGGGCTCTCATCGGTGCACACAGGCTCATGGTAGTGAGCTGGAGTTACCGCGTCCCGGTTGCGGTGACGCGATCTGCCCACCGGATCACCTCGGCGATGACCTCGCCGGAGTTCGTCTCGTTGAGGATCTCGTGGCGGCCACCGGGATAGGTCCTGACCGTCACGTCGCCGATGCCTGCCGCCGCGAGCCGGTCGGTCAGCGGGGTCAGCAGTGTCAGCCCGCCATTGACGGGGTCGTCTTCGCCGACCGCGATGTAAACCGGAAGGCCGGACCGGATGGCCGACACCTGCGCGGGATCGGCCAGTCGTCGGGCGCCCGTGAACATACCCCTGGCCGCCTGCGGGTCGATGCCGAACCCGCAGAGCGGATCGGCGATGTAGGCGTCCACCACCGCCTCGTCGCGGGACAGCCAGTCGAAGTCCGTGCGGGCGGGCTGGAACGGCGCGTTGAACATCGCCAGGTCGAGCGGCTGGTCCAGGTCGAGGGCAGGTTCCAGCAAGTCGATGACCGCGGTCCCGGTGAGCACGACGCCATCGACGTCCGCGCTGTGATCCAGCAGGAACTGCTGGACCGCGAAGGAGCCCATGCTGTGGCCGAGCAGGATGACGGGCAGGCCGGGCTGCTCGGCCCGGATGCGAGCAGTCAGCAGGCCGATGTCGTGAACCAGGGCCGGCCAGCCGCCGTCACCGAGGTCGCCAGGCGCTCCCGGCCTGGCGGTAGCGCCATGACCGCGCTGATCCTGTGCGTAGACCACGTAACCGGCCTCGGTCAGCGCCGCGGCTACGTGCCCGTAGCGCAGTGCGTGCTCGCCCATCCCGTGGGTCAGCTGCACCACGGCGTGCGGCCGGGCCGCGGGATCCCAGCGGTAGGCGGCTATCTCGGTGCCATCCGACGAGGCGTAGCTGAACCTGCTCGAGACCATGGCAATCCTCTCGTCGGCGACACGCTCGCGGCTGGGTCAAGTATCGCCGTCTGGACCGGTATTGGCGGACTTCAGGTGCAGGACGCTGCCGAGCGGGCGGCGGACACTGGCCCCGGTCTGCGTGACGCTACCCAGCCTGAGCACGAGCTGCGGGTAGTCGCCCTCGCACAGCAGGGCCCGGATCCGCTGCCGGGGTACCGCTAGCTCGAGCGGCTGACTGTGCATCGCAGCAGCGACGCCGCAGCTCGCGCAGGTGAGCAGCAGTCGCTGCAGCGCCTGCCCGGCGGTGATCCAGTCGACCGGGCGGTCGCGGGTGGTGGTGATCAGGCAGGCGACTCCGGCCGAATGGCTTGCCGTCGCCGAGCCGAAACGGGGCAGGCCCCAGTGGCGGCCGCGGGCAAAGTCGCGGCCAGGAAAGTCCGGCACCGTATGCTCAGGCCGCGCCGGGTAGGCAGTATGCGGCAGCCCGTCACGCCGGATGCTTCCCGGCGGCGCCACCCAGCTGGCTAGTTCCTGCACATACCTGCTGTCGGCATGCTGCCTCGCCTCGGCGGACTCGACTTCGGAGGCGAGGACAGCGCGGCTGCCCGGCTCGGAAATGATCCGGAGCGCAGCGCCGTCCCGCGCGACCGCCGCGGTGATCTCGGCCAGCAGCCGGGCGGACAGCGGCAGCGGATCGAAACCGCCGCGGTGCGTGCGCCGCCTCGTTACCTGCCGCAGCAGCTGCAGCTCATAGTCTGTGACGGGCTGGCGGGCAGCCCAGCTCAGCCGGGCGATCAGCAGCGGCAGGGCAGGGTCGGGGAGCAGCCGGGTCTGCGGCAGGTAACCGCGAGCGCGTACCGCCAGCCGGGCGTTGAACAGCGCGGCACCGCAGCTGATCAGCATCTCCCGGCCGCTGGCATCCGCGACCGCTAGCTGCCGTCCCGCGTCGGCGAACATGGTGATCCCGGCGGCATCGGCGGTGAACAGCCACGGCTGGGTGTTGTGCACTGACGGCGCCCAGATCGCGGTCTCGACCACGAACTCCGTCATGCCGGGACCGGACGGCGGCGCCGCCTCGGAACTGAGGTCAGCTGCCGGGCCAGCCGCCATCCCGCCCTGCTCGTGCCTTGCCAGCGGCAGTTCGGCCATGGCCCCTCCCGCGCTGCAGGTTGCGTTATCCCTCCAGCAGGCGCCGCCCAACGCGGCTGCAGGCAGATGCGAAGGTCCGTGATCGCCGGGACGTTCGGCAGCCACGCATGCCGCCTGACGATGGCGGCCGGCTGAATCCGCGCCGATCCCGGCTATCGACCGCTGCAGACCGGCAGCTGGACGTGCGCCGGATGCGCTGCGTCAGCGAAGATCTCGAATTCGCAGGGCCGGCCCGCCGTCGCTGTGCCGAAGGGCTCGGCCGAGCCGTAACTGCGGGCGTAGCGGGGGAACGCGCCGCCGCTGACCTGCACCCGGATCCGGTGCCCGGCCAGCATCCGGTACGCCGTGGGGAACAGCCTGACCTGCACCGCCAGGACTCCGTCGGCGCCAGCCTCGACGTCCGGGGCGGCCAGTGCCCGCGGGTCCAGCCGCCGGATGCCGTCCACCACGTTGCGCGACACTCCCTTCGCGTCGACGTCGCAGACCCGGACGAACAGGTCCGCGTGCGGCAGGCTGGTGCGAAGGTAGATGCGCGCCATTACCGGCCCGATGAGGTCCAGATCGGCGCCCAGCGGCTCGCTGGTGTAGGTCAGCACGTCCGGCCTGGCCTCGACGGCTGCGTTGTTGGCTTGCTTGCCCGGCGGGCTGAGCACCGGGCCGCCAGCCGTCGGCGTCGGGTCGGCCGGGTCGTACCTGAAGGTGGCCGGCGGTGCGGATGCCGGTTCCGCGTCCGTGGCCAGGCGGCCGGCCGCGCGCAGGAAGTAGCTGACAGCCGACGAGGCGGCTGGCGGCCATTGCTCAAAGCCGAGCCAGGTGCCTGCCTGCTGCAAGAAGATCCGCACCGGCGGGCCTGCAGGCGGCTCGGCCCCCGCCAGGTGATGGCTCAGCCAGGCGATGTCTTCCTGGGTGATGGCCCGGAGTTCGCCGGGCTCGGCGTGCAGCCATGGCCCGACGGTCAGCCGGGCGGAGACTCCGGCCGCCCGTAGCGCGGCGTAGTCGCGTAGCTGCTCCGGCAGGAACAGGTCCCACCAGCCCGTCACCATGCTCACCGGCGGCATCCTGGTCAGGTCGGCGGCATCATGATCGACGCCAGCCCAGAACGAGTCGTCCGGCGCCGCGTGGCCGACGAAGTCCCGCCAGAACAGCACCGGCGCGCCCGCCACATCCACGTCCGCCGCCTGCAGTGGCGCCTTTCGCAGGCCGCGCCGGATCCTGGCCAGCAGTAGCGGGTTCGGGATGAAGTTCGGCAGCGGCCCGCGCTCCTGGTTCCCGATCTGCGCGGTCCAGTTCAGCGCGTTCCGCAGGCCCGGCGCACCGTGCTCGTAGAACGCGGCGGTGATCTTAGCCGCGGTGATGTGCATCGAGACCGACTCGAGCGGCGGGTCCGCATACGGCGCGACGGCCCACTGCGTATGTCCGAGGTAGCTGCCGCCCGTCATGGACACGGTGCCGTCGCACCAGGGCTGGGCGCGCAGCCACGCTACTGTCGCCAGGCCGTCGGCATGCTCGTGCAGGAACGGCCTGAACTCGCCGCCGGAACCGAAGGTGCCGCGGGTGCTCTGAATGAACACCTGGAACCCGCGACGCGCGAGCGGGGCGGCGAACATCACGGCCGCCACGCCAGCGCGGCCGTAGGGCGAGCGGATCAGCACCACCGGGCGCGGTCCGTCATCCCTGGCCGGGCGGTAGTGGTCGCCGAGAAGAACGACGCCATCAGGCATCGGCACGCCGACGTCGCGCCGCGTGACGTACGGCTCGTCCGCCGCGGGCAGCCCGAGGACCCGGTCAACGGCCCGGCCGGCCAGGCGCGACCACGGTTTCATGCGGATCCTTCCGTCGGGCGTGCGCGCCGAGCCAGTCCAGCGCCGCACGCAGCCGAGCTTAACGGTCGCGTCGGATCGCGGCATGGGACAAGAGGGGCCCGGATACCGCATTGCGACAGATTCTGTTCCCGCGGCTATCCCCGTATCGTGGGCTTCGGGGGTCGTCGGGCGTCAGCCGCGGCCGCTCACGTCGGCTGGTGAAGGGCGGTTCAGGTGCCGGAGATCAACCTCGTCGACCCCGACGTCTACCAGCGCGCCGGACCGCCGCACGAGCAGTTTCGCTGGCTGCGTGAACACGACCCGGTGTGCTGGCACGCGGACGGCGGCGAGCCCGGCTGGCCCGGCTTCTGGGCTGTGACCCGGCATGCGGACGTCGAGTACCTGTCCCGGCATCCGGAGATCTTCTCGTCGGCCCGGCGGCTGTCACTGTTCGGCGAGATCCCCGAAGCGCAGATCGAGTTGCAGCGGCTGATGATGCTGAACATGGATCCGCCACAGCACACGCGGCAACGGGCCTTTGTCAACCGCGGATTCACGCCCAGGATGATCGGCCGGCTCGAAGCGCACATCGCGCAGATCTGCCAGGAGCTGATGGATGAAGTCCACGGGCGCGGCCAGGCTGACTTCGTCACCGACATCGCCGCGCCACTGCCGCTCTGGGTGATCTGCGAGCTGGTCGGCGCTCCGGTCGAGGACCGCGGCCGCATCTTCGAGCTGTCGAACCTGCTGATCGGCTCGGCCGATCCGGAGTTCCAGATCGCGCCGCAGGCCCAGCAGAACGCGGCGGCCGAGATCTACGCCTACGGTGCCGCGCTCGCCGAGCGCCGCCGGGCTCAGCCCGCTGACGACATCATCACCCACCTGCTGCAGCCAGACGACAACGGCGAGGCACTGACCAGCGATGAGTTCGACCTGTTCTTCCTGCTGCTGACGGTAGCGGGGAACGAGACCACCCGGAACGCGGCCGCCGGCGGAATGCTCGCGCTGTTCCAGCATCCCGAGCAGTGGCAGCGACTGCTGGACGAGCCGGCGCTCATCCCGCTGCCGCGGAGGAGATCGTCCGCTGGGTCAGCCCGGTGAACCTGTTCCGCCGGACCGCCACGCGCGACACCGAGCTGGGCGGCCAGCGAATCGCCGCAGGCGACAAGGTGGTGGTGTTCTACGCGTCCGCCAACCGGGACGAGGATGTGTTCGCCGATCCGCAGCAGTTCGATGTCGGCCGCTCGCCCAATCCCCACGTCGGCTTCGGCGGCGGCGGCCCGCACTTCTGCCTGGGCAGGCACCTGGCCGCGCTCGAGCTTCGCATCCTGCTGCAGGCCCTGACGGAGCGCATGCCCGCAATCCGGCTCGACGGCGAGGCTCGACGGCTGCGCTCGAATTTCATTAACGGCATCAAGCACATGCCGGTGCGCTTCTGAGCCGGGTGGCCGCGACCCCAGGCCGGATGGCGCGACCCGAAGCTGGGTGATCTGACGGCCTCGCCGTGGAGTCGGACAGACTCGTAACCGGTTTCACGGCGTTTCGCGTCGCCAAATGGCTACTCATGGTAACGTCCGGTTACTGAATGGCAGGGCGGGATTACTATAAGCAACTAATGGCCAGCGCAATGGCCCATTCGGTGCCGACCCAGGCTTGACCGCCCAAGCCGCCGGAATACCAACGGTCTCGGCTCCGGGAATCCGACAGGGAGGATTTACCCATGCGCAAACGTAGCGCGAGGGTGCTCACGTTCGTGGCCGCCACGGCCGTCACGACTACGATCGGCCTGACAGCCGCCGGGGTGGCAACTGCGGCACCGCGGACCGTCAAGCCCGCCGTGACGCCCGCCTGCACGTTCAACAGCTACTGCAGTGACCCGCTCTTCAACGTCGAGTTCGGCATCCAGTACTTCCAGAACAATGCCAACTCTCGCGACGTGCCAGGTAACAACATCGACCTGCAATGGGCGAACGACTTCAAGCCGAGTCAGGACTGGCACGTCAGGTTCCAGTACCCGGTGTTCGTGCTCTACCACCTCGGCTTCATCAGCGCCGGGATGGAGCTGCACTATCACTTCGAGCAGGCATATGAGTCCATGTGGACGCCCTACGGCGTCAGCAGCAACCTCTGCCGTGGTGTTGCCAGGACCGCTTACCAGGGCGAGAAGGTCACGCTGCAGCCGTGCGGGAACTTCCCGGAGACCATCTGGGTCGTCAAGGACGACTTCTTCAACGCTGGCCTGTACGGCGGCAACCCGCTCATCAACGGGTCGACCAGGAACCCGAGCGTGCCTTACGTGCTGACCGCGGGCGGCAGCGTGTGGGGCGGCGACCCGGAAGCACAGCTCCAGGTCGACCAGCTGGTGTCCGTCGATGGCGTGCCGAACGAGGGTCAGCTGTGGTGCACCGCGTCGGAGACCTGGGCGCCGACCCCGTCGCCGTCGGGTACGCACCCGCCGACCGTCGGTCCGCCGACGTTCACGGCCAACAGTCCGTGCTTCCCGGACTTCGATTTCGGCCTGACAGTCGTGCCGTAACCACGGCACTGCGTAACCAGCACCAGCCGAGCGCCCGCTCCCGCCAGCAGCGGGAGCGGGCGCTCAATTCATGGCGGTCTGCGGCTCCAGCGCCGCCGGGGCGAGGGCTTGTTTAGCGTCAGTTCCACACCGCCGATGCAAGAGCAACGGCATTGCCGCAACGCCGCCAAATGTCGCCCGGTCCGGAATTCTCCAGCCTCGGAGATTTGCGGCCTACTGCGCGCGGTTGCCGGGATTTATTCCTGCGGTGGCGCCACGGCGGCTGCTTCCAGATCCCCTCCGGGTGCAACCCGGGAACCTGTGTCGCCGCGGCGGCGGGCGAGCAGCGCTATCGCGGCCACGCTGATCCAGCCGACGATGATCGCAAGCCAGAAGTTGATGATCCGGAAACCGAGCGCCGCTGACACCGCCGGCACCCGTCCTGCCCCGTAGGCAGCCAGAATGACCGCGAGGCTGCCCTCCACGATCCCGATGCCGCCCGGTACAACCGGAAACGACGCGACGATCTGGGCTACCCCGTAAGCCAGCAGCACCCCGTGCCACGGGACCTTCGCATGCACGGCACCGAACGCGCAGATCAGGCACAGGAAGTCGCAGCACCAGACGGCGGTGGCGATGGCCACCACGCCGACGGTCGACGGCGTGCTGAGCGGGATCTCCTGCATGCGGGCGAAGGTCGCCTCAATGCGGGCGCCGACGCTACCGCGCGGATGACCGGTCAGCCGCCGGACGCCCCGCACCGCGCTGGCTGCCAGCCCGAGGACGACATCCCGGCGCACCAGCACGGCGCCGGCCGCGACTACGATGACCAGGCCGACCAGCGCGGTGCCAGCGCCGCCGGTGGAGGTGCTGCTCGTCAGCGCCACCAGGACGCCGATCAGCAGCAGCGCGGACATGCCGATGGCCTGGGCGATCAAGATCGTGAAGATGGTCCAGCCTGCGCTGGCGCCGGTCGCCCCGTGCCGTCGGTAATACCGGTACCGGTATGCGCTGGACACCGCCGGCTCTCCGGGCACCGTGTTGGCGATCGCGTCGTTGGCTAGCGTCAGCAGGAACAGCGCGGGCATCCGGATGCGCGCGCCGCTGAGCCGCAGCACCCGGTGCTGCAGCCAGGCGAAGGCGAGCAGCGACGTCGCCTCGGCCAGTATGGCCAGCAGCACCCAGGCCGGACTAGCGTCCCGCAGCTGCCGCCAGGCGGACATCAGCTCACCGCGCTTGCCGACCAGCAGCACCAGCACGACGAGTCCCAGGATGACGCCGAGAACATACCTGATGGCGGTCTTAAGGTTGCGTCCCGGCGCCGGGACCGCGAGTTGCTCCGCCACTTGTCCAAACTACCGACTGCCGGCCACTGCGCGACTGGTGACGGCCAGGCTACGACGGCCGTAGCCGCAGTTCTCGGTCTTGCTGGTCGCAGCGGGGGGCGGCCGGGCTGGCACTATAGGCCGGGTGGACCAGCGGGCACGGAAGGACAGCGGCCGTGAGGCAGGACGAGCAGGACCAGCGGGGCGAGCAGGACGGGCAGCACTTCGGGGGCATTATCGGCCGGGACTGGCGCGACTCCACGCCGTGGTGGCCCGCCGAGGCGGCGCCGCCAGCCGGGGCGCCCAACGTCGTCCTGGTCGTGCTCGATGACGTCGGCTTCGCCCAGCTTGGCTGCTACGGCTCCGACATCGAGACACCGGTGCTGGACGGGCTCGCCTCGGGCGGCATCAGGCTCGCCAACTTCCACACGACCGCATTGTGCTCGCCGACCCGCGCGTGCCTGCTCACCGGCCGGAATCACCATCGCAGCGGCATGGGCAGAGTGGCCGACCTGGCGATCGGCTACCCGGGCTACTGGGGCAAGCCGCCGCGACAGCACGGCTACCTCTCCGAGATCCTGCGCGCGGCCGGTTACGCGACGTACGCGGTGGGCAAGTGGCACCTGTCGCCCGAGGACGAGACGAACATGGCGGCGTCCCGTGCCACCTGGCCGCTGGCCAGGGGCTTCGACCGCTGGTACGGGTTCCATGGTGGCGAGACCCATCAGTTCGCGCCGGCGCTGTATCACGACAATCACTCGGTCCGGCCGCCAGCGTCGATCGGGAACGGCTACCACCTGACCGAGGACCTGGCCGGGCGGGCCATCGAGTTTCTCGGCGACCTGCGCGCGGTCGATGCGGCGCGGCCGTTCTTCCTGTACTTCGCGACCGGCGCCTGCCATTCGCCGCACCAGCCGCCGGCGCGGTGGCGGGACCACTACCGCGGCCGGTTCGACCAGGGCTGGGACAGCTGGCGCGAGAAGGCTTTCGGCCGCCAGCTGGCCGACGGCGTCGTTCCCGCCGGCACGGTGCTGTCGCCACGGCCCGGCTGGGTACCTGCCTGGGACTCGCTGGCCGCCGCGGACAGGCAGGTCGCCGCCCGGTTCATGGAGTGCTTCGCCGGCTTCCTGTCGCACGCCGACGAGCAGATCGGCCGGGTGCTGGGTTTCCTCGACGAGCTTGGCGAGCGGGACAACACGATCGTCGTAGTGGTATCTGACAA
Source organism: uncultured Actinomycetota bacterium (assembly GCA_963795265.1). Classification (GTDB taxonomy): domain Bacteria; phylum Actinomycetota; class Actinomycetes; order Streptosporangiales; family Streptosporangiaceae; genus JAJYUU01. The sequence goes on along the minus strand of CAWCHF010000001.1, from coordinate 326,196 downwards.
CGGCGCGAGCGCGGAAGGCGGCGCGGAAGGCTCGATCAACGACATCCGCCTGCTGAACCTCGATCCCGCGTCGTCCGCGGAGATGCTCGATCGCATCGACGAGATCGGCGGACCGGACACGCACAACAACTACCCGTGGGGCTGGACGATGGCCGGCAATACCCCGTTCCGCCGCTGGAAGCGCGAAGTCCACGAGGGCGGCGTGGCCGATCCGTGCATCATCTCCTGGCCCGGCGGCGGGCTGGCTCCGGCGCGATCCGGCACCAGTTCGCGCACGCCATCGACGTCGCTCCGACCGTTCTCGAGCTGGCCAGGGTGGTGGTGCCCGAGCAGATCGACGGCATCGCGCAGACCAGCCTGGACGGCACCAGCTTCGGCTACCTGCTGCCACCGGGCGGCCAGGCGGAGCCAGGCCGGCACGAGACCCAGTACTTCGAGATGTTCGGCTCCCGGGCCATCTACCACCGCGGCTGGAAGGCCGTCACGTTTCACCCGGTCGGCCCGCTCTACGACGACCAGAACCCGAACGCGCCGTTCGACGAGGACGCCTGGGAGCTGTACCACGTCGAGCAGGATCTGTCCGAGTCGCGTGACCTGGCCGCCGCAGCAGCCTGCGCTGCTCGCCGAGCTGATCGAGCCTGTGGTGGCCGGAGGCGCGCGCGCAACCAGGTGCTGCCGCTCGACAACCGGGTGCTGTGGGCGCTGGTCAACCCCAAGCCGGACCGCCGCGCTGCCGCGCACCGTGTACCGGTACTTTCCCGGTGGCGCCCAGGTCCCCGAGTCCGTCGCGGTCAACGTGCGGAACCGGTCGCACGCGCTGATCGCGGACGTTCGTCATTCCCGACGGGGCGAGCGCCGACGGCGTGCTGCTGGCCCTCGGTTCGGTGCTGGGCGGCTGGTCGCTGCACATCCTGCATGGCAGGCTCCGTTACGTGCACAACCTGTACGGCAGGGAACGGCACGTCGTCGGGTCAGCCGAGCCAGTCGCCCCCGGCCTGCATCGTGTCGAGCTGGCCTTCACCAAGGACGACGGCCTTGGCGGCGTCGCGGTGCTGTCCTGCGACGGAACCGAGCTCGCGACAGCGCTGATACCGCGGTTCACACCGTCCGGCTTCAACGGCGTAGGCGTCGGGCCTGACCTGCGGGTACGAGTGGGGCCCAGCGGTAGGGGACGGCTATACGGCGCCGTTCGCCGTTCCCGGGCGAAATCCGCTATGCCGCGGTGGAGACCAGGGGCCCCGTCGTCCGCGACCCGATGGCTGAGCTTGAGGCCATCTTGTCGGAGCAGTAGACCCGTGGATCCGGCCACCGCACTGCGCGCAATCGCGTTCGAGCTTGAGCGCAGCAGGCGCGCCGACCTACCGGGTGCAGGCGTTCCGCCGGGCCGCGCAGGTCGTGCTCGACCTGCCGCCGCGCGGAGCTGACGCAGCGACTCAGCCGCGGCACGCTCCAGGACCTTGCCGGCATCGGCCCGGCGACCGCGCAGGCCATGACCCAGGCCGCGGCGGGCGAGCGAGCCCGACTACCTCACCGCGCTGCTGGCGAGCGCGTCAGGCCGCAGCGCGACCGCGATGCGCGCGGCGCTGCGCGGCGACTGCCACACGCACTCCGACTGGTCCGACGGCGGCAGCCCGCCCGCGGAGATGGCCGCTGGCCGCCCGCGATCTCGGCCACGAGTGGATCGCGCTCACCGACCACTCGCCGCGGCTGACCGTCGCGAACGGCCTGTCCGCGGAGCGGCTGGAGCGCACAGCTGGACCTCGTCGCCCGGCTCAATGCCGAGCTGGCGCCGTTCCGCATCCTGACCGGCATCGAGGTCGACATCCTCGAGGACGGCTCGCTCGATCAGCGCGATGACCTGCTCGGCCCGGCTCGACGTCGTCGTCGCCAGCGTGCACTCGAAGCTGCGGATGCCCGCCGAGCCGATGACGCAGCCGCATGCTCGCCGCCGTCGGCCAACCCGCACGTCGACGTGCTCGGCCACTGCACCGGCCGCATGGTGGCCGGGCCGCCGCGGCCGGCCCGAGTCGCAGTTCGACGCCGAGGCGGTGTTCGCCGCCTGCCGCGAGCATGGCGTCGCGGTCGAGATCAACTGCCGGCCCGAGCGGCAGGATCCGCCCGACCGGCTGCTGCGGCTGGCCGCTGACATCGGCTGCCAGTTCGCCATCGACACCGACGCGCACGCGCCCGGTCAGCTGGACTGGCTCGACAGCGGCTGCGTCCGGGCCGAGCAGGCCGGCATCGAGCCGACCGGGTGCTCAACGCCCGGCATGCCGCGGACGTCGGACACTGATGCTGTCCATCATCGCCAGCGGCCGTGCCGCTAGGCCAGCCATTCGACCCACTGGCCGGAGGGGTGCGCGCGAGCCAGCAGGCGGCCGTCATCCCACCGGCCGCCGAACGTTCGTGCGCCGAGCACGGCGAAGACGCCGTGCCGCTGGTAATCGCTGACCATCGCACGCGGCAGTGCCACGCCCTGGACGCTGTCGCTGCCATCGGGACCCAGCGGCACGAGCGGGTCCAGCGACAGCCAGGTCACCAGCCGGCGGCGCGGCCCTCCGCGGCCAGGATGCGGGTCAGCTCGGCCCGGCGCCCGGCGGACAGGAATACCGCGGTGTAGGCATCGACCACGACAACCGGAAGCCCCGTCGGCAGGTTCGCCAGCACCTCGGGCAGCGTCGCGATGACGTCGCCCGCCACGACGGCCGCCGGATGCCTGCTGGCCACTTCTACCGCTGCCGCCAGCCTGGTCAGCGCCGATGCTTCCGGCGGTGCGCACGCGGTCAGCCAGTCCCGCGCGCCTGGGTTGCTCCAGGTCCACCGGACTGACGTCGATCCCGGCGCGCACCGCGATCGACGGCAACTCCGCTGGCGGCGGACGGCGCCGGCCCCGCAGCTCGCAGCTGAGGCTGAGATCCGCGGTCTCGGGTCCGGATGCGTGGCCGCCGACCACATACCGGTACCGGTCCAGCTGTAAGCCAAGCCCGGCGCCAGTCCCGACGTCGACCAGCGCGACTGGGCCGTCGTGGTGAGCGGTGCTGGCGGCGATGCCCAGCGCCACCTGGATGCACCGGGCCACCTCGTTCATCTGGTACCGGTGCGCGTGACATACCGCCAGCAGCTCGTCCAGCCGATCCGACACGAAGGCGCGCGCCGCAGCGTCGAAGCCACTGTCGAAGGGCGGCTGCGGCTGCCCGGCCACCGGGAAGTACCTGGCCAGCGGGGCAGCCGCGTCCCGGTGCACCAGGTAGGCGATCGCGGCGCTGCCCAGCAGGGCCGGCAGCCGGTCGGCCGGCAGCTCCGCCAGCCTGGCAAGCAGGTCGTCATGCCCGGCGATCAGCCGGAAGAGCGCCGCCGTCAGCTGCCACGACTCAGGTGCATCCGACAGCGACCACCCGGCCGCCACTTCGAGCGCCTGAGCCCGGACTGCCTCAACCCCCGACATGCCGCCACCCCCCGCAGGTAACGCTATCGGCCGAGCCCGCCACGCGAGACCAGCTGCTGGGCGATGACGTTGCGCTGGATCTCGTTGGTCCCCTCGCCGACGATCATCAGCGGCGCGTCGCGGAAATACCGCTCGACGTCGTACTCGGTCGAGTAGCCATAGCCGCCATGGATCCGCACCGCGTTCAGCGTGATCTCCATCGCGGCCTCCGACGCGAAAAGCTTGGCCATCCCGGCTTCCATGTCGCATCGCTCGCCCGCGTCGTAGCGCTCGGCCGCGTACCGGACGAGCTGCCGGGACGCGGTCAGCTTGGTCGCCATGTCGGCCAGGTAAGCCCCCACCTGCTGATGCTGCCAGATTGGCACGCCAAAGCTCTGCCGCTCTTGCGCGTACCTGAGTGCATCGTCGAAAGCCGCCTGCGCGACACCCACCGCCCGCGACGCCACCTGGATCCGGCCGATCTCCAGGCCCTTCATCATCTGGGCGAACCCACGGCCCGGCTCACCCCCGAGCAGGGCAGTGGCAGGCGCCCGGTAGTCAGTGAAGGACAGCTCACAGCTCTCCACCCCCTTGTAGCCGAGCTTCGGCAGGTCACGGGACACAACCAGGCCGGCGCCGTGCTCGACCAGCAGGATGCTGATGCCCCGGTGCCGGGGCACCGCCGTCGGGTCGGTCTTGCACAACAGCGCGATCAGCTGCGACTGCCGCGCGTTAGTGATCCAGGTCTTGGCCCCGTTGATCAGGTAGCCGTCACCATCGCGGCGCGCGGTCGTGGTCATCGCCTGCAGGTCTGATCCGCCACCGGGCTCGGTGAGGGCCATCGCCGCGCGTATCTCACCGGTAGCCATCCGGGGCAGGTACCGCTGGCGCTGCTCGTCCGTGCCGAAGGCCAGCAGCAGTTTCGAGACGACAGTGTGGCCGCCCATAGCCCCGGCGAGGCTCATCCAGCCTCGGGCGAGCTCGGCCGTTACCTCGGCATAGCACGGCGTTGACACCGGCGCGTCGCCATAGGGCTCGGGGATGGCGAGCCCGAAAATGCCGAGGGCCTTCATCTGCCCGATCAGCGCTCCGGGATACTCGTTGGCGTGCTCTAGCTCGCGTGCGACCGGCCTGACGTCACGATCGACAAACTCGGCTACCGTGCTGACGACTGCTCGCTCTTCAGCCGAAAGACCGCTCACAACGTGCTCCTAGGCGCTCGGATCAGGTGCCGTTCTCAGTTCGGTGACAAGCATTCGCCAGGCTGGCCGCTACCGGGATAGCCAGGGCAGAAGGAGCGACCGATGCCGACCCAGCCCATCGACGGGCCCTACTTCGACGAGCTCGCAGTAGGTCAGGAATTCGGCGGCGCGCCCGGCATCACGCTAACGTCCGGGCTGGCTGCCGTCCACCAGTCGATCACCGGTGACCGGCTCGCGCTCGCGGTGGACGAGGACCTGTGCCGGCAGGTAACCGGCGGCGGCCCGCTGGCATCGCCAGCCCTGGCCTGGGATGTGGCGATCGGCCAGTCGACGATAGTCACCCGGCAGGTCAAGGCCAACCTGTTCTACCGCGGTCTGTCCTTCCGGCGGCTGCCGCTGATCGGGGACACGCTGCGTACCTCCACGCAGGTGGTCGCGCTGCGGCAGAACAGGGCGCGGGACGGCCGGGCGGCGACCGGGCTCGCCGTGCTGAGGATCACCACGGTGGACCAGGAGCGCCGGCCGGTGCTGGACTTCTGGCGCTGTGCCATGCTGCCGCTGCGCGACCCGGCTGCGCTGACCGGGCACGCCGATGACCTGGCGGTGCCCGGCCAGCACGCCCCGGCCGCCGACCCGGAGGTGCTGGTCGGTGGCTGGCGACTGGACGAGTTCGGGCGGCGGTCCGGCGGCCCGCGGCCCGCAGACCTGAAGGCGGGCCAGAGCTGGCAGGTCAGCGGCGGTGACGTCGTGACGAGCGGGCCCGAGCTGGCCAGGCTGACACTGAATATCGCTGCCGTGCATCACGACGCGGCGGCGGCCGGCGGGCAGCGGCTTGTGTACGGCGGGCACGCGATCGGGCTCGCGCTGGCCCAGGCGGCCCGCAGCCTGCCGTCCATGGTGACCGTGGCCGGCTGGGAGAGCTGCGACCATCTCGGCCCCGTGCACGAGGGCGACACGCTGCGGAGCACGATCTCGGTCGAGCAGGTCGACTACCTGCCAGGCGGCGGCGGCCTGGTCCGGCTGCGGTCCGTGGTCCGGACGGACGGCGCTGCGCCCGCAGACGTCCTCGACTGGCGCTACGCGGCCATCCTCGCCTGACCGGGCGGCTGGCCTCGCACCGCGCCGACTCGCACCGCGCCGTCTGGCTATCCGGGCTGACGCGCGATTAGGCTGCGGATCGTGACTCGGCTGACGGCACCCGCACCGGATCGGAGCCCGGCGCCGTGACGGCTGAGCGCGTGCTGATCCGGCCTCGCTTGACCTGACCCGGTACATCAGGCCCGGCGATCTGGTGGCCTGGGGCCAGGCCTGCGCCGAGCCGCTCACGCTCACCGAAGCCCTGGCCGATCAGCGTAAGCAGCTGGGCGGCATCAGGTGCTTCACCGGCATCTCCAGCTCGGCCGCGGTGAACCCGGACCATGCCGACCACCTGGCCTTCACCTCGTACACGGCGGCTGGCGCCAACCGGGCCCTCAGCAATGCGGGCGCGCTGAGCATCCTGCCCTGCCACTACTCGGAGCTGCCGCGGATACTCGGCTCCGGGCCGCTGCGGGCGAGCGTCGTGCTGCTGTCGGCTGCCGCCTGCCGCGGCCGGACGGCACGTTCGGGCTCGGCCTCGGCGCCGACTACCTGGCGACGCTGATCGGCACGGCCAGGGTGGTGATCGCCGAGGTCAACGACCAGGTGCCGGACATCGGCTGCGCCCGCAGGCTGAGCCCGGCCGAGATTGACGTGATAGTGCCGGTCTCCCGGCCGCCAGCCGAGTATCCGGAGGCCGCCGCCGCGGGCCGTCGAGGCCGCCATCGCGGGACACATCGCTGGCCTGGTGCCGGACGGGGCAACCATCCAGCTCGGCATCGGCAGCATGCCCTCGGCCGTAGCCCGTCACCTGCGCGGCCACCGCGACCTCGGCGTGCACTCCGGGATGATCAGCGACGCGGTCGGCTGGCTGATCGAGGCCGGCGTCGTCACCGGCGCGCGCAAGACCGTCGATCGCGGCCTGGTGGTGACCGGCTTCCTGATGGGCACCCGGTCGCTGATCGAGCTCGCTGCCGCGGCGATCTGCCGATCCAGCTGCGCGACACCCGCTACACCCACGACCCGGCGGTGCTGGCGGCGCAGCACCAGCTGGTCGCCATCAACTCGGCCACCGAGGTCGACCTGACCGGCCAGGCGAACACCGAGACCGCGGCGCGGCCGTTACGTCGGCGCCGTCGGCGGTGCCGCCGACTTCGCGCGCGGCGCGGCCCGCTCGCGCGGCGGCGTCCCGGTCCTGGCGCTGCCGTCGGCCGCCGGGCCATATCGGCCAGCCGCATCGTGGCCGGGCTGACCGGACCAGCCACGCTGTCCCGCGCTGACGCCGGGCGTCGTCGTGACCGAGTATGGAGTCGCAGACCTGCGCGGGCTTACCCTGGCGCAGCGACGCGAGCGGATGATCGCGATCGCGCATCCTGATCACAGGGCAGCGCTGCAGGCCGCGGCCGGACGGCCGCAGCCGACGCTGACCGGAAGGAGACTACCCATGACCATCCGCCGAGCCGCCATCGTCTCGCCGCTGCGCACGCCGGTCGGCACGTTCGGCGGCAGCCTCCGCGACGTTGCCGGTCGAGGATCTCGCCGCCACCGTCATCAAGGCGGTGCTGGAGCGGACCGCGTCGACCCCGACGCTGATCGACGACGTCGCCTTCGCCCAGTCCTACGCCAACGGCGAGACCCCGTGCATCGGCCGGTGGGCGGCGCTGCATGCCGGCCTGCCGATCAGCGTGCCCGGCTTCCAGCTCGACCGGCGATGCGGCGGCGGCCTGCAGGCCATTATCACCGCGGCCATGATGGTGCAGACCGGCGCGGCCGACATGGTTCTGGCCGGCGGCGTCGAGAGCATGAGCAAGGTGGAGCACTACACCACGTCGATGCGCTGGGGCGCCAGGTCCGGGAACCAGTTCCTCTACGACCGGCTTGACCGCGGCCGCGAGCGCTCGCAGCCGGAATGGCGGTTCGGCAAGATCTCCGGGATGATCGAGACTGCCGAGAACCTGGCGGAGCAGTACGGCATCACCAGGGACGAGGCGGACGCGTACGCCGCCCGCAGCCATCAGCGCGCCGCTGCCGCCTGGAAGGCCGGCCGGTTCGACGACGAGGTTGTCCCGGTCCAGGTACCGCAACGCCGCGGTGAGCCGGTCACGGTCAGCAGGGACGAGGGAGTGCGGCCGGACTCCACGCCCGAGTCGCTGGCGAAGCTGCGCACGATCATGCCGGGCGGCACCGTGACGGCCGGCAACGCCAGCCAGCAGAACGACGCCGCCGCCGCGTGCCTGGTCGTGGCCGAGGACCGGCTCGAGGACCTCGGCCTGGAACCGCTGGGCTACCTGGCGGGCTGGGCGGCCGCCGGGTGCGAGCCGGCGACGATGGGCATCGGGCCGGTGCCCGGCGGTGGCGAAGCTGTTCGCCAGGACCGGCCTGGATTTCGGCTCGATCGACCTGGTCGAGCTGAACGAGGCCTTCGCCGTTCAGGTGCTCGCCGTGCTGGCCGGCTGGCAGTGGAACGACCCCGACAAGCTCAACGTCAACGGCTCCGGCATCTCGCTCGGCCACCCGATCGGCGCGACGGGCGCCCGGATGCTGGCGACCGGCCTGCGCGAGCTGCGCCGCCGGACGGCCGGTACCTGCTGGAGACCATGTGCGTCGGCGGCGGCCAGGGCGTGGCGGCAATCTTCGAGGCAGCGCGCTGACCAGTACCGCGCGCTGGCTGGCCGCGGCTATGGCGTGGGCGTGCTCGACGGCGTTGGCGTCGGCGTCGGCGGCGGCGTGATGGTCGGCGGCGGCGACGTGTGGCTCGGCGATGGATGCGGCTTGTGGCTCGGCGGCGGCGTGAGCACGCCGGTCGGCGCTGTCGAGGTCGAGGAGGTCGAGGTCGAGGTCACCGGCACAACGACGGTACCGGGCGGGGTCGGGAACGGCCCGACCGCCCGCCGCGCCTTGTGATGCTTGGCCACCGTCCGCGGGTGCCGGGCGCGCGGGCGAGTGCCGGACCGGAGCCGGCGAGGACACGGCCGGCACGGCCGAGCCAGTGCTCGTTTTCTGCGCGCCGTGCGTATCGGCACCGGACGGGGACCCGCCGAAGGACACGATGGCGGCCGCCGCGCCCCCGGCAACCACCACGAACAGCGCGGAGAAACCTAGCCGCCGCCGCGCCCTGGCAAAAGCCTCCGGCTGACCTGGCGCGTCCGCCGCGACGAACGCGGTCGCCTGGGCGAGCGCAACGTCCGCAGTCACCGGGATGCCGCGCGGGTCAGTGTCATAGTCGTCGATGAACGCAGCGGCGGTCCGGTCCCAGATCCACGACGGCGGATCTGCTGGCGGCCCGATGCCATCGTCGGCAGCCTCCAGGCCGGGCGGCGCGGCGCCGTTGTCAATCGCGGCTGGCCCGTCGCTCTCGGTCGCGCCGATGCCGGCGTTGCCCCGCAGCTAGTGCGGCAGCCCACTCCAGTCCGGCTGGGTCAGTCAGCCCGTCGACCCCGACCGGTCCATCGGCCGCGGCCAGCTCGTCGGTCCCGGTGAGCCCATCGACCCCGGCCGCTCCATCGGCCGCGGTCAGCTCGTCAGTCCCGGTGAGCCCGTCGACCCCGGCCGGTCCATCGGCCGCGGCCGGCGCGCCAGTTTCGACGGTCGCGGCGATTTCAGCCGCACCATCGGCACCCGCAAATTCAGCGTCGGCGACTTCGGCATCCGCAGCCTCGGCGTCTGCCAGCATCACCCTTGCCTGCTCGGCCGTCACGCCGAGTACCGCCGGCAGGTCCTCCGGCCTGATGCCGTGCAGGTGCACCAGATCCCGGATCTCGTCATCCTGATCCTGGTCGGCCGGCTGATATCGGGTCACAAGTTCCTGGCGGGCCAGCGCGAACAGCCAGGCCCGGAGACGACCGGGATCAGCGAGCAGCGACTGCGCCGCGATCATGGCCGTCTGTGTCGCGCTCGCCGCATCTGACTCGTCGCCGGCCAGCCTGCGGCAGTACTCGAAGACATGCGCCTCATGCTCGTCGAGCATTGCAGCGAACGCGCTCTGGTCGTCCGCACCGCGCGGCTCGGGACTCCGGCCGGACGGCGGTGGGGGACCACCTGGCGTTGACAACGGGTCCTCCTCGCTCCTGTCACGCATCAGACTGCCTTGACCGTGATTCGGCCATTTATAGACGGTAGCCGAAGTAACGCAACGATCCCAGGATCCAGCTGCATCTTCCTATTCGAGCTGACCGTAAACGCAACCGGCAGCGCTCAGCCGGAACATCGTAGATACGAGACTGATCCGTGCCGTAATTTGCGGCAGTAGGACGAACGACGACCGCGAGATCCGGAACGGCCCCGTTCCCCTATTATCGCACGATCGGTCACGTCTTCTTGCGGGTCGCCCGCGCGATCGCGCCGGCCGCCGGCGCCAGCACCAGCCACAGGCCGATCGTTACGACCATCGCGGTCAGGTAGCCGAACGGCCGGATGCCGACATCAGCTGCGGTGATACCCGCGAAGAGCATCAGCAGCCAGGAACTCACGAAGAAGGCGGGCCCCGCCGCGAGGATCCCGAAGTAGTCAGTCATTGTGGTTAGCCTTTCTCGGTCCAATTCCTGCTCGTCGTCATCATCCTGGCCGCTCCGGCGGATCGCTGGCAGGGCTGATAGTCCCGGCCTGGCCTAGCAGACCGGCCTGGCAAGGTTAGGGGCATGAGAGCAGACGATTTTGCCGATGTGCTCGCCGCGGTTCGCCGGTTCGTCCGGGACGAGGTCGTCCCGCGCGAGGACGAGATCGAGGCGGGTTCCGATCCGTCCGGGCTGACCACCCGCGCCGAGCGCGACGGCGACGACTACGTCATCTCGGGTGCGAAGCGCTTCATTACCAACGCGCCGGTTGCTGATCTGTTCGTGGTCTTCGCCCGCACCGGGGAGGAGAAGCGCGGCACCCGCGGCATCTCGGTATTCCTGATCGAGGCGGATCAGGACGGCGTCCGGGTCGGGCCGAAGGACCGGAAGACCGGCCAGGCGGGTGCGTGGACCGCGGAGGTGATTCTTGACCAGGTACGGGTCCCAGCCTCGGCGCTGGTCGGCGGCCAGCCGGGCGCCGGCTTCGGTGCGGCGATGAAGTCGCTGGTCCGTGGCCGGGTGCACATCGCGGCCATGTGCGTCGGCATGGCGCAACGGCTGCTCGCCGAGTCGGTCGCCCATGCCCGGTCCAGCAAGCAGGGCGGCCGGCCCATCGGTGATTTCCAGCTCGTCCAGGCCATGCTCGCGGACCTGCAGACTGCCCTCTACGCTGGCCGCGCCATGGTGCTGGAAGCGGCGCGGAACTACGACTCCGGCGCCGACCGGCGGATCGGCCCGTCGGCCGCCAAGCTGTTCTGCTCGGAGATGGTCGGCCGCGCCGCCGACCTGGCGGTGCAGATCCACGGCGGCCTCGGCTACATGCGCGGCGTGCCGGTGGAGCGGATGTACCGGGACGCCCGGCTGTTCCGGATCTACGAGGGCACCAGCGAGATCCAGCGGCTCATCATCGGCCGGGCCCTGGTGAAGGACGGTGCACCCGCCGTATGAGAGCGGTATGACGCGACCGCCTCGATAGCCACGCGGCTGATGTTACGGTCGGCGTGGTGACTTTGCCCCGCATCTTGTTCATTCCCGACCGGTTCAGCGACTATCGGATGTGGTCCGATATCCCGGACCGGCTTGTGGGACGCGTCGAGGCGATTCATTTCGAGCAGCACCGGCTAATACCTTGGCCTATCGGCCCCACCAGGGATTTTGCAGATACGGCCCGCGCCCTAGCAGCTGGGAGGGGATTCGACATCGTGGCAGGGGCAGGCCAGGCGGCCCGCTTCGCATTCGCCCTGGTGGAGAACGGGCTGGCCAAGGGCCTGGTGCTGTTCAATCCGTCGCTCGATTGCGTCCCCGACGATATCCACCTTGATTTCTCGGGCCTTGGCGACCTGGACCATGTGCTAGACCCGTACATGCCGGTCGTCGAGGTTCTCGATGACCCGGACCCGGCCCGGCGACGAGAAACCTTCCTGCAAGTCATGCGCGACACCGCAGGGCCAGACGCTGAGCCGGCAGAACTTGAGCTGGCGAACGCCATGTTCAGCGACCACGCTGATGAGTTCCTCGCGAACTTGCGGGACTTGCGGGGCACCGCCACGGCGGCAGCAGGCTGGCCCGTGCAGCCGGACCCGCCGTGGCTGCTGCGGCCGTGGCTCGACCGGCTCGCCGAACTTCTTGCGCCCGTCACCGCGGTAGGCGCCGGTGCCTACGGAGAAGCGATCGCCCGGCGAGCCCGGGACGCGGAGATCGTCGAAGTACCGGGAGGCGGCGTGCTACTGGCACCTGCCGAGAGCCGGGCGCGAGCTGCCGAAGCCCTGCTGCACATGCTCGACCGCATCAGCTGAGCGGAATTCGGCAGCTTGTACAGAACGTGACGTGTACCCCGGTGGAGCGGATGTACCGGGACACCCGGCTGTTCCGGATCTACGAGGGCACCAGCGAGATCCAGCGGCTCATCATCGGCCGGGCACTGCTGAAGGACGGCGGCTGAGCCCAGCGCGCCAGTCCTGCCCGGCTCGCCGACGTCGCCGGCGACCCGGGCGCTGGTCCCGGCCAGCTGAACGCCGCGAACTGAGGGATCATTAACCGATGAGCAACAGGCTGCTGCAGGCAACGGTCTGCGCGGGCATAGCGTTGCTGGCAGCCTGCTCCGGCCAGGACGCCGCCGGTCCGCTAGGCAATGGCGGCGACGGTGGCCAGCAGTGCGCGCTCGGCGGCGAAGGCCAGCCGATAACCATCGGGATATACGCGCTGGAAAACAAGGGCACCTCGCCAGTGACGGTGAAGAGCGTTAGCTTGCCGTCTCTGCGGGGCCTGAAGATGACCAGGGCATGGGTGACTCCGATCTACCACCTGACGCTGATCGGGGCACCCGGGGCGTACCCGCCTACTACCGGCCACTTCGCGGCAGAGACCGGACCCCCTTGGGCCAAGCGTAAGCCGGCCGCAGGGGCGGTCATCCGGCCCGGTCAGTCGCTCAACCTCGTATTCGGGCTCACCAGGACCACAAGTCACGCCGGGTACTCAGCCGGGCCCGTCATCGTCTACACAGCCGACGGCACGACCTACACAATGCAGGAAAACGTGTCACTGCGGGTAACCCAAAAGTGCTTCTAAGCAAGCGTCATCAGGCTGGCGGACGGTAAGGAAGAGCTGCTCGTGAAGGCCATTCGGCTCGGGGCACGGCGGGTTCATCCTTACGGTCGCGGCGGCCAACGATCCCGCGCCTCATCCTGAGCGAGTTCTTACGCTCCGCATAGGGACGTCAGCGCACAAGCTCCGGTAAATGGCTTCCTGCTAGATGCCCCATGGTTACCGCTACGATGTCGCCCTAGTTCACGACAGTCCCGCACGGCCAGCGCGCGCGCTGGCCGTGCGGGGCCAGCCGACTCGCCGGTGTGTCGATCCCTGGCTTGGTTGGTCGTCTGGCCTCGATCGTCTGGACCGGTAGTGGTCGATGTAGCCGGCGAATACCTCCGACCGGGATGGCCGGGCGATGGACGGCGACGGAAACGGGATCGGAACGGTCACCACCCCATGCTGCCGCAGGCACCCGGCAGCCCCGGCGTGACCCCCTGAGGTCCCGGCTATCGGGGACCTATGACACGGTCGTGCTGCCGGTCAGGCACTCTACAGTCCGGTGCAGGATGGGTAACGGTGCCCAGAGATCGCGACATCGCGAGGTCGCGAGCATGGCAGGAGGCGCGATGGAGCCGCTGCACGGCACGGGGAACTGACCAGCTGATGGCGACGCGCGACCGCGACGGCTCAGGACGCCTGGGCGCACGATGGGCTGATATCGACGGGCCCGTCCATTACCTCGACTTCGGCGGCCCGGCGCGCGGCCCGGTCATCGTATGCGTGCACGGGCTGAGCGGCTCGGCGGCGAACTGGTCCGCGCTCGCGCCGCTGCTCACCGACCGGTACCGGGTGCTAGCGCCCGACCTGGCCGGGCACGGCCTGACCAGATCCGGCGGCCGTGGCACCGATGTGCTGGCGAACCGCGATCTGCTCGGCCGCTTCATCCGGTCGATGTCGGCCGGCCCGGTGATCCTCATGGGCAACTCCATGGGCGGCATGATCTCGCTGCTGACCGCGGCTGACTCACCCGAGCTGGTCGCCGGGCTGATCCTCGTGGACCCGGCACTGCCATTCGTGCCGGCCAGGCCAGACCTGCTCGTCGCCGCGATGTTCGCGCTCGGCGGCATGCCGGTGATCGGCCGCGCGATGCTCGGCGGCGTCCGTAACCTGCCGCCAGACGCCGCGGTTGCCGGAATGCTCTCGCTGTGCTGCGCGGAGCCCGCGCGCGTTCCGCCCGCGGTCCGTGCACAGCACGTTGAGGTAGCTCGCCGTCGCGCTCAGTTCACCGACGCGGACGGCGACATGGCCAATGCCACCCGGTCGGTGATCGCTACGGCCGGCCTCGGCCGGGCGGCCTGGGGTACCGGCAGGGAATCCGGCGGGTTGACTGCCCGGTGCTGCTGCTGCACGGCGAGCGCGACCGGCTCGTGCCGGTGTCGGCGGCCCGGTCCGCGGCCAGGGCCAACCCGTCCTGGTCGCTGGTCGTCCTGCCGGGCGCGGGCCACGCGCCGCAGCTAGAGATGCCGACCCAGTGCGCCGCGGCGATCACCGACTGGCTCAGCTCAGCGGGCCAGCCGGCCGTAGCAGTCGCGACCGGCGGCATCCGGTTAAGGCTGGTACCGATCCGGCGCGCGCGCCGCAGGCTACCGACGAGCCGGTGATGCGCCGGCGGCGGCCGTCGCGGCGTGCCGCGACTGCAACCGCAGCGCCAGCTTGGGACACAACCGCACCGCCTCCAGCGCGTCGTCTTCCAGCCATGACGGCACTGCGCCGGGCCGGATGATCGGGAACCCCCAGTCGTCCAGCACGATCAGCTCGGGCGCGACCTCGGCGCACAGGCCGCGGCCGTCGCAGGTGATCGGGTTGACCTGTAGTTCCAGCTCGGCCGGTCATCGCATCCTCCGCGTGGGCACAGGCAGCACCTGCTCGCTGCGCGTGCCGCTGCACCAGCCGCGCGCGTGCAGGTCCAGTTCGGGAACGAAGACGTGCAGCGCGCTGCGGATCATCCGGACCGCGCCGTCCGGGTGCCGGCAGCCGCCCCGGCCATCGACCTGCCCGAGCCAGCGGCGCAGCCGGGCGGCTGTCAGCAGTGCGTCCCGCGGCCACCGCCGCCAGGTCCGCCGGCGATCGCGCCGAGGCCGAAGACGCATGGACCGCACTGGCCCGCCGACTCGTCCGCCAGGTAGCGAGCGAGCCGCGCCGTCTCCGCCAGCCCGCACGAGTCAGCAGGCAGCGCGACCAGCAGGCCCGCGGCGGGCGCCGCGCCGGCCGGCCGCAAGCCCGGCCGCGGAGAACGGCAGGCCGCCGCTTCTGGCCACGCGCACCCAGCTGCCGAAGTAGCCGCCGACAGCACCGCGCTCAGCGGCCCGTCGGGCCGCCCGCCTGTCCGAGCACGTCGGCCACCGGCGTGCCGATCTCGATTTCGCGGACACCCGGGTCGCTGACCGCGCCGATGACCGTCACCAGCATCGAGCCGGGTTCCTCCGCGGTGCCCAAGCGCGGAACCAGTCCGCGCCGTAACGGGCGATGAGTGCCAGGTGAGCGAGCGTCTCGGCGTTCTGCACCAGCGTTGGCCTGCCGTGCAGGCCGCTGCTCGCCAGCCGCGGCGGCGTTGGCGTCGGCACCGGCGGGCCGTTCGTCGAGCCAGTTCACGACCGCGCTGGCCTCGCCCGCCACGAATCCGTCAGCAGCAGTGACGACGCGGATCTGCGGGTCATCCAGCCGGGCGCTGCGCCGCTCGGCGACGGCATCCTCGATGATCTCGCTGACCGCGGCGTGCGCGCGAACACGATCTCCCGCGCACCGGTCATCCGCGCCGCCGCCACGGCTCCATCGAGGACGAGGTGCGGCTGGGTCGCCATCAGCACCTTGTCCTTCGCACTGGCTGGTTCGCCCTCAGTGCCGTTCACCACGACGACGGGGCGGCCTGCGCGGCTGCGACGGCGGCCAGCTTGCGCGCCGTCGGGAACGCCGCGCCGCCGCGGCCGGTGAGCCCGGCCCGCTCGACCTCGGCGATCAGGGGCTCGTGCTGCCCGTCCCGTGATCGCTGGCCGGGCAGCGGGCCATACCGCGCCAGGTGCTCGGCAGGCTCGCCGGACCGGCTCCGAGCTTCGCGGCAGCAGCCGCGGCAGGGCGCGAGCGGCGGCTGCGCGCCGGCTGCGGGCCGTCATTCGTGGCTGCCATGGTGACCCGGTCGGTGCTCATCGCCGCCCCGCATAATGGCTGCTCGCGGCTGCGGCACGCTGCCGCGGGTCCGGCCGCAGGCGCCGTCAGGCCGCCGGCGGCCGAGCAGCCGGGCCATGAGCGGCCGTCGCCACCAGCGCGGCCGACCCGCACTCGATCAGCGCGACCCACCAGTAGCGCAGGTCGCCGCCCGCCGTGAGCGAGTGCACGAACGCCGCCGGCCAGGCCAGGTAGGCCAGCCAGTGCACGGCCCGCCACGCGCGGAAGCCGAGCCGGGCGCGGACCAGGCTTGTGATCAGCACCGCGCCGGCCAGGTCGACCGCGAGCGTGCCGAGGCCGATCGCCGCGCGTCCGGTAATGCGAGGCGAACGGCAGCACGGTCGCCGCCCAGCCGATGGTGACGTACGGGTCGAGAATCGCCGTCACGACGTGCAGCACGAGCAGCGCGACGCCGAACAGCGACAAGCGTCCGGTGCAGCTCGGCGGTCAGAACCTGGCCAGCCGCGCGGCGCGGAGCCCAGCCGCGTCGCCACCCCCAGCACGATGACAACGCTGAACAGCACCAGCAGCGACCAGGCCGCTGCCGCGGGAGATGAACCACAGGTACTGGCTGCCTGCCGACGCCGGCCGCCAGGCGCGCTCATCGGCACTGCCCTTCGTTGTCTGATACTGCGGATCTGGCCGCGCCGATGCCACGGCTGGCGAGCCGGGCGCGAGCCTAGCCACCGTCGTCGGCCGCGGGCCAGCCGCCCGTCGCGTGATCACCGCCGTCGTGGCCGACCAGGCGGGCGGCGAGCCCGCGGCTGGCGAGCCAGCCGGGCGCGTCGGCACCGCGGATGATCGCTGCCGTCGACGCCGCGTTGGCCGTCGCGCAGGTCGCCGCGGCCACGCTGACCGTGCGCCACGGACCGTCCGCTGGCATGCCCGGTGCGCGGATCGACGATGTGGTGGAACGTGCTGCCCGGACCGCACGCCACTGCCGGCCAGGATCGGAGGAAGTGGCCAGGCCGCCGCCGGCTAGCCGCACGAGCTGGGTCGGCGATGACGATGCTGACGACGGACGGGTCTGCCGGTGATCATCGGCGACCAGCACAGGCCAGCCGCCGGCCGGGCTCTCACCGGCCGCGGCCATGTCGCCGCCGAGGCTGACCAGCGACGCCGCGGCAGTACCGTCTGGTCAGCGCGACGGCAGCCGCCCAGTCAGCGCCGAGGCCTTTTGCCGTGGCGCCGAGATCGAGCAGCACGCCAGCCGGGACGTGCAGCAGCGTGCCGCGCAGTCGCACCTGCTGCCAGCCAGGAACCGCCGGCGCGCTGGTCGGCCGCGTCGTCCCATCGCCGGTGCGACCTCGACGAAGTCACGGTCGTAACCGAGCGCGATCAGCGCCGCCTACCGTCGGGTCCACCAGGCCGCCGGTCCACCGCGCTGCAGCCAGCGCGACGCTGACCGCCTCGGCCAGACCGGCGCTGATCTGAACCGGACCGTCGGCACCGGCGGCCGTGGATCCTGGATAGCTCGGAGTCGGCGCGGAACCGGCTCGCCGCCAGGTCGAGCCGGTCCAGCTCGCGGTCAATTGCGCCGACTGCAGCACGCAACGCGGCGGCGGGCCAGACGGCCACCCGGGCGGTCGTGCCGAGCGCCTCCCGTTCTGCGATGGCCGCCCGCGCAGCGCCGTCCTCCCTCGCTTGCGATGCCTCCGGCAGCCAGCACGGTGCCAGCGCTGACGCACCTTCCACATCGGGCGGCCCGTCCGGCTCAGCATGCTCGCGGGCATCAGTTGTCGCCGCCGCGACGCCCGAGCCGCCAGAGGTCACGACCGGATGGCTCACGCTCGGCTGCTGGCTGTGCGCGGTTCCGGTGCCCGGCTGCGGGATAACCCGCGTCGTCCCGGTCGGCGACGCCGCCGGGGTGGCTGCTACGTGCACGAAGTAGCCGGAGGTAGCCGCCACTCCCGCGACGAGCGCGGCCGCCGTCCAGGTCGATGCGCCGCGTGCACTGCGGGCATCGACGGCACGTCCGGCCGGCGCCGGTACCGGACGCCGGTTCGTGGCACGCCAGCTGTCATCCGCCTGGTCTGGCAGCCGCCGGCGGCCGCCGGGACTGCTGGTCCGCGGATTCCTGTGCGGGTACTCCTCGTCCACCTCTGCTGCCCTCTCCTTCCGCCGGAGCTGTCCGGCGTTCCCACCATGCGGCAGGGACGATGAGAGGACCGTGAGCAGAAGATGTCAGCCGCTCACATGTTCCTCACACGATCGCGACATCGGACCTGCGTAATCTCATAGGTATGCGCGTGCTGGTGGTCGAGGACGAGGCCAGGATGGCCCGCCTGCTCAAGCGCGGCCTCGAGGAGGAAGGCCATGCCGTCGACGTCGCCGCGGACGGGCCCGAGGGCCTGTGGATGGCCACCGAGAACAGCTACGCGGCGATCGTCCTGGACGTGATGCTGCCCGGATTCGACGGCTTCGAGCTGTGCCGCAAGCTCCGGGCCGCCGGGATCTGGGTGCCGGTGCTCATGCTGACGGCCAGGGACGCGGTCGGTGACCGGGTCCGCGGGCTCGACGCGGGCGCCGACGACTACCTGGTGAAGCCGTTCAGCCTGCTGGAGCTCGCGGCCCGGCTGCGCGCCCTGGCCCGCCGCGACGACCGGGCCCGGCCGGCCGTGCTGGCGGTCGGCGACCTGCGGCTGGACCCGGCCACCAAGCAGGCCTGGCGGGACACGGCCGAGCTCCAGCTATCGCCGAAGGAGTTCTCGCTGCTCGAGCTGTTCCTGCGGCATCCGGGCGCGGTGCTGACCCGATCGCAGATCCTCGAGGCGGTCTGGGATTTCGCCTACGACGGCGGCTCGAACGTGGTCGACCAGTACGTCGCCTACCTGCGGCGCAAGATCGACCTGCCGTTCGGCCGCCACGACATCGAGACGGTCCGCGGCATGGGCTACCGGCTGCGCCAGCCGCAGCAGGCCTGACCGCGCCCGCCATGTCGATCCGCCTGCGCGTCGCGGCCGTCTTCACCCTTGCCCTCGCGATCGCCTTCGCGCTTGGCAGCTGGCTGCTGGTCAGCCAGCTCAGCTCAGTCGTGCTGCACGCTCGTCGACACCGGCCTGGCCAGCTCAGCTGCCAGCCGGCTGCGTCCAGCAGCGCAGCGCCAGCCCCGCCGACGGCGCTGGCCAGCTTCGGCGCCCGGCGAGTACGTCGTCCAGCTCATCGACGCCTCCGGCCGGGTCCGGGCAGCGAGCCCGGATGCCGGCCAGGTACCGCTGCTGAGCCCGGCCAGCAGCGAGCTGCCAGGCACGGGCCTGATCACGCTGACAACGACCGTTCGACGGCGGCTCCGGAGCGGGTGATGGCGCGCCGCCTGGCCATCGAGGCCGGGCTGGATCGCGGTCGCCGGGGTGTCCCTGGAATCGGCGAACGGCACCGTCTCGGCGGTCGTCACCAGGCTGGCCATCGGCGGCATCGGCATTCGTGCTCATCGCGGCGGCTGGCGCCTACTTGCTGGCGCGTGCCGCGCTGGCGCCGGTGGAGCGGCTGCGCCGGGAGGCCGCCGCCCTGTCCGCGGCCGGACCCGTCCGCCCGGCTGCCGGTGCCGCGCACCCGGGACGAGATCGCGGCGCTCGCGGGCACGATGAACGACCTGCTCGCGCGTCTGCACAGCGCGCTGGCCCGGCAGCGGTCGTTCGTCGCCGACGCCAGTCACGAGCTGCGCACGCCCGTTCGCGGTGCTGCGCGGGCGAGCTGGAGCTGGCCGCCAAGCCCGGCCGCAGCCGCGAAGAGCTGGCCGAGGCCGTCGCCACCGCCGCCGAGGAGGCGGCCCGGCTGTCCCGGATCACCGACGACCTGCTGCTGCTGGCGCGCAGCGACGAGGACCAGCTGACCGTCCGGGCCGAGCCCACCGACCTGGCCGCGCTGCTCGCCCGCAGCGCCGAGCAGGCAGCCGCCGGCGCAGCGCGGACGCCGGGCGTCAGCTGCCTGGTCAGCGTGCCGCCCGGACTGATCGCGCTGGTCGATCCCGGCCGGATCCGGCAGGCCGTCGACAACCTCATCGACAACGCGCTGCGGTTCGCGCCGGCCGGGCAGCCCGATCGAGATCTCCGCGGCGGCCACCGGGCCGGACTGACGATCGCGGTGACCGACGCCGGGCCCGGCTTCCCGGCCGACTACCTGCCGCACGCTTTCGAGCGGTTCCGGCGGCCGGACAGCGGCCGGGCTCGCGCCGATGGCGGGGCCGGCCTCGGCCTGGCCATCGTCGCAGGCCATCGCACGGGCGCACGGCGGCACGGTGACCGCCGGCAACCGCCCGGAAGGCGGCGCGATCGTCCAGCTCACGCTGCCCGAGGCGTCCCGTCCGGCTGACCGACTTGGCGGATCGGTCGGTATCCCACCGATAGTAGGGCGCAGGCTAAGGGAGGCTCGCATGTCCGCCGTGAATGTCGCGCAGGAAGCCGCTGTGGAGGCCGCGCAGGAAGCCGCCGTGGACGCCGCGCTCGACCGTCTCGACCTGGAGACGAAGGTCCGGATCCTGTCCGGCCAGGACACCTGGACGCTGCCGGCCGTGCCGGCGATCGGCCTGGCCTCCATCGTCATGTCCGATGGCCCGGTCGGCGTCCGCGGCACGACAGTGGACCGCCAGCGATCCGTCGATCGCGCTGCCGAGCCCGACGGCACTGGCCGCGACCTGGGATCCGGACCTGGCCCGGACCGGCGGGCCGGCTGCTCGGCCAGGAGGCGAGGCGCAAGGGCGTGCACGTGCTGCTCGCGCCGACGGTCAACCTGCACCGCAGCCCGCTCGGCGGCCGCCATTTCGAGGCCTACTCCGAGGATCCGCTGCTCACCGGCGAGATCGGGGCCGGCTACGTGGCGGGCGTCCAGGATCAGGGCGTGGCCACTACCGTCAAGCATTTCGTCGCCAACGACTACGAGACCGAGCGGTTCACGGCCAGCGCCGAGGTGAGCGAGCGCGCTCTGCGCGAGCTTTACCTCGCGCCCTTCGAGACGATCATCCGCAAGGCCGGCGCCTGGGGCGTGATGTCCGCCTACAACAGCGTCAACGGCGTCTCGATGACCGAGAACGCCGCGCTGCAGCGTCGGCGTGCTGAAGGGCGAGTGGCAGTTCGACGGTGCGATCGTGTCGGACTGGCTGGCGGCCCGCGACACCGTCGGCGCGGCGAACGGCGGCCTCGATATCGCCATGCCGGCCCTGGGCAGCCCGTGGGGCGCCAGGCTGGTCGCGGCCGTACGCGACGGCGCCGTGCCGATGGAAGTCATCGACGAGCAGGTACGCCGCGTGCTCAGGCTGGCCGCCCGGGTTGGCGCGCTGGCCGGGGCGCCCGAGTCGCGTGCCGCCCGCGGACAGGCCGGCCCCGATCGACGGTGCCGCGCTGGCCCGGCAGATCGCGGCCCGCTCCTTCGTGCTGGCAGCGAACCCGGCCGGGCTGCTGCCGCTGACTGCCTGCCGGCCTGTCCAGCATCGCGCTCATCGGCGCGCTGGCGAAGGACGCGCGGGTGCTCGGCGGCGGCAGCGCGACCGTCTTCCCCGAGCATGTCGTCTCGCCGCTCGAAGGCCTGACGGCCGCGCTGCCAGACGTACGGTCCGGCTGTCCTACGCGTTCGGCGCCGACCCGCGCACCGGCAACCTGGCGGCGGCGGCGGCACCGGAGTGGACCGGCCTGCGGGCCGCCTTCCGGGACCGGGCCGGCGCGACCGTGTACCAGACGCCGCTGGCGACCGGGGCGGGCCGCTGGATGGAGCTGCCCCGCGGCGTCGACCCGGAGGCGCTCGCCACGGTGGAGATCTCCGGTCAGCTCACCGCGGACGCAGCCGGCGAGCACGCGCTGGGTATCCGCGGCATCGGCCGGTTCACCCTGACGGCCGGCGGCGCGACGCTCTTCGACGGCGACGTGCAGCCCGATTCCGACGACCTCGCCATGGTCTTCCTGGCGCCGCCGCAGCGGCACGTCACGCTGCCGCTAGCGGCCGGACAGAGCGTGGCTGTCTCCCTCACCCAGCAGGTCAGCCTCGTCCGCGGGTTCGCGATGGTGTCGCTGGTGCTCGGCTATGGCCCGCCGATGGCGCCAGCCGACGCGCTGCTCGACGAGGCCGAGGCCGTCGCGCGGGCCAGCGACGTGGCCGTCGTCGTGGTCGGCACGACGGAAGAGGTTGAATCCGAGGGCTTCGATCGCACCACCCTCGCGCTGCCAGGCCGCCAGGACGAACTGGTCCGGCGGGTCGCGGCCGTCAACCCGCGCACCATCGTCGTGGTGAACGCAGGCTCGCCGGTCGAACTGCCGTGGGCTGATGAGGTAGCGGCGGTGCTGCTGGTCTGGTTTCCTGGCCAGGAGGCTGGCCGCGCGCTGGCCGACGTGCTTCTCGGCGCGGCCGAGCCAGCCGGCCGGCTGCCGACCACCTGGCCGGTGGCAACCGGGGACTGCCCGGTGCTGTCGGTCACCCCGTCCGGCGGCAAGCTGCCCTACGACGAGGGCGTGTTCATCGGCTACCGAGCCTGGCAGCGTGCTGACGTCATGCCGAGGTACCCGTTCGGCCACGGGGACGGCTACACCACCTGGGCGTACGAACGGCTCGAGAGCGGCGGCTGGACGGCTTATGCTCCCGCTGCCCGCAATCAGGTCACGGTCACGGTGCGGAACACCGGCACGCGACCCGGCCGTGAGGTCATCCAGCTCTATGCTCGCCCGGCCACCCCGGATGCGGACAGGCCGGAGCGCTGGCTGGCCGGATTCGCCAGCGTGACCGCCGACCCTGGCCAGACCGCCATGGCGACGATCGAGCTGCCCGACCGCGTGTTCCAGATCTGGGCCGACGGCTGGCAGACGGCGACGGGGGAGTACCTGATCGAGGCGGCGCATAGCATCGCCGATATCCGCCTGACCGCTGCCATCACGGTGGCCTGACGGACACTGGCCTGACGGACACTGGCCTGACGGACGCTGGCCTGACGGACGCTGGCCAGGCCGAAACTCTCCTGACCGAAGCCTCGCGACCACAGCCGACCCCAGGGACGTGCCGATGACGGAAATGGAGCTGGCCGCCGGGACCGAGCCGGTCGCGGCTGGCCGGACCGGTCTCAGGCGGCTGCTTGTCAGCCTGGGGATCACCGGCGGCGCGCTGTCTGCCATGTACGCCGGGGTCGGCTCGGTGCTGCTGCCCTCCCAGCTGGAGCGGATCGACCGGCCGCACAAGGTCGCCGCGCTCGGCCTGGTCGCCGGGGTGAGCGCGGTCTTCGCGACCGTGTTCAACCCGGTCGGCGGATCGCTGTCGGACCGGACAAGATCCCGGTTCGGCCGCCGGGCACCATGGCTGATCGGCGCGTCGGCGGCACTGCTGCCGCTGCTGGCGTTCCTCGGCCAGGCCGATACGGTGCTGCTGGTCCTGCTCGCCTGGTGCCTGGCACAGGCCGCGGCGAACATGTTCCAGGCACCGCTGACCGCGGTCATCCCGGACCGGGTAGCGCCAGCAAAACGCGGCGCGGCGTCTTCGGTAGCGGGTGTCGCCGCGATCCTGGGCGGGGTCACCGGAATCGGCATAGCCAGCCAGTTCACCAGCCGCGTGGAAGCCGGCTACCTGGTGCTCGGCGGGGTACTGATCATCGCCGCGTGGCAGTTCGTCCTGCGGACCGCCGACGCGAGCACGGCAAACCTGCCGCGGCAGCCTCGTGACACCCGGCCCGCGCGGATCCGGCTGGGCGCGTTCCTGTCGGCACTCAGCCACCGGGACTTCGCCTGCGTCTTCGCCAGCCGGGCACTGGCCATCCTCGGTTACTTCCTGGTGGTGAACTTCGAGCTTTACGTGCTGACGGACTACATCCGGCTGCCCGCGGGCATGAAGCCGGCGCAGGGCGTGACTGTGCTGGCAGCCATCAGCGCGGTCGGGGCGATCCTCGCCGCGACTATCGCGGGACCGCTCTCCGACCGGATCAACCGGCGCAAGCCGTTTGTCTTCATCTCCTCAGCCGTGGCCGGAGCGGGCTGCCTGCTGCCGGTGCTGTCGCCGCGGTTCAGCACGATCGAGATCTTCGCGGCGCTGGCGGGTATCGCCTTCGGCTGTTACCTGTCCGTGGACGCGGCGCTGGTCACCCTGGTACTGCCGCGGTCGGAGGACGCCGCCAGGGACCTGGGCGTGCTCAACATCGCCAATACCGGACCGCAGGTGATCGCGCCGCTGCTGGCCGCCCTGATCATCAGTCACCTCGGCGGTTACCGGTCGCTGTTCATCCTCGGCGGCTGCTGCGGCATCGCCGGCGCGTTCGCCGTCATGCCCGTCCGCTCCGTCCGTTAGTAGCCTTTGCACGTGAAGCTCGGGGTCGTTGCTGACATTCACGGGAACGACGTGGCTCTGCGCGCCGTGCTGAAGGACGCCGAGGGCCTGGACGTGGACCACTGGTGGGCACTTGGCGACCTCGTCCTGTTCGGCCCGCGACCGGCCGAGGTACTTGAGGTTCTGCGTAACCTGCCGGGCACCCGAATGCTGAGCGGGAAACACTGATCGGTACGTGCTGACGGGCGAGCAGCCCGCCCCGCATGCGACGGTAGCCGATGCTGCCCGCAGTACCGACCTGGTGGCGCGCTATGCGGCCATGGCAGCGGGAATCGCCTGGACCCGCGGCGTCCTGGACCAGGCCGGCCTGCTGGACATCCTCATCGGCCTCCCGGCGCAACTGCGGCTGCTGCTCCCGAGCGGTACTTCTATCCTGGGCGTTCATGCGTCACCCCGCGCCGATGACGGCGCCGGGATCGATCCGGCCACCGCGGATGAGCAGCTCTGGTCCCTGCTCGCCGGAGCTGACGCCGACGTGGTCATCGGCGGCCACACTCATGTCACGACCGATCGTCTCGTCGGCGGTATCCGCGCACTCAATCCCGGAAGTGCGGGACTGCCTCGGTCCCGCGGCACGACGACCTGGCTTCTCCTGGAAGACGGCGGTGATGGGCTAGCGGTAACGCATCGCAGCGTGCCGTTTGACGTTGACGCCGTCGTCAGCGATCTTCGCTGCCGCCGACATCCCAATGAGGAGTTTGTCGCCGCCATCCTCACCGGCCGGCGGCAGATGTGACCCGCGGACGTGACGCCAGGAACCGGTCGCCCGACGCCGCGCAGCAACCGGCCGCGCGCTCAACTAGGCTGGCCAGGTCATGGATGATCGCACCGAGGCGTGGTTCGGCGCCGCACCTCGCGCTGGCAGGACTGGCCGCACGGCCGGCTGCTCGACGGCCAAGCAACGGCTCGGCACCACGGTCAGCGTCGTCATCCCGGCCAGGAACGAGGAGCGAACTGTCGCCGGCGTCGTCGGCGCGATCTCGCGCTCGCTGGTCGATGCGCGTCCCGCTGGTCGACGAGCTGGTCGTGATGGATTCCGACTCGACCGACGCGACCGCGCAGGTGGCCGCCGGACGCGGGCGCGATGGTGTACCGGACAGCCGAGGTACTGCCGTCCGCCGGCAGCTTCCCCGGCAAGGGCGAGGCGCTGTGGAAGTCGCTGCTGGTGACCAAGGGCGACCTGCTCGTCTTCGTCGACGCAGACCTGACCAGCTGGGGTCCGCATTTCGTCTCCGGCCTGCTCGGGCCGCTGCTGGCCGACCGAGCAGGTGCGGCTGGTCAAGGGCTTCTACACCAGGGTGCGGACCGAGACCGACGGCTCGACCTCGACCGAGGGCGGCCGGGTCACCGAGCTGGTCGCGCGACCGCTGATCAGCCTGTGGTGGCCCGAGCTCGCCGGGCGTCGTGCAGCCGCTCGCCGGGGAGTGGGCGGCGCGGCGCAGCCTGATGGAGTCGCTGACCATCCCGGTCGGCTACGGCGTCGAGCTCGCGACGCTGATGGACACCGCGGCCCGCCACGGCCTCGATGCCGTCGCCCAAGTCGACCTCGGCGCCGCGCGCCCACCGGCACCAGGCCAATCACGACCTGGCCCTGATGGCGGCCGAGCTGCTGGTCGTCGCCGAGCGGCGGCGGCCGCGGGCGGGTCAGCTCGCCGGCGCGGCCGAGCTGCGGCAGTTCGTCCGGGACGAGAGCGGCAGGCCCGGCAGGTCGCCGGCCGATCCCGGTGACCGAGCGGCCGCCGGTCGGCCCAGGTCCGCGAGCAGGCCGGCGCGGCCTGAGTGATGCCGGACGCGCCAGCCGCGCGCCCAGGGACGTGCTCGGCTCGGCAGTGCACTCGTTCCCGCCATCGCAGCCGCTGATCATGGGCATCGTCAACAGGACGCCCGACTCGTTCTTCCGGCCCGGCCTGACCTGGGATGAGTCTGCGGCGATGGACGCGGGTCGCACGCAGGTCATCGCCGAGGGCGCCGACATCGTCGACGTCGGCGGCGATACCGGCCGCGCCCGGCTGCCGAGGTGGACGCCGCCGAGGAGATCCGCCGGACCGCCGGGTTCATCGGCGCGGTCCGCGCCGCGCTATCCCGACGTGGTCGATCAGCGTGGACACCTGGCGGCACGAGACGGGCCGCGCCGCCTGCGAGGCCGGCGCCGACCTGATCAACGACTAGCTGGGGCGGCTTCGATCGAGCAGCTTGCCGACGTCGCCGCCGAGTTCGGCGCGGCCCTGGTCTGCGCGCACGCCGGCCAGCAGCGACCCGCGCACCAGGCCGTTCCGGGTCGCCTACGCCGACGTGATGGCCGACGTGCTCGACACGACGCAGCGGCTGGCCGCGCCGCGCGATCGAGGCCGGCGTGCAGCCGGATCGCATCATCATCGATGCGGCGCACGACTTCGGCAAGAACACCTGGCACTCGCTGGAGGTCACCCGGCGGCTGGCCGAGATGACCGCGACAGGCTGGCCGGTGCTGGTGTCGCTGTCGAACAAGGACTTCGTCGGCGAGACGCTCGACCTGCCGCCCGAGCAGCGCCTGCCCGGCACGCTGGCGGCAACGTCGGTCTGCGCGTGGCTCGGCGCCCGGATCTTCCGGGTGCACCAGGTCACCGAGTCCCGCCAGGTCGTCGACATGGTGTCGGCGCATCCGGGGCGACCGGCCGCCGGCCCGCGCGGTCCGGGGGCTGGCCTAGCCGGTGATCACCGTCCGCCGCCCTGTGCCCGGCGCCGCCGCTGCTCGCCCGCGAGCTGACCGGCGCCGACCCGGTCGCTGCCCGAGCTGCGCGCAGGCCTGCCTCGACGCTGCCGCCGCGCTGCTCGCCGGCGAGCCCGACCTGGTCGCGGTCGTCGGCGTGGCGCGAGCAGACGACGGCGCCTGGGACAGGCGTGCCCGCCTTGACCTGACCGCGTACGCGCCCGGCGCTGGCCCGGCGCCTCGGCAGACGCGGACCGGCTGCCCGGCGGCAGCGGCCGCCCGGCCTGCCGCTGTCGCTTGGCCTCGGCGCCAGGCTGCTGGACCAGGCCGGCTACCGAGGCCGCCGGGCTGCTGCACTCGGTCAGCGAGGACGAGCCGCCGGCCGCGTGCGCCGCGCTCGGCGCCCGGCTGGCTCGGCCGCCAGCGCGCGGGTAGCAGCTGCTGGTGATGGCCGACGGCAGCGCCCGGCGCGGGCTCGAAGGCGCCCGGCTACCTGGACGAGCGCAGCGTTCCCTTCGACGCGGAGGTAGAGCGCGCGGTCCGGGCCGGCGATCCCGGCGCGCTGCTGGCCCTTGATGCGGGGCTCGCGCGCGAGCTGATGGCGACGGGCCGGGCAGCCTGGCAGGTGCTGGCGGGCGCCCTGGACAGGCAGTCGTGGCTCCGCGCAGATCCGGTACAGCGATGACCCGTTCGGCGTGGCCTACCTGGTCGCGTCGCTGACCGCCGCACAGTGAGGAACTGACATGGACGAGGATCTGCGCAGGGCCGCGCCGGTGCTGGTGTTCGGCGCCGCGGGCGCACTCGGGAACGGCGTCGCCGCGGCGTTCGCCAACGCAGGCGCCGTCGTCACCGGCGCGGACCGGGCCGAGCCGCCGGCCGACCGGCAGCTGGCCGGCGTGCCGTACGCGGCCGTTGACGTCCTCGACGACGACGCGCTCGGCGCCCTGTTCGACTCAGCGCCGCCGCCGTGGGCCGTCATCAACACCGTCGGCGGCTTCGCGCCGAAGCGACCACTGGCCGAGCTCGATCTCGCCGAGCTGACCGGCCAGTTCCAGCTGAACCTGGTCACGGCCGCGCTGATCACCAAGCACGCACTGCGGGTCATGCAGGCGGCCGGGCAGGGCCGGATCGTGCACACTGCCAGCCGGGCGGGCGTGGTCACCGCCGGTTCCGGGTTCGCCTACTCGGTCAGCAAGCTCGGCGTCCTGCACCTGGTCTCGATGGCCGCCGATGAGGTCCGTGGCAGCGGCGTCACGGTGAACTGCGTCGTGCCCAGCATCATCGACACGCCCGCCAACCGGGCGGCGATACCGTCGGCCGATCACGACTCCTGGCCGAAGGTAGCCTGACATCGCCCGCAGTTACCTCTACCTCGCCAGCCCGTCCGCGAAGCTGGTGAACGGAGCAGCCATCCCCGTCTAGCGTAGGCAGCACGACAGGGCGCATCGTTGCGTTACCGAACGGGAGCCTGACCATGGACCTGACCCGGCTGCAGGAGTCCGGCGAGTACCGCCGGCAGCGAGAAGAGCTGCGGGCCGCCGAGCTAGAACTGATCGATCATGTCGAGCGGGTCGCGGCATTGCGGCGAGGGCTGCCGGCCGACACTGTCGTCGACGACTACGAGCTGGTCGACGTCGCAACCGGGGCAGGCGTCCGGCTCTCCGGACTGTTCAGCGCTCCGGATCGGGCGCTGGTCCTCTATCACTTCATGTACGGCAAGGTCCAGACCGAGCCGTGCCCGCTGTGCACCATGTGGATCGACGGGTACAACGCGGCGGCCCCGCACCTCACGCAGAACGCTGACTTTGTCGTGGTCGCTGCGGCCGAGCCCGCGGCTCTTCGCGCCCACGCGGCAGCGCGTGGCTGGACCAACCTGCGCCTGCTCAGCGCGGGTGATAGCACGTTCAAGTACGACCTCGGCAGCGAGGAGGCCGACGGCACGCAGACCGAGTGGATCTCGGTATTCACCCGGGCGGCCGATGGCACACTGCGCCATATCTACTCCAAGGGCGCGCAGCTGGCCGACAACCGGCGCGAGCGCGGCATCGACCTGCTCAGCCCGGTGTGGCAGCTCCTGGATCTCACGCCACAAGGCCGGGGCAACTGGTACCCCGCGCTGGCGTACTGACCCCTGTCGCCACCGGAGGCCGCGTCGTGCGGGCAGCCGCGCTCCGCTCGCCAGCCCGGCGGTTAACGGCTGAAGGCGTAGACCTTGCCGATGTCGGAGCCGACGTAGACGGCTCCGTCGGACACGGCGGGGGAGGAGTAGACGCCGAGACCGGTCCGGTATGACCACAGCTTCTTGCCCGTCGCGGCGTCGATGCCGTACAGGTAGCCGTCGACCGAGCCGACGTAGACGACGCCGCCGGCGACCGCCGGCGAGGACTGAACCGCACCTCCGGTGGCGTAGCTCCAGAGCTTCTTCCCGGACGAGGCCCTGATCGCGTACAGCCGGTCGTCGTCTGAGCCGACGTAGACGACGCCGCGATCGACAGCCGGCGAGGAGTCCACTGCGCCGCCGGTGGCGTAACTCCACAGCTTCCTGCCGGTCCTGGCGTTCAGCGCGTAGAGCCAGTAGCTCGAGCCTTCATAGACGACGCCGTTGACGACCGCAGGCGACGAGAACGTGCCCGCCCGGGTGCTGAAGCTCCACGTCAGCTTCCCGGTCGCGGCGCTGACCGCGTAGATCTTGTGCTTGCCGCCGCCCAGATAGACAAGCCCGTTCGCCACCGCGGGGGAGGACGTCAGGTCGCCGCCCGGCGTGAAGCTCCATTTTTCCCTGCCGCTGGCAGCGTTCAGCGCGTACAGGCTGCCGCCTTCGCCGTCGATGTACACCACACCGTTCGCGACAGCGGGCGACGCGGTTACCGCCGCACCGGTGTTGAAGGACCACACCGTGTGACCCGTGCTGGCGCGCAAGGCGAGGACGCCAGGGTGATGAGATCCCGAGCCGACGTAGACGATCCCGCGGGCGACAGCCGGGGACGACGACACGCCCTTGGCCGAGATGAAGTGCCGCCAGATCAGCCTGCCAGTGGTGGCCCTGAGCGCGAACAGGTAGCCCTGCCCGCTGGGTGATCCGATGTAGACAACGCCGCCCTGTACCGCGGGCGATGAGTCCTCGAAGCTCAGCGTGCCGAAGCTCCACTTCTTCTTCAGCGTCCGCGCGGTACCGGCGGTCAGCCCGTTCGCGGCGGGGTTGGCGCCGCTGTGGCCGGCCGCGAAGCGGAACTGCGCCCAGTTGTAGTACACGGCCGCTGGCGCGATCCCGGCCGGGCTCGCTGATGCTGCCAGGCCGGGAACGGCGACTGCCAGCACACTCAGCGCTGCTGCCAGCCCGCCGAGAATCCGGCGGGAACCTCGACCCGCGAAAATCATCCACCCTCCAGCCACTGATCGGACTGACAGCGAGCATCCCACAGGGCGGCACATCAGCAGCGAACGTTTACCGCAGCGCTGCCGGTCACGTCGGGGCCAGCCGCGAACCTTTCGCCTGCCGGTATCGGCGCACTCCGGCGTGGATGTACGCACGCCGGCAGCATAGGCACGCTCGGTCGCCGGACGCCGTTAATCGGTGCACCTCCGCGTCGGCATAACCGGCCAATGCGGTCAGCGCCGACAGCGAACAGGGCGAACGGCGTGCCATGCCAACTTGGCGTCACTTTCCGTTGGGCTCCTGTTACGCTCGGTGCGGAACGTTCGGGGGAACGGGGTCCGCACTTGGGGGAGCGCTTGTGACGAGGCGGCTAGCTAGCTCGAATTCGGGGGCCAACGGGTTGCTGGCTGGCGCAGCGCGGCTCGACTCTGACCTGTCTGCCTATCGCGGCGCGGTGGCCGACGTGCTCGCTGAGCTCGCGGCCGCCGGCCGGCCGCCGAGCGTGTCAGCGGCCGAGCGGATACTCACCCGCCGGCTCGCCGAGCCCGAGTTCACCGTGATCCTGTCGGCTACGCTGCCGGGGCCGGAAGCCGCGGTGCAACGGGTGCTGCGCGAGGTCAGGACCTATCGTCACAGCGCCCGCAGCTCGGCCGGGAACCTGCTCGCGATGATCCGGATCGCGCTGCTGTCCCAGATCGACGTGCTCTGGTGGGGCCACCTGCGTGCCTACCGCGACGACGCCGATGTACTGCGGTCCGCCGAGCTGCTGGATCTGGATGCGCTACGGCGCGGCGGCATGCTGCTGTTCCGGTACCGGCGGCAGACCTCAACGTTCCTGGGCCGGGCCGTGCGGTCGGCAGAGCGGATGGCGGTCCCGGGCCGCGCGCCGCGTACCGCCGGGCTCCGGTTCGCCTGCGCCAGGCCGGAGCTGGTCGTGCTGCTCAACCAGATCGCGGCCGAATTCGCCCGGCTGGCGCCGACAGGCACGCCGCGATTGTGGGTGACCAGCCTGACGCGCAGCGTGGAGCACCAGCGGCATCTCCGTTCCCTTGGTTATGCGGCGCTGCTGCCCAGTGCGCACTGCGTCGGGTTCGCGGCCGACATCGAGATGGCGTGGTTCGGGCACTTCGGCACCGACCAGCTACTGCAGGACCTGCTGCTTGAGCATCAGCGCGCAGGCGACGTCAACGTCATTGACGAAGGCCAGGCCTGGCACCTGTGCGTGCGCCCGGGCGCTGGCCGGGCGCTGCGGCTGCATCCCCGATCAGCAGCTGGGTGCTGAGCGATGTGCGGCATCGCCCTGATCGCCGGGGCCGGCGCAGACGACGGCTCTTCCGGCAGATGCTCGACTCGCTCGCACCGCGTGGCGAGATCGAGGAAACCGCCAGCGAGGACGGCCTGCTCGCCGGCACGCAGCGGCTGCGCATCGTCGACCGTGACCGGGCGGTGCAGCCGTGGCTCTCGCGGGACGGCCGCTGGCTGCTCTGCTACAACGGCGAGATCTTCAACTACCGCCAGCTGCGCGCCGAGCTGATCAGCCTCGGCCGCGAGTTCCGCAGCGAGAGCGATACCGAGGTGGTCCTCGAGGCTTTCCTGACCTGGGGCGAGCGCGCGGTCGGCCGGTTCCGGGGGGAGTTCGCGTTCGCGATCGCCGACCGGGCGACCCGCCGCATCTATCTCGCCCGCGACCCGGTCGGCGTCAAGCCCCTGTACTGGTCGTGCCGGGACGGCCGGCTGCACGTCGCATCGGAGGTCAAGGCGCTCGTGCCGGTCGGATCCCCGGTCTCGGAGGTGCCGCCCGGCCACCATGGCTGGGCCGAGCCGGGCGCCGCGCCCGGTCCTGGCGCCGTACGTCGACCTGCTGCGCCTGGGCGAGGACCAGCCGCTCATCGACGACCCCGCCGAGGGCATCAAGCTGCTGCGCCTGCTGCTCGAGGACAGCATCCGGGCCCGGGTCGATACCGACCTGACAGTTGGCGTCATCCTGTCTGGCGGCCTGGACAGCTCGCTCGTGCTGACTCATGTCCGGGATATGCACCCGGACTGCGTCGCCCTTACCATCGGCGCGCCAGGCAGCGAGGACCTGCATTATGCACGGCGGCTGACCGCAGATCTCGGCGTGCCGCACGAGGTGATCGAGGTACGACCAGGCGATATCCGGACGGCTGATATCCGCGAGGCGATCCGGATGTCGGAACTCACCGAATACGGCGACATCATCAACGCGGTCGTCTCGGTGCCGCTGTTCGGCCCGTGCCCGCGACCTCGGGCTCAAGGTGCTGCTGACCGGCGACGGGGCGGACGAGCTGTTCGGCGGCTACTCCATGTATGACCGGATCGGCGCGCGCGCGTCGCGCCGGCTGTTCCTGCACATGATCAGGAACCTGCACCGGACCGAGTTGCAGCGCGTCGACAGGATCAGCATGGGCCACGGGGTCGAGGCCAGGGTGCCGTACCTCGACCTGTCCCTGGTCGAGCTCGCGATGCGGCTGCCCGTCGGTCTGAAGGTGCGAGACGGTCAGGAGAAGTGGATTATCCGGCAGGCGTTCGCGGACATGCTGCCCGACTACATCATTCAGCGGCCCAAGAACCCGATGTCCCACTCCTCCGGCCTGCACGAGCGAGCCCGGCTGTACCGGCCGCTCTTTCCCCGGCTGCAGCGATCATTCGGATACGACTTGCTCGAGCCGGTGCGCCGGGACTTCTCGGTAGTGCTCGGACAGTGCGGCCACGATCTGGACCTCGCGCTGGCGCACAGCAAGGCCCGGCAGGACTACACGCCGGCCGAGCACGCCCGTGATCTGGCCGGCGCGCTGCGCTGGAACGCTGCCGCGGCCATCCGCGGCCGCGGTCGCTAAGTACTCTGGCCGGTCAGGATCCCGGCTCAGGCTCCGGGTCGTCGTCGAGTTCGGGTTCGACGCCGCCTTCCCGGTGCCGCTCCTGTGCCCGGATCACGTCCTTGATCAAGGCTGCTTCGTGCGCGGCATCCAGCACCTCGGACTGCTGGCCGTTCAGTGCGTTGTCGGACGTGCCTGCCCTCGGTTCCGGGTCAGCCATGACGTAGAACCTCCTCGTGCCAGATATCCGGTCTGCCCCTAGTGTCCAGCAGCGGCCGCCCCGGCGCTATGTCTTCCTGACCGCCGGGGCGGCCCGCCGGCCAGTGCCGCCAGCCACTGGCTGTACGCCGGCCCATGTCACATCGGCGCGACCTGCGGTGTCTACAGGGATGTACCGGAAGACACGGCAAGGGAGATCACCATGGACGCACGTCTCGACTACTACGGCAGCGAGATCCTGCAGAAGTTCGCGAAGCACATCAACTCGGCAGGGGCGGTCGTATCGCAGTCGGCGCTGCCGGCCGCGACCCGGAACCTGGTGCTGATCCGGGCCAGCCAGATCAACGGCTGCTCGGTCTGCACCGACATGCACACCAAGGACGCCGCGCACGCCGGCGAGACCTCGGTGCGGCTCAACCTGGTGGCGGCGTGGCGGGACGCGAAGGTCTTCACCGACGCCGAGCGGGCCGCGCTTGAGCTCACCGAGCAGGGCACCCGCATTGCCGACGCCGCCGGCGGTGTCAGCGACGAGGCCTGGGCGAACGCGGCCAAGCACTATGACACCGACCAGCTCGCCGCGCTGGTGTGCACCATCACCCTCATCAACGCGTACAACCGGCTGAACGTCATCAGCCAGAACCAGGGCGGTGACTACCAGCCCGGCCAGTGGGGCTGACGCCGCTAGAGATCGGCGGCGCCGGCCAGATTGCGGACGCCGACCTCGTCGGCCCGGGCCAGCAGCTCGGCGGGGTCGGCGTAGACGCGGTAGGCACCGGCACGCTCGAGTTCCTCGCGACCGTAACCGCCGGAGAGCAGTCCGATGCCGAGCGCGCCGGCCCGCCGCGCGGCGAGCAGATCCCAGACGCTGTCGCCGACGACCCAGGCCTGCCGCGGGTCAACGCCGATGAGTGCGGCGGCTGCCAGGAACAGGTCCGGGTCGGGCTTGGCGCGGCGGACCATGTCGCGCGTCACCATCGGCGCGTCTTTGTCCAGCCCGAGCATCGCCAGCCCGCGCTCCGCCATCGCTTTCCGGCCGCTCGTCGCTATCGCCCACGGCACGCCCTCCGCGGTCAGCGCGGCCAGTAGCTCGGCGGCGCCCGGCAGGGCCCGGACCGAGTCCGCCTGCGCCAGGTAATTCGCGAGCGTGATCCTGCTGGAGCAGCTCGATATCCCGCTCGGACAGCGAGCGGCCGGTCTCGCGCAGCAGTGCTGACACGAACAGTCCGCCGCTCATCCCGATGCGCCGGTGAATGCGCCATACCGACAAGTCGATATCGAGCTTGGCCAGGGCGTTACGCCAGGCAATGACGTTCTGGTAAACGCTGTCGATCAGCGTCCCGTCCAGATCAAACAAGAAAGCGGGCACCGGCGGCTCGTCATACTGAACCAGTCTGGTCACACAGGCACAGTAGCGCTGCGCTGCCAAGCCGCTGCGTCGCCATTGCCGCTTGCGAGCCGCGTCCGGTCACCAGGGCAGTGGGCTCTAATGCTGCCGTCCGGCCGTCACAGGTGACGCGCGCGCCAGGTGTCCCGGCCGCAGTGCCTTTCGAGGCCGCCTGGGCCCGGTCGAGGGTCCGGTACGGCCCGCGAACGCGCCGTAGCAACGGCGACGACCCGTGGGTAGTCCATGGCGGGGTCGTCGCCGCAATCCAGGCAGATTATTTCGAACTCGCCGGTGTACCGCCATTTGCCATCAGCAGTACTAATTCGCTGTGACCGGATCACTGCGGTGCTGGTGTGGCCTAACTGGCCGGGAGGGGTAGACATGGCCCCTATTCTGCCGCACCCGAGAATCGTTTGACCAATTGTCTCGCAGAGAAAAGCGCCTTCTTATTCCTTATTATCCGGCGTTAGAGATACAATAATTCTGTCTAGGCAATTATGCTGAGCTATAAGCGCTCATCAGGTGAGATGAGCGGCAGAGATGCGCCCCTCAGCTGTGCACGTGCCGTTACCTGCCGCACCGTCCGCAGCACAACGCAGGCCACCGCCGCGCCGAGAGCGATCATCACCAAACATGCTGGCCACTGCAGCGGCTTCGGCAGGTACAGCGCGAGGAACCAGACGCGCGCCCGGGCGTGCGATAGTTTCAGCACGGCCGGGACGATGCCCTGCGGGAGCAGCAAGATGGCCGCCAGCGGGATCCCGAGACCGATGACCGCGGCCTTCCTCCCCGTCACTCTGACAGCGGCCTTACCCGCCGCGTGCTCTGCAGTCACCCTGACGGCGGCCTTCCGCCCGCGTACGCTGCAGTCACCCTGACGGCGGCCTGGCTCGTGGCTGGCGATGTGCTGCTGCGGCCAGTCCGCATCTTGAGGAGCAACTCGGGTCCGCGCGTCTTCAGCCGCCGGTAGCCAAGGCGTCCGAGCGACAGGTACATCAGCACGCCAGTGGCGGCGCCTACCGGTACGCCGGCCCAGCGCAACGGCGCATTGTGCAGCAGGGTGCCGGCCACGCAGCGCGCCAGCGGCCGGGAGGCAGGGCAGCAGCCCGGCCCAGAACGCGACGTATCCGGGGCCGGTGGCGTCGGCATTTTCCATCGGGTTGTCGGGCCGGAGGTGCGGATCCCGGCCGGGCGCCAGCGCGACGATCGAGATCCATGCCAGCAGGCCGATCTGGCCTCCGAGCAGGGCCGGGGTCAGGGCGAGCACCCACGGCCAGGTCCAGCCGGGCCCGGCTAGCGCGGTCAGCGCGATGGCGGTGACCGTCACCGACCGGCGCCAGCAGGAACAGGAACGCGCGCTGCCTGCCGCGCACGTCGTTCCGCTCGGCGCCAGGGATCATCAGAGTCAGCCACAGCGCGGTGCCGTCAAGGCCGTACAGGTTGACTGCCGAGACGGTCGAGGCCAGGGCTATGGCGGGAGCAGCCCACGGCAGCAGCACCTTCGAGCCGAAGGTCAGCGGCAGCAGGCAGGTGCCGAGCGCCCAGGCCAAGCCCACCGCTGACGACTGCACCCGCAGCGGGTCACGCCACCAGGTGCGGAGCTCCTTGACGGTCACCGCACCGACAGGACCGGCCAGCGGGCCGGTGCGGCTGATCCGGACGCGCCGACCTCCTCGTACGGTCGCGCGCGCAATCCGGGGTGAGCCCAGCTTCCAGCTCCACGCCAGGAGCAACAGCGCGTCGGCGGCTGCCAGGCCGGCCAGCACGCCGACAGCGGTCAGCCAGTCGGACCGGCCAGCGGCTGCCACGGCGTCTAGTCCCCAGCCGGACGGTAGCGCCCGGACCAGCGTGGCGAAGGCCGGCGTCACGCCGGTGCTCAGCAATCCGGACGTCCGGACGGCCAGCACCAGCATCCACCCGGACTGGCTCAGGATCAGCAGGCCCGCGATCAGCACACCGATCACCGCGGCACCCAGCCTGCTCCTGGCAACCTGGCCGAATCCGGTAACGGCCAGCCGCGACAGCACGACCACGAGCACCAGCTGCAGGATGACGGCAGGCACCGCCACTAGCGCCGGCCCCACGCCGAGCCGCGCACCGAAGACCACCAGGCTGATGAACGCCAGCAGGGTCACCAGCGTGGTGATGCCCGCGAAAGCGGCACCGAGCAGGCCGACGGCCAGCCGCAGGCGCGGCACGGGGATCAGCGCGAGGTGCTCCGTGCGTACCAGCGGCCCGCCACCCCACACCGGGCCCACTATCCAGCCGGCCAGCCAGAGTGCGTAGACCACGCCGAGCAGGTCCGCGAGGACGGCCGGGCTGGCGCTGTACAGCGCGCTGAGCGCGATCGTGCTCAGCGCGAGGCACGCGCCGATCACAGCCCCCGTCACCATCCACGCGCCCCGGCTACCCGTCATCGAGCGCCGGAGCAGCGTAACCTTGAGCCGTACCAGGGTCAGGACGAGAGCCACGACAGTTCCTGCGTGTCCCTCACCTCAGCACCGGCCAGCCGTATGAACGCCTCCTCCAGGGTGCGGCCAGCCCGCACCTCGTCGAGCGGACCGGCGGCCACGACCACCCCGAGGGCCATCATCGCGACGGTGTCACACAGCTGTTCGACCAGGCTCATCGCGTGGCTGGACAGCACCACGGAACCGCCGTCGGCGACAAACCGGACCAGGATCGCCCGGAGGGTGGCCGCCGATACCGGATCTACGGCCTCGAACGGCTCGTCGAGCACGAGCACCCGCGGCGCGTGCAGCAGAGCGGTGGCAAGCCCGATCTTCTTGCGCATGCCCGTGGAGTAGTCCACGATCAGCGTTCGGTCAGCACCGGCCAGGCCCATGACGGCCAGCAAGTCCTGAGTGCGCTGCGCTATGACGTCGGGATCCAGGCCGCGCAACTGGCCGATGAGCGCGAGCAGTTCCCGCCCGGTGAGCCGCTCCGGCATCGCCAGACCGTCAGGGAGCACTCCCATCAGCCGTCTGGCCTGCATCGGGTCTGCCCATACGTCGACACCGAGAACTTCCGAACGGCCGGCATCCGGGCGGAGCAGTCCTACCGCCATCAAGAGCGCGGTGGTCTTACCTGCCCCATTCGGGCCGACCAGGCCGAAGAACGAGCCAGCCGGCACGGTCAGGTCGACATGGTCTACCGCAACCGTCTCGCGGAAAGCCTTGTACAGGCCGGTGATCCGCAGCGCCGGCGCCTGCTCCTTCATTCCCGCCAAGTTCACACCGCCATCTTGTGGGCTAAAGGGCAGCAAAATATCGCAACAGCGATGCGACAAGCCAGTCAATATTGGTACGTCGGCTGCATAGCCAATTCGCAGGCGCTCCCGGCAGTTCTAAGCCGCTAGCGAGTGGCCTCCGCCAGGGCTGCCCGGACCCGTGACTCCCCGGCAGGCTCGCCGGAATCACTGGTGAACGGCCCGTACGGTGCACCGTAAGCTGGCGCACCGGGCTCCTGCCGCCAGCTGTCGGCCAGCGCTCCCGCGTCGACCGCGCCGTAGCCGATGGTGTCCAGGTACTGCGTCACCGCGGCCTTGGCGGCCGGGTCGTCGCCCGCGATCGGCAGGAAGCTGCGGTCTGCTGCACCCGACGGCCGGGCCAGCGACTGCAGGTGCCTGAAGTAGATGTTGTTGAACACCTTGACTACGTGGCTTCCGGGCAGGTGCCGCTGGATCAGCGCGCTGCTGGTCGCCGACTTGCTGTCGAGGTCGGCCAGCTGACCGTCGCGCTCTGGATAGTAGTTGCAGGTGTCGATGACGACCTTGCCGGCCAGCTGGCGCGCGGGGAGGTCCTCGAACGCGCGCAGCGGAATGCTGACGACCACGATGTCCGCTGCGGCGACCGCTTCCTGGCCGGTTGCGGGCCGGGCAAGCGGCCCGAGCTCGTCGGCGAGATCCGTCAGCGTCTCAGGACCACGCGAGTTGCTGAGCACAACCTGATGCCCGGCGGCGACGCTCAGCCTCGCGACCGTGCTTCCGATATGCCCGCTTCCGATGAATCCCACAGTTGTCATGCAGGCGCCAACCGGCGGTCGCGGGCGGTGATTCCCGCGACTGCGGGTTGCGAACCGCCGCCATCCAGGTTCACGCTGTCAGGGTGCATAACGGGGGATCGGGACCTGGCGGGTTCAGGGAGGGCCTGACATGCGGACATTACGCCACCTAACCATCGCCGCCGCGTGCGCCGCATCGATCATGCTGCCGCTGGCAAGCGCTCATGCCGCGTTAGCGCGGCCGACCGGTTCTTTCACCACGCTCAAGGTCGAGAACGGCTGGGTCAACGGCCCCCGCGGAACGTCTCGCGCTCAGGTCGCCGACATCGCCGGGATCGTGACCTTCAAAGGCGCCATCTCCTCCGGCCACAGCGCAGTTGCGTTTACCTTGCCGACGGCCTTCCGGCCCGCCGCGGACGTCTACGTTCCGGTCAACTTGTGCGGCGCCGCCAACGGGCGCCTCTACATCCAGCCCAGCGGCGTGGTGACCGTGGAGGCCGAGAAGTCCTTCACTTCAGCCCGGTGCTTTACCTCACTCGACGGCGCCTCCTTCGCGAAATCGGCAGCGCACTTCACCGCGCTGACGCTGCAGAACGGGTGGGTCAACGCTCCCTTCGGCACTGCTAACGCCACGGTGGCCAACATCGCCGGCATCGTTCACTTCAAGGGGGCAATCTCCTCCGGGGGCGGCGCTTACGTGTTCACGCTGCCCGCGGCTTTCCGGCCCGCCGCCGACGTTTACGTGCCGGTGGACCTCTGCGACGCCACCAACGGACGGCTGTTCATCGCGCCCACCGGAGTGGTGATAGTCCAGACCAGGCTGACTTTCTCGAATGCCCAGTGCTTCACCTCCCTTGACGGCGCCTCGTTCGCGAAGTCGTCGCGGTCGTTTACCTTGCTGAAGCTCAGGAACGGCTGGCGCAGCGCCCCGTTCAGCACCTCGAGCGCGCGGGTGGCGAAGATCGCCGGGATCGTCCGCTTCAACGGCGCCATTTCCTCCGGCCACAGCTCACCCTTCACCCTGCCCAGGGCGCTGCGGCCCGCCCGCGACGTGTACATCACGGTTGATCTCTGCAACAGCGCCAACGGGCGGCTGTTCATCCGGCCCAACGGCGTCGTGAGCATAGAGGCGGAGGGCAACGCGTTCCACAACGCGCATTGCTTCACCTCACTCGACGGCGCGTCGTTCAAGCCCTGACCGGTGGCCGGCCGCTGATCAGGTGCAGCGCGGGCTCACACCGCTCGGCGGGCTACGGACATCGGTACCTAGCGAAACAGGAGGATTCCTGATGCGGGGACTAGCCAGGCTGGCAATCGGGGCTGCGAGCGCAGTGGCGATCATGCTGCCCGCAGCGACAGCGAGTGCCACGTCGGCGCACGGCGCGCTAGCGCATCCGGCGAGTGCCTTTACGGTGCTGAACCTCAAGAACGGCTGGACCGCCTACGGGTTCGGCACCTCTCGCCCCAGAGTCGCCAAGATCGGCGGGGTCGTCTACTTCAAGGGCGCCATGCGCCACGGCCACAGCGCATTTGCTTTCACGCTGCCGCCGGCGCTGCGCCCGGCCACCACCGTGTACGTCCTGGTTGATCTCTGCAACGCAAACAAGGGCCGCCTGCACATCCAGCGCAACGGCGTCGTGCAGGTGCAGGCCGAGGGAGGTGTCTTCAGCAATGCCCGCTGCTTCACCTCACTTGACGGCGTCTCGTTCGTGCAGTCGGCGAAGCACCTCACCGCGCTCAAGCTCCAGCACGGCTGGCGCAATGCTCCCTACCGCACCTCTGCCGCCGAGGTAGTCGACATCGGCGGGATCGTTCACTTCAAGGGCGCGATCTCCTCCGGCAGCAGCTCAGTGGTCTTCACCCTGCCCACGGCCTTCCGGCCCGCCACCAGGGTCTACGTGCCGGTGGACCTCTGCGGCGCCAGCAAGGGACGCCTGTATATCCAGCCGACCGGGGTAGTGGAGGTGCAGGAGGAGACATCCTTCTCCGCGGCGCACTGCTTCACCTCGCTCGACGGTGCTTCATTCGCGAAGTCTGCCAGCCATTTCACCGCGCTGACCCTGGAGAACGGCTGGGTCAACGCGCCGTTCGGCACCTCCAGCGCCAAGGTCGCCACAATCGGCGGGATCGTTCACTTCAAGGGCGCCATCTCCTCGGGGACCAATTCGCTGATCTTCACCCTCCCGAAGGCCTTCCGCCCCGGCGCTCTGGTGTACGTTCCGGTCGATCTGTGTAATGCCAACAACGGCCGCATGGACATCTATCACAGCGGCGCTGTGTACCTCGAAGAGGAGGGCGGAACCTTCAGCCACGCGACGTGCTTCACCTCTCTGGACGGTGCCTGGTTCAAGCCCTGACGGCTCAGACCGGGCCGGGCGCAGTCCGGCGCTGAGCGCGCTGGACTGCGCCGTCAGCCGATCCACGCGGCAGCGGCAAGCGCCAGGATCTCCGCCCGGTCCTCGGCCAGCAGGAAGCCAGCCGCGATCGCCGCATCCAGCGAGGTCGCGAACCTGGCCAGGTACTCCGGCCGGCCGCCGGGATACAGCCGGCCGAGGTCGGCCGCACTGAGCTCAGCAGTCGTCCCGAACAGGAACGCGAACAGCTCGCCGCGCTGGCCGGTGCCGGACAGCACCGCCGCCGGCACGTCGGTCCACGGCGTGCGGATGCCGCCGGTGGCGATGCCCAGCTCGTCGCGCTGCAGGTCGCGGCCGTCGGCGCTGAGGTCAAGCCGCGGCGCTGACGGCGGCTTGGCCTCGCCGCGCACCCAGGCTGTCAGCTGCTCGACAGCCGCGCACTCGACGTAGTGATGCTGCGGGCCGCTGTTGACCGGTGATCTCGGTGCGTGCCCATCAGGATGTCGGTTGTCGGCCTGAGCAGCTCGGCCAGCTGCTCGGCCGGCAGCGCTGCCGTCGTCCTGGCCGCTGGCGAACAGCAGGTAGGTATCGGCGTGCGCGGCGCCGGCGATTTCCCAGTTGCGCAGCAGGTCGCTGTCGGGCTGCGCAGCGCGCCCGCTGCCGAGCAGCGCCACGTCGGTCTCGGTCTGCAGCACGATGACCGGCACGCGCAGGTCGTCGCGGATCCGCTCGCCGACGCCGCCGAGCTGCGCCGGGCTGAACCCGGTGTCCAGCGCCGCGGCCACGCCCGTGCCTGCCGTGCACGAGGAATCCGTCGAAGACGGCCGCGAGCCAGTCGATCGCGTTGACATAGGTGACCAGGAACGCGCCCGACTGGGAGTGCCCGCTGGCCAGCAGCCGCAGCGGCTGACCGTCTCGCCCCTGCGCCGGCAGCCCGGCCTGCTCGCGGATCGCGCGGCCCGCCTGGCTGAAGATGTCGAACGACCACGCGTCGCCCGGATGCGACAGCGCCGCGTACCGCTGCGGATGGGCCACCTTCAGGTGCAGGCCGTCGACCATGCCGCCGCCCTCGATCCCGGCCCGCTGCGCGGATACGCCAGCCCAGGCGTGGCCGCGGCGGAGCAGGTGGGTGTGCGCCAGCATCCAGTCCGGCGCGGCGTCCAGCCCGCCCGAGACGTTCAGCCACTCGACCACGCACGGTGCCGCTGAAGTCGGCCGCAGTCGGCGGGCCGGCGCAGCAGCACTCTGGTCGTGAACGGGGCCTCGCTCGTCGGCCTGCACGGACCACCGGCCGTCCGGACCGCGCTCGCCGGTCAGCCGGTAGCGACTCGGCCGTGCCGTCGAGCATGAACTCCTGCTCGACGTAGCCGAGCGCCGCCAGGTCGTAGGCGCCAGCGGTGACCGGCACCGGCCCCGGCAGCTCGGTAAGCCGCGCGCTCGCTCATGCGGCCGACTTCTCCAGGATGTGCACCGCGCAGGCGCTGCCCAGCCCGATGACGTGGGTGAGGCCCGACCTTGGCGCCCTCGATCTGCCGGTCGCCAGCCTCGCCGCGCAGGTGCGTCGAGACCTCGTAGATGTTGGCGATGCCGGTCGCGCCGAGCGGGTGCCCCTTGGACAGCAGCCCGCCGGACACGTTGACCGGGATCTGGCCGTCGCGCCACGGCCCGCGCTTATCGATCCACTCGCCCGCCCCGCCCTCGGGGCACAGCCGCAGGTTGTCGTAATGCCGCAGCTCGGCGGTGGCGAAGCAGTCGTGCAGCTCGACCAGGTCCAGGTCCTGCGGGCCGACGCCGGCCAGCTCGTAGGCCTGGTCCGCGGCCTGCCGGGTCAGCGTGTTGACGTCGAACTGAACCGAGCCGCCGTCGACGTACGGGATCGCTGGTCAGCACCGACGCTGACACCTTCACCGCGCGCCTGCGCACCTCGGCCGGCATGCGCTGGAGCCGTTCCCCGCTGCACAGCACCGCCGCGGCGGCACCGTCGCCGGTCGGGCAGCACATCAGCAGGGTGTTCGGGTAGGCGATCATCTCGGCGTTCATGACCTCGTCCAGCGAGTACGCCTTCTGGTACTGAGCGAGCGGGTTGAGCGTCGAGTGCGCGTGGTTCTTCTCCGCTACCCTGGCGAACTGCTCGAA
The DNA here is from genome assembly GCA_963795265.1 of uncultured Actinomycetota bacterium. Taxonomy (GTDB): domain Bacteria; phylum Actinomycetota; class Actinomycetes; order Streptosporangiales; family Streptosporangiaceae; genus JAJYUU01. Next base: position 282,900 of record CAWCHF010000001.1, on the reverse strand, counting down.
GCCGACGCCGTCATGCTGGTAGGCGTATTCCATGCCGGATTGCGCGAACGTGCCCGGCATCAGGCTCGTGCCGAGGATCCCTTCGACGGGGCCGACGGCACCGTAGCGGCCAGCCGGCTCGAACGGCGTGTCCTTCTTGGCCGGCGCGGCCCCGAGCAGGCCGAGCTTGCCCATCTGCTCAACGCCGACGGCCAGCCCGATGCTGGCCTCGCCTGCCTTGATGGCCATGGCGGCAACCCGGAACGCGGTCGCGCCGGTGGCGCAGGCGTTCGTGACGTTGTACACCGGGATGCCGGTCTGGCCGATCTGCTTCTGAATCCGCTGCCCGACGCCGTTGGTGTCGTACAGGCAGCCTGCGGCCAGGATGTCCGCATCGAAGATCGTCAGCCCGGCGTCGGCCAGCGCCGCCACGGCCGCCGCGCTGCCCAGGTCGATCAGGTCCTTGTCCTTGTAGCGCATGAACTTCGTCATCGCCACGCCGATGATCCACAGCGAGTCGGCCATGCACGCAGCCTAACTTTGGGCCGGTCAAGATCCGCCATAGTCAGCGATTGCGGTACTCCGGCTCCCGCCGCGAGCGGTAGGAGTCCATCGCCTCGGTCGCATCCTGGGTCGCCGACGTGAGCACCTGCTGACGGTTCTCCACCTCGACCATGGCGTCGAAGGACGGGATCTCCAGCGCCAGCCACATGCCCTGCTTGGTCAGTGCCAGTGACAGCGGTGGCGCGCCGAGCAGCGAGCCGGCCATCGCGTCGACCCGCTGCGCCAGCTCGGCAGGCTCGACGACGTCAGTGACCAGCCCGATTCGCAGCGCCTCAGCGGCGTCGAACCGGCGGCTGGTCAGCATCAGCTCATGCGCCCGGGCCGCGCCGACCAGCCTGGGCAGCATCCACGACGTGCCGATGTCACAGCCAGTGACACCGATCCGGATGAACGAGGTCGAGAACACCGCGCCGGACGAGGCGATCCGGATGTCGCTGGCACAGACTAGCGCGAGCCCGCCGCCAGCGGCCGGGCCGTTGACGGCCGCGATCACCGGCTGCGGCATCCGCCGGATCTCCTGCACCAGTCCGGCGATAGCACGCTGCACCTGCCAGGTCCGCTGCGTGTGCCCGAAGGACTCCGTTCCTTTCATCGTGCCGAAGCCGCCCAGGTCGAGCCCGGCGCAGAAACCCCGGCCCGACCCGGTCAGGATGACGACCCGGCAGGCTAGGTCAGCGCTGACCTCGCGCAGCTGCCGGTGCAGCTCGCTGACCAGCGGCTCGGTCATGGCATTCAGCTTGTCCGGACGCGACAAGGTCAGCTGCACGACGCCGGGCCGCGGCTCGGACCTCAGTACAAGATCCTCAGCGCTCTCCGTCACCGGGCACTCCCTTCTGCTCTCCGTGCGGCCGCCCGCGGCCGTGGCGATACGGGCGGGAGTTACCGGGTCCGCTGACGCGGTTACTGCGCCAGCGGCCCGATGCGCGCGGCGCCGGGGCGGAACAGGGTTTCCTGCGCGATCCCGGCGCACAGCGTGCCGTCCCGGCTGAAGATCCGGCCGGTGTACATGCCCCGCCCGCCGGAGGTGGACTCCGGTTGCAGGTCCATCAGCACCCAGTCGTCGAGTTCGACCTTGCGGTAGAACCAGACGGAGTGGTCAATGCTGGTCAGCGGCCCGGCGATGGCGACGGCCGGCGCCGCGGCGAGCCCGGTGAACATGTCGGAGACGTAGGCCAGTGCGCAGGCGTGCAGCGTGTCGGTACCCAGCTTGTGGCTCGGACCGGACCCACATCCGCGACGGCCACTGCTGGCCTGGCTGCGGCTGCGGCGGGATCCGGATCTCCACCCCGTGCATCCGGTGCCACCTCGGGTCGTCGGGCAGGTCGTCCGGCCCGGGCACGTCAGGCGCGGCATGCGCCTGATAATCGGCACCATCCTCGGCGACGTGGAAAGACGCCGCCATGTTGAAGATGACAACTCCGTTCTGCACGGCGATCACGCGGCGGTTGGAGTAGGCACCACCGTCGCGGTCCCTGGACACGGTCAGCAGCACCCGCCGGGACGCGTCGCCCCTGGACAGGAAGTAGCCATGCAGCGAGTGCGGATGCCTGCCCGCGGGAACGGTCTCCGCTGCCGCGCTCAGCGCCTGGGCCGCGACCTGGCCGCCGAACAGCCCGGCCCGCTCCGGCGTGACGACGACACTGCGGAACATGTCGTCTTCGATGCGCTCCAGCGACAGCAGCTCCGCCAGGCCGGTGCTCACGCTGTCGATAACGGGGTCAGCCGGGCTCGCCATGGCCCATTGATATCACAGGACGATCATGCCGATCGGCGCTGAACTCAGCGCCCGGCTGGCCGGTATCCGAAGGCGATGGCCTCGGTTCCGGCGGAGTCGGTTCCGATCGGGAACGTGGTCAGCGTCAGCTTCATGCCCAGCGTCACCTGATCGGGCCTGGGGTCGATGCCGACCACGTTGGCCTTCACCACGCCGCCGCCATCCAGGTCGACGATGCCGGAGACATAGGGCACGGTAACCTCTGGCGTCGCCCGGTGCACGATCGTGAAGGCACGCAGGACGCCGTCGCTGGCCAGGCGGCGCTCGCTGAACTCGATGCCGCCGCAGCTAGCGCACGCGTTACGGCGGTCGAAGAACAGCGCGCCGCAGGTGCTGCACGCGTTCGCCACCAGGTGCGGGTCGTCGCCCAGGCGGAGATAGCTGACGTATGGCACCTGTCCGGGCATCCGGGCCTCCTGCGGCTGGGGTGATAGACATATCCAAATGCCCGCCCGGCCACCACCGCAAGCCGTGCTGTTTCACGACGAGCTGCGGCGGTAGCCCTGACCTGCCGGCGTTGCCGCTAGCTGAGCACTTTCTCGAACCAGTGATGCGCGTAGGGCTCGTCGTTAAAGGCCGGGACCTCCCGGAAGCCGGCCGACCGGTACAGGCCGATCGCCTCGGCCAGCGTGCGGTTCGTTTCCAGCCGCAGCATGCGGGCGCCGGCCGCCGCCGCCCGGGCCTCCAGGTCCGCGAGGATCCTGCGGCCGAGCCCCAGCCCGCGGACTCCCGTGCTGACCCACATCCGCTTGATCTCGGCCAGGCTGGCCGCCGCGGTACCGGACCGCGCCGCAGCCGACTGGCTCTGCGTGCAAGGTGGCGAGCAGGAACAGCCCAGCCGGGGGAGTCAGCTCGTCGTCGGCAGCAGGGATGCTGAGCGCCGGGTCGAACCCCCCGTCGAACCGTGCGGCTAGCTCGCCGAAGTAGGCCCGCAGGCAGGACCGCGCAGCCGGGCTGCGCGGATCGGCCTGCTGGACGGTCACCATGGACGCGATCAGCAGTCGCTCGACATCCGCCATCGCCGCGGTCAGGCGCGTACGCTGCCGCTCGCTCGAGCGGTGCCAGCACCGACAGTGCGGCGCGGTCGGACCGCCGGTCGAGTTCGGCGACCTCGGCGGCGCCCGCGGCGGTCAGCCGGGCGACGCGGACCCGGCCGTCCGCTCCGCTGGGTGCCACGACGATCAGCCCGTCGCTCTCCAGCGACCTCAGCAGGCGGCTGAGGTAACCCGAGTCCAGGTCGAGCCTGGCCCGCAGCAACCGGACGTCGCTGCCGTCCGGGCCGATCTCCCAGAGCACGCGTGCCTGGCCGAGCGGCCGGTCGCGGGCGAGGAACTCGTCCTGCAGGGCACCGATCCGCTGCGTGACCGTCCGGTTGAAGCTCCGGACCTGGCCGATGGCTGCTGAGTCCATCCTCTGACTATAGTCAGAGACTAATCCTCGCCGCGTCGCCGCGGCGACGCATGCCGCGCTGGACCGCGCCGCCCGGCCGGGATGTACGCCGTGGGCAGCGCAATGACACAGTTGGAAGCATGACTCACAGCGCGGTCCAGTCGGCCAGCGCGGACAGGGCCAGCGCCGCCGGCCAGTCGCCACCACAGCCAGCAGCACCGTGGTGGCGGGTGACCTGGTCGTTCCCGGCCGCACTGCGAGCCGTACGCGCCACCATCGTCATACCGACGCTGTTCGCGATCTGCCTCAAGGTCATCGGCAACGAGCAGATGACGGTCTTCGCCACCTTCGGCAGTTTCGGCGCGCTGGTCATGACATCGTTCGGCGGGACAAGGCGGGACAAGGCGATCGCCCACCTCGGCCTCGCCGTGGCCGGCAGCGTCGTTCTCACGATCGGCACGCTGGTCAGCGGATCGGCGTGGCTGGCAGCGGTCGCGACGGTCCCGGTCGCGTTCGCCATCTACTTCGCAGGCTCGGCCGGGCCGAACGCGGCCAGCGGGCGTGACCGCCTGCCTGCTCGCCTACATCCTGCCGGTGGCATCGGTCGGCACCCCCGGCATGATCGGCTGGCGGCTGGCGGGCTGGTGGCTGGCCTCGGTCGTCAGCACCGCGGCAGTGCTGCTGCTCTCGCCCCGGTCACCCGGAGACCGGCTGCGCGCGTCGGCGGCGGCCTGGCCGCCGCGCTGGCGAGCCAGCTCGACGCCGCCACCGCTGGCCGAGCCACCGAATCCGACCGGGAGGCCTCCATCGCGGCCAAGTACCAGCTGATGAACGAGTTCGTGTCCACCCCGTACCGGCCGATTGGCATGGCCGCCGCCGACCAGAGCCTGGCCAGCCTGGTCCACCTGCTGGAATGGTGCACGTCCCTGGTCGGCGACGCGGCCGACGGTCACCTGGAGTTGCCGGCGCGCGGCCGCCGAGGACCAGGAACTGCTGGCGCTCTCCGCGCAGGCGCTTCATCAGGTCGCGGCACTGCTGGCCGGCCGGGACGCCGAGCCCGACCTGGACCGGATCTGGCGTGCCCGGCTGGCAAGCGCGCGGCACCTCCAGCGCGCGACCGGGGAGCCGAGACCTGGCCGTGCGCAGAGCCGATCACGCATTCCACGCGCAGACCATCGGGATCGCCGCCTCGGCCGCCGTCGGTGACGCGATGGTGGCATCCGGCAGAGCCAGCGCCGCCCAGGTGAGCAGGCAGCGCGAGCGCTGGCTCGCTGCGGCCCCCGATCAGCCGGGCCAGTCAGGCCAGCAGGCTCAGTCACCCCAGTCAGGCCAGTCAGGTGCGTCGCCTGATCCCGCAGGCCGGGCGGCCAGGCCCGCGGCGTACGGCCGCGGCCGGTGCCTGGCCGCGGATCCCGGCCCGCGCCATGGGCATCATCGCCACCGATGCCAGCCTTCGTTCGGTCTGGTTCCGGAACGGGGCGCGTGGTGCGATCGCGCTTGCGGCGGCCGTCGCGGTGGCGAAACTGACTGATGTCCAGCACGCGTTCTGGATCGTCCTCGGCACTCTGTCAGTGCTGCGGACCAGCGCTGCGGCAACAGGGAGCACCGCGCTGCGCGGGCTGGCGGGCACCGTCGCCGGATTCGTCGTCGGTGCGGCTCTGCTGCTCGCCATCGGGACCAGCCCGGTGGCGCTGTGGGTCGTGTTCCCGCTAGCCGTCCTCGTCGCGGCCTACACGCCGGGCACCGCCCCGTTCGTCGCCGGGCAGGCCGCCTTCACCGTCACGGTCGTGGTGCTGTTCAACCTGATCGCGCCGGCCGGGTGGCAGGTGGGCTTGCTGCGGGTCGAGGATGTCGCCATCGGCTGCGCCGTCAGCCTCGTGGTCGGGGTGCTGTTCTGGCCGCGAGGCGTTTCCGCCGTTGTCGGTGACAATCTCGCCGACGCTTTCCGCTGCGGCGCCAACTACCTCGGTGACGCGGTCAGCTGGGCGCTCGGCGAGCGAGACTACCGGCCGGACCGGGCCGATGGCGGCCGGCGCCGCCGGCATCCGGCTCGACGATGCGCTGCGCGGCTACCTGACCGAGCAGGGTTCCAAGCGGATGACGAAGGCCGACCTGTGGATGCTGGTGATGGCCGCCTTGCGGCTGCGCCTGACCGCGTACTCGCTGACCAGCCTGCCGGGCATCAGCCCGCACGTGCATGACGGCCAGTCGCATGCGCCACTGGAGCACCAGTCGGCCGCGCTGGCCGCGTTCTATAACGGCCTCGCTAATCTCGTCGCCAGGCCCGGCAGGGACAGCCCGCTGCCAGTGCTGGCGAGTCCGCCGCCGGCGGCCGGATTCCTGCCTGCCGCCGGCCGGGGGCGCGGCGACGGCGAGCTAGCTGGCTACCAGCCCGACGCCCTGTGGGTCGGCCATCATCTCAGTCACCTGGCGGCGCACTCGCTGGACCTGGCCGAGCCCGCGGACAGGCTGGCCAGGATCCGGCGACGGCCGTGGTGGCGCTAGGCCTTCTGATCGGCCGCTGCCTCCGCGGCATCTGCCCGTCCGGCGGCCGTGCCGTGCGCACTGGCAGCCGCCGCGCTCTGCGGCCCGCTGCCGGACGTCGCGCTCTGCGCCGCGCCGACCGCCGTCGCGCTGTGCGGCCCAATCGTCATCTCCTCCGGCCTGCGCTCCGGCACCGGCCTTCCGACGATCTTGTACACCGCGCTGCCGTCGACGGTCTCGTGCTCCAGCAGCAGCGACACCAGCTGCCCGAGTTCCTCGTGGTGCGACCGGATGAGACTGACCGCGGACTGTTCCGCTTCGCGGAGCAGCCGCGCCACCTCCTCGTCGATGGTGGCCTGGGTCGCCTCCGCGAACGGCCGGCTGGAGAACCCGGATCCGCCGCCGCCGAGGAAGACCGACCCGCCCTCGGGATAGCCGACCGGGCCGAGCGCAGGTGACAGCCCGAACTCGCGGACCATCTTGGTCGCCAGGTCGGTAGCGGACGCCAGGTCATTGGCGGCTCCGGTCGAGCCCTGACCGAGCTCGACCAGCTCCGCGGCCCGGCCGCCGAGCCGGACAGCCAGCGACTCCTTCAGGTAATCCTCGCCGTACAGATGACGCTCGAATAGCGGCAGCTGCTGGGTGACACCGAGTGCCTGCCCGGCCGGCAGGATGGTGATCTTCGCGACCGGGTCCGCGTGGTCGGACAGCGCGGCCACGAGCGCGTGCCCGGACTCGTGTATCGCCACCGCGTGCTTCTCCTCCGGCAGCAGCACATTCGAGCCCTCGCGGCGGCCCAGCAGGATCCGGTCTCGCGCGTTCTCGAAGTCGGCCGCCGACAGCACCTCGCGACCCTCGCGCACCGCGAAAATCGCCGCCTCGTTGGCCAGGTTGGCCAGGTCCGCGCCGGAGAATCCCGGCGTGCCGCGCGCCACCGTGTGCAGGTCCACGTCGGCCCCGAGCTTCTTGTCCCGGCAGTGCACAGCGAGGATGGCGGCCCGCTCGTCCAGTGTCGGCAGCGGGATCACGACCTGCCGGTCGAACCTGCCGGGCCGCAGCAAGGCCGGGTCCAGTACCTCGGGACGGTTCGTCGCGCCGAGTACCACGATGCCGGCCGAGATGTCGAACCCGTCCATCTCCGACAGCAGCTGGTTCAGCGTCTGCTCGCGCTCGTCGTTGGCAACGACCGCGCCGGAGCCGGCCCGGCGCTGGCCGATCGCATCGATCTCATCCACGAAGATGATGGCGGGCGCGGCCTTGCGCGCCTCCGCGAACAGGTCGCGGACCCGCGCGGCGCCGACGCCGACGAACATCTCGACGAAGCTAGAGCCAGCGACCGAGAAGAACGGCACTGATGCCTCGCCTGCCACGGCCCTCGCGATCAGGGTCTTGCCGGTCCCCGGCGGTCCGACCATCAGGACTCCGCGCGGTGCCATGGCGCCGGCCCGCCGGTACCTGTCCGGGCTGCGGAGGAAGTCGACGACCTCGGTGATCTCCGCCTTCACGCCTTCGTAGCCGGCCACGTCGGTGAACTTGGTACTGGGCTGCTCGGCGTCGAAGACCTTGGCCCGCGATCTGCCAACGCCCATCACGCCCTGCAGCGAGCTGCCGGTCGTCCGGGCCATCCGCCGGAACAGGTAGAACACCAGCCCGAACGGCAGCACGATGAAGATGAGCAGGTTCAGCAGGATGCCGCCGATGGAACTGCTGGCCGGCTGAGCGGTCACCGACACGTGGGCGTCCTGCAGGCTCGTGGTCAGCGACGGCCCCGCCAGGATCGCCGGGATCACCGTCGAGAAGGCGTGACCGTCGGTCAGGGTGCCGGTGGCGGTCACGTTGGCGCCGCTGGTAGCGGCCGACGGCAGGTCGACGGTCTTCACCTTGTGCGCGTTCACATCGCTGATGAACTGCGAGTAGGTCAGCTGAGTCGACGGCGTGCTGTGCACGAAGCTCGGCAGGATGTACAAGAGCGCGATGAACAGCGCAGCGAGCCACAGCCAGTGCCGCCAGGCAGGCGGCGGCGGAGGTGCCGTGCGCACAGGCTTGTCACCGGGTGGCGGCGCAAGCGGAGATTTACTCATGAATCATTCTTACGCGACCCGGACACCAGCCGAGCCGTGACGGGAGCCCGTTGCGCCGCTCGTCCCGCTTCGCGGCGCCGCTGAAGGAACATACCCGCACATAGCGGCGCTCGTCTCCGCTGGCGGCGCAACTCGCCCTGCCCTGCGGCAGAATCAGGCTCGCAACTCGATCAACAGGAGGCCCCGAATGGCCAAGACGAAGTGGAGCGACCTCAGTGACCGGCAGCGCGCACTGGTCGTCGCTGCGGCAGCCGCCGAGCTATCGCTGAAGGTCGCCGCGCTCGTCGATATCAACCGGCGTCCCGCCGAGCTGATCCGCGGACCGAAGGCCTTCTGGCGGTCTGTGCTGGTGGTGAACCTGCTCGGTCCGCTGTCCTACTTCGCCATCGGCCGCAAGCGGAGCTAGTACTCAGGCCCGGCGGAACGCCCAGATGACCTGGGCCGCCTCCGGCAGCCGGACCGGCACGGTCTTGCGCAGCCGAAGTGCGCCCGGAATGGCAGCGCGCGGCAGGTCCGGCGCGAGGACGACCACCGCGCCGCCGGTCCTGGTGACCCGGCTCAGCTCGCCGAGCAGTGCGCCGGCCCAGTCCGGCCAGTCTGCGCGGAGCTGACGCCGCGGTCCGGCTGGCAGCTTCAGCACGCACGCGCCGACGCTATCGTCGGGCATCAGCAGCGCACGAGCGTCGCCAAGCCGCACGCTGGCTGCCGGCGCGACGCGGCTGGCCACCGCTACCGCCCCGGCGTCAATGTCCTCGCCGTCCGCAGCCCAGCCCGCCGCCAGCGCTTCGCCCAGGATCGTGCCAGGCCCGCAGCAGGGGTCCAGCAGGACGCCGCGCGGCTGGCCGGCCAGCCGCACCATAGCGGCAGCGACCGTCGGCGGCACGGCCCCTGGTCGCTGCGCGGCACGGCTGCCGTGCTGCCGCGTACCGCCGCCGCTGAGCCGCAGGCCCGCGACATACTGCCCGTCCTGCCACTCGGTGATGCAGATCTCCAGCTGCGCCGGATCGGCGAGCTGCCAGCGCGGCTTGTCCCGCGCGATGAGCGCCGCCATCGCCTGCCGCAGCTCGGTGTGCCGGAACCTGCGCTCGCTCCGCACCCGCACTCGCACCCGGTACGTCATCGACGCGGACAGCGGCGCGACTTCCTCGGCCCACACCGACAGCGCCCGCTGCAGGCCATCCGCGTGCCACGCCATGGCCGCCACCGTGCCAGGTCCGGCGCCGCCTGCCCGGCCCGCCCGGCCAATCTCCGCGAACACGTCCTCGGCCAGCCGCGAGCCCAGCAGCGCGGCCCGGCCCGCCCGGTCTGCCGCGACGAAAACCAGCTGCATGCTGCCGTCCGAGCTGGTGCCGGTCACCGTGGTCCCGTCGGCTGCAAGCTCCTGGCGCAGCATCCGGCCGAGCCCGGCCACGCATGTCGCGTACAGCGGCGTCTGCCGGATGCGCGGCCGGCCCGGCCCGGCCCGGCCGGTCATCGCAGCGTCAGCTCGGCCCGAGGCCACCGCGGGAACATGCCGACCGACGATACCCGGACGGCGCACCCCGGTGTCAGCCCCATGGGCTAGCGTCGGCGCAGAAGGCACATCCAGCCGGGAGGGACCGATGACACGCCCGCCGATGACACTGACCGCCGTGGTACTCGGCGCGCCCGACGCAGGCGTGCTGGCGGACTTCTACCGTCAGCTGCTCGGCTGGGAGACCCGCGCGGACGAGCCCGGCTGGGTGGCGCTTGCCGCACCCGGTGGCGGCGCGGCGCTGTCTTTCCAGACCGAGGACGGGCACGTGCCGCCAGCCTGGCCCGCCGGACCCGGAGACCAGCAGATGATGATGCATCTCGATATCGAGGTCGACGACCTCGAGGCGGCCGGGGCGCACGCGGTGAGGTGCGGCGCGACGCTGGCCGGCTGGCAGCCGCAGGACGACGTCCGGGTCTACCTCGATCCGGCGGGGCACCCGTTCTGCCTGTGGATCCCGACCTAGGATCTAGCGAGCCAGGAACGCCGCGGCGAGCTTCTTCGGGGCCCTGGCCAGCCAGCCGTCGGTGATCAGCTCGGTGAGCTCGGCAACGCCGATCCGGTCCAGCTCGAACAAGATGGCGGCGAAGCCGTCGAAGTGCGGGGTGGTGAAGTACACCGCCGGATCGTCGGCGATCAGGGCATGCTTGACGCCCTCGTCGGCAGTGCGGGCGGCGAACACCGGGCCGGCCGGCACCCGGTCACCGAGCGCGGCGATATCGCCCTTGCGCAGCGGGCGCTCCCAGACAAAGCTCTTGTCCACGACGCGCCAGTCCAGGGTGCCGCGCGACTCCCGTTCTGCGGTCGCCGGCAGCCCCAGCGCGATCCGCCGGACGTCGTCCACGGTTGCCATACGGAGACTGTAAACCATTCCTTTCGCTGCAGCTCCGGACCGGTGACATGATGGCAACATGACCGATCTGTACCGCGATAAATGGATTACCTGCACCGAGGACGCGATCGTGGTCCGGTGGTATTACCTGTGGGGCACCAAGGTCATCCCGTATTCGGCCATCAAGGCCGCGCGGCTGGTGACGCTGGCGGCACTCCGGGGCAAGGGCCGGATCTGGGGGACAGCGAACCCGCGGTACTGGGCGAGTCTTGATCCGCACCGGATGACCAAGAACGCTGCGCTCATCGTCGACACTGGCGGCGCGGTACAGCCGTACCTGACACCAGACGACGCGGATGCCGTCGCGGCCATCGTCAAGGAGCGCGCCGGCCTGGCTGACGTGCCGATGACCGGGCCAGGCCCGTTCCTCTAGGCGGTAGCCCGCGCCGCGCTGCGGCCCGCGGTCCGGCCGGAGAACAGGCAGCCGCCCAGGAACGTGCCTTCGAGTGCCCGGTAGCCGTGCATGCCGCCGCCGCCGAAGCCCGCCACCTCTCCGGCCGCGTACAGCCCGCCAGCCGGCTGGCCCGCCGTGTCCAGGACCTGCGCGTCGAGATTGGTGTGCAGGCCGCCGAGGCTCTTGCGGGTCAGGATGTGCAGCCGGACCGCGATCAGCGGGCCGGCCGCCGGATCGAGGAACCGGTGCGGCCTGGCCACCCGGATCAGCTTATCGCCGCGGTAGCGGCGCGCCCCGTGGATCGCCGTCAGCTGCAGGTCCTTGGTGAACGGATTAGCGACCTCCCGGTCGCGGGCCTCGACGAGCCTGGTGAGGTCGGCCAGGTCGATCAGGTCCTGGCCGGTCAGCTTGTTCATGCCCGCCACCAGCGCTGCCAGGTTGTCCTCGACGATGAAGTCGGCGCCATGCCGCATGAACGCGGTGACCGGACCAGGAGCGCCTGCCTTCACCCGGTCGAGCAGCTTGGCGATGCTCTTGCCGGTGAGGTCCGGGTTCTGCTCTGAGCCGGACAGCGCGAACTCGCGCTCGATGATCTTCTGGGTCAGCACGAACCACGTGTAGTCGTATCCGGTCGTCATGATGTGCTCGAGGGTGCCGAGCGTGTCGAAGCCGGGAAACAGCGGTGCCGGCAGCTGGCGGCCGCGCGCGTCCAGCCAGACTGACGACGGGCCGGGCAGGATGCGGATGCCGTGCAGCGGCCAGATCGGATCCCAGTTGTCGATGCCCTCGGTGTAGTGCCACATCCGGTCCGGGTTGATCACGGCAGCACCGGCCGACTGGCTGATCGCCAGCATCCGGCCGTCCACGTGCGCGGGCACGCCGGACAGCATGTGCTCGGGCGGCGTGCCCATCCGGGCCGGCCAGTGCCGCCGCACGAGCTCGTGGTTGCCGCCGATGCCGCCGGAGGTCACCAGCACCACCTGGCCGTGCAGCTCGAAGTCGCCGGTGACCTCGCGCGAACTGGACTGGCCGCGGGCCGCCGAGGACGGCGCCAGCACGCTGCCGCGCACGCCGTCTATCGTGCCGCCCGTCCTGGTCAGCTCGTCGACCCGGTGCCGGAACAGCAGCCGGACCCGGCCGGACGCGACAGCGGCGCGGACCTCCCGGACGAACGGAGCCAGTACGCCAGGCCCGGTTCCCCAGGTGATGTGGAATCTCGGCACCGAGTTGCCGTGGCCGGTCGGGCCGTAGCCGCCCCGTTCGGCCCAGCCGACCACCGGGAAGAAGCGCACGCCCTTGGCGTGCAGCCAGGCTCGTTTCTCGCCGGCCGCGAAGCCGACGTAGGCCTCTGCCCACCGGCGCGGCCACGCATCCTCGGGCCGGTCGAAGCCCGCGCTCCCGAGCCAGTCCTGCAACGCCAGATCGTAGCTATCGCGGATGCCCATCCGGCGCTGCTCGGGCGAGCCGACGAAAAACAACCCGCCGAACGACCAGAACGCCTGGCCGCCGAAGGAAGCCTCGGGCTCCTGCTCGACCACGACGACGCGACGGCCGGCCGCGGCCAGCTCGGCGGTCGCCACCAGGCCGGCCAGCCCGGCCCCGACGACGATCGCATCAGCATCCAGCGTCATGCTTGCTCATCCTCCGGATCCGGCACGTACCAGGAACCTAGCCTGCCATTGGCACGGCCAGGGCCTGCCGCCGCGTCCGCCCTGACATATGCGCGCTCCGGTGCGGACCGCCGGAGCATTGGCTATGCCTGGCCGGGGGAGGGCACGGCGCGGCGCGGGTCGAGCAAGCCAGGTTCGGTGGCCATGAACAGGTCGAACTCGTCGAACTGCCAGCCGGTCGCGAGCAGCGGGCGCACCGCCGGATGCGGGCCGGGCAGGCAGACATGCGCTGGGCCAGCGAACGGCAGCTGCTGCTGCGCCGCGCCCCGGCCGGCCACATCCAGGCTGGCCAGGACAGCCAGCACTGCGGCGGCGGCGAGGGCATCGTCCGCGGCCGGTGACAGCGCCACGTGCTCGATTCCGCGCTCCGGCCCGGTCGCGAGCACGGTGCCAACGGCGAAGACCTCGCTCGCCGCACTGGCGATGACGGGAACGCCGCCGGGCCGGGCGGCCCAGGCCCGATGGTCGGCGGTGCGGTCGACGCCCGTCCAGCCGAGTTCAAGCTGTGCCACGTCCCCGACCGTCGCCGGCTCTACCGTCCAGCCGTCCGGTGGCGGCAGCCGGTCCGGCGCACCGTGCAGGTACAGCAACGGCCACCACGCGTCGAGCCCGCAGCTGGTGTACAGCGGAATCGCGTGCGAGTGCAGGCTGCTGAAGGTCATCCGCCGCCTGGAATCCGTCCAGAGGCTGGCCAGCATCGCGCGCCCGCAGCCGCTGCCGTGCGCAGCCGGGTCGACGAACAGGTCGCAGAGCATCGTGACCGCATCCGGCCCGATGCCAAGCTGCTGCGTAGCGCCGAAGCCCGCGACCCGGCCGCCCCGTTCGGCTACCACCACCCGGCCATGTCGCATCAGGTGACCGGTGTAGGCGGGGTTGGCCGCACTCCACTCCTCCTGCTGGCCAGTCGCGACTGCGATCGCCGCGATCGCGGGCAGGTCGGCCTCGGTCGCTGTCCTCACCTGCACACCGGACAACGCCAGATCCTCCTGCAGCAGTAATGATCGGCAAGCCGAGGGACATGCTAGTGCCGCTGGACCGTCGCCATCGGTCGGAGCGGCCCGCTGCGTCAGTTGCCGTAACCGGGTCCCCGGATGCTCTCACCACGCCTCAGATCCTCCTGCCGCGCGACGAACTTGCGGATCCGGTCGGTTACTTCCTCTACGTAGTGCGCGATGAGCGCCACCCGCCCGTCGGCAGCGAAGATAGGCGCGTTCGCCGGGCACCAGAATCGCTGGACGAACGTGCCGGGCATGGCTGGGTCCTCAACGTCATATTTCTGCAGAGCCATGGTGTCGGCCAGGCCGGTATCCAGCACGCGCTGCAGCGAAGCACGCAGGTTCCTTGTCCCGGTGGCTCGTGGATCGGCGGGATTGTCGGGAAATGCAGCGAAGATGTTGCTGCCCAGCAGCTCTTCTCGTTTCCGGCCGGATACCTTCAGGTAGGCCTCATTCATATCCGCCAGGACGAAATCGGGCGTGAGCAGGGCAACTGGCACCGGCAGTTCGCGGAACACGGCCTGGTAATCTATCCCAAATTTCACTATTACCCCCCACGCAGGCATCGCCTCTCGGGCCGGGACAGTACCCGCCCGCAGTGTTTGCTTTCCCATTCTCCGGCCGTCCGTAGCGGGGGGTCCACGCCGGCAATCTCCCGGCACGCGCCAGGTTTCCCGCCAATCCGGCTTCGGTGTGGCCGCGAATGCCGCACGTGACCCGCCTCACTGACGGGTCCAAGGATCTTGGGAGGAAAACCTATGTCTGAAAAGCGACAGGGCACCATGACCCGCGGGCGCCGGGTCGGCCTCGCCCTCACCGGGGTAATGGCCGCCGGGCTGGCCGCGTCTCGGGGACCGCCCTGGCTTCGGCTGGCTCCGCGACTTCATCGATGTCCGGCATGCAGATGGCGTCAGGCAGTGCGCATCACGTGGGCACGACCAAGGGGTGGCTGGACGGCCGCACCGTGACGTTCTACTACTCCAAGAACTTCCGCTGCGCGACGCCGCCAGGCAGCCACGCACCGTCTAAGTGCGAAGGCGGCGCTGACTACACCCAGCACCCGGCGAAGACCTTCGACCCGCTGTACGTCGTGGTGCCGCTGGGCTTCACCCCGGCCAAGTCCACCCTTCAGTGCCCGGCCGGCCACTGCATCGACCACCCGAGCACTATCGACCTGTCAGGCATCCTCGGCGCCGGCTACAAGGACGTCACGCTGCCCGCTCACAGCCACATCGTCTCCACCGGAAACGGCGGCACGTCCGAATGGTGGAACGTGATCGTCGTCGGCGTCACCAAGCCCGCTGCCTGGAACAAGATCGTTAGCGCCCGGAGCGACAGCGAGCTGACGAAGCTCCAGCGCACCGCGAACAGCGGCGTCACCGGCAACAACGTCACGAACCTGTTCCTGTACTTCGGCGTCAGGTAGCCACGAGCCGCCGCTGTGCCGGGCCTGGCTGTCGAAGGCGGGGAACGGCCAGGCCCGGGCAGCGGTGTAGAGGGAGTAGCTATGACCATCACATCGTCAACGGCAGTCGGCCACGGCGACAGCAGGGCTACCGCGAGCCAGGCCAGCGCGACCGGGCCAGCGCCAGCGGCCGGACGGCAGGGCTGCTGCGCAGCTGGCGCTTCGGCGTATCGCTGGCAGCCATCGCCGGCGGCGCCATCGTGGTCATCGGCTGCCTGCTGCCGTGGGCCGAGGCCTTTGCCGGCCTGGTCAGGTTCAGCGGCATCAGCGGCGGTAACGGGCGCGTGCTCGCCGTGCTCGGCGGCGTCGCGCTGACCGGCGGCCTGATCCACCTGATCCGCGGAAGTTCCTGGAGCCGCTGGCTGGCGAGCCTGGCCGGGTTCGCCGCACTCGGGTTCTCCGGCCTGCTGCTGCTGCGGCTGGCCGCGAGCCTGCGCTCGCTCGGCGGCGACTCGATGGTGATCCTGCGCGCCGGGCCCGGCCTGTGGGTCGCCGCGGCGGGCGCGCTGCTCGCATTCTCCACCGTGTTCCTGCCGTCGTCACAGCAGCGCACGCTGCGTGCCGCCGGCCATGGCACCGGCCTGCGGTCCTGGGCGGCCGACCGGCAGTCCGCAGGCTGGCGGCGGCGGCTGCAGATCGGCCTCGGGCTGGTCTGGGTACCGGACGCGGCGCTCCAGTTCCAGCCGTTCATGTTCGGCCGCGGATTCGTCACCCAGATCATCGAGCCCGGCCACCATGGGCAGCCCGGCGATCGTCGCGAACTCGGTGACCGCCACCGGCCAGCTCCTGCTGAGCCACACCGTCCTGTTCAACGCAGCGTTCGCCAGCATTCAGCTCGCCCTCGGCGCCGGACTGATCTGGCGGCGGACTGCCCGGGCCGCGCTGGCCGGCACCATCATCTGGGCCATCGCGGTGTGGTGGTTCGGGGAGACCTTCGGCATGCTGCTGTCTGGCATGGCCAGTCCGCTGACCGGCGCGCCAGGCGCGGCGCTGCTGTACGCGCTGATCGCGGTGCTGGCGTGGCCTCGTCCGGGTTCCGGAGTGACCGCGCGCCCGTGGGCCCGGCTGATCTGGGTCGCGATCTGGGGCGGGTTCGCGGTACTGATGTTCCAGCCGCAAGTCCGGGCTCCCGGCGCGCTGAGCGCGTCCGTCGGCGGCCTGGCCAGGGGTGAGCCCGGCTGGCTGGCCGCAGCCGACCACGCGGTAGCGGGCTTCCTCGGCCCGGCCGGCCTGATCCCTGCTGGCGTCTTCGCGCTGATATTCGCGGTGATCGCCGTCGGCATCTTCTGCCGGGCCGCAGCCAGGCCGGTACTCGTGCTGGCCGCCGTCGTAGCCACCGCCATCTGGGTGGCGGGGGAGAACTTCGGCGGCATCCTGACCGGCTCGGGCACCGATCCGAATACCGGCTTGCTGCTGTTCCTGCTGATCGCCGCGTACTGGCCGGCCCGGCTAGCCGATCAAGAAATCCGCGGCCCGGAACTCACGGGTGCGGTGGCGGAACTGGAAGGTGAAGCCGGGCCACAGCGTCAGGTTGCGGCCCTCGCTGTCCAGGTACCAGCTGGAGCAGCCGGAGCCCCACACCGTCTTCGGTAGCTTGCGCTGCAGCTCGGCGTTGTAGGCGGCGGCCACCTCGGGGCGCACCTCGAAGCGGCCGCCGCCCGCCTCTGCCTTGGCGATCCCGTCGGTGATGAACGCGAGCTGGCCTTCGATCATGAGCAGCATGGAGGAGTGGCCGAGGCCAGTGTTCGCGCCGGTCAGCTGGAAGTAGTTCGGGAAGCCCGGCACCACCGTGCCGAGGTAGGTGTCGCCGAACGCGTCCGCGAGAGTGCGGCCGCCGATGCCGGCGATCTTGGCGAACATCGGGTTGTCGGTGACATGGAAGCCGGTCGCCAGGATGACCGTGTCCACCGGGTGCTCGGCCCCGTCGGCCGTCACGACCGCACCAGGCCGGAACTCGATGATCTTCTCGGTGACCAGGCTGACGTTGGGGCTGGCGATCGCCGGATAGAAGTCGTTGGACGGCAGCACGCGCTTACAGCCCAGGTCGTAGGTCGGCGTCAGCTGCGCGCGGGTCTGCGGGTCGCTCACCGCGCTTTCCAGGTGCTTGCGCCACACGCCCTCGGCCCGCTTGAGGATCTTCGGGTTCTTGATGAATCCGAGCGCCAGCAACTCGCGCATCCAGTACACAGCGAGCCGCGACGCCCGCTGCGCCGCGGGCATCGCCCGGTACAGCACCTTCGTCCGCGGCCGCACCGGGTGGTTGTTGTGCGGCACCACGAACGGGGCGGTGCGCTGGAAGACCGTCAGATGCTCGACCTTCGGCTGGATGGACGGCACGATCTGGATGGCGGACGCGCCCGTGCCGACGACCGCCACCCGCCGGCCGTCTGCCTGCCAGCTGGTGTCCCAGCGGGCCGAGTGCATGATCGTGCCGCCGAACGACTCGATGCCGGGGATGTCCGGCAGCGACGGCTCGACCAGCGAGCCCACGCCCGCGATCAGGTACCGGGCAGCGAAGGTTCCCTTGGTCGTGGTCACCAGCCAGCGGCACGCGTCCGCGTCCCAGCGGGCGCTGGTCACCTCATGTCCGAACCGGAGGTGGCGGCGCAGGCCGTAGTCATCGGTGACCTTCTGCAGGTACCGCCACAGCTCGGGCTGGGACGGGTAGGTCTCGCTCCAGTCAGGCTTGAGCGCGAACGAGTAGGAGTACAAGTTGGACTGAACGTCGCACCGGCAGCCGGGGTAGACGTTGTCCCGCCAGGTCCCGCCGACGTCATCAGCCCGTTCGAGCACGGCCAGGTCAAAGTGCCCGGCCGCGAGCAGCTTGATGGCCGCGCCAAGGCCGGCGAACCCGGCGCCCACGATCAGGAAACTGACCTGCTCCGCGGCCGTGACCGGCGGCTCGGACGTCGTTGCGGCGGTCACTGGCAGCTCCTGGCGGCACAAGACAAACGGCGTTTACCGTTCCTAGCCTAGGTGCAGGCACGGCCAGCCCGCTACCGGCGGGTAATACCGGGTTGCGCCGGCCGCCCGACCGTGGTGAGGTTCGCTGGTGGACACGAATAAGGTGCTCGCGGATTACAACGCGCAGGTCCGCCGCAGCACGAGGGCTGACCTGGCGGGCTCCTCGGTCCAGGATCTCGGCAATGTCGTTCGCTGGCTGGCGCCGCCTGGCCAGGGCCTGTCGGCCATCACCTGGTCGGACCTCGACGCCAGCACGGCGGACGCCGCGATAACCGCGCAGCGCGACTACTTCGCAGCCCGCGGCGAGGGCGTCGAGTGGAAGCTGTACGACTACGACCGGCCGGCCGATCTCGCGGACCGGCTGGCAGCGGCCGGCTTCGTGGCCGACGACGAGGAACTCATGCTGGTGGCCGAGACCGCGGCGATCCAGTCCGCCGTAGTGCTGCCGGACGGCGTCCGGCTGTTGCCAGTCACCGACGAGGCAGGCGTGCATGCGCTGATGGCCGTGCACCGGCATGAGCCAGGTAGCGAGGAGATGTCCTGGCTGACCGAGGCGCTGCTGGAAACGCTCGGTGATCCGCGGCAGCTCACCGAGATGTTCGTGGTGATGGCCGGCGATGAGCCGGTCAGCTCGGCCAGGATCGAGTTCGTGCCAGGCACCGACTTCGCCGGATTGTGGGGCGGCAGCACCGTGCCGCAATGGCGCGGCCAGGGCATCTTCCGCGCGCTGGTGGCCCACCGGGCCGGCCGTGCGGCGGCTCGCGGCTACAAGTACCTGCAGGTGGACGCCTCGCAGATGAGCCGCCCGATCCTGAAGCGGCTGGGCTTCACGCCGGTCGCCAGCACTACCCCGTACGTATGGAAGCCAGCCGGGTCCTGACACCATGGTCGGGTGGTAGAACTCAAGACACCAGCCGAGATCGATGCGATGCGCGCCGCCGGCCGCGTGGTCGCGACAGCGCTTCAGGAAATCCGCAAGCACGCGGACGTCGGGATCAGCCTTGCCGAGCTCGACGAGGTGGCCAGGTCGGTGCTGACCGACCATGGCGCGACGTCCCCGTTCCTCGGTTACCAGCCGAGCTTCGCGCACAGCCCGTTTCCCGCGGTGATCTGCGCCTCGGTGAATGACGCCGCGCTGCACGGCATCCCCGGTCCGTACCGGCTGGCCGACGGTGATCTGGTCAGCATTGACTTCGGCGCAACATTGCACGGCTGGACCGGGGACTCGGCGATCTCGTTCATCGTGGGCACGCCGCGGCCGGCCGATGCCCGGCTGATCTCGACCGCGGAGCGAGCACTGGCGGCCGGCATCGCGGCAGCCGTGCCCGGCGGCCGGCTCGGCGACATCTCCGCGGCGATCGGCGCGGAGGCCAGGGCGGCGGGCTACGGCCTGCACACCGACTTCGGCGGGCACGGGGTGGGGCGGACCATGCACGAGTCACCGTCGGTTCCGAACGACGGCAAGGCAGGCCGTGGCCTGAAGCTAGAGCCGGGCCTGGTCATCGCGATCGAGCCGTGGTTCATGGCTGGCGGTCACGACACCTACCGCGTCGATCCGGACGGCTGGACCCTTCGCAGCGGAGACGGCAGCCGTGCCGCGCACGTGGAGCACACCGTTGCCGTCACCGCATCCGGCCCGGTGCTCCTGACCGCCCTGTGATCCTGACACCCCTGTGACCAGCGGATAACCAGTTGCCAGCGACACCGGCCGTCAACATCATGGCCTGATGACGGAACGGGGCCTCGCTGCGCCACCGGCCGAGGGCAGGCGACTCCCGTTCTCGGCGATACCTGCTGGCCTGCGCGCAGAGATCGAGCGGCTGCTGGGCGGCCAGGTCGCGGACGCCGTTACCCAGCCCGGCGGTTTCTCGCCAGGAATAGCAGCGCGGGTGCGCCTTGCCGACGGCCGGCGCGCCTTCGTCAAGGCAGTCGGAGACATCAATCCGGACTCGCCGGACATTCACCGGGCCGAGGCGCGGATCGCGGCAGCGCTGCCTGCCACCGCCCCGGCTGCGAGGCTGCTCGGGGCCATCGATGAAGGCGGCTGGGTCATCCTGATCCTGGAGGACATCGACGGGCAGATGCCAGCGCAGCCGTGGCAGCCGGACGAGCTGGCGCGGGTACTGGCCGCCCTGGCTGACCAGGCGGCCGAGCTGACGCCTGCACCGATCGACGCGCCGCCTGCGGTCAGCCGGTATCGTCACCTTGGCCGCGGCTGGGGACTGCTGGCCTCGGCTGCCGCGTCCGGAGCCGACGACCTGACCGGACTCGATCCGTGGGCAGTCGCTCACCTGGACGAGCTGATCACGATCGAGCAGCGCTGGGCCGAGGCAGGCCGCGGCGATACGCTCGCCCATGGCGATGTCCGGGCCGACAACATACTGCTGACGCCAGACCGGGTCGTGTTTGTCGACTGGCCGTGGGCCAGCCTGGCGCCCGCATGGTTCGACCTGGTAACGCTCCTGCCGAACGTCGCCGTCAATGGCGGCCCGGCGCCAGCGGACCTCTTCAGCGCGCACGCTCTGGCCAGTAGTGCCGACCAGGACGCCGTTACCGTGGTCGTGGCCTCGCTGGCAGGCATGTTTGCTTACCTTGGCCGGCAACCAGATCCGCCGGGCCTGCCTACCCTGCGCGCGTTCCAGCAAGCGCACGGATTCGCCACGGTGGATTGGCTGAAGGCACGCCTGGGAGCGGCCTAAGTGGGCCTTGTGGCGGCCGCGCATGTCTGCGACGCTCGCAGCGAAGACTGCAGCGGGAGGGCATCGTGGGCGAATACGGGAGCGAGCCGGGCGGAGACGCGGCGGCAGTGGGGACCGCCGGCCGTACCAGGCGCGACCTGATGAAGGCGGCGCTGGCGGCCGGCGTGGTGGCCGGCGCTGGCGGCGTGGCCGGCGGCATGACCGGTGCGGCCGCGGCGGTCCAGTCCGCGCAGCGCACGGCGCTGCGCAAGCCCGGCTCCCTGCCGTATCCCCATCTGGCCGCGGGCACTGACACCATCCCGCAGATCAAGCACATCGTGGTGCTGATGCTGGAGAACCACTCCTACGACAACCATCTCGGCATGTTGAGACGACCCGGCGCGGACGGATTCACGCTCGGCTCGAACGGTAAGCCGACCGCGCAGAACCCGTACCCGGACGGCCGCATCCAGCATGCGTTCCGGATGCCCACCACCTGTCAGCTCTTCGGCCATCCGAGCCAGAACTGGGTGGACAGTCACACGCAGCTGAACGGCGGCAAGCTGAACGGCTTCGTGAAATCGGCCAGCGGCCCGGTGGCGATGGGCTACTGGGAGAAGGCCGATCTGCCGTTCTACTACTCGCTGGCATCGACATTCCCGCTGGCCGACCGGTACTTCAGCTCGGTCGTGGGTCCGACCTTCCCGAATCGCCGGTACCTGATGGCCGGCACGTCGCTCGGCATGGTCAACGACGGCGTGCCGAATCCGTTCGACTACCCGGCCAACGGCACGATCTTTGACCGCCTGCACAAGATCGGCGTGCCGTGGGCAGATTATTTCTCCCTGCTGGGAGACGTCCTGCCGGTGCCGACAGCCGGGCTATTCCCGGAGCTGCTCATCAAGTACGCCGACAACATCATGAAGATCGAGCACTTCTTCGCTCACGCTAAGGCGGCTCGCTGCCGGGCTTCTGCATCGTCGAGCCGGACTACCTCTCGAACTCCGAGGAAGACCCGGAGAACATCGCGCACGGAGAGCAGTTCGCCGCCGGCGTCATCGACGCCGTCATGACCGGACCTGGCTGGAAGAACACGCTGCTGATCTGGACCTTTGACGAGCACGGCGGTTACTACGACCACGTGGTCCCGCCGCGGGCGCTGGCCCCCGACAACATCCCGCCCGACATTCAGACCGGCAGCGCCTACACCGGATTCAAGCAGTACGGCTTCCGGGTGCCCTGCGTGATCGTGTCGCCGTGGGCCCGGCCCGGCTATGTATCCCACCGGGTGTTCGACCACACCAGCATCTGCGCGCTGGTGGAAGCGAAATGGAATCTGCCGGCCATGACCTACCGGGATGCCAACGCCGGCAACATGCTGGACATGCTGGATTTCCGGACGCCAGCGTTCCTGCATCCGCCCAAGCTCGCCCGGCCGCTGCTCGACGTCGATCCTGGCGCCCGGGCCTGCAGCATCACCGGGCCTGGCACCATTCCGCCGCCGGGCTCGGTGTCGCCGAGGCCGTAGGCCGGCAGCCAGCGGACGGCACCTGGCCGCAGACGACCGGCCTGACGGCAGGCCGGGGCTAGCCGCCGAACCAGCCAGGCACGTCGAGCCGGAACCCGCCGGACGGCACGATCGCGCGCAGGTCGGCCTCGAGCTCGCGCAGCCGGCCAGCGCCCAGCGTCGTGGCGAGCGCGCTGCGGATGCCGTCGAAGATCACGGCCGACTGGCCCAGCGAGTCGACGCCGCGCGGCGTCAGCTGCACGATCTTCCGACGGCCGTCAGCGGGGTCGTCGACCCGCTCGGCGTAACCAAGCTCAGCCAGCCGGTCGACGGTCTTGCCCGCTGCCTGCTTGGAGATGCCGAGCCTGCGCCCCACCTCGGTGGCGGTGGCACCGTCCTGGCCGATGGCCTGCATAGCGAAGCCGTAGGCGGGCCTGACGTCTGGATGGCCCTGCCGGGCGAGCTCGGCGTGCAGTTCGTCGATGATCTTGCGGAACGCGGCGAACAGCAGCAGCGGAAGCTCAAAGCCCGGCGGGTCCGGCGGCGCGGCCGCTTGGCCCCCGGCCGGCCGCGGAGACGGCGATTCGCTCATGGGCAATCTCGACAACCTAGTTTACTATAATAGGCAACCCAGTTGTCTAGCTGGCTCATGACCGGAGCCTAGCAACGAGCGCCACCGAGCGGAAGGACCCCGTCAATGACGAGCCTGCACGTCGCAGACACGCAGTTCACTGACCACACCGAGGATTCGGCGCCAGCCGGGTCGCGGCAGCTGATGACGCAGACGGCGCGGCGGATGGGCTACCTGCCGGCCGCCATCGCCCGGATGGCCGAGTCACCTGAACTGCTGACTGGCTTCCTGACGGTCAGCGGCCTGTTCGAGCGGACCAGCCTGGACCCGGTCGCGCGCGAGGTGCTGATCCTCACGATCGCAACCCGGAATGAGTGCCATGTCTGCGTTGCCTTGCATACCGCCAGGCTCGCGCGGCTGGGCTGCGATCAGGAACTCGCCGCCGGGCTGCGTGACGGCCGGGCCCTGCCGGATCTCCGGCTCGAGGCGATCCGGGTATTCACCCTGGCGGTCCTGGCGACGGCGGGGGCGGTCAGCCAGCAGCAGCTGCGTGCATTCCTGGACAACGGCTACACCAGGCAGAACGCCCTGGAAGTCGTGCTCGGGATCGGCGCGTACACCACCTCGACGCTGGCCAACAGGTTGACTGCCGCGCCGCTCGACGACGCTTTGCAGCCGTTCGCCTGGACTGCCCCCCGGGACCCGGGCCAGCAAGTCTGACGATCGCGGCGTGCCAGCACCAATCCGGGCCGTCGATGGCCTCGAATGGTGGGTATGGCCACACCAGGTGACCCGGTGCCGGAGCGATTCGGCTTGCCAGCGGGGGATGAGCCGGAGCCCGATCTGGACACGCTGCTCAGCCGCGTCGCGCGCGGCGACCAGCTGGCGTTCGAGGCGGTCTACGACCGGCTGGCCGGCCCGGCGTACGGGCTGATCCGCAAGGTGGTGCGGGATCCGTCGCAGTCCGAGGAGGTCGCGCAGGAAGTGCTGCTGGAGGTCTGGCGTCAGGCCTGCCGGTTTGACTCCGCCAAGGGCAGCGCGATGACCTGGGCAATGATGATCGCGCACCGGCGGGCCGTCGACCGGGTCCGGTCAGCCACCGCCGAGGCCCAGCGCGACCACAAGTCGGCGGCCGGAGCGATCATCAGCGCCGACGAGGTTGCCGAGGCAGTCGAGGACACCCTGGACCGGGAGCGGGTCCGGCGCTGCCTGCAGACCCTGACTGTCACCCAGCGCGAATCGGTGACGCTGGCCTATTACGGCGGCTACAGCTACCGCGAGGTGGCCGGGTTGCTCAACGTGGCGCTGGGCACCATCAAGACCCGCATCCGGGACGGGCTCATCCGGATGCGCGACTGCATGGGGGTGGTGTCATGAGGCTCCTGCCACGAGACGATATGCACGACCTCAGCGGTGTCTACGCAGTTGACGCACTCAGCGGCGCTGAGCGCGACCGGTTCGAGCACCACCTGGCCCGCTGCCCGTCCTGCCGGACGGAAGTCCGCGGCCTGCAGGAGACCGCCACCCGGTTCGCGCTCGCAGTCAGCGCGCCGCCGCCCGCGCAGCTCAAGCTTCGCGTCATGGCCTCGGCCGCCCGCACCAGGCAGCTGCCGCCACTGCCCGATGTCCGGCCGCTGCCAGCGCCAGGACCGAGCTGGCTGCGCCGCTTCGCCGTTCCCGCCGTCGCGGCCTGCCTCGTGCTGGTGATCGCGCTCGGGGTGCTGCTGGGCATCTCCCGCAGCCAGCTCGGTGCGCAGCGTACCCAGCAGCGCGAGATCGCCGCTGTGCTGAACGCACCCGGAGCGCGCCTCGTGCGCAGCCGGACCGCGGCGGGCGGCGCCGCCACCGTCGTGGTGGCGCCCAGGCTGCATCAGCTGGTCTTCACCAGCACGGGCATGCACAGCCTGCCTGGTTCCGAGGTATACCAGCTCTGGGTGATGGGCCCGCCAGGCACCAGCACGGCGACCTCAGCCGGCTTGCTGACCCGCGCCGCCGACGGCACCACCGTGCCGGTACTGGCATCAGGCCTGGCGGCCGGGGACCGGATCGGCGTCACGGTGGAACCCGCAGGCGGGACCGCTCAGCCCACCACGACTCCGGTGGTGGTCATCTCGCTGCCCTCCTGACCCGGCAGGCCGGCCGCGGCCAGTCGTCCGGCCAGCAAGGACGCGCACGAGTTGACCCGATCGGCGCTGAACGACAGGATTTGCGCCGACGGACACGGTCGAGCGGCGGAGACAACCATGGCAGACAGGCTGGCAGGCAAACGCGCGGTGATCACCGGAGCCGCGAGCGGCATTGGCGCGGCGACAGCCCGGCTGTTCGTCGCCGAGGGCGCCTCGGTCGTGCTGGCTGATCTCGACGAGAAGCGCGGTCAGCGGCTCGCCGCCGAACTGGGGGAGCGCTGCCGTTTCGTTGCCGCCGACGTCGCCCGCGAGGGTGACATCGAGCAGGCCATCGACAGCTGCGTGGCGGACTTCGGCGGCCTGGACTGCCTGTTCAACAACGCGGGTAACCCGGGCTCAACCGGCGGCATCGAGGAGATGGACATCGCGACCTTCGACCGCACCGTCGCGGTGCACCTGCGCGGTGTCTTCCTCGGTATCCGGGCCGCCGCCAGGATCATGCGGCCGCAAGGACACGGGAGCATCATCAATACCGCGAGCGTCGCCGCCAGCCGGGCGAACTTCGCCGGTCATGACTACAGCGCCTGCAAGGCCGCGATCGCCCAGCTCACTCTCACCACGGCGAACGAGCTGGGCGAGCACGGCGTCCGGGTCAACGCGGTGTGCCCGGGTGGCATCGCCACCGCGATCTTCGGCCGGGCGGCCGGCCTGGACGGCGACGACGCGCAGCGCACTGTCGAGTTCATGGCGGCGGCGCTGAGCGACGTCGCGCCGATCCGGCGCGCTGGTCAGCCTCTCGACATCGCCGAGGCCGTGCTGTGGCTGGCCAGCGACTCGTCGGGCTTCGTCACCGGGCAGGCGATCGCCGTCGATGGCGGGCTGCTGACCGGCTCGCTGCGCCGCAACCGGGTGGTGACTGGCGAGCAGATGATCGACTTGCTCCGGCAGGCGGCCGCTCAGCCCTGACCGGGCTAGCTCGCCTGACGGCCCGAGCGCTGGTCCGGGCCGGCCCGTTTTCGGTGGTCGGCGCTGATTAGGGCCCGGACCCTGGCGGCCCGGACAGCCTCGGACAGCGCATCGATGTCATAGGCACCGTGATGCCGTCTGCCGTTGACGAAGAACGTCGGCGTGCCGGACACGCCGCTCAGGTCAGCGGAGTCGACGTCCTCGGCGACCTGGGCCTGTCCCGCCCCGTTGCGGAGGTCGCGGATGAAGCGCTCGATGTCCAGGCCAATCTCGCCGCCGTAGCGGATCAGGTCCCTGGCTGTCAGTGCCCCCTGGTGGCTGAGCAGCTGGTCGTGCAGCTCCCAGAACTTGC
Organism: uncultured Actinomycetota bacterium; assembly: GCA_963795265.1. Lineage (GTDB taxonomy): Bacteria > Actinomycetota > Actinomycetes > Streptosporangiales > Streptosporangiaceae > JAJYUU01. The sequence goes on along the minus strand of CAWCHF010000001.1, from coordinate 256,536 downwards.
CCTGCAAGGCGGCAGCCTCGGATGCCTCGGCGGCAAGCTGCGCGTGCGGGTGCACATCATTCAGCGGCAGGTGCCGCCACACATAGCGGAGGTCACCGAGGTCAGCGAGCAGCTCACGGATCACCGCCTCGGCCTGGCCGCAGTAGGGGCACTCGAAGTCGCCGTATTCCAGCAGCGTCACCGGCGCCTCCGCGGCGCCCCGGATATGGTCGCGGTCGGGGTCGACAGGCACCGCCAGATCGATGATGGACTCGACCGTGCCGAAGAGCGCCCGCAGCCGCCACCGCTTCGGAAGCAGCACGGTGAGCCGGAAGACCAGCCAGGTCAGGGCGGACGAGCACAAGGCCGCGGACAGCACGCCGACCTTCGCCTCGGCGAGCTGGGCGCCGTGGAAGGCCAGCGATGCGATCAGCAGCGAGACGATGAAGCCGATGCCCGCGATGGCACCCGCGCCGGTGACAGCGGCCCAGCCGATGGGCGGCCGGATCCGGCCGCGGCTGACCCTGGCGAGCAGCCACGCCGCCGCCACCGTGCCGACCGGCTTGCCGAGTACATAGCCGAGCAGGATTCCGAGCGTCACCGGCGAGGTGAAGGCGCGGGCCAGGAAGCTGACGCTGACGCTGATGCCCGCGTTCGCCAGCGCGAACAGCGGCACGATCAGGTAGCTCGTCCAGGGATGGAACAGCTGCTGCAGCCGGTCGTTCGGTGACAGCGCAGCCCGCACGCTCTGGCCGGCGTCACGGGCCAGCTCGGCCGTGGGCTGCTCGCGGAACTGCCGGAACGTCTCGGACGCGAGCTCAAGGTCGCGCCGCTGCGCGGGGTAGGCGAAGGCGAGCAGGCCCATTGCGAGCCCGACCACCACCGGGTCGACGCCGGACTTGAAGAACGCGATCCAGGCAGCCACCCCGAGGAACAGGTAGTAGGCGCCGCCGCGCAGGCCGCGCAGGCTGGCCACCGCTACTACCGCCAGGACGCCAAGCCCGATTGCCAGCGCCGTCAGATCGATATGCCCGCTGTAGGCCAGCGCGATGATCACGATTCCGGCGACGTCGTCGACGATCGCGAACGTCAGCAGGTAGGTGCTCACCCGGTCCGGGAACCCCGCGCCGACCAGCGCCAGCATGCCGAGCGCGAACGCGGTATCGGTCGACATGGCCGCGCCCCAGCCGCCAGCGGACGCACGGCCGGCGTTGAACGCCAGGTAGATCCCGATCGGGACGATCATCCCGCCAAGTCCCACGATGAGCGGCAGCGCCAGCCGGCGGCGCTCCCGCAGCTCGCCCATGTCGTACTCGCGCCGCGCTTCGAGACCCGCTACCAGGAAGAAGAAGACCATCAGGCCGGAGTTCACCCACTCGTGCAGGTTCGCCGCCAGGCCGGTGCTGCCGAGCTTGATGGACAGCTCGGTGTCCCAGGCGGACGAGTATCCCGACGGGGAGATGTTGGCCCAGGCAAGAGCTGCCAGCGTCGCCGCGAGCAGCACCACGGCGCTGCCGGTCTCGGTCCGCAGGAACCGGCGAAGCGGCGTCTCCAGGTTCCTTGCCCATGCCGTGCGCAGCGCGAACTGGGGGACAGCCGTGGCCTCGGAATCTGTCACCCTGCGATTCTCCCGCGACCGGGTCACGCGCGACGCAGCGCGCTGCCATTGCACGCGCTCGATGAGCTAGAGCGCGCGGTCAAAGACCAGCATGTCGTGACCGGGGCCGTTCTGACGGCAGCAAGCCGGGCCCGGCGGGGGGCGGGCCCGGCTTGCTGGTCCGGCACGTCAGCAGCGGCTGGCGCTGAGATGCCCAGCTAGCGCAGTCAGCTGGCGTAGTCGAGCAGCGGCTGCGCGCGGCTCGGGTGCCGCAGCTTGGATAGCGACTGCTTCTCCAGCTGACGGATGCGCTCCCTCGTCAGGCCGAGGGCCTTGCCGATCTCGTCAAGGGTGTGCGGGTTACCGTCATACAGGCCGAACCGCATCGACATGATGGTGGCCTCCCGCGGCGTCAGCGCATCGAGCGCATGCCGCAGCTGCTCGGCCATCAGCTGACGATCAACAAGCTCGCCCGCCTCGGGCGCGTCCACGTCCTCGATCAGGTCACCGATGCTGGTCTCGCCGTCCTCGCCGATCGTCGAGTCCAGGCTGATCGGCTGCCTGCTGGTACGCAGCAGTTCCTCGATCTGGTCCGGCGTCCGGTCAAGCTCGACAGCCAGCTCTTCCGGGGTCGGCTCACGGCCAAGCCGCTGGTGCATGTCCCGCTCGACCCGGCTCAGCTTGCTCAGCATCTCCAGCACGTGCACCGGCAGCCGGATAGTACGGGCGGAGTCGGCGAACCCGCGCTGGATCGCCTGCCGGATCCACCACATCGCGTACGTGGAGAACTTGTAGCCCTTGGTGTAGTCGAACTTCTCCACTGCCCTGATCAGGCCCAGGTTGCCTTCCTGCACCACGTCGAGCAGCGACAGTCCGCGGTCGCTGTACTTCTTGGCCACCGACACCACCAGCCGGAGGTTGGCCTCGAGCATGTGCGCCTTGGCTCGCCTGCCGTCGTCAGCGACCGCCTCGAGGTCAGCGCGGTACTGCTTGGAGAGCCTCTTCTCGGTGTCCAGCTTGTACTCCGCGAACAGGCCGGCCTCGATGCGCTTGGCGAGGTCGACCTCTTCCTCGGCTGTCAGCAGGCTGCGGCGGCCTATCGACTTCAGGTAGGTGTGCACCGAGTCGCCCATGACCGAGGTCTGGTCATCAAGGTCAGTCTCCGGCGTGCTCGTGCTCGTGCTCGCCCGCGGCGCGGCGCTCGCGGCCAGCTCAGCCAGCTCGGCGTCCACGTCGGGCAGGTCAGCGTCGGCGGCCGGGGCAGCACCGGGCGCGGCCGCGGCGTCGCCGGGCAGCGCTGCTCCTGGCCCGCCGGACGGTTCGTTGCCGAGCTGCACGCCCGCCTCGGTCAGCTCACGGATGATGGAACGGGCCTCAGTCGGGGACACTCGCGCCTGGTCGAAGGCATCGCGAAGTTCGGGCAGGGACAGATATCCCTGGCCGCGGCCACGCTGGATCAGCTCGTCCACGTGGGTCGTGGTCTCCTCATCCTCGCGCGCAGACGACAGCAAAGTCGCGCTCCTCGGCATGAGACACTCCCTTCGCGGGCGCATAACGGGCATGCGCCGGGTCTCCGCGCCCTGGCCGGCGCGGGTATTTTTCTTTAGCGGGGACCCTTGGCGGACTTGGCAGTGAGCACCGCGGGCACTATCTTGTAACGCACGAGGCGGCGAATTGTTCCCGTGCACTTGACGCGCGCCCGAATCTGGCTACCCTGCGCGCAGGCTCTTATGCCCGCCGCCAGGCTCCTCTCATTTCAGGCATCAGGTTCCCTGCGCTCCCATGTACCGCAAAGCGACCCTGTCCGGCTTACCGGACGGGAGTAGCGGAAATTCTCGCACAACGACGAACTTCTTGGGCACCGCGTACCCGGAAAGGGCCCTCCGGGCGTGCGCGCTGAGCTCGGCCGGAGCCGGGGGATCAGCCGGATTCGCGGCGACCAGGAAGGCCGTCACTGCCTCGCCCCAGTCAGCGTCGGGAACTCCCACCACGACAACGTCCGCTACGCCAGCACAGGTTCCCAGTACCTGCTCGACCTCGCCGGGCACCACCTTGCGACCGCCCGAGTTGATCACGTCGTCGGCCCGGCCGCGCACGATGACCCGGCCGTCCCCGGTCACCACGCCGAGGTCGGCAGTACGGAACCAGCCGTCAGTCACTGCGGCGTCAGTCTGGCCCGGCTGCAGGCGGTACCCGGAGAACAGCACCGGTCCGCTGATCATGATCCGGTCGTCAGCGCCGGCCCGCACCCGCACTCCGTCCAGCGGCAGGCCGTCGTAGACGCAGCCCCCGCAGGTCTCGCTCATGCCGTAGGTGGTAACGACCCGCCAGCCGGCCGAGCGTGCCTCGGCCAGCAGTCCGTCCGGCGCCGCTGCGCCGCCCAGCAGCACGGTGCGCACCGGTCCCGGCGCCGCGCCCGCGTCCAGTAGCCGCCGTAGCTGGGTCGGCACCAGCGAGACGTGCTGGCACCCGGCCCCGGCTAGTACGTCCGGGTTCAGCGACGGCGCGATAACGGGCTCCGTGCCCGCGATCAGCGACCTGACCAGTACGCCGATGCCGGCGATATAGAACGCAGGCAGGCAGCACAGCCACCGGTCGCCCGGCCCGGCGCCGATCCGGCGCAGCGACGCTGCCGCCGACGCGGTCAGCGCGGCGGCACTGAGCTCGACGCCTTTCGGCGCGCCGGTAGAGCCCGATGTCGCGATCACCACCGCCGTCTCGGCCGCGACGCCGGGCGTCCGGCCAGGTGCTGCAGCCGGGACGGGCCTCGTTCCCGCCATCGTCGTCACGGCGGTCGGCCTGAACGCGTCGAGTGCGGCGCGCAGCGCATCGGCGGGCAGCGCCGGGTCAAGCGGCAGGATCGCCGGACCGGACCCGTCGAGCGCAGCGGCGAGCGCGGCCAGCATCTCCTGGCCGGCCGACGCCGGGAGCAGGACCGCGTGCAGTGGCCGGGAAGTCACGGTCGTAAGGTTAACCGGGCAGATCAGGGCAACATCGGGAGGGCCGCGGTGGTCGACTGGAAAGCGTCTGGGCCGGCGGACGGGCAGGAGTACACCGACATCCGGTACGAGACCGCGGAGGGGATCGCCAAGATCACGATCAACCGGCCCGAGGTGCGCAATGCCTTCCGGCCGACGACGCTGTTCGAGCTCTCGCACGCGTTCAACGTGGCCAGGGACGATGCCGAGATCGGCGTCATCATCCTCACCGGTGCTGGCGACAAGGCCTTCTGCTCCGGCGGCGACCAGCGGATCCGTGGCGATGCCGGCTATGTCGATCCGCACGGCGTTGCCCGGCTGAACGTGCTGGATCTGCAGGTGCAGATCCGCCGCACGCCTAAGCCGGTGATCGCCATGGTGGCCGGTTACGCGATCGGCGGCGGTCACGTCCTGCACGTGTGCTGCGACCTGACCATCGCGGCCGATAACGCGGTCTTCGGCCAGACCGGACCGAAGGTGGGCTCGTTCGACGCCGGTTACGGCTCATCGCTGCTGGCAGCGACGGTCGGGCTGAAGAAGGCGCGGGAGATCTGGTACCTGTGCCGCCAGTACAACGCCCAGGAGGCCCTGCAGATGGGCCTGGTCAACACCGTCGTCCCGCTGGACCGGCTCGAGGACGAGACCGTCGCGTGGGCGCAGGAGATGCTGGCCAGGTCGCCGCTGGCACTGCGGATGCTCAAGGGTGCGCTGAACGCCGTGACTGACGGTGCGGCCGGAATGCAGCAGTTCGCCGGCGACGCGACGATGCTGTACTACATGAGCGAGGAAGCGCAGGAAGGCCGGGACGCCTACGTGCACAAGCGTGCTCCGGACTTCGGCAGGTTCCCGCGCCGCCCATGACCGGCAGCGGCCTGCGCGAGCTTGCCGCCGAGCTGCTGCCGACGCTGCGGGCCTTCGCGATCCCCATGCCGGTGCGATTCCGCGGCACCACGCTGCGCGAGGGCGCGCTGCTGCACGGCCCGGCCGGCTGGGGAGAGTTCTCCCCGTTCCCCGACTACGGCCCGCGCGAATGCGCCCGCTGGCTGCGCTGCGCGCTGGAGGCCGCGGCGGAAGGCTGGCCCGCGCCACTGCGGACGAGCGTGCCGGTGAACGTGACGGTGCCGGCTGTCAGCCCGGAGCAGGCGCACGCCATTGTCGCCGGGTCGGGCTGCCGGACCGCGAAGGTGAAGGTCGCCGAGCCCGGCCAGCCGGAGTCCGCGGACATCGCGCGGGTCGAGGCCGTCCGGGACGCGATCGGCCCGGCCGGCCGCGTCCGGGTCGATGCCAACGGCGGGTGGGACGTGAGCCAGGCCGAGCGGGTACTGACAGCGCTGGCCCCATTTGATCTTGAGTACGCCGAGCAGCCGTGCGCGACTCTCGACGAGCTTGCCGCGCTGCGCCGCCGGGTGGACGTCCCGCTGGCCGCCGATGAGTCGATCCGGCGCGCCGAGGACCCGCTCGCGGTGCGCGCGGCCGGCGCCGCGGACATCGTGGTGCTGAAGGCCCAGCCGCTCGGCGGCGTGCGGGCGGCACTGCAGATAGCGCAGGCCTGCGGCCTGCCCGTGGTCGTGTCCAGCGCAGTCGAGTCGTCGGTGGGCCTGGCAGCCGGCGTGGCGCTGGCGGCAGCCCTGCCCGACCTGCCGCACGCATGCGGGCTAGCCACCATGAGCCTGCTGGCCGGCGACGTGACCGCGGTGCCGCTGACCGAATCTGGGGGCGAGCTGCCGGTCCGGGCCGCCGCAGTCGATCCCGGCGAGCTGGCCCGCTGGGAGGTCGACCCGGCCGGCTGGCAGGCCCGCATGAAGGCGGCCGCCGAGTTCCTGCCCGACGGGCGGCTGGCCGGCGCCGCCGGGCTGACCGGCTGAGGCGGCCGTGAACCCGTCGACCGCGTTCGCCACCGTGCTCGTGGACGAGCTCGTCCGCTGCGGTCTGCGGGAGGCCGTCATCGCACCCGGCTCTCGCAGCGCGGCGCTGGCGATGGCCCTGCACGCGGCCGCGTCGGCGGCTGACTCACCGCTCCGGCTGCACATCCGGATCGACGAGAGATCGGCGAGTTTCCTCGCGCTGGGACTGGCAAAGGCCAGTGGCCAGCCGGCGGCCGTGGTGTGCACATCCGGCACGGCGGCCGCGCACTTCCACGCCGCGGTCATCGAAGCCGACGAGGCCTGCGTGCCGCTGCTGGTTCTCACCGCTGACCGGCCGCCTGAGCTGCGCGGCACCGGCGCCAACCAGACGATTGACCAGGTCAAGCTGTATGGCGGCGCAGTGCGCTGGTACTGCGAAACCGGGGTTGCCGAGGACCGGCCCGGCCAGGCAGGCTACTGGCGCTCGCTGGCGTCCCGTGCCTGGTCAGTTTCGTCCGGGAACGGGGTGGCGTCGGCCGGCCCGGTTCATCTCAACCTGCAGTTCCGCGAGCCGCTGGTGCCCGCCGGGGCGGACGCCAGCTGGTCCGGGCCACTGGACGGCCGGCCGGACGGCGCGCCGTGGACACGCGCCTGGCGAGCCGGGCCGGAACCGGCAGCCGGGCCGGGACCGGCAGCCAGCCATCCGGGTGGCCTGCCGGTCGCCGACCTCGACTGGACCGAGCGCGGAGTGGTGGTGTGCGGCGACGGTACCGCTGATCCGCAGTCGACTCGCCGCACTCGCGGCGGCAGCCGGCTGGCCGCTGCTGGCGGAGCCGTCGTCCGGGGCGAGGCACGGACCAGCCGCGCTGCGCTCGTACCAGTTCCTGCTTGACTGCGCCGAGCTTCCTGGCGGCGCACCGGCCGGACGTCATCGTGTCGGCGGCCGGCCTGGGCCTGTCCCGCGGTCAGCTGACCCTGCTGCACGGCGCGGCCCCGGCAGCACCCGGCGGCACGGCGAGCCCGGCATGTCGTGCTCAGCCAGCCCGATGGCCGGTGGGCCGACCCGGCGCGGTCGGCGACCGACGTTGCCTGCGGCGTCCGGCTGCGCGGGCTGCCAGGCGGCACGCAGGCGGACCAGGCCGGGCAGGCCGGGCAGGCCGGGGTGCGACGGGCCGGCTGGCTGGCGGACTGGCTGGCAGCGGACGCGGCCGCGAGCGCGGCCGCCGACGAGGTGCTGACCGCGGCAGGCGGCGTACTGAACGAGCCGTTGCTGGCCCGCGACCTGGGCGCTGCGCTTGCTGGCGGCGCCTTGCTGTGGGCGGCGTCCAGCATGCCCGCCCGTGACCTTGACCGGCATCTGGTGCCGCGTGCGGACCTGCGGGTGCTTGCCAGCCGCGGCGCAAGCGGTATCGACGGGCTGGTCTCGTCCGCCGCTGGCGCGGCGCTCGCGCACCAGCGTGCTGGCGGCGGGGCCGCGGTGGCGCTGCTCGGCGACCTCGCGCTCCTGCATGACGCACCGGGCCTGATCATCGGCCCGCTGGAGGAACGGCCCGAACTGTGCCTGGTTGTCGTCAACAACAATGGCGGCGGGATCTTCTCGGGCCTCGAGCAAGCCGCTTTCCCCGATTCGTTCGAGCGCCTCTTCGGTACGCCGCACGACGCGAACCTCGGTCACCTCGCTGCCGCCGCAGGATTGCCGTACGCGCGGGCCACGCACGCATCGCAGCTACCGGAGGTGCTGGCCGGCCGCGGCCTCCGGCTGGTCGAGGTCACGACCGACCGCGGCGAGCAGGCCGAGCTGCGGGCCGCGGTCGGCACGGCGTGCGCTGCCGCGATTGCCCAGTCTGACCCGCGCTGCGCTACCGCAGGCCAGCGCGTCTCACCCGGAGCGGGTGATTTCGAACTTGCGCGCGGGAATCCTGAGTGAGCCATACGCCGTAATACCGGGGCGGCAATACGGCCGCTCCGCGGGCGCAAGGGAGAAGAAGGTAACCGAATGATACTGGCCGCAACAGGTTCGTCCTATCCGCTGCTGAATGTCTTCTGGACGATCCTCGAGGTGTTCCTCTGGGTGATCTGGATCTGGATCCTGATCGCTATCTTCATGGACATCTTCCGCAGTCAGGACCTGTCCGGCGGCGCCAAGGCGCTGTGGTTCCTGTTCGTGCTGTTCATTCCGCTGGTCGGTGTCCTGGTGTACCTGATCGCGCGCGGCGGGTCCATGCACGAGCGGTCGGTGCGGCAGGCCCAGCAGGCAGACCAGCAGTTCCGCGAGTACGTGCAGTCCGCCGCCCAGTCCGACGGCAACACCGCCGATCAGCTGGACAAGCTTGCCAGCCTGCGCGACCGCGGCGTCATCACTGCTGCGGAATTCGACCAGCAGAAGGCCAAGATCCTGGCCTGACGCCGGTCCGCGAGGTCCGGCCAGCCTGCACGGCGTGGCGAGCATCGAGCCGGGCTGCGGCACGGGTTACGTCTCAGCCTGGCTCGGCCGCAGGCTAGCCGGCCACGGCGAGCCCGTAGGGCGCTCCCGTCCAGCGTCACTCTGATGGCGGCCCGGCTGACGCGGCCGGTACGCTTCTGGGCTTGTGACCGATAGTGCGGGCATTGACCCGGAACCGGCGTCCTACCGGCAGCACCGGTTCGAGCTGCCGCCCGGTGCACTGGACCTGCTGCTCGTGCGGCACGGCCAGTCCGAGGCATATCAGGATGGCACGCCGTTCGCGCTGGTGGGCGGGCACGGTGATCCGCCGTTGTCAGATCTTGGCGTGCAGCAGGCACGGCGCCTTGCGGCGCGCCTGCGCACCGCGGGCCTCGCCGCCATCTACGTCACCACCCTGCAGCGCACCGCGCAGACCGCCGAGCCACTCGCGGCAGCGACGGGCCTCGCCCCGGTAGTCGAGGCTGACCTGCGGGAAGTCAACCTGGGAGCCTGGGAAGGCGGAGAGTACCGCAAGATGGTGGCGATCGGGCACCCGGTCGCGCAGCGCATGCTCGCCGAAGAACGCTGGGACGTCATCCCCGGCGCTGAGCCGGCAGCGGAGTTTGCCGCGCGGGTGCGGGCAGCCATCGACCGGCTGGCCGCCGCTCAGGCCGGCCAGCGGGTCGCGGCGGTCACGCACGGCGGTGTCATCGGCCAGGCCATGGCGCTCGCTACCGGCTCGCGGCCGTTCGCATTCCTCGGCGCGGAGAACGCGTCGATCACCCGGATCGTCATCACCGCCGACCGATGGATCGTGCGCGGCTTCAACGACACCGCGCACCTGGACGGCCTCAGCTAGGGCGTCCCGGCACATCTGGTGCCCACGGGCCGGTCACCACGTAAGCCTCGCCGTCGCCGGGCCATGGCGGCATGGTGATCGCGACGATCGCGAGCGGGCCATCGCTCCCGCACCGGAACTGGAACGACGTGCCCGCGGGAATGGACACGCAGGTTCCGGGGCGGAGGGGAACGGTCTCCTCGTGGCCGAGCTGCCGTCGCCACATCTCGCCGTGACCGCTGATGACGTACCAGATCTCGTCAACGCTGTGGTGCGCGACCGGCCGGGTCACCTGGTCGGGATCGAGCGCGAAATGCGCCATGCTGCCGCCGCCCAGCCGCAGCAGCACCCTGACGTGCGAGCCGTCCGGGGCTATCGCATCGGCGCTGCCCGGCAGCCTCATGTCGGCGAACACCTGACCTGACCCGTCCCGCCCGTCAGCGCCACCTTCGCCGTCGCCACTGTGGCCGGCCGAGGCGGTCACGGCGTGGCCGCGGAGACGCTGCCGAGCGCGGCCAGCCGGGCGAAGGCCTGACGGGTCGTCGAACCCGGCGCGGCGCAGTACACGATCAGCCGCTGGCCGGTGTCGGCCACATGCAGCATGTGGCACTCGAATTCGAGCTGCCCGGCCAGCGGATGGTCGACCCGCTTGACCGCGGCGGCGCGTCTCGACCACGTGCTCGGCCCACATCGAGGCGAACGCGGGGGACAGCGCGAGCAACTCGGTGACCAGGTCGCGATCCCGCGATCGGCCGGATTGCGCGCGTAGCCGGCGCGCAGGTCGCCGACCGTAGCCCGGACGAACCGCAGCGTGGCCTCGTCTGACCACGCCAGTTCGGCGGCCGGCTGGCGGAACATCCACCGGATCATGTTCCGGTCCTGCTCCGGGATCCCGGACAGGTCGCCGATGAAGAAGGTCGCCAGCTGGTTCCAGGCCAGCACGTCGTACTTGGCGTCGACTACGTAGGCCGGGGTCTCCGGCATGTATCGATCAGGCTGCGGATGCCAGGGCTGACGTGCCGGGACGATGCAGCCAGCTGCGGGGGGCTCTCGCCCGCCAGCCGGAAGACGTACTCGCGCTCGTCCGCAGTCAGCATCAAGGCCCGCGACAGGGCGGCCAGGATCTGCCGCGACGGCTGCGGCCCACGGCCCTGTTCCAGCCGGATGTAGTAATCGACCTACATGCCCGCAAGCTGGGCCACCTCCTGACGGCGCAGCCCTGGGCGTCCGGCGCGGACCAGTCTCGGGCAGGCCCAGGTCCGCAGGGCGAAGCCGGTGCCTGCGGGTCCGCAGGAATGTCGCCAGGTCGTCACGATTCACTAGCAGTCTCCTCCGCCCGGTCGGCAAGCCAGTCCAGCTTGCCTCATCGCCGCAGGCCCGGCGACGGGCCGGCCTCCGGGTGGTACTGCTGATCCCGGGCTCGGCCGGTCTCTCCCGGCGGCGATGCCGCGCTGGCATCGTGCGAGCATGACATCCATCGCACTGATCACCGGCGCCAACAAGGGCATCGGATACGCAACCGCACGGATTCTCGGCAGCAACGGCTGGACCGCGCTGGCCGGGGCGAGGGACCCGGCCCTCGGCCGCCAGGCCGTCGCGGACCTCGCTGCCGGCGGAGCGGATGCCAGGTTCGTCCAGCTGGACGTCACCGACGAAGACTCCATCGCCCGCGCGGCCAGCTGGATCGATGCCGAGTTCGGGGGCTGGACGTGCTGATCAACAACGCGGGGATCGCCCGCGGCGACGGCACCGGTAAGCCGAGCCAGACCACGGTGGCGACGCTGCGGGCCGTCTACGAGACCAACGTGTTCGGCGTGGTCGCGGTGACCAACGCGATGCTGCCGCTGCTGCTGCGGGCGGAGGCGGCCAGGATCGTCAACGTCAGCAGCGAGGTCGGGTCCATCGGCTCGATGACCGATCCGGACAGCCCGCTGTTCCCGATGGCGTCGGTGCCCTACCCCTCGTCCAAGACGGCGCTGAACATGATCACCGCGATGTACGCCAAAGAGCTGGCGGCACCCCGTCAAGGTGAACGCGGCCAATCCGGGCTACTGCGCGACCGACCTCAACTGCCGCAGCGGGTTCCGCGCGCCCGAGGAGGGCGCCGACGTCAGCGTTCAGCTTGCCACCCTGCCCGCGGACGGGCCGACCGGGAAGCTCTGGGGTCACCTGTGGACCAGCTCGGGCGACGAGGGTAACGGCTTCTTGCCCTGGTGACAGGCCACCGGGGCAGCACCGCCGATCGCGACTGCCTGGCCCGCGCGGCCGGCCAGCCCGCGGGCCGTCAGGCCCGGACGGTGCCGCGGTCGTCGAAGCTCATGGCGCGCTGCAGGGCGGCGGCCCGCAGCTCCGTCTCGATCTCGACCGGCCCCCCGATCGCGGCCGCGTTGATCCCCGCCTGCGCCGCCTCCTCGACCACGCCGCCGACCAGGATCGCCAGCTCCGGAGTGCGGTGGAAGACCAGCACGCCGTGATTGGCCAGCAGCACGGCCGGCGGGCCCGGCTGGACCGACGCCCGGATGCCGGCGATCGCCTCCGCGGACCCGCGCGGCCCGTAGCGCGCGACCGGCACGCCACCGGCGAGCCCGAACATCGCCATCGCCTCCACCCAGCAGCCGATCGGGCGACGGGCCACGGCGAATGCTGTTGCATACGGCGAATGCGTGTGGATGACGCAGCCCACCTCGGCCGAGTCGGCGTACATGGCCGTATGCATGGCAACCACCGCCGCCTGGATGGGCGGCAGCTCGCCGTCGATCAGCGTGCCGTCCAGGCCCACCCGGACGACAGCCGACGCCGGATGGTCACGCAGCGACGGGCCCCCGGTGAAGTACATCTCCGCCGCGCCGGGTACCCGGACGCTGACATTGCCGTGACCGTTCGCGGAGATAGCGCCGCTCGCGACCACGCGGCGGGCGATGTCGACGACCTGGCTGACGGTGTCCCTGTCCATGTCTTCCCCTCCGCCTCGATCAGCCAACGGTATCGCCAGCACCGCCAGCAGGCTCCTACCGCGCCGCAGGCGGCGAGGGGCGCATCGCCAGCGCGGCATAACCTGGCCGCCGTCCCGGTTAGCCCCAGCCGGATAACCAACCGCGCGGGCGCGAAGGAGGAACTGTCATGAAGGCTGTGCGGTTCGATCACTACGGCGGCGTCGAGGTGCTGCACCTGGCCGAGGTGCCGATGCCGGCGCCCGGACCTGGCCAGGTCGTAGTGCAGGTCAAGGCCGCGGGCATTAACCCCGGTGAGGCCAAGATCCGGGACGGCATCCTGCACGCCCGGTTCCCGGCGGTGTTCCCCTCTGGCGAGGGCAGCGACTTCGCCGGGATCGTCATGGCGGCGGGCCCTGGCGCGGGCGGCTTCGCGGCCGGCGATGAGGTGATCGGCTTTACCGACAACAGGGCCAGCCACGCGGAGTACGTGCTCGCCGAGGCTGCGAACCTCACCGCGAAACCGCCGGCCGTGCCCTGGGAGGTCGCCGGGTCGCTGTTCGTGGCAGGCGCCACCGCGTACGCGGCCGTCCGGGCAGTCAGCCTCGCCGCCGGCGATGCCGTCGTGGTGTCCGGCGCCGCCGGGGGAGTCGGCTCGATCGCCGTCCAGCTGGCCAGGCTCGCCGGAGCCACCGTCATCGGGCTGGCCGGGACGGCAAACCACGACTGGCTCGCCGCGCACGGGATCGTCCCGGTCAGCTACGGCGATGGCGCCGCCGAGCGGATCCGGCAGGCGGCCGGGCACGTCGACGCGTTCATCGACACGTTCGGCACCGGTTACGTAGAACTGGCCCTGGAACTCGGCGTCGAGCCAAGCCGGATAGACACGATCGCCGACTTCGGCGCGGTGGAGAAGTACGGCGTCAAGGCCGAGGGCAGCGCCGCCGGGGCGAGCGCGGCGACGCTGGCCGAGCTTGCCGGACTCGTCGCGTCCGGTCGGCTCGAAGTGCCCGTTGCCGCCACGTTCCCGCTGGCGCAGGTGCGCGACGCCTACGAGCTGCTGGCCCGGGGCCACACCCGCGGCAAGATCGTGCTGATCCCGTAGCGGCCTGACCGGACACGCGCGCAGCGACATGGGTGCGGAGCTACCTGTGCCAGGTGCCAGGTGCCTCCGCACCCATTAGCCGCCGCGTCAGCAGGTTGCCCGCCGCGTCCGCGGTCAGCCTTCCAGGGCGCGGCGCATCGGCCGGAACTTGGTCTCGGCCTCGGCGAGCTCCGCACTGGGCTGCGAGCCGGCCACGATGCCGCAGCCGGCGAACAGCCTGGCGCGGCGGCCGTCTATCTCGCCGCAGCGCAGCGCGATGCCCCACTCGCCGTTACCGCGCGCGTCGACCCAGCCGACCGGGCCTGAGTAGCGGCCCGCGGTCCATCCCCTCAAGCTCCCGGATCAGCTCCAGCGCCACCTCGGTCGGGGTGCCGCAGATCGCCGCGGTCGGGTGCAGCGATGCCGCCAGCGCGAGCGCCGACGCGTCCCGGTCGAGCACGCCGGTCACCGAGGTAGCCAGGTGCTGGTAGTCAGCCATCTGCAGCAGGAACGGTCCGGGATCGATCGTTAGCTCAGCGCACAGCGGGGCAAGCAGCTCGCGGACGGACTCCACCGAGTAGCGGTGCTCCTCGGCGTTCTTGGCCGAGCCGAGCAGCGCCGAGCTGAGCGCCTCGTCGTCGGCCCTGCTGCCGCCGCGGCCCATGGTGCCGGCCAGTACCAGCGAGCTGACGAGATGCCCTTCCCGCCGGATCAGCAGTTCCGGCGTCGCGCCGACCAGGCCGGCGCAGGCGAACGTGTAGCAGTCAGGGGAACGAGCTGCCAGCCTGGCCAGCAGCACCCGCACGTCGATGTCGCCCGACGCGCAGGCGTGCAGGTCGCGGGCGAGCACGACCTTGCGCAGCTCGCCGGCCTTGATCCGCGACACGGCGGCGGACACAGCCTGCTCCCATTGCGGAGCGCTCAGGCTGCCGTCGCTCCAGCGGACTTCGGCCGGATTAACCGGAGCAGTAGCCGGAAGCTGCGGCACAGCGCCGTGCGCGGTGATCGTGGTCTGCCAGCCGACGCCGGACCGGCGGCCGACGACGATCGACGGCACGACCAGGACAGAACCTTCGGAGGCGGGGTCGAAAGTGAAGCTGCCGAACGCTACCGGGCCAGTACCCGGCACGCCGACCTCGTCCCGCACCGTAGCGGCGTCGAACAATTCCGCCAGCCACTTCTCGCCGGCCGCGAACCGGTCCACGCCTGCCGGAATCGTCAGCCTCGCCGCTTCACCCCAGCCGACCAGGCCATCACCCTGGTGTATCCAGGCCGATGCGGCGGGTCCGGGCAGCCGGGCCAGCAAGTCGCCCGGATCGACGGACCTGACCGTGCTGACCGTCAGGCCATCAGCGACGGGCCGTACCTGGCTGTTCTGCAGTGCTTCCACGGCATTCCACTTTACGTGCGCTGTCCGGGCGGGCCGACCGAGGGGACCGGCCGGCGGCCAGCCCGGACGGCCCGCCGATCAGAGCGCGACCGCGAGCCGGTAGCCGACCCAGGCCAGCAGCACGCCGCCAGCCAGGCTGCCGATCGTATTCACCCCGGCCTCGCCGATAGCCCCGTCCTCGAGCAGCCGGAGCGTCTCGTAGCTGAAGGTGGAGAACGTCGTCAGGCCGCCGCAGAATCCGGTCCCGAGCAGCGCCAGCGCCGCGGGCGGCAGGCCGAGATGGCGCTGCGCCCCGAGCAGGAACCCCAGCAGCGCGGAGCCCGCCATGTTCACGGCGAAAGTTCCCCACGGAAACACGCTGTCATGCCTGGCCTGCAGCATCCGGTCGGCCAGGTACCTGGCAGGCGCGCCGATCATGCCGCCAGCCAGCACTGCCAGCACGATCACGGCTGGCTACCGCCGCGGTAGGTGTGCACGTGCACGTCATCGACGATGATGAGGCCGCCGGTGACCAGGTCTGCCACGTCGTCCAGGAATTCCTCGGTACGCTCCGCGGTGTCCACGATGATGATCGCCATCGGCAGGTCCTCGCTGAGCGAGAGCAGCCGGCTGGTATGGATCCGGGACGCCGCACCGAACCCTTCCAGGCCGCGGAACACGCTGGCCCCGGCCAGCCCGCGCTTGTGCGCCCGACGCACGATCTCCGCGTACAGCGGCCGGTGCTGGTACCGGTCTGACTCGCCGATGAAGATGGTGATCCGCCGGGCTGGCCCTTGCAGTGTCATCTGGCATCTCCGCTGCGCCGCACGGTGGCGTGCCTCGACGGCATCCTAGCCAGCGCACGCGCCGCTTTCATGCCGCTCCACACCGCGACGAGGGCAGCCAGCACGCTACTCAGTGCGTAGGCGCTGGCCAGGCCGGCTTCCCGGCCCGTCAGCAGGGTCATGACGCCGGCCGCATAGGTGGAGAAGGTGGTGTAACCGCCGATGAGCCCGACGGCCAGGAAGGGCCGCAGCAGCCGGCGCGGCGGCCATACCTCGAGCAGGTACACGATCAGGACGCCGAGGCAGAAGCAGCCGGATACGTTCACGCCGAACACTGCCCACGGGAAGCCGTGGCCAGCCGGGAACGCCGCCGACAGCAGGTAGCGTGCGACGCTGCCGACGCCGCCGCCGACCGCGATGGCCGCCAGGTCGGCCGCCCCCGGTCCCGAATGCTGATGCCGGCGGTGCGTCGCGGACATGCTGGCGAGCGTCGGTTCGCTGCCCGGCAACAGGCCTCCCTGGCTGGACTGGGCGGCGCGAGCGGCCGCCTCGGCTGACTTCCGGTCCAGCGTAGACGGGCGTGACCAGCGCAATGTCAGCCGGCGTGGTACCGTAGGCCGGAAATTCGGCTAACTCGATTGGATTCATAGGATGGTCTCGTCAGGAAGTCGGGCGACCGCCACCGCACAGCCTGCTGAGCTGGCTACCCGGCCAGCGCACCGGCTTTCATGACCACGGCCGTGCGTGCGGCGCCTTCGCTGTCGCCCGCGGCGAGCTGCTCGAGACGCTGGCCATGCCGGGCAGCAGCCAGGTCCGGGAGCGGCTCGCGGGGCCGGGCTCGGTGACCTTCTTCGGCGGCCATCACCTGCACGACGTCCGCAGCAATACCGCCGAGCCGGCGGTCAGCGTGCACGCCTACTCGCCGCCGCTGACGGCGATGCGGCGGTACGAGATGACAGCCGCCGGTCTCATGCTGGCCGGCACCGAGCGGGCGGAGCAGGACTGGTGAGGCGGCCGCCCAGATCCCGGTCGGTCGACGAGCTGCTGGCTGATGCGAGGGCCCGGCTGGTCCGGCTCGGCCCGGAGCAGGCCGCGGCGGCCGTGGCAGCCGGCGCGGTCCTGATCGACATCAGGCCGGAGGCGCAGCGGCGCGCCGAAGGCGGGATACCCGGCGCGATCATCGTGGAGCGGAACGTGCTGGAGTGGCGGTTCGATCCTGCCTCGGCGGCGCGGCTGCCGATCGCCAGCTACGAGCTGCAGACGATCGTGTTCTGCTCGGAGGGATATACCTCCAGCCTGGCCGCCGCCGCGCTGCAGGACCTGGGGTTGCTGCTGGCCACCGACCTGGCGGGCGGATTCGCAGGCTGGCGCGCAGCCGGCCTGCCAGTCTCAGGTCACATCAGCGAGAGCTGCACTCCCGCCGAGGTGTCCTGATCAGGCTGGCCCGCACGTCCCGGCTGACCCGCGGCGGGCAGCCGGCGCGCGCCGGCCGGGCTTGTCCGGCCGACACCGTACTTCCTGGCCAGCTCCGCGACCTGGACGGCGATCTCGCGCTGATAGCTAGCCGGCGCATACGCGCGATCGCCGTAGAGCCCGCGGTAG
The DNA here is from genome assembly GCA_963795265.1 of uncultured Actinomycetota bacterium. GTDB lineage: Bacteria > Actinomycetota > Actinomycetes > Streptosporangiales > Streptosporangiaceae > JAJYUU01. The sequence continues at coordinate 239,108 of CAWCHF010000001.1, read as the reverse complement.
GCACCGGCGAGGTCAGGATGATGCAGTCCCAGCCAGCGCTGGAACCACTCCCTGGCACCTGGCCGCAGATGCAGCACGATCGCGGTCACGTGCGCGGCACCCGCAGCCGCGATCCGCGCTACGGCCTCATCAAGCTGCGCGGCGGAATCGGACAGGAACGGCAGCACCGGCCCCATCAGCACACCGCACGGCAGGCCCGCGCCCGGCCAGCGCGGCGCAGACGCCTAGCCGGCGTTCCGGGCTCGGCGCTCCAGACTCGATAGATCGAGAAAGCGATTTATCGATAATGCCGACCGATACGTTGAGCCCCACGTCGGTCACGCCGGCAGCACGTTCCAGCAGGGCGGCGTCACGCAGGATCAGCGTGCCCTTGGTGAGGATCGAGAACGGGTTCGCCGCCTCAGTCAGCGCCGCGATGATGCCCGGCATCAGCTGGTACCTGCCTTCGGCGCGCTGATAGCAATCGACATTGGTGCCCATGGCGATGTGCTCGCCGCCCCACCGCGGCGCTCGCAACTCTCGGCGGAGCAGCTCTGGGGCATTGACCTTGACGACGATCTGGGTGTCGAAGTCGTGACCTGAGTCCAGGTCCAGGTAGGTGTGGGTGTTCCGGGCGAAGCAGTAAGCGCAGGCGTGACTGCAGCCTCGGTAGGGATTGATGGTCCAGCGGAAAGGCATCCGGGACGCGGCCGGCACCTTGCTGATCAGGCTTCTGGCATGCACCTCATGAAAGGTCATGCCGCGAAATCCCGGCGTATCGAAGGTCCGCGTGACCGCCACCCGGTCGAACAGGGCGGCCTGGCCGGACCCCGCGGCCCGGCCGGAGCTGGCGGGCGGACCGGAACTGGCAGCGGCACACTCGGCCGCAGCCCGCCCGGCTGGCCGCCCGGAAGGCTGGTCACTGTCGATCAGCCGCAGCGAGTCCCAGCGCATGACAGCTGAGCATAGAACGTGCGTTCGACGAAATCAAATACGTTTTCGATAGCCGGGTGCTGGCCGCAGGGGCCACGGCGGTCGTCGGAGCATCATCTCCGCCTTCCGGGCGAAAGCCGCCGATTGCGCACCTGACATGTCCGCTTCCTCTTGCCGTCAGCAAAGGCCTAGTAAACAATCGTGGAATGGGGCTGGCCAGCAATGGTCGGCCGAGCTGTGCCGACCAGTCCGGGCGGAGGTGGCGCTGTGGCTCTGTCGATGGATGAGCAGCGCATCCTGGAGGAGATGGAGCGGAACCTTGCCGCCGATGATCCACGGCTTGCCTCCCGGCTGAGTGCCTTCGGCCAGCAGGGGCTGCCCAGTCCGCTGCTGTCGCAGCGGGCCAGGACGATCAGCGGCGTGCTCGCCCTCGCGCTCATCGCCACCGTGACGCTCGTGCTCTTCGTGCTCAGCCCGTTCGCCAGGCAGCACTACCCGGTCCCGAAGGCACGTGCCTCTGCGACCTCGTCGGCCGCGAAGACACCGAGCGCTCCGGATATCTCCGGCGGACACGGCCCGGCTGCGCAACCGCGAGCCGCTGCGAGTTCTCCCTGCCCCTGGTCAGGACTCGCGCCACAGCTGGAGCAGGTACTGCTCCATGCCCTCAAGCTGCTTGCGGGCCTGCTGGAATTCGTCGCTCAGCGGATCGGCGTACTGCTGGTAGAGCTCGTCGTAGCTCTGCAGCGCGGCCGCCCGGTTCCGGGTATAGACGCGGACGCCGTAATCACCGACTCCGCCGCTGAGCCGCAGGCCCTGGACCGCCTGGCCCGCAGTAGCCCATGTCGACGCACAGCTGACCGCGCAGGTACAGGATGCACTTGGCCTCGTCTTCGTAGCCGTCGCTGAACGGCGGCGGCGCGTCGTCCCATTCCTCGACGGTCAGCTGCACGCCCAGATGCTGCTGGGCGCACGAGACGATGAGCTGATCCCGGCTGGTGCTGATGAGTGAGTCCAGCGGCGGCACCGCCGCGCCTGGAGCGTCGAGTTCTGCGGCTGGGTCGTGCACCCGGAACATCATCCGCTCCGGGAAGACCGGAATCTCGAGCCGAAGCAGCCTGCGACTCACTGAGCCCCCCTCTGGGCGGACTGTCCGCACCGCGGACACATCTCGTTCAAGCCGAATACGGCCGCAGCGCTTCCCCGGCCAGCAGGATTCCCTGACTTACAGGATGCTCCGTGGCCGGCGACACTTGTGTACGCAATTAGCTAGAAACACTGGGTATGACGCTGACATGCCGCTCATAGCATCTCCGTTAACGGGCTATTCTCCCGCCATGACGGACCCGGCGACAAGCCACCCCGAGATCACCCACCGGCACGTCCAGGCTGGCGCCGCTGCGAATGCATATAGCCGAGGCGGGCCAGGGACCGCTGGTACTGCTGCTGCATGGCTTCCCGGAGAGCTGGTATTCCTGGCGTCACCAGCTCGTCGCGCTGGCCAGGGCCGGGTACCACGCGGTGGCTCCGGATCAGCGCGGCTACTGCGAGACCGGGCCGCCGGGCGGACCGGATGACCCCGCTGACGTCAGCCAGTACTCGATCCTGCACCTGGCCGGCGACGTGATCGCGCTGATGGACGCGCTCGGAGCGGAGCAGGCTGTCGTGGCCGGGCACGACTGGGGCGCCCCGGTGGCCTGGCACGCCGCGCTGTTCCGGCCGGACCGGATCCGCGGGGTGATCGGGCTGAGCGTGCCCTACCGGCCGCGGGGGAGTACGGCACCGATAGCTACGCTCCGCCAGTTCCTTGGCGACGGCTTCTACATGGTCTACTTCCAGCAGCCCGGAGTGGCCGACGCGGAGCTGAGCCGCGATCCGGCCGCGACCTTCCGCACGGTGCTCTCGGCACTGTCCGGCGAGGGGCCCGGCATGTCGCTGATCCCGGCGGGCGGCGGTTTCCTCGATGCCGCCAGCGAGCCGCCGGAGCTGCCCTCCTGGCTGACGGAGCAGGACATCGAGGCGTACGTGTCGCAGTACGCGCAGGCTGGCTTCACCGGCCCGCTCAACTGGTACCGCAACATGGACCGGAACTGGGAGCTGACCAGTGCGTGGCAGCACGCCAAGATCACCGTTCCGGCCCTGTTCGTGGCCGGCCAGCGCGATCCCGTTATCAGCTTCATCCCGGCCGACGGCCTGGCAGAGTTCGTGCCGGGCCTGACCCGCCAGCTGATGCTGCCCGGCTGCGGGCACTGGACGCAGCAGGAGCGGCCTGCCGAGGTGAACGACGCGATGATCAGCTTCCTGGACGGCCTGGGCTGAGCTGGCAGCCGGACAGCTCACCGGCCCGGCACAACCAGTCCGGCCCGCTGCCGCGCCTCCAGCCAGAGCTGCCCGTACTGCCGTGCGCCCGCGCTGCGCGGCGCGGATGCGGTCACCGGAGCCCGCTGGACCGACATCCGCTCGATGGCTGATAGCGCCGGGATCACGGTGGCGGCGAAGTCCGACCTCGACTCAGGCAGTTCCGCGGCGATCTTCAGGTGCAGCTGCTTGCGCCGGTCGATCATGGAAAAGAAGGCGAGCACGGCTGGCCGGTGCCCGTTCATCGCGCCGACGAACTCGGTGAGCTGATCGAGCGTGCGGACCGACAAGGTTGTCGGGATCAGCGGCACCAGCAGCACGTCGGCCGCATGCAGGACACTCTCCGATAGCAGCGAGATGCTCGGCGGGCAGTCCAGGAAGATGACGTCGTATTCGGACTTGAGCGGTGCCAGCAGGCTGGCGAGCCGGCGGGCGGGCCGCTTCGCGGAGTCCAGCAGCAGGTCGAGATTGCGGTAGGTGAAGTCAGCCGGCAGCAGGTCGAGGTTGGCGTAATCGGTGCCCTTGATGGCCGCATCGATCGACCTGGTTCCCTGGATCAGGCCCTTGCCGCCGCCCTTGACGCGCGGCTTGATCCGGAACAGGAAGCTCGCCGCACCCTGCGGGTCCAGGTCCCACAGCAGCACCCGGTAGCCATCCATGGCCGCGAGATAGCTCAGGTTGACGGCCGTCGCCGTCTTCCCGACGCCGCCCTTGATGTTGTAGGTCGCGAAGATCTTCATGCGGCCCTGATCCCGGCGAGCGCCGCCAGCCGCTGCTGGCTGGCCGGGCTGGCGAAGGCCGCGAACCTCGCGTCGAACTCGTTCCTTGCCTTCCGCTGCCGCCGCGCCAGGCCCGCCGCGATCTCGCCCATCGCCAGCAGCGTGGCCGCCGGTGCGGAACGGTCGGTGAGCATCTGCGCCGCGAACGCGCGGATCTCCGCCCGCTGGACCTCGGCGTCCTGGAACTCGCCCAGGCTGTCCTGCAGCGCTTTCAGCTCCCGTACGGCCTGCCAGCGCTCGGCCGGGTCGTAGAGCGATCCGAACATCTCCACCAGATAGCGAAGCTCCTTACATCTCTTCCGCAGGTCGTGCAGGCTCTGCGAGGGCGACGTCGCGGTGATCAGCGCGCCCGCGTCGAGCGCGTTGCGGTGCGCCGCGCCGATCCGCTCGGCAGCCAGCTGCGCGACTGCGGGCCGCTTGCGCGCCTGCCGCACGACGGCAAGCTCCGCGCGCCAGTCGCTGGCAAGCCTGGTGAACCGGGCCGACCGCAGTCCGCGGCACAGCCCTGCCCGGGCAGCGGCACGCGTCCTGATCAGATGATCACGGAACGGGGCCAGGTCATCATCGGTGGCCGCGATAAGGCCTGCCGCCATGTCGGGCAGGCCGAGCAGGTAGACATCCAGGTCCCTGGTCGGCGTGGTCAGATCCCCGAGCCAGCGGAACGCTGGCTTGAACCGGCGGGCCAGCCCGCCCGGCAGCGCCGGGCCGCAGAGCTTCAGCGCCGACCTAGTCCAGCGAACCGCGACGCGCAGGTCGTGCAGGAACTCGGTGTCGGTATCGCGGATCGTGCCAGGCACGTTCGCCTCGATCGTGTCGAGCAGCGCGGTCAGGATCAGGGCCAGCGCGTCACCGGCACGCTGCTCCGGGCTGAGCAGCGTCGCTGCCGCCTTGCCTGGCGCATCGCCCGGCCGGCTGCCCGCGGCGGCCAGCGCGGCAGCCAGCGGGGCGGCACCGTCGCTGACCCCCGGCTGGGCGCGCAGCGCTTGCTCAAGCCGGTCAGCATGGCCCCAGTAGCCGCGCACCGGCGTCAGGGTCAGCCGCGGTGCGACCACCGCCCTGGATGGGTAGGTGACCGCCATCTTGTCGACGGCGAGCCTGGCGATCGTCTTGGCGTCGCCGTTCAGGGCCCGCAGCTCAGTCACCCGGCTGGTGGCCCGGGCCACCGGCAGCAGCGCGCGTATCCCGGCAGCCGGCTCAAGCCGCTCCCGCAGCGGGCCGGCCGGCAACCCGGTGAGCAGCGATGGCCACCCCACGGTGCCGTCCGGCAGGTGCTCGACAGCGATGACCTCGCCGTCCCGCCCGGTCAGTATCAGGTCGGCACCGCCTCGCGTGGCCACCTGCTCCAGCGTCAGGCCAGCCCGGTACAGGCGCCAGTCAAAGGTGTCGAGCCAGCTGCGGCGGCAGGTGCTGGCCGCGCCCGCGCGCTGCCAGTGCAGGCCGCCACCTGCCGCGCTCCCGGCCTCCGCGGCGGCCTTGGCCAGTCGCTCATCGGCCGAGGCACCCGCTTCATCGAGAACGAAGTCGCGCGAGCCGTTACCCACAGGGTGACCTCGTTCAGTCTCGCTACAAGAATTATCCGGCGAATCGATAAATAGACATCAGGTATTAATCCTGTATTAACCATACTAGCAATTCGGGACCCCGCCTGACCAGCGCGCTGCCGCCCCGGGGCCAGCCGCCGGACACCGCCGGCGACCGCTGGGACGGCCCGGTTCTCCGGTACTGTGGGCTCGAAATGATCAACTGGACCACCGTCTCCTCGCTGGCGACCGGCGGGGGCACCCTGGTGCTGGCGGTCGCCACATTCGCTTCGGTCCGCTCCGCGAACCGGTCCGCGCGGGTCGCACAGCAGGCCCTGCAGGTGAATATGCGGCCGTTGCTGATGCCGTCGCGGCTCGACGACCCGCAGCAGAAGATCTTCTTCCAGGAAGGCAAGTACGTCATTCTCGCAGGCGGCTGTGGCGTGGCGGAAGTCGAGAATGGCGTCGTCTACATGGCGATCTCGCTCCGGGATGTCGGCCAGGGCATCGCCGTGCTGCACGGCTGGAGGTTCGAGGTCGGCCGGCTGCTCAACCCGCAGCGGCCGGACCCGGACGCCTTCCGGCAGCAGGGACGCGACCTCCTGATCGCGCCGGCCGACATCGGGTTCTGGCAGGGCGCCTTCCGGGACGGCGCTGATCCGCAGCACGACGACGCGGCTGCCGCGGTCATGCGCAATGACGTGCTCACCATTGACTTGCTCTACGGCGACAACGAGGGCGGCCAGCGAGTGATAAGCCGGATGATGCTGCAGCGCACCAGTGACGACCGGCCGTGGATCGCGTCGGTGGTCCGGCACTGGAACGTGGACCGGCCAGATCCGCGGTGATGCCGGGATCCCGGCACTGACCGGGCAGGCCTGGCCGCCCGGCGGGCAGGTCAAGCCGCGGCTGCCCGGGATTCCAGCAGGCGTGCCCTGGTCGCCTGCAGCCGGTGCGCGGCCACCGCCATGAAGCGGCCGACGAGCGCGTAGCCAAGCGCCGGGTCCTCGTCGCACGCGGCCCGGACCGCCGCAGCATCAAACTCAAATGCCTGCAGCGGCTGAGTGGCGACCGCTCCGTACCGGAACTGATACGGCGGCTGCAGCCAGGACAGTCCGACCACCTCGCCGCGGCCGAGTGACTCGATGACCACCCTGCCGACGCCGGGAATCACCGCGTCAAGAGCGACCTGGCCCGCGTCGATGAGCCAGAACTTCTGCGCCGTCATGCCCTCGTCGAACAGCCGGTACTGCGCCGGGAACTTCACGTGGGTGGCAGCAGAGGCGATCCGCTCGACATATTCAGCTGGCAGTCCGCGGAAGAACCAGTGCGCCCCGATGATCGATGCATGCTCAGCCATGACGCCCCCTCAGGCCGCTGGCCTTTTACCCTCAGCTAATGCCACCGCCATCGGCGGCCGCCAGTGCCAAAGGTCGGGCAGCCTTCGGGACGTCGGTCCACCCTCGGACGCCGGACATCTCCCGAGCGCCCCGCTATGGCCGGACCCGGCCGTCCCGGGTGATGATGTCAGGAGCACAGCACAGACGGGACGAGAATCATGCTGCAGGTGTTCGGCTTCGACCGGATCGGCGTCGTCGTAGGCGACATCTACTTCATTGACCCGGCGCCGGCTAAAGGCCAGGAAGGTCCAGAGCGCGGAGTCCGGGTCGAAGTCCGGATGCTTCAGCCTGGCGAGCTGACCGGCTCGATCTACTCCTCGCGCCCGATCACGATCGCCGAGCCGGTCTGGCGGGCTGACCTGCTGGAAAGCGCCGACGGACCGCCCGGCAGCCTGAACCGGGCGCACCACCACCCGGGCATGCGCAACTGGGAACCGGGCAAGCGGGTCTTCGAGCGGGCGCTCACCAGCGATCCGGTCGGCTGGGTCGGCACCATGCTGTCCGACCTGGAGGGCCTGCTCGGTCAGGCCGGGGTCCAGGTCGACGCGTCGCTGGCCGCCGATGCACAGCGACTGCGCGGCACGGTTCCCGACGTGCAGCGCGCGGTGCACGTCATGCTCGACCAGGTGAAGGCAGGAGAACTCGGCACCGCGCCCGCGGACGACGAGCTGACCAGCGCGCGGGTCAGCTGGCTGTAACCCGGCGCACGGCAGGCAGCCGGACTGCCCGCAGGTGGCTGGCGGCGCCGGGCTGATCAGAACGGCGTGCCTGCCAGCCAACCGGTCAGCAGCGTGGCATCGCCCGTCACCGTCATGGCCGCGGCCGCCGCCGGGATCCTGCGCAGCAGCACCAGCAGGAGCTGATCGGGCGGGCCGGACACGGTCAGGTCCGGTCCCGGTGCGCCCGGCCCCGGCGTGTCCCGCCCGGCGCGCACAGCATCCCCGGCCATGCCCTCCACCACGACACCGCCGCCGGCGTTGCTGATCAGCCACTGACCAGACCCCGTTCCCCGCTGATCCGGTGCGATGGCGCTGACGCACAGCGATGCGCTGTCCGGCAGGGCGGCCTGCCTCGCATCCGGCCGCCCGTACCGGGGTCCGGCCATGATGGTCAGCCACTCGTCGATGGCATCGGCCGCCAGCTCGGGGTCCAGTACCACCGGGCGGCCGGCGGCCAGCTCTGCGTCGGCGCGGTGCACCATCGTCTCGTGTGCCTGCCGCCGGGCCCAGAACGCCGCAGGGGCCAGGCTGCCGAATGCCCACACCAGCTCCGGCCCGGCCGCGCGGATGGCGTCGGCCAGCCGCGCCGCTCCCGCCAGCAGCCAGCCCGCCTGCCCGGCCGGCGGCGGGCGGGACGCCGTCCGGCACGGCCTTCATCGGGATCGCCTCGGCCGTCCGGGAGCTGACGATCTCGGCGGCCCACCGGTGAACGCGCCCGAGGTGGGTGCCGAGCTGCTGCAAGGTCCAGTCCGGGCAGGACGGCACGGCGAGTCCGGGATCACTGTCGCTGACGATCCCGGCCAGTGTCGCGGTGCTGGCCGCGACCTCAGCGAGCAACCGGTCAGTACTGGGCGGCATGCGAACCTCCGGCGCGTGACTGGGATTCAGCCCAGCCTAGCGGCCGGGCCAGGTCCCGGTTCAGGGCCGAGCTGGCCGGGCTTCCGAACTATGCCTCACATCGTCAGACTGGAAGCGTGCAGGACTTCGACGTACTGGTGATCGGATCAGGACCTGGCGGCCAGAAAGCCGCGATCGCGGCCGCAAAGCTCGATCGCAGCGTGGCGATTGTCGAGCGGCCGGACATGCTCGGCGGAGTCTGCCTGAATACCGGCACGATCCCGTCCAAGACGCTGCGCGAGGCTGTTCTCTACCTGACCGGACTTGACCAGCGGGAGATGTACGGGCAGAGCTACCGGCTCAAGGACGAGATCACCATCGGTGACCTGACCGCACGGACGCACCACGTCGTCAGCAGGGAGAACGACGTGGTACGCAGCCAGCTCAGCCGCAACAGAGTCACGATCCTGACCGGCACGGCGCGCTTCACCGGCCCGGACACGATCGAGGTCAGCGATGGTGACGGCCGCAGCCGGACCGTCACCGCGAGCCGGATCGTCATCGCGACCGGTACCCGTCCGGCCCGGCCTGCCAGCGTGGCGTTCGACGAGCGCACCATCATCGACTCCGACGGGATCCTGCAGCTTGCGACGGTGCCGCGGTCCATGGTCGTGGCCGGGGCCGGGGTGATAGGGATTGAGTACGCGTCCATGTTCGCGGCGCTTGGCACCAAGGTAACGGTGGTCGAGCAACGCGACCGGATGCTGGAGTTCTGCGACCTCGAGGTCGTCGAGGCGCTCAAGTACCACCTGCGGGACCTTGCCGTGACGTTCCGCTTCGGCGAGACCGTGGCCGCCGTCGAGGCCAGGCCGGAAGGCGCGATCGCGGCCCTGGCCAGCGGGAAGCGGATCCCGGCTGACACCGTCATGTACTCGGCCGGCCGGCAGGGAATGACCGACGAGCTGAACCTGCCCGCGGCCGGGCTATCGGCCGACGACCGCGGCCGGATCAGCGTGGACGAGTTCTACCGGACCACGGTTCCGGCGATCTACGCGGTCGGGGACGTGATCGGCTTCCCGGCGCTGGCCGCCACGTCCATGGAGCAGGGCCGCTGCGCGGCTCATCACGCCTGCGGCGAGCCGCTGGGCGAGATCAGCAAGCTGCAGCCGATCGGGATCTACAGCCTGCCCGAGATCAGCTTCATCGGCCAGACCGAGGATCAGCTGACCCGCGACTGCGTGCCGTTCGAGGTCGGCGTGTCCCGGTACCGCGAGCTAGCCCGCGGGCAGATCATCGGGGACTCCTACGGCGTGCTGAAGCTGCTGGTCTCGCCGGTCGACCGGAGCCTGCTCGGAGTGCACGTGTTCGGCACCGGCGCTACCGAGCTCGTGCACATCGGCCAGGCGGTGATGGGCTGCGGCGGGACGGTCGATTACCTGGTCGACGCGGTGTTCAACTACCCGACGCTGGCTGAGTCGTACAAGGTAGCGGCACTGGACGCGACCAACAAGATGCGCCAGGTCGAGCGGTTCTCCGGCTAGCCGCCGGCGCTCACCGGCTGCGGGTCAGCCGCAGCCGCAGGCTCCGCCGCAGCAGCCGCCGCCACCGCCACCGCCGCCAGCGCGCGGAGCCGTCTGGCCGGCCCGGCCGCCGACCGCCACGGTCGACAGCAGCTTGACGGTGTCGTCGTGGCCCTGCGGGCAGGCCGCGGGCACCGACGACTCACTCATCGGGCGCGTTAGCTCAAAGGTGTCTCCGCAAGCGCGGCAGCGGTACTCATATCGCGGCACGCCCTGAGTGTACCGCCGGGAACGACATCCACTGCCTGGCAGGCGCGGCATGGCCGGCCACGCCTATGATCGGCGTCGTGTCCGAGCCGAACTGGACGAACGGGGCGGGTGAACTGCCTGCGCAGGCACCCATGGTGCGGCATGCGCGGCGGCGCTGACATGGCCGCAGCGGCGCACTTCATCCTCTATGTAGCCGATCAGTCCGCCGCGACGGCTTTCTGGACCGTTGTGCTTGGCCAGTCCCCGTCACTCGACGCCCCCGGAATGACCGAGTTCACGCTGACTCAGGGGACAGTGCTCGGGCTGATGCCCGAGGCCGGCATCAGGGCGCTGCTGGGTGCTGCGCTGCCCGATCCCGCCTCGGGACGGGGTGTTCCCCGCTGCGAGCTGTACCTCGTCGTGGCTGACCCCGGCGGGCACCATAGCCGGGCGCTGGCAGCCGGAGCGCGCGAGTTGTCGCCAATGAGGCAACGGAACTGGGGAGACAAGGCGGCATATTCTCTCGACCAGGATGGGCACGTCATTGCTTTCGCGAGCCGCCCGTAGCGTCGGCGCAGGACCGGCTCAGTCGGTGACCGGGAGGCTCGCCCCGGCCGTCTTGGGCCCGGCCGCAGTCGCAGCCAGGGCGGTCTTGCCGCCGCTGCCGGCCTCGGCGGCGTAGAACTGCCTGCCCCGCAGCAGCGAGATCATCGCGCCGAGCACGGACATCGCGATCGCCGCGCTGAACACGATCACCAGCCCGTGGTGGAACGGGCCCGAGATCAGGTTCGGGAAGAAGCGATGCCCGGTCAGCACCGCCACGTTGTGCGCTGGCAGCCTCGTCAGCAGCCCGGTCGGCTGGAGCATGCCGCGCACCGGGTTATAACCGAGCAGGGCGGAGAAGAGCGTGCTCACCGGCGGCAGGTGGGCGATGTGCGCCGCTGCGGCGGGCGGCACACCCTGCGCCCGCAGGCCGCTGGTCAGCGCGCGGGGGAGCGTGTTAGCCAGCCCGGCGATCATGAGCGAGAAGAAGAACCCGATCGACAGCGACATGCCCGAGTTCATGAAGACCGAGCGCATGCCCGACGCCGCGCCGCGGTGCTCGGCCGGCACGCTGCTCATGATCGACGAGGTGTTCGGCGACGCGAACAGGCCTGAGCCGATCCCGTTGCAGAAGATGATCATCGCGAAGATCCAGTACGGGAACTGAATGGGCAGCAGCATCAGGCCGGTGAAGCCGCAGGCCGCGACCAGCAGCCCGGCGGTGGCGAACGGCCGCGACCCGTACCGGTCCGACAGGTAGCCCGATACCGGCCCGGCAATCAGGAACCCGGCCGTCAGCGGCAGCATGTAAATGCCGGCCCACAACGGGGTGACCGTGTAGTCGTAGCCGTGCAGCGGCAGCCAGATCCCGGCCAGCCAGATAACCAGCATGAACTGCAGCCCGCCGCGCGCCATCGAGCTCATCAGGCTGGCCGCGTTACCGGCTGCGAAGGCCCTGATCTTGAACAGGCTCATCTGGAACATTGGCTCGGCGATCTTCGTCTCCACGATGCCGAAGATCAGCAGCAGCAGCGCGCCGCCGGTCAGGCCCACCAGCACCTTCGGATTACTCCACCCGGTCGCGTGCCCGCCGTAGGGCTGGATGCCGAAGGTAATCGCGGCGAGCAGGCTGCCGGCCCCGAGGGCGAACAGGGCGTTGCCCACCCAGTCGATCCTGGACTTCCTCGTCGTCGCGATCTCGCGCAGGCTCCGGTAGGCCCAGACCGTGCCCCAGATACCGATTGGCACGTTGACCCAGAACACCGCCCGCCAGTCCCAGGCAGCCAGCAGCCCGCCGAGCAGCAACCCGATGAACTGGCCGGAGATCCCGGCGATCTGGTTGATGCCCAGCGCGGTTCCGCGCTGGTTGGCCGGGAACGCGTCGGTGAGGATGGCCGCGGAGTTGGCCATCAGCATGGCCCCGCCGAACGCCTGCACGACGCGCCACAGGATGAGCCACATCGCGCCGCTGGCGCCGGTCATCGGGTCAAGCGAGAGCGCTATCGAGGCGAGGGTGAAGACAACGAAGCCGAGGTTGTAGATCTTGACGCGGCCGAACATGTCGCCGAGCCTGCCGAGGGTAACCACCAGGACCGCCTGCACCAGCAGGTATCCCATGATCATCCACAGCACGTAGATGATGTTGCCGGGCGCCAGCGGGCTCAGGTGGATACCCCGGAAGATGGCCGGCATCGCGATGATCACGATCGAGCCGTCGATGGTGGCCATCGTCATGCTCAGCGTCGTGTTGGACAGCGCGATCCACTTGTACCGATCGGATTGCTGTCCGGGCACCTGCAGTTGCTCTGGCTGCCGCCTTGAGATCACGCCCACTGGACTGAGCTTACCTCCGAAAGGTTGCTTGTTCACAACTACCTACCTGGCGCACCGAAGGCAATGCTGGTGGCGCGGAATTCCCGCCAAAGCCGACCACTCGGGGCCACCACGATTACTCCGGAGATTCCGCGAGTCACACAGCGCCGGCATGAGCGATCTGCAACCATCGCCATGCGTCCTGAGTCTCAGGTTGCGTGCCAGGGGACGCGAACCGCTTCAGCCAGAATGGATTCTGACCGTGCAGCAAGGCCTCCACGTCATCGACACGCAGCGCGGCAGAGCCCGGCTGCCCAGGCTGGCCATCTGGACTGCGGTGGGCATCGTGCTCGTGGCGGCCGCCGGCACCGTCGTGTCGGTCATCGCCTCGATCACCGGTACGCCGTCAGCTCACGCTAGCCTCCAGTTCCGCACCCGGCAGCCGCTGGCGCGGGCAACAGTGCTGGCGGGCCCGGCCGAGGAGGTCGCGGCGCGGACTGCGGCCATGCTTTTCGCGGCCGCGCCCTGCGCCGTGGTCGCGGATGGCACCAAGCCCGCTGAAGTGGCCGCGGCCGCCGCCATTGCCGTCCGCGCACACGCACCGCTGCTGCTCACCGCGGGGCGGCCGGGCCTTGCCGCCAACAGGGCGCTGCGCGCGGAAGTCAGGGCCCTGAACCCGGACGCCGTGCTGGCCGCCGGCATCCCGGTCCGGACGCTGGCAGCGCTGCTGCCACGGGTCCACGTGGTGTCCAGCGCCGTCGGCCTGCCGCGGACAAGCCCGCCGCCGCACCTGAAGCATCTCGTGCTGCTGCTGCGCCAGGGCAGCTCCGCGAAGGGCGGCTCGGCCACGGGCAGCTCGGCCACGGGCAGCTCGGCTGCGGGCAGCTCGGCCGCGGCCACGGCGGTGCAGGCAACGGCCACCGTGGCCGGAGCTCAGGTCATCAGGGTCAGCGGCTACGACCCGCGCACCGACCCGGCGGTCATCAGGGCGCTCGCGGCCAGCCAGCCCAGCCGGGTCCTGGCAGTGGGCGCCGGCTTCGGATCAGCCAGCCTGCTGTCCTACCGGGTGGCGGTCGCCGAGACGGGCAAGCAGCTGCCGGGCGGCGGCCAGGTGCTGTTCCCCATGCGCAAGATCGTCGCGCTGTACGGGAACCCCACGACGCCAGCTCTCGGCGCGCTCGGCCAGCAGGACCTGACGGCGAGCATCGGCCGGGCAAAGTCGGTGGCCGCCCGGTACAACAAGCTCACTGCCGTGCCGGTGATCCCCGCTTTCGAGATCATCGCCACCGTCGCGCAGGGATCTCCGGGTCCGGCCGGCAGCTACTCGTATGAGTCACCCGTTCGCTCGCTCCGGCCCTGGGTCAGTGCGGCGAGCGCGGCCGGCCTGTACGTCATCCTGGACCTTCAGCCCGGCCGCGACAACCTGCTCGCGCAGGCCCAGCGGTACCGCTCGCTGCTGCTCAGGCCCAACGTGGGCCTGGCCCTCGATCCGGAGTGGAAGCTCCAGCCCGGCCAGGTACCGCTGCGGCAGATTGGCAGCGTCAGCATCACCGAGATCAACAGCGTGGTGAACTGGCTAGCCCGGCTCACCGCGCAGCATCACCTGCCGCAGAAGCTGCTGGAGCTGCACCAGTTCCGGCTGTCGATGATCCAGAACGAGGCACGGCTGAACACACGGCACGACGACCTGGCCATCGTCATCAACATGGACGGCCAGGGCGCGCCCCAGGTCAAGGCGGACACCTGGGCCGGAATCATCGGCGCGGCGCCGCACGGAGTCCACTTCGGCTGGAAGGACTTCTACGTCAAGGACAAGCCGATGCTCGGCCCGGTGGCGACCATCGAGCGAACCCCCAGCCCGGTCCTGATCTCTTATCAGTGACCCCGCAGCTCGGTGACCCCGCGGCTCGGTGACCCCCGCGGCTCGGTCACCCCGCCGCCGGGTCGCGGCGCCAGTTCGGCGTGGCGGCCATGATTCGGCGCGGAACGGGCATCACAGACCGGGGGAGAGCGCGGCCAGTCCGGCCGGCGGCTGGCGGGAGGCACCGATGCGGGTCCGGCGCGCGGGCCGTGATGGCGGCGCCGTCGTCTTCCGGCGGCCGGGCGCGCGCGAGCTGCGGCTGCTGGCGGACGCGCTGCGCGCGGAGACCGTGGGCGGCGCGCTGCTGCTCGGCGCGACCCTGGTCGCGATCATCCTGGCCAACACGCCAGCCCACGACTGGTACGAGCATCTCCGGCACTACGCGATCGGCCCGGCGGCACTCGATCTGCACCTGAGCCTGGAGGCATGGGCGGCTGACGGCCTGCTGGCGATCTTCTTCTTCATCGCCGGCCTCGAGCTGAAGCGCGAGCTGGTGGCGGGCGAGATGCGGCACCTGGCTGCCGCGCTGGTTCCGGTCGCCGCGGCGCTCGGCGGCATGCTGCTGCCCGCCGTCATCTACCTGGCCGTCAACGCCGGCCATCCGACCGCCCGCGGCTGGGCGATCCCGTCGGCCACCGACCTGGCCTTCGCCCTCGCCGTGCTGGCCATCACCGGCAGGTTCCTGCCATCGGCGCTGCGCGCCTTCCTGCTGACGCTGGCGGTCGTTGACGACATCGGCGCGATCATCGTGATCGCCGTCGCCTACAGCGGCAGCATCCACCTGCTGCCGCTGGCCGGTGCCGTGGTCTTGCTGGCCGTCTTCTGGCTGCTGCAGCACCTCCGGCTGACCTACTGGTGGCTCACCGTACCGGTGGCACTTGTCGTCTGGGCCCTGGTGCACGCATCCGGAGTGCACGCCACTGTCGCCGGGGTAGCACTCGGCCTGCTCATACCAGTGACGGAGTCCGGCACTCAGCAGTCAGCTGCCGAGCGGCTCGAGCACCAGGTGCGACCGATCTCGGCCGGCCTGGCGGTACCGGCATTCGCGCTGCTTGCCGCCGGGCTGACGATCTCCGGCGGCACGCTCCGCGAGGTCTTCACCGGCCGGATCGGCCTCGGCATCCTGGCCGGCCTGATCGCGGGCAAGGCGCTGGGCGTGTTCGGCGGCGCCTACCTGACGGCGAGGTTCACCAGGGCGACCCTCAGCCCCGAGCTGGTCTGGGCCGACGTGTTCGCGGTGGCCGTGCTGTCAGGCATCGGCTTCACGGTGTCGCTGCTGATCAGCGATCTGGCATTCGGCTCGTACTCCGGGCGGGCCGACGTCGCCAAGACGGCTGTGGTCATCGCGTCTGTGCTGGCGAGCGCGATCGCGTTCGCCTTGCTCAGCGCTCGCAACTCGCATTACCGCCGGCTGCGGGCGGAGGAGAACGAGACACCGCTGTAAAGCAGAAATTGACAGATGGCGGCTGGCTCGGTCACGATAGACGACCGTGAGACCAAGCAGCGACAGTCTCGCAGCGCTGGCCGCCGAGCTCGGCACCATGGCCGAGACGCTGGCGGAAGCCAGCCGGCCACTCGCCGGGCCGCCGGCCGCCGGCGCCAGCCCGGCCGGGTCGCAGGAGAGCTCTGCGGGCGCGAGCTCATCTGACTCGGCCGGCCTGGATGCGGTCAGGCTGGCAAGCAGGATGGCAGCGACTGCCGCGGCGGCGCTGCGGCTCAGCGTGGAGCGAGCCAGGGACGCCGGCCGCACCTGGCAGGAACTCGGCGACGTGCTCGGGGTATCCAGGCAGGCGGCCTTCCAGCGGTTCGGCCACCCGGTCGACCCGCGGACAGGACAGCCGATGAGCGACGCGATGCTGCCAGGTGCCGCCGCGAAGGCTACCGAGCTGATGATCAGCTGGGTCGAGGAACGCTACGACGACGTCCTGCCCGAACTCAGCGAGCTGACGCTGGAGAGACTGACCGCACTCGGCGGCCTGCCCGCCGCGTGGGCCATGCTCGTGGGCACCGTCGGCGCCTACGAAGGCATGGGCGAGGCCATGGCCCGGCAGACCGGCGACCTGACCATCGTGGACATCCCGATGACGTTCGAGAGCGGCGAGATGAAGGGCCGCGTCGTCTTCGACAAGCAGGGCAAGGTGGCCGGGCTCTTCGTGCTGCCACCTGGTGGCCTGTAAGCCGCCAGACGGCGGCTAAGCCCGCGGCCCGCCGCTAAGCGCGTGGCCAGCCCGGCAGCTCGGGCGTGATGGCAGCCACGGTGGCACAGTCATCGGCGAAGGTGATCACTACGTCTATCCGCTCGCCGCCGAGCACCAGCGGCAGCCAGTACTTGGCGTCATCCCACATCAGGCTGAGCGGCAGCTCGTGCTCGCCGAACCAGCGGGGGGCGACCTCGTCGGACTCCGCAGCCTCACCCTGGTACACCCAGGTGACGAAGACATCGGCGGTCTGATCCCAGGACGGCCGGACCGGAAACCGGAACTCGATGCTGGCCATGTGCTGCAGCGAGTCGGCCGGAACCAGCAGGCCCGACTCTTCCCAGACTTCGCGCACCGCAGCCGCCTCGGGCTTCTCGCCTTCCTCGATATGCCCGCCGAGACCGACCCATTTACCCGCACCGAACCCGGACTTCTTCAGGCCGAGCAGCACCTCGGGGCCGTCGGCTCCATGCCGCCTGATCAGGCAGAGGCAGGTCTGCATCATCACCGGATCAGCCTAGCCGCCGGACCCCGCGGCCTGGTCAAGCCGCGCCGCGTGCCATCGCCATCAGCCGGTCAAGAACCGCACCGTCGCTGACCCGCAGTGCGTCATGCTCGTACTCGCTGGTGACCCACGCCTGCAGCCCGCGGATAGCGTCGGCGGTCGCCAGCGACAGTTCCCGCGGCACGTACATGTCGTTGAAGTAGACCGCGGCCGCAGCCGGCACGTCGTTGCGGCTGAGCCGGCCCGCGTCGTAGAGCGCGGGCCAGCCATCCCGCTCGGCCAGCAGCTCGGCAGCTTCGGCCAGCGGGCGCAGTGCCGGGTCCTGCTCGAACACCCACGGGTAGATCATCTCCCCGGTGAACAGCAGCGGCGCGTCGCCGTTGAGGGCAGCGCCGGGTGCAAACTCGGGAAACTCGGCCCGGACCCGTTCCGCGGCCCAGCGGGTGGCCTGTCCCTGCGCATAGCAGAGCTCGTGCACCAGCGCGTACAGCGGTCCCGACGCGAAGGACAGCAGCGCTTCGGCCCGGTACAGGAAGTCATCGTTCAGCTCCGCGCCGGCGAACGGGTCTTCCAGCAGGTAATGCAGCGTGTGGCTGCCGGTGCTTGAGCCAAGTATGTGGCCGAGTGCCTGGAACCGCTCGATCGTGAGCGCACCGCCGCTGGGCAGCACTGCCGGCCTCTCGGCAACCGCCGCCGCCACGCTCCTGGCCTGTTCTATGTCCTGCGGGTAGCGCTCGTAATGAGCCCGGTTCTTGGCGGCAACCTGGCGGTAGGTCAGCCGGTAGACCTCGTCGGCCGTCGCTGTCAGCCCCGGCAGGCCGCCGGTAATGTACGCCTCGCTCACCCCGGCGGGCGCCTTGGAGAGATAACTGACGGTGCAGAACCCGCCGAAGCTCTGGCCGAGCACGGCCCACGGTGCGCCGCCGGTGACCTGCGGCCGGATCAGCTCGGCGTCGGCGATGATCGCGTCGGCCCGGAAATGTGCCAGGTAGTCTGCCTGCGCCTGAGCATCGCTCAGGCTGGCGAGCGTCTGCCGGTTCGCTGGCGTGGAGCGCGCCGTGCCGCGCTGGTCAAGCAGCAGCACCCGGTAGTCGCGCAGCGCCCGGTCCAGCCAGTTCTCCCGGCCGACCGGCCGGGGCGAGCCGAACCCCGGACCGCCTTGCAGGAACAGGAGCCAGGGCAGCTCAGCCGACCTGGCATCGGCGGCGACCACCTCGCGGGCGAATACCTCGATGTGCTCGCCGTCGGGCTGGGCGTGATCAAGCGGGACGGCGAAGGTGCGGTCGGTCAGCACTGTCCCGGCATGGCGAAATGAGGTCATGATCAGCACAGTAACGCCCCCGCGGGTGCGCCTGTCACTAGCATTTCGGTAGCCGCACACGAGTGCGGCAGGCGCTGAGAGCGCCGCGAACGAGCGGGGTGGCGGATGCCAGGACTGGCCGGATGCTAGGGCTGCCAGGCGAGCACGAGCCGCCGCGCGGCCCGGCCGCCGCGATGTTCGCGGCCGATCAGGCCTCCAGGGGACTCGGCATGGAGCTCCTGCAGGTCGGACACGGCACCGCCGTCATCCAGATGCGCGTCGCCAGGCAGATGCTGAACGGGCACTCGATCTGCCACGGCGGCTTCGTCTTCATGCTCGCCGACACGGCTTTCGCCTGCGCCTGCAACAGTGACGGCCCCGTCACCGTCGCCGCCGGAGCGGACATCAGCTTCATCAGCGTGGTGCGCGAGGGTGATGTCCTGGTCGCGGCAGCCGCCGAGCGCACCCGGTACGGGCGCAGCGGCATCTACGACGTCACCGTCCGGCGCGGCGAGGAGATCGTGGCCGAGTTCCGCGGCCGCAGCCGCACCATCGGGTAGGCCGCGTGCGCGTCGCGGTGTTCCTCGGCAGCTCGACCGGCCGCCGGCCCGAGTACGTCGCGGCCACGGTCCAGTTCGCGCGTGCACTGGCCGAGGCGGGAGTCGGCATCGTGTACGGCGGCGCCAGCGTGGGCCTGATGGGCGTGCTGGCCGATGCCGCGCTCGCGGCCGGCGGGCAGGTCATCGGCGTGATCCCTGGCGGCCTGTTCGCCGCTGAGGTGGCCCACCAGGGCCTGACCCGGCTGGAGGTCGTCAGCTCGATGCACGAGCGCAAGGCGCGGATCGCGGAGCTCGCGGACGGATTCGTCGCGCTGCCGGGCGGCCTTGGCACGCTCGATGAGCTTTTCGAGATCTGGACCTGGCACCAGCTCGGACTGCACGCCAAGCCGATCGCCCTGCTGAATGTCGGCGGCTGCTGGGACGGCCTGACCAGCCTTGTCGACGCGCTCGCACGCGACGGATTCATCCCCGAGGCGAGCCGCCGTTACCTCGTCCGCGTGGACGATGCGCACGAACTGCTGCGCCTGCTGCGGGCTGGTTAGTCCGGCTGCCTGGGCTGACGGTCACCACGGCTTCTCCCAGACCGAGATGTGGCTGGTGCTGTCGCTGGTGAACGGCTCCCGGTGCCAGTCGCGCCACCGCTCGCGCAGCCGCAGCCCGGCGATCCTGGCCATCAGGTCGAGCTCGGCGGGCCACACATACCGGAACGGCACCGACATCGTCTGCAGCTTGCCGTCGGTGACCGTGTAGTGGTGCGAGACCATCCGCTGGGTCACCACGTCGTACTCGTCGAAGCCGAGCCGGGTGGGCGACACCGTGAACGGCCGCACCGTCTCTCCGGGCGGCAGCCGCTGCAGGTCGGGAACCATGACCTCGATGACGAAGCAGCCACCGGGCTCCAGGTGCGCGGCGGCATTGCGGAAGCAATTCACCTGCGCGTCCTGACTGGTCAGGTTCATGATCGTGTTGAAGACCAGGTAGGCCAGCCGGTAGGTGCCCTGGACCCGCGCGGTGGCGAAGTCGCCGATCGTCACGCCGATCGCCTCGGCGCCGGGCTTTGCCCGCAGCCGGGCGACCATGGCCGCGGACAGGTCGATCCCGTCGACCCGGACGCCACGCTGGCTCAGCGGCAGGGCGATCCGCCCGGTGCCGATACCCAGTTCCAGGGCCGCACCGTCGCCTGCCAGCTCGGCGAGGAAGTCAGCCGCCGGATTCACCGACTCGGGGGCGAACATCCCGGTTTCGTCATCGTCGTAACTGGCGGCGACGGGCTCATCGAAGTAGTTCTGCTGCACCCGCACACTCTGCCAGCACCGGGGGAGCCGGGCCAGCCGAGGCCCGGCTACCACCCGGCCTCTTGACCTTCTGACCGGGATTGCGGAACATTCTGGTGATCGAGGAGGGCCGCATGACCACGGTCGAGATCGAGACCCTGCGCCGTAAGTACGCCGAGGAACGCGCCAAGCGGCTGCGGCCCGACGGCAACGGCCAGTACCTGGAGCTGACCGGGCAGTTCGAGGATCTGCTCGATGATCCGTATACCGAGCGTGTCGAGCGTGCGCCGAAGCGCGACCACGTGACAGTGGCCTTCATCGGCGGCGGCTTCGCCGGCCTGGTCACGGGCGCCCGGCTCAAGGAGGCCGGAATCCACGACGTCCGGATCGTCGAGAAGGGCGGCGACTTCGGCGGTACCTGGTACTGGAACCGGTACCCGGGCGCGCAGTGCGACACCGCGTCGCTGATCTACCTGCCGCTGCTCGAAGAGACCGGGCACATGCCGACGGAACGGTACGTGCACGCACCCGAGATCCTGGAGCACTGCCACCGGATCGCCAAGCAGTTCGGCCTCTACGAGAACGCCCTCTTCCACACCCGGGTCACCGATCTGGAATGGGACGAGGCTGGCGGCGTGTGGATCGTCCGGACCGACCGGGGCGATGAGTTCACCGCCCAGTTCGTCGGGTGGGGCACCGGCCCGCTGCATGTGCCGAAGCTGCCAGGAATCCCCGGCATCGCGAGCTTCGAGGGCCACGCGTTCCACACCAGCCGCTGGGACTACGCCTACACCGGCGGCGATCCGGCCGGCGCGCCGATGGACCAGCTGGCCGGCAAGCGGGTCGCCATCATCGGTACCGGGGCGACGTCGGTCCAGTGCGTGCCGCACCTGGCGGCGGCCTGCCGCGAGCTGTACGTCTTCCAGCGGACGCCGTCGTCAGTCGACGTGCGGGACAACCGGCCGACCGACCCGCAGTGGTTCACCGGCATGGCTGCCCCCGGCTGGCAGCAGCGCTGGCTGGAGAACTTCGTCGCGAACATGACGCCCGGTGAGTGGCCCGCCGACGACCTCGTCAACGACGGCTGGACCGACCTGGCCAAGCGGATGCGCGGCCGGATCCTGGAGCAGAGCGGCGGCGAGGTCACCGTCGAGCAGATCATGGCGGAGGTCGAGGCCGCGGACTTCGAGAAGATGTCGGAGATCCGCGGCCGGATCGACACCATCGTGGCCGACCGGGCCACCGCTGAGCGGCTGAAGGCGTGGTACCGCCAGCTCTGCAAGCGGCCCTGCTTTCACGACGAGTACCTGGACGCCTACAACCTGCCGGGTGTCCGCCTCGTCGATACCGACGGCAGGGGAGTCGAGCGGATCACCCCGGCCGGAGTCGTGGTGGCCGGCGTCGAGTACCCGGTGGACTGCATCATCTACGCGTCCGGATTCGAGGTCGGCACCGAGCCCATGCGGCGGGCCGGGTTCGACGTGACCGGCCGGGACGGTATGCGGCTATCGGAGTACTGGGCCGATGGCATGCGCTCCCTGCATGGCATCCACGTGCACGGCTTCCCGAACGCTTTCGTGGTTCAGCTGTCCCAGGGGGCCAACTTCGTCGCGAACGTGCCGCATAACCTGACCGACTCGGCCACCACCGTCGCCGCGATCCTGGCGCACGCGATCAGCGGCGGCTTCGATCAGGTCGAGGTCTCCCGGGAGGCTGAGGACGCCTGGATGGAGCTGATGGTTCCCAACCCCGTCATGCGGTCCTTCCTGGCTCACTGCACCCCTGGCTACTACAACAACGAGGGCGGGGAGCTGAGCGCCTATTCGCTGTTCGGCGGTTACGCGCACGGTGCCGCCGCCTACTTCCGCTACATCGACCAGTGGCGGCAGGCCGGCGACTTCGCCGGCCTGCAGTTCAGCCGCCCGGCAGACCGGGAGCGCTGACCGCAACCGCAAGTGCCAGTTAGGGTGGAGCGCCCCGTTCCCGCCCTGATTGCCGGTGCGGACGGCAACCTTTCGCGGTAGCCAGCGGGTCTACCGGGCAGCGGGTTCGTCGCCTGAGACGCCCCAGGCAGGAGCGGTATGTTCGAGGAGTTCGTCGCCGGGCGCGGCCAGGCGCTGCAGCGGTTCGGCTACGCGCTGACCGGCGACTGGGCGCTTGCCGAGGACCTGCTGCAGACGGCCCTGGCCAGGGCGTACCCGCGCTGGTCGAGGATCCAGCGGGACAACCCGGAGGCCTACGTCCGGAAGATCATGGTCAACACCTGGTCGTCCTGGTGGCGCCGGCGATGGCGCGGCGAGCTCCCGTCGGCGCAGCTGCCGGACTCGGCCGGTCCGGACAGTTACGCCACCGTCGACAGCCGGCAGGCGCTGCGCGCCGCGCTAGCCAAGCTCCCGTCGCGGCAGCGCGCTGTCGTGGTGCTCCGCTACCACCAGGACCTGTCCGAAGCGCAAGTCGCCGACTTGCTCGGGATCACCGTCGGCACCGTGAAGAGCCAGGCCGCCAAGGCGCTGACTGCGCTGCGCGAGCAGGCACTACTGGGGCCGTACCGCGACCAGCCCAGGACTAATGGCACCCTGACCGCCACCGGAGGCGAGTGAGATGACCCCGATGACCGATGAGCAGGTGATGCGCGCGGCCCTTGCCGACCTCACCTCCGAGCAGCCGCCCATGCCGCCCGGCCGGTTCCAGGCCGTCCGGCGGCGGGCTGCCCGGCACCGCCGGCACCAGCTCGCCAGCGCAGCGGTGTCGGCACTGGCGGTAGCCGGGATTGCCGTCGGACTGGCGCGGCTGCCCGCGTCGCTGCCGCAGCCACCGCAAGGGCGTCACGTGCCGGGCTGGGCGCTGCCGTGGCCCGATTACCGGAACGGCAGCGTTCCGCAATCAGTGCTCGACAATGCCGTCATTGCCTGGGGAGACCCGGCAAAATATGTACAAGGCTCGACGGCCCCGTCCTCGCCACGGGAGATCGCCCGTCTCCTGACGTCCTACCATGTGGTCTGGTACGCGGGGCAGACCGTCGCGCACGGCCAGGACGTCGCGGTGATGTTCGAGGCCACCAGCCCGGACACCGGACCGCAGCTCGTGGTCGGCGTAGCCGGCGCGTCTGAGGTCATGCACGGCCAGCCCGCGTGGCGAGGGAGCACAAGCCCATGGGGGCTGACGGCCGTAGCCGCGCCTGCCCGGTCCGGCGCTTTCGGGCCTGATATCTCCGAGTACGTAACCACGCTGTCTGCGTCGGGCCTGGGAACTGACACCTGGATCGTCGTGCTGCCGGCGCCCGGAGAGCGACTGGGACTCTGGGCGGCAGGCCGAAGCGCTGGCGCATTCGACATCACCGGAGTTCAGTCAGCCGGGGTGTTCGTCGCTAAGATCGGCCAGGTCCAGTCGGACGTCGTGCTGGGATTCAATGGTGCGCGAACCGAGTTCGTCCCGGTCGGCATCGGCAGACACGCTGCGGTAGTGCCGCTCGCCGCGCCGCCAGCGGCTGTGCCGCCAGCTTCGTTCCATGAGATTAGCGGGCTGACCGGCCAGGGCAGCGAGCCGTCGGAGAGCGACCTCAGCGTCAGCGCATCTGGCGGGCCGTACGCGGTGCTGGGCAGCTGCTACAACGCCGCTGCGAATAGCTACGATGGGGCCCGGCCGGCGCCGGGCGGGCACGGGCGGCTGCAGATAATCGTGAACGGTCACGCGGTCGGCTCAGTTCCTTGCGACGAGCAGCTGCATCAGCTATCGATCCCGCGATCGGCATTGCGGCCGCACGGCATCACGATCAGCGCGGCCAGCAGCGGCCTGACGTCGTGGCGGATCGCATTCGGCCGACTGCCCTGACCGAGCTGCCCGACCGTTCAGACGACGTCTTCCTCGGCAGGCTCTGGGCGCCGAAGCGCTGCGGCGCGAGCAGGCCGGGCAGCATGCTCGGCCTGACAGCGCTCGACCCGGAATACTGGATAACGAGACGCTATCGCCTCGAATTCGGGGATGGATGCGTCCTTGCTGACCGGGATGTGCGGACGGGCACCTGGTACCTGGGTTAGGTATCGCTTCAGGATCGGGGCACGTTCGCCAACCGGCAGCTCGGCCAGCCGGCAAGTGACCGGCCGGCCGCGCCGGATCGTCACCAGGCCGCCTGCCGCGCGAGCGTTCTGGACCCAGTTGCTCTGCTCACCCAGCATCGGCACCAGGTACCAGCACCCGCCTGCCTCGGCCATCCCGAGCGGGAAGCGGGTCAGCCTGCCGGTCTTGCGGCCAGGCACTTCGAGGGTGACCCAGCGCCGGGGGAACAGGCCCAGCGCGAAGACGACGGCCCAGATCCGGGCCAGGCGCCGAGCGCGACCGTCTGCGCGGCCTGCCGGATACATCCCGCGCAGATCGTCCGCCGAATAGAACGGCCACAGCTTCACCGCGTTCGTCCTCCCGCCGGCTGGCGCTCGGCCCTGGCGCTCCAGTTATGCCACGACCGGGATCGTCCGGCACAGAGTCCGAAGTCCCGAGCGCCCAGGACTCTGCCGGTCTCCGAGCGGCAGCGAGCCACCGGCCTGCGCGATCACGCCGTCCTGGCGGCGCGCGTAGCCACCGGGTCATCACGGCGTCAGTAAGACGCTGACAGCGTGTAGGTACCGGGGCGAGGGGCGGTGAGGCTGGTCCATGGGCCGTGCTGCGCCACCGTCGCGCCGGGCGAACGCAGCAGCGGCGACCAGTGCACCCGCACGATGGTGGTGCCTGGCCTGCTCATGCGCAGCGTGATCTGCGCGGGCGTCGTGCCGGTGACTGTAGCCGGGGGACTGGCCAGCGGAACGGCGCCCGCCACCTGGTACAGCTGCCAGTACGCGTCGTGCCAGACCGGCACGAGCCACGGCTCGCCCGCCCGGATCAGCTCGCCCTCGGCGACGCCGGCAAAGTCCGGCGTGCCCGCGGAGATCGCGACGTAGCGGACCGCGTTGTACCGCAGCCACTGGTCATAAGCCGCGGGCGTCAGCGTGCCGGAGTAGAACAGCGGATTGCGCACCACGTCCAGCTGCCGTTCCCAGCCGCGCGCCAGCGGGACAGCGGACGCGAGCTGGAGCGACTCCCAGTGCCCGTACTGTGGCACCGCTTCGAGCCGGGCCGTGTCGGCGTGCAGTCTTGCCAGCTCGCGGACCAGGGCCGCGGTCTGCGGCGCATACGGCGGCGCGTTGCCCTGGCGGATATCGGCGGCCGGCTGGGCCACCTGCCAGACAGCGGCAGCCGTCAGCCCGGCCGCCAGCAGCCAGCGCGGCCGCGCCGAGCCGAGGCCGACCAGCAGCGGCCCGGCCAGCAGCTCGCCGAGCCGGCCGACATTCGACCCGATCATGGCCGGGTCACGCCAGGTAAGCAGGATGCCGAGACCGTAGACGACCGCACCGGCCCGGACCAGCCGCCACCGGCGCGGCACCAGCACCAGCACCGCCCCGGCGGCGATCAGCGGCGGCAGCCAGGTCTGCAATCCGATCGGCTGCGACCCGCCGTCGCTGAAGCGCGCCATCACCAGCAACGGCAAGGCGGCGGGAACGGCGACCACGACGCACTCGGTCCAGCGCCTGGCCAGTGCCATCGCGGCGGCCACCACCCCGAGGAACAGCGCAGCGACCGGACTCAGCAGGCAGGCCAGCAGCGCAAGCGCGGCGGCCAGAGCCAGCCAGCCGAGCTTACGGTAGCGGGCGGTGTCAACCGCCACCAGGCAGCCAGCCGCCGCCGCAACGCCCAGCGTGAACGCGGCCCGCCCGGCCGACAACTCGGTCCACAGCGCGGCCGCCACCCACAGCCCCGCCGCTACCGGCCGTGGCACCTGATGGCGGACCATGAGCAACGTCAGCAGCATCGCCGCGCTGACGGCGGCCGCCGCCATCGCCAGCCGGGTGCCGAACGCGGCAAGCAGGTACGGCGCCAGCAGCGAGTAGCCCGCCGGGTGGAAGCCGCCGTACCAGCTGAACAGGTACGCCGCCGCCGGATACGCGCGCGCCCAGCCAGCCCGGGCCAGCGCCGCGGACAAGTCCGTGCCGACAGTCGGGAACAGCACGATCCACGCCACCGCGCCCGCAGCCGTCGCCAGCCCGCTGACCAGCGCCGGATGCCGGCTGACCCAGTTCCGGCAACGGCCGCCAGCATCCAGGGCGGCGCCAGCGGCCTGCGCCGTCGCCTGCCCGGAAACTGCCGAACCTGATGCCACGCTCGCAGGCTACCGGCGCGGCGGAAGGAAGCGGCTAACCAGCCCGGCCGGAAAATAGGTCTCGATCAGCCCGGCAAGCGTCCTATCCTGCACGGGATATGAGCGGGCGAGCGCGATGAAGATGCATGACGATGAGGTCGCCATCGACACCCGGCTCGTCGAGCGGCTGGTGGCCGCGCAGTTCCCCGGGCTCAGCGACCTGCCCGTTCGGGCAGTTCAGTCCACGGGCACCGTCAACGCCATCTACCGCCTTGGCGAGGACATGTGCGCCCGGCTGCCGCGCGTCCGCCGCTACGCCAGCGACCTGGCCGCCGAGTGGCGGTGGCTGCCGGTGCTCGCACCACGGCTCTCGCTCCAGGTACCCGAGCCGGTGGCGCAAGGTACTCCGGAGAGCTGGTACCCGTTTCCCTGGGCCATCTATCGCTGGATCGACGGCCACGCCTACGCCGACGAGCTGATCGGCGACGAATGCCAGGCGGCCACCGATCTCGCCAGGTTCGTTGCCGAGCTGCGCGAGACAAAGGTTGCCGGGGCGCCGCCCGCCGGGCGCAGGCCGCTGCGTGAGCTCGACGCCGTCACGCGCGAAGCGATCCACTCGGCCAGGAACGTCATCGACCAGCGGGCAGCCAGCGCCGCCTGGGAGCTCGCGCTCCGGGCGCCGGCCTGGCCGGCCCGCCGGTCTGGATTCACGCCGACCTGCTGAGGCCGAACCTGCTGGTGCACGGTGGCCGGCTGAGCGCGGTCATCGACTTCGGCTCCGCTGGCGTCGGAGATCCCGCCGCTGACGTGATCGCCGCCTGGAGCGTCTTCGGTGCCGCCGGGCGGGACACGTTCCGCGCTGCGCTTGCCGTCGACGACAGCACCTGGAACCGCGCCCGCGGCTTCGCGCTGCATCAGGCCGCCGCGATCATCCCGTACTACCTTCAGACCAATCCGGCCTTTGCCGCGATGGCGAAGCGCACCGTCGAGCAGGTAATCGAGGATGTCGGCGGCCGCGCCGGGTACCCAGCGGGCCAGGCCACGGCTACCTGACCACCACCGTCACCGTGAAGTGCCCACGGTTCCCGACGCACCGCAGCGCCTCACCGCACGAGGTACGACTCGCCGTGATCACGGCAGTGCCCGCCGCGAGCGCGGTATAAGTCGTCTTCACCGGGACGCAGCCGAGGCCGGGAAGCCTAGAGCAGGTCTTCGGCCGGGGCAGCAGCCGAGTAGGGCCATCCTGCCGCAGTACGGCAGGCGCCGAACTGCGGTGCACGGTCCAGTAGGTGCTGGCCAGGATCAGCTCGATCCGGTCACCGCTGCGCACGTGCACTGTCGTGCGATTCGCGTTGTCGCGGACAATGATCACCGCGCCAGGACGGGCCGAGCCTGCCGGCGTCGCGGCGCTGCCGCCTGGCCCTGCACCGTTGCTGGCGGTCGCGGCCGTGCCGCAGCCGGCCACCAGCAGGACGGCGACGGCTGCTGTCAGCCGTGACATGGCGGCGGTGCTCGCACGACAGCGGCGTGAGTTCCCGGCAGATCTCGGACTCATTGATTCCTCCAGTTGGGCTGCGGGCACTCATTGGACGCCGGGAGGCGCCCGCCAGTTCCGCACCGCGGCGCCCCGATCGCGAGCACTGACCGGTAGATTCGCGAGGCGTGCTGAAGCTGCTGGCCTTCGTGCTTCCGCTCGGCCTGGATTCCTTCGCGGTCGCCGCCGCCATCGGAGCCGCCGCGCCGACCGGCTGGCGGACGCGACTGCGCATCTCGGCGATATTCGTGGCGTTCGAAGCCGGCATGCCGCTCATCGGTCTCGCGGCCGGACGCGGCCTGGCGCGGGCCATCGGGCCGGTAGCTGATTACCTGGCGGCTGCCGCGGTGATCGCAGTCGGCGTCTGGATGCTGATTCACCGCGACGACGATGAAGGCGCGGCTGACCGGATCGCCGGTGTCAGCGGCCTGGCCATGATCACCCTCGGCCTCAGCATCAGCATGGACGAGTTCGCCATCGGGTTCAGCCTCGGCCTGGTCCGGCTGCCGGTCGTGCCGGTTATCGCGGCGATCGCCGTGCTGGCGTTCCTGGCGAGCCAGCTCGGGCTGGCCCTCGGCTCGGTCATCAGCGAGCGCCTGCGCGAGCATGCGGAACAGGTAGCCGGCATCGCGCTGATCGCCCTTGGCGGCTACCTCATCTTCGTCGCGTCATAACCGCGCAGGACAGGGCTGACTCCTGCTCGCCGGCGAACAGGAGTCAGCCGCTGGCTACCCTGGCCGCTCAGCCCTGGGCTGCGTAGAAGATGACGTGCTCCTTCTTGATCTTCTGGTCCTCGTCCAGCAGGTAGAGCCGGGCGCCGGGCAGCGTCGCCTTACCGGCACCGAAATCCACCTCGACGGTCAGCATGAGCAGTGCGTTGCGCTCGTCGCCCTGGCTCGCGATCACGCGCAGGCTGCCCGGCACCACGGCCCCCGCGAACTGCTCCAGCCCGGTCATGTAGTCGTCGGCGCCGGTCAGGTCGGTGGCCGGTGGCATCGACCGTACCGGCGTGAACTGCAGGTGCATTGCTACCGGTTCCTCGGCTCGGCCCAGGATGCCGAGGACGCGCTGCAGGACACGTTGCTATCGGCGTGGCAGAGCCTGGCTGGATACGAGGGACGTGCTTCGCTGCGGACCTGGCTGTACCGGGTCGCCACCAGCCGCTGCCTGGACGCGCTGCGGTCGGCCCGCCGGCGGCCGCCAGCCGGACCGCCACCGGCCGGGCTCCAGCCGCCGCAGCCAACCAGGCTGGGCGATGTCCTGTGGCTCGAGCCCTACCCGGACAGCATGCTCGAAGGCCTCGCCGATGACGCACCGGGGCCCGAGGCCCGATACGAGGCACTGGAGTCGATCTCGCTGGCATTCATCAGTGCGCTGCAGCTGCTGCCGCCACGCCAGCGTGCCGCCCTGATCCTTCGCGATGTGCTCGGATTCCATGCCAGCGAAACCGCCCGGATCCTCGACTCCAGCGAGGAGGCGGTGACCAGCGCCCTCAAGCGCGCCCGCGCGACACTAGAGCGCCGGCAGGCATCGGCAGCAGCGCGGGAGCCTGCGCCGCCACCCGACTCGGCTGACGAGCAGCAGCTAGTCCAACGGTTCACCACGGCGTTCGAGGCCGCCGACGTGGATGGCATCATCGCGCTGCTCACCGAGGACGCCCGGCTCACGATGCCGCCATTGCCGCTGGAATACCAGGGGCGCGAGCTAGCGGCGCAGTTCCTCCGGGCAACCGCGTTCCGGCCGGGCTGGACCGCCCGGCTGATAGCGACCCGGGCCAATGGCCAGCCCGCGTTCGGCTTCTACGTGCGCGACCCTGACGCCGGGACTTTCGTGACTGTCGGGCTGATGGTCGTTACCCTGTCCGGCGGCCATATCACTGCCATGACCCGCTTCGACACCAGCACGCTGCCCCGATTCGGCCTGCCGCCGGTACTGGCCTGACGGACCCGACTGGCGGCGTCGTGAACGTCACCCGCTACGGGCGGGGCCATCTGACGCCCGGCCGGCTTACCGTGCTGTGACCATGGCGCGGAGTCGTTCCGGTGCTCGCGTCATCGACGATCCACCAGGGGGATTTATGCGAATGATGGCGCGAATCAGCATTCCGGCCGCGTCGGGAAACCGCGCGATAGCCGACGGCAGCCTCGCACACGCCATGCAGGGCGCGGCCGAAAGGTGGAAGCCCGAAGCCATGTACTTCACCACATTCGACGCCAAGCGAACCGCGTACATGGTGTTCGACCTGCCGGATGCGTCCGATATCCCGCCGTTCGCTGAGCCGTTCTTCAGCGCGCTGGACGCCGACGTGGAGATCGTCCCGGTGATGAACGGCGATGACCTGCAGAGAGGTCTGTCGCGACTCGGCTGACATATCGGCTCTGCGGTACTACGTCCGCGATCTGGTGATCACCCACCTTGGGTGAGGACCTGCTGCCTGGCCGCGGGGACCATGGGGGAGGAGCCGGCGCGAGCCTGGCCGGTCGCGGCTGGCGTCCGTGCAGTCATTCGAAACCTGGCACAAGCCAGGGGAGGAGCGGTAATGCCTACTACTGCATGGCGGTTCGCGGGCACCGAGGGAGCCGACACCGCCGTCCTGAGGCTCCAGCAGCTCGATTCGCAGGACCTCATCAACGTCATGGACGTGGCCGTGCTCCGCTGGCCGGAGTACGCCACCGAACCGACTACGCACGAGCACGTGACCGAGCAAGGCGGCAAGATGGCGTCGATGGTGCGCCGGCTGCAGCACCCGGTTATCGACAGCACCATGATGGAGTCGGTCCGCAGCGACATGCGGCCGGGCACCTCGGCGATGGTGCTGCTCAGCTCGGATGCCCAGATCGACGCCGTCGTCAGCGCTTTCCAGGGCCAGCCGATGGAACTGATCCGCACCGACTTGTCGGTACCCGACCAGGATCGGCTCAGGCTCGCCGTCGACCAGGCCCGGCACCGGAACGCGACGAGCTAGCCGCCGCCCAGGAGGGCTACGTGCTCAACACGATTCTCAATGTCATCTGGCTTGTCCTCGAAGGCATCTGGATGGCCATCGCCTACGTGCTCGCGGGCATCATCTGCTTCGTTCTCATCATCACGATCCCGTTCGGGATAGCCTCGTTCCGGATCGCCGGTTACGTCCTGTGGCCATTCGGCCAGAGCATCGAGCGCAGGCCGGACGCCGGGGCAGCCTCGATGATCGGCAACGTGCTGTGGATCATCCTGTTCGGATGGTGGCTGGCGCTCGGGCACCTGATCGCCGGCGTCGCGCTGTGCATCACGATCATCGGAATCCCGCTCGGCCTGGCGAACTTCAAGATCATCCCGGTGACGCTGGTGCCGCTGGGAGTGCGCATCGTTCCCTCGGCGACCCGGTATGCCGGCCAGGGAGCAGGCTACTAGCAGCGAGCGGGCGCCAGTTGCGGGGTCAGCCCGCGGCGCCCGCCGGCCGCACGATGCAGCGGAATCCCAGGTGGCCGGCCGCCGAGTCGACAGCCTGGCCCTGGCGGGCAGCCGGCCGGTAGCGGAGGCAGTAGTTTGGCGCGCACAGGTGCGAGCCGCCCTTGAGGACCCGGCGCGGGATCGCTGACGCCAGGTCCCGGCCGGGCTCGGTCACGGCCGGGTTGCGCGGCATGCAGCAGGGCGCCACGGCATCGACCGGGCCGCCGCTGGCGTGCCGCGGGCGGAAGTAGTCGGAGGTCCACTCCCAGACGTTGCCCGCCATGTCGTACAGGCCATAGCCGTTAGCCGGGAACGAGCCCGCCGGCGAGGTCCCCTCGAACCCGTCCAGCAGCAGGTTCTGCCACGGGAACTCGCCCTGCCAGGTATTGGCCTGCTGGCGCCCGTCCGGCGCGAACTCGTCACCCCATGTGTACACGGCGCCATCCAGGCCGCCGCGGGCGGCGAACTCCCACTCTGCCTCCGTCGGCAGCGCCTTGCCCGCCCAGGATGCATAAGCCTGCGCATCCTCGTATGCGACCTGCGTGACGGGGTGGCTGTCCCGGCCGCGCAGATGACTGCCGGGGCCCTCGGGCTGGCGCCAGCTCGCGCCCGGAACGTAGGCCCACCACTGCCGGAAGTCGCGGGTGTCCACCGGCCCGCTGGTGCGCCGGAACACCAGCGAACCCGGCACCAGCAGGTCAGGATCGGCGTCCGGGTAGTCAGCCGGGTTCAGCGGCCGCTCGGCGACGGTCTGATAGCCAGTCCGGCTGACGAAACGGCCGAATTCAGCGACGGTGACCGGCCGCGCGTCCATCCAGAAACCGTCGACCGCGACCTCGCGCACCGGCCGTTCCTCCGGGTAGAAATCGGCCGAGCCCATCCGGAACTCCCCGCCGGGAATCCAGGCCATGCCCGGCGGCCGCTTGCCACCCGCGGCAGGCTCGCGAGCTGGCGGGCTCTGGCTTAGCCCCGGTTCTGCAGCGTCCATGAACGTATGCCCCCGGTTAGTCTCGACCCGACCATAGCCCAGTATCGCGAAGAGCTCGCTGCGACGCCTGCCCTCTGCTGGCTGCTGGCATTTCGGCCGGCAACTTCGGGACGGCTATGCGATGATCGGCCGCACAACGTCTGCATGGGCGTATTACGTCTGGCTGGTATCAGGTCTGGCTGATCCGATTGAGGTGAGCTGCATGCGCAGGTGTTTCGCGACGATGCTGACGCTGGCAGCGGCAGCCATGACCATGGTGCTGCCGACCGGGACTGCCAGCGCCGCGCCCGCGGCGCTGAGTGCTGCCAGGCTGACCGTCTCGTGGGGCAAGGCGCTGGAGGTGCCCGGCACGGCGGCCCTCAACGTCACGGGCCAGGCTCAGGTCCAATCGATCTCCTGCCCGGCAGCGGGCGACTGCGCGGCCGGCGGTCTGTACAACGACGCATCCGGCCATAATCAGGCATTTGTCGCGGCGGAGAGCCACAGTAAGTGGGCAACCGCGCGGGAACTGCCCGGCACCGGCGCGCTTGACCTCGGCGGCCAGGCATATGTCGAGGTCATCTCGTGCGCAGCGGCCAGCTACTGCAGTGCGACCGGCAGCTACATCGATGGCTCGGCCCGGGTCCAGACGTTCGTGGCGGGGGAGAGCAGGGGCCACTGGGGCCACGCCGTCACCGCTCCTGGCCTGGCAGCCCTGAATTCCGGCGGGCAGGCCAACCCGTCGGCGTTGTCGTGCGCGGCGCGAGGAGACTGCACTGGCGGCGGAAGCTACAAGGATGTTGCCGGTCATTTCGAGGCGTTCGTCATCTCCGAGACCAGCGGCCGCTGGAGCAAGGCGGTCGAGGTGCGGGGGACCGCGGTACTCAATACCGGCGGCGCCGCCGCTATCACGGCGGTGTCCTGCACGTCTGCGGGCAACTGCGCCGCGGGCGGCTATTACACCGATCCGCTGGCACGCACCGAGCCGTTTGTCGTCACCGAGACCCGCGGTCACTGGGGCGCGGCGCGGGAGGTTCCCGGCTCCGGCGCCGTCAATACCGGCGGCAAGGCGAGGCTCGACTCCCTGTCCTGCTCGTCGCCGGGCAACTGCAGCGCCGGCGGCTTCTTCACCACAGCCTCGCACCACCAGGAAGCCATGATCATGCAGGAGAAGAAGGGCGTCTGGGGACGGGCCACGGAGGTGCCCGGCTCAGCCAAGCTGAACACGGGCAATCGCGCTGCCGTTGAATCGGTGTCCTGCGCCAGGGGCGCCGGCTGCGCTGCCGTCGGCTACGTCCAGGACACAATCGGCCAGCAGGCATTCGTGGTCAGTCAGCACAACGGCCGGTGGGGTACGGCCGTGAAGGTTCCCGGCCTGTCGAAGCTCAACCGGAGGGACTTCGCCGACGCCACCTCGGTTTCCTGCGCCTCGGCGGGCAACTGCAGCACCGGCGGATTCTACTTCGATGCGTCCAACCACCAGCAGGCCTTCGTCGCCACGGAGCTCAGCGGGGTCTGGCACAACGCGCTCGAGATACCCGGATCAGCGGCCCTCAACAAGGGCAACGACGAGTACGTGTACAGCATCGCGTGCGCGTCGGCCGGCAACTGCTCGGCGGGCGGTTTCTACAAGGACAGCGCCGGTCACATTCAGGCCTTCCTGGTCAGCGAGACCGCGCGGCGGAGATAGCGCCCGCCACGGCACTGTCAGCCGGACTGAGGGGCCGGATCCTGCGACTCGCCGGAGCGGCGACTCGGCACGATCGCCGCAGCCGGGCCCGCTGCCTGCGACCCGCCATTGCAGGCGTGCCCGAGCAGCCGCGCGGACAGTTCCGTCGCGGGCACGCTGCCGTCCTCGTGCGCGGCGAAAACCTGCCCGCATCCGGCGCACGACAAGGCTCCGGTTATCGTCAGCCGCTCCGAGCCGCCATGCCGCATCTCCAGGTACTTGCGTGCGCTGTAAAGCGCCGCCTGGAACTCCGCGTGCGCGACGGGGGATAGCTCGGTACCCGTTTCCACGCGCATGGCCCAGCGGTCCCAGATCCCCGCGGTCACTCGCCAGAATCCGTACGCGGGCGACCCTTCCTTGTACCGCTGCCGGACAGTGCGGGCCGCCTGCCTCAGCTCTGCGCCCGGATCAGCAGATCCAGTATCAGCCGGTACGTCCACGACTGCGCCCCCCGACCGCTGTGCCTCGGTGCGTGTTCCCGCCGATGGCCGTCGTGCTGTGCTTCTTTCATTGAAGCACTCTGCCTAAACCAGCTGGTACCGGTGACCTGACGGCGCAGGTACTTAAGGGCAGGTTTGGGCTGTCAGCCGGCCCGTGTTCACCGCCGCCTTGCAGGCCGCGTTGTAGCTGGTGGCCAGGATGCGGCGCGGAGGTCACGCCGGAGCATGGCGCAGGTGCTCGCCAGCCCGTCGAGGTCCGCGTAACAGCCCTGCAGGTGCCGGTGGCCTTCCGCCTCGAAGGCAGTCCGCGCGTGCAGCAGCCGGACGTTGTCAAACACCAGGCAGTCGCCAGGACCGAGCCGGAATGTCAGCAGGAACTCCGGCCGGAGCAGCAGCGCGCCGAACGCGCGATAGGCGAGGTAAAAGGCTCCGGTCTCAGCGGGCGGCAGCCGCAGGGTACTTGTTGACCTGTTGTTGAAGCGGATCTCCCGGATCCGGCCGCGGGGATCGAGGCCGATCAGGGGCTGGCAAGCGCGCAACTCGGTGCTGGCGTCGGCGAACCGGAACGGCACCGGCGTGCGGGTGAGGACGGCGAACGCGTCCGGATCCTCGGCCCGCAGCCGCGCGGCCGCCGCGAAGCCGTCGACCAGGCCCGAGTCACCGCCACGCGCGCTGTTGGCCAGGCAATGCAGGAGCTGCACGGTGGGAACGGGATCGCGGTACGGATTGTCCGTATGCGGCGCGATCGCCGAGCTGGTGAACGCCAGGTTGGTAGGGGAGTCCTCGACCCGCACGTCGAACAGGCGGCCGTAATTCGTCTCCCGGACGAACCCGAAGGTCTCAGCGACGGCTAGCACCTGCCCTTCGCGCTCCGGTACCCCCCGCAGTAGCGCGAAGCCGAGACTGGCGACGGCGTCCAGGACACGCAGCCGCTGCACGGGGTTTTCGCAATAATCAGCCCAGGCGGCTTCAGGAAGCCTGCCGCCGGCGAAGAACGCGGCCGTCCAGAGCTGCTTGGCGTCCTCCGTGCGCCCGTCACCGTCAGCGAACGCGTCGCCTTCTGCCCTGAGCCAGTCCCAGCGGTACACCGAGCGGTGGCCGTCCGGCAGCCAGTGCACCTCGCACGCCAGCCCTCCGTCCGCCTCGACGGTGCGCTCGGCGCCAATGGCCAGGTCGTCAGGCAGATCAGTGATCTGGAAGAGCTTCTGGCCGCTGGCCGGCTCACGGCATGCCGCGCAGTCGCAGTTATCGCGCAGCCAGTACACCGGAAGGCCGCCCAGCGGGGGAGCACCCGGCTGCGCGACTTCCGGCCTGGTCATCGGGCACGCACGGTCTAGCCGCTGCCACGCCGACTGAGCCGTGCCTGCGCAACGTTCATCCGGCCAGCTTGCGGCCGCTGGACCAGCGTCCGTAGCCGACCGCTGCCTTCGCCCGAAGCTGGCAGATGTAGCTGATGCCCGGGGCGAGCGAAGTCACCTTCACCGGCGAGCGGCGGCTGGTGCCGTAGCGGGTGGTGTGGTGAGCGGCCCGGCAGCGTGCCTCGTAGGAACGGACATAAGAACCGCGGGGTCGCGCCCGGAAGAAGGTCAGGTAGGCCACCCTCGCCGACGCCCGGCGGGTCTTCACGCGGGTCGGGGCGGTCGGCGTGATCATGCCGCGCCTGATGTGCACCTTCCGCGGCGAAAAAGTGATCCCGGTGATCGCGATCTCGGTCGAGGCCGGTCCTGGCGTCACCGTCACTGTCCCCGTCCCGACACTGGCCGAGATGCCAGCGGGGGTGAGCGTGGCGGGATCGTTGATGCCCATGTCCACGAGGACCGCGTTGGGCAGCACGCCGTACCAGAATCCGCTGAACACCTGGCCGTTCAGCTCGTGGGAGTTGCCAAGCTGCTCGGTGATGGTGAGCGGGTTCCCGGAGATCTGCGGCGGTATCTCGGTCAGCTCGACGTTCGTCCACTGGTGCAGGCCGTTGAAGTCGTTCCACTGCGCCGGATTGGGCCACTGCTGCCAGTCGCCGATCTCACCCTGGAATGCGACGATGGTGCTGGTCTCGTTGAACGGGCAGGACCAGGTGACCGCGTTGCAGTCGGCGTTGACGCCTTGCTCGACGGCGGTGCCGGAGACGGTGACGTCCCAGTTGCCAGCCACCATGGGCAGTGGTGACGCTGGCGCCGTCCGCGTACTCGTCGGTGACCCGCGGCGGGTGCGTGCCGACGTTAACGGTGATGCTGAATGGCACGCCCGCGTCGCCGGGCGCCAGGGTCGCATAGGTGCCGTGGATCAGTGCGTCGGCGATGCTCCACTGGGTGAGGAACTCTCCGCCCTGCAGCGACCCGGAAGCGGACACCACATAGGTCGGGTCAGTCTCGGTGATGGCGGTGCCCGTTGCGCGATGCGGCAACCACGCACGGCGGTGCCTGGTGCGTGCACCACTCGGACGGGAAGATGCCCGGCAGAGCGCGCGCCGCCTGCGCCGGGGCCGGCGCCGCAGCGAACGGCATAACGAGGCCCGCCAGCGTCAGCGCGGCAGCCAGTGCGGTGGCAGATTTCTTCATTGCGCAAGCATGCCTTAGACATCTACGACTTGACCAGTGGCCGGCGAACCCGGCGTCTGGCTGCCGCCGATCGGTGGGAGGAACGGACGGAACCTCGGTCAGAAGTCCACTCCCGCTGGTAGCCAGCGGCCAGCCTCAGTCGGCACGGCGGGCGATGAACACGAACTCCAGGCCCGGCCGGTCGGGCGCATCGCGCACCTCGTCGAGCCGGTATCCCGCCGCAGCGAGAGAGTCGGCGATCTCACCGCGATCGCGGAAGCGCAGCGTCGATTGCGACTCCAGCACCGCGCCGTCGGCCTCGAAGCCGACGAAGGAGTGGAACGAGACCAGCTGCCCGCTGACTTCGCGCAGCTCGTGCCAGGACTGGACCGAGCCGACTCGAGGGATCTCGGCGCGCGTGAGGCTGCACTCCGGGGTCCAGCCCAGCCAGGCCTGCCGGGCTGGGTCGCGGGTCTCGAACACAAGCCGTCCGCCGGGACGCAGCGCCGCCCGCACGCCGGCCAGCGTCGCGGTCCAGTCTTCGTCGCCGAGGAACACCTGCGCCACGTTGCCGGTCATCGTGGCCAGGTCCACCTGCAGGGCAGGCAGGCTCGTTACGTCGCCATGGATCCAGCGCACCGCATCGGCACCCGGTTTCGCCCGTGCCACATCGAGCGACGCGGCTGCCGGGTCCACGCCGGTGACCTCGACGCCGCGGGCGGCCAGCATGCAGGCAAACGTGCCGGTGCCGCAGCCTACGTCCAGGACGCTAACCGCGCCGAACTCTGTCACCATGGCCGCGTAGGCGTCCAGGTCACTGCGGTCCGGATCGAGCAGGTCGTAGACAGCAGCGAGCCGCGGGTCATCGAAGATCGCATCGGGCACGTCTCGGAGCGTACGAGTAGCGGGCGGCCAGAGCGAGCGGGCTTCCCGCTACTTAACATAATGTACATTATCGGCGCTGCTTG
Organism: uncultured Actinomycetota bacterium; assembly: GCA_963795265.1. Classification (GTDB taxonomy): domain Bacteria; phylum Actinomycetota; class Actinomycetes; order Streptosporangiales; family Streptosporangiaceae; genus JAJYUU01. Next base: position 200,994 of record CAWCHF010000001.1, on the reverse strand, counting down.
GCCGGGGCCGTCAGTTCCGGCGTGACAGACCGGCAGCCGGAACGCGGCTAGATGGTCTCAATGAGAGCGCTGACGCTCCGGTGATCGCGCACCGTGCGGCTGAGGTGAGATCCGGCAATGAGGCGTATCGTCAGATGCGAGCCGCGCAACCAGAGCACGACCGTGGTCTGCCAGATCCCGGTCAGTTCCGTTCGGAAGGTGCGCTATGTCGACACCAATGGCTGTCACCCCGCAATTCGACGCTCGTCACGGCGGCGTGACGAACCTCGATCGCTGTACCAAGTGCGGCGCGCCCCGCGCAGTGCACGGCCCCGACTGGATGTGCCCGGCGCCGCCAACCCGGCGGACCGCGATCATCATGCTCTATGCCGGAGCCCTGCTCATGGCCGCCGGACTAGCGCTGCGCTTCGCCTCCTCGGACCCGTTGTCGACAGCGCAGCTGACGCTATTTTTCGTTGCCTTCAACGGCGGCCTCTACCTGCTCTTCGCGGGCGTGATCACGATGGACCGGCGCCGGTAGGCGTGACGGTACGGCGGCCGTGGAGACGCCGGCCCTTCCGACAACGATTCCCCTGCCTGAAAACCGGCCAGGCAGCAGAATAGCCATCGGGCCGAACTGTCAGCACGCAGGATTACGGTGACAACATGGCAGATGCGCACACCAGGACCGACAGCCTGAAAGAGGACATCCGGGAGATCGGCTATTCGATCCTGGACCTTCAGGCCATGGCGAAGGCCCATGACTCGAAACTCGACCAGGTCATCGCAACTCTGTCAGGTCATGGCGGCAGGCTCGATGCCCACGACCGCCGGTTCGACGACCACGACCGCCGGTTCGACGACCACGACCGCCGGTTCGACGACCACGACCGCCGGTTCGACGACCACGACCGCCGGTTCGACGACCATGACCGCCGGTTCGACGCCGTTGACGCCAGGTTCGACGCCGTTGACGCCAGGTTCGACGCCGTTGACGCCAGGTTCGACGAGCACGACCGCCGGTTCGACGCCGTTGACGCCAGGTTCGACACTCACGATAGGCGCTTCGATCAGGTCGACCAGCAGCTCGCAGCGATCCTGGCCCGGCTGCCGGAGCGCCCGGCCTGACGCTGCCGCCCGAGATCGGTGTCGGCCTCGAGCCGAAATACAACGATGTAAGTTAGCATCGGCGAGTCAGGCGACCTCCACCAGTGCCTGGGCGAACTGGGCCTGGTAGAGCCGCGCGTAGGCGCCGCCAGCCGCGAGCAGCTCGGCATGCGTGCCCTGCTCCACGATGCGGCCATTCTCCATCACCAAGATCACGTCCGCGTCGCGGATGGTGGACAGCCGGTGCGCGATGACGAAACTGGTCCGGCCCTCCCGCAGGGACGCCATTGCGTGCTGGATCAGCACCTCGGTCCTGGTGTCCACCGAGCTTGTCGCCTCGTCCAGGATGAGCACCGCCGGCCTGGCCAGGAACGCGCGGGCAATCGTGATGTAGCTGCCGCTCCCCCATGCTCACGTTCGTCGCCTCGTCTTCCAGCACGGTGTCGTAGCCGGCCGGCAGATGGCGTACGAACCGGTCGACGTAGGTGGCTTTCGCCGCCTCGATCACCTGCTCGCGGGTGGCGCCCGCCGAGCCGTAGGCGATGTTCTCCGCGATAGTGCCGCCGAACAGCCACGCATCCTGGAGCACCATGCCGGTCAGCCCGCGCAGTTCGGCCGCGCGTCATGTCGGCGATGTCGACCCCGTCCAGCAGGATCTTGCCGGAGTCCACTTCATAGAACCGCATCAGCAGGTTCACCAGCGTGGTCTTGCCGGCTCCCGTCGGGCCGACGATGGCGACGGTCTGGCCAGGCTCGACGGCCAGCGACAGATCCTCGATGAGCGGCTGATCCGGCTGGTAGCGGAAGGACACATCCGCGAACTCGACCTTGCCCTGCACGCCCGCGGGCCTGGCCGGCGCGGCCAGGTCCGGCGCCTGCTCCTCGGCATCCAGCAGCGCGAACACCCGCTCTGCTGACGCGACTCCGGACTGCAGCAGGTTCGCCATGCTGGCGACCGTGGTCAGCGGCTGGCTGAACTGCCGCGAGTACTGGATGAAGGCCACCACGCTGCCGAGCGACAGCGCCCCGGCCGCCACCCGCAGGCCGCCGACCACCGCGACCAGCACGTAGTTGAGGTTGCCCACGAACATCATCAGCGGCTGGATCGTGCCGGAGATGAACTGCGCCCGGTAGCTGGCCTGGTACAGCGCCTCGTTGTGGTCGGTAAAGGTCTGCATGGCCTTCTCCCGCTGACCGAACGCGCTCACCAGCGCGTGCCCGGTGTACATCTCCTCGATGTGACCGTTCAGCTTCCCGGTGACCGACCACTGCCTGATGAACTGCGGCTGCGCCCGCTTGGCGATCCGGGTGACGGCATAGGCCGAGCCGGGAATCGTCACCAGCGCGATCAGCGCAAGCTGCCAGGACGTGATGAACATCATGATCAGCACGCCGACGATCGTGAGCAGCGAGGTCAGCAGCTGGCTCAGCGTCTGCTGCATGGACTGGGCCAGGTTGTCGATGTCGTTGGTCACCCGGCTGAGGATCTCGCCGCGCGGCTGCCGGTCGAAATAGCTCAGCGGCAGCCTGGACAGCTTGGCCTGCACGTCACCGCGCATCGACTGCACTGCCCGCTGCACGATCCTGGCAGTCAGCCTGCCCTGCAGTGCCGCGCAGATGGCGGACCCGATGAACAGCACCACCAGCGCCGCCAGGATCTGCCCCACGTGCCCGAAGTCCACGCCGTCCGGCCGGTGCGTGAACACTCCGTACGCGATGACGTTGATGGCGTCACCGATCAGCCGCGGGCCGAGTACCGTCATCGCCACGCTGGCCGCGCCGAGTCCGAGGATCAGGTAAACCACGCCGCGGTGCGGCGCCATCATCGCCAGCAGCCGGCGGCTGGAGCCGCGGAAGTTCAGCGCCTTCTCGGTGGACTGGCCGGCCATGAACATGCCTGGTCCCCGGCCAGCGCCCGGCCCGATTCCGGCCGCCGGGCCGGGTCCGCGCTTCGGGGTGGCGCGCTCCCCCACCTCACTGGCCCCGCTCACGCCGCCGCCTCCTGCTCTGTCAGCTGGGAAAGCACGATCTCCCGGTACGTCGCACTGGACTCCATCAGCTCGGCGTGCGGGCCGGCCGCGACCACCCGGCCAGCGTCGAGCACCACGATCCGGTCCGCCTGCCGGATGGTCGCCACCCGCTGCGCGACGATGACCACCGTCGCTCCGGCCATCTCGCTGGCGAGCGCGGCGCGCAGCCGCGCGTCGGTGGCGTAGTCGAGCGCGGAGAACGAGTCGTCAAACAGGTAAATCTGCGGCTTATGCACCAGCGCCCTGGCGATGGCCAGCCGCTGCCGCTGACCGCCCGACACGTTCGTGCCGCCCTGGGCGATCTTGCTGTCCAGGCCGCCGGGCATCTTCTCGACGAAATCGCGGGCCTGGGCGATCTCCAGCGCGCGCCACAGGTCCTCGTCGGTAGCCTGCTGGTTGCCGTAGCGCAGGTTGGTCGCGACAGTGCCGGAAAACAGGTACGGCTTCTGCGGCACCAGCCCGATCGCCGCCGACAGCGCCTCCGGCGCGAGCTCGCGGACGTCCACACCGCCGACCAGTACCTGGCCGCCGGTGGCGTCCATCAGCCGCGGAACCAGGCTGATCAGCGTCGTCTTGCCGGCCCCGGTGCCGCCGATCACCGCGGTGGTCTCACCTGGCCGCGCGATCAGGTCGACGTCGCACAGCACCGGCTGCTCGGCCCCCGGATAGCTGAACTCCACGCCGCGCAGTTCCAGCTGGCCGGGAGTGGTCACCGTGGTCACCGGCCGGGCCGCGGGCAGCAGCACCGCCTCGGTGCCCGTCACCTCCATGATCCGCTCCGCGCTGACCTCAGCCCGCGGCACGAGCATGAACATGAAGGTGGCCATCATCACCGACATCAGGATCTGCAGCAGGTAGGTGATGTAGGCGACCAGCGAGCCCAGCTGCATGGCGCCGCTGGCGATCAGGTGACCGCCGAACCAGACCACGGCGATGCTGGACAGGTTGGTGACCAGCATGACCGACGGGAACATGAGCGCCATGAGCCGGCCGCGCCCAGCGAGACGTCGAACAGCTCGTCGTTCGCCACCGCGAACCTGGCCCGCTCGGCCGGGTCACGCACGAACGCCCGGATAACCCGGACGCCCGCGATCTGCTCGCGCAGCACCCGGTTGATGCCGTCGATCCGCTCCTGCATGAGCCGGAAGAGCGGCCGCATCCGCGAGATAATCAGCGTGACCAGCACGCCCAGCGCCGGAACGGCCGCTACCAGCACCACCGACAGCTTCACGTTCTGGTTGAGCGCCAGGATGATGCCGCCCACGCACATGATCGGCGCGGATACCAGCAGCGTGAAGGTCATGATGGCGAGCATCTGGACCTGCTGGACGTCGTTGGTCGTCCGGGTGATCAGCGATGGCGTGCCGAAGTGGTTGACTTCCCGATCCGAGAACCGCTGCACCCGGCTGAACACGCCGTGCCGCACGTCCCGGCCGAGCGCCATCGCCACCCGCGCGCCGTAGTACACAGCGACGACGGCGCACAGGATCTGGCCGAGGGTGATGGCCAGCATCAGCCCGCCGGTCGTCAGGATGTAGCGCTGATTGTCCAGGGCGATGCCGTTGTCGATGATGTTGGCGTTCAGCGTCGGCAGGTACAGCGTCGCCAGCGTCTGCAGTAGCTGAAAGATCATCACCAGCAGCAGCTGCCTGCGGTACGGCTGCAGGTACTCCCGCAGCAGTCGGATCAGCACGAAACTCTCTCCGGGGGGTTCAGGTCATCAATTCAGGAGGGAACGGGGTCGTCGTCCGGCAGCCCGGCTAGCTGGTGTTCGCCGCCTGCGGGGCCGGCCGGGGCGGCAGCACGTCGCGCATGCCGTCGGCCAGCTGCCGCAGGCTGCGCCGGACCACTGGCGCCAGCGCGACTGGCGGCTCCGCCTGCAGCCAGTGCTCGAGCGCCGCCTGCACGGCCGAGGTCACCGAGGCGGCCAGGATCCGCGGGAACATGCTCGCGCCGGGCCGGAAGCCGAGCCGGAGGGCGATGGCCTCGGCGAGCGCGTACTGGGTCATCGCCTGCACCTTGAGGTACTCGCCGCGCAGCGCCGGGGTGCTGGTGACCAGCCGGACGCCGGCCATCCAGTCTTCGTCCAGCGCCTCCTCGGCCGCGCCGTACTCGGACATCACCGCGGCCACGATGGCATCCCAGAGCGGCTCGTCGGCCGGCCTGTCGCGCAGGGTCGCGCCGATCCGCATCGCACGGTCGAAGCCGAGCGCGCAGATGGCCTCGTACTTGCTGGCGAAGTAGTTGTTGAAGGTGCGCGCCGAGACGCCGGCTGCCTCGGCGATGTCCTCGACGAGGACATTGTCGAGGCCCCGCTCAGCGGCCAGCCGCAGGGCCGCGATGCCGAGCGCCTTGCGGGTGGCGATCTTCTTCCGCTCGCGCAACCCGGCAGGCTCCCGCTCGCACTCGGCGGGATGGCCGGCCATACCCGGCTGGCTGGCCGTGCGCGAGAGGCCGGGCAGGTCTACGGAGGTCACGCGGACAGCATAGTCGAACTTTCGCATCACGCAACTTTGCGCGACACGAAAGGATCCGGTAGCCTGGTACTGGCGAAGCGATCCGGCCGAGGCGCACAGCGGCCATGCGGTTCGCGGGCTGAGCCCCTACTAGCGGTTTTGCGACAACATCCTCCTCAGCTGGCCTGCTGCTACCTCTGTGTCGCAAATCCGCTAGTGCTGACGCCCTGACATCATCGATGCTGGGGTCATGACCGAGGATCGCATACACCTGGACCGGGATCGCTGCGTCCGTGCCGTCCAGTCGAAGGACGCGCGTTTCGACGGCTGGTTCTTCACCGCCGTGCTGACGACCGGCATCTACTGCCGGCCGAGCTGCCCGGTCGTACCGCCCAAGCCGGAGAACATGCGCTTCTTCCCCAGCGCGGCCGCCGCGCAGCAGGCAGGATTCCGGGCCTGCAAGCGGTGCCGCCCCGACGCCAGCCCCGGCTCGCCGGAATGGGACGTGCGCGCCGACCTGGTGGCCCGGGCGATGCGGCTGATCGCCGACGGGGTCATGGACGACGGCGGCGTCCCGGCCCTGGCCAGCCGGCTCGGCTACAGCGTCCGGCAGGTCGAGCGCCAGCTGCTCGCCGAGCTCGGCGCCGGCCCGCTGGCGCTGGCCCGGGCGCAGCGCGCGCAGACCGCCCGGCTGCTGATCGAGACCACCGCGCTGCCGATGGGCGACGTCGCGTTCGCGGCCGGCTTCGCCAGCATCAGGACGTTCAACGACACCGTGCGCGAGGTCTTCGCGCTCTCCCCCACCCAGCTGCGCGACCGCGCCGGCCGCGGCCAGCCAGGCCGCGGCGGCAGGCACGCTCGTCGCTGCGGCTGCCGTTCCGGGCGCCGCTGTAGCCCGACAACCTGTTCGGCCACCTGGCCGCGACCGCCGTGCCCGGCGTCGAGGAATGGCGCGACGGCGCCTACCGGCGCACGCTGCGGCTGCCGCACGGCCACGGCATCGTCGCGCTGCGGCCGCTGCCCGACCACGTCAGCTGCCAGCTGACCCTGACCGACCTGCGCGACCTGGCCAGCGCGATCAGCCGGTGCCGGCGGCTGCTCGACCTCGACGCCGACCCGGTCGCCATCGGCGACCTGCTCGGCAGCGATCCGGTGCTCGCCCCGCTGGTCGGCAAGGCGCCCGGCCGCCGGGTGCCGCGGACGGTGGACGCGGCGGAGTTCGCGGTGCGGGCGGTGCTCGGCCAGCAGGTCTCCACCGCGGCCGCGCGCACGCACGCGGGCGGCTGGCGGCCGCGCACGGCGAGCCCGTCGACGATCCAGCCGGCGGGCTGACCAGGCTGTTCCCGGCCGTCACCGCGCTAGCGGGCCTCGACCAGGCGGCGCTGGCGATGCCGCAGGTCGCGCCGCCAGACGTTCGCCGCGCTGGCGGCCGGCGCTGGCCGGCCGGTGACATCGACCTGGGCGTCGGCAGCGACTGGCATCGAGGCCCGGCTCCGGCTGGCCGCGCTGCCCGGCATCGGGCCGTGGACCGTCGAGACCATCGCGATGCGCGCGCTCGGCGACCCGGACGCGTTCCCGGCCACCGACCTCGGCGTTCGCGCCGCAGCCGGTGCCGCGGGGCTGCCCGCCACGCCCGCGGCGCTGACCGCGCCGCGCGGCCGCCTGGCGGCCGTGGCGCGCCTACGCGGTGCAGTACCTGTGGGCGACCGGCGACCACGCCATCAACCGGCTGCCCGACCGGTGACTAATCGCCCGCAGCTGATAACCAAGGAGCCCGTCATGATCAGCTCAGACCCCGCCGCGATCCGCACCGGTACCGCACCTGGCACATCGTGCTGGCCAGCCCGATCGGGCCGCTCACGCTGGTCGCCGAGCACGGCAGGCTGACCGGCCTGTACATGGAGACGCAGCCGCACCGGCCCGCTGATGGCCGGCTTCGGCCAGCCGGGAGATCCGGCCGGCGAGCCGTTCGCGGCGGCGGCCCGCCAGCTGCCGCCGTACTTCGCCGGCGACCGGACCGCCTTCGACCTGCCGCTCGCCCCGGCCGGGCACGCGTTCCAGCGCCGGGTCTGGGCGGCGCTGCAGACCATCCCCTACGGCCAGACCTGCTCCTACGGCGAGCTGGCCGAGCCGATCGGCAGCCGTCGGCCAGCCGGGCGGTCGGCCTGGCCAACGGCAGGAACCCGATCGCGCTCGTCATCCCGTGTCACCGGGTCATCGGCGTCGGACGGCAGCCTGACCGGCTACGGCGGCGGCCTGGACCGCAAGCGCTTCCTGCTCGGTCTCGAAGGCGGCGCAGCCCGGTAGCCGGTCCTTGCAGCGGACCGGATATTTAGCAGGCATCGACCACGTCATCCGTCGCGGCTAGGGCGATTCAGTCGGTTTTACCGCCGGCCGCCGGTGAACCGGCAGCTTACCGTTGATCACGTAACCCGCACGCTGCGGGCGGCTGGTATCGGCTTGCGCCAGCCGGGAGCGAAGAAGGTACATGCGAGACCCGGCCAGCCGGCCGGAGGAGTTCAGCAGCTTCGTCGGCCGCAGCGCGGAGATCGGCGAGCTGCGCGAGCTGCTGCGCGCTGACGCGCGCCGTGACGCTGTGCGGCGCTGGCGGCATCGGCAAGACCAGGCTCGCACTGCGGCTGCTCGTCGGCGGTAGCCGGCGACTTCCCCGACGGCGCCTGGTTCGTCGAGCTCGGCGACCTGCGGCAGCCCGACGACGTGGTGCCGACGGTGGCCTCGGTCATCGGCGTCGACGAAGAGCCGGGCAGGCCGCTGGCTCGAGACGCTGGCCGACGCGCTCCGGCACCGCGCAGGCCATGCTGGTGCTGGACAACTGCGAGCACCTCATCGACGCGTGCGCCGCCTTGTGCCAGCGGCTGCTGGCGAGCGCTCCCGGCCTGCAGGATACTCGCCACCAGCCGGGAGCCGCTGCGGGTGGCCGCCGAGGCAGTCTGGCAGGTGCCACCGCTGGCCGTGCCGCCCGATCGCGCCGCCGGGGCCGAGGGGCTGTGCGGATACGACGCGATCCGGCTGTTCGCCGAGCGGCGCCGCGGCGATCTCGCCGGGCTTCTCGCTCGGGCCCGGCAACGTGGCCAGGGTCGCCGCGATCTGCCGCGCCCTGGACGGCCTGCCGCTGGCCATCGAGCTGGCCGCCGCCTGGGTGCGGGTGCTGTCACTGGACCAGATCGCGCGCCCGGCTACGCGACCGGATGGCGTTGCTGACCAGTGGCGCGCGTACCGCGCCAGCCCGGCAGCAGACCTTGCGTGCGACGTTCGACTGGAGCTACGAACTGCTGTCGGCGCCCGAGCAGATGCTGCTGCGGCGGCTGTCGGTGCTGGCTGGCTGGTCGCTGGACATGGCCGAGCAGGTGTGCGCCGATGACCAGCTGCCCGCCGCCGACATACTCGACCTGCTCACAGCGCTTGCGGACAAGTCGCTGGTAGAGGTGGAGGCGGAGGTGCTCGGGCAGGCTCGGTACCGGATGCTCGAGACGGTGCGGGAGTACGCGCGCAGCATGCTGGCGCAGGCCGGCGAGACCGACCAGGTGCTGCGGCGGCGGCGCGACTACGCACTGCGCGAAGCCGAGCAGTCGGTCGCGATCGGCATGGCCATGGTGCCCGCGCCCTGGTCGGCACGGGTTTACGTGTTCCGCCGCTTCGACCTGGAGGCGCGCGAACCTCCGCGAGGTACTCGGCGCGTGCCTGGCCGACGGCGACGCCGACAGCGGCACTGCGCCTGTGCGTCGCGATGCTGCCCGTCTGGATCGTGCGCGGGACCTTCGCCGAGGGCGCGGCCTGGCTGGACGGGTTCCTGGCGCTGCCGAGAGCGCGGCGCGGTACCGACGACTCGGTACGCGGGCCAGCGCTGGCCAGCCGCGCTCAGCTCGCGCTGGCCAGCGGGTCAGCCAGCGCCGAGGAGCTGGCACGTGGAAGCGCTGGAGGTCTGCTGGTCGGCCGGCGCGCAGTTCTACGCCGCCGCGGCACTCAACCTGCTGACCGAGATCGCGCTGCACTCAGGCCAGCTCGACGATGCCGCGGCGAGAGCGTCCGAGGCGCTCGCGGTGGCCAGGTCGGCCGGTGACCGGTGGAACGAGGGATACGCCCTCGGCACGATGGCCACCGTCGCGGCCAGCCGCGGCAACCTGCGCGAGGCCAGCGAGCTGGCCGAGGAGGCGCTGGCGGTGATGCGGGCGATCGAGCAGCAATGGGGCTCGGCGCGCGTCCTGATCGGCATCGGCGACCTGGCCAGGCTGCGCTCGGACTTCGGCACGGCGAAAGGGCACTACCTCGAGGCGCTGGCCATCCTGCGGGAGGTCAACGCCCGGCCGGAGATCGCGCGCTGCCTGGCGGGCCTCGGCCGGATCGCGATCGAGCAGGGTGACCTGGCCGAGGCACGGCGCAACCTGACCGAGAGCCTGCGGCTGAGCCACATGTCCGGCAGCCGGATCGGGATGGCGCGCGGCCTGGAAGTACTGGCGCGGCTCGCGGTGCTGGAAGGGAACCCGGCCGCCGCGGTGCAGCTGGCCGGCGCAGTGACCACGCTGCGGGACGAAGCGCACCTGCCGCCCGTGCCCGGTGCCCGGACGCAGCGGCTGCTGGACTCCGCGGCCGGCCTCGGCCGGCACGCGGTGGCCCGGCACTGGGCGGAAGGCGCCGCGATGACGCCCGCCGACGCGGTCCGCCTGGCGCTCGGCGAGGATGCGGCCGGCCCAGCAGGCGCGCGCGCCGCGGCGGCGCCTGCGGCGACGGCACGGGCCCCGGATCCAGCGACCGCCGGCACGCCGTCCGGAGCCGGGCCCGTGGCCAACGGCCGCGGCGCGGCCGGGCCAGCTGCCGGGCTGACCGCGCGCGAGCGCGAGGTGGTGGCCCTGCTCGGCGCCGGCCTGAGCAACCGCGCCATCGCCGGCGAGCTGTTCATCACCCCGGCCACCGCGGCCCGGCACGTTGCCAACATCCTGGCGAAGCTGGGCTTCACTTCGCGCAGCCAGGTCGCGGTCTGGGCCAGGTCCGCTGGCAGCGGAGGCTAGCTGACCCCGAACAGCGCGCTGACCGACTCGCCTTCGTGAATGCGGCGGATGGCCTCGGCTAGCGCCGCCGCGACTGAGATGACCTGCAGCTCCGGGCCGGCCTCGCCGTCCGCGACCGCCAGCGTGTTGGTGCAGATGATCTCCTGAACCTCAGGGTGGGCGGCAATGCGCTTCAGCGCGCCGTCGCAGAACAGCCCGTGCGTGCAGGCAATGCGTACCGACCGCGCGCCATGCTCGCGCAGCTTGGCCAGCAGTTCCAGGATCGTGGTGCCGCGGGCGATCTCGTCATCCAGCACGATCACGTCCCGGCCTGCGACGTCCCCGATGATGGAGCTGATCGTCACGTCCTCGTCGCTGTGCCGTTCCTTCGCGCCCGCCGCGACGGGCAGCTGCAGCATCCTGGCCAGCGCGGCCGCGTTCTTCGCGTTGCCCAGGTCGGGCGACACCACCACCGAGTTGCTCAGGTCGAGCCTGCCGAAGTGATCGGCGAACTCGCGCAGTGCGTGCAGGTGGTCGACGGGAATGGAGAAGAAGCCATGCACCTGCGGCGAGTGCAGCGTCATCGCCAGCACGCGGTTCGCGCCAGCGGTGACGAGCAGGTCGGCGACCAGCCGTCCGCCGATCGACACTCGCGGCATCGCCTTCTTGTCCGACCGGGCGTAGGCATAGTGCGGCATGACCGCGGTGACCCGCGCCGCTGATGCGCCGCGCGCGGCGTCGAGCATGAGCAGCAGCTCGACGAGGTTCTCCTGCACTGGCGGGCCGAGCGGCTGGATGATGAACACGTCCCGCTCACGGCAGTTGGCCTGGAGCTGAACCTCCAGGCAGTCGTTCGCGAACCGGCGCAGCCGGACCGGATGCAGTGGTACCCCGAGATCAGCGCAGATTTCGGCAGAAAGCCTGGGGTGCGCACTGCCGCCGAAAACTACTATCTCCCGCACGTGCCCAGAGTATGAGGTGCGCACTCGTCCCGCACCCTTATCCCCCGGCCCACCGGCCGGTCAGGCGTGCTGGCCCTGGTACGGCGGCAGCTTCAGTGCGGTCCTGATGGCCTGCTGGACCTCGGCCTTATCCGGCCGGGCGTCGATGGTGACGACGTACTCCTTGCGCCGGAAGATGTCGAGTACCGGGTTGGTCTTAGCGTGGTACTCGCGCAGCCGGACGGCCAGCGCCTCCTCGGTGTCATCCTCACGCTGGACGAGCTTGCCGCCGCAGGCGTCGCACTGGCCCTCGACCCGCGGGCTGCTGTCGATGAGGTTGTAGTCCATATCGCAGCCCTCGCACAGCCGGCGGGCCAGCACCCGCCGCCGCACCTCGCTGTCCGGCAGTTCCAGGTAGATGACGCCGTCGATGTCGTAGCTCTCCAGGAAGAACTCGGCCTGCCGCTCGTTGCGCGGGAAGCCGTCGATGATGAAGCCGTAGTTCCAGTCGTGCTGAGCGAGCCTGTCCTTGACCACGCCCTCGGCCAGGTCATCGCTGACCAGCTCGCCCGACGCCATGATGCGGCGGACCTGGGCGCCGAGCTTGGTGTGGTTCTGCACGTTCCACCGGAAGATGTCGCCGACCGCGATGTGCACCAGGTCCAGGTCAGCCGCGAGCATCGCGCTCTGGGTGCCCTTGCCGCTGCCCTGGACGCCCATGATGACGTACTTCCGCATGCGGTAACTGTAAGCGGCCCGGGTGAGCACCGCGCCCCGGCCCCTTGGCCGGGCACCCCGGCTGAGGGCAGCGAGTGATCAGCCGGGCGGGGCCGCCGCATCGGGCTGCTGCTGGGCGAAGTCCTTGTTGCGGATGGCGGCCAGCGACACTACCCCGGCGGCGAACGCGATGATGGCGGCTATCAGCGTGATCTCGTTGAGCCCGGAGGTAAATGCCCCCCTGGTGACACCCGCGGCGCCGCGCCGGACCGGTGCCGGCAGGCTCTCGATGACGCGGGCCATCTGCCCGGACTGCACCCCCGCGGCGATCTGCGCGCCATGGCTGGCCAGCGCCGGCACGGCGGCCACCCCGGCTTTCACTTCAGCGACCACCTTGCTGGCGAACAGTGAGCCCAGCAGCGCGATGCCCGTCGCGATGCCGACCTGGCGGAACGTGGAGTTGATTCCGGAAGCCATGCCAGCTCGCTCCGGGCGGACGACTCCGACCGCAGTCGAGGCCAGCGGCGGGTTCACCAGGCCGACCGCCAGGCCGCCCACGATCATCCCCGGCACCAGGTGCGTCCAGCTCGAGGTGGCCGTGAGGCCGCGCATCAGCAGCAGCCCGACCCCGACCAGGATCAGCCCGGGGCCTATCAGCAGTCGCACCGGCACCCGGGTGGACAGCCGTCCGGCGATGGTGGCCGTCACCAGGATGCCACCGGAGATCACGGTCATCCGCACGCCGGCCGCAGCGCCGAGTACCCGAGGATGTCCTGCAGGTACAGCACCAGGTACAGGAACAGCGAGAAGATGGACGCGCTGAGCCCGAAGGCCGCCACCAGGCCGCCGGTGAAGGTCGGCAGCCGGAACAGGTTCAGGTCGAACATCGGCCGCGCGGATCGCAGCTCCACCAGCACGAACGTGCACAGCAGCACGAACGAGACGGCGAAGAAGATGAGCACCAGCTGGTCGGTGAAGGACCGGCGGCTGGATTCGATCAGCGCGTAGACCAGGCTCGCCAGCGCCCCGGTGAAGAGCGCGAAACCGGCCCAGTCCGGACGGCTGGCGGTGGACTGCCTGGACTCGGCGACCCTCATCATCGTGATGACGATGGCGACCGCGCCCAGCGGCGCGTTCACGAAGAAGATCCACCGCCACGAGATCCCGGACGTCAGAACGCCGCCGAGCAGCGGTCCGATGGCCACGGCCAGGCCGGTGATGCCGCCCCAGATTCCGAACGCGACGCCCCGGTCCTTGCCGCGGAACGCGTCGGCCAGCAACGCCAGCGACACCGCGAACATGATCGCGCCGCCGACGCCCTGCAGACCGCGGGACAGCACGAGCATGAGGGTGTTGACGGCGAAACCGCATAGCACCGACGAGAGCGTGAAGATCCCGAGCCCGACCAGGTACAGCCGCCGGCGACCGTAGGTGTCGGCAAGGCTGCCCGCCGTCAGCAGGAACGCGGCCAGCGTCAGCGCGTAGGCGTCGACGATCCACTGCAGGTCGGAGAAGCTGGAGTGCAGGGCCCGCTGGATGTCCGGCAGCGCCACCGTGACGATCGTGATGTCCAGCAGCAGCATGAACGTGCCGAGGCAGACCGCCACCAGCGTCCACCACTTGTTGCCGCGCGGACCGGCTGCGCCCTGGCGGGCTGCGGTCTGCTCAGCCGGGCGTCGCTGAGCCTGCCCGGACAGGTCAGCGTGCGCCTCAGTCACGAACGGCTCCTGGTGGTCGGGGACATAGTCCTGCCGCGCGCCCAGCTTCAGCTCATGCTATCGGCCGGGTCAGCCGGTGCCCGCGGCGGTCTCCCCCGCTTCGGCTGGCTCGCCGAGAGCGAACCGGCGCTCGCACATTCCGCGCAGCTTGGGGTCGAGCGCATCCCTGATCAGCGGCCAGTCCTGGCGCAGCAACTGCGGGTTGAGGAAGCGCGCGACGTCGTTGCGCTGGCCCTGAGTCAGCACGATCCCGTACATGCTGCGCCGGGTCTGCGCATCGGTGACGTCGCATTCCCGCATGCCCGGCCAGGACAGGTGCCGGGGCAGCACGATCACGCCCTGGGTCGGCCCCCGCAGGTCCTCCAGTCGCTGCGGCAGGCGTCCGGCATGCGGGTTACGGCCGGCCAGCAGGTCAGCTAGTGACATGCGGTCGATTATTGCCGGAGCACGCCGCGCGCGGCGCGGTGACGCGCTGGTTGACCGCTGCGACGCTGCGCTATCGGTCGGCCTGACCGGGCAGTCCGGCCGGGTTAATCCCATTTGCCGTTCCTGGCAGGCCGGCCCAGGATCGGATCATGGACATGACGCCGCAGGCACCCGCGCACCGGCCCCCGCAGACCCTTCGTCAGGCCGCCGTCAGCCTTCGCCGCTGGCGCGCCGCCGACGCTGACCTGTGCTATCGCCTGGTCAGCGAGTCACTGGAGCACCTGCAGCCGTGGATGCCGTGGGCCACCGCCGGCTACACGCTGGCCGACGCACGCGAGTACGTGGACCGGTGCGAGGCCGACTGGGCCGCGGGCACCGCCTTCCAGTACCGGATCGAGGCGGCCGGCAATCCCGCGGGCGCCGCCGGGCTGATGGCAAGGATCGGCCCCGGCGGGCTGGAGATCGGCTACTGGGTGCACCCGTCGTTCACTGGCCGCGGCGTCGCGACCTCGGCGTCGGCCGCGCTGACCGAGGCGGCCTTCGGCCTGCCGGGCATCGACAGGGTGGAGATCCAGCACGACGAGCTCAACCTGGCCAGCGGCCGGATCCCGGCCAAGCTCGGCTTCGCGGAGGCTGGCACCCGTGCGTCCAGGTTCGAGCGTGCGCCGGCCGACTCGGGCCTGAGCAAGGTGTGGCGAATCACCCGCTAACGCGGTGCCTGGCAGGCGGTTACTACCCGCAGTAGCGCTAGGCTCTGGGCATGTCGAGCACCCCGCCGTCGGACCGGTGGCGTTTCCTGGCTAGCCCCCGGTGGCTGGCCTGGCACGGGTTCATGCTGGTCACCGCGGGCGGAATGCTCTGGCTCGGTGACTGGCAGCTCCACCGGGCCGAGCATGGCAACGCGCTGAGCTGGGCGTACACCTTTGAGTGGCCGATCTTCACGATCTTCGTCGTGGTCTTCTGGGCTAAGACGATCATCGACGAACGGCGCCACCCTGGCGGCCTGGCGGCGAAGCGATCGCTAGCCGCGGCCGGCCAGCATGGCGAGGCCGATAGTCTCGGCCTGCCGGGCACGGCGCTGGCCGCCGCGGATACCGACGCGCAGGCCGCCGACGATCCCGAGCTGGCCGCCTACAACGCCTACCTGGCCAGCCTGAACAGGCAGACGAGCCCGAGCACGCAACGGCCCGCGCGAGCGGACGACTAGCGCATGCAGATCCGAGGAGAGGAGGTCAGCGGTGCGTG
Source organism: uncultured Actinomycetota bacterium (assembly GCA_963795265.1). Taxonomy (GTDB): domain Bacteria; phylum Actinomycetota; class Actinomycetes; order Streptosporangiales; family Streptosporangiaceae; genus JAJYUU01. The sequence continues at coordinate 185,369 of CAWCHF010000001.1, read as the reverse complement.
CTGACGCGCTCCGGCTGGCAGTCCGGGGCTACCGCATCATGGCCTATGTAACCGGCGTCATGCTGATGATCCTCTGCTTCGTCTGCATGCCGCTGCGGTACTTCGCCGGCATCCCCGGGCCGGCCGAGGTGGTCGGCGCGGCCCATGGCGTGCTGTACATGATCTACCTGGTGGTGGCGTTCGCCATGACCCGGCTGGTTCGCATGCGGGTGGCCAGCCCGGGCACGATCATCGTCCTGCTGGCCGGCACGGTGCCCGTGCTCACCTTCGTGGTGGAGCGCTGGGTGACCAGGACCTACATCAACCCGGCGCTCGACGCAGGCCGGCTTCAGCGGCCGTGAGCAGCCAGTACTTCGCTGAGCAGCCGGCCGCGGCGCACCGGCCGGGGACTGTGCAGGTAGTGCTGCCCGATATGCACCTGACGCTGGCTACTGACTCGGGCGTCTTCTCCCCGGCCAGGCTGGACCCCGGTACCCGGCTGCTGCTGGAATCCGCGCCGCCGCCGCCGGCCGACGGTGACCTGCTGGACCTCGGCTGCGGCTACGGCCCGCTGGCCGTCGTGCTGGCCAGGCGGGCGCCCGGCGCGCGGGTCTGGGCCGTCGACGTGAACGCCCGCGCGCTCGACCTCTGTCACCGGAACGTGGCCGCGGCAGGCCTGGCCAATGCCCGCTGCCTGGCGGCCGACGATCCTGGCCTGCCGGCCAGTTACCGGCTGATCTGGTCTAATCCGCCTATCAGGATCGGCAAGCAGCCGCTGCATGCGATGCTGACGGCCTGGCTGGGCAGGCTGGCTCCGGGCGCTGCCGCCTACCTGGTGGTCCAGCGCAACCTCGGCTCAGACTCGCTGCAGCGCTGGCTGGAAGACTCCGGCTGGGCAGCCAGCCGGCTCGCCGCGAGGTCCGGGTATCGCGTACTGGAGGTACGGCGGTGACAGCTGGAGTCACTGGCGGGACCGGGGCAGCCGGGCGCCGCCAGCTCGGCATGACAGACGTCAAGCGGCTGAACCGCGGCTGGCGGCGCAGCACGCAGGCGCGGATCAGCCTGCTGCTGGACGGCGTCGGCCAGCCGTTCAACGTGGGCTCGATCATCCGGACCGCGGCCACCTTCGGCGCGCGGCAGATCTGGCTGTGCGCTGACACGGCTTCGCCAGATCATCCGTCCGCGCGCAAGACCGCGCTCGGCACCGACCGGCTGATCACCTTCGAGCACGCCGCATCGGCTGCGGCGGGCGCGCAGGCGGCCCGGACCGCCGGGTTCCGGGTCATCGCGATCGAGCTGGCCAGCGAGGCGGTGCCGTTGCACGAGGCGGACCTGGCCGGCGACGTGTGCCTGGCGCTCGGAAACGAGGACCACGGCTGCTCGGCAGCCCTGCTCGGCGCCGCCGACCTGGTCGCCTACATTCCGCAGGTCGGCAAAGTCGGCTCGCTCAATGTGGCGGCCGCCGCGGCAGTGGCGATCGCCGAGGCGCGCCGCCGCGAGTGGGCCGGGCCAGGCTTCCACCCTCGTGCGGGCGCCGCCGACCCGGACATGCAGACTTAGGCCGTGCCCTCCGGATACCTTGATCATCCCCGGCCGCTGGCGTTCGCCCACCGGGGCGGCGCCGGCCACTACCCCGAGAACTCCTGGCAGGCGTTCGAGCACGCTGTCGGGCTCGGCTACGCCTACCTGGAGACCGACGCGCACGCCACCGCGGACGGCACCGTGGTGGCCTTTCACGACAAGACGCTGGACCGGGTCACCGATGCCTCCGGCAAGATCGCCGACCTGACAGCGGCGCAGGTGGCCGCGGCCAGGATCGGCGGCACCGAGCCCATCCCGGTGCTCGACGACCTGCTGATGGCCTGGCCCGATGTCCGCTTCAATATCGACGTCAAGGACGCGCCGGTGATCAGGCCGCTGGTGGAGGTACTGCGCAAGACCAGCGCCTGGGACCGCGTGTGCCTCACCTCGTTTTCCGGCCGCCGGCTCAATGCCGCCAGGCGGCTGCTGCCGCGCCCCGTCTGCTCGGCCACGACGCCGGCCTCGATCGGCGCCATCCAGGCAGGTCTTCCGGCCGGCCCGTTGCGCGCCAGGTTCGCCAGCCGGTCCGTGCAGTGCGCGCAGATCCCGGTGTCGATGGCCACCAGCCAGTTCATCGGCCGGGCGCACGCGGCCGGGCTGCAGGTGCACGTGTGGACCGTGAACGACACCCAGACCATGGCCAGCCTGCTCGACCGGGGCGCTGACGGCATCATGACCGATCAGACCGAGATGCTGCGCGATCTGCTGATTGCCCGCGGCCAGTGGCTGCCAGGACCGGCCGGCTAGCCGGAATCGCCGGCTAGCAAGGCATTCTCGTGAGATCCGGCGGTGCCCGCGCGATTGGAAGTGGCCGCCACCGGGAATCTTGTCCGGGACCTCACCGTTGGTGAAGTAGTACGGCTGAGCGCCTGGGGAGGCAGTAACAACATGGCCGAGCGAGCACTTCGCGGCACGCGACTCGGAGCCACAAGCTACGAGAACGACCGTAACACTGACCTGGCGCCACGCCAGGAGGTGGCTTTCGACTGCCCAAAGGGCCACCGGTTCACGGTGCCTTTCTCGGCCGAAGCTGAGCTGCCCACGAACTGGGAATGTCGGATTTGCGGCGCTCTGGCGGTAACTGCGTCCGGTGATCTGCCCGCCGCCAAGAAGGTCAAGCCGCCGCGCAGCCACTGGGACATGCTGATGGAGCGGCGTACTATGGCCGATCTCGAGGAAGTGCTGGCCGAGCGGCTGGCCGTCATCCGGGGGCAGCGTGCCCCGGCAGATGCGCCCGAGCCCCGGCACACCAGCAGGCAGCGCAAGAGCGCCTGATTCCGGCTAGTCCTGACATCTGGCCGCTAGCCGCGGTCCGGCCGGAAGTGGCGCGTCACGCCCCACTGGGTGACCCGCAGCAGTGCCTCAGCCACGATCGCGTTGCTCATCTTGCTGTTACCCCGGGTGCGCTCGGTGAACGTGATCGGCACTTCCGCGATGACCTTGGACGCCTGAGCGGCCCGCGCGGTCAGCTCGATCTGGAAGCAGTACCCCTGCGACCTCACCGCGTGCAGGCCGAGGTCACGCAGTGCCTCGGCCCGGTAGGCGCGGTAACCTCCGGTGGCATCGTGCACCGACAGGCCCAGCGCAAGCCGTGCGTACGCGTTACCGCCGCGGGACAGGATCTCCCGCGACCTGGGCCAGTTGCGAACGGTACCGCCCTTGATCCACCGCGAGCCCACCACCAGGTCTGCGGTTGCCAGCGCCGCGAGCAAGGCGGGCAGCTCGGCCGGATCGTGCGACCCGTCGGCGTCCATCTCGACCAGCGCGCCGTAACCGCGGTCCAGTGCCCAGCCGAAGCCGGCCAGGTAGGCGGCACCGAGGCCGCCCTTCTGCGTCCGGTGCAGCACCTGGACGTGCTCGTCGGCCAGCGCGAGCTTGTCGGCGAGGTCGCCGGTGCCGTCCGGGCTGTTGTCGTCGACGATCAGCAGGTCCGCATCAGGCACCGCGGTCCGCACTCCGGCCACGATGCCTTCGAGGTTCTCCCGCTCGTCGTATGTCGGGATGATGACGGCGACGGGCCCGACCGGTGCCCATCGCTCGCTGGCGGCTGCCATCAGCACGCCGCCGTTCGCAGCCGGAACTGCCGATGCAGCCGCGTCAGCCATGCGGCTAGCGCACGTGTCCGCATCGGTCCCCTCCGCAACCTGCCGCCTCGCTCCCAGTGCCAGGCCCGGCTCGCCTAGCACATCACAACTCGGCAGGCGCTCCCCCGCGATTGCCGAACTCCACACGGGAAGAGGGCCTGGGAAATCCCTTCGGACCGGAATGCGTCCCGTCGGTAACGGGCTTGCTCTCCGTTGTCTACTGGGTGCCCAGGCCCCTCCCGGATCCAACCCCCCGCCCAGCCAGGGCTCGGGCCGGTCGCGCAGTGCGCGGAGCCGGCTTGGTGGCCACCTCACGGCGCAGCCAACGGCCCGGCTGACCTTCCCTGACCTAGTGGCCCGGTGCTGGACTGCGCAGAAACTTACCGCCGATCGCCGCGATGTCAACCTGTCCTGCCAGGACTGATACCCGTTAGCGACCTGCGGCGGGGCCAGCCTGACGGGCCTGTTCGGGGTTGTCCCGCAGCGTTACGATTGAGGTTCCCGTAACAGGTGAGGGCGCCCATGCCAGGCTTGCTGACTTCTGATAGCTGGTGCATGACCGAGCCCCTCCTTGCCCCGATGCCGCAGGGCACGCCTACATCGCGGCACATCCGGTCATCACCGAGCGTGCGGTCCACCGTCGTGCGCCACACTCAGTTCCGGCCTGGAGGACAGTAATGACAGAAAATTCGGAGATGAAAGTCTCTGAGTCCCAGATCGCGGTTCACTGGCGCGAGGAAGAGTATTACCCGCCGCCAGAGAAGTTCGTGCAGCAGGCGAACGCTAATGACCCCGCGATTCTCGACAGGTTCACCGAGGATAAGTTCCCGGACTGCTTTACCGAGTACGCGGATCTGCTGTCCTGGGACAAGCCGTGGGACACCGTGCTGGACACCAGCGAGGCGCCATTCTGGAAGTGGTTCACCGGCGGCAAGCTCAACGCCAGTTACAACTGCGTGGACCGGCACGCCGCGGTCAATCCCGATAAGACCGCGATCATCTGGGTGCCCGAGCTTGAGGACGACGCCACTGTCTACATCAGCTACGGTGACCTGCTGCGCCGCGTCAACGAGTTTGCCGCGCTGCTGGGCGATTTCGCCGGGCTGAAGACCGGAGACCGGGTCACGCTGCACATGCCCATGGTGCCCGAGGCCGTCATCACGATGCTGGCCTGCGCCCGCCTGGGCATCATTCACTCGCAGGTATTCGGTGGTTTCAGCGGCAACGCCTGCGGTACCCGTATCGCTGACTCCGGCAGCCGGGTGCTGATAACCATGGACGGCTATTACCGGGCGGGCTCGCTAGCCGATCACAAGGTCAAGGCGGACGAGGCGATCGCCGAGGCCGCGCGCCAGGATCAGGAAGTCGACAAGGTTCTTGTCTGGCGCCGCCACGCCGGCGAATACGCCTCGCAGACGCCGATGAGTGACGGTCGTGACTTCTTCGTCGATGAGGTCATCGGCAAATACGCCGGGCAGGAGATAGCGCCGGTCTCGCTGCCGGCCGAGGCCCCGCTGTTCCTCATGTACACCAGCGGCACGACAGGCCGGCCGAAGGGTGCACAGCACTCAACTGGCGGCTACATGGCATATGTCACCGGAACGTCGAAGTACTACCAGGACATTCATCCCGACGATGTCTACTGGTGCCTGGCCGACATCGGCTGGATCACCGGTCACTCCTACATCGTCTACGGCCCGCTGTCACTCGGGACCACCACGGTGATCTTCGAGGGGGTGCCGAACTATCCCGATGGCGGGCGTCCGTGGCGTATCGCGGAGAAGCTCGGCGTGAATATCTTCCACACCTCGCCGACCTCGATCCGGATGCTCCGCAAGGTCGGTCCGGACGAGCCGGGCAAGTACGACTACCACTTCAAGCACATGACGACCGTCGGCGAGCCGATCGAGCCTGAAGTGTGGCGGTGGTACTACAACTCGGTCGGCAAGCACGAGGCCGCGATCGTCGATACCTGGTGGCAGACCGAGACCGGCGGCTTCCTCGGCAGCACGCTGCCAGCGCTGCAGCCCATGAAGCCCGGCAGCTGCGGTCCCGGCGTGCTCGGCATCTACCCGGTTATCTACGACGAGGACCGCAACGAGATCCCGGCTGGCAGCGGCAGGGCGGGCAATATCTGCATCCGCAACCCGTGGCCCGGCATCATGCAGACCGTCTGGGGGCAGCCCGAGCGGTTCCTCGACGTGTATTACCGCAAGTACAACACCGACCCCGACAGCAAGGACTGGCGCGACTGGCCGTACTTCGCCGGCGACGGCGCGCTGCAGGCCGCCGACGGCTACATCCGCATCCTCGGCCGGGTGGACGACGTCATCAACGTCGCCGGGCACCGGCTCGGCACCAAGGAGCTGGAGTCAGCGGCACTGACGGTGCCGGAGGTCGCCGAGGCGGCGGCAGTTCCGGTCGTGGACGACATCCGCGGCCGGATCGTGGAGATGTACGTGTCGCTTAAGCCCGGTGTCGATCCGGCCGGAATGGAGGACAAGGTCGTCCACGCGATCGAGACCGAGATCGGCAAGATCGCCCGGCCGAAGAACGTGTGGATCGTGCCGGATATGCCGAAGACCCGGTCCGGCAAGATCATGCGCCGGGTCATCGCGGCGGTGTCCAACTTCGCCGACGTCGGCGATGTCACCACGCTGGCCAACCCGGAGATCGTCGACGACATCCGGCACCACGTGCAGAGCGCCAAGGTGGCGAAGGGTGAGCTGCCCCGCGAGCTCACCGAGACCGAGTACGAGGAGATCGCCAGGTTCGGCGACGAGAAGTAAGAGCGCGGTCCGGCCTGCGGCCGCCAGCCTGCTGGCTGGCGGCCGCCCGCCGCAGGGTCAGGACCAGCAGTGCCGCGCCGGCTAGCGCGTTGCGGTAGTCGGCGGAGCTGACAGCCCGGCCGGGGACCGCCATCAGTGCCACCGGATCACCATGCCAGCCGTGTGCCAGCGCAGCGAGGCCGGCCAGGCAGGCCGAGCGTCAGGCAGCCGCCGAGATAGCTGCCTGCCAGCATGGCGAGCAGCCCGGATATCCCGGCCGCCAGCAGGTAGCTCGCCGTGGCGGCGGCGACCACCGGCACGGCGGGCACGTGCTCGCGGGCCGCTACGTGCGCGCCCACCAGTCCGACGGCGATGACCGCGGCAGGCATCCACACCAGCAGCCGGACCGCGTAAGCGCGCCAGTAACCGACCGGCGCGACGCGCAGAACCGGAGCAGGCGGATCGGTGTCGGCCGACACCAGGAACGACCCGGCCAGGCCGAGCACCAGCCCTGACACCTGCACGGCGATGCTGGCGGGGGCGGGTCCGAGCCGCGGCGCGGCCCAGGCGGTGACACCAGCCCAGCACGCGCTCAGCGTGACGATGAGCAGCCACGGCACCGGCCGCAGCCGGTACCTCGCCACGGTCACGGGCAGGCTCACGACCTGGCTCGGGACTGGCCGGGCAGCGCCCGCACGGGCAGCGTCCCGGCCGCGATGGCCGGCCAGAGGGCGCGCAGCCGGGCGGTCACCGCTGCCGGCGGGAGCGCCGCCATCGCCAGCCCGGCACGCAGGTCAGCCCTGGTGAAGGACAGCAGGCCGCCCTGCAGCACCCGGCCATACTGCGGCGTGCATGGCAGCTTCGGCAGGCAGCCGATGCCATCGGGCGGGTTAGCGCTGGTGAGCGCCAGCCGGGCGGCCTGAATGGTGACCTCGTGCGCCCGGATCAGCAGCCAGATGGCAACCGCCCCTTGCATCGGGTAGTCCGCGCTGGTGTTCAGCAGCTCCGGCAGGGCGCAGCCGACGAGCTCGCCGTGCTGCCAGGCCGGGCCGAAGGCCCACGAATATGGTGCCTCCTGCAGCAGGAACTGGGCGCCGCCGTCGCAGGGCAGCCCGCCGTACGCGTCGACGGGCACCATCCGAACAAGCTCGGTCCGGCCGGTGACGGCCCGCAGAGCCGTAGCCTCGGCGGCCAGCGCCGTCATCGTCGCCCGCGCCGGGCCAAGACCGTAGGCGGGATAGTCACATACCCGCAGGGCCGGCCTGGCCGTGCAGGCGATGGCCCGGTGGTCATCCGGGTAGACCGCGCCAGCCGGGGCCGGCCGGCGAGCTTGGCGTAGTAAATCGGAATCCAGGCTGCCGGGCCGGGCCCGTTCACCTGATAACCGTCGGGCAGCGACTGCAGCACCGCGCCGGTGGCGATGGCGGTCACCAGCCCGGCGATGCAGGCCGCGGCCGCGGCGCGGCCGAGCCGTCCGGCCGGCTCGCGCCTGGCCGGGCGCAGCCCCGGCGCGCTTGACGGCCAGGCGACGATCGCGCCCCCCGTCAGCAGCAGCAGGCCGGCCAGGTAGCCAAGGTGCAGCGGGAAGATGTCCGGCAGGTAGCCGAGGCCCGCCGACCAGTCCGGCAGCGGCGGCGACGGCAGCAGCCACTGCTCCGACTGCCGCAGATAGGAGATCGTCGTGTAATGACCCAGCAGGAAGGTCGCGGCCAGGTACGCAGGCGCGGCCACCAGCGCGGTCAGTGCCGAGCCGAGGCAGCCGACTGCGTAGCCGAGCCAGCACGCCAGCACCGTGCCGGCTGCTCCGTCGATCACCAGCAGCGCGTCGATGCCCGCCGCGGGAGCACCGGTAGCGACAGCCGCGATGATCCCGGCCGCCTGCACGAGCAGGAAGGCCGCCGCGGCGGCGACAGCCAGCCCGCCCAGCCGGGCGGCACGGATCTTAGCCTGGCCGGTCGGCGCGGTGCTGACCAGCGCGGCCGTCCTGCTCGCGCGATCACGCAGGCCCAGCCGGGCACCGGCCAGCATGGCGAACGCGCCCAGGATCTCGCCGTGATGATAGGCCTGCGCCGCGTCCCACGGCATGACCGGCCAGTAGCCGCGCAGTCCGTCAATCGTGGCGGCGACCGCGACTCCGACGCCCAGCCAGAGCAGCAGCGAGCGAGCGGAGTGCCGGGCTTCTACCCGGCCGAGCGTGACGGCCGGCTCCCGCCATGCGGTCTGTGTCATCACCATGCCACCGCGGTCGCGGCCGGAGCCGAGGTGACGACCAGGTAACCGTCTTCCAGTGTCGGCTCGGCCGGTGTCGCCGCGGCCGACGGGCACGGCCCGATGACCTTGTACACGCCGCTGTCGGTCCGCCAGCTCGCCAGGCTCCCGGCGATGGCTTCCGGTGCACGCCAGACCATCCCGTCCGCCCGGCTGCGCAGCTCCTGCGGGGTTCCGTAGAACAGCACCCGGCCCTCCCAGAGCACGACAACCTTTCCGCAGATCGCCGCGACATCCTCGACCAGGTGCGTGGACAGCAGCACCGTCCGGTGCTCACCGAGCCGCGCTATCAGCTGCCGGAACCTGATCCGCTGCTCCGGGTCGAGGCCCGTCGTCGGCTCGTCGAGCAGCAGCAGGCCGGGATCGGCGACAATGGCCTGCGCGATGCCCACCCGCCGCTTCATCCCGCCGGACAGCGTCCGGATCCGGGACCTGGCCCGGTCCTGCAGCCCGACGGCGGTGAGCGCGGCCTGCACCCGGCGATGCCGGTCTGCCGGATCGGCGATTTCCTTCAGGATCGCCATGTAGTCGACGAACTCGAACACGGTGAAGCGCGGGTACAAGCCGAGGTCCTGCGGCAGGTAGCCGAGCTGGCGGCGCACCTCAGTGCGATCCGCGGGCCGCGACGGATCCCACCGGCCCGCCCGCACCGTGCCCTGCGAAGGTTCCAGCACAGTGGCCAGGATCCGCAGCAGGGTCGTCTTACCCGCGCCGTTCGGCCCGAGCAGACCGGTGATGCCGGGGCCGATGTCCAGGCTGACGTCGGTCAGCGCGGCCGCGCGGCCGAAGGACCGGCTGACGCTGTCAAGCACCAATTTCATGATCGTTCCTTATGTTGGCAGGATCGCGGCCGGGTCCGGGCATGCCGCGGCATCAGCGAGCCGCGGCCCGCGGTACCGCGGGCCACGACCGGGCGCGGGCGAGGATAAGCACGAGCAGCACTGCCGCCAGTGCGGCGTAACACAGCTGCGGGACCAGCCCGAACAGCTCTAGCGTGCTGCCGCGGCCGGTCATGGCCAGCACCACCGCGAGCCAGGTGCAGCCTCCGGCCACAGCGCCCGCTACCGGGCCGTACCGGGCGGCGGTCAGCGCGGACAGCATGGCGGTTGCCGTCATGGGCAGGAACCAGCCGAGCACCGGCCCGGCGTGGCCGGCCAGCAGGTCGCCGCCGAGCAGCAGCACCGAGTCGGTCACCAGCACGGCGGCGAGCCTGATCAGCGCCGTGGTCAGCGGCGAGACCGGGGTCACCGCCACGATCTCGCGGGCGGGATCGGTCAGCCGCCCGAATGACAAGGAGACCGCGACCGCCGACAGGAACGGGGCCAGCAGCATGACGAACGGCGCGGCCACCGACGGCAACCGGGCCATCAGCGCGGCAGCCGCCACCAGCGCGGCGCTGGCCAGCAGCCAGGACGGCCGCAGCGCAGGCGAGGTTCTCGCGTACCTGGCCAGCCACGGGTCTACCCCGGCGATGGTGAGCGCTCGCTCGATCAGTCCCGGCGCGGGGGCATCGAGCTCGGCGGTCACCCCGGACCAGACGTAGGACAGGTCCACGGGCACCGCGGCGGCTATCGTCCGCTGGCAGTCCTCGCAGGCGGCCATGTGCATCCGGGCACTGTCCGGCGGCATGGCGCCGCGCAGCAGGCCGGCGAGCTTCGGCGGGATGCTCCGTCATTGCTCCAGCTCCTTCCTGATCCTGGCCCTGGCGCGGAACAGCCCTCTTGACCGTGCCGCCGGAAATGCCCAGCGCCGCAGCCGCCTGTCCCACTGAGAGGTTCTGGTAGACCACCGAGACCACGACGGCGCGCTGCTCAGCGGGCAGCCGCTCGACCGCCCGGCGGACCCGGCTCGCTTCCTCAGCAGCCAGCACGGCCTGCAGCGGGTCCGCGGCTGCTGGCTCCCAGAGCGGCGCCCGGATGGGCCGGCCGGACCTTGCCGCGCTGGCCAGCCGCCTGCGGGCGATGCCCCACAGCCACGCGCCGACGTCACCATCACCTGCATAGCCGCTGGCACCGCGCCAGGCGGCGACGAAGGTGTCCTGCAGCGCTTCCTCGGCGAGCTCGCGGGTCGAGGTCATCCTGCCAAGGCGCGCGGCCAGCCACGGAGCATGGCGCCGGTACAGCTCCTCCAGCGCATGCCGGTCACCAGCCGCTACGCTGGCGAGCAGGTCCGCGTCGGTGGTCATGTCAAGCCTCCACCCGCTCTGTCGCCGGCAGGCGGGCGGCGGTTCCGCTGAATCTGGACCTGAATCTAGCCGGGCCAGGTGTGCACCGGCTCGTTGGTGTGCATGTGCTCGATGTAGCGGCAGGTCATCTGCCGCAGCGCCTCCGCGCCGGTCCGCTCCGCCGCGCTCGGTCAGCCTGGCGACCGTGGCGATCTGCCAGGCGGCGCCGGTGCTGGCCGGTCAGGCAGCGCTGCTCGATGATCCCGAGCAGCCGGTCGGCGCAGGCCGCGTCGACGCCCCAGCGGCTCAGCCCGTCCCTCGCCATCGGCAGCAGCCGCCGCAGCACGAGCTCGGCGACGGGCACGTCGCCGAGGCCCGGCCAGTACAGCTGGGCGCCCATGCCGTGCCGGGCGGCCTCGTGCAGGTTCTCGGCCGCGGTCGTGAACGACATCTGCGTCCAGACCGGGCGCTCGGATTCGGCGAGCACGCGGACGAGGCCGTAGTAGAACGCGGCGTTCGCCATGATGTCGGCGACCGATGGCCCGGCTGGCAGCACCCTGTTCTCGACCCGCAGGTGCGGCTTGCCGTCGGCGACCGCGTACACGGGCCGGTTCCAGCGGTAGACGGTCCCGTTGTGCAGGCGTCATCTCGGCGAGCTGCGGGCAGTCGCCCGCCGTCCAGCATGGCCTGCGGGTCCTCGTCCTCGCAGATCGGCAGCAGCGCGGGGAAGAACTGGATGTTCTCCTCGAACAGGTCGAAGACCGAGGTGATCCAGCGCTCCCCGAACCAGACCCTGGGCCGCACGCCCTGCCGTTTCAGCTCGTCCGGCCGGGTGTCGGTGGCCTGCTCGAACAGCGTGATCCTGGTCTCGTGCCAGAGCTGCCGGCCGAACAGGAACGGCGAGTTGGCGGCCAGCGCCACCTGCACGCCGGCGATCGACTGGGCTGCGTTCCAGTAACTCGCGAACGCTGTCGGGGCTGACCTGGACGTGCAGCTGCACGCTCGTGCACGCCGCCTCCGGCGTGATGCTGTCGGCGTGGGTCAGGATCTGCTCGGCGCCGTCGATCTCGATCCGCATGTCCTCGCCGCGGGCCGCGAAGATCTGCTCGTTCAGCACCCGGTAGCGCTCGTTCGACCGACATGGTGCTGGCGCTCACGTCGTCCTTCGCAGCGTCGGCAGGATGCCGATCATGACCAGCTGGCTGCCGGTGCTCCGCGGCCTTCGCGTCCCCGGCGTTGAGGCTGGCCCGGATCTCCTCCTCCAGGCTGCCGAGCGCGTCGCCGTCCAGCTGGCCGCGGCGGCACGTTGATCTCCAGGTTGAACTGGCCGACCTCGGTCGCCCAGGCCGGATCGGCGATCGCATCGAGCACGTCGGCGTTGTGCATGGACGGCGCCCGTCCTGGTCGTCGACCAGGTTCAGCTCGATCTCCTGGCCGACCAGGCGGATCCGGACTCGAACAGGCTCTCGCGCAGCATCCGCGCGAAGGCGTCCAGTGAGCGTGCCAGCTTAGCCCGGTACCTGCGCCGGTCCTCGCCAGTGATCGTGATGGCCTCGATGTCCACGGCCCATCAGGCTGCCTCCAGCCTTGCGCTCTCGTCGCTGACCCACATGCCGAGCAGGCCGCGCAGGTGCCCGATGAACTGGTCGTGCTCGTGCGGGCGGGTACACCGAGCGCACCGTCTCGACGAGCAGCCGGTCGAAGTCCGGGCCCGCCACCCAGTCCAGCACGATCGCGTCAAGATCCGGCAGAGGCTGTCGCGCAGAAGTCCTGGTAGTGCTCGGTCTCGAAGTAGCTGTCGGCCAGCTGGCGGTAGGCGGCCAGCTTGTCGGCGTAGGACAGCGCCGGGTCGTCCGCGATCTCGAAGTACTGCCTGGTCGCTCAGGTCGAGCCGTGGCCGGCGGCCGGTCACCAGCGCGAAGATGCTCCACTTGACCAGCGCCTTGATGGCCCACGGGAAGTAGTAGTGCAGGCTGGTGAGCGACACGTCCGGGCAGGCGTTGGCGTAGTCGATCGGGTAGACCTCGCCGTCGGCCACCAGCGTCTCGCACGAGTTGAACTCCCACCGGAAGAACGCGTTGACGAGCCTGCCGATGGTGACGACCTCGTCGCCCAGCGGCGGCGGACAGGAATGCGTGATCGACCGCGTAGCGCTCGTGCATGGGCAGCTCCGGGCGGAACCGCATCACCATGGTCTCGGCGCCGATCGACAGCGACCGGGCGAAGACGTCGTAGTCGATGGCCTTCTGCAGGTGCATGAGCATCTCGCCGCTCTGGTCGTAGGCGGCGTGCAGCTCGGCCGGCGTTGCTGATCCTCGACACCCCGCGCCAGGCGCCGCCGTCGTAGGGCTTCATGAACAGCGGGTAGCCGAGCTGCTCTGGCGATCTCGTCCAGATCGAACGGCTGGTTGTACTTGGCGGCCGTGTAGGCGTAACGGGCGTTGTCCACCGGGTTCTTGTACGGCACCAGGACCGTCTCCGGCACCTTCAGGCCGAGGCGGAGCATCGCGCAGTAGGCGGCGTGCTTCTCCATCGACTGGAAGGTGAACGGGCTGTTCAGCAGGTACACGTCGTCCATCAGCGCGACCTTCTTCAGCCACTCGCGCGGCACGTAGTACCAGTACGCGAGGCGGTCGATGACCAGGTCGTAACGCGGCCGGTCGCGCAGCGCGAACGGCTCGATGGTGATCCGCTCGCAGTCGAACGAGTGCCGCGCGCCGCTCCGGTCCGGTCACCGTGCCCAGCCGGCCGATGATTTCCTCGAACGCCCGCGGCCAGTCCTCCTCGGTGCCGAGCAGCAGTCCGATCAGGTGCCGTGAATTCGCCATGGGGCTCCCGTCGTCAGCAGAATCGAGGCAGGTGATGGGCGAGCTGGGCGCGCCACGACGGCCAGTCATGCGGCACGTCGTGACCCCAGAGGTCAAGCTCGTGCCGGATGCCCTTGCCCGCCAGCAGCGCGGCGAGCTGCCTGGTGCTCGGCAGCGCGCCGGTGCTGTCCTCCCACTGGCCCTGACCGCAGACCAGCAGCAGGCTGACCTGGCTGCGCAGCCAGTCGAGGTGAGCGCCGTGCAGGTGACCGACGTAGTCGATCGGGTTGTTGAAGTACGCGGCGGTGCCGCGCTCGCCCCAGCCGGTCCAGGAGGCGGGGTCATAGTTACCGGAGAAGCACAGCGCCAGCGGGCACAGCTCCGCGTGCCTGAGCGCGAAGTTGGCCGCGTGGAACGCGCCGAGGCTGCAGCCGAGCACGGCCAGCTCGGCTGGCCCGCCGCAGTCCCGGTAAATCCACGGCAGCACGTCGCCGAGCATCCACGACTCGTACCGCTCATGCCGGCGGGCTCGTTCTTCCAGCGGGATGTGCTGGTTCGACCAGGACGCCGCGTCGAAGCTGTCGACGCAGTACAGCTTCACCCGGCCGGCCTCGAGCAGTCCGTCGATGGCATCGACCATGCCGTTCGCCTCGAAGTCCCATGCGCCGCCCTGCTCGGCCGGGAATACCAGCACGGCGCGGCCCCAGTGGCCGTAGCGGATGACAGTGCCGGCCGCGCCGATGTCGTCCGACCAGAGCTCGGCCACCTCCCGGCTCACCGGCCGCCACCTGCAGCAGCCCGGTCAGGTCGGGATCGAACGCATCCCGCCAGGCCGTGTAGTTGTGCAGGTCCGCACCCTCGTGGAGGGTCGACGGGTAGCCGTGCCGGGCCAGCATGCCGCGCCATCAGCCGGTTGTTCGCGGCGTTCTCCTCGCTCGCGCCGCAGGTCAGCACCACGGGAACGGGCCGGGCACCGAGGCCACCCTGCGCCGTGCTGATCAGCGCTGGCCGCCACCGGCGGTGAACCTGGTGATGCGCCGGAAGTGCGGGAACCACCGTTCCTGGCTGTCCAGCCGGGCATGAAGAAGCTGCCGGACTGCAGGAACAGGGCGTCGAACGCGTCCGGGTACCTGCAGTACGCGTGCAGCATCGCCAGGCCGCCGAGGCTGGTGCCCATCCCGATCCGCGCGGTCGGCCGGAAGCTGACCGGTGAGCGCCGGGATCACCGTGCGCGCAGTGCCCGCGCATACCGGGGGTTCGCCGAGTACCAGTTGTCGCGCGGGCCCGGGGCCAGCAGCGCGGCCCGCAGCCGCGGCAGCCAGCCCGCGGCGATGCCGGCGCCAGGTACCGGGTCAGGCTCGGCGAGCGCGTCGTACTCGGGCCCGTCGTGCACGACCAGCAGCGGCAGCCGGCTCAGTCGGCGCGCGCCCGTCCGGCGCCCAGATCCGCGCCGTGAGCGCGCCCGCGCCCGTCGGCACCGTCGAGGGTCTGGCTAGTGCCGGGCCGGGCCGCGGCCCGCAGCCACGCTGGCGGGGCGTAGCCGGGGAACTCCAGCACGCTCTTGGGCCCGAACGCGCCCGGCGCCGTCGCGGATTGCCGGGATCGGGCACCGACCTCGCGGCGCGCCGTCGGGGTAGCGCAGCTCCAGCAGGTACTCCAGCCGCCGCACCGGCGGCCGCGTGACCGTCAGCACCCAGTCGTCCCCGGCCTGGCCGAACTCCGCCCGATCCGGAGCCAGCGGCAGGTCCTGCCGCAGCGTGATCCCGGCCAGTGCGTGCTGCGGGTCCGCCACCCGGAAGTGAGCCGATTCACCGTCCGCCCAGGCGCCCACGCCGGCTACAGCCGCGGCGACTGGCTCGGCAGACACATGCACCCTCCGCGGGAGATACGCCCGCTAGCCGGACATCCCGTTACCGGGACATGCTGCCTGGTTCGCGCGGTGATAACAATGGTCCGCTTCGCCGGCCGGCGCCGGGTTCAGTGTGCTGTCCAGCCACCATCGACGGGCAGGACAGCACCAGTGAGGTAGCTGGCCTGCGGGTCGGTGAGCAGCAGCGCGGCGCTCGTGAGCTCGCCGGGCGCGGCCCACCGGCCAAGAGGGATCTCGGCGGTCAGGATATGCCGGACCTGCGGGTCACTGTCGATGCCGACGTTGAGGGGCGTTCGGAACGGGCCGGGTGCGAGTGCATTGACAGTGATCCCGGTCCCGGCCAGTTCGACGGCGAGGCTGCGGGTGAGCTGCACGACCGCTCCCTTGCTCGCGGCATAGCCAGAACGGGCCGCTGCCCCGACCAGCCCCAGCGCGCTGGCGAGGGTGAGGATGCGGCCGTATCCCGCTGACCGCATCGGCCTGGCGGCCGCCCGGCACGCCAGCCAGGTACCGACGACATTGACCTCCAGGCAGGCGCGCAGCGCCTCGACGGAGAGCTCATCGAGCGCGCCGCGAGCCTGCACGCCCGGCGCTGGTGACCAGCACATCGAGGCGGCCGTGGTCAGTCAGCACCCCGTCGACCAGGGCCGCCACGGCCGTTTCGTCGGTGACGTCGCAGCCGCGGCCGGTCACCCGCCGCCCGGTCTGCGCGGAAACCAGCGCAGCGGCCTGCCGGCAGCGGCCGGCAGACCGGCTGGCCAGCACCACGTCAGAGCCCGCCGCGGCCAGCGCCGTCCCGATCGCCAGCCCGAGGCCAGCCGAGCCACCGGTCACCAGCGCCACCTGACCAGCGCGCGAACTCCCTGACGACGCCGCGCTGGCAGCCGGGCGCTGGCTGGGATCGCTCTCCCCTGTCATCCGCCCATGATCCCAAATTCCGTGCCGGGATGGACTTGTCAGCGAGGCTCAGCCGACCACGGCGCCGCCGAAGCCGATCTCGTTGCCGTCAGGGTCGCGGTAGGTCACCTTGCGCACGCCGTTCCCGTAGGTCTCCTGCCCGGCGGGCTCGATTCCCCGGCGGCCGATGCCCTGGACCCGCTCGTCGAGGTCGTCGACGAACAGCGTGTGCATCGCGTGACCGGCGCGCTCGGGCAGCTCCTTGATATAGAGATAGCGGTGCTCGGCAAGCTCCCACACCGCCTCCGTCGCGTTCGGGAAGAACGCAGGCCCGGCGCCCAGCAGCCGCTCGTACCAGGCGAGCGCGCGCTGGTAATCAGTCACCGGCAGGCCCGCGAACAGATCAACGGTCACGCCCTGAACCGTAGCCCGGCGGCCGCCGGGAAAGCCCGACGCCTGAGGCGGCGCAGTCATGCGCGGGAGCCCAGCCCGGATGACCGCGAACGCGCTAGCCCGCCCGAGCCAACCGCTACCGCACCGCCACGGAGTAACCCCGCTTGTGGGCGCATGCGCACCGGATGCTAGCTGGCTAGTGCCCGCTCGACCAGAGCACGGTAGTCGTCTACCAGGCCAGGCAGCGGCCGCAGGTGGACTATGGTGCCATCGCCAGCCGGGACGAGATCGATGACCTGGCAGACCGCCGCGGCATCCTCGTCTCCGGCCACGACCAGGGCTCCCGGCGTGATCCGGGCGGGGTCTCGGGCCTCGTCCAGCAACGTCCACAGGAAGCCGGTGTGATCCTCGTCGTTGAGGTCAGCGGCGATATCGACCCGGTACATTCAGCCCTCCTCTCGCCAAACATCAGTCATAGCGTACTGGGGATTGGGCTTGGCAGGCCCGAGCGGCAAGGTAGCCGTCGATCAGGTAAGTGGCGCCGAGTTCGGTACCAGGCATGCTGGCGGGGGTGCCGGTAATGCCACCGGACGAGACGCCGACCACCGTGTAGATGCCGGCCAGTGTCGTGCCGTTCAGGTTAGTGCCGGCCAGATCGGCGTTGTCGATGGTCGAACTCGCCAGGGTGGCGCCGCTCAGGTTCGAGCCCGTCAGGCTGGCGCGCTGCAGGTTCGCCCTGGACAGGTCGGCACCGGAAAGGTCCGCCGCGGCCAGGTTGGCCCCGACCAGGTAGCAGCCGCTCCAGTCCACGCCGGGCGCCGGCGCCGGGGTAACCGTCCCGGTGCCGCGGGCGACGGTCGGGCACGTCACCGCGCCCGCCGTCGCTGCGCACAGCATCATGGTCCCCGTAGTCAGAGCTGCCGTTGCGACGATAATGAGCACCCGCCCGCGCAGTGACAACATCGATACCACTCCCCGTGAGAGCTCCCGGCTGGGGCGTATCGCCAAAGAACGCGGCAATCAATGCCATACGCCGAATATGCCCGCACTGCGACCGGGCAGCTCACCCCCGCTCAGCGCCGGGCCTTGCGGCTGACTTGCCGGTTGACAGTCGATGGTGCTAGCGATGAAGCCTGGCTCAAGCCGCCAAGAAGTCGAGCCGGCTGACCCGCCACGCCACGCGCGGCATACGGCTGCCCCGTGTCACCCCCGACCGCAGACCCAGCATTGCTATTCAGTTATTTATCCGGTATCTCTTGTTTTGCGACCGACGCCGTGCTGGGCAGGGCCGGGATCCAGGAGTGAGTTTTGGGAACGTTTGCAGCGCGTGTCCGTGCCTGGGGGATCCTGGCGGCAACCGTCGCGACTGCCAGTGCTGCCAGCGCCAGCGCCGCCAGCGCGGCCGGGTACGCCTTCAATGTGCACTGGCACGTGGTGCTCCAGACGTCAAAGAAGGCGAGTTCCGGCTACGTCGGCATCGCTGCGTCCGGGCCCCGCAGCGCTTGGGCGCTTGGCTTCACTCGCAGGACCTACTACGCCATGCGATGGAACGGCAAGACGTGGCACGAGATGTTGCTGCCGAAGGGCTTTCAAGGCGACGCGATCTCGGGCTCGTCGGCATCCGATGTCTGGGTCATCGGGACCGAGAGCCCCGGCCCTGGCGACTATGTGCAGGAAACGCTGCACTGGAACGGGCGGTCCTGGACTCCGAAGCTCGTGGGCATCGGCGCGAACGCCGTCGTCGATGTCGGCAGAGCAGATGTCTGGGTGCAGGCGGCCTCCGGCCATCTGCTGCACTGGGACGGCGCTTCCTGGAGCAGATACGTTTACTCGTATGCCCGGTCCGGGGTGACCGAGACCCTGGCAGCGGTAGGCCAGCAGGTATGGCGGACAGAATCAGATGTGATCGCGGGCCGTATGCATCGGCTTGTCATCCGCCGGTCGACCGGATCGGGGTGGCAGGAGGTCCGCTCCCCGCACCCGCGCATACCCAGCCACGGCCTAGCGTTCATCACGTCTTCATGGGCCGGCAACGTCTGGATCGAGATCAGCAATCCCGGCTTCCACTCCGTGACGCTGCTGCACTGGAACGGCAAGTCCTGGACGACCACTTACTCGCCGCTGCCGGGATACTCACAGGGGTACATCGCGGCGGTCGGCCGGTCCGCGGTCTGGATAGCCAACGGCGCCGCGCTGTGGAGCCAGGGCAAATGGCATCTATCCCCCGACCTCGGGTGCGGCATACCCGTCGGGGTGCCCGGCACCAGTGCCGCGCTCTGCGCCGGGATCGGCTACGTCCACTCCGGCCTAGGCCCCACCTACGGAACCGTCTCGGAATCAGGCCGTCTTCCGTAAGCATGCATCGCTTCCGGCCGCCGAGGTGCATCCGCCGGGGCACACGAAAGCGACTGCCGGGAGCAGACGAACCTGGCGTTGCTCGCGATGTCGCTTATCACCAACAATCTGAGCTACGGCGTCGTTCGCGGCAGCCGCGATCCTACGCAACTGCCGCCGCTTGTTCCAGGACGGGGGCCGTCTACTCCTGCTCGAGGCAATCGTGCCGTGGACTCCGATCCGAGTCCGGTCAAGCTCAATGACGCTTGCTGCGGCGCGTCACCAGCAAGGCCAGACCGCTTGAAGCGCGACCCGCGCGAGGCGGTAACGTGCGGCCATGGACCACACCCGACTGGGCCGGACCGGCCTGCAGGTGTCCCGGCTTTGCCTGGGCACGATGACGTTCGGCCTGCAAAGCGATGAGCAGGCAGCGGCCGGAATTCTCGACCGCGCCGCGGATGGCGGCATCGACTTCCTCGACACCTCTGATGCCTATCCGCTGGGCGGGGACCTGAGCACCCGCGGGGTGACCGAGGAGATCCTGGGCCGCTGGCTGCAAGGGAAGCGGGACCGGTTCATCGTCGCCACCAAGTGCTTCGCGCCGACCGGGCCGGCGCCATTCGACGCCGGGAACTCGCGCAAGCACATCATGGCCGCGGTTGACGCATCGCTGCGGCGCTTGCAGACCGACTACATCGACCTGTACCAGCTGCACGGTTATGACCCTGCGACGCCGATCGACGAGACCCTCGGCGCGCTGGACGACCTGGTCCATCAGGGCAAGGTCCGGTACACCGGCTGCTCGAACTTCCTGACCTACCAGCTGGTGCGGGCCATCGGCCGGAGCGAGACGCTACGGCTGGCCCGCTTCGACTCGGTCCAGCCGCGCTACAACCTGCTGTTCCGGCAGATCGAGCGCGAGATGCTGCCGTTCTGCGCCGAGGACGGCGTCGGCGTCATCCCCTACAACCCGATCGCCGGCGGCCTGCTGTCGGGCAAGCACTCCCGCACCGCTCCGCCGCCGGAAGGAACGCGCTTCACCCTGGGCAGCGCGGCGCGGGCCTACCAGGACCGCTACTGGCATGACCGGGAGTTCGACACCGTTGACGCGCTCCAGCAGCTGGCCGGCACCGCCGGGGTCAGCCTGGTGACCCTCGCGGTGGCGTGGGTGCTTGCCAACCCGGCGATTACCGCGCCGATCATCGGCGCCAGCCTGCCGGAGCAGCTCGATGCCACCCTGGCAGCGGTCGACTTCCGCCTCGACGCTGATCTCAAGCGCCAGCTCGACGAGCTCACCCGCGAGTACCGAATGGGCGACGCACCCCGGTAGGCAGCTTCACCCGTCCGGCAGCGGCTCCACCATGATCCCCGCGAGGTGCTGGCTGGTGCCGTACTCGTAGGCACCGCGGCTGGTGGTCAGGGCCACATCGCTGCCGCCATGGCGGCGCAGGGTCAGGTCCACGGCAGCCAGCGCGGCATGCCGCACCGTCCGGTGCCCGCCCGACGGGTCGGCGTACCGCACGGCGACCGCGTCGTCATCGCTGCTGGTCACCGTGAGCCGCAGCTGCGCGCGGGGCGACGGGACGGCGGCGGTCAGCCTGCCCGGCTGCGCGTCGACCTGGGGCCGCCGGCCAAGCCCGCCGAGCGGGAACCGCTCACCGCCGAGGCCGAGCCAGCCCGTCGCGGTCCACGGTGACCGCACCGGGCCGATCATGATCCGGGCCAGCACCAGTTCCAGCCAGCAGTCCGGTGCGCCGTCGAAGTCAGCTGCATGCAGCCACACCCAGGTGTCGGCGTGCTCGGATCCCCAGTTGTGCCCGACGGTGCCGCGCCAGGATGACACGCTGAGCTCCCGGCCGTCGATAGCGACGATGCCGGTGACCCGGCCGTCCGGCACACTCGCCTCCACCTTGGTGCGCGGCAACGGCGCACGGTAGAGCAGCTGAGGGCGCAGCAGCCGCAGCGGGGCCGCCTCGCTGGTGATGGCCAGGTCCCAGCGCGCTGACCGCTGGCGGAGGGCGGCGCTGCCCGCGAACCGCCGAGGCCCGGCGGCAGCGTCGGCCGGCAGCGCGCCGGTTACCTGCTTGACGGCTACGGGCCGGCCGCCGGTGTCCCGGTCCACCATGGTGCACCACAGCGCCGCCGACTCCAGGCCGCTGGGGGCACGATGACGGGTGTGGCGGATCCACAGCGCCCGCCCGGCGTGCGGGTCACGCGCGCTGACGAACCACGACTCATATCCCGCTGTGCTCACGCGCCCATCTTCGTGCCTGCACCCGGCACCGGGCCAGGGTCAGGGCACCACAACCGTGCCGGTCGCGGTTACCGCGACGACCGGATCGGCCAGCACGGCGGCGGCCGACGGGCCGCGCTCGGGCGCCGCGCGGCAGACCACCTGCGCCTCGAACGACAGCTGCCGGCTGCGGGTTCCGACGCGCGTGATCGTAGCGGTGATCTCCAGCACGTCCCCGGCGACGACGGGCGCCCGGAACTGGACGTCCGAGTAGGACGCGAACAGCCCCTCGTCGCCATCGGTCCGGATGCACGCCTCGGTCGCCACATCGCCGAACAAGCCCAGCATGTAGGCGCCGTCCACCAGGTTGCCGCCGTAATGAGCGTGGCTGTAGGGCACGTACCGCCGGTGTGTCACGGTGAGTCCCAGCCGCTGGTCGCCGGTCATGCTCCGGCTCCGGCTTCAGCCGCCGCTGTCCCCGGAGCGCCGGCCGCGGCCGGGGTCAGCGCGTGCGCCAGGTAGCTGGCGACCTCGCCGGGCGTGGTGCCCTTGCCGAAGATCTTGTCGACGCCGAGGCCGGCTGCCATCGACGGGTCGAACCGGGGGCCGCCGACGACCAGCAGCGGCCGGCCAGGCCCCGCCGCGTCGAAGGCGGCTGCCATCTCGCGGGCGTTGGAGATGTGCGCGTCCCGCTGCGTCACGACCTGACTGACCAGTACCGCGTCCGCGCCCTCCGCGCGGGACCTGGCAACCAGCTCCGGCACCTCGACCTGAGAGCCGAGGTTGACCACCCGGATCTCCCGGTAGTACTCCAGGCCCTTCTCGCCGGAGTGCCCCTTGACGTTCAGGATCGCGTCGATGCCGACGGTGTGCGCATCGGTGCCGATGCACGCCCCGACGACGACGAGCTCGCGGCCGAGTCCGGACCGGATGCGCAGGTTCACCTCGGCCGAGGACAGCAGCGGGAATTCCCGTTCGGTGACCGTCACCTCGGACAGGTCGACCAGATGGGAGACCCGCCCGTACACGATGAAGAAGGTGAAGTCCGGGCCCATGCCCTTGGCGTGCACCACCATCGCCGGATCCAGCCCCATCTTGGCGGCTAGCTGCGCTGCCGCGCCCTCGGCGCGCGCCTTCTCGGTCGGCGTGCCGAACGGGACCGGCAGCGTGAAGGAGACCTGGACGCGCCCGTCACCAGTGGTGTCACCGTAGGGCCGCACGATGTTGCCGGTCATGCCTGCGCTCCGATCCGGCTCGCCGGGACAGCGGCTGAGTCCGCAGCCGGACCCCGTTCCCCGTCGTCGAGAAGGTCGGCCGCCGGGTTGAAGTACCCATCGGCCCTGCCGATGACACCGTCCAGGCCGCGGCCGCCATCGGCCGGGCGCCGGGTGATCCCGAACGTCCCGTCGGCGATCGCGGCTAGCAGGCCCTCGTCGCTGATCCGCCGCAGCAGCGCCACCGACTCGCCGAGCACCTCGTTCGCCCGCCGCTCGATGAAGCCGCCTGGCGCCGGCACGAAGCTCTCCCCCAGCCGCCCGGCCGCGTCGCGCACGTACCGCACGTTCTCCAGCGCGAGGTCACGATCGGACAGGAACGGGGTGTGGATTCCCTCCGTCATCATGCCGATGAGCAGGATGGACTGGTCGGTCATCACCCCGCAGAGGTTGAAGAACGCGTCCAGCAGGTAGCCGGCGAATACGTTGCCGGTCATGTGCTTGGTCGGCGGCATGTACTTCAGCGGGGCAGCGGGGAACAGCTCGCGCACGAGCTGCGCGTGCGCGAGCTCCAGCAGGAACGAGTCCGGCACCGCCGGGTTGATCTCGAACGCGTGCCCGAGGCCGAGCTGGCTGTCGGCCAGGCCAGCCTCCTTGCCGAAGAACTCGTTCATCAGCTGGCTGACCACTACCGTGTGCGCGGCGTCCACCGCGTCGGCGGTGGTGAGGTAGTTGTCCTCGCCGGTGTTGATGATGATCCCGGCCCTGGCGTGGATCTGCCGGGAGAACCGCTGGTCGATGAAGGTGCGGCGGGGGTTGATGTCGCGGAAGATGATGCCGTACATGCAGTCGTTCAGCATCATGTCCAGCCGCTCCAGGCCGGCCAGCGCGGCGATCTCCGGCATGCACAGGCCGGACGCATAGTTGGTCAGCCGGACGTAGCGGCCAAGCTCGCGGCTCGTCTCGTCCAGCGCGGCCCGCATCAGCCGGAAATTCTCCTGGGTCGCGTAGGTCCCGGCGAAGCCCTCCCTGGTCGCGCCCTCGGGCACGTAGTCCAGCAGCGACTGGCCGGTCGACCGGATCACCGCGATGACGTCGGCGCCCTCCCGCGCGGCGGCCTGCGCCTGCGGGATGTCCTCGTAGATGTCGCCGGTCGCGACGATCAGGTAGATCCATGGCCTGGGCGGCTCGGACGTCTGCTCGATGAGCTGCTGGCGCCGGGCCCGGTTGGCGTCGATCCTGGCGATCCCGCGCGCCAGTGCGGCGGCGGCGGCCTGCCTCGCCTGGCGGCCGTCATCGGCGCCGGGAATGCGGAACTGCACTTTGCCCTGAGCGGCGGCCTCGGCCAGGCTGGCCAGGTCGGGAAAGCCGCCGGTCACGAGCGCGTCCCAGGCCGGCAGCGCGACGCCGTGCTCCAGGCCGGTGCTGTCCCGCACCGCATCGACCAGCCGGTTTACCCACGGCATGCCGTCCGCGTCGGCACCTTGCAGGCCTGCCAGCCGCAGCACCGCCCGCTCGACTGACACGGTGGTATGCGTCCGTGCCATCTCCACGATCGGCTGGCCGGCCGTGCGTGCCAGTTCCCTGGCCTCGCGGACAACCGCGGGATCCAGGTTCAGCCTGCGCGTCACAGAGGATTCCATAGTTACTCCCGGTCCTGGTGGACACTGTGCTCGTCGATGCGGCGCTGGAACATGGCCCGGACGCCCGGCTCGGTGCGGATCAGGTCGATGGCCAGCTGCGCGTGACCGGGAACATACCCGTTGCCGACCAGCATGGTGACATCGGCAGCGACACCCTCGGCGCCGAGCGCAGCGGCGGTGAACGACGTGGCCATCGAGAAGAAGATGACGGTGCCGCCCTGGGCGGTGGACAAGATCGCGCCGCCCTCGCAGCCCGGCACGTCGACGCACACCACCGTGACGTCAGCGGGACCGCCAGCAGACTCGATCGCGCTGGACATCCCGACCGGATCGCGGGCGTCCGCGATGACAACCTCGTCGACCAGGCCATGCTCGCCGTCGGCCGCGACGGCGTCGCTGAGCAGTTCCGCCTCCGCAGCGTGCGGCACCACCCCGATGATGAGGCCGGCGCCGGCCTGGCGGGCTGCCGCGGCCGACAGCGAGCCACTCTTTCCGGCCGCGCCGATGATGGCCACCACCGGCCTGATCGCGGGGACCGCGCTCACCACCCGGTGCGTCAGGGCGGGTGCTCCGCAGACATCCATGACCGACAGCGCGAGCTCGGCGCTCATGTCGCCGGGCAGCCTGGCTGCGATCGACCGGCCGAAGAGCACCGCGTGTCCCTCGCACGGCACCTGCTCCGACATGCCGTCCCAGCGCGCGAGCCCGTCGGTGATCACCAGCGGGGTGAGGCTGAGCGAGATCAGGGTGGCGATCGTGTCGCCCGGCGTGAGCCCGAGCTGCGAGTCGGGACCCGCCTCCTCGACGACGCCGGTCAGCATGCCGCCAGAGCCGGTGACCGGGTTCTGCATCTTGCCGCGCGTCGCGACGATCTCCAGCACGGCGGCCCGCAGCTTGTCCGGGTCGCCGTCGCTGGCCTCGCGCAACTGGCGGAACGAGGCCGCGTCCAGGTTGAGTCGCTGCACCCGGACCCGGACCTCGTCTGGCCAGATCTCCGGGCGGGCATCCAGCCGCCAGGCTGCCTGCGGCAGCACGCCAGCCGGCTCGAGCACCCGATGCAGGCCCAGCGGTGAGCCAGGCCGTGAGGTGATCACGATCTCAGTTCCTTCCTGGTCGCGCGGAACGGTCAGCGGCTCACCAAGGATTCGGTAGAATTTGCTGTCTGAAACTATACAGACAGTATGTTCTTGCGTAGCCTGCCGAAACCGCAGGGTATCGTCCTGACTTGAGTCCAGTCGTGAGGGGCAGGTGCAGTAATGATCGACCAGCCGTATGTATACCGGCACCGGGAGCTGGTAGAGCCGGACTGGCAGCGCCTGCCTGGCTGGGCCGACGTGTCGCCCGAGGACTGGGCCTCCGCCCAGTGGCAGCGATCGCATTGCATCAAGAACATCCGCCAGCTGCGCCAGGTCGTCGGCGCCGGGCTGAGCGAGGCCTTCTACGCCGACCTGGAGCGGGACCAGGCCGAGCGGGCGACCATGTCCATGCTGGTGCCGCCGCAGATGATCAACACCATGGTGCCCGCGCTCGCCCCGGCCGACCCCGGCTTCACCGAGGCCTTCTATGCCGACCCGGTACGCCGGTACATGATCCCGGTGTTCTCCGACCGCCGGGCGGACTGGCCGTCGCACCCGGAGGCGTCCAGGGACTCGCTGCACGAAGCGGAAATGTGGGCGGTGGAAGGCCTCACCCACCGGTACCCGACCAAGGTGCTGGCCGAGCTGCTGCCGACCTGCCCGCAGTACTGCGGCCACTGCACCCGGATGGACCTGGTCGGCAACCCGACCCCGGTGATCGACAAGCACAAGTTCGGGCTCAGCCGTGACGACCGCCTCGGCGCGATGATGGAGTACCTGCGCAGCAGTCCCGGCGTGCGTGACGTGGTGGTCTCCGGCGGTGACGTGGCTAACCTGCCGTGGCCGCGGCTCGAGTCATTCGTCGCCAGCCTGCTGGAGATCCCGAACATCCGTGACATCAGGCTCGCGACCAAGGCCCTGATGGGCCTGCCCCAGTACTGGCTGACGGACGAGGTGCGGTCGGGCATGG
Organism: uncultured Actinomycetota bacterium; assembly: GCA_963795265.1. Classification (GTDB taxonomy): domain Bacteria; phylum Actinomycetota; class Actinomycetes; order Streptosporangiales; family Streptosporangiaceae; genus JAJYUU01. The sequence continues at coordinate 159,088 of CAWCHF010000001.1, read as the reverse complement.
AACGGCTCGCCACCACCGCGCGGCAGCGCGATGTGAGCATTGCCATCCACACGCACGTGAACTCGGCGCAGTCGGTCACGCCGCTGGTCGCCCAGGCCGCCAAGGCCATGCTGGAGACCGGCATCCGGGACGTCCGCAACCAGGGCGTGCTGCTGCGCGGCACCAACGACAAGACCGAGCAGCTGCTGGACCTGTGCTTCGCCCTGCTCGACGACGCGAAGATCATGCCCTACTACTTCTACATGTGCGACATGATCCCCAACAGCGAGCACTGGCGGCTGTCCCTGGCCGAGGCTCAGCAGCTGCAGCACGACATCATGGGCTACCTGCCGGGCTTCGCCACGCCCCGGTTCATCTGCGACGTGCCGTACGTCGGCAAGCGCTGGGTGCACCAGGTCGCCCGCTACGATCGCGAGCGCGGCATCTCGTACTGGACCAAGAACTACCGCACCGGCGTGGAGCTGGGCGACCCGCTGGCGCTGGACCGGCAGTACGAGTACTACGACCCGATCTACCTGCTGCCGGAAGCCGGCCAGGAGTACTGGCGGTCGCGGGTCAAGACTCCCGTAGCAGCTGCCGCCGGCTAGCCAGGACCGCGATCGGCCCAGCCGAAACGGGCCGACCGGGCCGGCCTGCCACCGGCAGATCAGCTCGGCAGCAACTGCGCGCTATGCGGCTCGACCTGGCTGCGGATCTTGCGCAGCGCTTCAGCCGACGCCATCGGCGGCAGCTTGCGGCCATCTCGCAGGCGCATTGAGACCTCCCCGGCGGCCGCCTCGGTGGCGCCGATCACGGCCAGGTACGGGACGAGCTTGTGCGCTCGGATGCGCGCGCCCAGGGTGCCGTCGCTGCTACCTCGGCGCGCAGTCCCCGCTCGATCGCCTGGCTAGCGACCTCCTGGGCTGGCGCGAGCTGGGCGTCGGTGACCGGCAGCGCGACGAGCTGGACGGGGGCGAGCCAGGGCGGGAACGCGCCGCCGTTGACGTCGATCAGGTGCGCGACGGCTCGCTCGGCGCTGCCGATGATGCTGCGGTGCACCATGCACCGGCCGGTGCCTGCCGCCGTCCGGGCCGATGTACTCCAGGCGAACCGCTCGGGCTGGTAGAAGTCGACCTGCACGGTCGCGATGCTGGCCTCGCGCTCGGCGCTGTCGGCCACCTGCACGTCGATCTTCGGCCCGTAGAACGCGGCCTCGCCTTCCGCGGCCTCGAACCGCACGCCAGCGTCCCGGAGCACGTCGCTCAGGATCGCGGCCGCCCGGTCCCACATCTCCCGGCTGCCGACGTACTTCCCGGCGCCGCCCGCCAGCGAGAGCCGGTACCGGGCAGGCTCGATGCCGAGCGCCCGGTAGGCCTGCCTGATCAGCACCAGCGCAGCCGCCGCCTCGCCGGCCACCTGGTCCAGGGTGCAGAAGATGTGCGCGTCGTTGAGCTGCATGCCGCGGACCCTGGTCAGGCCGCCCAGCACGCCCGACAGCTCGGACCGGTACTGGCCGCCGAGCTCGGCCAGCCGCAGCGGCAGCTCCCGGTAGCTCCGCCCGCGCGCGGCAAAGATCAGCGCGTGGTGCGGGCACAGGCTCGGCCGCAGCACGACCTGCTCGCCGCCCAGCTCCATCGGCGGGTACATGCCATCCCGGTAGTGCGACCAGTGCCCGGAGATCTCGTAGAGCTCGCGCTTGCCGAGCACCGGCGAGTACACGTGCTGGTAACCGGCCCGGCGCTCCAGCTCCCGGACGTACTCCTCCAGCGCGTGCCGGATCGCGGCGCCGGCCGGCAGCCAGTACGGCAGGCCGGCGCCGATCAGCGGGTCGGTGTCGAAGATCTCAAGCTCGCGGCCGAGCTTGCGGTGGTCGTACATGACGGTCTCCTCGCGATGCGGGGCGAGTGACCGGCCGAACGCGAGAAGCCCGGGGCACTCGCCCCGGGGCTTCTCCGCACAAGCAGGTGTCAGCGCGCCGGGACGTACTCCGGCGTCGTCGTCACCACTGCGCGCTGCATGCTGGCCAGGCTAGCAAACACCCGGCCAGCCAGCCCAGCACATTACCCGGCGGCGGGTCAGGCCGGGCTGCTCTTGTCCTCGATTTCCCACAGGTGATCCAGGACGTGCCAGGCCAGCCGGCGGGCCGCATACCGGGGCGGCCAGCCATCCGGCGGTACGTGCAGGCTCGCCGGAGCCCGCAGCGCCGCGGTGATCCGCGGCCGGAGCAGCGCGGTCGGATGCAGCCCGCTCGCTGCCGCCTCGGCCTCGGCGGCCTTGTCCCTGGCCAGGCCCGCCTTCCTGGCGTAGGCGATTTCCGCGTCCAGGACGTGCCGGACAATCTGCTCGGTATCGCGGCCGCCACCGCGCGGGCCCTTCCGCAGCTTCGCCGGTGCCGCGGCCGCGCCCAGGTCGAAGGCCTGCCACGAGGCTTCCAGCAGCAGCGCCAGCCGGGCGCCTGCATCATCGGCCAGCGGCTCGCGCTCGGTAGCCGCGATCTCGCCCAGCGCACCGAAATCCGCATTCTTCGCCAGCCCGGAATGCCGGCTCGGTCACCGCCAGGTCGCCTGCCGGCGCCGGCAGCCCGGCCAGCCGGACGATGACCAGGTAGCGCGGCAGATAGTCGGCCAGCGCCTGCACGGCAAGCTCCTCGGTCGTGCCGCGGCGCGCCCAGCCGGGCCAGTCCAGCGCAGAGGCGAAGGTCCGCCTGCGCCCGGACTCGATGAAGACGTCAAGCTGGCTGCTCATGCACACAGATGATGGCAGCTGCGGGGCCGGCGTGCGGCGCGGTGCCTACTGATCAGAGTTGCGGCCGGCGTGCGCGGAGCTGTCGGCCGGCCGGCCGGAGTCCTGCTCGCCATCCGCTGCTGAGCTCAGGCCGGTATCAGCGGCCTGGTCAGGTCCGGCGTCCGCCGGCGGCATGGGGCGGCGCTGGCAGCCGTAGAACCAGGCAAGCCCGATGAGTGTCATGATCAGCGCGACGTAGAAGTTCAGCCGCAGGCCCAGGAAGTGCTCGGAGGAATCGATCCGCACCGATTCCTCGAAGATCCGGAACGCGGAGTAACCAGCGATGTAGAGCGCGAACAGGCCCCACGGCCGGATCCGCCGGTGATGGCCGAGCCAGACCAGCGCCGCAGCCAGCGCGAGATCCCAGATCATCTCGTACAGGAACGTGGGCTGGAACGTGGCGTAGCCCAGGTACCCGGCCGGGCGGTGCGCGGCCGAGATCTCCAGCGCCCAGGGCAGGCCGCTGGGCTTGCCGAACAGTTCCTGGTTGAAGTAATTGCCGAGCCTGCCGATGGCCTGCGCGACCAGCAGCGCGGGCGCGACCGCATTAGCGAACATCCCGGCGCTGGCGCCAGCCCGCCGCACACGCCAGATGCCCGCGGCCGCGCCGGCTGCCACCCCGCCCCAGATGCCGAGCCCGCCCGACCAGACGGCGAATATCCCCCACCAGTGATGCGGGATGTCGGCCGGGGTGGTGATGTCGAAGTAGATCCTGCCGCCGATGATGCCGGCCGGCACGGCCCAGAGGGCGACGTCGCCGACCAGGTCGGCATTGCCGCCCAGGGCCCGCCACCGGCGCCTGGTGATGATCACCGCGAGCGTGATGCCGACGACGTACATCAGGCCGTAGTAATGGATGGGCAGCGACCCGATGCGGAATACGTTGTCAGGCGGGCTCGGTATGAAGCTCAGCGGCATGCAACGAGAGTATGCCCACCCGCAGGGCTTTGCCGCCCGTGTCCCCGCACGCCCCCCGCAAAACCTGCGAAACCATAGCCGATTGCCCGGCGGGCGGTCGGCCTGGTGGTCCGCTAGCATCGCCGGTATGACACGTCGCAGCGAGCTTGTCAGCGGGGATCTGCAGGAGTACCTGGTAGCGCACAGCACGCCGCCTGACCCGGTGCTCACCGAACTAGCGGCCGAGACGGCCAGCAGGTTCCCTGCTGACGCGGGCATGCAGATCGGCCCGGAGCAGGGCATCTTCATGACGATGCTGACGCAGCTCAGCGGGGCCAGCCGCGCGCTGGAAATCGGCACGTTCACCGGCTACTCGGCTATCTGCGTGGCCCGCGGCCTGGCTGACGGAGGCAGGCTGACCTGCTGCGACGTCAGCGAGGAGTGGACCTCGGTGGCGCGGAAGTACTGGCAGCGGGCGGGCGTGGCCGACCGGATCGACCTGCAGCTGCGGCCGGCCCTGGAGACGCTGCGCGCCATGCCCCCGACCGAGATGTTCGACATCGCGTTCATCGACGCCGACAAGACCGGTTACGTGAGCTACTGGGACGAGGTCGTGCCCCGGATCCGGCCGGGCGGCGCGATTCTGGTCGACAACACGCTGTCGCACGGCCGGGTGACCGACACCGCCAGCCAGGACGCCAATGTCCGCGGCATCCAGGCCTTCAATGACCACGCGGCCGCGGATGGCAGGGTCGTGCTGGCGCTGCTGCCGATCGGCGATGGCCTGACCCTGGCCCGCAAGAACTAGCCGCCGGGCGCGCGCCCGCCCAGCCGGCCAGGACCGGGCCCCGGCCCGGCAAGAAGCCCCCAGGCGACCGCCTGGGGGCTCTGCTTCCGGTGGACTAGCGCCTGCTGCCCGGGTCCGGCTGGCCGTTATTGCTGAAGGCCTGGTCCGGCTCGATCTCGATGCGCTCGCGCCGTACTTCGCTCGCGATCGTCTTGTCCTCCTCGACGCGCCGGGCGACGAGCCGGACTCGCTCGACCGGGACGACTTCCTTGCGGAGCACCGCGCGCTCCTCGTGCAGGATGATCTCCTGCTCGCCCTCCTGCAGGTCACCGCGGATGCGGTCGTCAGCGGTGATCGGGATGCGCTCCACGTCGTACTCCTCGTGGAAGACGTGGACCGCCTGCTGGATCGGCTCGACGTCGACGTACTTGTGCAGCCGGATCCGGCCGGTCTCGAGCGTTTCCTTGCCGACCTGGAGCCGCTCTTCCTGGCGGACGAGCCACTCCTCATCGGTGAGCTTGCGCGGCTGTGCAGGTACGGTCAGGCCGTAGTAGCGGCTGAGCTCCTCGGCCTGCGCGGCGGACATGTGCTGGCCGGCGTCGATGTTCGGGCCGCCCATGATCTTCTGGCTGTCGAACGGCACGCTCAGGCCCTCGGACGTGACCTGGCTGCTGCCCAGCGGCACGAAGCGGCCCGTCTTGCCGGACCGGACGCGCGCCCAGGCGGGCGTCCCGTCCACGTCGTCCCTGAATACCTGCTCGACGGTACCTACAACCTTGCCGTCGGCGCCCATTACCCGCGCGCCAAGAAGTTCTTCGGCCTGCGTCGTCATGGTGACATCTCCCCCCGAGTCGCTATCACCGGACACGCGCATCGGCTGCCGCAGCCGCCCATGCTCGCCTACCAAGAGTAATCTACCCACTACCGCCCGTTTGAACGTGGCTGCCTTGACCGGCCCATGGCCGGGGCCTGGAGCGGCGCTGACGGCACGATCGCAGCACGACTGCGTCAAGGTGTGAGCAGAGTGTCACCCTAGGACCGCGGTGTCGCTAGCATGTCCCGCTATGGCGGCATTGTTCAGCCGGATCATTCCGATCTTGTTCGTCGGAGATCTGCAGGCGGAGCGCGACTTCTACGTCGGCCTCGGCTTCCACGTCACCTACGAGGGACCCGAGTACCCGTACTTCCTGGCGCTCGGCCACGGCAAGGTCGAATTCGGCATCGAGTGGCGGCAGGACTTCTCGCCGGCCGGCCCTGACCGGGTACTGACCTGGCAGTTCGGCGTCAGCGACCTTGAGCTGGCGAAGAAGCGGCTGGCCGAGGCGGGCGTCCGGTACCGCGAGGAGCTCATGACGCCGAGCCCGGACTGGCAGTACCGCGTGCTGCATGCCAGGACGCCCAACGGCTACCACCTGCTGCTCGAAGAGGGCAGCGAGTAAGTTCCTATTCGTCCGCCACGATTGCCGAGGACCGGCAGCACCACGTGCCGCAGCACGACTGAGGCACCGGGCCGGGCGCCCGACTCGCCGGAGCGGAATCGGCCGCATAACACTGCCGCGCGCCGGTGCGTCGGTGACAATGGCGCCGGGTGATCGAGGGCCGCCGCAGGCCTGCTGCGGCCACGGGTCGTCAGGGAGCAGCTATGGGCAGGTCAGCTGACCCGGTCTACCTCAGGGTGCTTGAGGACCTGCGGATGCGGATCCGCGAGGGCGTGCTGGAGCCGGGCGCGCGGGTGCCGTCACGCAACGCGATCATCACCAAGTACGGCGTCGGCGAGACGGCGGCCAAGCACGCGCTGCAGGTGCTGGCCACCGAGGGACTGATCGAGGCCAGGGCGGGCTCGGGTTCCTACGTCCGCAAGCCGCCCGCCGCCCGCCACCTCGAGCACGACCGGCTGCATTTCCCCGGCTCGCCGTTCGGGATCGAGGAGTCAGCCAGCCCCGCCGACGGCATGCTGGTCGCCGACCGGCCCGCGGCCCGTTTCGTCAGCTGGGAGCACCACACCGAGCAGATCGCGCCGCCGGCGCACATCGCCCGGCGGCTTGGCGCGGCCGCGGCCGGACGGCCGAGGCAGCGGCAGCGCTGGTGACGGCGACCCGGTACCTGATGACCGTCGACGGGCAGCCGGTGCAGCTCGCCACCAGCTACGAGCCCGCCGGGCTGACCGAGGGCACCCCGGTCGCCCTGCCCGAGCAGGGACCGTTCGCCGGCCGCGGCGTGATCGAGCGCATGCACGCGATCGGCATCGAGGTTGACCAGGTCGTGGAGGAGCTATCCGTGCGCACCTCGCTGCTGGCGGAGGCGGCTGCGCTGGCCATCCCGGCGGGTCGGCGGTCGTCGTCGTCGAGCGAGCGCACCTGTCCGGCGGCCAGCCAGTCGAGACGCGCCGACATCGTCGTCCCGGCCGACCGGTACCGGCTGCGGTACCGGTTCGCGGTGCCAGGGCCAGCCGGGTGATCAGGCGCGCCAGGCCGGCCGACGTGCCGGCCATCTACCGGCTGATCCGCGAGCTGGCCGAGTACGAGCGCGCGCTGCCCGAGGTCACCGGCACGCAGCAGCACCTGCACCGGTCGCTGTTCGGGCCGGAGCCAGCGGTGTTCGCGCACGTGGCCGAGCACGACGGCCAGGTCGTCGGCTTCGCGCTCTGGTTCCTCAACTACTCCACCTGGCTGTGCCAGCACGGCATCTACCTGGAGGACCTGTACGTCAGCCCGGAGCTGCGCGGCCACGGTCTCGGCCGGGCGCTGCTCGCCGAGCTCGCGGCCCTGTGCGTAGAGCGCGGCTACGGCAGGCTGGAGTGGTGGGTGCTGGACTGGAACGCGCCTGCGCTGGGGTTCTACGCCGTCGCTCGGCGCCAGGGCCATGGACGAGTGGACCGTGCACCGGCTCACCGGGCGCGGCGCTGGCTGACCTCGCCGCGACCGCGCGATCCCGGCGTGCGACCATGATCCCATGCGGATCGGCAGCGTTGACTCCACTGACCTGTTCGGCGGGACAGCGGCGCAGCCGCTGCAGATCATCCGGGTAACCGCTGGTCAACGACGGCCCCGGCATGGTCACCGACCCGCGTCGCGGCAGTCACGCGTCCGCGTCAGCGGCCCGCAGGTCGGCACGCCCGAGCCGGTGCTGGTGACCGGCCTGACGCGCGGGCGGCGAGGTGACGGCCGAGGTACCGGTCGCGGTCCCGGCGGGCAGCGCGCCCGGTGCCAGGCTGCCGGCCGTCGCGAGCGCGGTGCTTGCTGACCCGGCGCGGGGCAGCTGCGCGCGGCAGACCCGGCCGCGGAACTGGCCGCGGAGATCACTGTCGCCGAGCCCGGCTGGGTCATGTGGATGGTCAGCCACTTCCATTACGACCCGGTGTGGTGGAGCACGCAGGGGCAGTTCCTCGAAACCGCGGCTGCTGCTGCCCGACGAGCATGGCGAGCTGCCCGAGGTACGGACGGCGTTCGAGCTCGTCCGGCTGCACCTGGACGCGGCCCGCCGCGACCCGGACTACAAGTTCGTGCTCGCCGAGCTCGACTACCTCAAGCCGCACTTCGATGCGCACCCCGAGGACCGCGCGGACCTGCTCGAGCTTATCACGGCCGGCCGGATCGAGCTGGTCGGCGGCAGCTACAACGAGCCGAACACGAACCTGACCTGCGCGGAGTCCACCATCCGCAACGCCGGTCTACGGCATCGCCTACCAGCGCGACGTGCTCGGCGGCAACCCGCGCACGTCCTGGATGCTGGACGCGTTCGGCTTCGATCCCGGCTATCCCGGCCTGATGGCCGCGGCCGGGCTGACCGAGTCGTCCTGGGCGCGCGGGCCGTTCCACCAGTGGGGCCCGAGCCGGTCGGCCGGCGACAACAGGCTGATGCAGTTCGCGTCGGAATTCGAGTGGCTCTCACCCGACGGCAACGGCCTGCTCACCAGCTACATGGCGAACCACTATCGGCGCTGGCTGGCTCACCCATCACGCCGAGGACCTGGCCGCCGCCGAAGCCGACGCCTATGAGCAGTTCCGGCAGCTCGCGCCGGTGGCCGCCACCCGCAACGTGCTGCTGCCGGTCGGCGGCGACCACGTCGTGCCGTCGCGCTGGGCGACCGCGATCCACCGCGACTGGAATGCCCGCTACGTCTGGCCGCGGTTCGTGACCGCCGTGCCGAGCGAGTTCTTCGCCGCGGTCCGGGCCGAGGCCGCCGAGCGTGATATCTGGATCACGCCGCAGACCAGGGACATGAACCCGGTCTACACCGGCAAGGACGTCACCTACATCGACACCAAGCAGGCGCAGCGCGCGGCCGAGACCGCGGTACTGGACGGCGAGCGGCTGGCCACGCTGGCCTGGCTGGCCGGCGCGGACTACCCGGTCGCCAGCCTGGACAAGGCCTGGCGGCAGCTGGTGTTCGGCGCGCACCACGACGCGATCACCGGCACCGAGGGCGATCAGGTCTACCTGGACTTGCTCGGCGGCTGGCGAGAGGCATGGGAACGGGGCCAGCAGGCGCGGACGGCCGCCGTCGGGCACCTGGCCAGCCTCGCCGACACCGCGAGCCTCGTCCGGCCGCGAGCCCCGGTCCGGACGCGAGCCCCGGTTCCGCCGCGCGCTCGGTGTCCCGGCGGACATAACGATCATGGTGGTCAACTCGCTGTCGTTCGGCCGCAGCGAGATGGCCACGGTCAGCCTGAGCCTGCCGCCGGGCTGGCCGGCGTGGCTCGCGCTGCTGGACGAGTCGGGCGGCCCGGTGCCGTTCCTGGCCGAGGGCGTGACCCGGGCCGCTGACGGCGCGCTGACCGCGGTCACCATCACCTTCCGGGCCGCCGACGTGCCCGGTGTCGGCTACCGCTGCTACCGGGCTGCCGGGGCGCCAGGCCGGATCCGGCCTGCAAGCTGGCGGGCGAGCGCCGGCAGCCGCGCTGGAGAACGATGCGTTCCGGGTCGAGGCCGACCCGGCGCGCGGCGGCACGCTGGCCCGGCTGCTGGACAAGCGAACCGGCACCGAACTGCTCCGGCCGGCGGCGGCGGCAACGAGCTCGTGCTGCAGCCGGAGCATCCGGCGCACCCGCGCTGGGGCGAGGGACCGTGGCTGCTGTGCCCGGCCGGGCCCGGCACCGGCAGCTGCGCCCGGCCGGCTGCCGTCCGGGCCGAGCGGTGCCCGGTCGGCGGCCGGATCGTCGCCGAGTTCGAGCTTGGCGGCCTGCGGGTCACGCAGGAGACGCTGCTGTGGGACGGCGCTGACCGCATCGAGTTCCGCACCCACGTCGACGGCTCGATCGGCCAGGACCACCTGCTCCGGCTGATCTTCCCGGTCGATGTGCCGGGCGGGCTGCCGGTGTACCAGACGGCGCTGTCGGTGATCGGCCGGCCGCCCGGCCCCATCGACACCGACGTGGCCGAGCATTCCTACACCCTGGACAGCCCGGCCAGCGAATGGCTGGCGGTCGGTTCCACCGCGACGGTAGCGGTCGCCGACGAGCATGGCGCCCGTCAGCACCAGGCGATCGGCGTGGCCGAGGTCATCGCGCCGCCAGCTCAGCGCGGTGCGGCGCGCGCGCTGATCGCCGCGCTGGCGGCGCAGGGCGTCACCGCGACCTGCTCCGTGCCCGGCGGACCGCGCTACGGCTACGCCGAGCTCGACTCGAACCTGCCCGACTTCCGCATCTGCCTGGGCGGCCCGGCCGACAACGCGCTGACCGCGCAGGTGCTGGCGATCGCGGGACCGCAGGCGGCCGCGGCGCTTGCCCGTCAGCTGGCCGACATGCGCCGCCCGGCTCTGGGTGCCAGCGACCCGCAGCCGGGCTGACGCGTTCGCGGCCGGCACCGACGTGCGCGGTGCCCTCGACCTGCCGGTCCTGATCGTCGCGGCCGCTGACCTGGCAGCGGAGATCGCACGCCTGACGGCCAACCTGGCCGACTCGGTGATCGAGGCCACCGCCGCGCCGGCCGCCGCTGGCAGCGGGCACCGGGGCGCCGGCGGCCCCTCGACCGCGCTGGCCGGTCATACCGTCGCCCTGCTCAACCGCGGCACGCCCAGCGGCCTGGTCACCCCGGACGGGCAGCTGACCATGGCGCTGATGCGGGCATGCAGCAGCTGGCCGTGCGGCGTCTGGATCGACGGAGACAAGCAGACCTGTCCGGACGGCAGCAGCTTCGCCTGGCAGCACTGGAGCCACACCTTCGAGTACGCGCTGGCGGCCGGCCCCGGCGACTGGCGAACCGCCGGGTTCGCCGCCGCTGGCCAGGACTATAACCACGACCTGCTCACGGCCGCCACCAGCCTGCACGCCGGCCCGCTGCCGGCCAGCATGCGGCTGGCCAGCGTCGAGCCCGGCAGCGCGCTGCTGTCCGCGCTCAAGCCGCCGGCAACCCGCTCGCGCCGCTGGCTCGCCCCGGCTCAGCGACGGCGTCACGGTGCGGCTGCGCGACATCGGCGGGGCCGGGCCGGTGGCCGCCCGGCTGGACCTGTTCACCGGCCTGGTCGTCGGCCAGCGGCTCCGCCCTGTGCGAGGACGGCCGCGGCGACGCCCTCACCGTGTCTGCCGCCGGCGCTCATGTCGGCATTCCCGCCGCGGGCACGGTCACGGTGGCCGTCGGCCCGGCGCCGGCTGAGCTGCCCGGACCCGGCTCGCCGGAGCTATCCGTTACCTCCGGCTCGTCCGGCTCGCAGCTCGAGCCCGCCCAGCCGGTGTACGCCCGGTACTGGCTGCATGGCAAGGGCCCGGCGCCCGCCGGGAACATGCCCGTCGCGGTGCACCTGTCGCCGGCCGAGGTGCGGCTCGATGACGGCGCGGCCGGCCGAGCTGCGGCTCACCGTCGCCTGCGGGCCGGCGGCAGCCGACGGCAGCGTCACGCTGACCGCGCCCGGCCGGGATCACGCTGCTGCCTGCCGGGCCGCTGCCCTACCAGCTGCCGCCATTCGGCTATCAGGAGTTGACGGTGGCCGTGACGGCGGACGCTGGCTGCCCGCCGGGCCGCCGCTTCGCCACCGCGCAGATCGCCGATCCGGCCGGCCAGCTGATCGAGGACAGCGTGCTGCTCTGCATCGGCGCAGCCGCCGGCCGCGCAGCTTGACCTGCCGCTGGCGGAGGTGGCGAAGATGCAGCAGGCGCGTCGACGGCGCGCTGGCCGGCGAGGCCGACTTCAGCCTGGCCGCGGAGGCGATCGCGCTGGCGCCGGGCGAGTCCGGCGCCATCGAGGTGCGGATCCGCAACCAGGCCGCGTCCGGGATCCACGGCGAGGCCCAGCTCATCTCGCCGTTCGGCAGCTGGCTGCAGACCAGGCCGTGGACGGCGGGCTTCGCCGTCGGTGCGGACGCGGCCAGCACGGTGCGCTTCGAGGTGGATATCCCGCCGACTGCGCGGCCAGGCGAGCAATGGTGGGCGATCGTGAAGGTGATGTACTTCGGCCGGATCCGGTACTCCAGGGCCGTCGAGGTGACGGGTGATTCCGCCGCCGGGCAGATAACACTGCCCGGCGGCAAGCGCCGGGCGCGCCTCGGTGAGACACTAGTCACTACCTGATGCAGACGTACCGAAGTGACAATGACGGCAGACACAGTAACGCGCCTGGGCAATCTGCCCGCGGAGCCGAATAGCTTCGTGGGCCGTGAGCGTGACCTCGGCGACCTGGGGCTGCTGCTCAGCAACGTCCGCGCGCTGACCCTGTGCGGCCCCGGCGGCATCGGCAAGACCCGGCTCGCCATCCGGCTGGGCTGGCAGCTCGCCGGCGATTTCCCCGACGGCGTCTGGCTGGTGGAGTTCGCCGACAGCGCCGACCCGGCGCTGGCCGCCCGCCAGGTCGCGACCGTCCTTCGCATCGGGGACGAACCCGACCGGCCAGCCTCCGCCACCCTGGTCGACGCGCTGCGCGAGCGCAAGCTGCTGCTCATCCTCGATACCTGCGAGCACATCGTCGATGCGATCGCCGACCTGGTCCGCGACCTGATCGCCGGCTGCCCGCTGCATCCGCGTGGTCGCGACCAGCAGGGAGCCGCTGCGGGTCCGCGGCGAGACTGTCTGGCGGGTGCCGCCGCTGACGCTGCCGGCCCAGCGGCTCCGACGCCGGCCACGCGTCGCTCGGGCGAGCATGAGGCGCTCCGGCTCTTCGTGGACCGGGCCGCCGCCGTCCGGCCGGGTTTCGCGCTCACCGCGGACAACTGGGCTCCGATCGTGCAGCTCTGCCGGACGCTGGACGGCGTGCCGCTGGCCATCGAGCTGGCCGCCGCGCGCATCCGCGCGCTGTCGACCGAGCAGATCGCCGCCAGGATCGACAACCGGTTCCGGCTGCTCGCCTCCGGCGACCGCACCGCGCCGTTGCGCCAGCAGACCCTGCTGGCAACGGTCGACTGGAGCTTCGACCTGCTGACCCCGGACGAGCAGATCCTGCTGCGCCGGCTGTCGGTGTTCTCCGGCTGGAACCTGGAGATGGCCGAGGATGTCTGCGCTGACGAGCACATCCCGGCGCACCGGATCCTCGACCTGCTCGCGGCGCTTATCGACAAGTCGCTTGTCGCGCTCGAAGACGAGGTGGCCGGCGACGCCCGCTACCGGCTGCTCGACACGATCAAGGCGTATGCGGCCGACCAGCTGGCCACGGCCGGCGAGCAGGAGCAGTTCCGGCGACCGTCATGCCCGGCACATGCTCGCCCTGGCCGAGGCCGTGGTGAGCCAGGGATTCGTCCGCGGCCCGCCGTCCTGGCCGGAGCGAGTCGCCCTCTACCAGCGGATCGACACCGAGCAGTCCAACTTCCGCGCCGCCCTCGCGTTCTGCCTGGCCACCGCCGATGCCGAGCGGGGCCTGCGGCTGTGCTCCGCGCTCCGGTCGCCCTGGGTGGTACGCGGTGACGTCGCCGAGGGCATTGGCTGGTTCGAGAGGTTCCTGGCGCTGAACGTCGCAGCGCCGGCCGAGGTCCGCGTCCGGGCCCTCATGCTGTCCGCCGAGCTGGCATTCGAGCATCAGGACTACCACGGTGCCGCGCGCCGGGCGCAGGCAGCCGTCAGTGCCTGCCGCACCTGCCGGGCAGCATGCCCGGCCGGTGCGCTCAGGATGCTGGCGCTGATCAGCCTGCGTGCCGGGCTGCCGGGAGCGGCGCTGGAGCGCGCCGACGAGGCGGTCGCAGCGGCGCGCCAGCACGGCGACGACTGGGAGGAAGGGCTTGCCCTGGTGGCCAGGGCCGTGATCCTGGCCCGCGTCGGCGATCCAGCCGGGGCTCAGGCGTGCTACGAATACGCGCTGGACATCCTCGCCGACAACAACGGATGGGGATTCGCGCACGCCCTGTACGGGTTCGGCACGCTGGCCAGGAGCCGCAACGAGAACGCCGCCGCGCTGCCGGCACTTCCGCCGCGCGCTGGACTTGTTCCGGGCGATCGATGCCAGAACCGAGATCGCCAGGTGCCAGGCCGGCATCGGCTGGATCGCGCTCGACGAGAACGATCTGGAGACAGCAGCGGCGAGCTTCGCCGAGAGCCTCGAACTGTCCATGGCGACTGGTCAGCGACTGGGTATCGGCCGGGGCCTGGAGGCCATCGCCGCGCTGGCGGCCGTCCGCGGCGACGCAGCGACCGCGGTCCGGCTGGAAGGAGCCGCCACCGCCACGCGTGCGGCCCTCGGCCCGCACCGGCCCGGCTCCGCGCAGGCGCGGCTGGACCGTGCCCTGGCACCCGCGCACCTGCAGCTTGGCGAGGAGCTAGCCGCCAGCCTGGCCGCCGAGGGAGGGCATCTCAGCACGCAGGAGGCGGTGCGGTTCGCGCTCGCCTCGGCTAGCGCGGGCGGCGGGGCTGTGCCGGCCGATCGCAGCCCGGCCGACCGGATGGGCGAGGTTCACCCGGCCGGGCCAGGGCGCGCCGCACCGACCGTCGCCGACCCGTCCAGAGCGGGGCCTGTGCCGGTACTGACCGCGCGCGAGCAGGAGATCGCGCTGCTCATCGCGCGCGGGCTGTCCAACCGGGCCATCGCCGACGAGCTGATCATCAGCCCGGCTACCGCGGCCAGGCACGTTGCCAACATCCTCAGCAAGCTCGGCCTGAACTCCCGGGCTCAGGTAGCGGCCTGGACCGTCGGCCAGGGACCCGAGTTCGGCCGCAAGAACTAGCAGCCGGTGCCGGGCCTACATCATGCACGGCCTGCCTACACATGCCGCGGTCGCGCAGATGCATATCGGAATGCGCAATTCGGCCCATGTCTGCAGCGTGTCAGCTGCGTAACGTTCAGTACGGAAGCCCGTCAGACCCGGCGCGGCCGGCCACTTGAGGGGGGTGGCCGGCTGCACGGGCTGCGGGGACCGCGCTCGCCGGAGCCATTCGCCACTGCGGCCTCGGGCATACCGGCCTCGGGCATACCGCGCCAGGCCGGCGCGCCAGCACCCGGCAGATCGCGGTGATGCGCGCAGGCGCTGCCGCCCCGGCGGGGCACGTACACGCCTGCGCCCCGGGCAGGCGCCGAATACATAACCGGCTACACATTCCTGACGATGTGCCCGCCGGGGCGCTACGCATACCGTCCATCCATCGACATCGGCCGACGGGCGGCAAGGGGCAGGCGGACTTAGGTGACCACACTCATCTTTACTGGTGAGAACACGACGACACGGCAGCTCGTCGATGTAGCGGCGGCTTTCGGCTGCCGGCCCGCCCTGCTCGGGCGGCACTCCGAGCGGCCGTTCTCTTATGCGGACCTGGCGAGCACGATCCTGCACGCCGCCGCCGGACTGGCCTGGCGCGGGCTCCGGCCGCGGGACGTCGTCGGCGTCTACGTGCCCGATGCCGCCAGCTACGTGCTGGCCTGCCACTCCATCAGCGCCGCGGGCGGCATCCCCTGCCCGGTGAGCGCGGAGCTCTCGATCGCGGAGATCGCCGGCCAGCTGGCTGACTGCGGCGCCAGGATGCTGCTCACCGCGCAGCCGCTGGCGTCAGCTGGCCTGGCGGCTGCTGATCGCTCCTGGGTGCGCCAGGTCATCTCGTTCGGCGACGCGCCAGCAGCCACGCCCTTCAGCTCCCTGCTTGGCATGGGCTCGCTGCGGCCGCCGTCCGCGCGGCCGCACGATCTGGCGCTGCTGCCCTATCAGCCGGCGACCTGACGGCGGCCTTCGCCCGGCGGGGCTGACGCACCTGGACATGGCCGCGCAGCTGACGGCCCTGACCAGGTCAGCTGGCATCTGCGAGCGCGACGTCGTGCTGGCAGCACCACCGACCGGCGACGGCAGGTCCTACACGACCTTTATCGACCACGCGCTACTGCACGGAGCGACGGTGGTGGCCGCCAGGTCAGACGAGCTGGCCAGCGCTGCCGCCGAATATCGCGGCACGGCGGCCATTGTCCCGCTGGGCGTGGAAATCCACGGGAACGAGCCGCTGCGCTTGTTCGCGGTTGCCTCCTGACACTCGGCCAGCGGGGCTAGCGAGCGCTCAGCAGGACGCCGACCATGACCGCAGTCTCAGCGGTGCGATTCTGCCAGTCATGCGGCACGCCTGGCTGCTGCACCACCGAGTCCCCTGGCCGCAGGGCAATCTCTGCGTCTCCCACCAGCAGGGTCACCTCGCCGCGCAGGATCGTGACGTAGTCGAGCGTGTCAGTGGCATGAGTGCCCTGGAACTCGGAGTGAGCGGCGTCGCTGACGGCGCCCGACTGTCCCGCGATCTCGACGATGCGGAAACACGCACCACCCGGTGGCGGCTCCAGTTCCCAGTCACGAGTCGAGGTATCGCTGACGCCAGGCGTGAGCGGACCGCGATCCGACACCCACAGTTCGCTCGTTGTGTACCGGCCCGCATGGAGCACGGTCGGCGGCTCGCCCTGCCAGACAATCGCCGGGTTGCCGCTGTCGTCGAATCCGGTCACCACTCGGTTCACGCGGGGCTCCATCACTCTGCTGCGGTCGGCCTGCCGCACTCGGCGGTCATGCGGTCAGCTAGCTGGATTCTAACGGCGGTGGTCGCGATGCTGGCCCGCGCGCCTGCCGGTACGTTGTGACGATGACAGCGGATGACCATAGCGGTGCACCGGCACAGCGGACCGGAGCTATCGCGGCCGCCGGCCTGATCGGCGCGGCGGCTGGTGCTGCGCTCACGGCCCACCGGGGCTCGCGGGCGGCGTGCGCTGGTGCGGTCGCCGGGGCCGCCGGGCTCGCGGTCGCCGAGACCGTCGCCAGGACACTGCAACGGCCCGGACAGATCCCGCCGCTCTGGCAGCGGATCGCGACCAGCGCCGCGCTGGTTGCCCCGCTCGGGTGGGCAGCAGAGCGGCTGGCCGGCGCCGGGCCGGTCACCGTCGGGGCTGCGACCGGTACGCTGGGCGGGCTGCTGGGAGTGCGCCCGCAGAAGGCGCTGCTCGGGCCGCTGTTCGGAGCCGCGGCCGGCCGGGCGCTGGCAGCTGGCCGCCGTCCGCCGCCAGCTGCGGTCGTCGCCGCTGCGACCATGGCGGCCTATCGCATCACCTCGGCGCTGGTGTTCCGGGACGCGCAGGTAAGCCTGCTCGCTGATCGCGTGCGAGCAGAGGACCTGCCGTTCGTGGTGCCACGCGAATCCCGCTCCCGGTACGTCGGCACGGGATACTTCCGCGAGCTGGCCGAGGTGCTCGGCGGCCGGTACGTGCCGGACGCGGCCGACGCCGGGATCGTCGCGACGGTCGACGAACTGGCTGGTCCGGAGTTCGACCCGGCCGCTGTCGACCCGCTGGTCCGCGAGTTCTACGAGCACACCACCAGGTTCACCCTCGACATCGTGCCGCAGTGGCGGCTGTGGGTCCGGCCCGGCTACCTGCTCTACCGCACCATCGTCGCGCGTCCGCTCGGGCAGGCAAACGTGCCCATGAACCAGCGCGAGACACACCGCGGGATCCGCAGCCGCATCGACACCATCATCACCGGTGACACCGCGACGGGCGACGCCGCCACCAGCGACACTGCCACCGGTCAGGCAGCGGCCGGCCGCACCGGCCAGGTGGCGGTCCGCGGCTGGATCCGGTCATTCGCCGATACTGACGAGCCGATCTACGTCGGCATCTACACCACCTACCGGCACCAGGACCGCGGTTATGTGAGCGTCGGCTTCCCGCTGCCGCAGGCCAGCTTCACCGCGACCCTGCTGCCACGAGCCCGTCCCGGCGGCGGCCTGATCCTCACCAGCCGCAGTGACCTGGACCAGCCCGGTCACTACCTGGCGTACATTGACCCGGCCAGCAGGGATCTGACCGTGCTCGCGGTCCGCGGCTTCGCCGAGCAACTCGACGTGCACGTCGACGACGGCGAGCTTCGGGCAGAGCACGCCTTCTCCGTCTTCGGCCTGCCGTTTCTGGTTCTCTGCTACCGGATGCATCGCAAGCAGCCGGCCGCGCACTGATCCAGGTGCCGCCGAGCCCGGCCTGTCCGCGGTCACGCCTCATCCGGCCGGAAAGGTAACCTCGCAAGAGGCTGCGTCCCCCTGCTGTCCATGCGCGGCCAGAAGGAGTGATGTCGATGCGGCGCAGAGATGACGCTCCGGCCCGGCGACTGGCCAGCGCGGCCGCCATGACAGCGCTTGCACTGCTGGCGGTCGCGTGCACTTCCACCGGGACCGGCAGTACCGGGCACGGGGGCGGCAACGCCAGCCCCCCGGCGGGCGGGACATCGCCCGCAGGGCCGTCGCAAGTATCGATAACCCCGGCAAACGGGGCGGCGCACGCCGACCCGTCCGCGGGCATCTCCGTCACGGCAGCAAGCGGCACGCTGACGGCGGTCATGGTGCGGACCGCCTAGTGGTCCGGTCGCGGGCAGTCTCAGCCCGGACCGCAAGACCTGGCATAGCACCTGGGCGCTGAACGTCGGGCAGGCCTACACGGTGACGGCGACAGCGTCCGGCACCAGCAGCGGCACCGTCAGGTCCACCAGCAGCTTCCGCACGCTCACTCCGAGCAGGACGTTCCGCACCCAGATCTTCGAGGGCTACCGCCAGGTCTACGGCGTCGGCATGCCGGTCATCCTGACCTTCAGCCAGCCGATCACCGACAAGGCCGCGGTCGAGCGGTCGCTGCAACTGAGAACCTCGAAGCCGGTGGTCGGCGCGTGGTACTGGGACGGCAGCCAGACCCTGGACTTCCGGCCCAGAAGCTACTGGCCGGCCGGCACCACGGTGAGTTTCACCGGTCACCTCAACGGCGTGCAGGGCGCACCGGGCGTGTACGGCGACCACACCCTGACTCAGACGTTCGACATCGGCGCATCACTGGTCGCGATCGCGAACACGGCGACGCACCGGACGCAGATCTACTACAACGGCAAGCTCCGCTACAACTGGCCGATCAGCTCCGGCAAGCCAGGGGACGCCACTCCTGATGGCAGCTATCTCACCATCGAGAAAGGCAACCCGGTGCAGATGACCGGCCCCGGCTACAGCCTGTCCGTGCCCTGGTCGGTCCGGTTTACCTTCAGCGGTGACTACTACCACGACGCCTACTGGTCGGTTGGCGAGCAGGGCTTCGCGAACGTCAGCCACGGTTGCGTGAACCTGTCGCCCGCAGACGCGGAAACGTATTACAAGCTGGCGGTCCCCGGTGACCCCATCACGGTCGTCCGCAGCCCCAAGGGCGGTACCTGGGACAACGGCTGGACCGAGTGGTTCCTCAGCTGGCCGCAGTACCTCAAGGGCAGCGCGCTGCACCAGGCTGTGCAAGCCGGTCCCGGCGGCAGCACGTTCGTCAGCCCGGCGTCGCTGCCGGCGTCATCGGCGATCGCACCGCTGCAGACGGCACCTACCGGAAACGCAGCCGCCGGATAGCACGGCGGCGATTCCGTGTCCGCTGCACGGGAATGCGCGTCGCGTCCGCAGTGCTGATTTCCAAGCAGTGACTCGGTCACGGAACCGTGGCCCGAGCACACTCGCAGCGATAACGTGAGCACTGAGCGAAGCGGATTAGGGCGGGTGGACAAGGCGATCCTGCTGGCGATCATGGCCAGCTTCTGCACAGCGACCTCCTCGGTGTGCCAGCGCCTGGGCGCGAGGGACAGCCAGGCGGCCAGTTTTGACGCGCGCCTGGCCTTCCGGCTGGCGCGCCGGCCGATCTGGCTGGCCGGCATGGCGAGCATGATCCTGGGCTTCGCCTTTCAGCTGTCCGCCCTGCATTTCGGCGCCCTCGCGCTCGTGCAGCCCATCCTCGCGCTGGAATTGCTGTTCGTGTTCGGCTACATGGCGGTACTCGACTCGCGGCGGCTGCAGCGGCGCGACTGGCTGGCGGCGGCCGCGATGTCGGCCGGCCTCGGCTTGTTCCTCTTCGCGGCCTCGCCGTCGGGCGGCCGCGCGTATGCCCCCGGTCAGCTCTGGTGGCTGGCCGGACTGGCGTCCCTCGGTGTCGCGGTGGCAGGGATGGCAGTAGCTTTCGGGCTCGGCCGCAGTCCGGCGGCTCCGGCTGCGCGCCGCGCGGCGATTCTCGGCGCCGTTACCGGCGTCTGCTGGGGCTTCGTTGCCGCTGTCATCAAGGAGTTCAGCTCGCACCTGGACGGCGGCGCAGCGGCGATCTTCTCGAACTGGTCGGTTTATGTCCTGATCGGCGCCGGAGCAGTCAGCCTGCTGATCGCCTCGCATGCGCTCGCCGCCGGGCCGCTGGCCGCGTCCCAGCCCGGCTTCACGATCGTCGACCCGCTGGCGGCAAGCCTGCTTGGCATGTTCCTGTTCGGCGAGCACATCGCAGCGAACCCGGCCGCCCTGGCCGCGGAAGCGCTGGCGCTGGCGCTGCTTCTCACCGGAGTGGTGGTCCTCAGCCACAGCCGGCTCGTGCAGGGCGAGACCGACCCCGCGCCCGTTGCGGCCCGGCCGCAGGCCGGCTACCTGGACGGCTGGACCAACAGCTGAGCGCCGGACGGACGGACGAACCCGTTCCCGGTTAGACTCGCGGCGGCCGGTTCTCGAACGGCGTGCTGAGCACGATGGTCGTGTGGGTCGAGACGTTCGCCGCCGCCCTGATCTCCTGCAGCAGATCCTCGAGTTCGCGTGGCGACGTGACCCGGACCTTGAGGATGTAGCTGGCTTCGCCGGCCACGCTGTGGCAGGCCTCGATGGCGGACAAGTGCGCGAGCCGGTCCGGCGCGTCATCGGGAGCCGCGGGATCGAACGCCCTGATGGAGACGAACGCCGTCAGCGGCAGGCCGATCTCCTCCGCGCTGATGACCGCACCGTAGCCCTTGATCACGCCGCGCTGCTCCAGCCTGCGGACGCGCTGCTGCGCGGCAGATACCGACAGCCCGGTACGGCGAGCGAGCTCGGTGAAGCTCATCCGCCCGTCCGCAGCCAGCAGCGAGATGATAGTCCGGTTGATCTCCTCCACCCGGCCCACGTTAACGTGCCCGCGGCCCTGCCAGCGCCGCCGACACACGTAACGAAATCATCACGGGCGTT
Organism: uncultured Actinomycetota bacterium; assembly: GCA_963795265.1. Classification (GTDB taxonomy): domain Bacteria; phylum Actinomycetota; class Actinomycetes; order Streptosporangiales; family Streptosporangiaceae; genus JAJYUU01. The sequence continues at coordinate 138,292 of CAWCHF010000001.1, read as the reverse complement.
ACACTCCCGTAACGTGATCTTCGGGCTGATAGCCGCGACGGCGCCGCAAAAGGTACGCTCCGGCCAGGACAGCGCAACCAGTGAGGGAGCCCGATGGCGCAGATCGTGCTTGACCAGGTGGACAAGGTCTATCCCGGCGGAGTGAAAGGCATCGACGGGCTGAACCTGAGCATCGCCGACGGCGAGTTCATGGTGCTCGTCGGGCCCTCGGGATGCGGCAAGTCCACCGCGCTGCGATCCATCGCCGGCCTTGAGGACATCACCGCGGGAACCATCACGATCGGCAGCCGGGTGGTCAACGACCTGCCGCCCAAGGACCGCGACATCGCGATGGTCTTCCAGAACTACGCGCTCTACCCGCACATGAGCGTGGAGCAGAATCTCGCGTTCGGCCTCCAGCAGCGCAAGACACCCAAGGCGGAGATCCAGCGGCGCGTGGCTGAGGTAGCCCGCATGCTCGGCCTGGAGGACTACCTCAAGCGCAAGCCCGCGGCCCTGTCCGGCGGCCAGCGCCAGCGTGTTGCCATGGGCCGTGCCATCGTCCGGGAGCCGCAGGCGTTCCTGATGGATGAGCCGCTGTCCAACCTGGACGCCAAGCTCCGGGTCTCGATGCGGGCCTCGCTCTCGCAGCTGCACGAGCGGCTCGGTGTCACCACCGTGTACGTCACCCACGACCAGGTGGAGGCGATGACCCTGGGGCAGCGCGTCTGCGTGCTCAGGGACGGGAAGCTGCAGCAGGTCGACTCGCCGCAGAACCTGTACAACGCGCCGGTCAACTTGTTCGTGGCCGGGTTCATCGGCTCGCCGGCGATGAACTTCACCGCGGCGCAGCTGGTCCGTGACGACGGCGCCGCGGTGCTCTTCGCCGGGCACCGGCTCGCGGTGCCCGATCGCCTGCTGCAGGCCCGGCCGGAGCTGGACAGCTACTTCGGCCGCGAGATCATCCTCGGCATCAGGCCATCCGATTTCGAGGATGCGGAGCTGGCCGAGGCCAGCTGGCCCCGGATGGCGGTCCGGTCGAGCGTGACGGAGGAACTCGGCAGCGAGATCCACGTCATCTTCACCATCGACGCGCCGCCCGTCCAGCATGCGAGCATCGCCGAGGCGCGCTCCGACGACGGAGAAGACGAGGCCATCCCGCTGGCCGACAACAAGACACTGTGGACGGCCCGGGTGGCCGCGCGCAGCGCCATCAAGCCAGGGTCCGCGGCAAGCGTCGCCGTCGATACCGGCAACCTGCAGTTCTTTGATTCCGCCAGCGGACTGTCCATCGGCCACCCGGCGAACTAGGCACCGGCCTGTGCAGGAACAGGACATGACACCGTGGTGGCACGGAGCCGTGCTGTATCAGCTGTACGTCCGGTCCTGGAACGATCACGACGGGGACGGATCCGGCGACCTGCCCGGCATTATCGACCGCCTCGACTACCTGTCATGGCTGGGTGTCGACGGCATCTGGCTGTCGCCGACCATGCCGTCGCCTGACACCGACTGGGGCTATGACGTCAGCGACTACACCGGCGTGCATCCCGACCTCGGCACCATGGCCGACCTCGACCGGCTCATCGCGGCCGCTGGGGACCGCGGCATCCGGGTCTTACTTGACCTGGTGCCGAACCACACCAGCTCCGAGCATCCCTGGTTCGCGGCGGCCGCGGCGAGCCGGGATGCCCCGCTGCGCGATTACTACGTGTGGGCCGATCCCCGGCACGGCGGCCCGCCGAACAACTGGCTTGACGCCACCGGCCAGTCCGCCTGGCAGTGGCATGCACCGACCGGCCAGTACTACCTGCACAACTTCCTGCCCACCCAGCCGGACCTCAACTGGTGGCAGCCTGCCGTCCACCAGGAGTTCCGCGCGATCCTCCAGTTCTGGTTCGACCGCGGCGTAGCGGGGATGCGCATCGACGTGGCGCACGGCCTGTACAAGGACGCGCTGCTGCGCGACAACCCGCCGCTCGAGGTGAACGACCCGCTGCAGGGCCGGTTCGGCCAGCGGCCGGTCTATAACGCCCACCGGCCGCAGACCCATGGCGTCTACCGGGACTGGCGGAAGATCGCTGAAACGTACGCACCGCCGCGGCTGCTGCTCGGCGAGACCTGGACCGGCGACCTGGCCGACCTGGCGCGGTACTACGGCAACGACGACGAGCTCCAGCTGAGCTTCAACTTCCCGGTGGTGTTCGCCGCCTTGCCGGACTTGCCCGACCTGGTGGACCGGACGCTGGCGGCACTTCCGCCGGGTGCCTGCCCGGCGTGGACCGGATCCAATCACGACGTCGGCCGGTTCCCCACCCGCTGGTGCGACGGCGATCAGGCCAGGATCAGGCTCGCGCTGGTGATACTGGCGACGCTGCCGGGCACCACGGTGCTCTACTACGGTGACGAGATCGGCATGACCGACGTCGCCGTGCCGCCGCAGCTGCAGCGTGACCCGATGTCGCAGCCAGGATCGCGCCAGCGTGACCGGGCCCGGACGCCGATGCGCTGGGACGGCTCGCGCGGCGGCGGCTTTACCGACGGGCAGCCGTGGCTGCCGCTCGGCCCGGCTTCGGTCACTGTCGAAGACCAGCGCCGCGAACCCGGCTCGGTCCTCTCGCTGTGCCGCGAGCTGCTCGCCCTTCGCCGCGCCGAACTCGGCGGCGGCATTGCCCCGTTCGAGCGGCTGCCCGCGGCGGACGGCATCTGGACCTACCGGACCGGACCGCTGGTCGTAGCGGCGAACCTCACCGGCGCACCGGCCGACAGGCCGGCGCATCATGGCGACGTGCTGCTTGCGCACGGGTCCAGCAGGATCGGCGCTAGCTCCGTGGGAAGCCGTGATCGCCCGGCACCCGCCCGCGAGCTAGGCAGACGTCAAGGTTCCGAGAGGTACCGTAGCCACTATGACCTACCCTCGGTATCTGTCTGACGGCGGCGGCCAGGTGCCGCAGCCATATGAAGCTGATCCAGAGGTGGCCGAAGCCCGGCACCGTCCTGATGTCATGGAGCAGCTCGTCGCGGACCATCAGCAGCAAGGTGACCGCATGCATGACCCGGCCGAGCCCGGCGATCGCCACCTCGTCGGACCGTTGCGGAAGCTGGTAGCGCGGTGGCGCGGCCGGTCTGAGTGACCGTTACACCGCACCGGCTCACCGCCGAAGCCGATTACCGCGGCACACCATGCTCGCTTCCCCCAACGGTGTCCGTGTACTGCCGCCAAATGGTGACAGCACCAGCACCCGCCCGTATCCGGCTGCCAGATCGGCATTCTCGTTGCGTCGGTGGCCGCCGTCGATGTATCGGTTGTCCGCCGACGACACGGCGGTCAGCGGCCGGCCAGCTCCCGGCCGATCACCATCCGCTGGACCTGGTTCGTGCCCTCGACGATCTGCAGCACCTTGGCCTCGCGCATGAGGCGCTCGGCCGGGAAGTCCTCGACGTACCCGTAGCCGCCGAGCACCTGCACCGCGTCGGTGGTGACCTTCATCGCGTTGTCGGTGGCCAGCAGCTTGGCCATCGCCGCCTGCTGGCCGTACGGCAGCCCGGCGTCCTTGCGCCGGGCCGCTGCCAGGTACAGCGCGCGCGCCGCGGCGACAGCCGTGGCCATGTCGGCCAGCATGAACTGCAGGCCCTGGAACTCGATGATCGGCCGGCCGAACTGCCTGCGCTGCTGCGCGTACTGCACCGCACAGTCCAGCGCCGCCTGCGCGACGCCCGTGGCGCAGGCAGCGATGCCGAGACGGCCGGCGTCCAGCGCGGCCAGCGCGATCCGGAAGCCGCGGCCAGGCTCGCCGACCAGCTGCGCGGCGGGGACTCTCGCCGCGTCGAACCGCATCTGCGCGGTCGCCGAGCTGCGCATGCCCATCTTGTGCTCCGGCCGGGGCCGCCTGGACCCCGGCCGTCGCGGCAGGAACGTGGAAGCAGCTGATGCCCTTCGACCGGTCCGGACCCTCAGGGTCGCCGCCGGTGCGGGCGAAAAGCGTGTAGAAATCGGCGTGCCCGCCGTGCGTCGATCCACGCCTTCACCCCGTCCACCACGAACTCGTCGCCGTCGGCCACGGCCCGGGTGCGCAGCGCCGCCGGCATCGGAGCCGCTGCCCGGCTCCGACAGGCAGTAGGCGCCGAGCTGGCCGCCGCCGAGCATGCCGGGCAGCCACCGCTCCTGCTGTTCGCGCGGTACCCGCGGTGGCGATCGGGAAGCAGGACAGCGTGTGCACGCTGACGCCGAGCCCGACTGCCAGCCAGGCGCTGGCCAGCTCCTCGACCACCTGGAGGTAGGTCTCGTACGGCTGGCCGCCGCCGCCGAGTTCCTCGGCGTAGGGCAGTCCCAGCAGGCCCGCCTCGCCGATCGTCGCGAACTCGGCGCGCGGGAACCGGCTGTCGTGTTCAGCCTCAGCCACGCCGCGGCCGCAGCACGCCGTCAGCCAGGTCGCGGGCCAGGCCGAACAACGCGGCAGTCGTCTCGTCCCTGGCCTCGCGCTGTACGCCCGGCATCGACCCGCCGGGCATCAGCCCGTCACCACGACCAGGTCGCGGGTCACGTTGTTCAGCCGCTGGCAGCCGACTCGGTGCAGACCACGATGTCCTCGATGCGCGCGCCGTGCGGGCCCGGATAGATTCCCGGCTCGACCGAGAACGCGTGTCCTGGCTGCAGGGTCTCGGCGTTGCCGGACACGATGTACGGATCCTCGTGCGTCTCCAGCCCGATGCCGTGCCCGGTCCGGTGCACGAAGTACTCTCCGTAGCCGGCCGCGGCGATCGGCTCGCGGGCTGCCGCGTCCACGGCCTCGGCCGGTGACGCCCGGCCGCACAGCCGCGCAGGCGGCTTCCTGAGCGTCCTTCAGGACCTGGTAGTAGGCGGCGAAGTCGGCGGGCGGCGCACCGATCGCGTAGGTCCGCGTGCAATCCGAGCAGTAACCGGTCGGCATGGTGCCGCCGATGTCCACCACCACCGCATCGCCGGGCTGCAGCACCCGGTCGGCGGCGGTGTGATGCGGGCTGGCGCCGTTCGGCCCGGACGCCACGATCGCGAAATCCACGCTCACATGCCCCGCGGCCAGGATCGCGTCGCTGATGTCGGCAGCCACCTCGCGCTCGGTGCGGCCGGGCCGCAGCCAGCCCGGCACCTGCGCGTGCACACTGTCAATGGCTTCCCCAGCGGCCAGCAGCGCGGCCACCTCGGCCGCGGACTTGCGCGCCCGCAGGTCGCGCAGCGCCGTGCTGGCAAGTTCCTGCCGGACAGCTGGCATCGCGGCCCGCATCCGCAGCACCATCAGCGCCCACATCCGGTCCGACAGGCCGACAGCGGTGACCGCGCCGAGCCGCCTGGCCACCAGCGCGTACGGATCGTCGGTCTCGTCCCACCCGACGATCTCCAGGTCAAGCTGCCCGGCGGGCGAGGCCTGCGCGGCCGGCACCTCCAGCCGCGGAACGACCAGGAACGGGTCGTCGCCGCCCGCACCAGTGCCGGCCGGGACCACCAGGCAGGTCAGCCGCTCCAGCTGGTGCGCGTCGTAGCCGGTGACATAGCGCAGGTCAGGTCCGGGCGTGAGCAGCAGCGCGTCCAGTCCGGCCGAGCCCGCCGCGGCCGCGACCTGCCTGAGCCGGGATGCCGGAAAGAGCCCCGTTCCGTCACTCTCGTGCACCATTGCACCCTCCAGCGCTCGCTGCCTGCGCAGGCAGGCCCGGCCCACCCGGGGAATCATCTCATTGACGCGAACACCAGTCGCATCTAGACACAGGCGCCGTCAATGCCTCACGCTTGGTACACGACAGCTGACCTCATGTACAACCTTAGGCTGACAATGGTCCGAGCTGAGACCGTGCAGGTTCCGGCGAGCCGCCCCGAGCGGGCCGCTTCCGCTGCGCGTCCCGGAGCGCAGTGGCCGGGCAGGTCCTCACTGGCCGCCGAGCTAGCCCAGCAGCGCCACGTCACGCTGGAACTTCAGCGTGCGATCCTGCCGTTACACGACGAGCCGTTCGACCTTCCGGGCCTGCGCGCCATGGTCAGGTACCTGCCTGCCTCCAGCGCGAGCAGGGTGGGCGGCGACTGGTACATCACCGCCGAGCTGCCGTCCGGCCATGTGCTGCTCGCCATCGGTGACGTGGCCGGGCACGGCCTGTCGGCGGCCGCCGGGATGGCGCGGCTGCGCGGGGCGCTGGCCGGCCTGGCGATCACCGGCGCACCACCCCAGCAGCTGGTCGGCTGGCTGAACGACCTGGTCTGGCATGTCGCGCCCGAGCACACCGCGTCGGTGGTCGCCGGTTACTTCGAGCCGGTGAGCGGCATGCTCACCTGGGCGCAGGCCGGTCATCCGCCGCCGGTGCTGATCCGCGGCTGCACGGCCCGGACGCTGCCGCAGCCTGACGGCATCCTGCTCGGCGCCGGGCGGCTGCCCTACGCGGCCGCGACCGTGCAGCTAGAGCCGGGTGACGTGCTGCTGCTCTACAGCGACGGGCTAGTCGAGCGGCATGACCGGTCGATCGACGAGGGCCTGGCCATCCTGCTCGACGCCGCGCGCGGCGGCTGCGACCCGGGCCGGGTGATCAATGCCGTGCTGCGGGCGCTTGGCAGCACCGACCCCGAAGACGACACCTGCCTGGTGGCCCTGCAGGTGACCGGGGCCGGCTACTAGCCTGGTGCGGCGGCGAGCGCTGCCAGCGCCCGGCCGAGCGACGACCCGAGATCCCAGCGCTGGTCCAGTTCCGCGATCCGGCTCGGGCTGACCGGCACCGATGGCAGCTCACCGCCCGCCAGCTTGACCGGCGCATCGGTGGCCACCCTGACCACGGGCATGCACGCCTCCAGGTAGGGGCGAGCCGCGACCAGCTTGGCCCGGCTGCCCATCGGGAAACCGCCGTGGCCAGCATCCAGCGCGTCCAGCATCGCGTCGACTGTGCCGAAAACCCGCACCAGGGCGGCCGCGGTCTTCTCCCCCACGCCGGGCACGCCGGGCAGGCCGTCGCTCGGATCGCCGCGCAGCGCCGCGAATGCCGCGTAACTCCGCCCGGGTATCTGGTATTTCGCGGTGACCGCGGCTTCGCCGATCAGCTCCAGGTTGGCGACGCCACGGGCGACGTACGCGATCTTGACGTCGCGCTCATCGTCGACAAGCTGGAACAGGTCCCTGTCACCGGTAACGACTTCCACCGGCTGACTCGCGGCCGTCGCCAGCGTGCCGATGATGTCGTCGGCCTCGTAACCTGCTGCGCCAACCATGGCGACCCCGGCCGCGGCCAGCACGTCCAGGATGATCGGGATCTGCGCTGACAACGCCGGCGGCACTACCTCGGAGCCATCCGGGTTAGCCCGGTGCGCCTTGTAGGACGGCAGCGCGGCCACCCGGAACGCCGGCCGCCAGTCAAAGTCCAGGCAGGCCACCAGCCGGGACGGATGCCGGGCCCGGAGCAGCCTCGCGATCATGTCGAGCAGGCCCTTGACCGCGTTCACCGGGGTACCGTCTGGCGCGGTCATCGTCTCCGGCACGCCGTAGAACGCGCGGAAGTACAGCGAAGCCGAGTCCAGCAGCATCAGGGAACCCATGCACGAATCCTGCCAGCCGGGCATGCCGCGGCCGGCCGCTTCCGGGATTCATATCCTCCCCCTATGGATCGATGGATCATTGGCATTGGAGCCGGGCACTGCCGTCTTCGTAGGCTGGGCAGGTCAGTCCGGCTAGCGAGGGAGGGACACGATGGCGGTTAGCGAGCCGGCTCAGCCCCGGTGTCCGGCCGGTCTCGCCCACGGCATCCGGTCGGCGACGCGGCAGGGCGCTGACTGGCAGCGGACCGCCGACCTGGTGGCCTGCCAGGTGCGCCGCGCCCGGCCGGCGGCCAGCATGCTGAGCGGCGCCGAGCGCGCCGGGAGCCCGGACGGCTATCAGTGCCACATCCTGCACGTCGAGCCGGACGGCTCATTCTCGGTGACCGCGATGGTGTGGCGTCCCGGTCAGATCACGCCCATCCACGACCACGTCACCTGGTGCGTCACCGCCGTCATCCAGGGCACCGAATACGAGGAGCTGTACCGGCTCAGTGCCGATGGCAGGCGGCTGGCGGAAGCCGGCCGCAGGCAGAACGGGCCCGGCGAGGTCAGCGGCTTCGCGCCGCCCGGCGACATCCACCGGGTCCGCAACTGCGGCGCGGACGTCGCGATCTCGCTGCACGTCTACGGCGCCGACATCACCCGGCTCGGCAGCAGCATCCGCCGCGTTTACGACCTGCCGGCGCTCGCGCCAGCGCTCGCCTGATCAAGCACCAGCGCAAGCTCCTCTTCCCAGTGGCCCGGATCCTCGGGCCGGACGAGCTGGCGACTCCCGGTCGGCTGGAAGCCGAGTTTGCGGTAGAAGGCGCGGGCCCGGCCGTTGACCTCGGTGACCCACAACGTCATCGTCCGCGCGCCCGACTGCGCGGCCAGCGCACAGGCCTCGGCCACCAGACGGCGCGCGACATCGTGGCCGCGCACGGCCGGGGCGGCCCACATTCCCACCAGGTGCCAGTTCGTGCCGTCGTGGTAAGGACGGCGCCCGTCGGCCGGAGCGTCGGCACCTGGCGGCAGCACGGTCACGATGCCGACGATGGTGTCACCGCGCCAGGCGGCGACTGTCCGGCCATCGCCAGCACGCTCGCGCCACACCTGATCGCCGAGCGCACTCTCCCGCTCCAGAGTCGAGGCGAACGCATACGGCGCCTCAGCGAGCGCCGCGAGCCGCGCGTCCCGCAGCGCTGCCCAGTCGGCTGCTGTCAGCCGCCGGTAAGTCACATCCATGCGACGAGGATCCCTGCCTAGCCAACCGAGGAGTATGCGACCACGCCGCGGCGCAGTGCGTCGACTGCCGCGCGCGCCGTGCTGCCGAGTTCCCCGCCAGCATCGGCCACGGCGACCTGGCCGAGCAAGTCAATAAGCTGCCTGACGGCGCGGACGAAGTCTCCTGCCGTCAGGTCGGCGGTCACCAGCTTGTCCAGCGCGGTGCCGCGCGCCCACGCGTGCGCGGTCCAGGCGAATCCCAGGTCGGGCTGGCGCAGGAAAGACAGGTGCTGACCGCTCTCCAGGTCGGCCAGCTCACCCCAGATGGTGACCATGTCGGCAAGCACCTCGCGTGCCCGGCCATGCGGCAGCCGGACCGGGTCCGCGTCGTCGGGCCGGCGCGACTCGTACGTCAGCGCCGATACGCACGCGGCCAGCTCCGCCGGTCCCAGCCCGGTCCAGGTGCCGCGGCGCAGGCATTCGGCCGCCAGCAGGTCGAGCTCGGTGTACAGGGCGGCCAGCCGGCGGCCCTGCTGCGTCACCGCGTCACCCTCGATGTAGTCAAGCTCCGCCAGCACCCCGCACACCCGGCCGAATGTCCTGGCCAGCACGTGCGAGCGGCCGGATACCCGCTGATCCAGCGCGCCGGCTTCGCGTTCCAGCCTGGCCCGCCTGGCCAGGTCACGCAGGTGCAGCTGCAGGTCCGGGCAGCCGTGGCAGGAATGCCGCCGCAGCCGCCGGCGCAGCGCGTCTATCGCGGCAGCCCCGTCACCAGCACCGGGCTTGCCGTCACCGTTCGGCTGCTGGCGCGGCCGGTGCGGCGCGAGATCGCGTCCGGCCAGCCGGTTCCGCACGGTCGAGGCCAGGTCCCGGCGCGCGGCCGGCGATCTCGGGCTGAAGGACGGCGGGATCCGGATCCGCTCGATGGGGCTGACCGGCACCGGGAAGTCGGCCACCGACAGCCGCTTCACTTGCCGGCTCGCGGTGAGCACCAGCGGCAGCGGCCGCCCGTCGCCGGCCCCGCCCGGCTGCAGCACGACCACCACGCCGGCCCGCCTGCCGCCTGGCACGCTGATGATGTCTCCCGGCCGCAGCTTCTCGATGGAGGCCAGCGCCTCGGCCTGCCGGGCCGCTGACTGCTGCCGCGCGTCGTTCCGCTCCAGCTCGCCGAGCTCCCGGCGGATCTCGTCATAGCTCTCGATATCGCCCAGCTCGCAGGTCACCGCGAGCCCGTCGATCTGCTCGCGCAGCCTGGCCACCTGCCTGGTCAGGCCCACCACGCTGCGGTCGGCCTGGAACTGGGCGAAAGACGACTCCAGCAGCCGGGTGGCCCTGGCCCTGCCCACCTGGCCGACGAGGTTCACCGCCATGTTGTAGGTCGGCCGGAAGCTGGAGTTCAGCGGATAGGTCCGGGTTCCGGCCAGCCCGGCGACCGCGAGCGGGTCGACGTTCGGCTGCCAGAGCACCACCGCGTGTCCCTCGACGTCGATGCCGCGCCGACCTGCCCGGCCGGTGAGCTGCGTGTACTCCCCCGCTGTCAGGTCGGCGTGGTGCTCGCCGTTCCACTTGTCCAGCTTCTCGATGACCACTGTCCTGGCCGGCATGTTGATGCCGAGCGCAAGCGTCTCGGTGGCGAAGACCGCGCGGATCAGCCCCGCCGCGAACAGCTCCTCGACCACCTCCTTGAACGTCGGCAGCAGGCCGGCGTGATGCGCGGCTATGCCCCGGCGCAGGCCCGCCAGCCAGCCGGAGTAGCCGAGCACGGCCAGATCCGCGTCGGCGAACCTGGCGGTGCGCTCGGCGACGCGCCTGGCGATCTCCGCCGACTCCTCCGGAGTGGTCAGCCGCAGCCCGGCCAGCAGGCACTGCTGCACCGCGGCATCGCAGCCGGCCCGGCTGAAGATGAAGGTGATGGCGGGCAGCAGGCCCTCGGCGTCCAGCCGCTCGATCACCTCGGGACGGCTCGGCGGCCGGTACCGCACCGGCCGCCGGCCGCCGCGGCCGGGGCGCCGGTTACCCGACCGTTCCGCGACCGAGTCGCGCGCGCCAGCCGGCGCAGCTCGGGATTGACGGCCCCGTTGCTGGTGAACAGGTCGTAGAGGCGGCGGCCGGCCAGCATGTGCTGCCACAGCGGCACCGGCCTGGTCTCGTCGACGATCACAGTGGTGCCGCCGCGCACCTGCTCGAGCCAGTCGCCGAATTCCTCGGCGTTGCTGACCGTCGCCGACAGCGCGACGACCTGAACCGACTCCGGCAGCTGGATGATGACTTCTTCCCAGACTGCGCCCGCGGAACTTGTCGGCCAGGTAATGCACCTCGTCGAGCACGACGTAGCCGAGACCGCCGAGCGTCAGCGACCCCGCGTACAGCATGTTGCGCAGCACCTCGGTGGTCATGACGACGATCGGCGCCTCGCCGTTGATGCTGTTGTCCCCGGTCAGCAGCCCGACCTGCGCCGCGGAATAGCGGCTGACCAGGTCGTTGTACTTCTGGTTCGACAGCGCCTTGATCGGGGTCGTGTAGAAGCACTTGCGCCCCGTCTCCAGCGCCAGGTGCACGGCGAACTCGCCGACCACCGTCTTGCCGGACCCGGTCGGCGCCGCGACCAGCACGCCGTGGCCGCTGTTCAGCGCGTGGCAGGCCTGCACCTGGAAGTCGTCGAACTCGAACTGGTAAAGCTGACGGAACGAAGCTGATCCGGGCTTCACCAGCCTGATCCGCTGGACTGGCCTGCGACGTCATAGGCCCAAGATTAGGCGCACCACCGGTACATGATCCCGACGGCCGCTGCGCTAGTTGCTGCCAGGCGTGCCGGCCGGAGCGCCGGCCTCCTCGGCGATCGGCTGGTCCAGGCCGTACTCGGTGACTTCCTCGTTGCTGAGGCCCGGGTACTCGCAGGCTGCCCTGCCGGGACCGGCGCCGGTCATTGGCCCAGGCGAAGACCTCGGATGCCTCGACAAGGACCAGGCACGGAATGGCCAGCAGCAGCATGCTGATCGGATCCGGGCTGGGCGTGAACACGGCGGCGAACGCGAACACCAGGAAGATGATCATCCGGCGCCACTTCCTGAACCGCTCGTGCGTCAGCACCCCGGCCAGGTTCAGCAGCACGAACACCAGCGGCAGCTCAAAGGCGATGCCGAAGATCATGAGCATCGCCGCGGCATAGCTCAGGTACGTGTTGATCATGATCAGCGCTGTCGTGTCGGCCGGCACCAGGTGCAGCAGGAACTGCAGCCCCCTGGTCATCGCGAAGTAGGCGACCGTGGCGCCGGCCGCGAACAGCGGCAGGGCAGCGCCCACGAAGTAGTACGCCCAGCGGCGCTCCCGGCGGTACAGGCCCGGCGCGATAAACGCCCAGAACTGGTAGAGCCAGACCGGTGAGGAGATGATCACCCCGACCGCTATGGAGATCTGCAGCTTGAGGAACAGCGGGTCGAAGATGCCGCTGACGAAGAGCTGGCAGTGCGGGCTGAGCTTGCCCGCCGAATGCGCGAGCACCGACGCGACTGGTGACGAGATCTGCGCCTTGCAGTACGGCCTCTTGATGAAGTCCCACACCGGCGCGTAGACGAGCCAGCCGATGACCGATCCGACCGTGAGCGCGACCGCGACCTTGATGACCCGGTTGCGCAGCTCACGGATGTGCTCCATGAGCGGCATCCGGGCGTCCGGGTTAGCCCGCCGGCTGAGGCCCAGGTCAGTCCGGCTAGCCTCTGGCACTTCCTGTCCCACGGCCACCTCGGACAGGGGTTAGCGCGGCTGCGCGGTCTGGTCCCCCGAGCGCGCACCGCCACCAGCCGACTGCCGCTGCAGGTCATCCATCTGGCGCTGCAGATCGTCCAGTTGCTGCTGGGTAGCGTCGCGGGCCGGCGGCTCGGCAGGCGCAGCGGGCGGCGGTGGCAGCGCGCCGGTGTTCAGCTCGCTGCCGGTGACGCCCTGGCTGGCATCGAGGCCGGACACGCTCTTCTTGAAGATGTGCATGGACTCGCCAAGAGCCTTAGCCGCGCCGGGCAGCCGCCGGGTGCCGAACAGCAGCACCAGAACGATGACGAGCACAATGATGTGCCACGGAGCAAACACACCGTCCATGTCAATCCCCATTCGGCGGAGCAGGCGCTACAGGCAGTAAGCCAGAGTCTACACGCGAGGCCCAGCTAAGCGATCGTACTCGTCGCGTCGCCGGCTACCGAGCGACTGCCGCGTTAACGGATGATAACGGGCAAATTTACCTACGCATAGTGATCGAGTGCTGCCTTTGCGTCACTGGCTACCTGCCGGGCGAGCCCGGCGGGTGCGGTCAGCCGACCATCCTCGCCCAGCCGGAGCGCCAGCCTGCGGACCCACTGGGTGTCAGGGGTACCCAGCCGCACCCGCAGCCTGCCATCGCCGAGCTCCGCTACCTGCTCGCACGGGTAGTACTCGGCCACCCAGCGGCCAGCCGAGCCGAGCTCGAACTCGACCTGCACGTCCTCCGGGGACGGACGGAACAGCCCGCCGTCGACGTCGACCGCCTCCGCGCTGGCCGGGACGTCTGCCGCCACGTCCAGCACCTGAATGGACATGATCCGGTCCAGCCGGAAGAGGCGGACCGCGTTCGCTCGCCGGCACCAGCCTTCCAGGTAGCTGCGCCCGTCCACGACCAGCAGCCGCATCGGGTCGACGTCCCGCTCGGTAGCCTCGTCGCGGCCCGGCACGTAGTAGGCCAGATGCAGGCGTCGCCCGCGCTTCAGCGCGTCGGCGACCTCCGCCGAGGCAGGCTGCTCCGTCACGTCGTCGACCTGCACGGCAACCTGGCTGCTTGGCGCGGCCGCAGCACCAGCCGCGGATTCAAGCTTGGCGATAGTCCGGCTGAGCGCCGAGCCATCGCCGACGCTGGGCAGGTCAGCCAGCATCCGCAGCGCGATCAGCAGCGCGCACGCCTCGTCCACGCCCAGGCGCAGCGGCCGGTCGAACGCCTCCGCCTCGCTCACCATGATCTCCCCGCCCTCGTACGACAGGTCGATCGGGCAGTACGGATCGGGTGACCTGAGCTCGACGCACCAGAGCATGTTCAGGTCGTCCACGAGTTCCCGCTCGGTGATGCCGAACACCTGCGCCGTCTCGGCCATGCCCACGACGTTCCGGCTGACCACGTACGGAACCAGCGCGAGCAGCCGCTGCAGCCGCTCGGTGGCCGTCGGCGCCGCCGCGGTTGCGCGTGCCTGACCTGGCCGCCGACCTGCCTGCTGACCTGGCTGAAGCGAGGCACTCGCCGTCATGCCAGCACTCCCTTCAGCCGCCCGATGACCGCGTCGCGCAGGTCGCTCGGCTCCAGCACGATGACGTCGGCCCCGAAGGAGGCGAGGTGCTCGCTCCACCAGCCAGTGTCGGTGAAGGCGAGCTCGATCTGGTCCCATCCGGGCCGATCCGGCGACGGGATCACGCTGACCGGATGACGGCGCAGGCCGTAGCCGACGCCGGCGCGCACCAGCAGCGTGCAGACCCTCGGCGGCGCTGTATCGGTATCCCTGGCCAGCACCGCGCCGCGGACGTCGGTGCCTGGCGGCACGGTCACTGAACCAGGCGGCCCGGTGAAGCTGACCGCGCCGTCCACCCGGCTCAGCCGGAACACCCGCTGTTCCTGCCGGTCGGTGTCGAAGCCGACCACATACCAGCGGCCGCGCCTGTTGACCACGCCCCACGGCTCCAGCCTGCGCGGCTGCGCGCTGCTACGGCCTGCGGCCCGGTATCCGAAGGTCACCGGCCGCCGGTCCCGTACTGCCTCCCACAACGGGCCGAACGCAGCCTCGCCGGTCTGCACGCGCGGCTCGATGCCTGGCTGGATCATGTCCTCCGCATCGATGCCCGCAGCCCGCAGCTTCAGCAGCGCTCCCTCGGCTGCCCCGGCCAGCTCGGCGCGGCGCCAGACCCGAGCGGCCAGCCCGAGCACGGCAGCCTCGTCGGGCTCCAGGCGGATCTCGGGCAGCTCGTACGCTTGCCGCGAAATCCGGTAGCCGGCCTCGTCGTCGCCCGCAGAGTTCGTGCCCGTCTCCAGCGGTATGCCGAGTTCGCGCAGCTCGTCCTTGTCCCGCTCGAACATGCGCTTGAACGCCTCGAAAGACTCCGGATAACCGGGAACGGCGTCCCTGATCTGCGCGGCGGTCAGGTACCTGCGCGCGGAGAGCAGGCAAACGACCAGACTCAGCAGCCGCTCGGTCTTCCGCCTGGACATCGACACCCCTTCCCGCGATCCGACGCTACCCTGCCGGAGTGATCAGGTGGCGAAGTGGCGAGGTTTCCGCGCTCGGCCGGTCCTGGGCCGGCGCGATGGAACTCGATGTGGTGGTGGCGGGCCGCACTGTCCGGGCGCTGGCCTACCCGCGGCTCACCGGCGCGCCGCAGCCCGGCGACCGGGTGCTGCTGAACACCGGCGCCCTCGATCTCGGCCTGGGGACCGGCGGGTATGCACTGGTGGTGGCGATTCCCGACCGGCTGCCACCCGATCCGGACGAACCCGGGCACCTGATCAAGGCCCGGTACACGCCGCTGCAGGCCTGCGTACTCGGCGCGGACGAGCAGGGCTCGGCCTTCCACGACCTGCTGCGCGAAGCCGACGACCTGGCCGGCCTGCCTGTCGTCGTTGCCGACTTGCATTCCGCGCTGCCCGCCATCCTGGCTGGATACCTTGCCGCCCGGCCCGGCGGCAGCCCGCCGCCCCGGATCGCCTACGTGATGCTCGATGGCGGCGCGCTGCCCGCCTGGTTCTCCCGGACTGCCGCTGCGCTCACCGACGCAGGGTGGCTGACCGGGACGGTCACGGTCGGCCAGGCGTTCGGTGGCGACCTGGAGGCTGTCACCCTGCACAGCGGGCTGCTGGCGGCCCGGCACGTCCTGCAGGCAGACCTGGCCGTGGTCGCGCAGGGGCCCGGCAACCTGGGCACCGGCACCATGTGGGGATTCTCCGGGGTCGCCTCGGGCGAGGCGGTCAACGCGGCCTCGGTCCTGCGCGGCACGCCGGTCGGCTCGCTGCGGATCAGCCAGGCCGACCCGCGCGAACGGCATCGGGGCATCTCGCATCACAGCCTGACGGCCTACGGCCGGGTCGCCCTGGCCAGGGCCGACATCGTGGTGCCCGAGCTGGGCGGCGAGTTCGGGGCACAGCTGCTGAGCGCCGCCGCGCCGCTGGCTGCCCGGCACAACCTGGTGCGGGTCAGCGTGGCCGGGCTGGCCGACGTGCTGCGGGCCTGTCCGGTGCCGCTGTCCACCATGGGCCGCGACCTCGACGGCGATCAGGCGTATTTCCTGGCCGCCGCTGCGGCAGGTAGGCACGCGGCCAGCCTCGGCCCGGGCCGGGACGCAGCTGGCGGCGGCGGGCCAGCCGGCCCCGCCCTGGACTATGACCTGGAGCGGTCCTGCGTGCGGGTGGTGCTCGAGGACCGCGACGGACGCATCCTGCTCTTCCGCGCACAGCTCAGCTCGCGCTCGCCGGAGCCCTGGTGGGAGCTGCCCGGCGGGGGCATCGAGGCGGGCGAGAGCTACCAGCAGGCGGCCGTGCGCGAACTCCGCGAGGAAACCGGCCTGCTGATCAGCACGGCGCAGGTCGGGCCGGTGCGCTGGCGCCGGTCCGCCACCTGGACCGGTCACGGCATCAGGCGTCTGCAGCACGAGGTCGTCGTGCGCGTCCGCCTCGACGCAAGTCAGCCTGCGATAACCGACGGTGGCCGCACCCCCGAAGAGCAGGACGAGTACGTCGCCTCCCGGTGGTGGCCGGTGCCCGAGTTGCTGGCCAGCTCCGAGCGCTTCTACCCGGGCAGGCTGCGCGAGCTACTGCCGGCCTTGCTGGCCGGCGCGGAAATCACCGAGCCGTTCGAGCGCTGGAACTGAGCCGGGCACCCGGCTGCGGGTCAGCTGTTCGCGGGCTGGATCCCGAGGATGTCCACCACGAAGACCAGGGTGTCGGTCTTGGAAATGCCCGCACTCGGCTGTCCGCCAGCCGGGCCGTAGCCCAGCGCAGGCGGGATGACGAGCATCACCCGGCTGCCAACCGGGATGCCGGCCAGGCCGTCGTTCCAGCCTGTCAGCACCTTGCCGCCGAGCTGGAAGCTGAACGGGTTGCCCACCGGCGACTGCGCGGACGGCCAGGAGGTGCTGAACACCTTGCCGGTCCGCCAGTTCGTGCCGACGTACTGGACGACCAGCACATCACCCTTGGCGGTCTTGGGCCCGGTGCCCTTGATGAGCGTGGTCACCGAGAGCTTGGCCGGGGGTGAGTGCTTCGGAATGGTGATCACCGGAGCCTGCCCCGGATTCGCCGTCACCGTCGGCAGCGCGCCACCGCCATGTGACACCGCCGTCCCGCTCGCTGCCTGGCCCTGAGAGAACTGCTGGAGCAAGTCGATGACCCACACCAGGGTGTCCGATCCGGTGATGCCGAGCTGCGACTGGCCGCTCGTGCCGTAGCCGTACTTCGGCGGCAGCACGGCCACGATCCGGCTGCCCAGCTTGGCGCCCTTGAGCGCCGTCGCCAGTCCGGACAAGCCCATCTGCGAGGGGATGACCTGCGGTCCGCTGGACGGGCCAGTACCGAAGGTCGAGTCGATCAGCGTGTTCGTCGTTCCGGTCCACTTGTAGATCTCGACATTCGCCAGCGCCGAGTTACCAGCTTTCAGCGCCGGGCCCGAGCCCTTGATCGGCGTGCTGATGGCCAGGTCGGTGCTGGGGCTGGTCTTCGGAATGGTCACGCTGGGAGTCTTATTGAAGCTGCCGGAGACCTTCACGGCAGCGTTGGCGTTCGCTGAGCCGGCCGAGCTCGGTGCTCCTGACGACCCGCAGCCCGCGAGAACTGCGCAGGCGGCAAGCGGGACCAGCAAGGCTGCTGCGATGCGGCGCATGTAATTCCTCAGTGTCGGGTTCAAGACGAGTCAGCCTACCGCCCCGGGCTGGGTGAACAGGTCCATGTCGACCGGGCCGGCTAGCCCGGTGGCGTCGTCGCCAGCCGGCCGAGCAGATTCGAGTTCCACACCAGGATCGTGTAATCCGCCAGGAAGTAGACCCTTGCGGGCTGACCAAAGGCACCCACGACCTCGGTCGCGGACGGCGCCAGGTTCCACGGACCTGGCCCGGAGCTGGGCAGCACGACGAAATTTGCCGTGTGCGACAGCGGCGAATACCAGCCTGGCTCAGCCTCCCAGAGATACGGCCGGACCACATGCCCGACCTTGATGGCCCGAACCGCAACCGCGCCAGCGCTATCCGCCGTGACCGAGTTGGCCAGCCAGTAGTCGGCCAGGCCGTAATCCAGCCGGTGCGCAGCCAGCCAGCCAGCCAGTCCCTGGTTCTGAGCCGGCACGGCCGGCCGGGCTAGCACCCCGGTCACAGCGGCCAGGTAAGCCGCCAGCACCACCGACAGCGCGGGCACCAGCCTGGCCTGACGGAGCCGCCGTGCCAGCAACCGTCCGGCCAGCGCGGCTCCGAGCGGCAGTACGGCGGCAAACTCCCGGCTGCTGTCTGGCTGTCCCGCGTTGGGCCCGAGCAGGTACGCGACCAGGCTCGCCAGGATCGCCACCGCCAGGATCTGCACGACCAGCGGCGACCGCGCGAATCTCCGCAGGGCCGCGCAGACCGCCCAGCCGGCCAGCCCGATCCCGAGCAGGTGCAGCATCCCGACGGCGGCCCCGAAGCCAATCCGCTGACCGGGGAACTCGGCGCCGAACAAGACCAGTAGTCCTTGTGCCACCTGGGTGAGGTTGTGCGGCAGCTGGGCGAACGGGGCCAGCACGCTGCTCACCGGCCAGGCCCGGAAGCCGCCGTCGGCCTGGATCATGGCCACCGCGTGCTTCGCCGCGATCGCCGCGGCCACGGCCGCAGCAGCCAGGGCACTGTCAAACCAGGCCGTGCGCGCTCTGGCCCGCTGCCGGACGACGGCCTGGTAGGCGCGGGCCAGCGACACCAGGATCACCGGCCCGACCCCGGTGATCAGCACGATCTGATCGCCGACCAGTGCCCACCCGAGCAGCAGGAACACCAGCGGCGGCACGAACCACCGGCGGCCAGCCCGGTCCAGCAGCAGCAGTACCAGCAGCACCGGCACCACGCTCCCGATGTGATCGGGCTCCAGCAGCAGGACGTGCGCGCTGGACTGCGGGGGCGCGACCATGATGCCCGCGGCCACTCCGGCCCGCAGCAGCCCGAGCGTGCCCCGGGCCGCGCCTTTAGCCAGCCGCGCCGCCAGCAGCACCAGGATCGCGTAGGTCATCGCGGCACCGACGTGCACGACCTCCGGAGTCAGGCCGCGGGTGAGTTCGATCAGCATGTACTGGGGCAGCTCGGTGGTGTAGAACGACACATCGGACAGCACCCAGCCGCGCAGCAGCGGATTACCGTGCAGCATGTCCCAGGCCTGCAGCACGTTCGAGGCGCCGTCGGAGTTCACCGGCACGGTGCTCGACAGGTGCAGGTAGCAGCTGAACAGCACCAGGCCCGCCAGCAGCCAGGCGGCGGACGCGGCTATCCGCACCGGCCAGGGCGTCCGGCGTCGCCGTGGTCGCGGTTCCTGCTCGCCCTGGCCTGCCCGGGCGGCCCGCCGGTCCCGGCTGGATCGCAGCGCGCCGCCCAGGCCGCGCAGGCCGCGCCAGCTGCGGCCAGGCACCGTCCGGCCCGGTACTGACCAGCCGCGCACCGCCCGGCCGGGCAGCGCAGCCCACGGCCGCGGCCGCGGCCGACCGGGCAGCTGCGGCAAGCTGCCCGGCAACCGCCGGAACTGCGCCGCCCCGCCGGCGGCCAGCCGCGCGGCAGACTGCGGCAAGCTGGCTGGCAGCCGCAATTTCCGGGTCAGCCACCAGCTGTAGCGTGCCAGCCGGGAGCCGTCGTGTGCCAGCCGCCGCAGCAGCATGAGCAGCACCCGCAGCCGGGACCGCTGGCCGGTCGGCCGCGTCTGCACCGTCGTCATGCCAGGCCTGCCGCGACCACCCCAGTCAGTTCGTCGATGACGACGGCCAGCATCTGATCCAGGCTGGTGGTCGCCTCGAACCCGAGCAGCCGCCGCGCCTTGCCGGTGTCCGGGATGCGCTGCTGGACGTCATGCTCGAACGGCGGGTCGTGGACGATCCGCGGCGGTGCATCGTCTCCCCGGACCTTGGCCCAGATCAGGCCGGCCAGCTGCAGCACCGACGTCGCCTCGGTGCTGGACAGGTTGAAGTCCTCCCCGGCGGCAGCCGGATTCTCCATCGCCATGACGATGCCCCTGGCCAGATCCCCGCCATAGGTGTAGTGGCGCAGCTGGCGTCCGGAGCCCAGGATGTGCAGCGGGTCCTGGCCGGTCAGCACCTTGACCACCAGGTCCGGCACCACGTGACTGAGCGCCAGCCTGAGCTCGGCAGAGCCAGGCCGGGCGGCGCGCGGCGCACGGCTCTCGCCCGCGCCGACGCAGTTGAACGGCCGGACGATAGTGAACGGCAGGCCGTACTGCTCGCAGGCGGCGCGCACCAGGTACTCCCCGGCGAGCTTGGAGAAGCCGTAGGCAGACTTCGGCGGCGGGATCAGCGCTTGCTGGCCTTCGGCCGACGGCCAGCTCGAGGCGGATTCGTACACCATGGATGAGGAGACGTAGGTCAGCTTGCGCAGCTGGCCGCGGCGGTGCGCCGCTATCGCCGCGTCGCAGGCGGCGGCCATGATCCGCGTGTTGGCGGCGAGCAGGTCATAGCGGAACGCGTGGAAGTACGAGATGCCGCCGATCATCGCGGCGGCGGCGATGAACTGATCGCAGTCTGCCAGCAGGCTGGTCATCAGCTCGGTATCGGCGGCATCTGCCGCGACGAAGCTGTACGCCGGGTCGTCGTCATGCGGCGACGGGCGCGGCCCGTACTTGCTGTTGTCGTCGACGCCGATGACCTGATAACCGCGGCGCAGCAACTCTGCGGTGAGGTAGCCGCCGATGAAACCGGCCGACCCGCTGACTAGCACCCGCTCAGCCACCGGCGGCTCCGCTGCCCGGACGGTGACTGCGCACCGACGGCTGGCCGGCCGCGAGCTGGCCGGCCGCGAGCTGCGCAGCTGGCCGGCCGTCAGCGGGCAGCCGAAGCAGAACAGGTACCAGCGCAGGTACCCCGGCAGCCAGCGGACCAGCCGGAATCCCGACCTGCCGCCAGTCCGGTCGTGCCAGGTCGTCGGGATCTCCGCAACCGGCAGCCGCAGCCGCCGGGCCTTGGCGGTGAGCTCGATGCCGATCTCGAAGCCGTGCCGCGAGTCCACCCCGGCGCGCCGGGTGAAGTCGGCTGAGTAGGCCTTGAACGAGTTGGTCGCGTCGGTGGTCCCGGCGCGGGCAAGCAGCCGCAGCGAGGTACCAGCCAGCCGCGACAGCAGGCCTTTCAGCACCGGGCCGCCCAGCTGACATCCGCCCGGCGCGTACCGCGATGCCGCCGCCAGCACCGCACCACCCGCCACGAGCGCAGCCAGCTCGTCGATCTGACTCGGATCGTCGCTGCCGTCCGCCATCGTCACCACGATGACCGGAGCGCTGGCCGCGGCCATTCCGAACCTGATCGCCGCGGCTGGCCCGGCCCCGTACTCGTTCACCAGCAACCGCAGCCGGCCCTCAGCCGCAGCGTAGGCCCGCACCTCGGCAGCGGTCGGGTCGTCGGCTTCATCGACCACGACAAGTACTTCGCACGCACTGCGGACCGAGTCGAACAGCAGGTCAAGCACGCCGGCGATGCGCTTGCCCTCGTGCCGGGCCGGCATGACCACCGACAGCGCGGGCTGGCCACGGCGGTCGGCCATCAGGTCGTCCGTAGCCGCCCGGCTAGCAGCGGTCGCCCGGTCAGCAGCGGTCGCCCGGCCGGCCGCAGTCGACGGGTCAGTCAGGTAAGCGACCGTCACGTGAGCACTCCCCTGCCGGTCACGCCCCAGATGTCGGCCACCGGCTGGCTGGCCGGCAGGTTCCGGTAGCAGGGCTGCGGAGCGGCGACCACCAGCACGTCTGCACGGGCGAGCACGTCCGCCAGCGGGAGCAGATCAGGATCTGCCGTCACTAGCGGGTCGGTGCACAGCACCGCCGCTGCGCGGTCCGCCAGCAGCCGCTTCAGCCGGTACGACAGACTCTCCCTGATGTCGTCCGAGCCTGCCTTGAAGGCCATGCCGAGGATGCCGACGCACATCTCGGCCAGCGGGTACCGCTGCTCAAGTCGTCTCACCACGTAGTCGGCAAGGCCCTCGTTGGCCGCGATGGCCGCCTGGCCGATGCTGAAGCCAGACTGCGCGCCGGCCAGCCAGCTGGTGTCCTTGCGCAGGCATGGCCCGGCTGCGAAGCCGGCTCTCGGCAGGTCTGCGCCGCGCGGGTAGCCGAGCGCCAGCCCCTGCCTGATCCGCTCGTAATCGAGACCGCGGTCGTTGGCGATGGCGTACAGCTGGTTGGCGATACCGAAGCTGACGTAGCGCCACGCGTTGGCGAACAGCTTGGCCAGCTCCGCTTCCTCCGGCGACATCGGCACCAGCACCGGCGACAGCAGCCGGAACAGCCGGATGGCGCGCTCCAGGCCACCCCCCGTCCGGCTGGACACTATCTGCGGTAGCTCGAACAGCTCCGTCATCGCGTGTCCCTCCGCGATGCGCTCGGGGCAGAACGCGACGTCTATGTCGAGCCCCAGGTCAGCAACGAGCTTCTCCAGCCGGGCCGTGGCACCGGGCTGCACGGTGCTGCGAAGTACTACCAGCTGGCCGGCCCGGAGGTGGTCGGCGAGGCCGGCCAGCCGGGACTCGACGACGCCGTCCACGACCACGATCACGTGCTCGGCGGCAGCGACAACGGCCGGGTCGGCGGTGGCGGTCAGCCTGCCTGCGGCGAGCACCTCGCGCAGTACTGACTCAGCGCCCGGCTCGGCGAACGGCACGGTGCCGGCGCTGACGGCGGCCACCGCCGACGCGCTGATGTCGTAGCTCGTGACTAACGCGCCGCGGCTGGCCAGCGCGATGGCTAGCGGCAGGCCGACGTGGCCGCAGCCGCCGATAACGACCACATCCCGGCTGAACTCGGCGGACCGCCGCGCATCAGCCAGCGCACCACCAGCAGTCGCCTGGCCGGCCGATGCACGTCCCGGCAGCGCGCTGCCCGGTAACGCCGTGTCCACCAATGGAAAGCCCCCCGTATCCGCAGGCTGACCCGGCCGGCGTGCGGTCTACGGCCGGCGAATGACCCGTAACAGCGCGGCGGCGAGCGCACCCAGGCCGCCCGGCCCCGTACCGCGCGCACCGAGCCTAGCAACTTTGAGTAGCCAGGCGAGCACGAAAAGTTGACCGCACGGAATCGAATGCGGACGGCTCGCGTCGAAGCCCGGCCGGCCCGCGGCGGCTCCTGCTGCCGGGCGGAAACCGCGAACGCGCGTATATGCCTTGCTTGGTATATAACTTACTGGTAATGTTCGCCGCATGGCGACGGCCTTTGACCTGGTAGCCGACCCGACACGCCGGCAGATCCTGGATCTGCTCCGCCAGCGCGAGCGTTCGGTCGGTGAGCTGGTGACCTGCCTGGGGCTCAGCCAGCCCGGCGTCTCGAAGCACCTGCGCACGCTGCGCGAAACCGGTCTCGTCCGGGTTCGCCGCGACGCCCAGCGACGCTGGTACCAGCTCCGCGCGGAGCCGCTGGCCGAGATCGACGCATGGCTCCAGCCGTACCGCCAGTTCTGGGCCGGTCGCCTCGACGCCCTGGAACATCTCCTCGATCAGGAACAGGAGTGATGGACATGCCGGCCGGCCCCAGCGACGAGGCAGCGGGACAGCTCCAGGGCCGCGACGACGGCACCTACGTGCTGCGCTTCGAGCGGCACCTCGCCCATCCGCCGCGGCGGGTCTGGCGCGCGCTCACCGAGCCCGACCAGCTCCGCCAGTGGTTCCCGACCGACATCGAAGGTGAGCGCAGGCCCGGCGCGAAGATCCGCTTCGCCTTCCGCGAACCCGCGCCGCGGGCCGAGGACATGCCCGGACTCCTCGCCCACGACCCGGCGGACCTCGACGGCGAGTTCACCGACTATGACCCGCCCCGCCGGCTCGCCTACACCTGGGGCGATGAGGACCTGAGCTGGGAGCTAGAGCCCGCCGGCGACGGCTGTGTGCTCGTCTTCACCCATACCTTCACCGGCCGCAGCGGGATCCCGCACCCAGCTGGTCCGCGGCCGAAGGCGGCCAGGACCGCGGCCGGCTGGGACGTCTGCCTCGCGTCACTCACGGCACTTCTGGCCGACGGCGACGGTCCGCCAGCGGATCTGTGGCCGCTGGCATATGACCGCTACATCGCGAGGTTCGGCTAGGACTCTCACGAGGCCAGCGGCGGGTTACATGCCGGCGATGAGCTTTTCCACCCGCTCGTCCACGGAGCGGAACGGGTCCTTGCAGAGCACGGTCCGCTGTGCCTGGTCGTTCAGCTTCAGGTGCACCCAGTCGACCGTGAAGTCCCTGCGCCGCTCTTGTGCCCGGCGGATGAACTCGCCGCGCAGCCGCGCCCGGGTCGTCTGCGGCGGGATCGACTTGGCGGCGAAGATGTCCAGGTCCCGGCAGACCCGCTCGACCGCACCGCGCTTCTGCAGCAGGTAGTACAGGCCCCGGCCGCGGTGGACATCGTGATAGGCCAGGTCGAGCTGCGCCACCCGCGGCGACGCTAGCGGCAGGTCATGCTTGGCCCGGTATCGCTCGATCAGCTGCAGCTTGGTGACCCAGTCGATCTCCCGCGCCACCAGGCCCAGATCGCCGGTGTCCACCGCGCGCAGCGTGCGTTCCCATAGCTCCAGCACCCGGCTGGTGATCGCGTCGGCGCCCTTCCTGGCGGTGAACTCCTGCGCCTTCACCAGGTACTCCTGCTGGATGTCCAGCGCGCTGACCTCGCGGCCGTTAGCGAGCCGGACCCGGCGGCGCCCGGTCATGTCGTGGCTGACATCCCGGATCGCCCGGATCGGGTTCTCCAGTGTCAGGTCCCGCATCACGATGCCCGCTTCCACCATCCGCAGCACCAGGTCGGTGGCGCCGACCTTGAGCAGCATGGTGGTCTCGCTCATGTTCGAGTCGCCCACGATCACGTGCAGCCGCCGGAACCGTTCCGCGTCGGCGTGCGGCTCGTCGCGGGTATTGATGATCGGCCGCGATCTGGTGGTGGCCGACGAGACGCCTTCCCAGATGTGCTCAGCGCGCTGGCTGACGCAGTACACCGCGCCGCGCGGCGTCTGCAGCACCTTCCCCGCGCCGCAGATGATCTGCCGCGTCACCAGGAACGGGATGAGCACATCGGCCAGCCTGCCGAATTCGCCATGCCTGCCGACCAGGTAGTTCTCATGGCAGCCGTAGGAGTTGCCAGCCGAGTCGGTGTTGTTCTTGAACAGGTAAATGTCCCCGGCGATGCCTTCCTCGCGCAGCCGGGTGTCGGCGTCGACCAGCAGTCCCTCGAGGATCCGCTCGCCTGCCTTGTCGTGGGTGACCAGGTCGATCAGGCTGTCACATTCGGGCGTCGCATACTCCGGATGGCTGCCGACGTCCAGGTAAAGCCGCGCGCCGTTGCGCAGGAAGACATTGCTGCTGCGCCCCCAGGACACGACGCGGCGGAACAGGTAACGCGCCACCTCGTCCGGGGACAGCCGACGCTGGCCGCGGAAAGTACAGGTGACGCCGTACTCGTTCTCCAGCCCGAATATTCGCCTGTCCATCCGTCCCCAGCTACCAGTCGACGGCGATGTACTTGGTCTCGGTGTACTCAAGCAGTCCGTCATGGCCGCCCTCGCGGCCGAGACCCGACTGCTTCACTCCGCCGAACGGGGCCGCCGGGTCCGACACGACGCCCCTGTTGATCCCGACCATGCCCGCCTCCAGCGCCTCTGCCACTTGCAGGGAGCGCCGCAGGTCAGCGGAATACAGATAGGACACCAGCCCGTATTCGGTGCTGTTGGCCAGCGCGATCGCCTCATCCTGGTCGGTGAACCTGACGATGGGCGCGACCGGCCCGAATATCTCCTCGGACAGGATCGCGGCATCGGCGGGCACGCTGTCCAGCACAGTCGGCTCGTAGAAGAAGCCGGCCCGGTCGGGAGCCCGTCCGCCGGTGAGTACCTCGGCCCCGTCGCCGGTGGCCGAGTCGACCAGGGCGGACACCTTCGACCGGGTGTCAGCGTTGACCAGCGGGCCGAGGTCCACGCCGTCGTCGAGACCGGGTCCGACGTGCAGCGCGGCCAGCTTCGCGGCGAGCTTGGCGGCGAATCTGACCGCTACGCTCTCGTGCACGTAGAAGCGGTTGGCCGCGGTGCATGCCTCGCCGCCGTTCCGCATCTTGGCGATGAACGCGCCCTCGACCGCGGCGTCGAGGTCGGCGTCCTCGAACACCAGGAACGGAGCATTGCCTCCCAGTTCCATCGAGCAGTTCAGCACATAGTCGGCCGCCTGCTTCAGCAGCATCCGGCCGACCTCGGTGGAGCCGGTAAAGGACAGCTTGCGCACCCGCGGGTCCGCGATCACTGCCTGGGTCAGCGGGCCCGGCTTGTTGGTAGGCAGTACGTTCACCACGCCGTCCGGCACCCCGGCCTCGGCTAGCAGCGCGGCCACCGCCAGCGCCGTGAGCGGTGTCTCCTTCGCGGGCTTGAGCACGACTGTGCAACCTGCGGCCAGCGCGGGGCCGATCTTCCGGGTCGCCATCGCCGCCGGGAAATTCCACGGCGTGATCATGTAGCTGACGCCGACGGGCTGCCGCAGCACCATGATCCGGTTGGTCCCGGCTGGTGAGGTCGACAGCGATCCGTCGATCCGGACAGCTTCTTCGGCGTACCAGCGGAAGAACTCCGCCGCGTACAGGATCTCGCCGCGAGCGTCCCGCAGCGCCTTGCCGTTCTCCAGCACCATAAGCCGCGCGAGTTGCTCGGACCGCTCGGTCATCAGCTGGTATGCGCGGCGCAGGACCTCAGCCCGCTCACGAGGCGCCTTGGCCGACCACCCCGGCAGCGCCGCGGCGGCGGCGCCGACCGCCTCCAGCGCGTCCTCAGGGCTGGCATCGGCCACTTCGGTCAGGACGCCCTCGGTGGCCGGATTGACGACCGGCAGCGTGCCCGCGCGTCCTGCCGACCACTGGCCGCCGATCAGCAGGCCGGTCGGCACGTCGAGGCCGGTGATGGATGCCAGGTCGGCTGTCACGATCTTCCTCCGCGTCTCCGTGTCCGGCACGAGAGCCCTTGCCGTCAACTCGACAGTACCCAACCAGCGCCATGGCCGGCCGTGCGGCCCGCGCCGGTGCTAGCTGCCCGATCCCTCACCGCCGCCAGCGCTGTCGCCGTTACCGCCAGCCGGGCCGTTACCGCGCAGCCGGCGCCGTTACCGCCAGCCGGGCCGTTACCGCCAGCCGGGCCGTTACCGGCAGCCGGGCCGTTACCGCCAGCGCCGTTGCTGCCGCCGGAACTCGCTGCCGTGGCCGCCGCCCCGCAGGCAGGCCTGGCCTGTTCCAGAAGCTCGTCAAGGCGGGCGCCGCTCAGCCGCCGGAACGCCCGGTGTGCCCTGGTCCGCTCCAGCAGTGCCACTTCGAGGTGGCCGCTGGTCAGCGGCTCCGCATTGGCGCCGTCGCCCTGCCCGGCCAGCGACGCGATAGCCAGCGACATCGCCTCGGTCAGCGACATGCCCGGCGCGTAACGTTCCTTGAGCACTGCGGCCACCTTGTCGGCCTGACCGCCCATGACCACGAATCCGTGCTCCTCGGCTACGGAGCCGTCAAAGATGATGCGGTAGATCTGGTCCGTGTCGGCGGTGCTCCCGACTTCGGCGACAACGATCTCCACCTCGTACGGCTTGTTGCTGTCGGTGAACAGCGTGCCGAGCAGCTGCGCATACCAGTCAGCGAGCCCGCGCGCCGTGACATCCCGGCGGTCGTACTGGAAGCCGGTCATGTCGGCGTACCGGACGCCCGCCTTGCGCAGGCTCTCGAACTCGTTGTAACGGCCGACGGCGGCGAACGCGATCCGGTCATACATCTCGCTGAACTTGCGCAGCGCCCTGGACGGGTTCGGCGCGACGAACAGGATGCCGGCCTCGCAGGCGAGTACGACACCGCTGCGGATCCGCGTGATGGCCTTGCGCGCGTAATCCGCCTTGTCCTTCATCACCTGCTCAGGTGACACGTAGAACGGCATCGACACCGCGGGCGCTTCCTTACTCGAGTGGGGTTGGGATGATCAGCTCGGCATACCGGTCAGGAGGCGCCGGGTGCCCGCAGCGGAGCTACCGGCCCGTCCGGAAGGTGCTGGCGCTCCGCCACGACTGCCTCAGCGTACTGGCCGGCCTCCTCGTCGGTCAGGCGGCGGAATCCGTCGGCGGTAACCACCGCGACCACCGGGTAGATCCGCCTGGCCATATCCGGGCCGCCCGTCGCCGAATCATCGTCCGCCGCGTCGTAGAGCGATTGCATCAGCGTCAGGACGACATCATCAACGCCCATGCCGTCGCGGTAGAGCTTCTTCAGCGCGCCGCGGGCGAACACCGAGCCCGAGCCGATACCCGCGAACCGGTGCTCGTCGTACCGGCCGCCGGCAATGTCGAAGCTGAAGATCCGGCCACGGCCGAGCTCCTCGTCGTAGCCGGCCAGCAGCGGTACTGCGACCAGGCCCTGCATGGCGCCGCCCAGATTGGACCGGACCAGTCCTGCCAGCCGGTTCGCCTTGCCTTCCAGCGACAGCGACCGGCCTTCCAGTTTTTCGTAGTGCTCAAGCTCGACCTGGAAGAGCCGGACCAGGTCGATGCCGATACCCGCTACGCCGGCGATGCCGACGATGGTGAACTCGTCGGTGCGGAACACCTTCTCGATGTCGCGCTGGGAGATCATGTTCCCCGCGGTGGCCCGGCGATCCCCGGCCATCACCACGCCGTCAGCACATTCGGCAGCCACGATGGTGGTGCCATGCGGCAGGTCTGTCGCGCTCGCGCCGCCTGCCACGGACTCGGGCTGCGGCAGCAGTCCGGGTGCCGTCGCCGCAAGGAAATCGGCAAACGAGGACGACCCGGCGGCGAGGAACGCCGAAGCCTGCCAACGTGCCTGGGGTTCAAAGCCGCTCACCGCTTAAGTCCTCCCGGTCTTAACGCCCGCTGATGATCCGACCCTAAGCCCTCGGGGCCTAGCGGCTCACTCGCCGCCCTTCTGCACGTACGACCGGACGAACTCCTCGGCGTTCTCCTCGAGCACCTCGTCGATCTCATCCAGGATCGCGTCGACGTCGTCGGTCAGCTTGTCCTGCCGTTCCTTGACGTCGCTGGATTCCTGGACGTCGGCGTCCTGCTCTTCCTCGGTCCGACGCGTTGTCTGCCGCTGTCCGCCAGTGTCCTTCGTCGCCATGCCCTACCTCCGTGGCTCTGCGTGCCGCCCGTGTGCCCAACGCTATCCTCGCCTGCCGGCACGTGGTCCAACCCTGGCCCACTGCATCGGTATCACGATGTGACAACTCGTCGCCAGGATAGACACAGCAGCACGAGTACGACGACTGCCAATATGCGCGCTTCGTCGCGTACAGGGCACTATGCGGATTACGGCTAGTCCTGGCCGGTGAGGGCGCCGACGAGCTCAGCCGCCGTCGCGCAGCTGTCCAGCAGCGCGCCCACGTGCGCCTTGGTGCCGCGTAGGGGCTCCATCGTCGGCACCCGCTGCAAGGACTCGCGGCCGGGGATATCGAAGATCACAGAGTCCCAGGAGGCCGCCGCGACGGCATCCGGGTACTGCCGCAGGCACCGGCCGCGGAAGTATGCCCGGGTGTCCGTAGGCGGCTCCTCCATCGCCGCCAGTACCGCACGCTCGCTGGTCATCCTGGTCAGCCGGCCACGGTCGACCAGCCGGTTGTACAGGCCGCGATCAGCCCGGACGTCGGCGTACTGCAGGTCAACAAGCTGGAGCCGCGGGTGGCCCCAGGCCAGGCCGTCCCTTGCCCGGTAACCCTCCAGGATCTCCAGCTTGGCAACCCAGTCCAGCTCACGGGCGGCGAGCATCGGATCCTCGGCGAGCCGTCCCAGCACGCTCTCCCAGCGGGCCAGCACGTCGCTGGTGATCTCGTCCACGTCCGCGCCGTACCTGTCCTCGGTGTACTTCCTGGCTAGCTCGAGGTACTCAAGCTGCAGCTGCACCCCGGTCATCTTCCGGCCGTCGCGCAGGGTGACCAGATGCCGCAGGGACGGGTCGTGCGAGATCGCCCGCAGCTCGGCGACTGGCGACTCGATCGCCAGGTCCGCGGCCAGGAACCGGTCCTCGATCATCGCCAGCACCAGCGCGGTGGTGCCGAGCTTGAGGTACGTGGAAATCTCGCTCAGGTTCGCGTCCCCGAGAATGACGTGCAGCCGGCGGTACTTGTCCGGATCGGCGTGCGGTTCGTCGCGCGTGTTGATGATCGGCCGCTTGAGCGTCGTCTCCAGGCCGACCTCGACCTCGAAGAAGTCGGCGCGCTGGCTGATCTGGAAACCCTCGTCCCGGCCGTCGGCTCCGATCCCGACCCGGCCGGCCCCGCACACAACCTGCCGGGAGACGAAGAACGGGGTGAGGTGCCTGACGATGTCGGCGAACGGGGTCGCCCGGTTCATCAGGTAATTCTCGTGACACCCGTAGGACACGCCCTTGTTGTCGGTGTTGTTCTTGTACAGCTGAATCGGCTGGCCGCCCGGCGTCGCCGCAGCCCGGGTGGCGGCCTCGGCCATCACCCGCTCGCCAGCCTTATCCCAGATCACCGCGTCCAGCGGGTTAGTGCACTCCGGCGCGGAGTACTCGGGATGGGCGTGGTCCACGTACAGCCGGGCTCCGTTGGTCAGGATCACGTTGGCCAGGCCAAGATCCTCGTCGGTCAGCTGCGAGGAGTCGCTGGTCTCAGCCGCCAGGTCAAAGCCCCTGGCGTCGCGCAGCGGGTTCTCCTCCTCGAAGTCCCACCGGGCCCGGCGAGCCCGCGCGGCGGTCGCGGCCTGGTAGGCGTTGACCACCTGCGAGGAGCTGACCATGGCATTCACGCCTGGCTGGCCGGGCACGGAAATGCCGTACTCGGTCTCGATGCCCATCACCCGGCGCGCGCTCATAGCAAAGAGCCTAATGCCGGCCAGCGCGAAGGACGCACGCCGCGCCCCGCCGGTAGCCTCGCAGATCCCGGCTACAGGTACTGGCCGGTGTTGGACACCGTGTCGATGGCCCGGCCGGCCTCCGTGCCGCTCTTGCCGGAAATCAGCGTGCGGATGTAGACGATCCGCTCGCCCTTCTTGCCGGAGATCCGCGCCCAGTCGTCCGGGTTGGTGGTGTTCGGCAGGTCCTCGTTCTCCTTGAACTCGTCCACGCAGGCGGTCAGCAGGTGCGAGACGCGCAGGCCCTTCTGCCCGGTCTCGAGGAACTCCTTGATCGCCATCTTCTTAGCCCGGTCGACGATGTTCTGGATCATCGCGCCCGAGTTGAAGTCGCGGAAGTACAGCACTTCCTTGTCACCGTTGGCGTAGGTGACCTCGAGGAACCTGTTTTCCTCGGTCTCGGAGTACATCCGCTCGACCACGCGCTGGATCATCTCTGCCACGGTCGCGCCCGCGACGCCGCCGTGCTCGGCCAGGTCGTCGGGGTGCAGCGGCAGGCCGGTCAGCACGTACTTGGAGAAGATGTCGCGGGCCGCCTCGGCGTCCGGGCGCTCGATCTTGATCTTCACGTCCAGCCGCCCCGGCCGCAGGATCGCCGGGTCGATCATGTCCTCGCGGTTGGAGGCACCGATCACGATGACGTTCTCCAGGCCCTCAACTCCGTCGATCTCGCTCAGCAGCTGCGGCACGATGGTGTTTTCCACGTCGCTGGACACGCCGGAACCGCGGGTCCGGAAGATGGAGTCCATCTCGTCGAAGAAGACGATCACCGGCATGCCCTCGCTGGCCTTCTCCCTGGCCCGCTGGAACACCAGCCGGATGTGCCGCTCGGTCTCGCCCACGTACTTGTTGAGCAGCTCCGGGCCCTTGATGTTGAGGAAGAAGCTACGGCGCTCCTTGCCTGGCGCGCCGCTGTCCACCGGCTCGGGATTGCCCGACTCGGCCGCATCCCGCGCGGTCCGCGCAGCGACCTGCTTGGCCAGCGAGTTCGCCACCGCCTTGGCGATCAGCGTCTTGCCGCAGCCGGGCGGCCCGTACAGCAGCACGCCCTTGGGCGGCCGCAGCTGGTGCTCCCTGAACAGGTCAGCATGCAGGTACGGCAGCTCGATAGCGTCCCGGATCTGCTCGATCTGCGGGCCGAGGCCGCCGATCTCGGAGTAGGTGATATCGGGGACTTCCTCGAGGATGAGCTCCTCGACCTCAGCCTTGGGGATCCGCTCGTAGACATAACCGGACCGGGGCTCAAGCAGCAGCGAATCACCCGAGCGCAGCGTCTGCTCGAGCAGCGGCTCGGCGAGCCGCGCGACGCGCTCCTCGTCGGCATGCGAGATCACCAGCGCGCGATCGCCGCCGTCCAGGATCTCCTTGAGCATGACGACCTCGCCGATCGTCTCGAAGCCCTGGGCGATGACGACGTTCAGTGCCTCGTTCAGCACGACTTCCTGGCCAGGCCGCAAGTCGGTGAGCTCGACCGCAGGGCTGACGCTCACGCGCATCTTGCGCCCGCCGGTGAACACGTCCGCGGTGCTGTCCTCGTTCGCCTGCAGGAAGATGCCGAATCCGCTCGGTGGCTGAGCGAGCCGGTCCACTTCCTCCTTCAGGGCGATGATCTGGTCGCGTGCCTCGCGCAACGTGCTGGCGAGCCGCTCGTTCTGGCTGTTGATAACGGCGAGATTAGATTCGGCTTCACGGAGCCGCTGCTCAAGCAGATGCGTCTGGCGAGGCGAATCCGCGAGCCGGCTCCGCAGGGCGGCAACCTCCTCTTCAAGGAAGGAGACCTGCGTGGTCAGGACCTTGACCTCGTCGTCATGCCGGCCCGAGTAAACGCTGTCGTCACGAGAGGCCATGCCCCTCACCCCCTCCCGAAGAGCTGAGTTACCTAGACCCTACCTATCCAAGGTCAATCCGTAACCTGGCGGCGGGCTTCGACTCCGCAAACTGGGTTACGATCCGGAAAACTCGCTGCCCGCGTCCCTCTGCTCACCGGTGTCTGCTGGGTCACTTATGCACCCTCAGCCTCGCTTGCACCGTCCCGCTGCGCAAGTCCCGGTTCGATGTCCGGCCGGTATATTTCCGATTCCGCGCTCTCGGCTGCCGCAGCTTCGGCGCCCTTGGAGGGCCGGCGCCGCCGTGGCGGTGCCGTGACCCCGTCGGCCAGCCGCCTCGCGGTGACCAGAAATCCGGTGTGCCCGACCATCCGGTGCTCGGGTCGCACTGCGAGCCCGTCCACGTGCCAGCCGCGCTGCAGCGTCTCCCAGGCAGCCGGCTCGGCGAAGTTGCCCTGCTCACGAAGCGCGCTGACGGTCCTGGCGAGCTGCGTCGTGGTCGCAACGTAGCAGCACACCAGCCCGCCGGGCACCAGCACCCCGGCCGCGGCGGCCGCTAGCTCCCATGGCGCGAGCATGTCCAGCACGACCCTGTCGGCGCCGGCCACGCTCGCGCTGGCCAGCCCGGCAGCGTCCAGGTCGCCGACGACCAGCCGCCAGGCCGGGTGCGGGCCGCCGAAGTACCGCTCGACGTTCGCCGCGGCAATCTCGGCAAAGTCCGCGCGCCGCTCGAACGACGTCAGGCTGCCGCTCTCGCCGACTGCGCGCAGCAGCCAGCAGGACAGCGCGCCCGAGCCGGCCCCGGCTTCCACCACGCGCGCGCCCGGAAAGATGTCCGCCAGCCCGACGATCTGCGCTGCGTCCTTCGGGTACACAACCGCGGCGCCCCGCGCCATCGAAACCGTGTAGTCAGCGAGCAGCGGCCGGAGCGCGATGTACGGAGTGCCGCCCGCCGACGTCACCAGGCTGCCCTCGGGCTGGCCGATGAGATCGTCGTGCTGGAGCGAACCGCGATGGGTATGGAACGACTTCCCCGGCGTCAGCACCAGCCGGTGCTGACGACCTTTCGGATCCGTCAGCTGGACCTGGTCACCGGCCGCGAACGGGCCACGAGGCTGCGTGATCACGGATAGCAGGCTAGCGCCGGGCCGGCGCGGCGCGCCGGCTCAGCCGCCCGCGAACGCGTGATCGAGATCGGCAGTCGCTAGTACCCCGTACACCTCGCCCGACGGTTCCACCAGCAGGTATTCCGATGCCGGGGCCTTGCGCACCGCCTCGATCAGGTCCATGCCCGTCAGGTCGGCGGACAGGATCATGTCCGGGTCAAGCGTCCTGGCCAGCGAGCCGGCGTCGACCCAGGGCCTGCGCTGCTCGGGCGTGGCCATGACCGCACCCTCATTGACGATGGCGATGGGCTTCGCGTCGTGATCGACAACCACGAGCGCTCGGGCCTGCGCCAGGTCCGCCCGCCTGATGGCCTCGGCCAGCGGCAGGCTCGACGGTATCGGGATGGCGCGGCGGGCGAGCGAGCGCGCTTGCAGAGCGGGCAGCCGTTCCCGGACCTTGGCCGAGCGGAGCGCCTGCGTGGCGCTCATCCACATGAACGCGGCGACGATGACGAGCCACAGCCCGTAGCCGCTGAGGAACTGCCCGGTCGGGTTGGCCACGGCGATCGCGACCAGCACGACCGCGAGGACGCGGCCTGCCCAGGCGGCGAGCACGGTGGCGTGCCGGCGCTTGCCGGTGAGCTTCCACAGGCCCGCCCGCAGCACCCGGCCGCCGTCGAGCGGCAGGCCCGGCAGCATGTTGAAGGCCCCGACGACGAGGTTCGCCAGGATGAGCCGGCGACAAGCACCCGCGGGATCCGTCGGCTTGAAGAGCACTTTGATGCCGATGCCGAGCCCGGCGAGCAAGAGACATCGCCGGGCCGGCCACCGAGACCAGGAACTCCTTGCCCGGTGTCGGCGGCTCCTGCTCGATCTCGGAGAAGCCGCCCAGCGGGTACAGCAGGATCCGGCGGACCGGGAGGCCGAACCCGAGGCGACCACGCTGTGGCTCAGTTCGTGAATCAGCACCGACAGGTACAGCAGCACCACGAAGGCCACGGCGACCAGGTAACGCGGCACCGACCCCTGCACTGTGCCCGGCAGCGTGTTCGAGTTCGAGTAGACAGCCACCAGGACGGCAGCCACCAGGAACCAGTACGGCGAGATGTAGACCGGGATGCCGAACGGCCGCGCGATGATGATCCCCAGCCTGGGGTCGCGCCGCTGGCCCGGTGCCGGGTCCTGCGCAGGCCGGCCTGCCTGCGGGCCGTCCTCCTGGATGCCTCCTGCCACGCACCCGATGCTACGCGGCAAATCGCTATCTCAGCTCACTGCCGGTCGCGCCGCGCGGCCAACAGCGCTCGCGCTGTCGGTGGCCTGCCATAGTCTGCCAGGCATGACCGATACCCTCGCCGCAGCGGGCGGCGAGACCAGCCCAGAGGGCACCGACGTAGCGGCACCGGCCGGGCCCGAGCCTCTCGCCGTCGCGGGCGGCCGATTTCATGACCTGCCCGCTGCTCTACCGGTTCCGGGTGATCGACCGGCTGCCCGAGCCGCCGAGCCCGGCGGCTGCCCGCGGCACGCTCGTGCACGCCGTCCTGGAGCGGCTGTTCGACGAGCCGGCTGGCGGCCGGACCCGGCAGGCAGCCCGCAGCCTGCTCACGCCGCAGTGGGAGCGGCTGGCCGCCGAGGAGCCGCTGCTGGCGGACCTGTTCACCGACGAGCCGGAGCGCGACACCTGGCTGGCGGAGGCCGCCGCGATGCTGGACCGGTACTTCACCCTGGAGAACCCCAACCGGATCGAGCCCTCATTACCGCGAGATGTCGGTTCAGACGGTGCTGGATTCGGGCCTCACGCTGCGCGGGTACATCGACCGGCTGGATGTCGCGCCGACCGGCGAGCTGCGAATTGTCGACTACAAGACAGGCACCGCGCCGCGCGAGGAGTACGAGGCGCGGGCGCTGTTCCAGATGAAGTTCTACGCGGTCGTGCTATGGCGCACGCGCGGTACGATCCCGCGCCTGCTGCAGCTGATCTACCTCGGAAACGGGGAGATTGTCCGCTATGCGCCAGACGAGGCCGACCTGCTGGCGACCGAGCGCAAGATCAATGCGCTCTGGCAGGCCATCGACAGGGCCAGGACTTCGGGCGACTGGCGGCCTCGGCAGAGCAGGCTCTGCGACTGGTGCGCCTTCCAGGCGCTGTGCCCGGCCTTCGGCGGCACAGCCCCGCCGCTGCCCGCTCAGTCCGGGCCAGCGGCTGAGCTGATCCCGTCCCCCCGCCTGCCCGACCTGGCCTAGCCAGCTCGCGCCAGTGCGGCCGTCTCTCGCGAGAGAGTCGCGCACACGAGATATTACTTGACAGGGCGGCCGAGGCTTCTTTATCGTCTCTTTGCCAGGCGGGCCGGTCTTGAGGCCCGAAGTACCGGCCCGCCCGCACGGGGACTCGCGGTGACCTCGCGCAGGCAACCCGAGCCATCCGCCGCGTCAGCACCCCCGAAAGGCAGCAGCATGGCCATCATCGAGGCGCAGGGACTCGCTAGGACCTTCACCAGCCGCCGTCGTAGCGTCGAGGCCGTCCGCGGGGTTGACCTGCACGTCGATGCTGGCGAGATCGTGGGCTTCCTCGGCCCCAACGGCGCCGGCAAGACCACCACGCTGCGGATGCTCACGACTTTGCTGACGCCGACCGCAGGCACGGCCACAGTCTGCGGCGCAGACTTGCGCCGCGATCCGCTCGGCGTGCGCCGCCGGATCGGCTACGTGCCGCAGGCCATCGGAGCGACCGCGGGCGGCTCAGATCCCAACTGCCTGGTGCACGAGGAGCTGGAGATCCAGGCGCAGCTGTACCGGGTGCCAGCCAGTCAGGTGCCGGACCGGATCCAGCGGATGACCCAGCAGCTGGAGCTCACCGGCCTGGAGCGGCGGCTCTGCAAGACCCTGTCCGGCGGCCAGCGGCGCCGCCTCGACATCGCGCTCGGACTGATCCACTCGCCGCAGCTTGTCTTCCTGGACGAACCGACCACCGGACTGGACCCGCAGAGCCGGAGCAACCTGTGGGAGCACATCCGGGCGCTGCGCAGCGAGCTCAGTACGACCGTCTTCCTCACCACGCACTACCTGGAGGAAGCCGATGCGCTCTGCGACCGGGTGCTGATCATCGACAACGGGAGGATCATCGCGGCAGGCACGCCCGAGGATCTGAAACGGCAGATCTCTGGCGACGTAGTCACGCTCAGCGTGAATGGTGATGTCGCTGTCGCGGAGCAGAAGCTGGCTGCCGAGCCGAGCGTTCGTGAGATCAGCGTTGACGGCCAGGCGCTGCGGCTGTCGGTCGAGCAGGGCGAGGAGGCGCTGCCCGGCCTGCTGCGCGCGCTCGACAGCGCCGGGCTGATCCTGACCTCGATCCAGCTGGCCAGGCCAACCCTGGACGACGTCTTCCTGACACTCACCGGCAGATCGCTGCGGGAGGATGCACCGACGGCCGACCCGGCGCCGGCGGCCGTCGGAGCCGGATAGCCAGGACAGCATCACCGCTCGTCGAGCCCGCCACCGCTTGGCGAGCCCGCAGCAGGTCACCCGAGCCACCGCACAGACAGACGACTTAGTGAGCACAGGAGCACAGATGTCCTTCGTCCGAGACACCCTGCTGATCTTCCGGCGACAGCTCCGGCTGATGCTGCGCCAGCCGGCCTGGCTGATCATCGGCCTGATCCAGCCGATCCTCTACCTGGTCTTCTTCGGGCCGCTGCTGACGCGGATCGCCGGTGGCGGACTGCCCGGCTTCCCGGCCGGCAACTCCTACAGCTTCTTCGTGCCTGGTCTGCTCATCCAGCTCGGACTGTTCGGCGCAGCCTTCGTCGGCTTTTCCATCATCGCCGACTGGCGGGCCGGCGTCATCGAGCGCTTCCGGGTCACCCCGGTCAGCAGGCTGGCGCTGCTATCCGGCCGCGTGCTCAGGGACGTCCTCACGCTGCTCGTGCAGGCCATCGTCCTTGTTCTGGCCGGGCTGGCCTTCGGGCTGCGCGCGCCAGTCGCCGGCGTGCTGATCGGGCTCGGCTTCATCGCCGTGGTGGCGATCAGCCTCGCGGCCATCTCCTACACCGTGGGCCTCGTGCTGAAGAGCGAGGACGCGCTCGCGCCATTGCTCAACATGGTCATGGTCCCGCTGATGCTGCTCTCCGGCATCATGCTGCCGATGACACTCGGCCCGGGCTGGCTGCAAGGGTTCGCCCGGGCCACTCCGTTCCGGTACATCATCGACGCGATGCGCGAGGCGTTCCAGGGCCAGTACGGCGGCACCATCATGGTCGAGGGCGTCGCCGTTGCCATCGGCATGGCCATCGTGTGCCTGTGGGTCGCGTCCCGCGCCTTCGTCCGCGAGAACGCCTAGCGCAGCGTCAGCTGAACCATTGCAGGTCAGCTGAACCAGCACAGGTCAGCTGAACCAGCACAGGGTCAGGTGATGCCGCGCCGCCGCAAGATGTCCCGGACGTCGCCGAGGTCATCATCGTCGGCCTGCCCGGCCGACTTGCCACCCGCTGCGGGCACTGCCACCTGCGCCTGGCCGTCATGCGCGGATCGCTGGGTCTTGCCAGCCTTGGCGGAGTTGCGCCGCTTGCGGCCGCGCATAAGCGGCAAGCCGCCCGAGGCCATGAACAGCAGCACGGAGAGGCCGAGCAGGGCGACGCCAAGCCAGGCCTTCGGCGAGAACACGAAGGATCCGGCGAACTGCACGACGGCGGAAACGATGCGGCCTATCAACCCGATGGAATGCGTCAGGTATGCGGCCAGCGGTATGAGCGACCAGGCAACGCCGCGAAGCCCGCTGCCAGGTCCCTTCTTCCGCCATACCATGACGCTCAGGACGAGCCCGACGATCGTGACGGCGACGCAAACCCAGCCACCGATGCTGAGCCAGGTGCTCACTCTCGCCTCCCCTCGTGGCCGCGAGCGGCCTAGGCGTGATCATGACCATTCTCGCACAGTTAGCCGACCCCGCCGAACCTGAAATGCGCGCCGCCAGGGCTGGCGCGGTCAGACCGACAGCCCGGTCAGCGCGCCCAGCCCGGCTAGCGTCGTGCCAGCCAGCGTCTCCAGCACCACCCGGCCAGGCCGCTCGGGGACCGGCACCACGCTCGGCACTGCCACCGTGCGGCAACCGGCAGCCTCTGCAGCCGCCACCCCGTTCGGCGAGTCCTCCAGCGCGATGGAGCGCCGCGGATCCGCGCCGAGCTTTGCCGCCGCCAGCAGGTAGCCCTCCGGATCCGGTTTCGCGTGCGCCACGTCGGCCGCGCAGACGGTGACCGGGAACTGCACGGCTAGCCGCGACAGCACGGCGTCCATCACCGCAGGCTCGGATGAGGTGACCAGCGCGTACGGCAGCCCTGCTGCGGCAACGTCGGCAACTAGCTCCAGGACGCCCGGCAGCACCGGCAGCGGCCCGGTCCTGATGAGGTCAACCATGGCCTCGATCAGCCAGCGAGCCACGGCGGCTGGCTCAGCGGTCCGCGTTCCCTTGCTCAAAAGGTACTTAACGGTGCTCGGCATCGAACCGCCGACCAGCATGTGCTGATCGGCCGGCTGCCAGCTGCCGCCCAGGCGCGCCATGACTGCGCCCTCGGCTTCGAACCATAGCGG
This sequence comes from uncultured Actinomycetota bacterium, assembly GCA_963795265.1. Classification (GTDB taxonomy): domain Bacteria; phylum Actinomycetota; class Actinomycetes; order Streptosporangiales; family Streptosporangiaceae; genus JAJYUU01. The sequence goes on along the minus strand of CAWCHF010000001.1, from coordinate 98,984 downwards.
CTCGGAGTCGACGAGCAGCCCGTCCATGTCGAACATGACGGCCTGCAGCCCGGCAGCACCCTGGCCGGCTGAGCCGGTCACCAGCTCTGCTCCGGTCAGTTCAGCCTCCGGATGTGCGGAACGGGCTCCAGAACGCGGCATGATGTTTCCATCCTAGGGACCGGACCTGATTGACTCGGGGAAGGTGGCCCTTTCTGTGGACGTTGTTCGGGGAACATAGGCTTGACGTGACTCACCCGTTCCGGGTCGGCCGTGGGCACGCGGATGAAAGGAGGTGGCGGACGATCGAGCTAGACGCCATCGGCAAACTGAACTCGCCTGCCCTGATCGCTGCCTTCGAGGGCTGGAACGATGCCGGCGAAGCAGCCAGCAGCGCCATCAGCCAGCTGACCCTGGCCTGGGATGCGAAGTCCATCGGCGAGATCGACCCGGAGGACTATTACGACTTCCAGGTGACCAGGCCGGTCATGGAAGTCTCCGAGGGTCAGGCCGAGGAGCTCATCTGGCCGACCACCCGGCTGGCGCTGGCCCGGCCTCCGGACGCCGGCCGTGATCTCGTCCTGCTGCACGGCATCGAGCCGAACATGCGCTGGCGCGGCTTCACCTCGGAGCTGGTCACCGCGTTCTCCGAGCTTGGCATCGAGCTTGTCATCCTGCTCGGCGCGCTACTCGCCGACTCGCCGCACACCCGGCCGCTGCAGGTGACCGCCGCGACGTCCGGCGCCGAGCTGGCCGCGCAGCTGCATGTCGAGCCGGTCGATTACAAAGGCCCCACGGGAATAGTCGGGGTGCTCCAGCAGGCCTGCGCGCAAGCTGGCATTCAGGCGGTCTCGCTGTGGGCTGCCGTGCCGCATTATGTGGCCCAGCCGCCGAGCCCGAAGGCGACCCTCGCGCTGCTGCGCAGCGCCGAGGACATCCTGGACATCTCGCTGCCGCTCGCGGACCTGCCCGCGGAGGCGCGTGCCTGGGAGCGGGGCGTCGATGAGCTGGCCGAGCAGGACAGCGACGTCGCCGAGTACGTGCGCAGCCTCGAGGAGGCCAAGGACGCGACGGACCTGCCGGAGGCAAGCGGCGACGCGATAGCCCGGGAGTTCGAGCGCTACCTGCGACGGCGCGGCGACCGCGGCGAGCACGGCGGCCGCTAACGCCATTGGAGCACCAGCAGGCAGCCGGCCTGCAATGCGTCGTTCTGGACTGCCCCGATGTCCTCGAACTGGCCCGGTTCTACCAGGCGCTGCTTGGCGGCACCGTCAACCAGGCCGACCCGCGGTGGGCGGTCGGCGACGGCTTCGCGACATTGCACACGGCGTCCGGCCTGGTGCTCGCATTCCAGCGCGTGCCGGCCTACCACCCGCCACGGTGGCCGGACAGCCGCACCCCGCAGCAGTTTCATGTTGATATCGACGTTCCGGACGTGCGCGACGCCAGCCAGCTTGTGATCGGACTGGGCGGCACCGTGCTCACCCGCGACCCGCGCGGCTGGACGGTGTGCGCGGACCCGGCCGGCCATCCGTTCTGCCTGCTGCACGGCTGAAGTCTGAGCGACCGGCTGGCTAGATGGGCGGCCAGGGCACGGCGGGCCAGTCGGCCGGGGGGAACGGGTGCAGCTTGTGCTCGATCAGCAGCTCGATCCGCTTGGCGGTCGCCTCGAGTTCGGCCGCCGACAGCCAGCCGGTGAGCTCGCCGGCCAGGTCACCGTGCGCTAGCTGCTGCCGCAGCCGGCCGAGCGCGGCCATTGCTGGGCCCGGCAGCTTCTTACCGCGCCATTGCCACAGCACCGTGCGCAGCTTGTACTCCTCGCCGAAGCAGACACCGTGGTCGCAGCCGTACAAGTGCCCGCTGGCATCGGGCAGCAAGTGGCCGATCTTGCGGTCGGCGTTGTTCACCACCGCGTCGAAGACCGCCATCTGGCGCAGCCGCTCGTCGTTGCTTCGGGCCAGTTCGAGCAAGTCGACGGAGGTATCGGAGTCGATCCAGAGCTGGCACATGCCAGGGCCGAACGGGCCGTCCCGGTACACCGTTGGCGGCACCACATCCCAGCCCGCCGCGCGCGAGACGATATAAGCGGCTATCTCGCGGCCGGCCAGCGTTCCCTCCGGGAAGTCCCACAGCGGTCGCTCTCCCGCCACGGGCTTGTAGACGCAGGCGGCTTGCGCGCCGTCGCTGCTAATCGTGCAGTACATCGTCGCGTTTGACGCGTCGACGAGGCGGCCCTTGACTTCCAGCGTGCCGCAGGTGAGCAGATCAAGCGCCGCGGCCTCGTCGATGGCCTCGCCGCTGCCGGGAACGATGTCCTCCGTCAGCTCAGCGTCGTCCGGGAACTCGCGGCCAGCCGCCGCATCAGGCATGCCCAACGCGGTGGCCATTCTGCCGCGGGCACACATGCCCGGATGGGTCCAGCGGCAGCCCGCACAGCGGGCACGGCGGCCGGCCCTGGCGTACCACCTGTATCGCGCGCCGGGAGAACGCCCGCGCCGCCTCGGCCGTGATCCTGACGCGCAGGACTGCCGGGCCGTCGTCGGGGACATCATCGGCTAGCGGCTCGATCGGCTCCTCGCTCTCCTCTTGCGCCTCGATGATCACCCGTTCGCCATCATGGTCCCAGGCAAGCGCGATCGCTCCCACCCGGAAGTCCTCGGTCAGCGGCAAGTCCAGCGGACCTTCGTCCATCGGCTCTGCCTCATCGCTGAGCCCGAGCGCCGCATCGGCCCCGGTCCTGCGCGCCACCTCGTCGAGGAGCTCTTCGAGTCGCTCCGCCAGCTGGCTGACCTGGCCCTTCTCCAGCGCAACGCTGGTGGTCTGGGTACCCAGAGTCGCCTGCAGGTAGAACGTGCGTTCCCCTGGCTGGCCGACGGTGCCCGCGACGAATCGCTCCGGCGGGTCGTACGAGTAGACCGGCATGACCCCTATCCTCCCGCGCCGAAGCTGTCCGCAGCGCCGGCGGACCGCAAAGCTGCTGGCTGCCACCGCGTTCTCGTGATGTTAGCGGCCGGAAACGTTCCCGACAGTCAGGCTACCGGCGAAGCTGCGATCGGTCGCAGCCGGTCAGGGCACGCCGCCCGCGCCGCCGCCTATCTGCGCGTCGGCTTCGGCTGCAGCCTTCGCCGGTGCTGGCTTGTGCGCCAGCCCGGCTGACTCCGTGCCAGTGTCATTGACGCGCAGCACGAATGGCCGCAGCGTGGTGTACCTGATGACGCTCAGCGAGCAGGGATCGACCTGGATCCGCTGCGACATGTCCAGGTGCATGCCCAGCGCGTCGGCCAGAATCGCCTTGATGACGTCGCCGTGCGAGCAGATCAGGTAGGTGGCATCCTTGCCGAGCTTGTCGTTCCAGTCCCGGACCGCGGCGACAGCGCGCTGCTGCATGGCCGTCATGGACTCGCCGTCGGCGCCCGGAAAGCGCACCGCGCTGGGGTGCGCCTGCACGACCTTCCAGAGCGGGTCGCGAGACAGCTTGCGCAGCGGCTGACCGGTCCAGTCGCCGTACCTGCACTCCCCCAGCCTGTCGTCCACCTGGACCGCAACGGGCTCGCCCGGCTGCGGCGGGGCGCTGCCATTCGCCGCCGGATCGGGCTGCAGGCCGGCCTCAGCGCGGACCTGCCTGCTGGCGATGGCCGCGGCGGTTTCCAGGCACCGGTCCAGCGGGCTGCTGACGATGGCGGTCAGCGGGACCTGCGCGAGTCGGCTGCCCGAGCGCGGCCGCCTGCGCCTGCCCGCGGTCGTCCAGCGAGATGCCGGGCATCCAGCCGGTGAGCGCCTTACCGGTTGACGATGTCAGGCCATGCCGGACCACCAGTACCAGGGTCATTTCTTGACTCTAGCTACCGGCAGCCACCTGCAGCCACTGCACTACCGGAGCCTGCCAGGACGCTCGGTCAGCACGAACGTGGCCGCACCGAACGAAACCAGGTCGCCAGGGCTGACGACGATGGGCGCGTTCACCCGCCAGCCGTTCAGCCGCGTGCCGTTGGTGGAACCGAGGTCGGTCAGCAGCCAGCCGTCGTCCTCGCGCTTCAGGCAGGCGTGCCAGCGCGAGACGGTCCGGTCCAGCAGCGTCATGTCGCAGGCAGGCTCCCGGCCGATGGTGTACCTGATCTGCGAGCCGGCCGGCAGCGTCAGTGACGCCGGCGGCTTGCGCAGCCACCGGTCGACGGCTGCCAGCGCGCGGCGCCAGGACGCTGCCGCCGCTGCGAGCACGCCCGCACCAGGCCATCCCGCCTCGCCCATCCGGCCGGATGCGAACGGAGCGTCCGGCCCGGGCACCCCGTACTGCGCGGATGGTGCGCCCGGTCTGTCCGGCGCGTCCGGTGTGGCTGGCCGCGCCGGCAGGCCGGCCGGAAGCTGACCGGCGTGCTGGACGAAGGAGTCCCGGGTGCCGCGCGCCTCTGCCGGGCCGGTGAGATCCTCGACTACCCGGCGCCAGTCGGCATCAGATACCCGGCCCGAGTCGCCGGGCGCTCCGCTGGGGTCGTCAGGCCCGGACTCGTCCGGCCCGATGTCGTCCGGTATCGCCACGCCTCCGATTATCGGCCCGGCCCGCGGTGGCGGACAAGACCGCCAGATCAGGCGCCAGTCGCATGCACGCCGCCGTCGACATGCACGATCTCGCCCGTGGTTGCCGGGAACCAGTCCGACAGCAGCGCGACGCAGCCGCGCGCGGCGGCTCGGCGTCACCCAGATCCCAGCCCAGCGGCGCCCGCTGGGACCAGACGCCCTCGAACTGATCGAAGCCCGGAATGCTGCGGGCGGCCATGGTCCGCACCGGACCAGCCGACATCAGGTTGACCCGGATCCCGCGCGGCCCGAGGTCACGTGCCAGGTACCTCGCGGTCGACTCCAGGGCCGCCTTGGCCACGCCCATCCAGTCGTAGGCCGGCCAGGCCACGGTGGCGTCGAAGTCCATCCCGACGATCGCGCTGCCCTTGCCGAGCAGCGGCAGGGCTGCCATCGCCAGCGACTTCAGCGAGTAGGCCGACACGTGCATCGCGGCTGCCACGTCGGGCCATGGCGTGTTGAGGAAGTTGCCGCCCATCGCGCTGGCGGGCGCATTGCCGATGCCATGGACAACTCCGTCGAGGCCGTCCACATGCTCGCTGACGCGCTCGGCCAGCGAGTCAAGCTGACCGTCGTCAGTCACGTCGAGTTCGAGCACCGGCGGCGTGGCCGGCAGCCGCTTGGCGATCCGCTCGACGAGGCTGAGCCTGCCGAAGCCGGTCAGCACGACGGTCGCGCCCTCCTGCTGCGCGATCCGGGCCACGTGAAACGCGATTGATGCGTCCGTGAGCACGCCGGTGACCAGGATCCGCTTGCCGTCCAGGATGCCCATGGCCCCTGCCTTCCGTCTGTCTCGGGAAACGTCGTCGTCGTGGCCGATGCCGAGGGTCAGTGGCCCATGCCGAGGCCGCCATCGACCGGCAGCACCGCGCCGGTGATGTAAGCCGCGTCCGGGCTGGCCAGGAATGCCACCGCGGCGGCGACCTCGTCAGCCGCCGCATACCGGCCGAGAGGTACGCCGGCCAGGATGGCCTTGCGCTGATCTTCGGTCAGCGCCGTCATCATGTCCGTGTCGACAAGCCCCGGTGCCACGACGTTTACCGTGATGTTCCGCGAGGCGAGCTCGCGGGCCAGCGACCGGGCGAAGCCGACCAGGCCGGCCTTGGAGGCGGCATAGTTCGCCTGGCCGCCGGAGCCGAGCAGCCCGACCACCGACGAGATCAGGATGATCCGGCCGCGGCGCAGCCGGATCATGCCGCGGACCGCGCGCTTGGCCACCCGGTAGGAGCCGGTCAGATTGGTATTGACCACGTCGGCGAAATCGTCCTCGCTCATCAGCGCGAGCAGCTGATCCCTGGTGATTCCCGCGTTAGCGACCAGCACCTCGACCGGACCGTGAGCCTGCTCGGCGATCGTGAACGCGGCATCAACCTGAGCGGTGTCCCGGACGTCGCACTGAGCGACGGTCAGGTCGTCCACCGGCTCGCCAGACCTCGATGTCACCGTGACGCTGTCGCCGTCGGCCGCCAGCCGGCGTGCGATGGCCAGGCCGATCCCGCGGTTCCCGCCAGTCACTAGGACCGAACGACCCATTGTGCGCGCTACCTCCAGGCGACGGCCTCATCGTCGATGCGGACGGGTGCGAGCGTACCGGGCCGGGATCGCGGCTGCAGCCCGGGATAGGTTGGCGCCTCGTGGAGCATAACCAGATCGACCCGGAATTCACCGCCCGCCCGCTGCGGAAGCTGGCCGACGCGGCGCTTTCGCAGGCCGCCCAGCTAGGCGCCACGCACGCCGACTTCAGGGCCGAACGGATCAGGGGCCAGCAGATTGGCCTGTCCGACGGGCGCCTGGAGACACAGTTCGACAGTGACGACGTCGGCCTCGCCGTGCGCGTCGTGGTCGACGGCAGCTGGGGTTTCGCCGCTGCGGTCGACCTGACCCCGGAGGCTGCGGCGCGCGCGGCCGCCGAGGCTGTCGACGTCGCCCGGGTGGCCTCGCCGCTGAGTGCCGAGCGCATCGAGCTGGCCGGCGAACCCGGCTACGGGGAGGTGACGTGGATCTCGGCCTACCAGGTCGACCCGTTCACCGTCAGTGCCGCCGACAAGATCGCCATGCTCGCGGACTGGAGTTCCGGGCTGCTCGGCAGCGCCGGAGTTGATCATGTGGATGCGTCGCTGCTCCAGGTCAAGGAATGCAAGTTCTACAGCGACGGCGCGACCACCGCACTGCAGCAGCGTGTCCGGGTCCATCCCGAGCTCACCGCCGTCGCGGTCGAGCCAGGCGGCCGGTTCGAGACCATGCGGACGCTGGCTCCGCCAGCCGGGCGCGGCTATGAGTACCTCACCGGCACTGGCTGGGATTTCCCGGCCGAGCTGGCCGAGCTGCCGTCGCTGCTGGCCGCCAAGCTGGCCGCGCCATCGGTCGAGGCTGGCCGGTATGACCTGGTCATCGACCCGTCCAACCTGTTCCTGACCATTCACGAGTCGATCGGGCACGCGACCGAGCTGGACCGGGCGCTGGGTTACGAGGCTGCCTATGCGGGCACGTCCTTCGCCACCATCGACAAGCTCGGCACCCTCCAGTACGGCTCGCCCATCATGCACGTGACCGGAGACCGGACCGCCGAGCATGGCCTGGCGACGATCGGCTACGACGATGAGGGCGTGGCCGGGCAGGCCTGGGACCTGATCACCGGCGGGGTGCTGACCGGCTATCAGCTTGACCGCAGGATGGCGAGGCTGCAGGGCTTCGGCCGGTCCAACGGATGCGCATTCGCTGACTCGCCGGGGCACATGCCCATCCAGCGGATGGCGAACGTATCGCTGCAGCCCGCGGCCGGCGGCCCGTCCACCCAGGACCTGATCGCCGGGGTCACCGACGGCATCTACATCGTCGGCGACAAGAGCTGGTCCATCGACATGCAGCGGTACAACTTCCAGTTCACCGGCCAGCGGTTCTTCCGCATCCGGAACGGCCAGCTGGCCGGCCAGCTGCGGGACGTGGCCTATCAGGCCACGACCACCGACTTCTGGAACTCGATGGAGGCCGTCGGCGGACCGCAGACCTACGTGCTGGGCGGCGCGTTCAACTGCGGCAAAGGTCAGCCGGGACAGGTCGCGCCGGTGAGCCATGGCTGCCCGTCGGTTCTCATGCGCGGCATCAGGATCCTCAACACAGTTCAGGAGGCAGGCGCATGAGCGCCCGACCAGCACAGTCACCGCAGGACGCTGTCGAGCGTGCGCTTCAGGCGGCTCGCTGTGACGACTGCATCGTCCTGGCGGACGAGACCTCGACGGCGAACCTTCGCTGGGCCGGCAACTCGCTGACCACGAACGGCGTGTCCAGGTCCCGTCAGCTGACCGTGATCGCCATCAACCGCAGCGGGAACGATGCCCGGGTTGGCGTGGTGTCCCGGGCAGGCGTGGCTGACGAGCAGATCAGCGACATCGTGGCTGAGGCCGAGCTGGCAGCGGCCGACGCACCGCCGGCCGAGGACGCTCAGCCGCTGGTCGGAGCCGCCGCCAGCGCCGCTGACCAGGGCAGCCGCTGGGATAATCCGCCTGCCGCGACCGAGATCGGCGTGCTGAAGGACTTCGCCGAGGATCTGGGCAGCGCGTTCGCGACAGCGGCCAGCGCCGGTCGTCGGCTGTACGGGTTCGCCGAGCACCTGATGGCATCCAGCTTCCTCGGTACCTCCAGCGGGCTCCGGCTCCGCCACGATCAGCCGACGGGCAGGCTCGAGCTGAACGCCAAGTCGGCCGACCTGACCACGTCAGCCTGGGCGGGCGCGGGCACCAGGGACTTCTCCGATGTCGATGTGCAGGCGCTGGACGCAGAACTCGCGCAGCGGCTGGCTTGGTCTGCCAGGACCGTCGAGCTGCCGGCCGGGCGGTACGAGACACTGCTGCCACCCACCGCGCTCGCGGACCTGATGATCTACCTGTACTGGTCGGCCGGGGCCAAGGATGCGATGGACGGCCGCACCGTGTTCAGCAAGCCTGGTGGCGGCACCAGGGTCGGCGAGCAGCTGGCAAGGCTGCCCTTGACGCTGCGCAGCGACCCCGCGGCGGCCGGCCTGGAGTGCGCGCCCTTCGTCATCGCGCACGCTTCGAGCCGTCAGTCCTCTGTCTTCGACAACGGCCTGCCGAAGGCTCCGACCGACTGGATCTCCGCTGGTCAGCTGGCTGCGCTGGTGCAGACCAGGCACTCGGCCGACATCTCCGGACTGCCGGTGACGCCCGCGATCGACAACCTCATCGTGGATGTCGATGGTGCGGCCGGCACAACGGCGGACCTGATCGGCAGCACCCGCCGTGGCCTGCTGCTCACCTGCCTCTGGTACATCCGCGAGGTCGACCCGCAGACGTTGCTGCTGACCGGGCTGACCAGGGATGGCGTGTACCTGGTAGAGAACGGTGAAGTGACCGGCGCGGTCAACAACTTCAGGTTCAACGAGAGTCCGGTAGCCATGCTGAACCGGATCACCGAGGCGGGCGCAACCGTGCCGACCTTGCCGCGCGAGTGGAGCGACTACTTCACCAGGGCCGCGATGCCGCCGGTGCGCGTTGACGGCTTCAACATGTCGTCGGTGAGCCAGGCCAGCTAGCAAGCCGAGGGCGAGCTCAGGCGTCTTCCAGCCGGAAGCCGACCTTGAGACCGACCTGGAAGTGCGCGACGTCGCCGTCCACGATCTGGCCGCGGATCTGCGTCACCTCGAACCAGTCGAGGTGACGCAGCGTCTGCGCCGCGCGCTGCAGCGCGCCCCTGATCGCGGGCTCAATGCCGTCAGGCGAAGTGCCCACGATCTCGGTAACCCGGTATGTGCGATCGGTCATGGTGTCCTCCGGACATCTGGCATCGGACCGGCCGGTCAACCCGGCCGAGCGCTGTGCATCGTCACCTGAACTGACGGCAGCTTCCCTGACTGGAGCTAATATCCTCGGGCCCATCCTGCCGCCTGCACCCGCGGTGGCGGATGGCCCGCCTCCGGCATACCGTGGAGGTGTGAGAAGTGCTCAGCGCGCTCGTCGCGAACAACCTCAGCTGGTCACCGAGGCGCGGCGGAGCCTGTCCGAGGACATCAGCTACCGGCAGCGGCGCTATTTCATCATGATGGGTATCCGGACAGTCTGCTTCATCACGGCCGTCCTGCTGTTCGCCAACCACCTCGGCTGGATCACTGCCATCCCGCTCGTGGGCGCGATCGTCATCCCGTACTTCGCCGTCATCTTCGCCAATGGCGGGCGTGAGCCAACGATCAACCGGGGTTTCCGGCCGTACGAGCCGAACCTGCCAGAGCTCTACCAGCCGCCCGAGAAGCAGGGCGACGGCCCGCTCGCGCCACCAGTGCCGCCCCCGGCGCCGCCACCAGCCCGCTAGCGGCAATCCCGTCAGATCCGGCGTCTCCGGAGTGCCCCGGCATTTCGGTAGGTTCGCTATCGCATCTCGACGGACAAAATATCTTTAATCGGTTTTGACTGACGCAGCAGTCAGGGATGCTGAGATTGCCTCGTAATCCGGTCTTGACGCACTAGGGGGAGGTTCGGTGTAACATGCTTACCGGTGCTCTGGTCCCCCGCTGGGGCACCAATTGCCGGCGTTCCGGGCCCCCGTCGGAGCGCCGATGAACGCGACGCCGGGTGGTTTGCCCCCGTAGCCACCCGGCGTCGCTCTATGCTCGGGCCGTTCCGGCCCCCCGTCGTGACGTTACTTTTCATCACCGCTGGGCGGGGTCTCGGCGTCGTCATCGGCGGCCAGTATCCGGTACAGCGCCTTGCGCGTCTCCGTCAGCAGCTGCCTGGCCTGGCCGGCCTGCGCCTCGGTCCCTACGCTGATGACCTGGAACGCCGCCATGGCCACCTGGCCGATGAGCTTGCGCATCTCGATGGCGGCACCACCGGCACCGCCCGCGACGACATCCCACGGGGCGCTCAGCTCGTCCGGGTGCGCGGCCGCATACGTGCGGCCGTCGTCCGTCAGCTTGTATGCCCTGCGACCGCCATCGCCAGCCTCAGCGGTGATCAGGCCCTCGTCCTCGAGCTGCTGCAGAGCGGGATAGATCGACCCGGGGCTGGGCCGCCATACTCCCCCGCTGCGCTCAGCGATCTCCTGGATGATCTGGTATCCGTTCATCGGCTGCTCGGCCAGCAGCGCCAGCGAAGCGGCCCGAACGTTGCCCCGTCGTGCCCGCGGGCCGCGCATACCGCGGAACTCCCGTGGCCACGGACCGAACCCGTGCAGCTCTGCGGCGGGAAAACCCGGCCCGGCAAACGGCCCCGGAAAATGCGCGTGCCCGCGCCGGCCGTGCCCGTGCCGCTCGTCGTCCTCGTGCCAGCGGCGACGCTCGCCATCCTCAGCGGGCTCCCACCGGCCAGATTCGCGCCGTGCTCGGCGCTCGTCTTCGTGTCTCATGGTGATACTCCTCGTGCTGCGGCTACCAACTGACTAGTCTGGCCTATTCCGGACTGTCACAGTAGCTCGTCGATACGTCAACGATATATCGCTAACTTACTTCTGGCAAGCCCCGCCGGTCGAGATTGCTCGGAACGCCGACGTATGTGGATCCGGTGCTGCTCCAGCGACACCCAGGCCAGGTACGATCGCGCCCGTACGACGAGTACTGGGGATTTACGCGCTCACCTAAGGTGCAAACAGTGCATTACGGTCGGCGGCATCGTCGCCAGCCGTGGACTAAGCGGCGGGCTAGGCGGCGGGCTAGGCGCCGGTCCGCTCCCAGCCCTCCGCCAGCGCCAGCACCCGCGCCATCGCGTTGTCCGCGGGGTACCCGGCTCCGATGGCCAGTCCGAGCGCAAATGCCGTCACCGGCGCGGCCGGCCGGTCCACCTGGTGCGCCACGTCCCTGGCCAGGTCCAGGATCGCCCGTGACTGCACTGCGGCCGGATCGACGCCGAGTTCGGCGCAGACGGCAGTGATCCAGTCATCCAGAGTCGTCGTCACTGAGGCTCTCCGTTCCGGTAAGTCAGCGAACTCCACACTGCCCGGGCCGCGGCGAGGTCATCCGGGGTGTCGCAGTCAAGCCACGGCGGCGGTCCGCCATCGCGGACGACCGGCCGTACCAGCAACGGCGACAGCGGCTCCAGCAGGCCATGCAGTGAATCCCCCTGGTAACCCGTCACGGCTGCCCGCAGCAGGCCTGCGGTCCAGCACCCGGCGAGCCATTGCGCCCGGCCGTCGCCATCGGTCAGTACCGCGCCACCAGCCTGACCACCCGAGCCGGGACGGCGCGCACCCCGGCAGGCTCGCGCCAGCAGGTCCGCCAGCAGCGGTCCGGTCAGGAACGGCAGATCGGCGGCCAGCAGTAGCAGCCATCCAGCGGTCACCTCGGCCAGCCCCCGCCGCAACGCTGGCACCGGCCCGGCGACCGGTGGTTCTTCCTGAACCCAGCTGAGCCCGCCCGGCAGGCCCTCGGCTGCGGTGGCCAGCGCATCATGCACGCGGCCGGCCCGGTCAGGTCCCACGATGATCAGCTTCTGAGTCCCCGCGGCGACCGCAGCGCGCGCAACCGTTGCCAGCATCGGCTTGCCGCCCACGTCCAGGCTGGGCTTGTCGGTGCCAGCCAGCCGGGACGCCCGGCCGCCCGCCAGGATTACGGCGTCGAAGTCAGTCACGGCCGCCGTCCGCAGTCAGCGCTCGTCCGGCGCGGTAACCGGGTCAGCCGCCGATGGCGGACATCGGCCGGGATGGCTGCAGGAAGCCTGGATCGTTGATCCCGTGACCAGGCAGTTTCATCGCGATGCAGCGCTGCCATTGTTCCGAGAGCTCGTCATCGGAGGCGCCCGCCCGCAGCGGCGTGCGCAGGTCGTTCTCGGATGTGGCGAACAGGCAGTTCCGCAGCTGGCCATCGGCGGTCAGCCGCACCCGGTCGCAGGATCCGCAGAACGGCCTGGTCACCGAGCCGATCACGCCAACCGTCTGCGGCCCGCCGTCGACCAGGAACCTCTCGGCCGGAGCGGAGCCGCGCGATGCCGGGTCGTCTGGCTTGAGCACGAACTCATCACTGAGCATGGCCAGGATCTCGTCCGCGGTCACCATGTCCTCGCGGCGCCAGCCGTGCTGCGCATCCAGCGGCATCTGCTCGATGAACCGCAGTTCATAGCCCTGATCCAGGCAGTACCGCAGCAAGCCGGCGGCCTCGCGGTCATTGATGCCGCGCATGAGCACCGCGTTGACCTTGACCGGAGTCAGCCCGGCCGCGGCAGCGGCGGACAGCCCGGCCAGCACATCGGCCAGCCGGTCGCGGCGGGCGAGCCGGACGAAGGTCTCCGCCGACAGCGTGTCCAGCGAGACGTTTATCCGGTCAAGCCCCGCCTGCTGCAGCGGTGCCGCCAGCCGGTCGAGGCCGATGCCGTTGGTGGTGAGCGAGATCTCGGGCCGCGGGCGCCAGCGCCGCAGCGCCCGCCACGATGCCCACCAGGCCGCGCCGCAGCAGCGGCTCACCGCCGGTGAACCGCACCTCGGTGATGCCCAGCCTGGTAACGGCCAGCGTGATCAGCCGGACAAGCTCGGCGTCAGTCAGCAGCTCGGGCTTGGGCAGCCACTCCAGCCCTTCGGCCGGCATGCAATATGAGCACCTCAGATTGCATTTGTCGGTCAGTGAAACCCGCAGATCGGTGGCCGTTCGCCCGTACGAGTCCGTGAGCGGCACGGCACCTCCTCGGTCAGCCTGGGCAGTGTGTGGCAATGATCCCCTCACCATACGGCGCAGCCAGTGCAATCGCATCCGCGCATGCCAGCAGTTAGTGCAGCAACAGCCGGCCGCTGTTGCTTCCCGCCATGAAGATCGTTACCGCAAGCGTCACCGTCCACGATGGGAACGGGGTTCGCTCCGCCACCTGGCCCGACCGTCGGCGCGCGGCCGTCCGGCTGCCGGTGACCTGGTCAGGCCAGGTGGTGACAGGACTCATTAGGCCGGGGATTGGCGGCCCCCGTGTCAGGCCGGCGGCAGGTCGCCTACGATTTCCCTCGCCGCCTTTGATTCGCGACCCAGCAGGCCGACCGCATCGGCCGTTCATCCAGGATGGTCTTATGACCGTGAATGGCGCCATCTGGCGCGATCAGCTCACCATCGAGGAGCGGTCTGTGCTGGGCCGCGCGGACGGCGGCGTAGCTGGCGCGCGGCCTGATGTCCTGGTGATCGGCGGCGGCATCCTCGGCGTGAGCACCGCAGCCGCCTGTGCGGATGCGGACCTGGGCAGCGTCCTGCTGATCGAGACCGGCCGCCTGGGCGCCGGGGCGACCGGCGGAGCCACCGGGCTGCTCATCCCCGAGCCGCATCAGTGGAGCGACCCCGAGCCCTTCGTCGACCTGGAGCGAGCCGGGCTGGAGCGATGGCGCGACCTGGAGCAGTCCGTTCCTGGCGGGGTCGGGCTGGTGGACGTCGACTGGCTCGGCCTGGCACCGCATGACAGCGGGTACGCGGCCCATCAGCCGCGGGCGGTGGAGTGGCTCAACCCGGGCCAGGTCGGCGAACTGGTGCCAGGTCTGGCCAGGCCGATGGAAGGCGCCCTCATTCACCGGCAGGCCCGGGTCAACCCGCTCCGCGCGCTGGCCAGGCTGGCCGCCCGGCTGCCGGCCGTCACCAGCGGCGTCGCGGCCACGTCAGTCGAGATCAGCGGCGACCGGATCGTCCGGGTGGGGACCTCAGCGGGCGACATCCACCCCGGCGCCGTGGTGTTCGCCACCGGAAGCCCGCCGATGCTGGACGGCCTGCCCCTGCACATCCCGTCGGACCGGGTCAAGGGCCATCTGCTGGTCACCGAACGTGCTGACGTGACGCTGCCTGGCATCGTGGCACCGCTGGCGACGCAGATCGAGAACGGCCAGCTGCTGGCCGGCGGAACCTTCGACCTGGGCGACGAGAGCCCGGCGGTGCAGCCCGAGGTCATCGACGCCATAGTCCAGGGGCTTGCCGCGGTGCTGCCCCGGCTGCGCGGCATCGGCGTTGCCTATCAGTGGTGCTGTTTCCGGCCGCGGCATCCCGACCGCAGGCCAGTCATCGACATGGTGCCCGGGCTGGCGAACGCGTGGCTGACCTCCGGCCACTTCCGTACCGGCATCCTCAACGCGCCGGTGACAGCCGCGGTGCTGTCGCGCTGGATCGCGGCCGGTGAGCCGCCAGTAGAAGCCAGAACCTGGTCAGCCACCCGCTTCGCCGCGCACTAGCGCCGCGGGCCGATGCGCCGCCTCGGCCGGGTCGGCGCGCGGCAGCAGACCGTCGGTCGTCAGCCAGCCGCTGGGTGACTCCGGCGGAGTCGAGCATCTCCAGCAGCGGGATAACGGTGCGGCGGGTCGTGGCCAGCGCCTCCCGTGCCTGCGCGGCAGTGAACGGCTGATCCAGGCGGGCCAGGATCGCCGCCGCGGCGTCATCGGCGCCCGGTGCGAGCACGATCTGCTCGCTGACCCGCAGCAGCTCGCCTGCCCGGACGGCCGCGGCAAGACTGCGCGCGTCGAGCCCCAGCTTCCGCAGCCGATCGGCGTCCGGGGCCAGGAACGGTGCCGCCGCAAGGTCAGCGCGCAGCACCCGGACTGCCGCCAGCACCGCTTCGGGCAGATCCGGCCGGCCGGCTGGCCCGGCCGGCCGCGCGATGCGCAGAGCGCCGCAGGCCACCTGGAACGGCGGCCGTGGCCAGCGCCGTGACAAGGCGCCGGTCTGGCAGGTCGAGCGCCGCCCGCGCCGCCTCGATCGGCAGGCCGGCCGACAGCGGCTCGCTCGCCGCGTGACTGGCGAGCACCTCGCCGAGCTGGCTGACCGAGCGGCGCGCCAGTGCTCGGGATCGGCAAGCCACTCGCCGGTCACCGGGACCGGATGGTCAGCGATGCCCATGGCCAGCAGCGTGCTCGCCTTCAGCAGCCCGTGCCGGGCCAGCAGGTCGGCCGCACCCGGCTGGTCGGGCCAGCAGGCGAGCTGACGGGCCGCGGCAGCCGCTGCGCCGCGGCGGCGCAGCGGCGGCGGCGCGACGTCGAGCACGACGGCGCCGGCCACGCGCCGGCCAGCAGCCGGGCTTGCGGCTACCCGGATCGCGCAGCAGCACCCGGTCGCCGACGTGCAGCGGCAGCGGCTCGGCCAGGCTGAGCCGGGCCAGCCCGGCCCGAGCGGCCGGACCCTGGCGACACTCCGGGCCGAACCCACGTGCACGGTGACCGCGCGGGGAAGCTCCGCCGCCAGCTTCTGCGCCCGCGGCGCCACTGCCCGCCCGGCTGATCCGGGCTGCGGCTCACCGTCAGCACCCTGGACGTCGATGAGGTCGGTCAGCGTCCACCGGCCAGCCTGCACCAGCGCCATGCCCCGGCGCGGCAGTTCCTTGCCCGACGCCGCGCAGGTTCAGCGCCACCCGCGCCGTCGCCGTCGCGACTCGGCGGTCTCGCCGAGCGACTGCAGGTCGCGGACCCGGACCGGCCGCATGGCGGGCGTCAGCACAAGCTCGTCACCGCGGTGCACGGTCCCGGCCGGGCAGCGTCCCGGTGACGACGGTGCCGCTGCCGGTCATGCTGAATGCCCGGTCGATCCAGATCCGGACTGGCGCGCCCGGGTCTGGCTCGGGCAGCCTGGCGACCGAGCTCATCCAGCGCGCTGACGCAGCTCGGTCAGGCCAGCACCGGTCACCGCGCTGACGGCGACGGCCGGGATCGCGCCGCAGGCTGGTGGCGGCGAGCTGCGCTGGCGGCCTGCATCGAGGACCGGCCGGAGTCGGCCAGGTCACTCTTGGTGACCACGAGCAGGCCCTGGCTGATGCCGAGCGCGCTGAGCACCGCCAGGTGCTCCGCCGACTGCGGCATCCAGCCCTCGTCCGCCGCGACCACGAACATGCACCGCGGGCACCGGTCCCGCGCCCGCCAGCATGTTGCTGACGAACCGCTCGTGACCAGGCACGTCGACGAACGCCAGCTGGTCGCCCGAGGGCAGTGTCAGCCAGCCGAAGCCAAGGTCGATGGTCATGCCGCGGCGCCGCTCCTCGGCCCAGCGGTCCGGCTCCATCCCGGTGAGCGCGCGGATCAGCGCGGACTTGCCATGGTCCACGTGTCCTGCGGTCACCACGACGTGCATGCCACCCACCCTGCCTCAGCCCGCAGCGGCCATGACGGCGGCGACCAGCAGCTCGTCATCCGCCGGGGCGACGGCCCGCAGGTCAAGAAGCAGCCGCCCGTCCTCGATCCGGCCGACGACCGCGGGCACGGAGCCGCTGCGCACCGCCGCGCCGCAGCGCAGCGTCGCCGCGAGCTCAGCCGGCAGGCTGACGGCCGCGCTGGGCAGCAGCTGGCCCGGCGCACCGCCGCCGCCCACCGCCGCGTCGGATAGCTGCACCCGGGCGTCGATCGCCGTCCAGCCGGGCGCGCGATCTGGCCGGCCCGGCTGCCGAGTTCAGCCTGGCCGGCCGTCGAGCGGCTCAGCCACCGGCGGCTGCGGGCCGGCCAGCGTCGCCTCCAGCGCCGCGACCGTCAGCTTGTCCACCCGCAGCGCCCTGGCCAGCGGATGCCGCGCCAGCCTGGCCACCAGGTCGGCCTGGCCGAGCAGCAGCCCGGCCTGCGGACCGCCGAGCAGCTTGTCGCCGCTGGCGGTGACCAGGGCGGCGCCGGCGCGCAGCCAGCTCGCTGGCGTCCGGCTCGGCAGGCAGCAGCGGGTGCGGCACGAGCAGGCCAGAGCCGATGTCGCCGACGACCGGCACGCTGAGGCCGGCCAGCTCGGCGACCGACGCGCTCGCGGTGAACCCCTCGATCCGGTAATTGGACGGATGCACCTTGAGCACGAACGCGGTCTGCGGGCCGATAGCGGCGGCGTAGTCGGCCGCGGTCGTCCGGTTGGTGGTGCCGACCTCCCGGATCCGCGCGCCGGTCGACTCGATCAGGTCCGGCAGCCGGAATCCGTCGCCGATCTCGATCAGCTCGCCTCTGCTCACCACGATCTCCCGGCCAGCCGCCAGTGCGGTGGCGGCCAGCACCAGCGCGGCAGCGTTGTTGTTCACCACGTGCACGGCCTCGGCCGCCGGGACCGCGGCGGCCAGCGCGCGCGAGCATGCCCCGGCCGCGCCGCCCGCGCTGTCCGGTGGCCAGGTCGAACTCCAGGTCGGTGCAGCCGGCCGCGGCCTGCCAGCGCCTGCCGCGCCGCGGCCGACAGCGGCGCCCGGCCGAGGTTGGTGTGCAGCAGTACGCCGGTGGCGTTGATGACCGGAGTCAGCGTCGCGGCCAGTGATGGCAGCGCCGCTGCCGCCGCGTCGGCGACCGCATCGGCCGTCGATCTCGCCGGCGCGGGCACGTTCCTGGGCCTGATGGACCGCGGAGAGCACGATCGCGCGGCCAAGTCGCTGCTCGGCGGCGGCCAGCCGTGGATCGGCCAGCACGGCGTCAGTGCGGGGAGTCAGCCTGCGGACGTCCACGATCGCGACCATACCTGCCCGCAGCGGGTCTGCCACGCCGGCCTGGGCAGCTCTTCCGGCCCGATTTACCAGCACTTTGCCGAAGGAACCCGCCACCGGGTGCAGCCCATGTGCAAGTCTTTAAACATCCGATTCCGCAGGGAGTGAGCAGAGATGAACCTACCGGCCGGAATTCCGCGTAGTCGCGGCGCAGTGTGCGGGGTGCTGCTGATCCTGCTCGGGCTGTGGGGCGGCCTCGCCCCCTTCGTCGGCCCGTACTTCCACTTCGGCCTCTCGCCGGACAAGGCATGGTTCTACAGCTCGGGCCGGCTCTACTACTCGGTCGTCCCGGCGGCCGCAGTGCTGCTCGGCGGCGCGCTCGTGCTGGTCACCCGGAACCGTGCCATCGGGGTGGCCGGCGGACTGCTCGCGGTACTCGGCGGCGCCTGGTTCGGCCTGGGCGCCGGCTTCACCACGTTCGTCCTGAAGCAGACGTCGGTCAGCGCCGGCGTGCCTATCGGCACGCCGGGCCCAGGTGCTGCCCTGACGGTCCGGATGTACATCGAGCAGATCGCGCTGTTCGGCGGCCTGGGCATGCTGGTGGTGCTGGTCGGCGGCCTGGCGATCGGCCGCTTCTCCATGCTCGCGGCCAGGGATGTCGTCGCGGACGCCGAGGACGACTCTTACACCAGCAGTGCGCAGGTCAGCTCGCTGCCGATGCGCGCGGTAGCCACGGCGGCGACTCCGTTCCCGCCCGATCAGTACTCCACCGGACCATTCACCCGGCCGTCCTCGCCGCCGCCTGCGCTGTTCCCGGAGGCGCCATCGCCGTTCTCGGACGCGCCGACCGAGTTCCCGGAGCCAACCGGGTAAGGCGGACGGGCCAGCCGCTAACCGGCCGGCCGCTCGAAGAACGTCCAGCGCTCGACCGGGATGTAGCCTAGCTCGGCGTTGACGGCGATCATGTGGGCATTGCTGGCGGTGTTGAAGGTGCTGATCCGCCGAACCTGCGGCTCGGCTTCCAGCAGCCAGCTCAGCATGGTCGCCTTCATCAGGTAGCCGAGGCGGTGGCCGCGGTGGGCTGCCGCCACGGCCGTCTCCAGCTGCAGGGCCAGGTCTCCGGCTGACCTGACCACGATCCTGGTCAGGCCAGCAGGTTGCGCGTTCGTGCCAGTCCTGGCCAGGATCGCGTACACCCTGTTGCCCCTGGCCGCATGCCACTGGTCCTCCGCTGCCACTCGCCCCGCGGTCCACTGCTCGTCCTGCTGCGAGCTGCTCACCTGCGGCGCGTCGTTCAGCACCTGGTACATCGCCGCAACGGCGTCCTGATGCTCGGGCGGCGTCGGGCCGGGTAGCCGGGCAACTGAGTAACCGGCCGCGCCGGCCGTGGCCGCTCGCACCTGGCCGGCCATCCCGGCGTGATCGAGACTGTCCAGGTAGAGCATGTTCCGCACCTGGTCCTGCTGCGAACCCGGAAATACGCCGCATCCGGATGGCACCCTTTGGCTATGCACGAGCAGCAGCCCGCTCAGGGCAGCCAGGAGTCAGCCGCATCAGACGCACCAGCCGAGCCAGCCGCGCCAGCCGCGCCGAGCTCGCAGCCGCCGAGCTCGCAGCCGCCGAGACAACCGCTCCCGCCGGACTACAAGCTCCGGGCTTTCTGGGGTGGCCTGATGGCCGGGATAGGCATAGCTATCGGGCTGGCAATCGTGATGCACGTCATTCAGCAGGCATCGCCCCTCGGCCCGCAAATCAACCTCAACCCGAGCGTGGTCCTGGTCCTGCTAGTGGCCGGACCCATCATCGGGATCGGCCTAGGCATCGGACTGGCCGCCGCGGCCCCGGCGACTGCCAAGCCTGCAGCACCCCGCCCAGCGACGCCGACCGAGCAGCCGCCGGAAACCTCCGCCTGAGAGCTAGCGGCCATCTCCGTGCTGGTCCCAGCCGCATCGTTGGCCAGCTTCACCGAGAGCTACAGGGCGCTGCTCAGCCGAGCGCCCGCACACGTGTGCCCGCTCACGCCACGGTGACGACGACCTTACCGCGCGTATGTCCCTGCTCCATGTAGCGCAGACCGTCGGCCGTGTCGGCCAGGGGGTAGGTCCGGTCAATGACCGGCATGAGCTTCTGGTCCTCGATGAGCCCGGTCACGGCGAGCAGCTCCTGCCGGGTCTGCCGGGGCGGGAGCGGGCGCAGTCGCTGGGAGACGAACCCGTTGGCCACCACTGCCCGCAAGATGCCAGCGACCGGCCCGAACACGCGGCCGGGCGAACCCCCGCCGTTGAGCACGAGGGTTCCCTTCGGGGTGAGCGCCGCCCGCAGCCGGGCGAGCGGGAGGCTGCTCACGTTGTCGAGGATCACGTCATACCGGGTCCGCCCGTCGGTGAAGTCCTGCGTGGTGTAGTCGATGACGTGCGCGGCGCCAATGGAGCGCACCAGTTCGACGTTGCGCATGCTGCACACCCCGGTGACCTCGGCGCCCAGCGCCGCCGCGATCTGGACGGCGTACGTGCCCACCCCGCCGCCGGCCCCGTTAACGAGCACCCGCTGGCCGGCCGTCACGCCGCCCACGTCGCGGATCCCGCGCAGTGCCGTCGTCGCCGCTATCGGGACCGCGGCCGCCTGCTCGAAGGTCAGGCTTGCCGGCTTGGGCACCACCAGGTCCGCCGCGGCGCAGGCGTACTCCGCGAACGCGCCCCGGCAGAAGCCAAGCACCTCGTCGCCATTCGCCAGCCCGCGCACGTTCACGCCGACCGCTTCCACTAGCCCCGCCGCATCGATCCCGGCCACCCGCGCCTTCGGCCTGGTCAGCCCCACGCCCATCAGCCGCGAAACAAGCGGATCCCCTCGCAGGATGTGCCAGTCCGCCGGGTTCAGCGCGGCGGCCGTCACCCGAACCAGCACCTCGCCGGCCCCAACCTCGGGCAGGCCGATGTCCGTGTACTGCAGGACGTCCGGCGGACCGAACCTGTCCTGGACGACAGCCCTCATCACAGTCGCCCTCACCTCCAAGGCGCGAAGATGGCCGATGACGGCTACGTTGCGTCCATCCGGCTGGAGCCCCCCAGAGGCGAAAGTCCCTGGGGGCGGCGCCGGCATCGGGCTATCGGCGCCTTTCTTGCGAGGGGGCATGGCGTCAGATGCGTGCATGAGCCAGTTCTTTGTGGCGGCCGCCAGGGCCTGTCCTGGCGGCCCGCAGAAGGGAGATGACCAAGGAAATGACGATCAACAGCAATAACCGAGCGCGCCATCAGAGCGCGTTCGCGCAGGTAGCGGAGGCGGACGGGAATCGAACCCGCCGACGACGCGGAGCGCCGTCCACCAGTTTTGAAGACCGGGGGGGCCACCAGGCACCCTGACGCCTCCGGGATCAGACCTTAGTCGCAGCCCGGCCGACAGCCTCAGGCCACCCGCCGCGCGCCCGGACCGGGCAGCGGCGTGACCTCCCGGGCAGACGTGAGCACGTGCCCCTCGGCGCAGGCTAGTTCCAGCTGCACGTCCGCACCGCAATCGCGGTGGGTGAGCACGACAGCGGGACCACCCGGCCAGCCGCGTGCTTGTCGCCCCAGGCCAGCAAGGCAGCCATGACCGGGAACAAGTCGATGCCCTTCTCGGTCAGCCGGTACTCGCTCCTGGCCCGCTGGCCGTCCTCCCGATAAGGCTCCCTGCGCAGGATCCCCTCGGCCACCAGCTTGGCCAGCCGGTTGCTGAGCAGCTGGCGGGGTGCGCCGGTACGGCGCTGCATGTCATCAAACCGGCGGATGCCGTTGAACGCCTCACGGAGCACGAGGAACGTCCACTTCTCGCCGACAACCGACAGCGCGGCGGCGATGTTGCAGTTGGACGTGTCGTAGTCGAGCGCCCAGGACTTCTTCATGGGCTTAGGCTAAGTCTACTTGACAGACTTAGCAAGGCCGGGCAGGCTGGGTTCATGAATCGAACCCCGGTCCTGCCGGTCGGCCTGATCCGCGAGGCTCGCGACTCCGACGCCAGCCGGATCCGGGAGTTCGTCTGCGGACTGTCGCCGCGCAGCCAGAACTTCCGCTTCTTCGCGACCGTCGCGCCGCCGAGCACCGGACTACTGCGCGCGCTGACCGGGACTGGCGGCACCGCCGACATCCTGCTGGTCACCGACGGCCAGGGCTCGGTCATCGGACACGGCATGGCCGCCGACGAGGGCAGCGCCACCGATATCGGCCTGGTTGTCGCCGACCGCTGGCAGCGGTATGGCATCGGCACGCTGCTGCTCACCGTGCTGGTGGATCGCGCTGTGGCTCGCGGCATCCGCAGCCTGGTGCTCGACGTGCTGCCGACGAACGAGCAGATGCTCGGCATCATCTCCAGGCGCTGGCCGGACGCGCCCAGGGAACGCACTCCTGACGCCATTGTCATCAGACCGCAGCTCGCTGTACCCGGCCCGCGGTGCGCGGTCACCGGGCCAGCCGCTACGAGGCCAGCCGCTACGGAGCCCGCCGTGACTCCGCCCGCCGTGACCGTGCCCGCACTCGTCCGCCTCGCCCGCCCACAGCAGCACGGAGACAGCCATGAGCCAGACCGATCTGCAGCCTGACGACTCCCTGGCCCCGGCCAGCCTGCGCAACCGCGACTACTCCTGGGCTGACCCGGCCATCAGCGCCGAGGCGGCCCGGACCATGGACGGCATGTCGTTCCTGGCAGCACTGACTGACGGCAGGCTGCCAGCCGCGCCGGTGGCCCGGACGCTCGGCTTCGCGCCGGTTTCGGTTCAGCCGGGCACGGTGATCTTTGAGTTCGTCCCGGCCGAGTTTCACTACAACCCGATCGGGTCGGTGCACGGCGGGGTGCTCTCGACGCTGTGCGACTCGGCATGCGGCTGCGCGGTGCAGAGCATGCTGCCCGCCGGGACTCATTACACCAGCCTGGACCTCAGCGTGAAGTTCCTTCGTCCGGTAACGGCTGCCACCGGGCGGCTGGTCTGCGAGGGCACCATCACCCACCTGGGCGGCCGGTCCGCGCTGGCCCAGGCACGGCTTACCGGGCCGGACGGCAAGCTCTACGCGCAGGCAACGAGCAGCTGCATGGTGTTCCGCCCGGCCGCTGGCTGACGCCGCCGCCGATAACCCGGTGCAGCCAGCCCGGAAAGCAGTTACCGTCCCGTGGGTGACCAGCGATTTTGATCCAGTAGCGCACAACCGGACCGCCTGGGACCTAGAGGTCGACAGCGGCACCAACGAATGGACCGTTCCGGTCGGCCCGGAGGTCATCGAGGCCGCCAGGGCCGGCAACTGGTCGGTGGTGCTGATCGGCTACTCCCCCGCTCCGCGCGACTGGTTCCCGGCCAGCCTGACCGGCGTCGACATCCTGTGCCTGGCCAGTGGCGGCGGGCAGCAGGGCCCGGTGCTGGCCGCCGCCGGAGCGACGGTGACGGTCTTCGACAACTCGTCGCGCCAGCTGGCTCAGGACCGGATGGTGGCCGAGCGGGACGGGCTGGAACTGGCCACGGTGCTCGGCGACATGCGCGATCTCGGCGCCTTCGCCGATGCCAGCTTCGACGTCGTCGTCCACCCGGTGTCGAACCTGTTCTGCCCGGATCTCGCGCCGGTCTGGGCGGAATGCTTCCGGGTGCTGCGGCCGGGCGGGGTACTGCTGTCCGGCTTCCTGAATCCGGACGTCTACATCTTTGACGCGGACGCGAGCGACAACCGGGGCGAGCTCGTCGTGCGGCACGCGCTGCCGTACTCCGACCTGACGCACCTGACGCCAGCCGAACGAGCGGAGCTGTTCGGCCCGGATGCGCCGGTGGAGTACAGCCACACGCTGTCCGAGCAGATCGGCGGTCAGCTGGCGGCTGGCTTCGTGCTCACCGGGTTCACAGAGGCACCGCACCATGCCGGACCGACCGCCGCGTTCATGCCGGGCTATTTCGCCACCCGCGCGGTCAAACCCGGCTAGCGGACTGGCTAGCTGGCGTACAGCCCGTCGATGATGTCGGCGTACTTGGCGTGCACGACCCGGCGCTTGAGCTTCAGTGTCGGCGTCAGCTCCTCGCTCTCGGCGGTCCACTCGACCGGCAGCAGCTCCCAGTACTTGACCTGCTGCACCCGCGCCAGCCGGGAATTCGCCTCGGTGACCGCCTGCCCGACCGCCTCGAGCACCGCCGGGTCCGCCGCTAGCTCGGCCAGTGATCCGGCCTCGATGCCGCGGGCCCTGGCCCAGGCTGGCGCGACACCGCCGTCGAGCGTCAGGATCGCCACCAGATAGGGCCGACGGTCGCCGTATGCGAGCGCCTGACCGATCAGCGGGTGCGCGACCAGCAGGTTCTCCACGGCGGCCGGTGACACGTTCTCACCGCCCGCGGTGATGATCAGCTCTTTCTTCCGGTCCACCACCGAGACGAAACCGTCGCCGTCTATCGATCCGATGTCGCCGGTGTGCAGCCAGCCCTCAGCGTCGATGAGGTCCGCGGTCTGATCGGGCAGGTTCAGGTAGCCGGGGGTGTTCAGCGGGCTGCGGGTCAGGATCTCGCCATCCTCGGCGATCTTCACCTCGATACCGGGGATGGGCCGGCCGACGGTGCCGAGCTTGAACGCGGCCGGGGTGTTGTTCGTGAACGCGCCGGTGGTCTCCGTCATGCCGTAGACGTCCAGGATGCGCACCCCGAGGCCGGCGAAGAACTCACCCACATCCGGCGGCAGCGGGGCGGCGGCGCTGAACGCGAGCCCGACCTCTCCCATGCCGAGCAGCTCACGGATGGGCCGCAGCACCGATTCCTCGGCGGCGGCGAACTCTGCCGCCAGCTCGGCTGAGGTCTGCTCGCCGAACTGAACACTCCGAATGTAGGCGAGGCCCGTCTTCATCGCGGCCGCCACCGCTGCCCGCTTCGCCTCATCGGGGTTCCCCGCCAGCAGCGCGGAAATGCCGGCCTGGAACTTCTCCCACACCCGCGGCACGCCGAAGAACGCGGTCGGCTTGACCTGGCCCACGGTGCCGAGCAGCTGCGTCGACGCGTCGTGGCAGAAGTGGATGTGCCCCACGTTGGCGACCGCGAAGTAGACGGTGAACATCCGCTCCGCGATGTGCGCGAGCGGCAGGTAGGACACCCACCGGACGTTCTTGACCGCGATGCCCGCCTGATCGGCGGCGAACACCTCGTACAGTGCGCTGGCGTGGGTGATGATGACGCCCTTCGGATGCCCGGTCGTGCCCGAGGTGTACAGCAGCGTGGCCGGGTCCGACGGCCTGATCCGGGCGACCCGGTCGGCTACCTCACCAGGCTCCGCTGCCTGCCGCCGGGCACCGAGTGCGAGCAGATCGTCCCAGCTGATGAACAGCGGCTCGGCAGGGCACGCGGCGGCGTCCCTGACGACGATCCTCGTGAGGCCGGGTAGCTCGCCGAGTACGGACCGCCACCGCTCCAGCTCGCCCGCGCCGTCCAGCACGGCAATGCGCGCATCGCAGTTGCCGGCCATGTAGGCGATCTGCTCCGGCGCCAGCGTCGCATAGAAGGTAACGGGGACGCCGCCCGCGTGCATCGTGCCGAAGTCACTGAGCACGTGCTCGGTGCGGTTCGGCAACATCATCGCGACGCGCTCGCCCGGCTGCAGGCCGAGGGCGATAAGGCCGGCCGCCACCTGCAGGACCAGTTCCCTGGTCTCGGCCCAGGTGATGGTCTGCCACGGGCCCCCGTCAGGATCGGAGTACGCGGGATAGTCACCGTACTGGTCAGCGGTGGCCGTCATCACGTCGCAGAACGTCCGGCCGCCCGCCATCCGCTCGATCTCAGCTCGCTGGTCCAGGATCTGCCCGCCAGTCGAGTGTCCGTCCGCCACTTCCCACCTCCGGCCGCCCAGCTGGCAGCACTGCCGTGTTACCTGCTAGTTAAATTCCTGCCAGAAGGCATGGCACCATGCCGCAGCGTCATGCGCAAGACGCACTTCACTACAGTTTGGCCATGACGGGACACAGGACATGACCGGTGGCGAGCGCGTCCGGCTCACTCAGTACGCCCATGGCGGCGGTTGCGCCTGCAAGATCCCTCCGGGCGAACTCGAGGAAGCTGTCGCCAGGCTCATCCCGCCAAGGCGGCCCCCCGACGTCCTGATCGGCGTCGAGCACGGCGATGACGCGGCCGTCATCCGGATCAGCGAGACCCGCGCGGTCGTCGCTACCGCTGATTTCTTCACCCCGGTGGTCGATGACGCCTACACCTTCGGCCAGATCGCGGCTGCGAACGCCCTCTCCGACGTGTACGCGGTCGGCGGCGAGCCGCTCGTCGCCGTCAACCTGCTCGGCTGGCCGCGGGATCTGCTGAGCCCGGACCTGGCCGCGGAGGTGCTGCGGGGCGGTCTCGACATAGCCACCGCGGCTGGCTGTCATGTCGCTGGCGGCCACAGCATCGACGACCCGGAGCCGAAGTACGGCATGGCCGTCACCGGGCTGGCCGACCCGGCCGCGCTGCTGCGCATCGACGCCGGCGCCGCGGGCCTGCCGCTGTCGCTCACCAAGCCGGTCGGCAGCGGCGTGCTGAACGCGCGGCACAAGGCCACCGGCGAGGTGTTCCCTGCCGCGATCGCCGTCATGACCACGCTCAACGACGTCGCCAGCCGCGAGGCCCTCGCCGCCGGGCTCCGCTGTGCCACCGACGTCACCGGCTTCGGCTTGCTCGGGCATTTGTTCAAGCTCGCCAGGGCCAGCGGCGTGACGGCGGTCGTGGATAGCGGCGCGGTGCCGCTCATCGACGGTGCCCGCGAGGCGCTGGCGGCCGGCTACGTGCCCGGTGGCAGCCGCCGGAACCTGGACTGGGTCGCGCCGCACTCCGATTTCGGCGGGCTTACCGAGGACCAGCTGCTGATGCTCGCCGACGCCCAGACCTCCGGCGGCCTGCTGCGTGGCCGGCGAGATCCCCGGCGCAACCGTCATCGGCGAGCTCGTGCCGCAGGCAGGCCCGGCCATCCGGCTCCGGTACGCCGGCCGCGGCAACGGGTCGCGGTGGCGGCACCCTGCCGCGATCAGCGATCAGCGGCCGGGCCGGGGCGCTGCGTGCCGACAACGTACTTCGGGTCGGCGGCCGATGCCTTGCCGGCCCGCAGCACGCCGAACTTGGCGCACAGCCCGCCAGCCGTCAGCAGGCCGGCGGACGACCACAGCGGCGGTCCGGCTGCGCCGTGCGGCCAGCGCCGCCACGCCGCCGCCGATGGTCAGGAACCGCGCTGTCGTCAGCAGCCTGCCGCCGTCTCCGGTGCGGTAGGGCTCGGCTGCCAGGCCCGTGCATGCGCTCGAGCCCGAAGCCGCCGATGCTCTCGACTCCGGCCCCGATCAGCGCCAGCTTGCGTGCGGCGTCAAAATCACGCCGGTCGCTGCTCACTGCACTGGCAACCAGGCCGGCGGCGCCCGCCGCCGTCATCGCTCCGCCCACGAAGAGCAGCGGAAGCTCCCGGTACGCGGCGTGCCAGGCGGGCACGGCCGTGTTCGCCAGCAGCACGCCGGGATACGCCGCCAGCGCCGGTCCGGTCAGCGCAGACGCCGCGCCGCAGCCAGGCTGCCGACGGCCGGCAGCAGCCCGGTCACCTCGCTCGCCGCTGCCGCCGTGACCAGGCCAGAGTGAGCCGACAGGAGCCACGAGCCCATGCTCATCGGCGATGTTGGCTTGACGACCCGCAGCATGTGCAGGAAACGCTCCGGCCTGCCCAGCTCGACGGCCAGCACGCCACCGCCTGCGTACGCGGCCCCGGCGGCCACCAGCCGCGCGACTCGCGCCAGCTCGGGTCGTTCGGTGGCATGAGCGGCCGCCGCGACCATGGCCATCGCGCCCGACATCTCGCCAAGGAACAGGTACAGCGGCAGGTGCGGTTCCTTCCACCTGGTGACCTTGAGGATCGGCCGTCCGTAGTAGGACTGGAAGTCCGCCGGAGGCACCTGCAGCTGCTCGGTCACGCCGGCCGCCGTCCGGAGAACGCCACCGCGACACCCGCGGTCAGCACCGCCGCTGCGGCGCCCGCCCAGCGCCACATCACCGGCAGGTCCCTGGTGGTCACGACCGGGTCCGGCGGCAGTCCGTACACCTCGGGCTCGTCCAGCAGCAGGAAGAACGCGCCCGCGCCGCCGATGCCGTCCTCGGGGTCCTCGCCGTACAGCCGGGCATCGGTCTGCCCGGCCGCGTGCAGGTCAGCGAGCCGGGTCTGGGCGAGTGCCCGCAGCTCGTCCAGCGGGCCGAACTGGATGGAGTCGGTCGGGCACGCCTTCGCGCACGCTGGCTCAAGCCCGCCGCGCAGCCGGTCGTAGCACATCGTGCACTTCCATGCCCGGCCGTCGTCCTCGCGCCGGTCGATGACACCGAACGGGCACGCGGACACGCAGTACGCGCAGCCGTTGCAGACGTCCGGCTGCACGATCACGGTGCCGAACTCCGTGCGCACCAGCGCGCCGGTCGGGCACACGTCCAGGCACGCGGCGTGCGTGCAGTGCTTGCAGACATTGGACGCCATCAGCCAGCGGGTCGATCCGCTGCCATCGTCATCGACGGCGGTGATCAGCTCGCTGCTCACCTGCTGCTCGATGAAGGCTACGTGCCGCCAGCTGTTGGCGCCCGAGCTCGCCGGTGTTGTCGTAGGACATGCCGGTGAGCTCGAGCACGTCATCGGTGTCGGGCAGCCCGTTCCATTCCTTACAGGCAACCTCGCAGGCCTTGCAGCCGATGCACACGCTGGTGTCGGTGAAGAAGCCGACGCGCTCCGGATGGCTGGCGTAGCCCGCGTCGCCGGACACGTCCGCGAGCGGGCCGTACAGCGAGTTACTGGTCATGGTGCCACGTCCCGCCCAATGCGGCCGGACCGACGCTCGTGTCCGGCTCGATCCGGGAATCTGACTCGGTGCCGGCGGCACGCCTGCCCGGCCGCGGTTCCGCGCCGTCCAGGCCTGCATCGCGCCGGTACTGCTGCACCAGCTCCATCCGGGCCGGGCCTCTCGGACGCCGGCCAGGCCGGATGTCGCAGGTCGCCACCTTGCTCTCCTGGATGAACACGTTGGGATCGAGGACCACCGGCAGCAGGTCGTTCGCGGAGTCACCGGTTACCAGGCCCTCGCTGCCCCAGTGATACGGCAGGCCGACCTGGTGGATCACGCCCTCGCCGGGGATCCGGAGCGGTCGCAGCCGCCGCGTCACCAGCACCCGCGCCTCGATCGCGGCCCGGGCGGTGATAATGGTCGCCCAGCCGCCGTTCTCCAGCCCGCGCTCGGCGGCCAGCCCTGGCGATACCTCGCAGAACATCTCCGGCTGCAGCTCGGCCAGCCTGGACAGCGTGCGGCTCATCGCACCGGCGGTGTGGTGCTCGGTCAGCCGGTAGGTCGTCACGACATAAGGGAACGTGGCGTCGTGACCAGCTACCTGACCGCGGGTGGGCAGCCGGTCGCGGTACTC
The DNA here is from genome assembly GCA_963795265.1 of uncultured Actinomycetota bacterium. GTDB lineage: Bacteria > Actinomycetota > Actinomycetes > Streptosporangiales > Streptosporangiaceae > JAJYUU01. The sequence continues at coordinate 69,722 of CAWCHF010000001.1, read as the reverse complement.
GATGGCCAGCGGGCTGGCGTCCTGGTGGTAGACGGGATTGCGCAGTGGGGATTCGGCTGCCTCGAAGTGCACCGGCAGCGGACCGTCCTGCAGGCCGCGCGCCACGAACAGGGCGGCCTTCCCGTCGGACTGCAGGATGAACGGGTCCGCGCCGCTCAGCGCGGCGGGGCCGGTCGCCCCCGGCTCGGGCCGGTAGCCCGGTGCCTTGTTCTTCTCGAAGTCCGGCACATCATGACCGGTCCATTCGCCCGCTGCCTCGTCCCACCAGACGTACGCCTTGGCATCACTCCATGGCTTGCCGTCCGGGTCGGCCGAGGCACGGTTGTACAGGATGCGCCGGTTGGCCGGCCAGGCCCAGCCCCATTCCGGCGCGACCCAGGACTGCTGCTGCCACGGCTTGCGGCGCGCGGCCTGGTTCTGACCGCCGGCGAAGCAGCCGGCGTGGATCCAGCTGCCGCAGCGGGTCGAGCCGTCGTCGGCCAGCTGAGTGAACGAGGCCAGCGGCTGGCCGTCGGCCGCGTAGCCGTTCAGCTCGGCCAGCACCGCCGCCGCCGACGGATCGGCGAACTCCCCTTCCTCCGGGTAGTCCCAGGTCAGATCGAGGACCGGCTGATCCATCGGGTCGGCGGATCCGGCCAGCCTGGCCCTGATCCGCTTGCCCAGGTGGTACATGAACCACAGGTCGCTGCGCGCGTCACCGGGTGGCTCGAGCGCCTTGGCATGCCATTGCAGCAGCCGCTGGGTGTTGGTGAAGCTGCCGTCCTTTTCCACGTGCGAGGCCGCCGGCAGGAAGAACACCTCGGTGCCGATCCGCTCGGTGACCAGCTCCCCGCTCTCGGTCTCCGGTGAATCGAGCCAGAAGGATGCGCTCTCGATCATGGCGAGGTCCTTGACGACCAGCCAGTCCAGGTTCGCCAGCGCCAGCCGCTGCAGCCGCCCGGATGCCGACCCCACCGCCGGGTTCTCGCCGAGCAGGAAGTAGCCCTTCACCGTCCCGTCGATCATGTCCAGCGTCGTCTTGTAGGTGCCGTGGTCGCCGGTGATCCGCGGCAGGTGCCCGAAGCAGTAGTCGTTGTCCGCCGTCGCGGCGTCGCCGAACCAGGCCTTCAGCATGCTGACCAGGAACGTGCGCTTGCGGCCCCAGAAGCCGGTATCCGGCATCCGGCTCAGGTAGCCGTCCATGGTCTCGTCCGGTCCTGGCATCGGCATGTAGCCGCCCAGCAGATGGAAGAGTGTCGGCACGTCGGTCGCGCCCTGGATGTTCGCGTGCCCGCGCAGCGCCAGGATGCCGCCGCCCGGCCGGCCCATATTGCCGAGCAGCATCTGCAGGATCGAGGCAGTCCTGATGTGCTGCACGCCGGTGCTGTGCTGGGTCCAGCCGACCGCGTACACCCAGGCCGTGGTCTTCTCCCGGCCGCTGGCGGCCACGAGCGTGTCAGCGATCCGGGCGAAGTCTGCGGGCCGGATCCCGCAGACCCGTTCCACCATGTCGGGCGTGTACCGGGCGAAATGCCGCTTCAGGACCTGGAACACGCACCGGGGATGGCTCAGCGTCGTGTCCCGCTCGCCGGTGGGCTGCCAGCTGGAATTGTCGTAGCTGCGGGTCTGCGGGTCGTAGCCGGAGAACAGGCCGCCGCCGTCTTCGGCGTCGGTGTATTCCGCTGGCAGGATGTCGGCGGCGTTGGTGTAGGCGACGACATAGTCGCGGAACTCGTGCCCGCCCGACAGCACGTGGTTGATCAGCGCGCCGAGGAAGACGATGTCACCGCCGGCCCTGGTGGGCACGTGCATGCTCGCCAGCGCGCTGGTGCGGGTGAATCGGGGATCTACGTGGATGACGGTGGCACCGCGGGCCTTGGCCTCCACCACCCACTGGAACGCGACCGGGTGGCATTCGGCCATGTTCGACCCGCAGATGACAATGCAATCGGAATTCAGCAGATCGCGGGGGAAAGTGGTCGCCCCGCCGCGGCCGAAGCTAGTCCCCAGACCGGGAACGGTGGCGGAGTGTCATATCCGGGCCTGGTTCTCGATCTGGATCGCGCCGAGCGCGGTCCAGAGCTTCTTGATGAGGTAGTTCTCCTCGTTGTCCAGCGTCGCGCCGCCGAGGCTGGCGAAGCCCAGCGTGCGCCGTACCCGCTTGCCGTCGGCGGTCTCCTGCCAGCTGGCCGCCCTGGTCGCCAGCACCCGGTCGGCGATCATGTCCATCGCCTGATCGAGGCCGAGCCGTTCCCAGGTCCTGCTGTACGGCCGCCGGTACAGCACCCGCTGCTGCCGTCCGGGGTGCGTGACCAGCTGCTTGCTCGCCGAGCCCTTAGGACAGAGCCTGCCGCGGGACACCGGCGAGTCCGGGTCACCCTCGATCTGGGTGACCGTGTCACGGCCGTTGACCTTGCCGACAAAGACTCGCTGGCCGCAGCCGACCGCGCAGTACGGGCATACCGATGCGACAACCCGTTCGGCTGTCTCGGTGCGGGGCGCGGCGTGCTCGGTGTGCGGCGACCGGACCGCAACACCCCGCCCCAGCCGGTCACGGCCGGTCAGCTGACGGTAGGCAGGCCAGTTCGCGATCCAGCTTCGCGGGTCCGGCAGCTCTGCTCGTGCCACCTACCCATCCAAACGGAAGTAGCCTGCGGAGGGCAAGGCGGGGTACGGATTCACGCTCGGAGGAATCATGACCGGACGGACCGCGCGCAGGCGGGTGACCCGGATCTCGGTCGGGGCTGCTGCCGCAGCCGCCGAGCGTGCCGATCTGCTGGCCGCCGAGGAACCGCTGGGCATCAGGATCGGCGGCCACGCTGTCACCCTGACGATGCGAACGCCAGGCGACGACATCGACCTGGTAGCCGGCTTCCTGATCAGCGAGGGCATCGTCGCCTCGGCTGACGACATCGCGTCGATCAGGATCTGCGACGGGGAACGGTGCGGTCACGATCACGCGGCCGGTGACGCGGTCGGCAACATCGCCGATGTCGTCCTGCGGCCCGGCCTGGCCGTGTCGCCGGAACTGCGCCGGAACTTCCTGACCACCAGCGCCTGCGGAGTCTGCGGCAAGGCCAGCATTGCCGACCTGCACGTTCCCGGAACTTTCAGTCTTGCTGATGACGGCACGACAGTCAGCCCGGCGGTGCTGGCCGGACTGCCGGACGCGCTGCGCCGGGCGCAGCGGGTCTTCGACCGGACCGGCGGCCTGCATGCCGCCGGGCTGTTCACGGCGGGCGGCGAGCTGCTTGCCGTCCGCGAGGACGTAGGCCGGCACAACGCGGTGGACAAGGTCATCGGCTGGGCGCTGCAGGCGGGCCGACTGCCGCTGACCGGGTGCGTCCTGCTGGTGAGCGGCCGCGCTTCATTCGAGCTGGTGCAGAAGGCGGTGCTGGCCGGCATCCCCGTGCTCGCCGCCGTGTCCGCGCCGTCCTCGCTGGCTGCCGAGCTCGCCGAGGACGCCGGGCTGACCCTGATCGGGTTCCTGCGCGGCACCTCGATGAACATCTACGCCGGCGGTCAGCGGATCAGCCGCTCTTGACCGCACTGCCCGCCATGGCCTGTGCCAGACTGGCCACGGACCGGTACTGGGCAGGAGGTCAGCATGGCACATGCGGTGGTGCACTTCGAGATCGGCGGCCCGGACGACGGACAGCTCGCCGAGTTCTACGCGGACCTGTTCGGCTGGAGCATGAGCCCCGTTCCGGGCTACACAGTCGTGGACACCAGGGGCGGAACCGGGATCAACGGCGGCATCACTGCCAGCCCCGAACCCCGGATCACGTTCTATATCGAGACCGATGACCTGCAGTTCGCGCTCGACAAGATCAACCTGGTGGGCGGCAAGACGATGCTGCCCATCACTGAGATGCCGGGCATGGCGGTTTTTGCCCGGTTCGCCGATCCGGACGGCCTTGTCGTCGGCCTGGTGCTTGCCCGGACCGATCGCGAGCTCGGGCCGGAAGCAGGCGACGGGACGCCGGTCGACTGGTTCGAGATACTCGGTCCGGACGCCGCGCGCAGCCAGCAGTTCTACGCCGAGATCTTCGGCTGGCAGATGTCCGGGGACAGCTACCGGATGGTAGATACCGGCACCGCGCGCGGCATCCATGGCGGCATCGGGACTGCGGAGCACACGAACTGGGCCACCGTATACGCGAACGTGCCGGACGTCGAGGCAGTGCTGACCCGGGCGGCAGAACTCGGCGGCCAGCGCGTCTACGGACCGGACGCCGTGGACGACCACATGCAGACCGGTGCGTTCCGCGACCCGGCAGGCAACGTCTTCGGCGTGTACCACCACCCGCCGCACTGACGGGGGCGCCGGGTCAGGACGTCACCGCCGCGTCGAGCAGGCCACGCCGTCGCCGCACCGCCAGGTCAGCCTTCGTGAAGATGGTGTCGACCACGATGCCGATGACGAGGATCACGATGATCACTGTGCTGGCGCCGGTGAAGTCCTGGCTCTGCTGATCCACGTTCAGCTGCTGGCCGATCGAGATCTGGCCGATGATGATGATGAACAGCTCGGCCGCCATCAGGCTGCGCCAGGCGAATGCCCAGCCCTGCTTCAGCCCGGCCACGTACGCCGGCAGCGAGGCGGGCAGGATCAGGTACCGGTACAGCGCGAACCCGCGCAGCCCCAGCGTCTTGCCCGCTCGCAGCAGCAGCGGCGGCGTATAGTCCACCCCGCTGATCAGGCCGTTGGCGATCGAGGGTGCGGCTCCCAGGATGACCACGAACAGGATGGCCGCGTTGGTCAGGCCGAACAGGATGATCGCGAACGGCGCCCAGACAACCGACGGCATCGTCTGCAGGGCGGTGATGATCGACCCGACGGCGGCCCGCAGCACCTTGATCCGCGCCACCAGGAGCCCGACGACAGAGCCGATGATCAGGGCGACGAGATAGCCGGTCAGCGCGCTGCGCATGGTCCACCCGATGGTGGACCAGAACATGCCGTGCTGCATCTGCTGCCACAGGCTCGAGAAGACCGGGCCGGGGCCCTTCAGTACGTACTTCTCGCCAGCCGGTCAGCGTGATGAGTTCCCATATGCCGAGCACGAGCACGATCGCCAGCAATTTCGGCCAGAGCGCCGCCCACGCCTTGCGCGCGATCCTGCCGGGTTCCGGCTTGCCCTGATCGGGCCGCAGCTCCAGGCTGTCTAGGCCTCGTAGTGCCTGGTCAGTGGCCATGCCGTCCCATTTCCTCGCGCAGCCTGTCGGTCAGCTTGGCAGCCACGCCCGACACTTCGGGTGAGTCGATCCGGCGGTGGCCGACCCTCGGCAGCGCGTACTCGTCGATAACGCGGCCGGGACGGCTGCTCAGCACGATCACCCGGTCGCCGAGCCGGGCTGCCTCGCGGACGTTGTGAGTGACGAACAGCACCGTCAGCGTCCGCTCAGCGCAGATCCGCTCCAGCTCGTCATGCAGCAGGTCCCTGGTCATCGCGTCCAGCGCGCCGAACGGCTCGTCCATCAGCAGCACGTCGGCGTCCTGTGCCAGCGCCCTGGCCAGAGCCACCCGCTGGCGCATGCCGCCGGACAGCTCGTGCGGGCGCTTGTCGCCGAACCCGCCGAGCCTGACAGTCGCCAGCAGCTCGGCGGTCTTGCCGCGCCGCTCGGCGCGCGGCACGCCGCGGGCCCGCAGGGCCAGCTCGACGTTGCGCTCAGCGGTCAGCCACGGGAACAGCGCGGGCTCCTGGAACATCAGCCCGACCTTGCGGTCACCGGTGTCGACCGTGCCAGTGGTCGGCTGGTCCAGTCCCGCGACCAGGTTCAGCAGGGTGCTCTTGCCGCAGCCGGATGCGCCGATGAGGCAGACGAACTCGCCGTCGTGCACCGTCAGCGAGATCTTGTCCAGCGCGAGCAACTCCGTCCGGCCAGTCCGGTATGCCTTGCTGACCTCGGTAATCCGGATCGCCTCGGCCGGACCCGGCGGCCTGTGCCGGACCGGCGTGCGACAAGGCTGACGCCCCCGGCTGTGCCGGGGGCGTCACCTGCTGGTCGCTGACCCTCACGAGCTGACCTGCGGCTGGCCGGCCGCGGCCAGCAGCTTGTTCAGCGGCGCCAGGTCATAGATCGCGCTCAGGGTCTTCACCGGGCTGAGCAGGCCAACGGTCACAGCGTGCTGTGCGTCCGTAACCAGCGACGACGCGATCGGGTCGTTGGTAAAGGTGACTTCGCTGAACGCCGCGGACAGGATGTTCGGCTTGAGGCCCTTGCCGCTCAGGCTGGTCAGCTCGGCGTTGGCCGCGGCCTCGGCCGCTGACTTATTGCCGGCGATGAAGCTGTTCGCCTCGATCTGGCCCTTCAGCAGGCCGTTGACCGCGGTCGGGTGCGCAGCCAGGAACGCCTGGGTCACCACCAGGTTCGTAGTGACGAACTTACCGCCAGGCCACAGGCTTGCCTCGTTGACCAGGACATGGCCGCCGTCGGCCACCATCTCGGCGTCGTAGGGGGCCGGCTCTCCAGCCGCCGGCGATCGAGCCGGCCTTGAAGGCGAGTACCGCGTCCGAGTTTGGCGTGATCGGCGTGATCGGCACGTCACCGCCGCCGGTCTGGGTCGTGGTGAGACCGTGGCCCTTCAGCCAGAACCGCAGCGCCACGTCCTGAGTGTTGCCGAGTGACGGCGTGGCCAGCTTCTGGCCCTTGAGCTGGCTCGGGGAGGTGATGCCCTTCTTCACCACCAGCGACGGCGCCGCCGGAGGCCGCACCGGAGATGACCTTGATCAGGCTGCCGTTCGACTCCGACCATGCCTTGATCGTGGGGTTCGGCCCCACGTAAGCGGCGTCCAGCTGACCGGCCAGCAGCGCGGTCGCCTCCTCCGTGCCGGTGCTGAACGGATACAGCTTGAGAGTCACGTTCGTGCCAAGGTTCTTGGTGAAGAAGCCCTCCTTGACCCCCACCAGCGCTGGCGCGTGCGTGATGTTCTCCAGGAAGCCCAGCCGCAGCGTTACCGGGTCGCCTGCCGAGCCCGGGCCGGACGACCCGGAGCCCGACGACCCGCATCCTGCTGCCAGCAAGGCAACGCCTGCTGCCGCCAGTCCGGCCAGTACTTTCCTCATCGGTCCACCTTTTTCCGATCTGCTTACTAGGATTTAGCAAGTACAGAAGTCTACATTACCTAGAGGAATTAAGTGTTCAGTTCCGCGCAGCCAGCCCGGGCGCGTTGCCGTCCTTTGCTGGCCACACCTCTATCTGCAGGTCAGCGGCCTTGAACACGGCCGGAGTGACCCAGGGTCGGAGGCGATCTTTCCCTGGGCTAGCCGCGATAAGCACCGGATCGCGACAAGATTGTGGCCTGATTCACACAGCGCGGGCGCTGCCTAGCTGCCCTCGTCGCCCGCCGTCACCGGGTTCACGCCCGCTACGGAGCCGAACTTCTGCAGGCACGTCTGCAGCTGCTGCGAGCTCGGCCGGCGAGGCATTCGTGGTGTCGAAGCGCACGCCGTACATGATGTTGATCACCGAGTGCTTCGCAGGCAGGGCCATCGGGGGGGCGTGCTGGATGTGCGAGCAGGCTGTCCGCACGTGCAGGGCAGTCGCGATGGAGGTGCTGGGGCTGAAGTCGACGACCATCCACTGCTTGGAGAGCGCCGCGTCCATCTGCGAGCATCCGGCCAGGGCCGCCAGCAGCAGGCCCGCGGCCGCCGCGGCCGCCGCGGCCACCGCGCCCCGGCGCGCGGCGCCGCTGTTCGAATCTCGCACGCCGCCACTCTACGACCAGCCGCGAGCAGTGCCCGGGCCGTGTCAGGCTTAAGGGACCGGCCGTGCCGTTCGCGGCCGGGCGAGGACCAGGAGGCATCATGGCCGGTCTGATCGAGGACTACGCGCTTATCGGCGACATGCAGACGGCTGCGCTGGTCAGCCGCGACGGCTCAGTGGACTGGCTCTGCCTGCCCAGGTTCGACTCGGATGCGTGCTTTGCGGCGCTGCTCGGAGATGAGCGCAACGGCCAGTGGCGGCTGTGCCCGACGGCGGACGGAGGGGCCGGTCGCCAGGCGCGGCGAGGTCAGCCGGCACTACGAAGGCGACACGCTGATCCTGCAGACCAGCTGGCACACCGATGAGCGGCGTGGTGCGGGTCATCGATTTCATGCCGCCGCGCGACCAACTCGGCTCCGGTGCTGATCCGGCTGGTCGAAGGCGTCGAGGGCGCCGTCGAGATGGAGTCGGTGCTCAGGCTCAGGTTCGGCTATGGCCGGATCGTCCCCTGGGTGATGCGCAGCGAGCACTCCATCCGGGCCGTCGCCGGGCCCGACTCCGTCTGCTTCTTCAGCCCGGTCCCGAACGTCGGCCGCAACTTGGCGCACCAGGCAACCTTCACCGTCCAGCCCGGCGACCGGCTGCCGTTCGTGCTGTGCTGGCAGCCGTCGCACCTGCCGCCGGCGACCCGCCGTCGACGCCGAGGAAGCGCTCGAGGCGACACGCCAGTTCTGGTCCGCCTGGTCGGCCAAATGCAGCTATAAGGGTCCGTACCGCGATGCGGTGCTGCGCTCGCTGATCACGCTGAAGGCCCTCACCTACGCGCCCGACCGGCGGCATCGTGGCGGCAGCCGACGACCTCGCTGCCCGAGGACATCGGCGGCGTCCGCAACTGGGACTACCGCTACTGCTGGCTCCGGGACGCGACGATCACGCTGGAGGCGCTGCTGCGCACCGGCTACACCGAAGAGGCTGACAGCTGGCGGCAGTGGCTCGGCCGGCCGTCGCCGGCGACGCCAAGGGACGTTCAGATCATGTACGGCGTGGCTGGCGAGCGCCGGCTGGCCGAATGGGAGGTCAGCTGGCTGCCGGGCTATGAGCGGTCCGCGCCGGTCCGGGTCGGCAACGCGGCCGTCGACCAGCGCCAGCTCGACGTCTACGGCGAGGTGATGGATGCCCTGACGCTGGGCCGGCCAGGCCGGGCTGGACTTCGACAAGCACACCTGGAGCCTGCAGCGGCAGCTGCTGGACTTCCTGGAGAAGCACTGGCACGAGCCGGACGAGGGGATCTGGGAGGTCCGCGGGCCGCGACGGCATTTCGTGCATTCCAAGGTGATGGCCTGGGTGGCCTTCGACCGGGCGATCCACCTGGTCGAGCAGGGCAATCCGGGCCCGCTCGAGCGCTGGCGCGCGATCCGCGACGAGATCCACGCCCAGGTCTGCGACCAGGGCTACGACGCCGCGCGCGGCGTCTTCACCCAGTACTACGGCAGCGCCGAGCTCGACGCCTCGGTGCTGCTGATCCCGGAGGTGGGTTTCCTGCCGCCGGACGACCCGCGGGTGGTCTCGACGGTCCGGGTCATCAAGCGCGAGCTCATGCGCGACGGCCTGGTGCTGCGCTACACCCAGCCGGCCAAGGCGGTCCAGGAAGGTGCCAGGGCCGACGTCGACGGCCTGCCCGGCGCCGAGGGAGCGTTCCTGGCCTGCAGCTTCTGGCTGGTCAACGCGCTGCATCTGATCGGCGAGTACGACGAGGCGGTGGCCGTCTTCGAGCGGCTGCTGGCATTGCGCAGCGATCTGGGCCTGCTGAGCGAGGAATACGATCCCGCGGTACGGCCGGCAGGTCGGTAACACGCCGCAGGCGTTCAGTCACGTGCCGCTCATCCAGGCCGCGCTGAACCTGGACAGCCATGCAGGCGACCACTGCCGCCGCACCGGCGGCCGCCGGCCGCGGCAGCGCTGACCTGCACCGCTCTCGGGCCTGCTACAGGCACCTGGCCGGCAGTGTCACACTGATGGGTAGCCATGCCACCCCGCCCGCACATTCTGGTCGTAAACGGCCGCAAGGTCCGTCAGCCGGTCTTCATCATCAGCGCTCCGCATTCCGGCGCGGACCTGCTCGGGCGCGCCTTCAAGCAGTCTCGCGGCTTCCACCTGACCATCGGCCAGGACGCCGTGCAGAGCGTGGTCTACGCCTTCGCCCGCAGCCCGTCCATCCAGCGCGGGCGCAGCGATGCGGCCGCTACCGTGCTCCGCGACGCCTTCGCGCAGGCCTGGCAGGTGACCGCGCATGGCTGCCTGACCTGCTCGCCGCTGTGCCGCGACGCCGGCCAGGTGACCGGGCGCTCCAGCTGCGTCGCCGAGCGCGACATCCTCCGGTACGGCGACGCCAGCCCGGACCTGATGTACTGCGCCGACAGCCTCGTCGACGCCTTCCCCGACGCCAAGCTGGTCCAGATCGTGCGCGACGGCCGGGACGTGGTCGCGGCCATGCTGGCCGACAACCAGTCGCTGGCCTGGTTCAAGCCAGGCATGGCCAACGTGGAGACCGAGTTCCCCAATCCGTTCTTCGGCATCGAGACCGAGCAGGACCTGGCCGCCTGGCCGGAACTCACGCTGGCGGGCAAGTGCGCGATGCGCTGGCGCGGCTCGGTGCGCGCCATGGCCAGGCTGCGCACCGCCATGTCAGCCGAGCAGCTCACCACCCTGCGGTACGAGCACCTCGATCCGGCACCCCGGTCCGACCGCGGCGGCCTTGTCGGACTTCGTCGGCGACCCCGTCGGCCCGATCGGCCCGAGCACGCAGCCCAGCCCGGCGCCCGGGGCCTGGCAGCGGCAGCTGACCACGGCGCAGCTGACCGAGATCGAGTCGGTCGCGGGGCCGGACCTGCGCCGGGTGGGCTACGGAGAATTAACTGAGCCGGATCCTGACAGGCGACTTCCTGACGGGCGAACTGGGTCTGGTACAGGTCGGCGTACAGGCCACCCGCCGCGAGCAGGCTGTCATGCTCGCCCCGCTCGATGATCCGGCCGTCCTCCACCACCAGGATCTGGTCGGCTTCCCTGATAGTGGACAGCCGGTGCGCGATGACCAGCGAGGTGCGGCCGGCCAGCGCCGTCTTCAGCGCGCGCTGCACAGCCGCCTCGGACTCGGAGTCCAGGTGCGCCGTCGCCTCGTCCAGCACGACGACAGACGGCGCCTTCAGCAGCAGCCTGGCCAGCGCCACGCGCTGCTTCTCGCCGCCGGACAGCCGGTAGCCGCGATCACCGACGACAGTGTCCAGGCCGTCCGGCAGCGCCGCCACCAGGTCCCAGATCTGCGCCGCCTGGCAGGCCAGGACCAGCTCGTGCTCGGTCGCCGACGGCCGGGCATACAGCAGGTTCGCCCGGATCGTGTCGTGGTACATGTGCGCGTCCTGGGTCACGACGCCGACCGCGTCGTGCAGCGACTGCAGCGTCACCTCGCGGATGTCGGCGCCGCCGATCCGCACTGACGCCGCTGGTCGGGTCGTACAGCCTCGACACCAGGTGGGTGATGGTCGTCTTGCCCGCGCCCGACGGCCCGACCAGCGCGGTGAGCTTGCCCGCTGGCGCGCGGAAGCTCGACCTCGGTGAGTGCGTTCTGGACCGGCCCGGTCTTCTCCGGGACCGGCATGGCGATCGACTCCAGCGAGGCCAGCGATACCTCCGACGCCGCCGGGTAGCGGAAGCTGACATGGTCGAACTCGATGTCCGGCGCGGCCCCCGATACCGGCAGCGGCCGCGCCCCCGGGCTCTGGTCGATCAGCGGCTTCAGGTCCAGCACCTCGAAGACCCGGTCGAAGCTGACCAGCGCGGTCATGACGTTGACCTGCACGTTGGACAGCGAGGTGATCGGCCCGTACAGCCTGCTCAGCAGCGTCGCCAGGGCGACCATGCCACCGATCTGCAGCGACCCGTTGATGACAAGCCAGCCGCCGAGCCGTAGACGACGGAGGTCGACAGCGTCGCCAGCAGCGCCAGGCCGGTGACGAGCGCGCTGCCCCACAGCGCGGTCAGCACGCCGATGTCGCGAACCCGGCCGGCCCGGCCGGAGAACAGGTCCGAGTTCATCGGCCGGACGGCCGTATAGCTTGGCCAGCATCGCGCCGGCCACGTTGAACCGCTCGGTCATGGTCGAGCCCATCTGGGCGTCCAGCTGCATGGACTCCCTGGTGAGCCGCTGAAGCTTGCGGCCGACCCGCCGCGCCGGGTACAGGAAGACCGGGATCAGCACCAGCGCGACCACGCGTGATCTGCCAGGAGAAGAAGAACATGACGGCCAGCACCAGGACCAGCTGCAGCACGCTGGACACCACCGACGACGAGCGTCGAGGTCAGCGCCTGCTGAGCGCCGATGACGTCGTTGTTCAGCCGGCTGACCAGCGAGCCGGTCTGCGCCCTGGTGAAGAACGCGATCGGCTGCCGCTGGACATGCCCGAAGACCTGGGTGCGCAGGTCGTAGATCAGGCCCTCGCCGACCCGCGAGGTGAAGTAGCGCTGGACGACGCCGAGGAAGGCGTCGAAGATGGCCAGGCCAGCGACCGCCGCGGCGGCGCCGAAAACGACGTCGGTCCGTTTCGGGATGATGCCCTTGTCGATGACCACGGCGAGCAGCACCGGGTACAGCACGGTGACTACCGCGTCCAGCGCCGCCGCCACCAGGAAGACCGACAGGTCGAGCCGGTACGGCCGGGCATACCCGGCAATCCGCCGGACCGTACCCGGCTTCAGCCGCTGCTTGGTCACCGACGGATCGCGGGTGAAGCCCCGCATGGCGTGCCACTGGGTCTGCATGGTCATGACCGGTGAACCTAGCAGCGGCGCGAGATCATCCCGGCTCCGCTGACGGCGAACCGTTTGGTCAGCTAACGCCGCGGTTGCTGCCGGCCCGGAGCCGGCAGCAGCGCTGGCCTGCGCATGGCGCTCGGCCGCCGCCTGCTGCTCCAGCGTGTTGCCGGCGCCGCCTGGGCCAGCAGCGCCTTGGTAGCGCGCGCAGCGTCGGCGTCGACCGACAGCAGCGCCGCGACCAGGTCACTCACTGCCCCGTCCAGCTCCGCGCCGGGCACGACGAGCTCGGCCAGCCGTGAGCTCGGCGGCCTCATCCGCGCCCACCATCCGGGCCGTCAGGCAGATCTCGATGGCCCTGGCCAGACCGACGATGTCGACCAGCGGCTTGGTGCCGGTCAGGTCAGGCACCAGCCCGAGGGCCGGCTCCTTCATGCACAGCTTGGCGTCGTCGGCCAGGATCCGCAGGTCGCAGGCCAGCGCAAGCTGGAAGCCGGCCCCGATGGCGTGCCCCTGCACCGCGGCGATCGAGACGAACCGGGGATTGCGCAGCCAGCGGTAGCCCGCCTGGTACCCGGCGATCGGTCTGATCGAAATCCGCCGCGTCACCGGGCGGCGGCCGGTCCTCACCTGGCACGCCGTCCGCGCTGAACAGCCGCAGGTCGATGCCAGCGCAGAAGGACGGACCCGCGCCGCGGACGCACGACGACGCGAACCTGCTCCGGTATGGCGTCACCGATCCGGGCCAGCGCGTGCCAGATGGCCGGAGTCATGCGCGTTGCGGCGCTCCGGACGGTTCAGCGTCACCGTCGCGACAGCGCCGTCGATGGTTAGCTCGACACCACCAGGGCTGGTCATCAGGCCTTTGACTTGGCCTTGCCCCTGGTCGCGCCGCCACGGCCGCGCAGCGCGACGCCGCTCTCGCTCAGGATCCGGTGGATGAATCCGTACGACCGTCCGGTCGATGCCGCAAGCGACCTGATGCTCTCGCCGGCGCCGTACCGCTTCTTCAGGTCGGCCGCCAGCTTCGTGCGGTCGGCACCGGTGACCCTGGTGCCTTTCTTGAGAGTCTCGGTCACGCGAACCTCCCGTTGAGCTGAGTTGACCGCTGCGTTACCGTATCCCGCCATGATCACCCATTAGCTCGTGATCGGCTACCCAGACGAGCGCAAAAAAAGATCATTCTTTCCCGCGGCGGACGACGTCGCGTGCTGGCTAGGCCAGCGCCACCAGGTCGGCGAGCTCCTCGCTCCAGGAATCCTCGACGCCGTCGGGCAGCAGTACGACCCGCTCAGGCTGCAATGCCTCGACCGCGCCCTCGTCGTGGGTGACGAGAACGATGGCGCCGGCGTACCGGCGCAGCGCGGACGAGGATCTCGGCGCGGCTGGCCGGGTCGAGGTTGTTAGTCGGCTCGTCGAGCAGCAGCACGTTGGCGCCCGAGACCACCAGCAGCGCGAGCGCGAGCCGCGTCTTCTCGCCGCCAGACAGCACGCCGACCGGCTTCGCCACGTCGTCGCCGGAGAACAGGAACGAGCCGAGAATGCTGCGGTGCTCGCTCTCGGCCAGGTCCGGCGCGGCCGACCGCATGTTCTCCAGCACCGTCCGCGCATTGTCCAGCGTCTCGTGTTCCTGCGCGTAGTAGCCGAGGCGCAGCCCGTGGCCCGGCACGACCTCACCGGTGTCGGGCTCCTCCACCCCGGCCAGCAGCCGCAGCAGCGTGGTCTTGCCCGCGCCGTTCAGCCCGAGCACCACGACTCGCGCACCGCGGTCGACGGCAACGTCGACGTCGGTGAACACCTCGAGCGAGCCGTACGACTTCGACAGCCGCTGCGCAGCTCAGCGGAGTCTTGCCGCAGTGCGCCGGCACCGGGAATCGCAGCCTCGCCACCCGGTCCGCGGACCTGTCCGCGCTGACCCCGGCGAGCAACCGCTCTGCCCGCTTCTGCATGTTCTGCGCGGCCTTGGCCTTGGTTGCCTTCGCCCGCATCTTGTCGGCCTGCGATTGCAGCGCGGTCGCCTGCCGCTCGGCGTTCATGCGCTCCCGCCGCCGCCGTCGCGCGTCGGTCTCGCGCTGGTCCAGGTAGGCCTTCCAGCCGAGGCTGTAGATATCGAGCACGCTGCGGTCGGCGTCCAGGTGGAAGACCTTGTTGACGACCGCGTCGAGCAGGCCGGTGTCGTGGCTGATGACGACCAGGCCGCCGCGGAAACTGCGCAGGTGATCGCGCAGCCAGGTCACCGAGTCGGCGTCGAGGTGGTTGGTCGGCTCGTCGAGCAGCAGCGTGTCGGAGCCGCCGAACAAGATCCGGGCCAGCTCGATGCGCCGCCGCTGGCCGCCGGACAGCGTGCGCAGCGGCTGCTTCAGCACTTTCTGCGGCAGCCCCAGGCTCGCCGCCAGTGACGCTGCCTCCGACTCTGCCGCGTAGCCGCCCAGTACCGTCAGCCGCTCCTCCAGGTTGCCGTACCGGCGCACGCCGGCGTCCCGGCGAGCCGGGTTGGCGTCGGCCATCTGCAGCTCAGCCTCGCGCAGTCCGGCGAGCAGCGAGTCCAGGCCGCGGGCGGACAGGATCCGGTCCATCGCCAGCGCTTCGAGATCGCCGACCCTGGTGTCCTGCGGCAGGTAGCCGACCGAGCCGCCGGATTGCACCTGCCCGGCGGCCGGCTGCCCCTCCCCCGCGAGCACTCTGGCCAGCGTCGTCTTGCCGGCCCCGTTCCGGCCTACCAGACCTATCTTGTCGCCAGCGGCAACCTGGAAAGATGCGCTTTCCAGCAGCAGGCGCGCACCAGCGCGCAGCTCGACTTCACGTGCCGAGATCATGAGAAATTCGCTCCATTACGGGTCGGACGCCGGACAGACTTCACCCCTGGACCGGGGCACGGCGTCACGACAGGAGCGGTTGCATGGCGCTAGTTTACCTGAGTGCCATCGCGCCCAGCCATGCGGTTTCAGCCGGTAGGGGTCAGCGCAAGGCCGATCTCACCAGAGCGGCAAATCCGTCGATCGCACTCAGGCGGCGACTGGCGGTGCGTGGCTGCGGAGGATGCGATCCGCGCCGGGGCTAGTGGCAGTGGTGGTGCCGTCGGGGTTGAGGGTCAGGGTCCAGCCCCAGCGGTGGATCGCAGTGAGGTGGTGGAACGCGCACAGCAGCAGGCAGTTCTGCAGGCTGGTGGGGCCGCCTTCGGCCCGCGGTATCAGATGATGAACATGGCACGCGACCGACGGCTGCTCGCAGCCGGGGAAGCGGCAATGCTGGTCACGGCGGGTGATGGCGCGGCGAAGGTGAACCGGGATGGCGTCGGTGGCGGCGCCGGTGTCCAAGGGCAGGCTCACGGTGGCGGCCAGACCGTGCAGATGGCGGGTGCGCAGCCAGGATGCCAGACCGCCGGGGCCGGACAGCAGCGCGACGGCTCGGCTGATGGCGAGCTGGCCCGCGGCGCGCATCGCCATGCCGCCGCCGGCGCTGCTGTCCTCGGCGCGGCGGCTCAGTAGGGCACCGGCGAGCTGGTCCAGGACTTCCGGGTCGATGCTGCCGGTGACGATCGGGATGATCGTGGCGTCGCAGTCCGCGCCTTCTGGCGCCGCCCCCTGAGTGACGGTCCAGGCGCTGACCGCGTCACGGGCTCCCGGCAATCCCAGCAACTGCTCGAGCGTCATGTGCAGCTGGATATGGGTGGGCTGCCCAGCGCGATCCGGCAGCCCTCCGCTCGCGACGAGCCGGCGGCAGGCTTCCTCCAGCGCATCGTGCTCGCGCTGACCGGGGGTGCGCATATCCTCGGGCCCGATCCTGGCGTTCAGGGAGTCCAGCACCGCCCGCAGCGCCGCCGCGGCAGCGGGAGTGAGGTGCCCCTCCAGTCGTGCGTGGCCATGGTAGTGCGGAGTCAGCCGCAAGACCCGGTCCGCGGACCCGTCATTGAGCTTGTCGGTGTCTGGCGAGGCGGACCGCCGGAACATTTCCTCGGCCAGTCCCGCCAGGTCAGCCAGGCCAGCGCCATCCGCGGCCGCACGCAGCAAGATCTGGTCGGCGGCGTCCCGGTCACCGGCCGGCAGCCGGTCCGACCAGTCGGACAGGTGCCGCGCCCAGGACGGGGAAATCTCACCGCGGGCCAGCGCAGCCGCGATCATCGAATGGGCGTCCAGCCGCCGCATCCACGCCATCGCGGCACTGGCCGCGCCGTTAGTAATCCGGGCCTGCCAGCGAAGCCATGACCGGGCGGTCGGCTGGGCGTCATCGATGCAGCCCCGGCTGGCGGTGAATGCCGTCAGCACCGACGAGGTCGCGGCGAGGTGCACTGACTCGGACACCGCCAGGCCACGCAGCAGATCGGCTTGCTCGGCGGTCGTCAGCTCGGTCGCATCCACCGTCGCGAGGAAAGCGAGGCCGGCTCGCACCGCGGCCAGCGCCTCGGCCGCGCTCATCCCTGCGGTGCCCGGCGCTCGAGCGCCCGACACTGACGGCTGCGGAAAGCACATGACGCGCACCTCCTCGGGCTAGTCGCTGACCTGGCCCGGCCGCTGCTGTAGCTCCGCTTGTGTCCCTGGCAGCGCCGTTGATCGAATCTACGTTCGATGATATCGGCAGGCACTGACATTCCCGTTGGCTTCAGCGAACGCAGTCAGGACCGGGACCGGTAGGGACCCCGTTCCGGTCAAATCGAACCGACGGGCGAGCGCTCCCCTCCCACCGCACGTCGCGTGCGCGGATCAATCCGCCGGCTCCGTCAGGCGGATCCGGATAGCGCGGAACTGGCGCGGGGTGTCCTTGAGCACGACCAGCCGCGGATCGGGCACCGTGAGGAACCTGTCGACTGCGATGTCGAAGTACGGCTGCAGCCTGGCATCCTCGCGCAGCGGCGCGATCGCGCGCTTGTCGCCGCCGAGAACCACGGCGTCGAGCCGGCCGGCGTACCCGCTGAACACTCCTACGGCGCAGTCGGCGGCAGCTTCCAGTGCCTCCCTGGCCTGCTTCTCCCGGCGGCGGGCGAACCGGTGCTGCGACGTACCGCCGGCCGCGCTGCGTCCGTGCACGAGCCGGCTGCCGACCTTCGACACGACGAGCCGGGCATCCGGTCCGGCGAAGACCCCCGCCGCATACCCGCCAAGGCGCACCAGCAGCACCGCAACGGTGCGCTCGGCCGCGGCGTGGGCCGCGAGAGCCGCCCCGGCTCCGCTCGGCTCAAGGCCAGCAGCGAGCGGCGGGAACGGCACGTGACACTCGGCCACGGCACCATCGGCGGCGCGCACCGTGACGGTCTCGGTGCCGGCCTGCGTCGACGTCGGGCCGTGCCGGCCCTCGAACGATTCCAGCCAGTTCTGGATGCGCTCCGGGCCAACGTCAAGCCAACGCTGGGCGGCACGTCGGCCGTTTGCCATTACCCACCGCCCCGGAGCGCTTACTATCCGTCAGGTGAACTTACGCATCGCTATCGACGGCAAGACTGCCATGCCCGCACCGAAGACTGCACGCTCAGGCGCCGCGGACGACGATCAGGCAGCCGGTGCCGTCGAGCGAGCGCTGGCGGCGGCCATCAGGGACGCGTCGCGCATCGGCGACCTGCTGGACGCGCTCAAGTCGGCCCGGCTCTGGCTGCCGCTGCCTGATGACGGCCGGCCGGTGATCAAGGGCAGCGCCGTCACGTTGCCGATGGTCTCCTACCTCGGCAGCGACTTCGTGCCCGCTTACTCATCGGCTGAGCTGCTGCAGAAGCTCGCCTGCCCTGATTCGCCCGCGGAGTCTGCCGCGATAGTGCCGCACGTCGTCGTCCGGGCTGCCGATCTGGCCAGGCTGCTGCCAGGGTCGATCGGTATCGCGCTGAACGCCGGCGCCAGTGAGAGCGTTCCTGTCTACCCGCAGGGCGTCGCCTACCTGGCGGCCGACGAGGACGACGAGCCCGCCGGCCGGATCAGCTTAGGGCCGCTGCCAGCCACTCCGGACAGCCTGCTCGCCGGGATCTGCGCAGGGCTTCGCACCATTCCCGAGGTCAGCGACTGCGCCGCCGCCTGGCTGTCGGTCCAGTTCGCCGGCGAAGGCATGATCATCTCGGTCACCCTCGACGACCCGGCGGACGAGGCCGTCCAGGATGCGGTGGCCGCGGTGGTCGAGCAGGCCGCCGCACTGGCCCCGCCGCAGGAGGCAGGCTTCCCGATCGATGTGACCTTCCCCGGCGAGCACGAGCCGGATTACATCGACCAGTGGTTCGCCGCGTTCACCACGCCGTTCTACCGCCGCTAGTGTCGCGCGACCCTAGTTGTGTGAAGGTCTGGCCTGGCGTGTTTATTGGCAGGCGCGTGCGCGGCGGGTGAGCTAGATTCGCGGGATGTTTGCCTCCGAGCGCGTGCGCCTGCGACCCATGGTGCCGGACGACGTCACCGTGCTGTACGAAATGTGGTCCGACCCCGAACACCACATGCTCACCGACGACAGCCCGATGCTGATTGAATCGCTCGCGGCACGCCGGGCCAGGCTGGAGACATCACTGGCCGAACCGGACGCCGTACCGCCAGGTTCACCGCCGAGACGATCGCCGATGGCACCGTGATCGGAGACGTGCAACCTGTGGGGCCTCGACGCCTTCAACCAGTTCGGCCACATCGGTATCTCACTGCTCCCGGCCGCACGCGGGCAGGGGTACGGCCAGGAAATGATGGAGCTGCTCTGCCACTACGGCTTCCGCTTCCGCAACCTGCACCGGATCGAACTGGAGACGCTCGCGACCAACGCCGCGATGCGGAAACTAGCCGAAAGGTGCGGCTTCGTGCTCGAAGGCATCCAGCGCGAGCAGGCCTACGACGGCGACGGCTTCGCCGACATCGTGCTGTACGGCCTGCTCAGGCAGGAGTGGAGCGCTAGAACCGCGTCGCGTTAGTGCTGGCAGCGTAGATCGTCGGCGGCCCGCACCGACATCGGGCCACCGCTACTATGCCGCGCATTCCTAGTGCGGCGGGATGAGCACGGTCCCCGTTCCCCGCACGATGGTGTGCGCCGGGCTGGGCACCGCCATCGCCTTGCTGGTGTCGCATCGTCCGCCCTTGGCGCGGGGCAGCGTCGCGGTGAACCTGGCTGTCTCGGTGCCGTAGCCGCTGATGCCGCGGTACTTCCCGGTGCCTGAGCCGATCGTGTACGTGCCCGTCTGAGCCAGCACCGCGGCGCAGGTGCGGTGGTTCAGCGATCGCACGGCCACCCGGACGTCGTTGACCGGATGGGTCATCACGAACGTGCCGTCGCGGAACTTCGCCGTCGACTGACCGGGCGCCATGGCCGCCAGCGTGCCCTTCGCCGCGAACGCGCCCGAGGCCGTGACCAGGTAGGCCGGATAGGCCACCGCCGACGTGCTCGTCAGCACGAAGGTCTCGGGGCCGCCGATCGCCTGCGTCCCGTTGCCGCCAGCGGAGCAGGCGGCAGCGGATAAGGCTAACGCGAGCAGGCCGCCCGCGGTGGTGGTCAGGCGCAGTGCATGGCGCATGGGACGTCCTCGCTGTAGCAGTAGCTCGATGACTACACAAGGTAGCCATCCAGCTACTCCGCGGCTACGACAATCACCAACTCCGTTAGCGCGACTGCGCCCTGGCCGCCCGGTTCAGCGCGCTGATCACGCCGCTCATCGAGGCGCGGACGATCGACGAGCTGACACCCACGCCCCACAGCACCCGGTCACCGACCTCGATCTCCAGGTAAGCCGCGGCCTCGGCGTCACGGCCCGCAGTGAGCGCATGCTCGGCGTAATCCAGCACCCGGACGCCGACGCCGCCGAGGCCCATGTCGATGCCGGACACGGCCGCGCAGAACGCCGCGATCGGCCCGTTGCCCATGCCAGCCAGGGTGTGCTCGATCCCGTAGGCCCGGACAGTGCACTCGACCCGCTCGGTCCCGTCCTCGCTCGTGGAGGAGTAGCTGACCAGCTCGAACGGGCCCGGTTCGAGATACTCGGCGGCAAAGATCCGCCACATCTGCCCGGCATCCACCTCGCCGCCGGCCGTGTCGGTGTGCCGCTGGATCACCTGGCTGAACTCGATCTGCAGCCGGCGCGGCAGGTCGAGGTGGTGATCAGTCTTCATGATGTACGCCACGCCGCCCTTGCCGGACTGCGAGTTCACCCGGATAACCGCCTCGTACGTCCGGCCGACATCCTTCGGGTCGATCGGCAGGTACGGCATCTGCCACGGGCAGCTCGCTCATCGGCCGGCCGGCAGCCGCCGCCTTGCGCTCGAGGTCGTCGAAGCCCTTCTTGATCGCGTCCTGGTGCGATCCGGAGAACGAGGTGTAGACCAGGTCGCCCGCGTACGGATGCCGCTCGTGCACGCCGATGCCGTTGCAGTACTCGACGGTGCGCCGGATCTCGTCGATGTCGCTGAAGTCGATCATCGGGTCGATGCCCTGGCTGTACAGGTTCAGGCCGAGCGTCACCAGGTCGACATTGCCGGACCGCTCGCCGTTGCCGAACAGGCAGCCCTCCACCCGCTGCGCGCCCGGCCAGCATGGCCAGCTCGGCGTCCGCGGTCGCCGTTCCCCGGTCGTTGTGGGTGTGCACCGACAGCGCGATGTGCTCGCGCCGGGACAGGTTGCGGCTCATCCACTCGATCTGGTCGGCGTACACATTCGGCGTGGACCGCTCCACCGTGCACGGCAGGTTCAGCACGATCTCCCGGTCCGGACCTGGCTGCCAGGCATCCATGACCGCCTCGCAGATCTCCAGCGAGAAGTCCAGCTCGGTGTCCATGAAGATCTCCGGCGAGTACTCGTAGCCGAAGTCGGTGCCGTCCAGGTACTCCTCCGCGTACTTCATCACCGCGCGGGTGCCGTCCACCGCGACGGCCTTGCACTCCTGCCGGCCGTCGCCGTCCCAGCCGAAGACCACGCTGCGGAACAGCGGCGCCGCCGCGTTGTACATGTGCACGGTGGCCAGCCGGGCGCCCGCGAGCGACTGCACGGTCCGCTCGATGAGCTCGTCCCTGGCCTGCGTCAGCACCGAGATCCGCACGTCGTCGGGGACCGCGCCGCTCTGGATCAGGCTGCGGATGAAGTCGAAGTCAGTCTGGCTCGCGGCCGGGAAGCCGACCTCGATCTCCTTGTAGCCCATCCGGACCAGGAGGTCGAACATGGCCTGCTTGCGGGGGACGTTCATGGGATCGATCAGGGCCTGGTTGCCGTCCCGCAGGTCGGTCGACAGCCACCGCGGCGCGGCGGTGATCGCGCGGGCTGGCCACTGCCGGTCCGGCAGGTCGATAGCCGGGAACGGGCGGTAACGATGACACGGCATGCCGGAGGGGCGCTGAAAGGAGGAATCGCTCATGACGTGCTCTGCTCCAGGAGAGGATTGCGCGAACCGGACGGACATCGGTCGGCGCGGCAGAACGACCCGCGGCGAGGAGCCGACCGGGCTGGTTACCGGGCCTCGCCGCGGCCGAGAAGGAGCAGGCCGCGAGTCATGATGCACAAAGCGTAGCCGGCCGCAGGTTCCGATGCCCCGGCAACCGCCCGAACCGTACTGTCGGCGGGCCGTGATACCACCTTGAGCGTGACTACACAGCGGATTCGCTGCGGTGCCGTGATTCCCGCCGGGACCGCCACGCAGCAGCTTGAGCTGGCAGTGCAGGCCGAGCAGGCTGGCTGGGACGGCGTCTTCGTGTGGGAGGCGGCCTACGGGGTGGACGCCTGGACGCTGCTGGCCGCCATGGCAGCCCGGACCAGCCGGGTCCGGCTCGGCACCATGCTGACGCCACTGCCCTGGCGGCGGCCGTGGAAGGTTGCCAGCCAGGTTGCGACGCTCGATCAGCTGTCGGCCGGGCCGGGCCATCCTGGCCGTCGGGGTGGGCGCCCTCGATACCGAGCTGCCCGACACCGGCGAGCCGACCGACCTGCGTGAGCGGGCCGCGCTGCTCGACGAGGGTATCGATCTGGTCCGCACCCTGTGGCAGGGCGGCCGCAGTTATCACGGCCAGCATTACCACTTTGAGACGGGCCGGATTGACCTGACCGCGGCGGCAGAGCCGGTGCAGGAGCGCATCCCGATCTGGGTGGTCGGGGTATGGCCCGCGCTGAAGTCGATGCGCCGGGCGCTGCGATGTGACGGTGTGATCCCGCAGTATCAGCAGGTCACCGGAGATCCCGGACCGGACGATGCGAGCGCGGTGGCCGGCTGGCTGGCCGGACAGGGAGTGCCGGCCGGATTCGACCTCATCGCCGACGGCGAGACGCCGGCGGATGACCCCGGCGCGGCGGCGCGCTCGATAGCCGGCTGGCGGCAGGCCGGCTGTACCTGGTGGCTGGAGACCCGGTGGGCGTCGCCGGACGACGGGGCTGACCCGCTGCAGGCCTTCCGCGACCGGCTCGATGCCGGCCCGCCGCGTCCTCAGTGACCGGTCGGATATCGCAGCGCTGCACACACCCCATCCAGCGGCCGGGCGATGCCGCCGCAGGCCGCCGGATTCCCCGATGCCACCAGATCCTCGGGCAAAAAATGCAGGGCTGCGTCAGTCTGCACCGCCGCCCGGAGCAGGGCAGCGTCCGCCCGGTCGGCGACAGGCTCGGGCACCATCCGGTCCGTCAGCTCATCCCGCGAGGCTGCCAGGTCGGTCCCGGCGGGCCCAATCCAGGCCGACGCGGTGGAGGACGGGACATCAGCGAGGAACAGGTCGGCGACCTGGCCGTCGCGGAAAGCTGCCATGGTCGCTGCCAGGCCCTCCACAGCCCGGCCATGGGCGAGCTGGCTGCCCCAGTCGTCGAACCGGCTCCTGACGTCGCGATCTGCAGACTCGGCCAGCGCCTGGTCCGCGGCCTCGGCCATTGCCTGGCTGTCCGCGGCTATCTCCTGGTCGACCATGACAACCGAATCCCGCAGCGGCGTGGCCAGGTGATCGAGCAGGAGCGTCCTGGCCCGGACATCGCCGGCCACGATGACCTGCTGGGCTCCGACCTGAGCCGCGGCCGTGGCCACCCCGGTGGCCAGCGCCTTGGCGTTCTCGTTCCAGGTTTCCTCGACGTGACGCTGCAACCGGTCCTGCGACCAGCCGCCGACCTGGGTCTTGTGTACCGGCCACTGACGGCCGGTCACCCAGTCCTGCCAGCCTGCGCCGGTATCGCCGAGCGCGACAATTTCCCCGCCGGCCCGGGTAGCGCTCACCCGCACGTGCGGGACTGGCGGCGGATACTGAGCCATCAGCGGCATCAGGTGCGGTAGCGCGGCCAGCCGCGCTATCTCCCGCCGTGGTGGCCCGCCCAGCACGCCGGCGAACGCGATGTCGCCATTGCGCGCGAAGACAGCCCGGCCGGGTGCCGCGTCACGATCTTCGATGACCGCCGCGACAGCGTCCAGCGAGGCCGGGCTCGCGCCCGCCGCAGCCAGCCGGTCCCTGGCGGCGCGCCAGCGGATCGCGAGGGCCTCCGCGGCGTTCTCATGGATCCGGTCGGTATCCAGGTAAACCGAGACGTAATTGCCGATCTCATCGTAGAGCGGCCGCAGGAAATTCACGTTCACCGGCTGTGTCGCCTCCCTACCCGCTGCATCAGGCCGGTCTACCCGGCGCCAGGCGGGGGCAACCGCCGCCGCTACGGCTGGTCGAGAGCGGCGAAGAGCAGCCCGCCGATCATGGCCAGGTTCTTGTGGAACTGGATGCGCTGCATCTTGCGGGCGGCCGGGTCCTCGATCGTCCAGAACGCGTGCCCGGCCACCGTGGTGGGGATCAGCGATCCGGCCAGCGCCAGCGCGGATAGCCGCGGGGCCAGGCCCAGGGCCAGCATGGTGCCGGCCGCCACCTGCACGGCTGCGTTCCCGCGCACCAGCAGCTCGTCATCTTCCGGCAGCGGAACCGCCTTCCGGACAGCGGCCAGCACCGGGGCCGCGAGGTCGACGCGTCCACCCGGTGCCTGCCAGGCGTCGAAGCCGAGCAGCGCATAAGTGGATCCGGTCAGGATGCGGGCGGCCGGCCGCAGGGGCGCGAGCATGCGCCGGGTCGTGGTCATAACGCCTCGATGTGAGTCCGGGAATCTCGGTCAGCAGGACTGTACGCGCCGGCCTCGGGCAGCTGCCGATGGATACCGCATCCGAGCCCGAGCGCCGGGGAGGCCTACCCACGAGCCTTCCGCGTAATCCTGCCGCCGGCTCATTAGCCGCGCGGGTCAGCGCGTTCCCGCCGTTTCGGAGGGGAACGGCAGCCTGGTTTACCCGGCCGCCGGCGGTCTCAACTGGCTGCCCTTCGGGCTGCCACTGATCGTCATTATCGTCAGCCTTTCCCTGCTGATCGGCTGGACAGGTCAGGGACGGAGCCGGTCACGCCAGCTGCCGACGGTACCGGAGTATGAGCCGGCTCGGCTCGTAAGCTCGTCAGCGTGAAGCGGGTGCTGCTGACCGGCATGTCCGGGACGGGGAAGTCAGCCGTAGTTCGCGCGCTGACGACCCGCGGGTACAAGGCCATCGACACCGACGACGGCTGGTGTGATCTGCTGCCGGACGGCCGCCAGTTGTGGCGGGAAGGCGCCATCGAGACGCTACTGGCCACCGAGGACACCGACATTCTGTTCGTGGCCGGCTGCGAAGAGAACCAGGTGCGGTTCCATCCGCGATTCGACCACGTCATCTTGCTCAGCGCGCCGGTCGAGACACTTACCGAACGGCTGGCCACCAGGACCAGTAATCCGTTCGGCAAGACGCCAGCGGAACTCCGCCGCATCCTCGCCGATGTCGAGCAGATCGAGCCGCTGCTGCGACAGAGAGCAGACCACGAGATCCGTACGACGGCGCCGCTGGCGGAGGTCGTGACCACGATCCTCGGCATCGTCGGCACGCGGTTAGCCGCGCGGCCCGTCAGCTACGTGACTGGTGTGTCCGGCTACGACGGCGATGCGGAGGGCGACACCGAAGTCGTGCCGGTCGGTGACGGCGACCCCGAGACTGTCGGCGTGCTCGTCGGTGACGGCGACCCGCTGGCCGATGCCGTGGCTGACGGCGACGCTGTCGGCTGCGGGGGCGGGCTGTAAGCAGGTGGCGGCGCCACCCCGCCCGGCCCGGTGACCTCGACCGTGGCCGACGCGCGGATGGTGCCGATCTGGACGGTGATCAGCACCACGCCGGGCGACCTGCCGACGACCGCTCCGCCGGGATCCACGGTGAGCACGGCGGGCTGCGCCGAGGTCCAGACCGCGCCGGTCAGGTCCGTCCGAGGGGCCAGCCGGCCGTTGTAGAGCCGGGCGTGCACTACGAGCTGGCCGGCCTGCCCGACGCCGAGCCGGAGGTTGAGCGGGCTGATCCACACGGCCCGGAGCAGGCCGGGGTGCGGGACCACCTCCAGTACCTGCAGCGCGGACACAGCCGTGTACGCCCTGACCCACTGCAGCAGCCGTGACTCGCTCGTTCCGCGGGGCGGCTCCGGTACCTGGTACCTGACCACCGCATGGCTACCATGCGGCAGGGCCAGGTCCCAGACCGCCAGCCGTCCGGTTGCCAGCGGCTGCACCGCGCCAGTGAAGGTCACCACGGCCGGGTCGCGCGCCACGGCCGCCGGGATCGGCTCCTCCAGCTGCGCAGTGACCGTCTTGCTCGATGAGTTGCTGACCGTCATCGCAACCTGGAGCGACGATCCGCTGGGTCCGGCGAGCGTCCACTGCTGGGTGATCGCCAGCCCGCCGCCATAGGACTGCCGCGCGAGCGGGTAGCGGGCCACCGGAGCCGGCGATGGGCTGCGGGACAGCAGCAGGCCGGCCGCCACGCCACCGAGCAGGACGACCACCGCGAGCACGCTCATCAGCACCGTGCGTGAGTTCCGCGCTGGCGCGACGGCGGTCGGCCGGTCCTGCTGACGTGCGCCAACCGTCAGCTGAGACGTCGAATGCGGGTCGGTGGCGGCGCCGGCAACCTGACCGTCCGCCGACCCCGCAACGGCGGCCCCGGCCGGGACGGCGGGCCCTCTGATCCGGAACGCGGCCTGGTCCATCGCCGCCGGATCGACGGTCGCGCCGCCGTCCTCGTCCGACGGAGGCGACTGCGCCGCACCAGCGTGCGCGTCGCTGGCATACGGCAGCAGGCCGAGCGCGGCCCGCAGCGCGCTGGTGAATTCCTGGCAGGTCTCGTAACGGTCGGCGGGCGATTTGGCCAGCACCCGGGCGAACACGGCGTCCACTGCCACGGGCAGCTCATCCCGCACCGACGTAGCGCCCGGTGGCGGCGCGGACAGGTGCGAGTACATGGCAGCCAGCCACTGCTTGCCGAAGAACGGCGGGTGGCCGCAGATCAGCTCGAACGCCGAGCAGCCGAGGGCGTACTGATCGGTCCGGCCATCCACCAGCTGCCCGTGGATCTGCTCCGGCGCGGCGTAGTCCACGGTGCCGATGAACTGGCCGCTGCCGGTCAGTCCGCTCGAGCCCGCAGCCGCCTTGCTGACGCCGAAGTCAGACAGGTACACGTGGTCAGGTCGTCCGGGCCGGACGTCCAGCAGCATGTTGGCCGGCTTGACATCGCGGTGCACCAGGCCGGAGGCGTGCGCGGCGTCGAGGGCCGAGGCGACCGCCGACAAGATCCACTCCGCGCGGGCAGGTGCCAGCGGTCCGCGCTGGGACATTATGGTGCGAAGGTCGCCGCCGCGAACCAGGCGCATGGCGATGAACAGCACGCCGTCGGCCTCGCCGGCTTCGTAGACCGGGATGATGTGCGGATCTTCTACCGCCGCGGCGGCGCGTGACTCGGCGATGAAGCGCTGCCGGAACGCCCCGTCCTGCGCCAGTGCCGGAGCCAGGATCTTCAGCGCCACCTGGCGGTCCAGTCGCTCGTCGTGCGCCCGGAAGACCGCGGCCATGCCGCCGCGGCCGATCTGCTGCTCCAGCCGGTAGCCGGAGATGCGCAGCCCGGCGGTGAATCCCGCCGTGTCCGGCAGGGGAGGGATAGTGCCGGCCACCGCTCCTCCACCACGATCCGTGCCGACCCGAATACGCATCTGACCTGCCCCGGGCACGGGCGCACCGTATTATCCTGCTTCGCCCCTGCCTGGCGCAAACTTCGTGAGCATTCCGGCCAGGCGACGGAGTCGGTACGTGCCGGCTCGGCGCATCCTGACGGGCCTGCCGTCCGGGTCATAGAGCAGCCGGTAGGGCATCGTCGCCCAGGCCCGCGTACCGGCAGCCAGGGTGAGGTCCGGGTAGCCGCGCAGCTGGCCCGGCGGTCGCGCACCCGGCTGGCCCGCCGCGTGCCAGCCGTCGAGCGCGGCGGCGGACTGCCGGAAGGTGTCGAAGAGGCCGGCCAGCGAGGGCACCGGTGCTGTCGGCGGCAGGCCGAGGTGCTCGGCGGCCAGCGCGGCACGCAGGCTCGCCGCGAACGCGGCGCCGCCGTCGGCATCCCCGCCCGGCCCGGCCGGGTCGTCCATGACGGCGCAGCTCAGCTCGGAGTCATGCGTCCAGGACCGCCGGTTGAAGTTGTCCGAGCCGATGATGGACCAGGCGTCGTCGACGATGCAGACCTTGGCATGCACGTAGATCGGGGTGCCAGCGGCATTCTCGATCCCGTACACCGCCACCCGGTCGCCTCCGGCCTGTCGCAGCAGCGCGATCGCATCGGCTCGCCCGACCAGGTTCAGTGGTTCCGAGACGCGCCCGTCCTGATCCGGGTACCGCGGTATCACCGCGATCACCCGCAGACCCGGATTCGCGCGCAGGCTGTCGGCCAGCGTGGACATCACGTCGGACGACCACAGGTACTGATCCTCGATGTAGACGAGCGAGCGCGCCAGCGGCAGCACCTTCCGGTAGCCGCGGGCTATGCTGCGTTCCCCCCGCGGGGCAAAGTCATAGCCGGGCCGCCGGAACGGGTAGGTCCGCAGCAACTGCACCGCCTGATTGCCGCACGGCGCCGGATCGGGCTGCTGCGGCGGCAGCGGCCGCGGCCGGATCTGGTCGCGGCCGAGCAGATCACGCAGCCGGTGCACAGGGTTGAGGGTCAGCGGCGCCGGATCGTCCCACCGCTCGCGGAACACTGTCTCCGCGTCGCCCACCGCCGGACCGCGGATCATCGCCTGCACGTCGTGCCATGGCGGCCGCGGCCCGTAGACAGCCGCCATCCGCTGCGCCTGCGGGTCACCAGTGTGTGACTGGTCATCCCGGCGACTGTGACACAGGTCGATGCCGCCGACGAAGGCCACGTCGCGCTCGGGCCGCGCCTGGTGACGCAGCACCACCATCTTCATGTGGTGGGACCCGCCGGGCCGGACCCGCATATCCAGCAGGCACTGGCCGCCAGCCGCCTCGATGTCCTCGCCCAGATGGCGGTTCTCCTCCTCGCTGTAGGCCACCCGGTCGAGATGCGACCGCCAGACCAGCCCGGCGACCCGCACGCCGCGCGCGGCGGCCGCGCAGAATGCGGCGGACACGGCCGGACCAGCCGCGCCGAGACGCTGATCAGGGTCCCCGCGCCAGTCGGTGAACAGCAGCAGGTCCCCGGCTGACAGCTCCGCTACCCGCGACGCAAGCTCGGCGAAGTAGCTGCCGCCATGAATCAGCGGCCGGACGTCATTACCCGTCGTCCAGGCCGCACCGTCGGCATGGCGAGAGTCGAGCCGAGTCGCCGGATTGCCGCGGTCGGCGGCGCTGAGAAACCAGTCACTGGGGTGCACCTGCGCACAGCTACCCGGGTCCGGCCGGTCAACGCATCCGCGCGGGCCCGGACCCGGGCGCGGGACTGACGTGCCCGGTCAGGACGCCTGCTTGAGTAGCGACTCGATGGCGCCGAGCCGGTCGGCCAGCCCGGCAATGTCGGTCTTGGTCGCCGCCTGCTCCCCCGCCTTCAAGGTCAGCACGAACTGTCCCGATGGCTCCAGCACACCGTCCTCAATCTCCGTGACATCGTCGCCGTTCTGCACCCTCACGGCATGATCAAGCTGACTGCGCCGCAGACCGAGGCGGGTCATCGCCCGGTTGTCGATGCTGCCATCGGTGATAACCGTCGTCGCGCTGCCGTCGAAGATCCGGGCGGCACGCGGGCTGACGACCGCGAGGCGGTTAATGACGGCGTTCACTGTGACCAGGGTGACCGCACCGATGACTCCCCCGGTCAGCGACGTGTCATTGCCGATGACGGCGTTCTGCACGACGTTGGACAGCAGGAACACCACGACGAAGTCGAAGGTGCTCAGGCCGGCCAGGTCGCGCTTGCCCGTTGCCCGGAACAGGACGGTGATCAGCGCATAAACCAGGACGGTCCGGAGTATCTTCTCCGCCACCGGAATCTGCACCGCGAACATCGCATGCCACATGCCAGCCTCCTTGGCTCGGCCGACGTACTTCCCGATCGGCGGGCAGTTAGGCACCCTTCGCCTCGTAGGCGTCGGCGAGGATGCTCGAGAACCTCGGCCTGACCTCGATCGCGCGCTGAGCCTCGTCGCACAGCATGTGATACCAGCCGACCCGGCTGAGTGCCCGGGCCACGCTCAACTCGTGCCCGTCGAGACTGCGGAACTGCTCCAGGGCTCTGATGCCGAACTCCAGCGCATCGCGATAGCGCCATTGCAGATCGCACACCCAGGCCGTGTCGCCGTAGACCTGGGCCAGCCCGATTCTTGCCGACGGGTTCGGGCGCGACCAGGAGTGCTGATCGTCGACACCGGGCCGCTGGTCGCTGCGGCCGACCGCGCTGACAAGGACCATGCGGCCTGCCTGGCGCTGCTGGAATATGACGAAGGCCGCTGGTCACCACTGGCCTGGTGATCGCCGAGGCCGCTTACCTGATCACCCGCCAGCTCGGCCCGGCCGCGGAGGCGGCCCTATACTCGGCGATCATCGACGGCGACCTGGAAGTGGCCGTCCTGGGCCGCGGCGACTGGGAGCGGATCCGCGAGCTGGTCACCGCCTATGCCAGCCTCCCGCTGGGCGGCACGGACGCGTCGGTCATCGCCCTGGCCGAGCGGCACGGCGCGACCAGGGTCGCCACCTTGGACCGGCGGCACTTCACCGTAGTCCGGCCCCGTCACGTCCAGGCGCTCGACCTGCTGCCCTGACAACCCCGCGCGCCGGTGCCAAGCCCACCACCCGCGGAGAGGTCAGACGTTGAAGCCGAGGGCGCGCAGCTGCTCGCGGCCGTCCTCGGTGATCTTCTCCGGGCCCCATGGCGGCAGCCAGACCCAGTTGATCCGGAAGTCCTGCACGAGGCCCTCGAGGGCCGACCGGGTCTGGTCCTCGATGACGTCGGTGAGCGGACAGGCGGCGCTGGTGAGGGTCATGTCGATGGTCGCCGTGCGATCGGTTTCCAGCGTGACGCCGTAGACCAGGCCAAGGTCGACGACGTTCACCCCGAGCTCAGGGTCGACGACGTCGCGCAGTGCCTCCAGCAGGTCCTCGGTCTCCGGGCTACCGGCAGTGTCGGTGTCGGCGATGTCGGTCATCTCTGGTCCCCAATCCTCGCTGCCCTGTCATCCGCGCCGCTGCCCTGGCTGAGCGCCCTGGCCGTCGCGTCCTTCCAGGCCATCCAGCCCAGCAGCGCGCACTTGATCCGTGCCGGATACTTCGACACCCCTTCGAAGGCGACAGCGTCGCCGAGCACGTCCTCGTCCGGCTCGATCTCGCCGCGTGACTGCATCAGCCGAAGGAACTCGTCGCTGATCGCCATGGCCTCGCTGACGGTCTTTCCGATGATCATGTCGGCCATGACCGACACGCTGGCCTGGCTGATAGAGCAGCCGAGCGCTTCGTACGATATGTCCGCGAGAACCGGCTCGCCATCGGCGTCCTTGATCGTCACGCGGAGCGTGACCTCGTCACCGCAGGTCGGGTTGACGTGCTGTACCTCGGCATCAAAGGGCTCCCGCAAGCCCGCATGCAGCGGGCGGCGGTAGTGCTCCAGGATGATCTCCTGGTACATCGACTCGAGCTCCATCACGCCATCCCGAAGAACTTCTGCGCCTGCCTTATTCCGTCCGCCAGGGCCTCTACCTCGTCGTGGGTGTTGTACACGTAGAACGTGGCCCGGGTGCTCGACTGCGCGTGCAGCGCACGGTGCAGCGGCCACGCGCAGTGATGCCCGGTCCGAACGGCTATGCCCAGCTCGTCCAGCACCTGGCCGGCATCATGCGGGTGGATGCCGTCCAGCACGAACGACACCGCGCCGCCGCGGTTCGTGGTGTCCAGTGGCCCGAGCACCCGCAGCCCGTCGATCCCGGCCAGCGCCTCCAGGGCATGTGCCGTCAGCGCCTCCTCATGCGCGGCCACGTTGGCCATGCCGAGCGCGTCCAGGTAATCGCAGGCCGCTGCCAGGCCGACTGCCTGCGCCGCGGCGGGCACCCCGGCCTCGAACCGGTCGGGTGGCGGCAGGAACGTGGAGCCTTCCATGCGGACGACCTCGATCATCGATCCGCCGCTGATGAACGGCGGCATCGCCTCGAGCAGCTCGCGCCGACCCCAGAGCACGCCGATGCCCGACGGTCCGAGCATCTTGTGCCCGGAGAAGACCAGGAAATCGACTCCGAGCGCGGTCATGTCGACCGGCTGATGCGGTACCGACTGGGCAGCGTCCGCGAGCACGAGCGCGCCATAGGCGTGCGCCGCGGCCGCGATCTCGGCTACTGGCGGCACCGCGCCGGTGACATTCGACTGATGGGTAACGGCAACCAGCTTGGTCCGGCCGTTGATGAGCTCGCCGATATTGCTCAGGTCCACCCGGCCATCGGGAGTGACGCCGAACCAGCGCAGCGTGGCGCCGGTGCGCTGGCACAGCTGCTGCCAGGGAACGAGGTTGGCGTGGTGCTCAAGCTCGCTGACCAGGATCTCGTCACCGGGGCCAACCGAGAACCGGCTCGCCTCCGGGCCGGAGGTGACCGCGTTACTCATCGCGTAGGCGACGAGATTGACCGCTTCGGTCGCGCTCTTGGTGAAGACGATCTCGCTGGCGTCAGCGTGCAGGAACGCGGCAATCCGCGACCGGGCTCCCTCGTAGGCGTCGGTCGCCTCCTCGCCCAGCAGGTGCGCGCCCCGGTGCGCGGCGGCGTTGTGCGTGGTGTAGAAATCACGCTCCGCGTCCAGCACCTGGCGCGGCTTCTGCGAGGTCGCGCCGGAATCCAGGTAGATCAGCCGGTTGCCGCCGCGGACCGCACGGCCGAGGATCGGGAAGTCGGCCCGGATCGCGTCGACGTCCAGCTGCCCGGCCCGGCTGGCTGGCTGCGCCGTCGTCGTCGTTACCTCGCCCTGGGCGGTCACGCCGATGCGCCTGCCGTCAGGAACCGCTCGTAGCCATTGGTCTCCAGCTCCTCCGCCAGCTCCGAGCCGCCTTCTTCGGCGATCCGGCCGGCCACGAAGACGTGCACGAAATCGGGTCGTACGTAGCGCAGGATCCGGGTGTAGTGAGTGATCAGCAGTACGCCGTGCTCGGGATCCTCGCGGAACCGGTTGATGCCCGCCGACACGATCCGCAGAGCGTCGATGTCGAGCCCGGAGTCGGTCTCGTCCAGGATGGCGATCTTCGGGTTCAGCAGCTCAAGCTGCAGGATCTCGTGCCGCTTCTTCTCGCCGCCGGAGAAGCCCTCGTTCAGGTTCCGGCTAGCGAACGACGGGTCCATGGACAGCTGCTCCATGGCCTCGCGCAGTTCCTTGCCGAACGTGCGGATCTTGGGCGCCTCGCCGCGGACCGCGGTGATCGCGGTACGCAGGAAGTTGGACACCGACACGCCCGGCACTTCCACCGGGTACTGCATGGCCAGGAACAGCCCGGCCCGTGCCCTGGCGTCAACGCTCATCGCGAGCACGTCCTCGCCGTCCAGCGTGATCGAGCCCTGGGTCACCGTGTACTTGGGGTGCCCGGCGATCGCGTACGCCAGCGTGGTCTTGCCAGAGCCGTTCGGCCCCATGATCGCGTGCGTCTGCCCGGCCGTGATGGTCAGGTCGACGCCGCGCAGCACCTCAAGGCTATCCCCGGCGGCGTCCGTCACACTGGCGTGCAGGTCACGGATCTCAAGGGTGGACATGTAGCTCTCCTGGTCTGTCAGGACTGTGCAACGTCGGACAGTCCGACGAGGACATCGTCTCCGTCGATCTTCACTGGGTAGGTAGCCACCGGCTTGGTGGCAGGCGGCCCGGTCGGCTTGCCGGTCCGCAGGTCGAAGCACGAGCCGTGCAGCCAGCACTCCACCGTGTGGTCGTAAATCTCGCCTTCGGACAGCGGTACTTCCTCGTGCGAGCAGACGTCGTGCAGCGCGAAGACCTCGCCGTCAGCCCGCACGACCGCCACCGGCACTCCGTCGACCTCGACGCCGAGTGCGCCCTCGGCCGGCAGCTCGGACAGCGAGCAGGCGCGGCGGAACTCGGTCATGCCAGCTCTCCCTCGATCGCCGCGGTGATCCGGTCCCGTAGCTCGGGCACTTCGATATGCCCGATCAGCTCGCCGAAGAAGCCGCGGATGACGAGCTTCCTGGCCTCCTCGAACGGGATGCCGCGGGCCATCAGGTAGAACAGGTGATGATCCTCCAGGCGGCCGCTCGCGCTGGCGTGACCGGCCCCGGCCACCTCGCCGGTCAGGATCTCCAGGTTCGGTACCGAGTCGACCCGGGTGCCGTCGGTCAGCACCAGGTTGCGGTTGTACTCGTAGGTGTCGGTGCCGGTCGCCTCGGGCCGGATGACGACGTCGCCGATCCACACCGCGTGCGCGTCCGCGCCCTGCAGCGCGCCCTTGTAGCTGACCCGGCTGCGGCAGTTCCGCTCCGCGTGATCAACGAACAGCCGGTGCTCCAGGTGCTGGCCGGCATCGGCGAAGTACAGCCCGCGCAGCTCGGCGTCGCCGCCGGGCCCCGCGTACCGGACCGACGGCGCCAGCCTTACGACGCTGCCGCCCAGCGTGACTGCAGTGTGCGTCAGCCGGGCGTCCCGGCCCAGCTGAGCGTGATGATGCGACAAGTGAACGGCGTCATCCGCCCAGCTCTGCAGGGACACCACCGCGAGCGAGGCCCCGTCTCTTAGCACGAACTCGACGTTGTCCGCATAGGTGGCGCTGCCGGTGTGCTCCAGCACCACCACAGCCCGCGCATTCGGCCGGACGTCAATCAGCGTATGGCCGAACGCGGCACCCTCCGTGCTCTCCCCCCGCACCGCGATCCAGGTCGGCGTCGAGCTCTCCATGCCCTCCGGCACGGTGACGATGGTGGCCTCGGTGAATCCGGCGAAGGCCTTGGCGCTGACCCTGTCGGCGGGGACGTAGGCGACGCCGAGCCTGGGGTCACCATGTTCAGCCTTCTCAATGGTGACCCCGGCTGCGGCGTCGCCGACGACCCCCACCTTTCCGTCACCGGCAAGAGAATCCCCGTGCAGGCCGCGAAGCCGGCGCAGCGGCGTGAACCGCCACTCCTCTTCCCGCCCGGTGGGAACGGCAAAGTCACCAGGTTCGAACGACTGCCTTTCGTGCAGCCTTGACACAGGAGCCGTCTCGACGGCCCCTTGCAGGCCAGCCATCAGCCGACTGCTCCTTCCATCTGCAGCTCGATCAGCCGGTTCAGCTCGAGCGCGTATTCCATCGGCAGCTCACGCGCGATCGGCTCGACGAAACCACGCACGATCGTGGCCATCGCCTCGTCTTCGGTCATGCCGCGGCTCATCAGGTAGAACAGCTGGTCTTCCGACACCTTCGAGACCGTCGCCTCGTGCCCCATCTCCACGTCGTCCTCGCGGACGTCGACGTACGGGTAGGTGTCCGACCGGCTGATCGTGTCGATCAGCAGCGCGTCGCACCGGACCGTGGACTTGGAGTGGTCCGCGCCTTCCTGCACCTGGACCAGGCCCCGGTAGGACGTGCGGCCGCCGCCACGCGCCACCGACTTGGACACGATGGTCGAGGAAGTGTTCGGCGCGCAGTGCACCATCTTGGCCCCGGCGTCCTGGTGCTGCCCGGCGCCGGCGAAGGCAACCGACAAGGTCTCGCCCCTGGCGTGCTCCCCCATCAGGTACACGGCGGGGTACTTCATCGTCACCTTGGAGCCGATGTTGCCGTCGACCCACTCCATGCTCGCGCCCGCATACGCCACGGCCCGCTTGGTGACCAGGTTGTAGACGTTGTTGGACCAGTTCTGGATCGTGGTGTAGCGGCAGTGCGCGTCCTTCTTCACGATGATCTCGACCACGGCCGAGTGCAGCGAGTCCGAGGAGTAGATCGGCGCGGTGCAGCCCTCGACGTAGTGCACGCTCGCGCCCTCGTCCACGATGATCAGGGTCCGCTCGAACTGGCCCATGTTCTCGGTATTGATCCGGAAGTAGGCCTGCAGCGGGATGTCGACCTTCACGCCCTTCGGCACGTAGATGAACGAGCCGCCGGACCAGACCGCGGTGTTCAGCGCCGCGAACTTGTTGTCGCCCACCGGGATGACCGTGGCGAAGTACTCCTGGAACAGCTCCGGGTGCTCCTTCAGCGCCGTGTCGGTATCCAGGAAGAGGACGCCCTTCTCCTCAAGGTCCTCGCGGATCTTGTGGTAGACGACCTCACTTTCGTACTGCGCGGCAACTCCGGCGATCAGGCGCTGCTTCTCGGCCTCGGGGATGCCGAGCCTGTCGTAGGTGTTCTTGATGTCGGCGGGCAGTTCGTCCCAGCTGGCGGCCTGCTTCTCGGTCGACCGGACGAAGTACTTGATGTGGTCGAAGTCGATGCCGGACAGGTCAGAGCCCCACGTCGGCATCGGCTTACGGCCGAACAGGTTCAGGCCCTTGAGCCGCAGGTCCAGCATCCACTGCGGCTCGCCCTTCTTGGCCGAGATGTCGCGCACGACGTCCTCGTTCAGGCCGCGGCGGGCCGTAGCGCCGGCTGCATCCGAGTCGGACCAGCCAAACTTGTACCGGTCGAGTCCCTCGAGTTCCGGGTGAGCGATAGTGGTCATGCGGAGATTCCTCCGGCCTCGTTGGTTGTGCGGCTGTGCACCAGGGATGGTGCGGTCACGTGCGTGGTGCAGATCCCGTCGCCGTGCGCGATGGTGGCAAGGCGCTGCACGGGCGTGCCAAGCAGTCGGCCGAACGCCTCCGTCTCGGCCTCGCAGAGCTGCGGGTACTCGGCAGCGACATGCGCCACCGGGCAGTGATGCTGGCAGAGCTGGTCTCCGCCGCCAGCGGCCGGAGCGTGACCGGCCGACGCCGCGTAGCCATCGGCGGACAGCGCCGCAGCGAGCGCCTTGACCCTGTCGGCGGGCTCGGCGGCTTCCACGACCGGCCGGTACCGGCGCTCCAGCTCGGAAATCTGCCGTCGGGCGAAACTGGCAACCGCGCCCGGACCGGCCGTCTCGGCCAGGTAGCGCAGCGCGCTGGTGGCCAGGTCGTCGTAGGCGTGCTCGAACGCGCTCCGGCCGGCATCGGTGATCGCGAACATCCTGGCCGGCCGGCCACGCCCGCGGCTGGCATAGGACCGCGCGGTTCGCGCCTCGACCAGGCCATCGGCGATCAGGTTGTCCAGGTGCCGGCGTACTGCTGCCGAGGTAAGGCCCAGCCTGGCGGACAGCCCGGCAGCGGTCACCGGCCCGTTCTCGAGGATGAGCCGGGCAATCCGCCCGCGGGTGCCCGAGTCCGACCCGACACCGCCCGGCATGGCGGCTGGCTGGGCCGGGGCAGCAGCAAGCCCCGCGCCACCTGCGCGCTGAGTCTCATCCGCCGGTCCCACGTATTTCACAACATCATTGTGCCGTAAATAGTTCCGCGCCCGCAATCGGGCCGGCACATGGCCTGCATCACACGTGACGGCGGCAGCCAGTGCACCCCGCAGCAGTGACCAGGCAACTTCCGATTGTGCCCGTTACAGACGGAATTATGCGCTCTGAACTTTGCGCGCGCCTTAGCAGCTTGAGGGCCGGAAATAGTCACCTAGGGAGGGCTGGAGCCGTACATCCTGGTCCCAAAGCGTTATCTGCCTGCACTTCCAGAGATCAGCTCTCAGACAGTATAACTTTTCGATAAGGAGGCACCAGATGACGCAGATCATGTCAAAAGCCACCACTCACCTCAGCGGGAAGCGCGGGTTGGGCAGCCTCGGGGCACTGACCGTGCTCGCCCTGGCCGCGGCCGGCTGCGGCAGCAGCCCGAGCCCGTCTAACAGTTCCAGTACCACTACCGCGGCCGGCCATGCAGGCGGCACGTTCACCATTCTGGCGAACTCCGCCTTCGGCGTAGCCGACCCGGCGCAGAACTACACACTCGAAGAGTGGCAGCTACTGATCAACACTCACGACGGCCTCGTGGGCTTCGCTCATGTTGGCGGCCTCCCTGGCACCAAGATCGTGCCTGACCTTGCCACCTCCATCCCGACGCCCACCAACGGCGGCAAGACCTACACCTTCACCATCCGCCGCGGCATCAAGTTCTCCAACGGCCAGGTGCTGAAGCCGAGCGACTTCGTCACCACCTTCGAGCGCCAGTTCACGGTGCCAGGCCCGACCTCGTTCTACAGCGACATCGTCGGCGCGAGCAAGTGCAGCACCAAGGCGTGCGACCTGAGCAAGACCGGCGTGGTCGCGAATGACTCTGCCTACACGCTGACCATTAACCTGACCGCGCCCGACCCGGAGCTGATGGATCAGCTCTCGCTGCCGTTTGCCTACGCGGTCCCGTCCGGCACCTCGCCGAAGCTGACCGGCAACAACGTCCCGCCGGGCACTGGCCCGTACATGTGGAAGTCGTACAACCCCAACACCGCGGCGGTGCTGGTCCGCAACCCGTACTTCAAGGTGTGGAGCGCGCAAGCCCAGCCGGCCGGCTACCCGAACGAGATCATCGAGAAGTACGGCCTGCAGGTCTCCGACGAGGTGACCGAGGTCAAGAACGGCCAGGCCAACGAGGTCTTCGACGGCGACCAGATCCCGTCCGACCAGTTGTCGACGCTCAACAGCGCCCAGTACGCCGGCCAGGTGCACGTCAACACCCTGACCGCCGACTGGTACATGGCGCTGAACACCACCAGGCCACCGTTCAACAACGTGATGGCCCGCCAGGCCATCAACTACGCGGCCAACCGCTCGGCCTATGTGAAGATCGCCGGCGGACCGTCACTGGCCGTCCCGGCCTGCCAGATCCTGCCGCCGAACTTCCCGTCTTATGTCGCTTACTGCCCCTATACCACCGGGTCGCAGGCCACCTGGTCGGCGCCGAACGTGGCCAAGGCCAAGCAGCTGGTGAAGGCTTCGGGCACGCTTGGGGACAAGGTCGTGGTGAACGGCACCAACGACCAGGTCGGCACCGCGCTGGCCGAGCAGATGGTCGCCGACCTTAACTCGATCGGCTACAAGGCGAGCACTCAGCTGCTGACCGCCGCGGCGCAGTACCCGTTCGTGCAGAACTCGGCGAACTGGAGCAAGTGGAATGTGGCCTGGTCGGCCTGGTACCAGGACTATCCGGCCCCGTCGGACTTCCTCAACGTGCTGCTTGGCTGCAACACCATCCACAAGAACAGCGACGCCAGCCCGAACATCGCTGCTTTCTGCGACCAGGCAATCCAGAAGCTGATCAACCAGGCCGAGTCGGTGGCGGCTACCAACCCGGCGCAGGCAGCGTCACTGTGGACGCAGGTGGACCACATGGACACCCAGCAGGCGCCATGGGTCGATCTGTACAACCCCAAGCAGATCGACTTCTTGTCCAAGAATGTGCACGGCTACCAGTGGAACCCGCAGTGGTACATCCTGATCGACCAGCTCTGGCTGTCGAAGTAGGCCGCCGGAACCTGGCGGAGAGCACTTCATGGCTGCTGTAGTCGAGCAAGCCGGGGTCACGGAGTTGCGGCCGGCAGTTGCCGGCCGCAACCCGTGGGCACTGGCCTGGCGCAGGCTCCGGGGGAACCGCGTCGCGCTGTCGGCGCTCGGGCTGTTCGTGCTGATCGTCGTGATGTGCGTGGCCGCGCCGCTCTATGCGCACTACGCCCACGACCCCAGCCCGCTGGCGCCGAACCTCAACGGCACCACGATCGTCAACGGCAAGGTCGTGCCCGTCATGCAGCAAGGTGGCGGGGTGCTGAAGCTGGGCGAGACCCCCATCGGCCCGACCTGGGATCTTCAGCACTACTTCCTGGGCGCCGACGGGCTCGGCCGCAACGTCGCGGTGCTGCTGCTGTACGGCGGCCGCACGTCGCTGCAGATCGGGATCTGCTCAGCCTTGTTCTGCTCGATCGCGGCCACCATCCTGGCCCTGATCGCCGCCTTCTTCGGCGGGACCACCGACGCGATCTTGTCCCGGCTGATGGACGTGATCTGGGCCTTCCCGGTCTACCTGCTGGCGATCTCCATCGCGACCGAGTTGCTCACGCACTCCAACGGCTTCAAGGTCGGCATCCTCAACGTCAGCGCGAGCAGCCTGTGGACGCCGACGGTCATCATCGCCTTCATCTTCATCCCGTACGTGTACCGGCCGGTCCGCGGCCAGGTGCTGTCGGTCGTCAACAAGGAGTTCGTCGAGGCCTCGATCGCGCAGGGCGCATCGAACTTCCGGCTCATCTTCAGCGAGGTCCTGCCGAACGTGGTGTCGACGGTCATCGTGCTGATGCCGCTCATGATCGCGACCACGATCCTGACCGAATCGGCCTTGTCCTACCTATCCGTCGGCGTGCAGCCGCCGAACGTCAGCTGGGGCACCATGATCTCCAACGCCCAGGACCTGCTCTATACCCGGCCGTGGGTGTCGCTCGCTCCCGGAATCATGATCGTGCTCACCGTGCTGGCGATGAACGTGCTCGGCGACGGGGTCCGCGATGCACTCGATCCGCGTGCAAAACTGAGAGTGCGGTAGCGATGGCCCAGGCTGAGATGGAAGTGCTCGCATGCTGACCTTCATCGTGCGCCGCTCGCTCTGGGCCGTCGTCGTCATGTTCGTGATCACGGTGCTGGTGTTCATCATCTTCTTCAAGACGCCCGGCGTCGACCCGGCCCGCGCCATCGCAGGCAGGAACCCGAGCCCGCAGACGCTGGCCGAGGTCCGGGCCCAGTTCGGGCTGAACCGGCCGCTGGTCGTCCAGTACGGCCTGATGATGAAGCGGATCTTCATCACCCGTGATCTGGTGTCCTACTCCGATCAGGGCCAGATGGTCATCCCGGAGATCTTCGCGGCCGCACCTGCGACCTTGTCGCTGGTCTTCGGCGCCGCGCTGATCTGGGTTGTCATGGCACTGGTCATGGGCGTGGCAGCGGCCACGCTCCGTGGCCGGGTCTACGACCCGATCCTGATGATCATCGCGCTGATCGGCATCTCCATGCCGGTGTTCTTTCTGGGCCAGGTCGTTAACCTCATCACCCAGGGCAAGCTGCATAACACCTTCCTGTTCAGCTGGGTGCCACCGCTGGGCTACACGCCATTCACGGTCAGTCCGGTGCTGTGGTTCGAGGGTCTGGTCTTCCCGTGGATCACCTTGTCGATCCTGTACATCGGCTTCTACGCACGCGTGCTGAGAGCAAACCTGATAGAGGTCCAGAGTGAGGACTATGTCCGGACCGCGCGCGCCAAGGGCCTGTCGGAACGACGTGTGCTCACCCGGCATACGCTCCGCACGTCGATGATCACCTTCGTCAGCCTGTTCGGCCTGGACTTCGGCGCCCTGGTCGGCGGCGGCGCCATCCTGGTCGAGGTGGTGTTCGGTATCCACGGTGTCGGATTCCTGACCTGGCAGGCGCTGCAGAACCTCGACCTGCCGACAATCATGGCCGTCGTCATCTTCGGAGCGTTCTT
The DNA here is from genome assembly GCA_963795265.1 of uncultured Actinomycetota bacterium. GTDB lineage: Bacteria > Actinomycetota > Actinomycetes > Streptosporangiales > Streptosporangiaceae > JAJYUU01. Next base: position 28,603 of record CAWCHF010000001.1, on the reverse strand, counting down.
CATCGTGCTCGCCAACACGCTCGTCGACATCGCCTATGCGCGGCTGGACCCGAGAGTGCGGCCCACCTGATGGCCAGTCCGCTGCTGGACATACGCGACCTCAAGGTCTCCTTCCGCACCGATGACGGCGTCGTGCGGGCCGTCGACGGGGTGTCGGCGACCCTGTACGAGGGCGAGACGCTGGGCATCGTCGGCGAGTCAGGCTCCGGCAAGAGCGTGACGATGATGTCCGTCATGCGGCTGATCACCGACCAGAACGCGCAGTTCGAGGGCCAGGTCATCTACAAGGGCACCGACCTGATGACGTTGTCGCAGGACGAGATCCGCTCGATCCGCGGGGCCGGCATCGGCATGATCTTTCAGGACCCGATGACGTCGCTGAATCCGGTCTACAAGATCGGCTGGCAGATCGAGGAGCAGATCCGCGCGCACGACAAGGTCAGCAAGCAAGCCGCGCGTGACCGGACCATCGAGCTGCTCACGTCCGTCGGCATCCCCAACGCGCGCGAGCGCATCGACGCCTATCCGCATCAGTTCTCCGGCGGGATGCGGCAGCGGGTCATGATCGCGATGGCGGTGTCCTGCAATCCCGATCTGCTCATCGCGGACGAGCCCACCACCGCCCTGGACGTGACGATCCAGGCGCAGATCCTGAACCTGATCAAGAAGCTGCGAGAGGACTACGGCACGGCCGTCGTGCTGATCACGCACGACATGGGCGTGGTGGCCGACATGGCCGACCGGATAGCGGTCATGTACGCGGGCCGGATCGTCGAGCAAGGCACCCAGCGGGAGCTGTTCTATGATCCCCAGCACCCCTACACCTGGGGATTGCTCGGTTCGATCGCCAGGCTCGACCGGCCGCGGCCGCGGCGGCTTGCTGCCATTCCCGGACTGCCGCCGTCGCTGCTGCGACTGCCATCCGGCTGCGCGTTCGCCGCGCGCTGCGGGCACCGGTTCGATCGCTGCTCGGAACGACCGGAACTGCTCGACCGGACAGGTGTCGGCCACCTGGACGCATGTCACCTGAGCGCCCAGCAGAAGCTGGACGTCCGGGACCGGACCGTCCATCCCGAGCTGGTCGAGGAGGCACCGTGACTGACGACCCGGCCGCGGTGACTGCCGAGGACGCTGCCGATCTGCCGGTCCTCGACGAGGGCCCAGAGATCCAGGCAGGGCAAGTGCTGCTGCGGGCCGAGCACCTGAAGAAGTACTTCCCGATCCGGAACGGCGTCCTGCTCCAGCGCGAGGTGGCCCGTGTGCACGCGGTGGACGACATCAGCTTCGAGCTTCGGGCCGGCGAGACCCTCGGCCTCGTCGGTGAGTCCGGCTGCGGTAAGTCCACCCTGGCTCGCTGCATCGCCAGGCTCTACGACATCACCAGCGGCTCGCTGATTTTCGAAGGCAACGACATCTCGAAGTACTCGCGCCGCCAGCTCCGGCCGGTCCGGCGTGAGCTGCAGATGGTGTTCCAGGACCCGTACGCCTCGCTGAACCCGCGCAAGCGGGTGGGTGCGATCATCTCCGATCCGCTGCGAATCCACCGGGTCGGCAACCGGACGCAGATCAAGAAGCGCGTGCTGGAGCTGCTCGACGTGGTCGGCCTGTCTGCTGAGCACATCAACAGGTTTCCGCATGAGTTCTCCGGCGGCCAGCGGCAGCGCATCGGCGTGGCCAGGGCGCTGGCGCTGAAGCCGAAGCTCGTCATCGCCGACGAACCGGTGTCAGCGCTCGACGTGTCCATCCGGGCACAGGTCATCAACCTGCTGGATGACCTCCAGGATGAGCTCGGGCTCACCTACATCTTCATCGCGCACGACCTGGGCGTGGTGCGGCATGTCTCGGACCGGATCGCGGTCATGTACCTCGGCAAGATCGTGGAGATATCCCCGGCTGAGGAGCTCTACCAGCGACCGGTGCACCCCTACACCGAGGCGCTGCTGTCCGCGGTGCCGATTCCCGATCCTGATCTGTCTGCTAGCAGGCAGCAGATCGTACTTGAGGGCGACGTCCCCAGCCCGATCTCACCGCCTGCTGGATGCCGCTTCCATCCCCGCTGCCGGTACGCGACCGAGATCTGCACGACGCAGGAACCGCCGCTGATCCAGCACGGCAGCCTCGGCCACCTGGCAGCGTGCCACCATCCGCTCATGACCGGCCTTGCACAGGTGCCGGCGCAGCCAACGGCCGCCGAGCAGGCCTGGACGCCCGGCCAGGTGCCGACGACCTGAACTGCCGCGTCTGGTGCGGTTAGCATGTATCGATTTGTCCCGAAGCCTGTAATGATGGACGCATGAGCGATGGGTTCCTGAGCGGCACCGCCCTGACCGACACCGCCGTGACCGCCCGCCGGATGTGGACGCTCTTCGAGCCAGTGCACGTGATCAGTTATTTCGCCGCCGAAGCCACGGATGCCTTCGAGCGAGCTGGCCTGCGCGGGTTCTGGCGCGGCTACTTCGCCGGCCGGGCGGCGCCGCTCGGGCCGGTCGGCCCGGCGCCGGTCGTCGCCGCGTTCTGCTCGTTCGCGCCGGCCATGGTGAGCCGGGCGCTGCCCGCGGTCTGGGACCTGACCAGCCCGGCCGACGCGCTCGCCGTACGCGAGGCCGGCGCGGTATCCGCGCTGCGGCGGCTGCTTGACCTGCCGCCAGCCGAACCGGTACCGGCGCCAATCGCCGCGGCTGCCGGTCAGCTCGCGGCAGCGGCCGAGAGCCTGGACTTCGCAGGCCGGGTGCTCGGTGCCGCCAACTCGGCGCTGCCGGTGCCGGCCGAGCCGCTGGCACGCCTCTGGCACGCCGCGACCGTGCTGCGCGAGCACCGCGGCGACGGCCACATCGCTGCGCTGGTCGCGTCCGACATCGACGGCTGCGAGTCAGTCGTGCTACGGGCCGGGGTGGACATGGCCACCGGCGGCCGGGGGCACGTGGCGGTCAGCGCCGGCCGGGACTGGATCCAGCGCGCCCGCGGCTGGACGGACCCGGAATGGACCGCCGCCACCGGCCGGCTGACCGAGCGAGGCCTGCTGAAGGATGCCGGTCAGCCGACAAGCCCGGCCAGCGACGACGGGATAGCGCTGCACCGAGACATCGAGGCGGCGACCAACCGTGCCGCCGGGCGCACCTGGGCGCACCTGGGTACCGAGCGGACCGCTGAGCTCGCGGACCTGCTCGCGCCGATTAGCGCCGCGTGTGCTGCCGAGCTTCCGTTCCCCAACCCGGTCGGCGTGCCCGCCCCGGCCGCACGCTAAGTCCGACCCCGTTCCCCTCCTTCCCTCCGGAGTCCCGCCGATGACAACCTTGCAGCGGCCCGCGCTCGCCGACCTCGCCGACCCGGCAACCTTGCCGGACCCGTATCCGGTACTCGCGGGCCTGCGGGAGGCGTCGCCGTTCGCCGAGGCGGACGGTGCCCTGGTGGTAGCCGGGAAGCACGCCGACATCTCGGCGGTGATTCGTCATCCGAACGCGAGCAGCGAGCGGCACCGGTCGCTGCTCGCACCGCCTGATGGCGGCCGCCGCGCCAGCCGGCCGTCATTCCTGTCCCTCGATCCGCCGGACCACACCCGGCTGCGCCGGCTGGTGTCCAAGGCCTTCACGCCGCGGATGATTGCCCGGCTCGAACCCCGGATCCGGGCGATCACCGCCGAGTTGCTGGACGCGGCCGCCTGCGCCAGCCAGCTGGAAGTGGTCAGTCAGCTCGCGTATCCGCTGCCCGTGCGCATCATCTCGGAGATGCTCGGCGTGCCGATCGCTGATCATCCCCGGTTCGCCGGCTGGTCGGCACGGCTCGCCCACTCGCTGCAGCCAGGATTCGGCCTGAGCCCGGAGGAGGCGCAAGCGAGAGAGGAATGTGCCCAGGTGGCCAGCGATGAGTTCGCCGATTATTTCCGCGGCCTCATCGCCACCCGCCGGGCGGACCCGCAGCAGGACCTGCTGTCCGAGCTGATCAAGGCCGAGGATGCGGGTCAGCGGCTGACCGAGGATGAGCTGATCGCGACCTGCATCCTGTTGCTGGTCGCCGGACATGAGACCACCGTCGGCCTCATCTCCAACGCGATCCTGGCGCTGCTGCGCCACCCGCATCAGCTCGCCCTGCTGCAGGCCAGCCCGGAGCTGGCGGCCAGCGCTGTCGAGGAGACCCTCCGCTACGACGCCCCGGTGCAGCTGACCGCCCGCGTTGCCCGCGGCGGCATGCAGGTCGGGGCTATCACCGCGCCGGACGGTGCGCTCATCCTGCTGCTGCTGGCTGCCGCCGGCCGCGATCCCGGCGCGTTCGAGCATCCCGACGTCTTCGACATCACTCGTGGCGCGACCGCGCACCTCGCCTTCGCGGCCGGGCCGCATTTCTGCCTGGGCGCTCCGCTAGCCCGGCTGGAGGCCACCATCGCGCTGCAGGAGTTCGCCCGCCGGGTTGCAGCGCCAGAGCTGGAGCTCCGCGGGCTGGCATATAAGCCGAACCTGAACCTGCGCGGCCCGGAAAGCCTGGTCGTGAACTTCGCCAGCATTTCCTGATTGAGCCGGTACACGCGGGCCGCCCGGATCCCACGGCCTGGCGTGCTGCGCCGTTAGCATCGCACCCGTCGAGGGGGGACGGTGTGGCACGGCACGCGGCGCGACGGGGCGCCATCACGCTCAGGCACAGGAACTGGCTCGCGATCTTCGGAGTCTCGCTGGCCGCGTTCACCATCCGGTTCCTGGTGCCCTCGCCGGTCGCGATGGCGGACAACGGTGACGGCCAGCGGCTCATGTGCGCCTTCGGCGTCGGGCCCGTCACCAGCGGGCACCAGCGCTACCTGGCCTACGCGTATTTCACCTATGTCAGGTCGCCGCGCTGCGCGGGGGCGACCACCTACCCGTCCTCGGAGCATCTGCTGCTCATCCTGGCCCGCTGGCTGACGCCGCTACTCGGTCTGTCCGGCGTCATCAACCTCATCGCGCTCGGCGTCGTGACCTGCGTGCTCGTCTCGGCCGCAATCGCCAGCCTGGCGCTCGCGCTGGCCGCCACGGTCCGCGGCCAGATCGCGCTGGCCGCAGCGCTCTGGCTGGTCATGGCGGACGCCACGTTCTTCGACATCTTCGCCAGCCCGTACAGCGAGGGCGCGATGCTGGCCGGCCTGCTGCTGGTCGCGGCGGGCGTGGCTCAGCTCAGCCGGACCGGACGCGGCTACGTCCTCGCGCTACTGCTGGCGGGCGCGGGCGGCTTCCTGGTCATCTGGTCCAAGCAGCAGTACGTCCCGCTGGTCCTCCCGGTCTGCGCCACCCTCGTGCTGGCGACCCGCGGTGCCGGCCGCGGAGGCCGGCGCTGGCGGCGGTTCGCCAGTCACCGGTCCGCGGCGGCCGTCGCGCTGGCCGGCTGCCTGCTGGCGGGTGCCGGGCTGTACGTGCACGACGAGGCCAGCTCCGCGCGCGGCCGGGCGCTGGACCGTCAGTACGCGGTGGATGCGATATTCGGCCAGATCGTCACCCTGCCGCCAAGCCGTCCGGCGCATCCGGCCATCCGGCGCCCGGCGGCGCGGCCGAGCTCAGCGCGCTCGGCTTGCCAGCGGCCTGGGCCAGCTACGCGGGCACCAACTACTGGACCCGGCCGGCCGTGGTCGAGTACAGCCCGCTGTACCGGCGATATGCCAGCCGCCTGACGGACCTGACCATCGCCCGGTTCCTGGTGACCCATCCGTGGCGGATCTTCCAGGTCGGCCAGCATGCTGCCAACGAAGCGCTGGCCATGCGCGTGAGTTACCTGGGCAGCTACCCGCCCGGTGCCTGCCTGGCTGGCGCGATCGAGAACAGGGTCGGGGTGGTCAGCAGCATCGTGGCTGGGATTCCGTCCGGCCTGGGGCTGCTCTGGCTGCTGCCGCTGTGGGCCGCGATGGGGGGGACCGCCATCATCGCGCTGCGGCGGTCCGGTGCGCGGACCAGTGCTCAGTCCTGGCGACGGGATGCCGCCGTCGCGACGCTCTGCCTGACGGGCTGCGCGGTCGCCGCGTTCACCCCGCCGGCTTTCTTCGCGCTCGCGACGACCAAGCACATGCTCGGCTCCAACGCGGCTACCGCGCTGGCCTTCGCTTTTCGCCGCCCTGCTGGCTCCATAGTCCGGGAAGCGATCGCGGAGTCCGGCCGGGTGGACTCGACCGCGAACGCTAGCGCCGACGCCGTCGGCGTTGCTTGAGCTACATGCGGTGCATCTGGCGGTAACGGATCATGTCGTCCTTGCCGATCGAGCAGATCACGCCGACAGCGACCACCGCGGCCGCGGACGCCCATTGCCAGGACTTCATCGGTTCCCCCAGCGGGCCCGGACGAGGCAGCGCGCCCCGCAGGCCCGCCCTCTACCTTAGAGCCATGGCCGCCTCGGGCAGCTCCGCGCCGCCTGACGATGACACCGCTGCCTGGTGGGCCGCGCGTGGCACACCACGTCGTTTCCGGTCTACGCCCAGCGGACGATGTACCACTCTGGGGAATCTGATCTTACATGGTCTTGAGTCCGGCACCCTGACCTCGCAGCGGCGGCAGTGCCTGCCGGGCAAGGGCTGCTAGCCGAGGAAGCCGCGCAGCAGTGCGCCCGTCCCGTCGAGGTGCTCGGCCACCGCCGGCGTGCCGCCGAGCGTCGCCGGCCAGGATCGCCTCGACGATCGCCTCGTGCTGGCCGGCCGTGTGATCGATGTTGCGCCGCAGCACGGGGATGGCGTTGAGCAGGTCGTTCAGCCGCATCCGGGCATCGGCGCAGGCGGCCGCCAGCAGGCTGGAGCCGGTCAGCTCGGCGATGGACAGGTGGAACAGCGTGTCCAGGCGCCGGTAGTCCGCCGGGCTGGCCGCGTTGACCGTCGGCCAGCCTGGCCAGCAGCATCTCCCGGATCCGCTCGTCGGCTGGGCGCGCGAACTGGCCGGCCAGCACCTCGGCCGCGCCGGTCTCCACCGCCAGCCGGAACGTCAGCGCGTCCGTCAGCTTGTCGGCGTCCTCCGGTGCGAGCCGCGCAGCTCAGCCTCGTCCGGCGCCGGCGGCCGGTAGGTCACGAACGTGCCGCCGAACCGGCCCCGCCGCGAGCTGACGTAGCCGCCTCGCTGCAGTTCCCGGATCGCCTCGCGCAGGGTGAGCCTGCTGATGCCGAGCTGGGCCGCGAGTTCGCGCTCGGCCGGGAACCGCTCACCCGGCGCCGACCATGCCCAGCTTGATGACGGTCAGCAGCCGCTCGACTGTCTCCTCGAACGCGTTGCCCTCGCGCACCGGTCGCAGCACGCCGGTCAGGTCCACCCCCGACACCGCCATGCTCGGCCCGCACGCTCGGCTAGACGCTGCACGCCGCCGAAACTCTAGGCCGGTAACACGCCGGCATCGTAGGTCTCCCGTCCCGCGGCCGATACCGATGGGGCACGAGTGACGAATCTGGCCAAGGGTCTTGACAACGCCTCAGTCCTGCCCATCATTGGTCTGATATTAGACCATTGAATTTCGCTCCCGCCAGACGAGAGCTCGGCCGAGACCCTGACCCCGTCGACGGCACCGCACCGTCAAGGAGCCCCTCGTGGCAGTCAATGAATCAGCGACTCAGCTCAGCGATGAGGAAGCCCTCATCGACCTCGGCTACGCCCAGGAGCTGCGCCGGCGGATGTCGGGCTTCTCGAACTTCGCCGTCTCGTTCACGATCATCTCGATCCTGTCCGGCTGCCTGACCCTGTACGGCTTCGGCATGGACGACGGCGGCCCGGCCGATCATCGTCTGGGGCTGGCCGTTCGTCGGCATCATGACGCTGTTCGTCGGCCTGGCCATGGCCGAGGTCTGCTCCAGCTTACCCGACCGCGGGCGGCCTGTACTACTGGTCCGCCAAGCTCGCCAGAACGAACGGGCCCGCCTGGTCCTGGTTCACCGGCTGGTTCAACTTCCTCGGCCAGGTAGCCGTCACCGCCGGCATCGACTTCGGCGCCGCGTTCTTCATCAACTCCTGCTGAACCTGCAGTTCGGATACGTCCCGACCATCCCTGGCTACACGATCCTGATCTACGGCGATCGTCCTGTTCGTGCACGGCATGCTCAACCAGTTCGGCATCAGGCTGGTCGCCCTGCTGAACGACGTCAGCGTCTGGTGGCACATCACTCGGCGTGCTGATCATCGTCGGCGGTGCTCATCTTCGTGCCCGCGCCACCACCAGTCCGCCAGCTTCGTGTTCGGCCGACCTGGAGAACATCACCGGCCTGTCACATCGGCTGGTGGTACATCATCCCGATCGGCCTGCTGCTGGCCCAGTACACCTTCACCGGCTACGACGCGTCCGCGCACATGACCGAGGAGACGCACAAGGCCGCGACGGCGCGGCCCGCGCGGGATCGTGATGTCCATCCTGGTGTCCCTGTTCGCCGGCTGGGTGCTGCTGATCGGCATCACGTTCGCGATCCAGAACTACAACGCGGAGGCCGCCGCTCGGCACCGGCGTGCCGCCCGCGCAGATCTTCATCGACTCCATCGGCACGACCGGCGCCAAGCTGCTGCTGCTGATCGTGATCGGCGCCCAGCTGTTCTGCGGCATGTCCTCGGTCACGGCCAACTCCCGGATGATCTACGCGTTCTCCCGTGACGGCGCGCTGCCGGGCTCGGCGATCTGGCACAAGGTCAACCACCGGACCCGGACGCCTACCAACGCAATCTGGCTGGCGGCCGGCTTCGCGTTCGTGCTCGGCCTGCCCTACCTGTGGAATGGCGCCGCCTACGCGCGCCGTCACCTCGATCGCGGTCATCGGCCTGTACATCGCCTACGTGATGCCGACGTACCTGCGGCTGCGCCAGGGCGAGAGCTTCCAGCGCGGCCCGTGGCACCTCGGCCGGTGGAGCTACATCGTCGGCTGGACCGCGGTGACCTGGGTCGTCATCATCACGATCCTGTTCATGCTGCCGCAGTTCGGCCCGATCGACTGGAAGACCTTCAACTACGCGGTGATCGCGGTGGTCGTCGTGCATCGGGTTCGCCGGCATCTACTGGCTGGTGTCGGCGCGCAAGTGGTTCACCGGCCCGCGGGTCCAGGGCACGGCTGAGGAACTGGCCGCCATCGAGCGCGGAGCTGACGGCCTGATCATGACCGACTCGCACGCTGGCGCGGCTCGTCCGGGGATGCTGTCCCTGGACGAGCTGCGCGAGCTCACCGCCGACCGGCGAGATCGACACGGTCGTCCTCGCGCTCACCGACATGCAGGGACGCCTGCAGGGCAAGCGGCTGTCCGCCGAGTTCTTCCTCGCCGAGGTGGCGCACGAATTCTCCGAGGGCTGCAACTACCTGCTGGCAGTCGACGTCGACATGAACACCGTCGAGGGCTACCAGATCTCGTCCTGGGAGCGCGGCTACGGCGACTTCGTCATGCGGCCGGACATCAGCACGCTGCGCCGGATCCCCTGGCATCCGGGCACCGCGCTGGCGCTGGCCGACCTGGCCTGGCTGGACGGCACGTCCGGTGCTGGAGTCCCCCCGGCAGATCCTGCGTCAGCAGGTCGCCAGGCTCGCCGAGCGGGGCCTGACCGCGCTGGCCGGAACCGAGCTTGAGTTCGTCCTGTTCGCCGACAGCTACGAGCAGGCGGCGGCGAAGAACTACCAGGACCTCGTTCCCGCCAATGGCTACAACGTCGACTACTCCATCCTCGGTACCTCGCGGGTCGAGCCGGTGCTGCGCCGCATCCGCAACGGCATGTCCGGCGCGGGCATGTACGTGGAGTCGGCCAAGGGCGAGTGCAACCTCGGCCAGCACGAGATCGCGTTCCGCTACGCCGACGTGGTCGCCACCAGCGACAACCACTCGATTTACAAGACCGGCGCGAAGGAGATCGCGGCGCAGGACGGCATGAGCATCACGTTCATGGCCAAGCCGAACAACCGCGAGGGCAATTCCTGTCATATCCATCTCAGCCTGCGCGGCGCCGACGGCTCGCCGGTGCTGGCCGGGGCCGGCCAGCACGGCCTGTCGGAGCTCGGCGAGCATTTCGTGGCCGGCCAGCTGGCCGCGATGCGCGAGCTGACACTGCTCTACGCGCCGAACATCAACTCCTACAAGCGGTACGTGCCGGGCAGCTTCGCCCCCACGTCCGTCCGCTGGGGCGTGGACAACAGGACGTGCGCGATCCGCCTGGTCGGGCACGGTCACTCGCTGCGTGCCGAGAACCGTACCCCCGGCGGCGACGTGAATCCGTACCTGGCCATCGCCGGCATGATCGCGGCCGGCCTGCATGGCATCGACAGCAAACTGCCGCTCGAGCCCGCCTTCGAGGGAAACGCCTACGGCGACACCAGCCGTCGGGTGCCCAGCACCATGCGGGATGCCCTGGAGCTCTGGCAGCACAGCGAGATCGCCAGGTCGGCCTTCGGCCCGGCCGTGATCGAGCATTACGCCAACTACGCGCGCGTCGAGCTAGCCGCCTACGACGCCGCCGTCACCGACTGGGAGCTGCGCCGCTGCTTCGAGCGGCTGTAAATGCCATGACCGCATACACCGTGATCAACCCTGCCACCGAGCAGCCGGTGACCGACGTCACCCAGATCGACGCCAGCGAGGCCGACGCCGCGATCGAGCGGGCGGCCAGGGCGCAGCAAGCCTGGCGGGACGTCGCGCCCGGCGACCGCGGCAGGCTGCTGCGCAGCTTCGCCGCAGCCGTCGACGCCCACATCGATGAGCTCGCCGCGCTGGAGATCGCCGGCTCGGGTCATCCGGTCGGCCAGGCGCGGTGGGAAGCTGGCCAGGTCAGGGACGTGCTGCTGTACTACTCGGCAGCGCCGGAGCGGCTGGCCGGCCGGCAGATCCCGGTGGCCGGCGGCCTGGACGTGACGTTCAAGGAACCGGTCGGCGTCGTCGGCCTCATCGTGCCGTGGAACTTCCCGATGCCGATCCTGTCCTGGGGCATGGCTCCGGCGCTGGCAGCCGGCTGCGCGGTCGTGGCCAAGCCGGCCGAGATGACACCGCTGACCGCGATCAGGATCGGCGAGCTCGCCCTGGAGGCCGGCCTGCCGGAGGGGGTCTTCCAGGTGCTGCCCGGCAAGGGCAGCGTGGTCGGCCAGCGCCTGGTCGACCACCCGCTGGCCCGCAAGATCGTCTTCACCGGCTCGACCGAGGTCGGCCAGCAGATCATGGCGGGCTGTGCCCGCCAGGTGAAACGGCTGACGCTGGAGCTGGGCGGCAAGAGCGCGAACATCGTGTTCGCCGACGCCGACATCGAGAAAGCGGCGGCCACCGCACCGTACGCGGTGTTCGACAACGCCGGCCAGGACTGCTGCGCCCGGTCCAGGATCCTCGTCCAGGCCAGCGTCATGGACGCGTTCATGGCGCGACTGGAGCCCGCGGTGCGGGCCGTCCGGGTCGGCGACCCGGCCGCGGACGGCACCGAGATGGGCCCGCTGATCTCGGCGGCGCACCGCACGCACGTGGCCAGCTACGTGCCCGACGGCGCGCCGGTCGCGTTCCGCGGCAGCGCACCGGATGGCCCCGGCTTCTGGTACCCGCCGACGGTGCTCGCGCCGGTCAGCACCAGCAGCCCCGCGTATACCGAGGAGATCTTCGGCCCGGTCGTCACGGTGACGCCGTTCGCGGACGAGGCGGAGGCGATCGCGCTGGCCAACGACACGCCCTACGGACTGTCCGGCTCGATCTGGACGCGCGACGTCGGCCGCGCGATCCGGGTGGCCCGTGGCGTCGAGACCGGCAACCTGTCCGTCAACTCGCATTCGTCGGTGCGGTACTGGACGCCGTTCGGCGGCTTCAAGCAGTCCGGCCTGGGCCGTGAGCTCGGGCCGGATGCCGTGGACGCATTCACCGAGGTCAAGAACGTATTCATCGCTACCGAATAGGGAACGGGGTCGAAGCAAAGATGCAGCGACTGCAGGATCGGGTCGTGGTGGTGACCGGCGCGGGCAGCGGGATCGGGCTGGCCAGCGCCCGCCGGCTCGCCGCCGAGGGCGCCACGATCGTCGCCGTCGACATCGACGAGACTGCCGGCAAGACGGCAGCCGCCGAGACCGGCGGTACCTTCGTCGCGGCGAACGTGGCTGACGAGGATCAGGTCCGGGACCTGTTCGACGGCGTGGCCGCGCAGTTCGGCCGGATCGACGTCGCCTTCAACAACGCGGGCATCTCCCCGCCCGATGACGACTCGATCCTCACCACGGGCATCGACGCCTGGCGCCGGGTCCAGGAGATCAACCTCACGTCGGTCTACCTGTGCTGCAAGTACGTCCTGCCGCACATGCAGCGGCAGGGCAAGGGCTCCATCATCAACACGGCCTCGTTCGTGGCCGTGCTCGGCGCGGCCACCTCGCAGATCTCCTACACCGCGTCCAAGGGCGGCGTGCTGGCCATGAGCCGGGAACTTGGCGTCCAGTTCGCCCGCGAGGGCATCCGGGTCAACGCACTGTGCCCCGGCCCGGTCAACACGCCATTGCTGCAGGAACTGTTCGCCGCCGATCCTGAGCGTGCCGCCCGGCGGCTCGTGCACGTGCCGATGGGCAGGTTCGCCGAGCCAGCTGAGATCGCCGCCGCGGTGGCGTTCCTGGCCAGCGACGATTCCTCGTTCATCACCGCGTCCCAGTTCCTGGTCGATGGCGGCATCTCCGGCGCATATGTGACACCGTTGTAGCCGTGACTTCTGCCGCCATGAATGCGCGTCCGGTCATCGGGATCAGCTGCTACGCCCAGCAAGCGCGCTGGGGCGCCTGGGACCTGCCCGCGATCCTGCTGCCGCGCCGGTACGCCGACATGGTGATGCTGGCAGGTGGTTTGCCGATCTTGCTTCCGCCGGTCGAAGGCGTGGCCGGCCTGCTGCCGAGAATCGACGGCCTGGTGCTGTCGGGCGGCGGCGACGTGGATCCGGCCCTGTACGGCGCGGCTCGCGTGGCAGCGTGCGGTCCTGCTAATCCGGCCCGGGACGAAGCCGAACTGGAATTGTGCCGGGCGGCGCTGGCAGCGGGGCTGCCGCTGCTCGGCATCTGCCGCGGGCTGCAGGTCATCAACGTCGCGCTCGGCGGCACGCTGCACCAGCACCTGCCCGAGCTGGTCGGACACGACGGCCACTCACCGGAGGCCAGCGGGTACGGCACCCACAAGGTGAGCGTCGCACCCGGCGCTCAGCTGGCCGCTGTGCTCGGCCGGACCGAGGCGGCCGTGCCGACCCATCACCACCAGGCGATTGACCGGCTCGGACCCGGGCTGGCTGCCACCGCCTGGGCCGACGACGGCATTGTCGAAGCCGTCGAGTTCCAGTCCGGCGGGCACGGGCCAGGCGGGCCGTTCATGCTGGCCGTGCAATGGCACCCCGAAGCCGGCGACGACCGGAGCCTGTTCACCGCCCTTGTCGCAGCCGCGAGCCCGCGAGCCATCCGCTACATTGCGCCGGCCTGCGCGCCGGCACGGCGCCTGGTGGGTTTTAATGAAACATGGTCGAGCACCGGCAGGAGTTTCAGCGGGCGCTAGAGACGATCGAAGTCAAGGTCATCGAACTGTTCGCCATGGTTGCTGAGGACCTGCCCGGCGCGACCCACGCCCTGCTAAGCGGCAACAACGAAGTGATTCAGGTACTTACCGAGCGGGAGCGGGCCATCGATGCCCTCTACCTGGAGATCGAGGATCTGGCCAACCGCGAGATCGTGCTGCAGGCGCCCGTCGCTTCAGACCTCCGCTTTCTGCTTTCCGTGCTGCGCATCGTGCCCGAGCTTGAGCGTTCCCACGATCTGGTCATGCAGATCGCATCTCGGGCCAACCACATTCTCAGCGAGGACCTCTCGGCGCGCAGCCGAGGACTCGTCGAGCGGATGGGAAACCTCGTATCGGAGATGTGGCGGCAGGCAGCAGATTCCTGGTACCAGCGGGACCGTTCCGCCGCGGCCGCGCTGGATGAACGTGACAACGAGATGGACGAGCTTTACACCAGCTTTATAGCCGAGCTCGCCTCGGGAGGAACGGCACTACCAGTGGCGATGGAGATGACGCTGGTGGGGCACTTCTACGAGCGGCTGGCCGACCACGCCGTCAACATCGCCCGCCGAGTGGTCTATCTTGCGGGGTCTCACGACTTGTGAGCGGCAGGCCCGTCATGGTGCCAGACGCTCGGGGACGACGACGACCGGACACACCGCGTGGTGCGCAACCTGGCTGCTCACAGAACCCATCATGAGGCTGCTAAATCCGCCGCCGCCGCGGGATCCGACGACGAGCATGTCAGCGTCACGCGAGGCGTTAACGAGTTCTTCCGCCGGATTACCCGAAGACACCCGTATGGCGACCTCGGACGGCGTTGCACTGGTCTCGTTCGCCACTTTGTCCACGAGTTCCTGGACCGCGTTCCGTGTCAGTACGTCGTCATCGTCGTTCTCTGCGTATTGATGCAAGCCCCAGAAAACCGCCGTTGCCGGGCGAACTGGGCGGGGGCGAACGGTCACGACGGTCAGCGGGACCTTGCGCAGCGCTGCCTCGTGCATCGCCCAGGCAAGCGCATGACGCGAATGATGAGACTCGTCTACTCCGACAATGACTCCCGGCACTGCTCAGCCCATCCGGCCGGTCACGTAGGCCTGGGTGCGGCTGTCCTGCGGGTCCTGGAAGATCTGCTCGGTCCTCCCGTACTCGACGAGCACGCCGGTACGGAAATCGCTGTTGGGGTCGGTGAGTACAGAGAAGAAAGCGGTCCGGTCGCTGACCCGGGTGGCCTGCTGCATGTTATGCGTGACGATGACGATGGTGTACTTCGACTTGAGATCCCGCATCAGGTCCTCGATGGCGCCGGTCGCGATCGGGTCGAGCGCCGAGGCAGGCTCGTCCATGAGGACGACGTCTGGCTCGACTGCAATGGTGCGCGCGATGCACAGCCGCTGAGCCTGCCCGCCGGACAGGCTCAGACCCGAAGTGCGCAGGCGGCCCTTCACCTCGTCCCACAGCGCGGCCTGGCGAAGCGACCGCTCCACGATCTCGTTGAGCTTGCTTTTGTTCCGCTCGCCATTGATGCGCGGCCCGTAAGCGACGTTGTCATAGATTGATTTGGGGAACGGGTTCGGCTTCTGGAAGACCATGCCGATGCGCCGCCGTACGGCTATCGGGGAGACATCGCCGCTGTACAGCGATGCCCCGCGGTAGTACATCTCACCTTCCAACCGGGAACCGGGCACGAGATCATTCATGCGGTTGAATGCCCGCAGCACCGTGGTCTTGCCGCTCCCTGACGAGCCGATGAACGCAGTGATCTCGTTCTCGTATATGGCCAACGAGACGTCCTGGACCGCGCGGAAGGAGCCGTAGTAGATCGCGACGTTCTTCATGTCGAAGATAGTCGAGCCGTGCATTTCCGGGACAGCTGCATCCGACGGCTGCGCATGGTGCAAGGCAGGCATCCGGGGCAACTCGGTCTTGGCGGAGGCGTCCTGCTCGGGCTGTTCCATGATGTTCCTAGTGCGAGAATCTGCTGAATCGGGCCGTGACCAAGCGGGCCACGATCATGAGGATGAAGGCAATCGCGATGAGCGTGAGCGCCGCACCCCAGCCGCGGGCCTGCGCTCCGACATATGGCGACGTGGCATTGGCGAAGATCTGCGAGGGCAGCGATGTGTTGGGGCCCCTGAAGACGTTCCAATTCACGCTGGTCACCGTCAAGATCGTGAACAGCAGCGGTGCTGTCTCACCAGCGGCGCGGGCGACGGCGAGCAGCGCGCCGCTGACGATTCCGCCGAGCGCCGCCGGCAACACTACCGTCATGGTGACCCTTGCCTTCGTAGCCCCGAGGGCGTAGGCCCCTTCGCGGAGCGCACTCGGCACCAGTTTCAGCATCTCGTCGGTGGACCGAATCACGATCGGGAGCATCAGGCAGCCCAGGGCGAAAGCGCCGGCCAGGCCGGAGAGGCCGCTGGGGCCGAGGCGCACCACCCAGATCGCGTAGATGAACAGGCCCATAATGATCGACGGGACGCCCGTCATGACGTCGGCCATGAACCCGATGAACCGCGCAAGCGCGTTCTTGCCGCCGTACTCGTTGAGGTAGATCGCGCCCAGTATGCCGAGCGGCACCGCCATGAGGGTGGCCAGTCCCGTGATCAAGAGAGTACCGACTACCGCCGGCCCGATGCCCCCCTCGCTCGCTGGTGCAACACTCACCGGAATCGAACTGGTCAGGAATGACCAGCTAATGACCGAGGCGCCCTTCGCGATCACCGTGAACACTACGAATCCCAGCGGGATGATCACGAACACAAACGAGACCACCATCAGGGCGGTCGCGATGCGGTTCTTTGTACGCCGCCACGACTGCGGCTCCCGCAGGTCTACCTGCCGGTCAGTGATAGACGTAGCCATCAGGCACCACCAATCCGGCGGGCATTGCGCGCGACCACGCCGCGGGCAATCACGTTGATGATGATCGTAAAGACGAACAGGAGCACGCCGATCCCCATCAGCCCGGATTTGAACACGCCCGAGGCTTCGCCGAATTGGTTCGCGATCACCGACGGCATGTTGTAGCCGGTAGCGAACAAGTGCGACGTGATCGTTGGCGATGAGCCGATGACCAGCGCTGCCGCGATCGTCTCGCCCATCGCACGGCCAAGCCCGAGCAGCACGGCCCCGACGACACCACCCTGGCTGTGCGGCCAGACGACACCGCGGATCATCTCCAGTCTGGTGGCGCCCAGCGCGTACGCGCCTTCCCTGTCGGCGGCCGGCACAGTCGCGATGACCTCGCGCGACAGCGAGGTCACGATCGGCGTGATCATGAAAGCCAGGATGATCCCTGTGGTAAAGAACGACGCCCCGCTCGTCGGCGGCCCGAACAGTGAGCCGAGCACCGGCACGCCCTTAACGCCCGAGCCTATCGAGGCGTAGATGCCCTGGAGCCAGGGTGCGAATACCAGGATCCCCCACAGGCCCCAGACCACCGACGGCACCACCGCGAGCAGATCAATCACGTACACGATCGGCCGTGACCACCGGTAGGGCACGACTTCGGTCAGGAGCAATGCGATGCCCAGGCTAACCGGGACGGCAAGCACGAGCGCGATAATGCCCGTGACCGCCGTGCCGTAAATGAAGGCGAGCGCGCCGAACTTGTTGGCCGAGGGGTCCCAGGTGTTCGTAAAGATCTTGAGGCCTTCGGTACTGAACCATGACGACGCCTGCTGGCTGGTCGAAACCGCGATCAGTACCAGGATCACCAGGACGAGCAAGCCAGCCGCTAGCGCGAGGACCTGGAACCCGCGGTCCCCGAGCGGCCGCCGCTCAGACAGGGCATCGGCGGATCCGGCTGGACCCGCCGACGCCACTGTGTTCACCACCACGTACCGATCGGATCAGCTTTCATGACAGCACCCAACGCTAACCACTGATCTTGCTGAGCTGCGCCTTGGCCATCTGCTCGATACTCGCGGGTACCGCCGCGAAGCCCAGACCGGGGAGCAGCTTCTGGCCATCTCCGATCAGGTAGCCGACCCATGCCTGGAGCATCTTTGCATCGTTCGCGTTCGGCTGCTTCTGGTAAACCAGAACCCACGATTGAGCTGTGATCGGGTACGAGGTGGCGCCTGGCGCCCAGATCGCGCTGAACGTCAGGTCGGGCTTAGGAGTGACCTGGCTGGCGGCTGCGGCGGCCGCCGACACGGACGGCACGACGTAGTCGCCGGCCTTGTTCTTGATTGCAGCGAAGACCAGCGCACTAGCCTTGGCGTCAGCGTAGTCCACGTATCCGATCGCCCCGGGGGTGGACTTAATGACCTGTGCGACCCCGCCATTGCCGCTAGCGGCGTGGGCAGCGGAAGGCCAGTTGATGGTCGAGCTGGTGCCGAGCGTCCAGCCATCTCCGGTCGCATCGACCAGGAACTGACTGAAGTTCTGGGTGGTGCCCGAGGAGTCCGAACGGACGGCGATGGTGATCGTGGTGCTGGGCAGTTTGGTTCCTGGGTTATCGGCCGCGATCGCTGAGTTGTTCCAGGTCTTGATCTTGCCCTGGAAGATGCCCGCAATGACCGGCGCCGACAGTTGGAGCTTGCTGACGGTCGGCAGGTTGTACGACACCGTGACCGGCGCGATCACGTCGGGGAAATAGAGCACTGTCTTGCCCTTGAAGAGCGACTCATCGGCGGCCGGGATGGGCGAGTCCGAGGCCGCGTAGTTGACAACCCCCGAGGCCAGGTCCGCGCGGCCCTTGCCCGAACCGCCAGCGCCGTAGTTGACCGTTATGCCGGACTGGACCGACTTGAAGGCCTGAATGGCTGCCTGCTGGTAGGTGAGCTGGAGCGTCGAGCCGCTCCCGTTGAGCGTACCCGACAGGCTGCTACCTGACGAGGACCCGCCACTCGGCGGCGAGGAACTCGACGGACTCGATGAGCACGCGGCAAGGAGCAGAGCTATGGCGACAGCGGCGAACCCCGTCGTAGTGACCTGTCTGCGTCGAAAGGGCATAGCTGGATCTCCCTTATAAAGTTATGGTTTGTATTTCTTTCGACCTGATGTGCTAACCGCTGCCCGAACCGGTCAGCTCGCAAACACCGGCAGCCCCCATCTTGTGGTGCGCCACTACAGTCTGTCCGTGCCGATGGCACCGACGGACACACGCGAGGTAAACGAGGAGCGGACAGAAAGCAAACATATGGTGCCCGCATCTGCGTGCCACTCTAGCGGGGCCCGACTTGGCATGCCGGCGCAGAGACCTAAGGTCCAGTCCCGGCCTGCGCTCGTCGCCTGGCGGGTGCGTGGCTGCATTCAAGGACGGCCGGGCTGCCCGATATAGCAGCAGCGACCCATTGCATCCAAGGGACGTCCCACACCCCGTCCACCTGACCGGCCTCGGCCAGCGAGGCCGGCCGCAGCCGCGGCGCTGGCCTCCCGCGCAGCTTGCCCGGGCGCTGCAGACTGGCCGCGAGTACTCGAGCAGGTGCGCATCTCGAACATGCCTCGCGAGATCGGGCGGGCGCCTCCAAGGGCGTCACCGGAACCCTGCCTGCCGGGCTGAACTGCGCGAGCCTGCCGGACCTCAACTGTGCCGCAGGTGCACGGCTAGCGAGCGCACGAAAACCGGCCTTGACAGTCAGCTCAAGCCGGGCGACGATCCAGGCAAGGCACCGGCCGTGAGCGCACATCCACTGGGCCAGGACGACCGCCTAGCAACCTCAGAACGTCCGGCCGGTGCCCCCAAGACCTGGCCTCGCGAGCCGGGCCGCGGTCCAGCTGGCCGGTGCTCGGGCCGCACGCGACCCTGCGCTCCGGATCGGCTTGCCACCACCACCTCGGGGTCCTGCTAGTCACCGGCGGGCGCTGCTCACCACGGCAGGGAGGCGCTGGTGGAATGCGTCAGCGTGTCAATATCCGACATCTTGTAGACGTGGCGCGGCGGCGTTTCGAACGTGGCATATGGTCGCACCCGGATCACGACCCGGTCTTCATCTTGGGCCATCTGGGCAATCTGCAGACGGCGGCTCTCGGGTATCTGCTCGCCAGCCATCAGGCCGACGACGCTGGCGAGTACGTCCGCGGCCAGGCCGGGATCCCTGTCAACAACCCCATGGCCGTAGACCTGGAGGTAGCTCAGCGGCCAGTTCTCATCCAGGACGCACAGGCTGACCCGTGCGTCGCGGGCGACCGCCTTCGCCTTCCCGCGGGCGGCCATCGTGGAAACGAGCAGCTCATCGCCGGAGACCACGTAGTAGACAACCGTCATGGCCGGACCGTGCTCCTGGCGGGAATAGCCGAAGATGCACGTGCGGTGGTCGTGGACGAACTGCCGTCTCTCTTCCCGGTTCATGCAGGGCTCCTCGTCTGGCCGGCGGATGTGGGAAGTGTGCCCGACAGCCATGAGCAACCACCAGCCGGCTGACCCGCCCTGGCACGGGTTACCGGTGGGAGCGGCGAGGGCGGAGCTTGATCCAGGCCAGGAGGACGACGGCCACCACCAGCAGCCATGGTGAGAGCAGGAGGTGCAGCGCGAAGCTAAGGACGGTCAGTGCCACGATGGCGATGAGAGCTAGGCCAATGATCCAGAGCATGTTGATCGGTCTCCGTTAACGATGGACTGGTAGCGGTCGTGTCAGCGGCCGTAGGTGCGGCGGCCGCCGATTCCAAGACTGTCCCGCCGGGGACGCCGGGTCGATCCGGATGAACCCCGGCTGAACCCTGGTTCTGGCGGCGTCAGGCATCAGGGCCAACCCCGACTGCGCCGCTTGCGCATGGGAGCGCGACAGCCGCCCGGGACCAATGCCCCTGTCATGGCCTGTCGACGGCGGGTAGGCCTGGTGCTCAGGAGGTGGGGACGATGTTCATGGTCGATGAGGCGCTAGAGCATACCTGCGCCGAGTTCCGCGCCCGGGCTGCACGTGGCGAGATCTCGGACGCCGAGCGTGATCTGCTGATCGACGGCGCCATCCTGCTCGCTGTCAACTTTGAGGAACTCATCCAGGATGCCCGTACCGGCCGTTCGCCGGACTGGCCCGATTTTGGCCGGCACCGCCTCACGCGCGTCCCGGCTGGCGTCCAGCGTAGCTAACCCGACTTCGCCGGACCCTGGTTACGGTTCCTCCGCTCGTCCGGACAGGTTCGCGGTCTGGGCGGCCATTGGCCGGGCTGGTGGCGGCATGTCCGCGATCTGCATGCAGAGCGCCTTCAGTGCCGCGTTGTAGATGCCGGAGAAGCTGGGGAACGGCTGGATCGTGTCGGTCAGGACCTCGAGCGGGACGTGCGCGCGGATGGCGAGCGTGGCCTGCTGCATCCACTCGCCGGCCTCGGGTCCGAGCGCATACGCGCCGGTCAGCCGGCGGCCGTCGCTGAGCAGTGTCAGGAAGCCGTTGGATTCGGCGTAGTCGTGACTGTAAGTGCTGGCCTTCGGCTCCTCTGACAGCGGCGCGGTGGCGCTGTATGCCGCGTCGGCAGTCCCCACCGACGCGGCTTGCGGATCGGTATAGGTGACCCGGGGAACGGCCTCGTAGTTCGCCGGGCGCATGTCGCCTGCGATGTTCGCCGCGACGACGTCGCCCTCGTACTCGCCGACGTGGGTGAGCGGCCAGATGCCGTTGACGTCGCCGATGGCCCACAGCCGCTCGCCCGCGCGCAGGTACTCGTCAACCCGGATGCCGTGCGGCCCTGGCTCGACGCCCACCGTTTCCAGGCCGATGCCGTCGACTCGCGGGCGCCGGCCGGTCGCCACCAGCAGCCGGTCGCCCCGCATCTGCGTACCGTCACTGAGGTGCAGGACGTAGTCGTCACCGTCACGCGCGGCGGCGGTGGCTTGCTTGCCAAGTACCAGCTCGATCCCTCCCGGCCCAGAGCCTTGCCGAGCGCCTCCCCCAGCGCCGCCGGCTCGCGAGCCAGCAGACGATCTGCGCCCTCGATGATCACCGACTGGCCGCCGAGACGGCGCACCACCTGGGCCAGCTCGACGCCGGCGGGTCCGCCGCCCAGCACCAGCAGACGCCGCGGGACGGCCTTCATGCTCGTCGCCTCGCGGGTGCCCCAGACGCCGTCAAGCTCGCGGAGTCCGGGAATCCCCGGCACCGCCGGCGCAGCGCCGGTCGCGATGACGATGTGATCCGCGCTGTGAGCGACGCCGTCGACCTCGATCACGCCCGGGCCGGCCAGCCGGCCAGTGCCGCGCAGCAGGTCGATGCCCCGGTCGGTGAGCCAGCGCTGCTGGCCGGCGTCCGAATAGTTTGACACCATGAAATCCCGCCAGGCCAGCGCGGCCGCGACGTCGACCTGCGCGCTCGCGGCGGCTGCACGCGCGCCGTGCACCGCCTCGCCAGGCCGCAGCAGCGACTTCGACGGGATACAGGCCCAGTAGGAGCACTCGCCGCCGACCAGCTCGCGCTCGACGACGGCGACATGCAGCCCGCGCGCGGCCAGCGCCGCGGCGCAATGCTCGCCTGGTGCCCCGCCGCCGAACACGATGACGTCATAGGTGCTCATGTCGGCAGCTCCGTCCCGGCCTGCTCCGCCACCATGAACGCGGCGTACCAGGCAGGCCAGTCCGGGTCTGCCGCGCCGATGCGCTTCTCATGCTCGCCGTGCGCTGCCTCGGCGCGACGCATCGCGCTCGCCAGGTCCGCTGCGGACGCGAAGGCCGTCTCATCAGCGTCTACCCGGCCGGGCAGTCGCGAAGTGACCTCCTGCAGCAGCCAGCTGTTACCGTCCGGATCAGTGAAAGTGGCGAAGGAGCGGTAGGTCCCGTGATCCGGCGCGAGTCCGCTGACCTGGCCGCTTGTCACGTCGGGCTGGAACTGGGCACCGGGCGTCCCGGCATGAAACACCTCGCTGATCTCGGCGCCGCGGGAGGCCAGTTCGTCGCGCGCAGCCTCGATATCGGAAACGACCAGGTACGTGGCCTGGGCCGAGCCGGGTGCGGCCGAGGTTATCTTCGTGCCGAACTGAATCGAGCAATCCGAGCCTGGCGGCGTGAACTGGACGACCCGGAAGCCGTTATCGGCCGGCAAGTCGGCGTCGAGCCGCCAGCCGAGACCTCCGTAGAAGTCCTTCGCCCGCTCGACATCAGCGACGGGCAGCACCACCACCTCGAGTTTGAGATCCACGACGTCGGCTCCTCTCGCGCTTCGGCCCAGCCACCTGATACCCCTTGGCCTGGTTCCTCAAGCTGGGGCGGGGCCGCCGTGGCGCTGGTGGCTTCGTGGCGCCTCGGACGTGTGGGCATGAGCGCCGGCGGGCACGGCTACCCGGGAGGCACACTGGGTGCTTCCTGGCATGGCCAGGTCCAGGTGGTGAGGCGAGCCGGCCCGGGCACCGTCCAGGTCGCGCCCGCGACACCAGAGGAAAGGCGGTCATCGCGTGCGTTCCGACATCGTCCCCGGCGGCACCTTCCCCGATTACGCCCTGCCCGACCACACCGGCACCATCCGCACGCTCAGCGAGATCCAGGGCCGCGACCCGCTGATCCTCACCCTCGCCCGCGGTAACTACTGCCCCAAAGAGCACCAGCAGCACCTGGATCTAGCCGGCCAGTACGCGAAGATCGCGGTGGCCTACACGCAGGTGGCCACGATCGCCACCGACGACCACCACACGCTGCAGGAATTCCGCGCCTCGGTCGGCGCCCAATGGCCGTTCCTGTCCGACCCCGGCCGGATTGTCCAGAAAGACCTGGATATCCAGGAGTACACCGACCCCGAGCACAACCCGATGATCCCGCACACCCTGGTGCTCAAGCCGGGGCTGGTCATCCACAGCCTCTACAACGGCTACTGGTTCTGGGGCCGCCCGTCGTTCGTCGACCTGTGGCACGACCTGCGTGCGGCCACCGCCGAGACCCGCCCGGACTGGGACCTCAGCACGCCGGGACTGCGCCAGGCCTGGGACGCCTGCGACTACACGAACTTCCACGGCTGGGACCGGCACAAGCCGCAGGACGCACCGACCTCCTACCAGTCCTAGGACAACCGGCCCCGTAGCCCGGCATGCCGGGCGAATCAGCTTCCCTGAGCCTGGCCGCTTAGTAGTAGCCGGTGCTGCCGTCGACGCGCTCGCGGAGCAGGTCGGCGTGGCCGTTGTGGCGCGCGTACTCCTCGATTATGTGGGTGACGATCCAGCGCAGTGACCAGGGCTGGCCCGTGCGATCAGACGCCTGCTTGCTGAGAACGTCTAGGCTCGGGGCTTGGGCGAGCACCTGCCGCGACACGGCGCACTCCCGGTCGAACGCGCTGAACGCCTCGGCCGGGTCCGCCTGGTCGACGTCGTTGAAGTCCGCGTCCTCATCGGCGGACCTGTCGTACAGATCAGCACGTCCTCGCCGAGGAACACCTGCCGGAACCAGCCGCGCTCCACCTCGGCCATGTGCCGGACCAGCCCCAGCAGGGACATGCTGGACGGCGGAACTGCGCGCCGCCGGAGTTGCTCGGCAGTCAGGTCCGCGCACTTCCAGATCAGGATCCCCCGATGATGCTCCAGCCAGCCAGTCAGCATCTCGCGCTCGCCCGCGTCCTGCGCGGGTCGCGCCCGGTCCGTTGCCATCTGGCGACCCTCTCATGGCCGCCCCGGCCCGCGCCACCCGGTTTCGCCGCCAGTCGTCCGTCGATGCGTCGCGGAGCACATCGGCTTGAACCGCGGATCTCTTGCATCCGGCCCCGGCATGCGCCGCACAGCCTCGGCGTCGACGGGATGCTATGATTGGATATCACAGGAGGCTTGCATGACCGACGTGCTGATCCGTGACGTGCCTGACGACGTGATCGCCGCTGTCGATGCCCGCGCTCGGCGTCTGGGCCTCTCCCGCAGTGAATACGTGCGCCGCCGCCTCGCACAGGATGCGTCTGCCCCTGGATCACCGGTGACCGCCGGGGACCTAGCCCGATTCACCGATGTGTTCGGCGACTTGGCCGACCCCGATGTGATGTCCGGCGCCTGGCAGTGACGACCTGGCTCATCGACAAGTCGGCCCTGGTTCGCCTGGCCGCCAGCGCAGACGCAGCAGAATGGGCCCAGAGGATCGGGCGCGGCATGATCCGGATCACGACAGTCACCCGGCTGGAAGTCGGCTACTCCGCTCGATCTGGCCAGGAAATGCGTGCGGGCCTGCGGCAACCACCCCTGGCGGCGATGCCCGTGGAGTATCTGACTCCGGCGGTCGAGGACCGCGCCGTCGAAGTGCTTACGCTGCTGGCTGACCGCGGCCAGCACCGCGCTCCGTCCATCCCCGACCTGATCATCGCCGCGACGGCCGAGCTCGCGGGACTGACAGTCTTGCACCTGGACAAGGACTTCGAGACTATCGCCGACATTACCGGCCAGCCCCTCGAACGGCTCCAAGTAAGCTGACCCCTCGGCAAGGTCGCCGCCCACTGCCCGCGCGGCATATGCGGGCGTTGCCACGAGCTTTGATCTGGGATTAGCCCGCTGGGGCAGGGCGGCCGTGGTTGCTGAGACGTCTCACGGGATCCCGGTGCAGGATGCGCTGGCCCGGCCGGCGACCGGCCGCAGCTTACGGGTCGTTCGGACGGGCCGCGCAACCGCGTGCAGCAGGTCGGCGATGGTCGCCGCGACAAGCCCGGCCTGGGCATCGGCGCGGCGCATCTCGGCAGTGCTCTTGGGCCGTTCGATCTGGTAGAGCTGGTAGGAGTTGTACGAAGTCATTGTCTGGTCTCCTTCGCCGGGGTCGGGCTGGGTGGGTGTTGGCTGACGGTGCCAACTGCCGGTAGTGGGGCCGTTAGCTGGCAGGGCTGGCGCGTTCTCCGACCGCAGGCTCACTGGCTTTGCGAGCCAGGGTTCACGGGTTATGCGGGCCGCGGGTTCGCGGTCCTGCCGACGGCGATGAACTGCCACCGCGGCCGGGCCTGCGAAACGGCCTGGGCGTGCCGGGCCAGCCGACTGGCGGCGGCCTGCCGGCGCAGGTCCCTGTTGTGCTCTGCGGCGACGGACTGCGCGGTCCACGGGTTCATTTGGTCCTCCTTGGTAGCTGAGCCTCTTTACGGCCTCTGGCACCGGCTTCCTTGTGGCCGGTCGCCTATGCAACGATCCGGTGCCGCCCAGATAGACAGCCAGCCGGAATTAAAACCGGGCCACCGGGTCCGGCCCGCGTGCCCTGCGACGGCGTCGGCGGCAAAAAAGGATGTCTGGCCCGCTGCCTGCGTGTCACGATGGCAGGCATGGACCCGGTGAACGTTGATGTCATGCTGGCCCGGTTTGCTGAGCACTGGTCGCCGAAGAAGATTGCCCAGATCAATGACTACGACGTGCGGATCGTAAAGGTGCAAGGCGACTTCACCTGGCACAAGCACGACGAAACCGATGAGCTATTCCTCGTACTGAGCGGCGAGCTCACCATCCAGATGCGTGACCGCAACGTGGTCCTCGGGCCGCGCGATCTTTTCGTCGTGCCGCGGGGCGCCGAGCACTGCCCGCGCGCCGATACGGAGACGGCTGTGCTCCTGCTGGAGCCCGGCCATGTCGTCAACACGGGCGATGCTGGCGGAGAGTTCACCGCCCACGTCGAAACGCTGTCTTGATAGACCTGCGGCAGCGCCTGGAACCACGTTAGCTGCGATTGAGAGCTCGGGTTTGGCGCAGGTCAGGGAGTTACCGAACGCACCAGGCTGCCGTTGGCGATAAGAACGTTGCCTGCCGGACCCAAGGCAATGCCGTCCACGGTGTCCATGCTGGCGCGGACGGCCTGCCCGCCGTCACCGGAGCTGCCCTGCTTCCCGTCGCCCGCGATGGTGTAGATGTCCCCCGCGGTCATCGGCACGCCGTAGAACGAGCCGGTCACGGTGGGCACCGCGCGCACCCGGGAGGTGAACGAGTCGGTAATGAGCACGTTCCCGGCCCTGTCCACGACCATCGAACCCGGCCCGAACAGGGACGCGCTGGTCGCCGGACCGCCATCACCGGAGAACCCGCCCAGCCCGTTGCCGGCGATGGTGTAGATATCCCCCGCGGTCATCGGCTGCCCGTAGAACGTGCCACTGCGCGCGGCGACCAGCCGTACGCGGTTATTGAACCACTCGCCTATCAGCACATTGCCGGCCCGGTCCACGGCCAGCGACAGCGGGCTTATCGCCGCCGCGGTGGCCGGACCGCCATCACCTGAGTACTGAAACTGACCGTCGCCAGCGATGGTGTAGATGTCCCCCGCGGTCATCTTCAGCCCGTAGAACGTGCCGGACACCGCGGCCACCACCTGCAGCTGATCCGGGATCAGCCGGTAGTCGTTCTGCAGCCTGTCGGCAACGAGCACGTTCCCGGCATGGTCGATCGCCACCGCACGCAGGACGTTCAGCGGGGACTGTCGGGCTGGCTTGCCGTTGCCGGACGCTCCGGTCTGCCCGTCGCCGGCGATGGTATAGATGTGCCCGACAATCATCGGCTGCCCGTAGAACCGGCCCGACCGGGCCGCCACCACGCGTACCCGATCACCGTCGGCCAGCAGCGCATTCCCCGCGCGGTCGGTGACCGCGCCCGCCAGGTCCAGGGCAGCCTTCGTGGCAGGCCCGCCATCGCGCGAGTACCCAGACTGCCCGTCGCCGGCGATTGTGTAGATGTCGCCCCTGGTCATCTTCTGGCCGAAGAACGTGCCTGACGCGGCCGCCGTCAGTCGCACCAGCGATGCGCTGTCCACAATCAGCAGGTTGCCCGCGCGGCCTTCCGCCAGTCCGCGCGCGCTGAACTGGGCCTTCCTCGCCGGCCCGCCGTCGCCGGCGGAGGCGGTGCCGTTGCCGGCCACGGTGTAGATGTCGCCTGCCCGCATTTCCCGGCCGTAGAAGTGGCCGGTCCGCGCCGCCACGACCCGGACCCTCGAAGTAGCGGCGAACACCACGTCGCCGAAGCTGTCCACCGTCACTGCGGTGGCCGTGACCCTGGCGCGGCTCGCTGGCCCCCCGTCGCCGGAGTAGCCGCGGGCGCCATGTCCGGCGATCGAGTAAATGTGGCCAGCAGTCATCAGGCGCCCATAGAAGCGGGCGGTGTGCTCCGCCACCACCCACAGGCGGCGGCAGTCGGCGACCACTACGTTCCCCGCATGATCGAGCGCCGTTCCGGCGGCGCAGCGCAGCGCCGTCTTGGTGGCGAGTCCGCCGTCACCGGCGCCGCCAAACTTCCCGTTACCGGCGATCGTATAGATATGCCCGGCGGTCATCTTCCGGCCGTACATCCGCCCGGTCCGTTCCGCGACCACGCGCACCGACGACGCCAGCAGCGGAATGGGAGCGGGCAAGCCGAGCGTGCCGCTATCGGGTATCACCAGGTTGCCGAGACGATCCGTGCGTACCGTCCCGATACTCATGCCGAGCCACGCCCTGGTGGCCAGGCTGCGGCTGCCCGGCAACGGCGCGTCAGTACCCGCGACCGTGTAGGTCCGTCCTGCGATCATGCGCAGGCCGTAGAACTTCCCGGTGCGTTCCGCCAGCACCTGAACCTGCGCACCCGACGGCTCGCCGCCGCGATTCGGCGGGCTGCCCTCGTCGGCGAGGATCACGTTCCCGGCGTGGTCAAGGTCAATACCCCCGGCGCCGCGGTGGAGGAGCACATAGATGTGCCCGGCGGTCATCTTGCGGCCGTAGAAGCGCCCGCTGCGATGCGCCAGCACCCTGACCGTGAGGGCATTGGCCACGAGCACGTTCCCGGCAGAATCGACGGTCAGCGCGCACACGCTGAAGTCGCCGCTTGCGCCGATACCCTGCCGGAGGGGAGTAGTCAGCCAGCCGGTGCGCGGGTCAAGTTTGCGCACCCCGCCTGCCCCGATGTACAGCGAACCGCGCGCGAACTTTACGCCGCACGGATTGAGAGCGACCTTGACGCCCGGTCCGGGCCCGCCGATCCCGCCGGCAACCGTTGAGATTAGGCCTGCCGCTGCTGCCTGCGCCACCGCGTCAGGCGACGCCAGTCCTCCGGCAGCCAGCAGCGCCAAGACGGACACCGCGCCCAGCACGCCCCGGGCCTTGTAACCAGATGTCATCGAAGTGCCCCGCTCCGGCGCCGCCTTGCGCCGCCGCTGCGGTCAACTCGATGAACCGCTGCACGACAGAACCGCCGTGATCGCCGAGGCCAACCTATGGCCGCGGCCGGGGCTTGCAAAAGGGGAGGCCTTCCCAGCCTGCCCACCCGCCGGAGGGAACGGTGCCGGAAACAGTTACGAGAAGGACGTGTGACACGATAGTCTTCTAGAACACTAGAAGACGAAGGAGCTGCCA